>NZ_KI866526.1:563453-567093 GCF_000511135.2 Microbispora sp. ATCC PTA-5024 | reverse complement strand
CCGCGCAGAACCGGCCGCCCCGGCGGGCCAGCACGGCCCCCCGTTCGCCGAGCGTGACGGCGACGGCCTCCGCGCCGAGGTCGCGGACCAGGCGGCGGGCCGCCCGGTCGGCCGGGGCGTACGGCTCGCCGGACAGCGTCCTGGCCTCGGCCTCGCTCGGGGTGACCAGCGCGCACCCCGGGATCGGGAGCGAGCCGCGGGGATGGGGGTCCCAGACGAGGGGGACGTCGAGGCCGCCCAGGAGGTCCCGGTGGAGGTCGGCCACGCCTCCGCCGTAGTCGGCCACCAGCACGGCCGTGGCCCTTCGCAGCGCGGCCGCCGCCCGGCCCGCCGCGGCCGCGTCCGCCGCCGGTCCCCCGTCTCCGGTGTCGATCCGCAGCAGCGTCTGGCCGCGCGCCCTGACCCGGGTCTTGCGGACCGTGGACCCGCGCAGCGGCAGCCGTACGAGCTCGACGGCGGGCGCGAGCAGGCTCTCCAGCCGCCTGCCGGAGGCGTCGTCCCCGATCGCGGTGACGAGAACGACCTCCGTGCCGTCGCGGGCGGCCAGCAGCGCCGCCAGCCCCGCCCCTCCGGGGCGGTGGTGCTCCGCCAGCCCCTCCACCACAGGGACGGGCGCGTCCGGGCACAGCCGGGTGGCGTCGCCCTCGACGTCGACGTCGAGCAGGGAGTCTCCGACGATGACGACGGGTCCGATGGGTCCGGTCACGCGCACGCCTTCTCGATCACGTCGCAGAGCATGTGGATCACTGTGAGGTGCACCTCCTGGACGGTCGCGGTGTCCCCGGCGGGAACGGCGATGGACTCGTCGCACAGGTCCGCCAGCGGGTTCGGCGCGGGGCCGGTGAGCGCCCACGTCGTGAGCCCGCACTCGCGCGCCGCCTCGGCGGCCTCGGTGACGTTCGGGCTCGACCCGCTGGTGGACAGGCACATCAGCACGTCACCCGGACGGCCGTGCGCCCGCACCTGCCGGGCGTACAGCTCCCCCATGCCGAAGTCGTTGCCGATCGCCGTCAGCGTCGAGGTGTCGGCGTGCAGCGGGATCGCCGCGTACGGCCGGCGGTCGGCGCGGTAGCGTCCCACCAGCTCCGCCGTCAGGTGCTGGGCCTCGGCGGCCGAGCCGCCGTTGCCGCAGGCGAGCAGCCGCCCGCCGCCGCCGAGGACGCCCGCGAGCTTGAACCCCCAGGCGTAGATCTTGGGGGTCTCCGGGTCGACCGCCGACAGCGCGGTACTCAGCCGGGCCAGGTGAGGATGCATCGCTCAGCCTCCCGCCGCGGCGAGGCTGCCGAGGCGCCCGCCGATCAGGTTGCGATATACGGACTCGGTCTGCTCGGCCACCCGCGGCCAGCCGTACCGGGCGCGGGCCCGGCGCACTCCGGCCGCCGAGAGCGCGGCCCGCAGCGCGGGCCTGGCCAGCAGATCGCACAGCGCCCGGGCCAGGGCGCGGGGCCGGCGGGGCGGCACGAGCACTCCGCAGCCGGCCACGGTGTCGAGATGGCCGCCGACCGCGGAGGCCACGACGGGCACGCCGCACGCCAGGGCCTCCAGCGGCACCATGCCGAACGGCTCGTACCAGGGCACGGTCGCCAGGACGTCGGCCGAGCGCATCAGGGCGGGCACGTCCCGGCGGCCCACGCCGCCGATCAGGTGGACCCGGTCGGCCAGGCCGTAGGCGGCGGCCAGTTCGCGCAGCCGGGCGGTCTCCTCGTCGGACGGGTCGGCGGGGTCCCCGCCCGCGACGACGAGCTCGGCCTCCGGCACCAGGCGCATCGCCCGGATCACCGTGTCCACGCCCTTGCGCGGCACCATGCGGCCGATGCTGAGCACGCGCGGCCGGCCGTTGCCGGGGGCGGCCGGGCCGTCCGGGCGGAAGGTGTCCAGGTCGACGCCGCAGGGCACGACGGTGATCCGGTCGGCCGGCACGCCCATCACCGTCAGCTCCCTGACCTCGTCGCTGCAGGTGGCGATCACCGCGAGCGCGCGGCGTCCCACGTCGCGCTCGATCGCGACGCGCCGGGGCGGGCTGGTGTCCGCCGCGCCCTGCCAGCGCCGCTTCACCGTGCCGAGCGCGTGGAACGTCTGCACGACGGGCACGCCGAGGTCCTCGGCCGCCGTCACGGTCGCGAGCCCGCTCATCCAGAAGTGCGCGTGCGCCACGTCGGGCGGCCCGGCCGCCCAGCGGCGGGCGAGGTGCTCGGCGAACTCCCGCATGTACGGCAGGAGCTCGTCCTTGGGCACCTGCTCGGCCGGCCCGGCGGGCACGTGCTCGACCGTGACCCCGGGCGCCATCTCCACCCGGTCGGGCTGGCCGGGCGAGGTCCGCCGGGTGTGCACGGTGACCTCGTTGCCCCGCTGGGCCAGGGCGACGGCCAGCGCCGCCACGTGCACGTTCTGCCCGCCCGCGTCGACACCGCCGAGGGTCGCCAGCGGGCTGGCGTGTTCCGATATCAGGGCGATCCTCATGGCACCCTCTCTTTCACGACGGCGAGGCGGCGGACCGCCTCGACGACCTGATCTCCACGGACGGAGGAGAGGCACGGATGGCCGGGGACGGGGCAGACCCTCGCGCGGGTCCCCCGGCAGGAAGCCTGCTGGTCTCCCAGCAGCACGGACGGCACGCCGTACGGGGCCCAGCGGGCGGCGGGCACGACGGGCGCGAAGAGGCTGACGACGGGCGTGCCGACGGCGGCGGCCAGGTGGGCGGGGCCGGTGTTGGCCGCCACGACGGCGCCCGCCCCGGCGAGGACGGCGGCGAGCTCGGCGAACGTCGTTGCGCCGCCCAGGTCCAGCGCCTTGGGCCCGGCCACGAGGGCGGTGAGCTCGCGCTCCCCCGGGCTGCCGGTGACCACCACCCGCTCCCCCGCCTCGAGGAGCCCCTCGACGGCCTCGACCCAGCGTTGCGGGGGCCAGGCACGCGCCGGGGCCGTGGTGCCCGGGTGGACCACGACGTACCCGGGCGGCCCGGTGAAGTGGTCGACCTCCGGCAGGGGCGTCCGCACGGCCAGGCGGCCGTCGTCGCCGGGCGGGAGCGCGAACCCGGCGGCCCCGGCGAGGTCGAGCATGCGCTCGGCCTCCGGCACGTCCACGTCCTCGTCGACGACGTGGCGCACGTCCAGCAGGGAGCCGGGGTAGTCGGCGCTGATGGCGGCGATCACCGGCGTGCCGGCCATCCGGAGCAGCAGCGCCGTCGGCAGGGCCGACTGGTGGAACGAGGTGAGGATCAGCGCCGCGTCGGGCGCGATCCCGCGCACGGCGTCGATCAGCCCCAGGATGTGGGCCTCGGTCGCGGGCACGTGGCCGGGATCGATCCAGGGCGTCTGCCACTCGATCACGCGGTCCACACCCGGGAGCAGCTCGCCCGCGGCCCGGCCGTGCGGCCCGGCGAGCAGCACGACCTCGCGCGCCCCCGCGGCCACGGCCCGGATGGCCGGGCCGGCCAGCAGGACGTCGCCCGCGTTGTCGGGCCGCACCACCAGGGCGGTCCCGATCACGAGCGCCCTCCTGCCCGCGCCGACGCCTCGCCCCTGAGCCGGTGCGCGACCGCGACCGGCGGGATGACCACGCTCGTCACCGTCATGCGCAGGATCTCCTCCGCGGTCCGCGGCCCGGGCGCGATCCGCGCCCAGGCGAACTCGGCGGTCAG
>NZ_KI866526.1:552025-563289 GCF_000511135.2 Microbispora sp. ATCC PTA-5024 | reverse complement strand
CCGCCGCTCCGGCCGCCGCGCCCAGCGCCCGGCGGCCGGGGCCGGACCGGGCCGTCAAGGCCGCCGCCGCGGACAGGCCGAGGGCCAGGACCGCGGCGCCCGTCGTCAGGGCGTGCCGCCGGAGCCTCCCGGGAGCGCCGCCGATGGCGTCCCGCCAGCCCGGGCCGTGCACCCGGCGCATCAGCGCGTCGTCGGCGTTGCCCCGCTGGAGCCGCACGCTCGACCAGAACCCGCCGGGGCGGACGGGGTGCCGTGTCAGCCGCTCACCCCTGACCAGGGAGAAGCCCGCCGCCTCGACCCGTAACGCGAGGTCGCAGTCTTCCCGGTAGGCCGCAGGGAACCGCTCGTCGAAACCGCCCGCCGCCTCCAGGGCCGACCTGCGGTAGGCCATGTCGGCGGTGATCCACCGGGCGCCGGCGAGGCCGGCGGTGTTGCGCTCGGCGTCGGTCGGGCGGCGGTCGCCGGGCAGCGGCACCTCCAGCCGCGCCTGGGTGCCGCCCACCGTCGCCGGCAGGTCCGCCAGGTCGCGGGCGAGCGCCTCCACCCATCCGGGCCCGGGGACGACGTCGTCGTCCAGGAACGCCACCCAGGGCGTCGTCGCGGCGCGCCAGCCGACGTTGCGCGCCGCCGCCGGCCCGCGTCCGCCGGATCGCAGGACCCGGACGCGCGCGGGCACGGCCAGGGGCTCCGGCTCGCCGGTCCGGTCGTCCACCACGACGATCTCCGGACCGGGCCCGATCGCGGCGAGCGTCGCGGCCAGGCTGGGCCGCCCGATCGTCGGGATCACGACGGTCACGGCGGGCCCGGCGCCCTTCCGCGCCGTACGGCTCCGGGCCGCGGCCGTCGCGGACGCCTTCCCGCGGGCCTTCGCCTGCGTGGCGCGGGGCGTGGTCTCCGCCGTGGCGCCGGGAGCGGCGGCGGTCGTGCGGCGGCGCTCGCCGCCGGGTGTCGGTCTGGTCATCCGGCGAACACCGCCCCTCTGCGCACCAGGTACGGGCCGAGCACGAGCACGTCGACGGGCGCGGAGCCGAAGCACTCCAGCGCGTCGCGCGGGTCGTCGACCATGGGACGGCCCGCGGTGTTGAGGCTGGTGTTGACCACCACGGGCAGCCCGGTCCGCGCCTCGAACTCCTCCAGCAGCCGCGCGAGCAGCGGGTCCCGCCCGCGCTCGACGGTCTGGATGCGCGCGGTCCCGTCCACGTGCACGACCGCGGGGATGCGCTCGCGCCACTCGGGCCGCACGTCGTGGACGAACAGCATGTACGGGCTCGGCACCGGGCCCCTGCCGAAGATCTCGGGGGCGCGCTCGGCCCGCACCATCGGGGCGATGGGACGGAACTGCTCGCGGCCCTTGACGTCGTTCAGCCGCTCGGTGTTGCCCGGCCTGCCGGGGTGCGCGAGCAGCGACCGGCGGCCGAGCGCCCGGGGGCCGTACTCGGCCCGTCCCTGGAACCAGGCCACGATCCGGTCGGCGGCGAGCTCGGCGGCCACGGCCGCGGCCAGGTCCACCGGCCGCTCGTACGGCACCTTGGCCACGTCCAGCCAGGCGGCCAGCTCCTCGTCGCTCCACCCGCGGCCGAGGTCGGCGCCGGGCATCGGGACGACGGGGTCGCCGTGCGCCCTGGCCAGGTGCAGCGCGCCCCCGAGGGCGGTGCCGGAGTCGCCCGCCGCCGGCTGCACCCACACGTCCTCGAACGGACCCTCGTGGAACAGGCGGGTGTTGGCCACGCAGTTGAGCGCCACGCCGCCGGCCATGGTCAGGTGGCGGGCGCCGGTCCGGTCGTGCAGCCAGCGGACCAGGTCCAGCAGGACCTCCTCCAGGCGGGTCTGGACGCTCGCGGCCAGGTCGGCGTGGTCGGCCGTCCACGCCTCGCCCTTCGACAGCGCCTTGGCGTAGACGCTCCAGTCGATCGGCTCGACGCGGAACCCCCCGTCGCCCGTCGGGTGGACGAGCTCGCGCAGCTCCTTGAGGAAGCGGGGGCGCCCGTAGGAGGCCATGGCCATGACCTTGTACTCGTCGCTCGACCTGAGGAAGCCGAGGTGCTGGGTGAGGTCCTCGTACATGAGTCCCAGCGAGTGGGGAAGCTCCTGAGTGGCCAGGACGGTCAGCTCGCCGTCCTGGTAGTGCCCGGCGAGGTGGGAGACCGCCTCGCCCCGCCCGTCGCAGACGAGGACGGCCGACTCCCGGAACGGCGCGGCGAGACCGGCGGACGCCGCGTGGGCGACGTGGTGGGGGACGAAGCTCACCTGGGCGGGGTCGAGCCCGGGAAGCGCGGTGGCGAGGAAGTTGGGGGCGCGATGGGCGTAGGTGGTGCGCAGGTCCTCCCAGCGGTCGTCGAGCCCGGCCTGCCCGGGGCGGACGAGCCGGGGGTCGAACGAGTAGGCGACCCCGTCCAGGTCCTCCGGGCGGAGCCCGGACTGCTCCAGGCACCAGGCGGCCGCCATCTCGGGCAGCTCCCAGGCGGAGAACGGCACCGGACGTTTGCCGTGCTTGCGGCGGCTGAACCGCTCCTCCTCGGCGGCCGCGACCACCTCTCCGTCCACGACCAGCGCGGCGGCTGGATCATGGAATATCGCGTTTATCCCCAGGAATCGCATCGGTTTACCTCCGTTGCGCGGTGGGTGTCTGGTTACCGAGAGAAGCGCTTCTAAACACCGCTTTGCGGAGAACTCGACGTGAGCGGGGAGTGAACTCAGAAATCATCACTGTGAGTAGTCATTGCCCGTGTTTGCGACCGTGAGGCCCGGGTGGCCCGGGGGGCGGTTCACGCAGGAGGACGTATTGCCACGCCATTCGCGCCGCCCCGCCGCAGTGCTCTTCGACCGTGACGGAACGCTCATTCGTGACGTTCCATACAACAGTGATCCAAACCTGGTCGAACCGGTCCCGGGTGCCCGCCGGGCGCTCGACCGCCTGCGCCGGGCCGGCCTCCCGATGGGGATCGTGAGCAACCAGTCGGGGGTGGCCAAGGGGATCATCAGCCCGGAGGCGCTGGGCGAGGTGAACGCCCGGGTGGAGGAGCTTCTCGGTCCGTTCGACGTGTGGGCCGTGTGCCCGCACGACGACGGCGACGGCTGCGAGTGCCGCAAGCCCGCCCCCGGGCTCGTGGTGCGCGCCGCGCGGACGCTGGGCGTGGCGCCGGGCGACTGCGTGGTGATCGGCGACATCGGGCGCGACGTCGCGGCCGCACATGCGGCCGGTGCGCGGGCGATCCTCGTACCGACGGCCGTGACGCTGCCCGAGGAGGTGGCCGCCGCCCCCGAGGTGGCGCCCGACCTGGGCGCGGCCGTGGACATGGTGCTGGACGGCGCCGGCGTGGGCACCCCTCGCGAGGGGGATGAAGGCGGGTTGGCGGGGCAGGGGGGTGGGGCCGACGGGGCGGCGTGAGGGACCGCGGGAAGGCCGACCGATCGACGGACGGGGAGCGATGATCTGATGCGAATTCTGGTCTGGCACGTGCACGGCTCGTGGACCACCTCCTTCGTGCAGGGGGGCCACGACTACCTGGTTCCGCTGACGCCCGACCGCGGGCCCGACGGACGCGGGCGGGCCCGCACCTACCCATGGCCGGAGAACGTGCGCGAGGTGCCGTTCGACCGGCTCGCGGGCGAGGAGGTCGACGTGGTCGTCTACCAGCGACCGCACGAGGTCGACCTGGCCCGGGAGTGGCTCGGCCGGACCGTGCCCGGCGTGTACGTCGAGCACAACACCCCGGCGGGCGACGTCCCGAAGACCCGGCACCCGCTGGCCCACCGCGGGGACATCCCGCTCGTCCACGTCACCCACTTCAACGACCTGTTCTGGGACTCCGGGCACGCCCCCACCCATGTGATCGAGCACGGCGTGGTCGACCCGGGCCACCTCTACACCGGCGAGCTCCCGCACGCGGGCGTGGTCGTCAACGAGCCGATCCGCAGGTGGCGCGTCGCCGGCACCGACCTGCTGCCCACGTTCGCCGCCGCCGCGCCGCTCGACGTTTACGGCATGGGGGTGACCGGGCTGCCCACGACCCTGGGCCTCACCGACCGGGTCCAGGCGTACGAGGACGCGCCGCAGGCCGAGATGCACGCCGGGCTCGCGCGCCGGCGCGTCTACCTGCACCCCTACCGCTGGACCTCGCTGGGCCTGTCGCTCATCGAGGCCATGATGATCGGCATGCCGGTCGTGGCGCTGGCGACCACCGAGGCCGTGGAGGCCGTGCCGCCGGAGGCCGGCGTCGTGTCCACCAAGATCACATCACTCGTCCGGGCGCTCGACGCGTACGCCTCCGACCCCGAGCTCGCCGCCCAGGCGGGCAAGGCCGCCCGGGCCGCGGCGCTCGCCCGCTACGACATCCGCCGGTTCACGGCCGACTGGGACCGGCTGCTCGGCGAGATCGCCGCCGGCTGACCTCCCGGTCCTCGGCGGGGGCACCGCGAGGGCCGGGAGGCCGGGCCCACCACCTCCGCGTGGCGAGCGCCGCGAGCACCGCGCCCGCCGTGTTGAGGATCACGTCGTCCACCGAGCTCACCCGCCCGATCCGGAGGGCGTATTGGAGGATCTCGACGGTGAGCGAGGCCGTGGCCGCGACGGCGGCCACGGCGGTGAGCGAGGCGAAGCGCGGCGAGCGGACGGGAAGCGCCGCGCCGAGCGCCGCGAAGACCAGGAGGTTGCCCCCGATCTGCACGAACGCCGCCACCGGGGACATCGACACGATCTGGTCCGCCAGGTCGACCAGCGGGACGAGGTCCACGCCCCGCGCCGTCCCCGGCGTGAGGATCATCCAGATCCAGGGGGCCGTACCGGCCACGACGGCGACGTCCGCGAACGCCGTTCGCCGGGGAGCGGGATGTCCCGCGCGGCGGCGGTGGCCCGCGAGGAGGAACGCGGCGAGAGCCGCCACGGGAAGGGCCAGGACGGCCGCGACGACGACATGTCCCCACGCGTTCCACGTCTCGTGCATCCGATCATGATGGCAGGCCCCCGGCAGCCCTCACCGGCGTGACGAGCGTCACGGCCGCCCGACAGGCCATGTGATTGACACGTCAATTACCGATTTGATTGACTCGTCAAGTACTAGCGAGGGGCTCCATCACGAGGCCGCGCCACGGACCTGGACGCGCGGAGCCACCCAGACGACCACGGACTGGACCAGGAGAGATCCCATGGGAACGCTTGACGAGAAGGTAGTGCTGATCACCGGCAGCGGAGGCGGCCTGGGCCGCGTCGCCGGGCAGGTCTTCGCCCGGGAGGGCGCGAAGATCGTCGGGCTCGACATCAACCCCCGCACCAACGACGAGACGGTCGGGCTCGTCCGCGCCGCGGGCGGCGAGATGACGGGCTTCGCGCCGGTCGACCTCACCGAACCGGAACAGGTACGGCGGGCCGTCGACGACGCGGCGGCCGTCTACGGCGGGCTCGACGTGATCTACAACAACGCCGCCCTGGTCCGTTTCGGCCCGATGCCCGACGTCTCTATCGAGGACTGGCGGGCGACCCTGACCGGCGAGCTCGACATCCCCTTCTTCGTGTCGAAGTTCGCCTGGCCGCACCTGGTCCGGCGCGGCGGCGGCGTCATCGTCAACGTCGCCTCCATCGCCGGCATGATCGGCGGCGCCGTCCCCCCGATGGTCGCCCACAGCGCGGCGAACGCCGGCATCATCGGCATGACGCGGCAACTCGCGCTCGAAGGCGCCCCCCACGGCATCCGCGTGGTGGCGATCAGCCCCGGACCCACCCTCACCCCGCTCAGCGACCGCGACCTCGGCGACGACCAGGCGGCCCGGGACGCGATCACCGCCAAGACGCTCCTCAAGCGCTTCGCCCGGCCCGAGGAGGTCGTCGAGCTGGCGGCGTTCCTCGCCTCCGACCGCGCGGGGTACATCACGGGCGCCAACTACCCCGTCGACGGCGGCTCCACCGCCTGGTAGCGCGCACCGGGCGACCGCGCCGGCCGGCACGGCGCAGCTCGTCTCAGGGCACCAGGACGACCTTGCCGAGGTTGCGACGGGACTCGATGATCTCGTGGGCGCGGGCCGCCTCGGCGAGCGGGATCTCGGCGAACACGTGGGGCCGCAGCGTGCCGCAGCGGTGGAGTTCCCACAGCTCGTCACGCCAGCGCGCGTACAGCTCCGGCCTGCCCCGCGCGATGGCCGCCAGCTGGAAGCCGATGACGGAGGCGCTGCGGACCAGCAGCTCGTACGCGTCGACCGCACCGCCGCCCGAGCTGAAGGCGACCAGCCGGCCGCCGGGCGCGAGGGCGCGCACCGCGGGGCCGAGGACGTCTCCGCCCACCCCGTCGACGACGACGTCGACCGGATCGCCCCAGGATCCGTCCCCGTACAGGACAACCTCGTCGGCGCCGAGGGCCCGGACGAACTCCGCCTTGTCCGCGCTGCCGACGGCCGCGACCACACGGGAGGCGCCGCCCGCCTTCGCGTACTGCAGTGCGAGGGTGCCGACCGCACTGGCCGCCGCGGTGACCAGGACGGCTTCGCCGGGGCGGGGGCGTCCGGCCTCGTAGGCCCCGCGCGCCACCAGGCCGCTGCGGACCAGGGCCACGGCGTCGACGCCGGTCGTCCCGTCGGGAACGGCGGAGGCCATCGCCTCGTGGATCAGGGCCAGCTCGGCGTAGGCGTGGGAGAAGCAGAGACCGGTGACGCGGTCGCCCTCGGCGAAGCCGGCGACGCCCGCGCCCACGGCGGCGACCGTTCCCGCCACCTCGCCGCCGAGCGGGACCGGCTCCGCGGACTCACGCACCTTCCGTACGGCCGGCAGCGTGACGCCGACCGCTTCGGCGCGGACGAGCAGCTCGCCCGGCCCGGGCTCCGGAACGGGCGCCTCCTCGACGAAGAGAACCTCGGGGCCGCCGCCGACCTCGTAGCGGACACGACGCACGGACGTCTCCAATCCATTGGGATCACCAACGACCTCAGCGTAGAGAGAAGTCATTGGGAAGTCCAATGAATTTGGATACCCTGCCTCCGTGACCGAACGCCCGCGCGCACTGGCGCACATCCAGTCCCTGCCGAGCTGGCTGGCCGGCCGCGTGGCGGAGCGCGGCCGGAGCCTGGTCGCCGAGGCGATCGCCGGCGAGGGGCTGAAGCTGTCGCATCACGCCGTGCTCGCGGCGGTGAGCGAGTACGGCCCGGTCGCCCAGGCGGATGTGGTGCGCAGGCTGGGCTTCGACCCGAAGGACGTGGTCATCCTGCTCAACCAGCTGGAGGAGGCCGGGCTGGCGATACGGGAGCCCGACCCGCGGGACCGCCGCAAGAACGCCGTGACGGTGACGCCGGCAGGCGCGCGGACCCTGGAGCGGTGCGCGGAGCTGGCGGAGCGGGCCAACGCCGAGCTCCTGGCGCCGCTCAGCGCGGCCGAAGGCCGGCAGCTGATGGAGCTGCTAACTCGGGTGTACCAGGCCTGACCACGTACGACCGGCGCCCGGACGGCCGCCCCGGGGATCCCTTACGCGTGGGGCTGCCTGCCGTGGGGGTCGGACGCGTTGAGCGTCTCGACGACCTGGTCGTAGTCGCCGCGCGCCTCGCCGTAGCGCAGGAACTTCACCCGCTCGACCTGGATCTCCTTCGCGTCGGGCTGGGTCCTGAGCAGCTCGACGGCCTCGGCCACGAACTCGTCGAGCGGCATCGCGAACTCGCTGTTCTCCTGGCCGGGCAGCAGCGAGGTGCGGACGGACGGAGGCTCGAGCTCCACGATCTTCACGGTCGTGTCGGCGAGCTGCAGCCGGATCGACTCGCTGAGCATGTGGATCGCGGCCTTCGACGCGTTGTAGCTCGGCGTGACCTTGAGCGGCGTGAACGCCAGGCCCGAGGAGACGGTGACGACGGTGGCGTCCGGCCGCGTCCGCAGGTGCTCGATGAACGCGGCGATGAGACGGATCGGGCCGAGCACGTTGGTCGTGATGACCTCCTCGGCGGAGGCGAGGAACGACTCGGGACTGTGCCAGTCCTCGACGCGCATGATGCCGGCCATCGTGACCAGGACGTTGAGGTCCGGGTGCCTGGCCAGCACCTCCTTCGCGGCGGACTCGATGCCGGCGGCGTCGGCCGTGTCGATCCGCACGGTGTCGATGCCGGGGTGCTCCGCGGCGATCCGATCCAGCAGTTCGGTACGCCGGCCGCCGACGATGACCGTGTTGCCCCTGGCGCTCAGTTCGACCGCGAGGGCGAGGCCGATGCCGCTGGTGGAACCCGGGATGAAGATGGTGTTGCCGGAGATTTTCATGCCTCCAGGGTGGGCGGCGCACGGCGGCGGGTGCAGAGAGCGCTTATCGGGGGATCGGCGATCCCTGGTTCGCGGTCGTCGGACCCCGGCCGCGGAGCGGATACTGAACGCATGGACCGCAGCGCACTCGCCGACTTCCTGCGCCGGCGCCGGGAGGCGCTGCGGCCGGAGGACGTGGGGCTCCCCATGGGCGCCCGCCGACGGGCGCCGGGCCTGCGGCGCGAGGAGGTGGCGGCCCTCGCCGCCATGTCGACCGACTACTACACGCGGCTCGAGCAGCGGCGCGGTCCGCAGCCCAGCGAGCAGATGCTCGCGTCGCTCGCCCGCGCGCTGCGGCTGACCGGCGACGAGCGTGACTACCTGTTCCGGGTGGCGGGGCACAACGCCCCGGCGCCGGTGACCGCCGCGACGCACGTCGCCCCCGCGCTGCTGCGGGTGCTCGACCGCCTCGACGACACCCCGGCGCTCATCCTCTCCAACCTGGGCGAGACGCTGGTGCAGAACCGGATGGCCGACGCCCTGTTCGGCGACAGGTCCGGCCACACGGGCCTCGCCCGCAGCGGGATCTACCGCTGGTTCACCGACCCCTCCGAACGGCTGTGCTACCCGGAGGACGACCGCGACAGGCAGAGCCGCGCCCAGGTGGCGAACCTGCGGGTCGCCTACGGATCGATGGGCCCGCGGTCCCGGGCCGGTGAGCTCGTACGGGCGCTGCAGAAGGCGAGCACGGAGTTCGCCGAGCTGTGGGACCGGCACGAGGTGGCCAAGCGCTTCGAGGACCACAAGACGCTCATCCATCCCGAGCTCGGCGCGATCGAGCTGGACTGCCAGGTGCTGTTCACCGAGGACCAGTCTCAGTCGCTGCTCGTGCTCACCGCTCCCCCGCGCACCGAGGGCCACGAGAAGCTGCGGCTGCTCGCGGTGCTGGGACACGAGCGCTTCGCCGAGACCGGACGCGGCTAGAGCCTGTCCGGCGGATCATGCCGGGCGGCCTGTCGGCGCTGAACCGCTGTGGCGACCTGCCGGACAAGAACCGGGTGGAGCAGGGCGGGTTTGTCGATAATCGACTCGACATCGGCCGCGGTAATCGGGGAAGCTCGCGCGATGACCAGAATCGACGACACGCCGCCCGCGTGGGACGAGCGCACCCAGCTCACCACGTTCCTCGACTACGCACGTGACACCGCCCGCGCCAAGTGCGACGGCGTCTCCGCGGAGAACGCGCGCAAGGCGCTCCTGCCGGGCTCACCGCTGATGACCATGTGCGGAGTGATCAACCACCTCCGCTGGGTCGAGTACTACTGGTTTCAAGTGGTCTTCCTCGGCGAGGAAGACCGGGGCCCCTGGACCGAGGAGGACCCCGACCGCGAGATGCGCATCGCGGTCGACTTCCCGCTCACGCAGTTGCTCGGCGAATACGTCGAACAGAGCGCCCGCTACCGCGAACTGGTCGCCGGGAACGGCCTGGACACGCAGGCCCAGCGAGCCGTCCGCGACGGCCTCCACGTCGACCTGCGTTGGATCCTCCTCCACCTCATCGAGGAGACGGCCCGCCATAACGGTCATCTGGACATCCTGCGCGAGATGCTCGACGGCACGACCGGCGACTAGATCCGGCGGCCGGCTACGCCGGTGAGCCCGAAGCCTTCGTCCCGCAGGCTGCGCGCGGTCCTCGCCGATGCCGGCTGACGAGCACCTGGGGCTGTAGGAGGTCACGTACGTCCTGAGCGTGGCCGCGCCGCCCTGTCCGCCGCTTCCGCGTAGGCTTTCCGGCATCGGGCACGAGTGGGGGTTCCCATGCGCGGCGAGCGGCTGGACAACGGCCTGTCCGTGGTGACCGCCGGGGACGGCCCGCCCTTGGTGTTCCTGCCCGGTCTCGGCCAGGGCGCCGACCTGTCGAAGGAGGTCCCCCGCTCACTGGCCAGGTCGGCCCGGGCCGTCGCGCTCGGGTCGGGCCGCACGGTGCACCTGATCTGCCGTCCCGTGGACATGCGCTCCGGCACCTCCATCGCCGAACTGGCCGGATGGCACGCCCTCGCGCTCCGGGAGCGGTTCGGGAAGCCGGTCGACGTCATGGGCGTCTCCGGCGGAGGGATCACCGCCCTCCAGCTCGCGATGGACCACGCCGACGTCGTGCACCGCCTCGTCGTCAGCGTCGCCGCGAGCCGGGTCAGCGACCGGGGACGACGCGACCTGCTGCGCGGCGTCGAGCTGGAACGACAGGGAAGGTCCTTCGCGTGGCTCGGCAGCGGCCTCGTGGCGCACGGCCCGCTGCGGCTGATCGTGGCGGCCGTCTACGCGCGGGGCGGCGGCGATGAGCGGGCCCCCGGCGAGGTCGCGCTCATCGAGGCCGTCCAGGACTGGGACGTGACGGAACGGCTCGGCGAGATCGCCGCACGCACGCTCGTCGTCGGCGGCACCCGCGACCCGCTCATCCCACCCGAGCTCGCCCGAGCTACCGCGCGCGGCATTCCGGGCGCCCGCCTCCTCCTGCTCCGCGGCCGAGGACACGCGACGACTCTGCTCGACCCCCGCGCCATGCGGGCCACGAAAGCCTTCCTCGACGAACCGGGCACCGCGAACCCGAGCCCCTGACCGACGACGCCCCGGGTGTCCGCCATGGTCGGCGACCTCTCCTCCTAGGCAGTGAGTGGGAGGCGGAGGACGAAGCGGGCGCCGGTGGGGTGGTCGGCGGCGTACAGGTCACCGCCGTGGACCCGCGCGATTTCGCGTGCGATGGGCAGGCCGAGCCCGGAGCCGCCGGGGTCCTTGCGACGGGCATCGTCCAGGCGGCAGAGCCGTTCGAAGATTCTTTCGCGGTCGGCTGGCGCGATGCCGGGACCGTCGTCGATGACTTCGAGCACCGCATGGGGCGAGTCCGCGGCGACGACGACCTCGATCGTCGTGGTGGTATGCCGTTCGGCGTTGGCCATCAGGTTCCCCAGAAGCCGGGCCAGCCGGACCCGGCAGGCGGTCACCACGACCTCTGAATCGATCCGGGCGTGGACGGAAGCGGCCATGCGGCGGCGTTCCAGCTCCTCGG
>NZ_KI866526.1:522225-551489 GCF_000511135.2 Microbispora sp. ATCC PTA-5024 | reverse complement strand
CTCGTTGAGGTGGTGGAGCTCCTGGGCGCGGGCGTAGACGTTGGTCGTCATCTCCTCCAGCGCCGGTGAGCTGTCGGTCACGCCGTGTTCGCCGTACCCGCGTAGCTGCCGGAGGAAATCGGTGACTTCCTCGACAGCGTGAATGATCAGTTTCACTTCGCCGTCGGGGCCGAGGACAGGCGCGGTGACCGCGCTCCAGTACCGCTCCTCGAGCACCCCCGGCCGGCCGGGCACCTCGACGTCGTACCTCTGCATCGGCAGGGCGTTCTGCCGGCCGGTGGCCGCCACCCGCTCCAGCGAAGCACGCATCCCATGCGCGGCGGGATCATTGGGAGCGCCTGGATTGTCAGGGAAGGCGGTGAAGGCCAGTTGGCCGAGCACCTCAGCCCGGGTCCGACGCATCACCTTCACAAAGGCGTCGTTGACGGCCACGATGACGAAGTCCGGCGTCAGTACCGCCGACGGGACGACGATGGCGTTGAACACCGCCTCGTAGTCGACTTCTGAGTCCATCACCCCACCTCGCTGGCAGATAGTACCTGGTCAGCGGGGTGATCAGGCGCGAGCGTGATCCGCAGCTTGCCCGGGCGGATTGTGACAGCGGCCCACGCCTCGGTTTCGCCCGGCTCCACCGAGGCAGGCCGACGCCCCTGCCAGAACGGTCGATCGGTGAGGAGGTGCGCGAGCGGAAGCGGATGCGTCCCTTCGTCACCGGGGTCGGGTCAGCCGGTTTTCCGGCATCTGCCATGGTCAACGGGCTGACTGTGATTGTTTGCCGAGAACGGAGCAGTCCGGAGGCGGCCGGGACGGCCGGGGTGGGAAAAGGCATCATCATGATGCGCAACCTGGTGAACGGCGCCGTCGGCGGCGCGCTGGCGACGGCCGTGTACAGCGCCGTGCTGATGGCGGGGGAGAAGGCCGGCCTGCTGGAGGAGCGGCCGCCCAGGAGGTTCGTGCGCTCGGTGCTCCCCGGCCGGCGTGGCGCCGGGCCCGCCGAGAGCGTGCTCGCCACGGTCGCGCACTACGCGTTCGGCGCCGCGTGCGGGTCGGCCTTCGGCCTGCTGTCCGCCGGGCAGCGCGTCCCCCTCCCCATGGGCGCCGCGTACGGCCTGGCGGTCTGGTACCTGGGCCATCAGGGGATGGCGCCGAGCGTGGGCGCCTTCCCCCCGGACACCGAGGACCGGCCGGCCCGCCAGGCGACGCTGCTGGCCGGCCACCTGGTCTGGGGCGTCTCGCTCGCCCTCGCGGTCAACCGCCTCCGCTTCGAGAAGGGGCCTCTCACGACGCCCCCGGTCCGCACCCGCCGGCTGCACGCCCCGAAGATCCCCGTCCACCAGACCGCCACCTCCTGACCGGGCGAACGTAATACAAAGGTCGATCGTCGGTCTGTTTTGCGGCTGAATCCACCCCCCTTACTGTCATGTGGATTTCCATAAACCCAAACGGTCAATAGTGTTTTACCAGGGCATTTCCATGGAGACCGGGAGGGGGTACGGGTGAGGCTCCGCCAGTTACGACGCCTCGCATGCCCGCGCTCGCTCCAGATGCGGGCGGCGTTGAGCAGTGCCCTGGCGTCCCTCGCCGTCTTCACGGTGCTCGGAGTCGCCTTCGACCTCGGCGTGCGCAACAAGGTCGAGACGCACCTCTACCTGGAGGCCCAGCGAGCGGCGACCGACTGGCTGGCGAGCATGCGGCCGGGGGACGTCCCGCGGCCCACCCCCATGTCCAGGGTGGACCTCCTCCAGCTCGTGGACTCCCGGAACCGGGTCGTGGTGTCGAGCACGGCGGCGGTCAACCGGCCGGCGCTGACCGCTCCCCTGCCGCCTCCCGAGGACCGCATCCAGTACCGCACCGAGTGCACCCCGGACGGCGGCTGCGTCGTGCTCGTCGCGCTGCGGGTGCTCCCCTTCCAGGCCGGCCTGATCTGGGGCGGCGAGACCCACGCCGTGTACGCGGGACGCGCGCAGCCGGCCATACTGGCGACGCACCGGCTGGAGCTCGGCACGGCGGCGGGCGTGCTGCTGGCCGCCGGCCTCTGGGGCTGGGGGAACTGGTACCGGACCGGCCGTACGCTCCGCCCCGTCGCCGAGATCCGCGCGAAGATGTCGGAGATCACGGTGAGCGACCTCAGCATGCGGGTCCCCCAGCCGTCCGGGTGCGACGAGATCGCGGAGCTCGCGAGGACCGCGAACCAGACCCTCGCCCGGCTGGAGACCGCCGTCGGCCAGCAGCGCCTGTTCGCCTCGGTGGTCTCGCACGAGCTCAAGTCGCCGCTCTCGGGCCTGCGCGCCGGCCTGGAGGAGGCGCTGCTCTACCGCGACGAGGTCGACCCCCACGAGACGATCGAGGCGGCGCTGGAGACCACCGACAGGTTCAAGGCGATCATCGACGACATCCTGATGCTCGCCCACCTGCGGACGGCGGAGCCGGTGAAGCCGGAGCCCGTCGACCTCGGCCTGCTCGTCGAACAGGAGACCGCCCGGACCCGCGGCGTCCCGGTTCTCGCCGACGCCGCGCCGGACCTCACCGTCCTCGGCAACCGGATCCAGCTCGTCGGGGCGCTGACCAACCTCATCGTCAACGCCCAGCGGCACGCCCGCAGCGTCGTACGGGTGACGGTCGAGCAGGACGGCGGCGAGGCCGTGGTGACCGTGCTGGACGACGGCGACGGCATCGCGCCCGAGGACCGCGAGCGGGTCTTCGAGCCGTTCGTCCGCCTCCAGGACGGGCGGCGGCGCGATCCCAAGGGCACGGGGCTGGGCCTGGCCATCTCCCGGGCCGTCGCGGGGGCGCACGAGGGGACCCTCCGCGTGGAGGACTCCCCCCGCGGCGCCCGGTTCGTGTTGCGCCTGCCACTGTGCCCCACCGCGCGCCAGGTCCAGCCGGAGCATGCCGCCTGACGCAGGCGACGGTCCGCCCCGGACGCGGCTCACACCTCGTGTCAGGAGGACGAGGGCCGGAGCCCGGCCAGCGTGAGGCCGAAGTCGCCGGCCGTGTCGGTGAAGAAGCGCGCGACCGTGAACCCGGCCCGGTCCAGCTCGCCCGCGATCCCCTCGGGACGGAACTTGGCGCTGATCTCGGTGCGCATCTCCTCGCCGTCCTCGAACGACACCGGCAGGCCGAGCGCGCGGATCGTGACGCGCATGGGCCGGGTGGCCCGCAGGCGCATCTCGATCCACTCGTGGTCCTCGTCGTACAGCGCGACGTGGGCGAAGGCGTCCGGCTCGAAGTCGGCGTCGAGCTCCCGGTTGACGACGTGGAGGACGTTGCGGTTGAAGGCGGCGGTGACGCCCTGGGCGTCGTCGTACGCGGCGACCAGCCGCCGGGGGTCCTTGACGAGGTCGGTGCCGAGGAGCAGGGTGTCCCCCGGCCTGAGGGTGGACCGCAGCTCCTTCAGGAACACCTCGCGGGCGGCGGGCGGCAGGTTTCCGATCGTGCCGCCGAGGAAGGCCACCATGCGCCGTCCGGTCCGGGGCAGCAGCGACAGGTGCCGCTCGAAGTCGGCGCGGACCGGCCGTACGCGGAGGTCCGGGTAGCGGACCGCGAGCCGCGCGGCGGCGGCCTCCAGCGTGACGGCGTCGACGTCGACGGGCGTGTAGGTCCGCAGCGTGCCCGCGGCGGCGAGCGCGTCGAGCAGGAGCACGGTCTTCTCGCTGGTGCCCGAGCCCAGCTCGACCAGCGTGTCGGCCCCGCCGGCGGCGGCGACGTCGACGGCGTGGCGGCGCAGGATCTCCAGCTCGCGCCTGGTCGGGTAGTACTCGTCCAGGCGGGTGATGCGGGAGAACAGGTCGCTGCCGGCCGCGTCGTAGAACCATTTCGGCGGCAGCCACTTGGGCGACGCGGTGAGGCCGGTGCGGACGTCCTGCTCCAGGGACTGCCGCAGATAGGCGTCGTCGAGGTGGTCGGTCACGGCCATGGGTCGCTCCTCAGTCGATGGGTGTGATGAGCACGCCGTCGGGAGACGCGAGCAGAAGGGTGCGATCGGGCACGGCCTGCCAGCCGGGCCGGTCGTCGAGCGGCTCGCTGGCGACCAGCACCCCTTCGTCGAGATGCGTGAACAGGGTGTCGCCCCAGGCGACGGCGGCGATCTCCGTCCCTCCCGTGACGAGCAGGTTGAGCCGGGCCGGCGGGTCCTCGACGGCGGCGTGCCTGACCACGACGGTCAGGGCGTCGCCGAGGGGGGCGCCCGCGCGGAGCCGGGCGAACACGGCCGAGGCGAGCCACGCGGAGTCGCACAGGCTCTCCGGGTCGCCGGCCAGGGCCCGCACCGCCTCCCGGCGGACCCGGCCGTTGTGGCTGAGCAGCCAGGGCCCGTCGGCGAACGGCGCGGTCGCGGTCTCCTCGATCGGCATGCCCGCCGTGGCGGACCGCACCGCGGCCATCAGGCAGGTCGAGCGGGCCACCGAGGCCAGGCCGGGCAGGTTGGCGTCGGCCCAGATCGGGACGGTCCTGCGGTAGCGGACCGGCTCCCCGCGCGACCCGTCGTACCAGCCGATGCCGAAGCCGTCGGCGTTGACCGTCCCGTACCGCTGCATCCGCGGGGCGTACGACTGCCGCATCAGGCCGTGCTCCGGTTCGCCGACCAGCCAGGACACGGCCCTGGCCGGCCCGAGCCACGCCGCGTGGCGGCACATCTAGGACTCCGAGCGGGCGCAGCGGAACCCGGAGAAGATCTGCCGGCGGATCGGGTGGTCCCAGTTGCGGAACGTCGTCCGCACGGCCGAGGGGTGCGTGGCCCACGAGCCGCCGCGCAGCACCCGGTAGGTCTCGCCGAAGAAGACCTCGCTGTACTCCTTGTACGGGAAGCTCCGGTACCCGGGATAGGGCTGGAACCACGAGTCGGTCCACTCCCAGACGTCCCCGACGAGCTGCTCCACGCCATACGGGCTGGCTCCGCCGGGGTAGGCCCCGACCGAGGCGGGCCGGGCGGCGTGGTGGCCGAGGTTGGCCTGCTCGAGGCCGGGCTGGGCGTCGCCCCACGGGTAGAGGCGGCCGCCGCACGCCTTCTCCCACTCGGCCTCGGTCGGCAGCCGCTTGCCCGCCCACCGGGCGTACGCGTCGGCCTCGTACCAGGAGACGTGCTGCACGGGCTCGTCCTCGGGCACCTGCTCCTCCCGGCCGAACCGGATCCGCCACCACTCGCCGCCGTCCTTGGTCCAGAACAGCGGAGCCTCGACCCCGGCCCGCTCGACCCACTCCCATCCCCTGGGCACCCACCACTGGGGGTCGCGGTAGCCGCCGTCCTCGACGAACGCGGCGTACGCGCCGTTGGTCACCGGGTAGCGGTCGATCCAGTAGTCCGGCAGGTGGACCCGGTACGCCGGGCGCTCGTTGTCGTACGCCCACGGCACCGTGCCGGTGCCCATGGTGAAGACGCCGGCGGGGATGTGGACCTCCGGGGCGGCCGACAGGTTCGGCGACCGGCCGGGCGGCAGCGCGCCGTCCCGCACGAGCCCGGGCTGCCGCGACAGCTGGAGCGTCGCCAGCATGGTCTCGTCGTGCTGGTGCTCGTGCTGGAGGACCAGGCCGAAGACGAAGCCGCCGGCGCGTAGCGGGTCGGAGTCGTCCAGGTCCACCGCGTCGAGCACGTCGAGGACCCGGCCGCGCACGCCCGAGATGTACCTCCGGGCCTCGTCCGGGGCGAGCAGCGGAAGCGACGGCCGGTCCTTGCGGGGGGTCTTGAAGGCGTCGTAGATGTCGTCGATCTCGGGGCGCAGCGGGGTGATGCCACCCACCTCGCGCAGGACCCACAGCTCCTCGTAGTTGCCGACGTGGGCGAGGTCCCACACGAGGGGCGACATCAGCGGCGAGTGCTGGCGCAGCAGCGTCTCGTCGTCGGCGTCGGTGTAGGTCAGGGACCGGTCCCGTACGGCCGCCAGCTCGGCGGCGATCCTCTCCTTCAGGGCGGTCACGTCACGCAGGTCGTTGAGGTCGGTCACGCGATCATCTCCTCCATCAGGTCGACGGCCGGGGAACGGCCGGATTCGATGTGGCGCGAGGCGAAGGCGGAGACCCGGGCGGTCAGCCACGGCTCGGCCCCCAGCCGGGGCAGGGCCTCGGCGGCCGCCCGGAAGCACGCGCACGCGGCCCGCCGCAGGCCCGGGTCGGACAGCCCGAGCCGGGCGGCGTCCTCCCATCGGTGGCTCACCGGCGCCGCCTCCTCCAGCGCCGCGGCGGCCGCCCGGTCGTCGGTGACGAGGGCGTGCACGACGGCGGCGCAGACGGGCCAGTCGTCGGGCCCCTGGGCGTCGAGGTACCGGATCTCCAGCCACCCCCGGGGCCGTACGGGCGGGAAGAGGGTCGTGGCGTGGTAGGCGAGGTCGTCCTCCGACGGCGGCCGCCCGGCCACCCGGGCGAACTCGCGGAAGGTCGCGCCGTCGAGGACGGGCCGCAGGCCGTCGGCGTCGCGGACGACCATGAGGCGGGCGTCGAGGAGGTAGCGCGCCCACTCGGCGGCGGGGTCGCCGCCGGCGGCGACGGAGGCGGTCCTGGAGGGGTCGAGACGGGCCCAGACGGCCTGCCGGCCGGACATCCACCCGCCGTCCGGGGAGTTGGCGAACGCCGCGACCAGCGCGGGGCCGAGGGCGTGGGCGCGGCCCCACCGGGCGGCGGGGGCGTCGCCGAGGTCGACGTTCAGCTGGACCGACGCGGTCGAGCACATCATCGTGAGCCCGTGCGGCTCGCCGAGGAAGGCCGCCATCGCGTCGTACCGCGGCTCGTGTAACTGCCGCGCCGGCGGGCGCAGCGGGTCGAGACCGGTCGCGCCGAGCCGTAATCCCGCCGCCTCCAGCGCCGTCCGCACGGCCTCGACGTCGGCGACGAGCCGCGCGACGGCGACGGGCAGCACCGCGGGCGGAGCGGACAGCTCCAGCTGACCGCCCGGCTCGAACGTGATTTTGCTGCCGCCGGGGAGAGCGGGCAGGGCGCGGGCGATCCTGGCGATGGGCACGGGACGCTCCGGCGCCTCCACGTCGAAGACCAGGAACTCCAGCTCCACGCCCAGCCGATCCGCCGTGTCCCCCCGGAAACACCTGTGCGCGTACGCCTGAACGTCGGTCATTCGCCCTCCATCGGCGTCGACGCGGACGACTGCTCCGCCGGAAACCGCCGGGCCGGGACCTCCTCCCGCCGAGGGCACAGGCGCGGCCTCGTCACATCGCGGCCGGGGCGACCACGGGTCCCCCGCTCCGCATCGAGGCGCAACGCCTGGCCGGCTCCCGGTGCGGGCGAGGTCCACGGGACGGCCGTGCCGGGATGAGGTTCTCCCCCGGATCCGCATGTTTAACCCGTAGCCCGTAGATACCTACCTTTTAGGCATGAAAGCTGGACAATCAGCCCTCGGGTGCCGGAGACCCCGTCCTCGCAGGCGGACGACCCCGGAGCCGACCGGCCGGATGCCGGTAGCGTTGGGGGACATGACAGCTATGGATCCCATCGCCTCCGGCGCGCACGGCGTCGGCCTGGCCACGATCGCCGCGGACGGCACCGTTCTGGACACCTGGTTCCCCTCTCCCGAGCTGGGCGAGCCCCCGGCGGCGGGCACCGAGCGGCTGGACCCGGCCGGTCTCGACCCCGACCTGGCGGCGCTGACCGGCCCGGACCCGGCCCGGGGCGTCGAGGTGGTCGCGGTCCGGACGGGCATCGCCCGGCTGTCCGACCCGCCCGCCGACGCGCACGACGTGTACCTGCGGCTGCACCTGCTGTCGGCCCGGCTGATCCGGCCGCACGAGGCCAGCCTCGACGGGATCTTCGGGCTGCTGGCCAACGTCGTGTGGACCAACCACGGGCCCTGCCCGGTGGAGGGCTTCGAGCGGACGCGGCTGCGCCTGCGCGCCCGCGGCCCGGTGACCGTGTACGGCGTGGACAAGTTCCCCCGGATGACCGACTACGTGCTGCCCGCCGGCGTGCGCGTCGCGGACGCAGACCGGGTGCGGCTCGGGGCCCACCTGGCGAGCGGCACCACGGTCATGCACGAGGGCTTCGTGAACTACAACGCCGGCACGCTCGGCGCGTCGATGGTCGAGGGCCGCATCTCGGCCGGCGTCGTCGTCGGCGACGGCTCGGACGTCGGGGGCGGAGCGTCGATCATGGGAACGCTCTCCGGCGGCGGCAAGGAGGTCATCGCGATCGGCGAGCGCTGCCTGCTGGGCGCCAACTCGGGCATCGGGATCTCGCTGGGCGACGACTGCGTGGTGGAGGCCGGCCTGTACGTCACGGCGGGGACCAAGGTCACCCTCCCGGACGGCGACGTCGTGAAGGCCAAGGAGCTGTCCGGCAAGTCGGGCCTGCTGCTGCGCCGCAACTCGACGACCGGCGCCGTGGAGGCCGTGCCGCGCGGCGGCCGGGGCATCGAGCTCAACGCCGCCCTGCACGCCAACGACTGACCCGCCGTACGGCCCCCGGCCCGCCCCTGAGATGACCCTGAGTCGGCCCTGAACTTGGCCTTCGGCCCTGGGATCGGCGGGCGGGCGGCCCGTACCGTGAAGGCATGGGACGCATTCTCCTCATCGCAGCACTTGTCGTCGTCGGGTTCTTCGTCCTTGGCTCCGTGATCGGGCTCATCTTCGGCGCGCTGAAGTGGCTCCTGATCATCGGCGCCCTGGCGCTGATCGTGTCGGTCGTCCTCAAGCTCACCCGCTCGGGCGGCCGCTCCGACCACTACGCGTGATCCGCCGCCTGGAGGCCGAGCCTCCAGGCCCGGCCGCCGCCCCGGGCAGACGCCCGGCGGGCGGACCGCACCGCGCACCACCGCGCATCCGTCAGGGACAGCGAAGGGCCCCGCCGCCGGGATCGGCGACGGGGCCCTCTTACGGTCGCTCACCGACCGCCCTCACGGGTTACGAGAGGGGCGGGTAGGCGTTCTGCATGAGCTGCTGGAACTGGGTGGAGAACCACTGGCCCGCCAGCGGGGCGTTCGCCAGGGCGTTCGTCGGGTTGTTGCCGTTCAGGCTGTTGCCGCCGTACGTCGGGTCGCACATGCGGTCGAAGCCCTTGCCCTCGTCGTTCGGGATCTGCTGGCTGGCGCCGTCGGACTCGCCCGGAGGCTTGATCCAGACGTAGGCGTCGAAGCCGGCGGCCGGGCTGGCCGTGGGCCGGGTGCCCATGCCCGCACCGGACTGGTTGCACCAGTTGCCGGCGTGGATGCGGCGGTCGATCTTCGACTCGTTCACGAACGTGTTCACGTCCGTCGAGGTGCTGGCCTTGGTCGGCCGCGCGCTGCCACCCCAGCCGTTGCGGGAGGTGTCGATCAGCATGCCCAGCGTGGAGCGGAAGCCCTTGGCGATCAGCGCGCTGCGCAGGGCGCTCGCGAAGCTCTGCTCGTCGACGTAGTAGTTCCAGTCGACCCACTTCGACTGCCGCACCGACTGGCCGTTCACGGTCGTGTTGATCGTGAAGTACGGCTCGGTCGTGGCGGAGTAGTTGGCGGTGTTGACGATGAAGCCGTCGACGCTGTCCACGCCCGCGGTGGTGCCGGACGCGACCTGGTAGAAGAGGTTCACGCTCGGGTTGAAGTTGGAGTCCCAGCCCAGCCACGCGTGGTGGGCGGCGTCCACGTAGGTGTAGACGTTCTTGATCGCGTGCAGCTTGTTCAGCGCGTACTGGACGCCCTGGACGTAGGCGCCGCTCGACTGCGCCTCCTGGCACTTGGCGAAGCTGTTCGTGTTCGTGACCAGGTTCGGCAGGGAGTCCGGCTCGACGATCGTGACGATCCGCAGACCCGAGTACTTCGCGTTGGACATGATCGACGCGATCGGGTCGATGTACTGCGTCTTGTACTTGCTGAGGCCGTCCTGCGCGACCAGCAGCTCACCGTTGGAGGCGAGCGCCGAGCAGTCGCGGTTGGGCAGGTCGTAGATGACGAACTCGACCGTGAGCGGGGTCGACCCGTTGGCCGCGTCCTGCTTGACCGCCTCGTCCAGGTGGGCCTGCAGACCCATGGCGCCGTTCGCTCCCGCGATCGCGGCGATCCGGTCCAGCCACACGGCCGTGGAGGTGTGGGAGACGCGCGAGCCGCCCGGCTCCGCGGCGGCCCTGGCCGACCACTCCGGGTTCACGTAGCCGTCGGCCCCCGCGTACGGGTTGTCCACGTGGGTCCCGGGCTGCGGCGTCGGCGTGGGGGTCGGCGTCGGGGTCGGGGTGGGCGTGGGGGTCGGCGTCGGCGTGGGAGTCGGCGTCGGAGTCGGGGTGGGCGTGGGAGTCGGCGTCGGCGTGGGGGTCGGCGTCGGCGTCCGGCTGGGGCTCGGGCTGGGGGACGGGCTGGGGCCGTTGCAGGACACGCCGTTGATCTTGAAGTCGGTCGGCGTGGGGTTGCTGCTGGTCCAGGTGCCGTTGAAGCCGATGTTGGTCGTGGCGCCGTTGGCCAGGGACTTGTTCCAGTCGAGGCTGGCGGCGGTCACGGCGCTGCCGGACTGGCTCCAGGTGGCCGACCAGCCCTGGGCGACCTTCTGGCCGCTGTTGGGGAAGGTGAACGTGAGCGTCCAGCCGTTGATCGGGTCGCCCAGGTTCTGGATGCTCAGGTTGGCGGACATGCCGCCCTGCCACTGGCTGGCGGCGTAGGTGACTTTGCACGCGACCGCGGCGCTCGCCGAAGTGGCGGCGGCCACGGCCATCGTGGAACCGAGCGCGAGCACGGCCGCCGCGACCATGCCGCGGCGCACCGTGGAGCGTGCGGCTCCGGGTCGGGGGGTGGATCTCATTGCGAAGGTCCTCCTGGCGATGACGAGTGCGCTTGGGAGCGCTCCCACAGACCATAGGCACGGCCCTCACCGCCGTACAGCGCCCGGTCAAGGGGGGCGGCGCGGCAATCGTCCGGCGGGGCTCCCGCGCGGCCCGCGAGCTGGCAATCCGTCCATGTGTTACAGACGGAGTCCCCGGGGTGTTTCGTGAAAGTTTCACCACATGCCGTTCACGAGGGGCTTCAGGGGCCCTCCGAGGGTCCCGCGGAGGCCCTCGGACGGCCCTTCCCGCCGGGTCCCCGACGCTCCGGCGGGGTCCCTGGGCGAACCGTGGACGAGCCGTTGACGGAACGTGTACGGCCGAGGCGGGCGAGCGTGACCTGCCCACGGGAGGATCGGTCCCGGCGGGTAACATCCGTGAGTCACACATATCGCGAATGGGGATCGTCATGACCGTCAAAGTGACCGTCACCGGCGCGGCCGGCCAGATCGGTTACGCGCTGCTCTTCCGCATCGCCTCGGGCCAGCTCCTGGGGGCCGACACCCCCGTCTCGCTGAGCCTCCTCGAGATCCCGCAGGCCGTGAAGGCGGCCGAGGGCACCGCGATGGAGCTCGACGACTGCGCGTTCCCGCTGCTGCGGGGCATCGAGATCTCCGACGACCCGGCCCGCGCCTTCGACGGCGCGAACGTCGCGCTGCTGGTCGGCGCCCGCCCGCGCACCGCGGGGATGGAGCGCGGCGACCTGCTGGAGGCGAACGGCGGCATCTTCGGCCCCCAGGGCAAGGCCATCAACGACCACGCGGCCGACGACATCCGCGTCCTGGTCGTGGGCAACCCGGCCAACACCAACGCCCTCATCGCGCAGTCCGCCGCCCCCGACGTCCCGGCCGAGCGCTTCACCGCGATGACCCGCCTCGACCACAACCGCGCGCTCTCGCAGCTCGCGGCCAAGCTCCGCGTGCCGGTCACCGAGATCAGGAAGCTGACGATCTGGGGCAACCACTCGGCCACGCAGTACCCCGACCTCTTCCACGCCGAGGTCGGCGGCAAGATCGCCGCCGAGCAGGTCGAGGAGGAGTGGCTGCGGGACACCTTCATCCCGACCGTCGCCAAGCGCGGCGCCGCGATCATCGAGGCCCGGGGCGCGTCCTCGGCGGCCTCGGCCGCCAACGCGGCCATCGACCACGTGCACGACTGGGTGAACGGCACGCCCGAGGGCGACTGGACCTCCGCGGCCCTGCCGTCCGACGGCTCGTACGGCGTGCCGGAGGGCCTCATCTCCTCCTTCCCCGTCGTCTCCCGCGGTGGCCGCTGGGAGATCGTGCAGGGGCTGGAGATCGACTCCTTCTCCCGCCAGCGCATCGACGCCTCCGTGAACGAGCTCGTCGAGGAGCGCGACGCCGTGCGGGCGCTCGGCCTCATCTGAGCCGGATTCGCGCGGTCGGAAGGGACGGGTCACTCGAAACCCGTCCCTTTCGCGTTTTCTCGTGCCGGGGTTCGTGGACGGCGACCAGGCACGACCGTGCCTGACCGGCCCAGGGCAGGCGACGCGACCGGCGACGCCGCCGATGATGCCGACATGTGACCCAACCTGAGCCGCATCTGGCGTGTCTAACCGCATGACGACACAGGAGGTCATCATGCGGCACTTCACCCGGCCGGTCGCACGGGAGCTGACCGGCCTCGCCCTGGCCCTGACCCTGGCGCCCACGGCGTCCGCGGCCCTCACGGCTCCGGCGTACGCGGGGACCGGCGAGCACGCGGCGCACATGGGCGCCCACCACATGATCCGCTACGTCTCCGTCAAGGGGTGCGCCGACAAGTCGTACGGCCAGGTCCCCTGCGGGCACTGGCGGCTCGACCTGATCGACGGCACCCATGTCTCCCTGGACGACGCCCTCGTCCACTCCCGCGACGCCAAGGGCAGGACCGAGGCCGGGACCACGGCGCCCGTCACCGTGAGCGGGGACGGCGAGTCGGTCGCCTACTTCCGCAGGAAGGACGGGCGCGTGGTGGTCCGCGAGTTCCACGGCCCGGTCCACGTCATGCCGGCGGACGCGCTGCCGAAGGGGGTGGCGATCGACCGGGCGGCGCTGCGGCTCTCCCTCGACGGCGGGCGCCTCGCGGTCATGTACTCGGACAAGAAGGGCGGCGAGCACGCGCGGGTGTTCGCCGTGTCAGACCCCGGGAACCCCGCCACGATCTCCGGGTACGAGGAGTTCGAGGGTTTCAGCGGTGACGGCTCGGCCGTCCTCGTCAGCGGCCGGACCGACGACAACACCAATGAGCTGGTCGCCTACGACGCCTCCGGACGCGAGCTGGGCCGGGTCGTCCCGCCCCAGGTCGTCTCCAACAACGCGCCGCGTGCGCTGTCCGCCGACGGCCGCACCGTCGCGGTCGTGACCGGCTCGGCCCGCAAGCCCGTCCTGAAGCTGTACGACATGGTGGCCGACCGCGTCGTGGGCTCGGTCCCCTACGCGGGCAGGCGCGGCAGCATGCCGGACATGGCCGACTGGACCGGCGACCACCAGGTCACCGTCCACGTGAACGGCGAGGGCGGGAGCGGGGCGCGCGTCACGGTCCTGGAGATCGACACCCGGACCGGGGCGACGCGCGTCCGCGACTCCTACAAGGTTCGCTCGGACGCCTACGTGTACGCGTCCTGCGGCGGCGGCTGAGCGTCCCATCGCCAGCAGGGCGGCCACCTCCGACGCCACGGTCAGGCGCTGGGTCAGGCCCGCCGGCATCGCGCCGGGATCCAGGCCCAGCGCCGTCAGGGCGTACGGCACGAGCACGAGCATGAGGGAGGCCAGCGCGACCGCGCTGAGCAGCCGGACCAGGCGCGACCCGGTGACCCGGGCCAGCAGGAGCCCGGCGAGCGGCATGCTCAGGAACGCGGCGAACGCGGCGTAGCGGTGGATCCCGCCGGACATCGACAGCGACAGCCCCGGCCGGTCGGTGGGGAACCCGGCGACCAGCAGCAGGCACGCGCTCCACACGCCGGCCAGCAGCGCCGCGCGGCGCTCCACCCGCGCCAGCCCCACCGCGAGCACGGCCGATCCGGCCGCGATCGACGACAGCGACACCGGCAGCAGCCACCCGTGCGGAGCGAAGACGTACTCACTGATCATGTCCCGCAGCGGGTCGAGCCCCGACACCGCGTGCAGGGTCGCCATCGCCGCCACGCCCGACCAGATCCCCACATATCCCAACCGCATCCCCATGGCTCATCACGATGGCCGTGGGGACGGCGGCGGCCCATCGGAGATCCACCCGAGCCGCCCCTGAGGAGACCCCTAGTCGACGTCCCCGGAGTCCGCCGGGGCCGTCTCGGGGGTGGAGGCCCGGAACCAGCGGCAACCGTACCTGCCGAGCCTGAACCTGACCTGCCCCTTGTCCGAGATCTCGATGGTCCCGTCCACGAGGAGGTCGGTCAGCACCTTCGACGAGTCGAGGCCGTCGAGGGTGAGCTCCACCTCGGTCTCGGCGTCGCTGAAGTTGTGCACGGCGACGACGGTCTCGCCGTCGGCGTCGGCCCTGTGGGCGAGGACGGAGTCCGTCCCCGGGTCGAGGACCGTGTACTCGCCCCAGGCGAACTCGGGGCAGTCGCGGTAGTGCCGGATCAGCCGGGTGATCCACAGCATCAGGGAGTCGGGGTCGCGCTGCTGGGCGCTGACGTTGACCTTCTCCGGCCCGTACTCGCCGGACGGCATCGGGATCCGCACCTTGGCGGGGTCGGCGTCGCTGAAGCCGCCGTTGCGGTGCGGGGTCCACTGCATGGGGGTGCGGACCGCCTGGCGGCCCTCCAGCTCCAGGTTCTCCCCCATGCCGATCTCCTCCCCGTAGAAGAGCACCGGCGTGCCCGGCAGGGAGAACAGCAGGCTGTAGACCATCTTGATCTGGTCCATGTCGCCGCCGAGCATGGTCGGCAGGCGGCGCCGCAGGCCCCGGCCGTACAGCTGCATGTCCTTGTCCGGGCCGAAGGCGGCGAACACCTCCTGGCGCTCGGAGTCGCTCAGCTTGTCGAGCGTGAGCTCGTCGTGGTTGCGCACGAACGTGGCCCACTGGCAGTCCTTCGGCGGCCGGGGGCGCTCCCGCAGCGCGCCGGCGAGCGGCCGCGCGTTCTTGCGGGCGAGCGACAGGTACGTCCGCTGCATGCCGATGAAGTCGAAGCACATCGTGATCTCGTCGCCGAGGTCGTTGCCGAAGTACCGCATCAGGTCCGGGTACGGCAGGTTGACCTCGCCCAGCAGGGCGGCGCTGCCGTCCCTGCGGCTCATGAACGCCCGCAGGCAGGCGAAGAACTCGTGGGGGTCGGGGAGCTTGTCGTCACCGCCGTCGGTGACCTGCTCGACGAGGAAGGGCACGGCGTCGACCCGGAACCCCGACAGGCCGAGCTCCATCCAGAAGCCGAGGATGCGGGCGATCTCGTCCTGCACCTCGGAGTTGGCCGTGTTGAGGTCGGGCTGGAACCGGTAGAACCGGTGGAAGTAGTACTGGCCGGTCTTCTCGTCGAACTCCCACAGGCTGTCCTCCTTGTCGGGGAAGACGACGCCCTTGGGGTCGTCGGGCTCCGGCTTGTCCGACCAGATGTACCAGTCGCGGTAGCGGGAGTCCCGGCTCGACCGGGCGTCCTTGAACCACGGGTGCTCGTCGGAGGTGTGGTTGACCACCAGGTCGGCGATCACCCGGATGCCGCGGTCCCGCGCGACCCGCATGAACTCCACGAAGTCGCCGAGCGTGCCGAGCCGTGGGTCGACGCTGTAGAAGTCGGTGATGTCGTAGCCGTCGTCGCGGTCGGGCGTCGGGAAGAACGGCATGAGCCAGATGCAGGTCACGCCCATGCGGTCGAGATGGTCGATGTGCTGGATGGCGCCCCGGAAGTCGCCGATCCCGTCGCCGTTGCCGTCGGCGTAGGTCTCGATGTCGAGGCAGTACACGACCGCGTTCTTCCACCACACGTCGGAGGTCATGCTCAGTCTCATGACCCTTCCGGCTTCCCGGCAAAGGGCCGGTAAAACATGACCTGGCGGTCCGCGCCGCGCGGCGGCGCGGACCGCCAGTCGACCGCGTATGTCCTGCCGTGCCCGGACGCGGTCGCCCGGGCTCGGCCTCACAGGGGCGTGACCTGCTCGGCCTGCGGACCCTTGTCACCCTGGACGGTTACATAGCTGACGCGCTGGTTCTGGTCCAGGGACCGGTAACCGTTCGCATTGATCGCCGAGTAGTGCACGAACACGTCAGCGGTACCGTCGTCCGGAGCGATGAAACCGAAGCCCTTTTCGGCGTTGAACCACTTGACAGTGCCTTCAGACAACTGCTTCTCCTTTTTCGACCGCCACTCCGCGCCGCCGGGATCGGCGGCGCAGGGCTGCGTTAGCGGACACGACTGCGTATCCGCGTTGAACGCTGGAAGAGCAAGCACGCCCGCTGCCGGGGACATCCCCGAGTGCGCTATTGGAAAATCTCCTGGAAGACCACTGCGACACTCGCAGCCTGTACGGAGAGTACCCGGCATTAGCTCTCTGTATGCGGGCGCGGTCCGGGGGCCAGAAAAACCCCGGCGTGCCGCCGCGACACGCCGATCCCGTCATAAGTTCTCTGCCGGGATCCCGCCGCCCGCGCCCGCGGGACCGTTCCCTCAGGCGGGGGCGGCCATGTACCACCGGGCGTGGCCGTCGCCGCGGGCCAGCGAGTCGAGCCGGCGCGGCAGCTCCTGGCGGGAGAACGGGTCGCCGGACGCGTTGCGGATGTGGATGCCGACCGCGTACATGTCCCTGACCTCCATCAGGGTCCCGTAGCCGGGCCACAGCCGCAGGTCGGAGCCGTACGCGCGGGCGAAGTCGTCCACGTCGGCGGCCGACAGGCCGAACCGGCGCTGCCCGTGGTAGGTGTGCACGAGGTCCCACTCGCGGGGGCCGACCGCGACGCCGTCCCAGTCGCACAGCACGACGTGGCCGTCCTGGCGGCGCAGCAGGTTGTCGATCCAGGCGTCGCCGTGGAGCAGCACGGGCGCGCCGGTCTCCAGGTCGAGCCAGCGGCCGGTGAGCTCCTCGATGCGGTCGCTCAGCCAGGACCGCTGGCCGGTCGTGAGCACCTCGGCGCGGTCCACGGCGTGCCGGACCTCGGCGAGGGGGTCGGTGAGCCGCCGCAGGGCCATCGGCGGCACCGGCTCGCGGTGCAGGTTGCGCAGCACCCGGCCGAGCTGGCGGGTGGTCGGGCGGCCCCGGGAGCGGACGTACCGCCAGAACGTGACGGCCCGGCCGCCGTACACGATGGGCTGGTCGGGGATCTCGTCCGCGGGGCGCACAGTGGGGAACCCGCGGTCGGACAGCCACCGGGCGACGGCCAGCACGACGGGCAGCCGGGTGAGCGCGTCGGGGGCCGTCGCGATCCGCACGACCATCTCGCCGCGCAGCTTGAACACGGCGTTGCTGCGCAGCCGCATGAGCTGAGCCCCCCCGGGGTCGAGCCCGATGTGCCCGCAGACCTCGCGCAGGACCCCGAACGCCTCCTCGGCCAGCGGCCTGTCCATCGTCTTCACGGCCGCGCCTCTACGCCTTCTCCGCGACGGACACCAGACCGCCGGCGAACAGCCGCGGCGACGACTCCGCGAGCACCTGCCGCAGATGTCGTACGGCGGGCAGGTCGGGGTCGGAGTCGGCCAGCAGGGCCTTGGCGCGGGTGACGACGATCGAGGTGCGGTGCTCGGCCGGCACCTGCCGCAGGGCCTCGGCGGCGATGCGGCACGCCTCCTCGACGTCGCCGTGCCTGGCCAGGTGGCTGGCCTGGTCGAGCATGATCAGCGCGGGGTCGATCGTGTGGAACCCCGGCGGGAAGGCGTCGATGCCCTGGATCTGCTGGGCGTCCCCCAGCTCGATCAGGGTGCCGGTGCGGTAGAACATCATCCGCTTCTCGGTGAAGACGAAGGCCAGGTCGTCCTGGCTCATCCCGCGCATGCGGGCGAAGATCTGCTCGGCCTCGGCCAGGGCGATCCTGGCGGCCTTGCCGTCCCCCATCCGGGCCAGCGCCCGGGCCTCGGCCGCGGCGGCGAGGGCCGCCGGGGAGCTGGGGGCCGACCCGGCCAGCATCCGCGCCTCCCGGGCCAGCCGCACGGTCTCGTTGAGGTCGCCGTAGTAGTACAGCAGCATCGTCTGCTGTGCCCGCACCAGCGCCCGCAGCCGCAGGTCGCCCACGTCGTCGGAGGCCGCGCGGGCCGTGCCGTACCAGGCGTGCGCCTGGCGCGTGTCGCCGAGCTTCATCAGCGCGTCGGCGGCGAGCAGGGTGAGCATGGTGGTCGCGGTCAGCAGGCGGCGCTGCATCGACGACGGCTGCCGGGCGGCGCTCAGCCTCCGCACGTCGGAGATCTCCAGCATGACCCTGCAGAGCATCGGCATCGGGGGGGTCGTCATGTACTCGCGGCGGTAGCGCAGCACCTGCTCGTCGAGCCGGTCGAGCTGGTCCTCGTTGACCGAGCCGGTCGCCAGCGTCCTGTCGAGGTCGTGGCGGATCCCCTCGACCTCGGCGAAGAAGCGGCCGTTGGGGGTGCCGACCAGCATCGCCTGGTGGAACAGCGCCCGCCGCTCGGCGTCGTCGGCCGTGAGGTCGTCGGCCCTGACCGGCTCGTCCGCGTGGCCGGGACCGACCACGACGATCTTCTGGCCGCCGGCGTCCTCGCAGTAGTCGGCCGCCAGGCCGAGCCGTACGGCGTTGGCCTTGTAGAGCCGGGCCAGCAGGTCGATCGTCTGCGGGCGGGGCCTGGCCCGGTTGTTCTCCCAGGCGTTGAGCAGGTCGATGCTGGCGCGCGGCAGGCCCAGCGACTGCTGCTCGCACAGGTACTCGAGCTCCTCGATGGCCTGCCGGGCCGACCAGCCCCGGCCGAGCCGGTGGGCTTTCAGCAGGCTGACGCCGCAGCATCCGTGGATCGCCTGGACCGTCTGCCAGAGCGTCCACTGCCGCGCCTCACCCTGCTCGCGCCAGCGACGAGCGCAAGAGGGTGCGTGCTCTCCACGGGCCATGTACGTGCCCTCCACCGTCGGAGTGTCGCTTTACGGTTATTTCCCCAAGGTAAACCGGCAGGCACGCAACCCCCGTATACCGTTATGCCATCGTGCCCCGGGACCCGAGGGTGTTCCACGGAATGCCGGTGAGTTCCCTGGTTATTGCACGGTTTCGCGGAATCGCCGCGATTGCCGGTAGGTCGACGCGGGTTCACCCTTTCGTGAGATAGGTCCCAACGTTCCCCGGAGGCCAGCATGCAGGTAGATCGCAGCGAGGCGATGGACCACCTGGAGCGGCTCGCCGCCCAGCTCGAGGCCCACTCGTTCCAGGTGCGGCTGACGGCGCCCGCCGGGCTCTACCCCCGCCTGCGGGTCGTCAACCCGATGGAGCCCTCGATGGCCGAGGACGTCCTCGCCTCGAACGCCAACGACGGCGAGTGGTGGTACTGGCTCTCCTGGGCCGGCCGCATCGGGCACGCCTCCGACGTCGTCACCGCCGCCGAGCGGATCGCCAGCGTCCTGCACGTCATCCGCCGCTAGGGACGCCCCCAGGCCGGGTGTGTCCCGCGGGCCCCGCGCCCACCGCGACCGGGGCGGGCGGCGCCGCCCCCGTGCGAGGCCCGCGGGACACCCCTATCCGGCCTGGAGCGCGCTCATCTGGCCTGGAGCACGCCGTCGACGTAGACGTCGACCTTCTCGTCGTAGAACGCGACGAGCCCGGCGATCTTCTGGCTCTCCGGCAGCGGAGCGGGGTAGGACCAGACCAGGTCCGCGCCCTCGTCGCCCTCCCCGACGGACCAGTACTCCGCCCGGCCCTTGTAGGGGCAGTGGGTGACCGTGTCGCGGAACGGCGCAGCAGGTCGAGCCGCACGTCCGTCTTCGGCAGGTAGTAGCGCGGCCGCAGCCCGGTCTCGAAGAGGATCCGCGGGCTGCGCGAGTCGGCGACCGTCACTCCCCCGACCTCGATCCGCACGTGCCGGGAGCTTGCAAGGATGTCGACCCGCGTGTACGGGTCGCGGGCGTGGACGTAGACCTCCTCGTCCTCCTCGAACCAGTAGTCCATCGACTCCCAGTCGAGGCGCACGTGCCCCCGGATCTCCTCCAGCGGCGCGTCGCCGCCGTAGACGAGGGCCGCGTCCGGACGCCCGGCCACGTCGTGGACCTCGGCGTCGCCCCGGCTCGGCGAGTGGGCGGTCCGCCCGGCCGCCTTGAACAGGCCGGTGTCCACGTCCGCCAGAGGGAAGTAGTACGTCGGGTAGTGCGGGCTCTCCCACACCAGCAGCGCGCGGGTCGTGTCGGCCACCGCGTGCCCCTCGACGTAGGCGCGCACCCGCTTGGCCGTCGTCTCCACTCGGACGCGGCCCCGTTTGGTCGGCTCCATGCCCGCCCCAACCCGTGACGCCCCGTCCTTATTCCCCGCCCTCACAATCGACATTTCCCGCAGTGCGGAGCCGTGTCCCGGGCGCGGTATCGACAGCGAGCGGATTAGTCGCTTACCCTCGGCTAGGTGGGTCTTCGCCTTTACGATACGCACAGCCGCACCCTCCGCGATTTCACCCCTCGAATTCCGGGAATGGTGTCGATTTATCTCTGCGGTCCCACCGTCGTCGTCCCGCCGCATGTGGGACAGATCAGGTCGCAGGTGAACTTCGACATCCTGCACCGCTGGCTGAAAAGCAGCGGATATCAGGTGCTGCTCTGCCGGAACGTCACCGACATCGAGGACAAGATCATCGGCAGGTCCCTTTCCGAGGGCACGCCGTGGTGGCGGATCACCGACCCGGTCTACCGCTCCTTCGCCGGGACGTACGCGGCCCTCGGCTGCCTTCCGCCCAGCGTGGAGCCCCGGGCGACCGGCCACGTCCCCGAGATGGTCGAGATGATCGAGCAGCTCCTCGCGGCCGGGCACGCCTACGAGTCGGACGGCGACGTGTATTTCTCGGTCGATTCCTACCCGCACTACGGCTCGCTCTCGCGGCAGCAGCCCCAGCACATGAGAATCACCGAGGAATACGAACGGGGAAAGCGCGACCCACGCGACTTCGCATTGTGGAAACGCGCCCGGCCGGGCGAGCCGGTATGGCACTCGCCCTGGGGCGAGGGGCGCCCGGGATGGCATCTCGAATGCTCCGCGATGGCCCGCAGATATCTCGGCAAGGAATTCGACATCCACGGCGGCGGGGCGAATCTGATATTTCCCCACCACGAGAACGAGATGGCCCAGTCGAGGGCCGCGGGCGACGCTTTCGCGCGTTTCTGGCTGCACAACGGGCCGGTCACCCACCGGGGTGAGAAGATTCGCAAGCGCGTGCGCAACCCGCTCGCCGTGCGAACCCTGCTCGACCGGGTGCGGGCGGCCGAACTCCGCTATTACCTGGCCGCCGCGCATTACCGCTCTCCGGTCGAATTCTCCATCGAGGCCGTGGAGGAGGCGGCGGCCGCCTACAGGCGGGTCGAGCGGTTCGTGCTGCGGGTGGGCGCCGTGGCGCACGACGCGCTCCCGCCCCAGTTCAGGCGGGCGATGGACGCCGACCTGAACGTGCCGCAGGCGCTGTCGGCCGTCCACGCCGCGGTGGGCGAGGGCAACGCCGCCCTGGCGTCCGGAGACCGTGATCTGGCCGCCCGCAAATGCGGCTCCGTACGCGCGATGCTGAATGTCCTCGGCCTCGATCCGATGAGCGAGATCTGGGCCGGCGAAACGCAACTCCACGAGGTCGCCGGAGCCGTACTCCGGGTGGTTCGCGATCTCGCGGCGGCGAGCGCGAAGCAGGGAGATCACGAACGGGCGCGGATCATGGAGCGCCAGATCGAGAAGGCCCTGGCGAAACGCCGTCAAATCCAGCACCCCGCGCTTATCAGATAGATCAATCCCCGGCCTCCGGCCCCGCTGTGGACGCGCCGCGGGCGGGAGTACGCTGCCCCGGTGACTGGGCAGCGGAAGGACGTTCTGATCGACTGCGATCCGGGGATCGACGACGCGCTCGCCATCGCCCTCGCGCACGGCAGCCCGGCCCTGGAGATCGTCGGCATCACCACTGTCGGGGGCAACGTCGCGCTCGACCTGACGACGGCGAACGCGCTGCGCCTGCGGGAGTACCTCGGGTTCCCCGGCGTTCCCGTCGTGCCGGGCAGCCCGGGCGCGCTGCTGCGCCCCCGCCTCGACGCAGCCGCCGTGCACGGGGACTCCGGGCTCGGCGAGGTGCGCCTGCCGCCCGCGACCCTGCCTCCGGCGCCCGGGCACGCCGTGGACTTCATCATCGAGACGCTCCGCGCCCGGCCGGGCGAGATCACCCTCACGGCGATCGGGCCGCTCACCAACGTGGCTCTCGCCGTACGGAGGGAGCCGCGGCTGGTGGAGTGGGCCCGCGAGCTCGTGATCCTGGGCGGCTCCTACACGAGGGGCAACATCACCCCCGCGACCGAGTTCAACATGGCGGCCGACCCCGAGGCGGCGGCCATCGTCTTCTCCGCCGGCTGGACCGTCACGATGATCGGGCTCGACGTCAGCCGTTCCGCGCTCGCGACCGGCGCCGTCCTCGATCGCATGCGCGCCCTCGGCGCCCTCGGTGAGGACCTGCTCGTGCCGTGCGCCGAGTTCTACGGCATGGTCACGGCCACCGAGGGACCGGCGATCCACGACGCCTGCGCGGTCGCGTACCTGATCGACCCCTCGCTCATCGAGGTCGAGCCGGCCGTGGTGGAGGTGGAGACGCTGGGCCGTCTCACCTCGGGGATGACCGTGGTGGACTTCGACCTGCGGGGCCGGACGCCCAACGCGCTGGTCGGCACGTCGATCGACGTCGCCCGGTTCTGGGACCTCGCCATGTCCACCTATAGCCGGATAAACCCGGCGTCACGGGTCTGACGGTACGTTTCTGGAGGATTGCGCACGTTACAAGTACGAGAACTGACCTCCGAAGGGTAATCCTGGTGCTTTCTTGGGAATCATGAAGGCACCAGTTGAAAGGAGGGCCCCGATGAAGAAGGTGCAGATCGTGCCGCGGCCGCGGCCGCCGAGGACTCCCGAGCCCGTCGACCTGCGCACCCCCTCGGGGCGGGTCCTTCCGTTCTGAGAGGACGCACGGTTCGGAGAGGACGCACGGTTCGGAGAGGACGCACGGTTCGGAGAGGACGCACGGTTCGGAGAGGACACGCGTCCGGGGGGACAACGGGTCAGAGGGGACGACAGCCCTCAGGGAACGACCCGGTCAAAGGGGACTACCCCGTCACAGGGGGCCGCGCACCCGCGGGGAGCGGGACCGCCGCCCCGAGGTCTGGCAAGCCGGTGCCCCGAACGGCAGGCGAGCTCATCGGGCCGGCCGCGGCCTGACGATCCACACGCCCGTGCCGTACATCGCCAGCCCGAGCGCGGCGAACGCGCAGGCGACCGGGTAGCGCAGGCCGGGCGGCATGTAGGTGGCCAGGAACCAGGTGTGGCGCAGCATGCCGTGGGCCACGAAGACGGCGGCGACTATGCCCTGAGGGATCAGGGGGATGGCGCCGAAGCCGAAGCACCATCCGGCGATCGTCTTCTGCGTCGTGGACAGCTGCTCGAAGCGGTAGTTCACCGTCGTCTGCGGCTTGCGGCCGGTCCGCATCATGTCCAGCAGTTCCGGACCCCGCGACCGGAGGCGCCGCTCGGCGAGCAGGCCGAAGCCCCAATAGAACAGCACGCCGGTGACGACGCCGGCGGCCACGCCGGCCCAGCCCCACCGGAGTGCCACCAGGCCCGCGGGCACGCCCGTCAGGAGCACCAGCGCGAGCATCAGATAAACCAGCCCGGTCAGGCCGCCGTCGTCCTCGCTGGTACGCAGCGGGTTGCCCGCGCGGCGATGCGGGTCGGTGCCGGGCACCAGCCCGTACACCGAGACCAGCGGCACCAGCCCGGCGGCGCCGCCCAGCAGGGCGGGCAGCAGTGCCAGGACCAGGGGCCACGGGCCACCGGTGACCGCGGTGAACGCCACGGCCAGCACGATCGCCACCGGCGCGTGTGCCGACAACCAGGCCCGTTGCCTGCCGCGTACGTCGCTCGCGCTCGGTGTCATCAGCGTCAGCCACAGCGCGGTGCCGTCGGTGCCGTACAGGTTGGCGGTCATGGCCGCGGCCATGACGATGAAGATCGGACCCGCGTACGGCAGCATGCCGTCCCAGCCGAGGATCAGGGGGCTGGCCGCGAAGCAGACGCCGTACGACAACGCGAAGGTCAGCTGGTAATTGCGCACCAGGTCGCGCGACCAGGTGCGCAGCTCCTTGGCGACGATCGCGCCATTGGCGGTCGCCGCCCGCATCGGACGCCTGCCCCGCGTGGAGGGTCGCGTGGTGCCCGCACGCCTGCTGAGCAGCGCGGCCCACGCGCCCAGGAGCAGCAGCACCAGGAGGGCCAGCGCTCCAAGCGCCCACCACTCGCCCCGGACGGCCAGCAGGCCCCACCCGGAGGGCAGGTACCACACCGCGGCGGGCACGCCCGTCTGCCCGAAGGCCCAGAAGAAGACCCAGACCTGCCCGAGCGCCGCCAGGATCGCGCCGTTGAGCAGCCCCGAGGCGATCGCGCCCACCCGTGAGCGCAGCGCCAGCCCGACCAGCGCCACCGAGACCTTCGACAGCAGGACGAACACGGCCAGCTGCACCACCATCGCGGGCACGGCCACCAGCGCGTTCGCGACGCCGAGCCGCGCGCCGGCCACCAGCAGCCCGAGCAGGGCGCTCAGGCTGACCAGCGGCGCGACGCCGACGAAGGCCGCGGCCAGCAGGCCCGCCGCCATGCGGCGAGGCGGCAGGCCGAGCAGCGAGAAGTACTCCGGCCGCAGCGTCTCGTCGCCGCCCCCCATGAAGACAGGGCCGAGCACCCACCCCAGCAGCCACACGGCGTACCCGGCCGCCAGCAGGTCGGGGCCGGCGAAGGCCAGGTAGACCGTCCCGGCCGCCAGCAGCACGCCGAGCGCGGCGCCCACGCCCGCCGTCTGCCCCCGCTGACCACGGAAGGCGTGGCGCAGCACCGCGATCTTCATCTGGGCCATGGTCAGTGCGACAGCCACGACAGCTCCTTGACCCCGGTGTCCTGGTCGCCGACGAGCTCGACGAAGGTGTCCTCCAGCGAGCGCGCGCCCCGCACCTCGTCCAGCGTGCCGGCGGCGGCCACCGCGCCCTTGTCGATCACGGCCACGTGGTCGCACAACTGCTCGACCAGCGCCATCACATGGCTGGACAGCACGATCGAGCCGCCGCCCGCGACGAAGCCGCGCAGGATCGTCTTGATCGTCGCGGCCGACACCGGGTCCACCGCCTCGAACGGCTCGTCCAGCACCAGCAGCCGCGGCGCATGCAGCAGTGCGGTGGCGAGCCCGATCTTCTTGCGCATGCCGGTCGAATACTCGACGACAAGCGTTTTCTCCGCGCCGTCCAACTCCAGCACGGCCAGCAGTTCCTCGGCCCGTCGCGCCACCACCTCCTTGTCCAGCCCCCGCAGCAGGCCCAGATAGGTGAGCACCTCGCGTCCGGTCAGCCGCTCGGGCATGGCCAGCCCGTCGGGCAGCACCCCGACCATGGCCTTGGCCCGCTCGGGAGCGGACCAGACGTCCTCGCCGAAGATCCTGGCGCTGCCGCCGTCGGGCCGGAGCAGGCCGACGGCCATGGAGAGCGTGGTGGTCTTGCCGGCGCCGTTCTGGCCGACGAGGCCGAAGAAGGAACCCTGGGGGACGCCGAGGTGGATGTCGTCGACGGCGAGGGTGTCGCCGAATCTCTTGGTCAGTCCGCTGATGTCCAGCGCTGGGGTCATGGGGCTCTCCGGGTGGCGAGGGAAAAGGTCATGGCCAGTTCGGCGGCCATGGTGTGGAGATCGAGCTCGGGGTCTTTCAGCAGGTGGCCGGGTACGGCGTCGACGGCGCCGCGAATGGCGATCGCCATCGGCCGCAGGGGGAAATCCCGGAACTCGCCGGTGTGCTGTCCCCAGGCCAGCACCTTCTCGATGTCGGTGAGCGCGGTTTCCTGTTGCTTGGCGTACGGGCCGTCGCGGTCGTGGGTGATGATCTCCACGAGCGCCAGCAGGGGTTCGCGGTGCAGGCGCATGAACTCGAGGTTCGTCTCGAAGTACACGCGCAGGGCGTCGGCGGCGGTCGTCTGCGCCAGGATGCGCGGCACCATCAGATCGGTGGCGAGCTTCACCACGTGGGCGACGACCGCCTCGATCAGCTCGTCCTTGCCGCCGAAGTGGTACGAGATCAGACCAGGAGTGATCTCGGCCAGTTTGGCGATCCTCGCCATCGACGCCTGCCGGTAGCCGAGCGTCGCGAGGGCCCTGATGGCGCAGTCGATGATCTGCGCCCGCCGGGCCTCCTCAACGAACGTCCGGGTTTCTGATGCCACGTACAGAACTTTAAACGCTCATTCAATCGACGGCCAGGCACCGACCGGAGATCATTCCCCGCACGCGGGTCGAAACTAGCCCCGCGCCATCTCGTAGCAGCGGGCGAACCCCTCCAGGACGGCGGGCCATGAGCACTTCACGGGCTCGGTCTCCCGGTTGTGCTCGGCGATGGAGCGGCGCAGGTCGCCGTCCCGGGCGAGCCGCGCCACGGACGCGACCAGCTCGTCGAAGGTGCGGCCCAGCAGGCCCTCCTTGCCGGGCCTGACGAAGTCCGCGACGCCGCTCTGCGCCCGCGCGACGACGGGCACGCCGGCGGCCCGGGCCTCCAGGGCGGCCAGCCCGAACGACTCGCGCGGCGCCGGCGCCACGAACACGTCCGCCGAGGCGAGCAGTTCCTTGATCTGATCCCTGCTGTAGCGGCCCGGCAGCGACACCCAGTCCATGCGCTGAGCCTTGAGGTAGCGCTCCATGCGTCCGCGGGCCGGGCCGTCGCCCACGATCGTCGCGCGCATCGCGATCGGGCCGGGCACCCGCTGCCGCGCGGCCTCCAGCAGCTTGAGCAGCCGCACCGGCTGCTTGCGCGGCGCGAGCCGGCCGACCGCGACCACGTGCACGGCCGCTTCGGGGCTCTCGCCGGGCGCCGATCCCGGGGCCGGGCGCCAGGAGGTCACGTCGAGGCCGTTCGAGACGACCTGGACCGGCACCCGCGGCCCGGCGACGGCGCGGATCGGGCGGGCGGCGGCCTCGCTGACGGCCGTGAGGACCAGCCCCCAGCGCCGCCACTCGAACGCCGCCTGCAGCGCCCGGTAGACCCCTCGCGTCACCGGGTCCCACATGCTGTGCACGGTCGCCACGACCGGCACCCCCGCCCGCACGGCGGCCCGCACCCCCATCCAGGCGAACGGCGAGACGGCGCCGGTGTGGACGTGGACCACGTCGGGGCGGCGGGACGTCATCAGCCGGGCCAGGTGAGTCGTCCCCCTCGGGTGCACGGGCAGGTCGAACGGGAGGTTCGCCACCACCCGATGGACGCCCGGCAGCGGCTCCCCCGGCGTGGCCGTCACCACCTCGACCGTGTGGCCCGCCCCGCGCTGGGCCCGCACGAGGTCGGCGACCTGCACCTCGATCCCCCCGAGCCGGGGCAGATAGCAGTCGCTGACGTGAAGAATCCTCACCGGGTCAGCCTGACAGAGTGCGCGACGCCCATCAAACCGCCGGCGGGGAGGTCGGCGACGCACGCGCCGGGCCACGTGGGATCATGTCCGGAGGCCAGGACGACACGGTGGTGACGCAGGATGACAACGTTCCGTGGGGCGCGATGAGGACGGCGGTGTTCTTCCACGCCCATCCCGACGACGAGGCGCTGCTGACGGCCGGGACCATGGCGATGCTGGCCGCCGAGGGGCACCGGGTCGTCCTGGTGGTCGCGACCGCCGGGGAGCGCGGCCTGGCCGACCTCCCGCACGGCGAGGAGCTCGCGAAGGCGAGGACGGGCGAGCTCTACCGCTCGGCCGCGGCCCTCGGGTGCGCCCGGGTCGTCCTGCTCGGGTACGGCGACTCGGGGCTCGCCATCGACGGCGGCGTGGCCGGCGACCGGCCCGACGACGCGTTCATCGACGCCGACCTGGAGGAGGCGGCGCAGCGCCTTGCCGCGATCCTCAAGGAGGAGACGGCCGACCTGCTGACGATCTACGACCCGGCCGGGGGGTACGGGCACCCCGACCACGTCCAGGTCTACCGCGTCGGGGGCCGGGCGGCCGAGATCGCCGGCACCCCGATCGTCCTGGAGGCGACCGTCAACCGGGACCTCCTGCTCAAGGGCGTCCGGCTCGCCGCCCGCTTCTACCCGGCGCTCGACGTGCGCAGCTTCGAGCGGGCCTACTCCCCCGGCGAGGCCATCACCCACCGGGTGAACGTCCGGAGGTACGCCGGGGCCAAGCGGGCGTCGATGGCCGCCCACGCGTCGCAGGCCACCGGCGGCGACGGCGACCGCACGCTCGGCGCGATGCTGAAGATCCCCTCCTTCGCGTACCGGTTCGTCTTCGGCACGGAGTGGTACGTACGCAGGGGACTGCCGCGGGGCGTCCGCCTCCGGCATCCGTTCGACAACCCCTAGGGGTCGTGATCCTCCGCGAGGAGGAGCCCGCGCCAGTAGTGTCCCGGCAGACTGGGAACGACGCGGACGGGACTGGGGGCAATTCGGGTGAACAGGAAGTGGCTGCAGGCGACGCTGTCGGCGGTGTCCCTGGGGCTGGCCGTGGCCCTCGTGGTCTACCTGCCGCAGATCGTGCACGGCCTGACCGGGGCCACCGTGAGCTGGCACGAGATCGGGCGCGAGTTCGGCCGGCTCGGCTGGCACACCATCGCCCTGATGACCGTCCTGTGGCTGGCCAGCCTGTGGGCGTACACGTTCGTGATGACCTCCGCCCTGCCCGGCCTGACCCACCCGCAGGCGCTCACGCTCAACGCCGCGGGCAGCGCGATCAGCAACCTGCTCCCGTTCGGGGGCGCGGCCGGGGTCGCGGTGACGTTCGGCATGACCAGGGGCTGGGGCTTCGCCAACCGGCCCATCGTCGTCTACACCCTGGTCACCGGCGTCTGGAACTCGCTGTTCCGGTTCATCCTGCCCGCCGTCGGCATCCTGTGCCTGCTGGTCGCGGGCAAGGCCACCAACCCCACGGTCGCGAAGGCCGGCTGGGCCGGCGCCGTGTCGATCCTCGTGCTCGTGGCCGTCGTCGCCGCCGCCCTCTACTGGGACCGCGCCGCCGCGCTGCTCGGCCGGGCCCTCGACGGCCTCGTACGGCTCGCGCCCCGGCGGTTCCGCCCGGCCGAGCACGCCGTCTCGGCAGCGATCGAGCGGCTCAGGGAGGACACCGCCGAGATCATCCACCGCCGCTGGGCCGGTCTGTCGCTGGGCATGGTGGCGTTCCTCGGCCTGCAGTGCCTGATCATGGCGTGCTGCCTGGTCGCCACCGGGTCATACCCCGGGCCCGCCGAGACGGTCGCCGTCTTCGCACTGAGCCGGGTGCTCACCACGGCCCTCGTCACGCCGAGCGGCGCGGGGATCATGGAGGGCGGCGTGGCGACGCTGCTGATCGGGGCGTTCGGCCAGCCGGCCGGCGGGGCGACCGCGGCCGCCGTGCTGTTCGGGTTCTGGACGTACACGATCGAGATCCCGTGGGGCGGGCTCGCCCTCGGAGGCTGGGCGCTGCTGCGCCGCCGGG
>NZ_KI866526.1:512022-522205 GCF_000511135.2 Microbispora sp. ATCC PTA-5024 | reverse complement strand
CGGCGCCGCGCCGGCGGCGGGCGGCGCGCCGCGCGCGGCGGAGGACAGCCGCGCGCTGGAGCACTGATCGGCCCGACGCGGGGATCGCCCGGCACCACCTAAGATCTCAGGGCGAGAGAGTGAGGGTGTCGGGGTTGCCAAAGAGCTTGTGCCCGCTTCGCGGGCGCGCATACCGTTGCGGCTGACATGGAGCGGCAAGCGACAGCCGGCGGGCACGACGCGCGGCAGTGGGTGAGCGTCCGATGAGCGCGGTCGCGTTCCGGGTGCTCGGCCCGGTGGGGGCGCACGACGGGGCCGACGAGCTCGACCTCGGCGGCCTGCGGCAGCGCGCCGTCCTGGCCCGCCTGCTCGTGGCGCGCGGCCAGGTCGTCCCGGTGGACACCCTCCTGTTCGACCTGTGGGACGACGACGCCGCCAAGGGCGCCCAGTCGGGCCTGCAGGTCTACATCTCGCGGTTACGCCGCGTCCTGGAGCCCAACCGCCCCCGCGGCGGTCCCAACCGGCTGCTCGTGACCGTCGCCTCCGGCTACGCCCTGCGGGCCGCGCCCGAGCAGGTCGACGCGCTGCGCTTCGAGAGCACGGTCCGCTCCGCCGGGGAGCGGCTGGAGGAGAACCCGCAGGCCGCCCGGGCGCGGCTCGACGCGGCGCTCGGCCTGTGGCGGGGCACGCCCTACTCCGACTTCGCCGACCAGCCCTGGGCCGAGGCCGAGGTGACCCGGCTGAACGAGCTGCGCCTGGTCGCCAGGGAACGGCACGCCGACGCGGGCCTGCGGATGGGCCTGCACGCCGAGACCGTCCCCGACCTGGAGGCGCTCACCACCGAGCACACCCTGCGCGAGGAGGGCTGGCGGCTGCTCGCGCTGGGCCTGTACCGCTGCGGGCGGCAGGGCGACGCGCTGGCCGCGCTGCGCAAGGCCCGCTCGATCCTCGACGACGAGCTGGGCATCGACCCCGGCCCGGCGCTGCGGAAGCTGGAGTCGGACATCCTCTCCCAGGACCCGGGGCTCGACTTCGTGCTCCCGGCGCCCCGCAGGCCGGTGGAGATCACCGCCACCTGGCCGCCGCGGCCGGTCGAGGCCGGGGACGCGCCGCCGCTGCAACCGGAGCCGTTCGTCGGCCGCGACGCCGAGCTGACCACGCTGGCGGCCGCGGCGCCGCGAGCCCAGGCCGGGCGGTTCACCGTCGCCGTGATCAGCGGCGACCCCGGCGCCGGGAAGACGACGCTGGTACGGCAGCTGACCGGGCGGCTGGAGGACGAGGGCTGGGTGGCCGCGACCGGCGGCTGCCCCGACAGCACCACGACGCCTCCCGGCTGGGCCTGGGTCGAGGTGCTGCGGGCGCTGATCGCCCGCAGGGGCGCCGGAGAGTACGCCTCGCTGCTCGCGCCGCTGCTCGACGACGCCGCCCCCGACACCGGCGACGACGAGGCGTCGGGAGGCTTCCGCCTGCACCGGGCCGTCGGCGGCTACCTGTCGGCGGTCGCACGGGAGGCCCCGCTGCTGATCCTCCTGGAGGACCTGCACTGGGCCGACGACCAGACGCTCGCGCTCCTTCGGGCGCTGCCGAGCCTGGTGGCGGCCAGCCGGGTGCTGCTGGTCGTGACCTGCCGCGACGGCGAGCTGAACGACCAGCAGCAGGACGTGCTCGCCGCGCTGGCCCGGCACGACCCGGTGCGCGTCGGCCTCGACGGGCTCGACGACGCCGCCGTGGCCGAACTGGTCCGGGCCACCTGCGTGCGCGACGTGGACGACGAGGTCGTCAGCACGATCGTCGAGCGCGCCGGGGGCAACCCGTTCTTCGTCAAGGAGACGGCCCGGCTGTTCGAGGCCGAGGCGGACATCTCCGAGGTGCCCTCGGGCGTGCGCGACGTGCTGCGGCGGCGCATCTCCCGGCTGCCGGAGCGGGCCCAGCAGGTGCTGCTCCAGGCCGCCGTGATCGGCCGCGACGTGGACGTCGACGTGCTGGTCGACGTGTCGGGCGACGAGGACGCCGTGGTCGACGCGGTCGAGGCGGCCCTGCTCGCCGGCCTGGTGACCGAGCCGGGGCCCGGCCTGCTGCGGTTCGACCACGACCTCGTCCGCGACACGATCTACTCCGACGCCTCACGCCTGCGCCGCTCCCGGCTGCACGCGGCGGTCGCGTCGGTGATCGAACAGCGCAGCCCGAACGACGTGGCCGCGCTCGCCCACCACTACGACGCGGCCGGCACCGTGGACACCGCCGCGAAGGCCGTCCGGTACGCCGGGCTCGCGGCGGAGCAGGCGGAGCGGCGCTTCGCCCACCGCGAGGCGGCCTCGCTCTGGCAGAAGGCCATCGCCGCGTTCGACCGGGCCCATCCGGGCGGCGATCGCGTGCGCGAGCGGCTGGAGCTTCAGCTGCGGATGATCCGGGCGCTGGCGCTGGGCGGCGACATGACGGCCGCCCGGTCCCATCGGCGCGACGCGATGGACGTGGCCCTCCCGCTGGGCGACCTGGAGCTCACGGCCCGGGTCGCGGCCGCCCTGGCCGTGCCGCACAAGGGCATCGCCCGCGACTTCACCCGTACGGCGTGGGAGATCGTCGACGTTACTGAGAAGGCGCTTTCAGAGCTGCCGGCGGGCGAGCAGTCGCTGCGGGCGAGCCTGCTCGCGACGCTCGCGCTGGAGCTGGAGGGGTCGGCGACGCAGCGCGGCTACCAGGCGTCGCTGGAGGCCGAGGAGCTCGCCCGGTCCAGCGGTGACCCGGCGCTGCTGGCCATGGCGCTCAGCGGGCGGCTGCGCCAGTCGTACACCCTGACCCAGGTCGACGAGCGGGAGACGATCGGTCGCGAACTGCTACGCGTGGGGGCCGAGTCGGGCCAGATCTCCGTGCAGACGCTCGCCCACCTCGTGCTGCTGGAGTGCGCGGCGGCCCGCGGCGACTTCGCCGAGGCCGACGCGCACCTGGCCCAGGCCGAGCGCCTCGGGCGGCAGTACGACCTGCCCGCCCCCGCGGCCGTGGGGGCCTGGTACGCCGGTCAGCGCCTCATGATCACGGGTGACTACGCGGGGGCCGAGCGCGCCTACCGCAACGCCGCCCGCCTGACGGCCCGGGCCGGCATGCTGGAGGGCCGCCAGGACCTGCCGCTCATCGCGACGTTCTGCCTCCACCTGGTCGACGGCCGCGCGGCGGAGATGGTCGACCCGCTCGGCGAGGCCCACCAGCGCGGCGCCAAGTGGACGCTCGACGCCTACGCCGTGGCGCTCGCCTCCGCCGGGCACCTCAAGGACGCCCGGGCCGTGGCCGTCGTCCGGGACCCGGTCCGCACCGACTTCCTGTACGAGCTCGCCCTCATCTGGCGGGCCCTCGCCGGGATGACGCTCGACGACGAGGACCGGATGCGGGAGGCCTACGAGAAGCTCGTGCCGTTCGGCGACCGCATCGCCGGGGCGGGCACGGGCGTGGTGGCCCTGTGGCCGGTCGCGCGCACCCTCGGGGACCTCGCCGTACGGCTGGGCCTGCCGGCCCACGAGCACTACGAGAAGGCCCTGGCCGTGGCGGAGCGGGTCGGCGTCCCCCGCTGGGTGGACGAGGCCCGCCAGGCCCTCCACGCCTGAAGTCCCGCACCGCCGCGACCGGCGGCGCCCGAGGGTCAGCAGGCGATCCTGAGGGAGGAGCTGCGGTAGGTGTGCGCGCCGGTCTGCAGCCGGACCCGGTAGAGCCCCGGGTTGTCCACCACCGTGGGGGCGAACTCGACCACCCGGGACCCGCCCGCGAAACCGTTCCTCGTGGACAGGTAGGTCTGCCAGACGCGCTCACGGGTGTTCCAGCGCTGGAGGCTCCAGCCGTAGGAGAGGCCCGCGTCCCCGGCGTCACCCGGGGAGAGGAGGGCGCGCGCCCTGAGTGCCCGGGCGCACCCCTCGCCGCCGGGGGTGGCGGCGAGGGTCACGGTGCCGGGGGCGGGAGCCGAGTCCGCGAAGGCCCCTGTGGTGACCGCCGGCCCGGCGCTCCCCGTGGCCTGCTCCCGCTGGACGGCCGGCGTCGTCGCCGCCGTCCCGGCCACCCTGGTGACCAGCCTTTCGCCGCCGGCGGCGTTGGACGCCCCGATGTACGCGGCGGTGACCGCCAGGGTGGCCACGAGCAGCTTGGCCGCGGTGGCCGTGCCACTCGCCATGATCGGCATCACGCTGCTTCGCGGACTCATCGCGCTCCCCTTTCCTCGCACCTCAGGTGTACGAGGACGTGGTTGATCCCCGGTTGACGGCGGCTTGCAGCGGGAGCCGCGGCTTGCGGGTCGCGGGACGCCCGGCGGTAATGTGAGGCTGTCCTTAAGATCCGTTCCCCCTGGCGGTGAGCGCACGTGCGGATCCCCGACCCGGCGTCGGCCTCGCTCTTCGGCCTGCCCCTGTGGCTGGTCGTCGCGGCCGGCGCGGTCGCGCTGTTCGGCGCGTTCCAGGTCTACTACTGGATCGGGCGGCGGCTCGGCGAGGCCCTGTACCGGTCCCGGGCCGGCCGGCGGATCGGCCGCCGTCGCATCGAGCGCGTGGAGGCCCTGGTCCGCAGGTGGGGGGCGTTCGCCGTCTACGCCTGCTTCTGGGTGCCGGGCCTGCGGCACACGCTGCCCTGGGTCGCGGGCGCGCTGCGGGTGGACTACCGGTGGTACCTGGCCGCCAGCGCGCTCGGCTGCCTGACCTGGGTGCCGGTGACGGCGTTCGGGCTCTACTCCCTCCTGTGGGCCTGGCTCTCGCTCGCGGCCCGCTCTCCGGCGCTGGCCGTCGCGCTCGTCGCGGTCGCCGCCGCCGTGGCGGCCGTCGTCGTTCTGCGCCGCCGGAGCAGGAACGCTCCCGCCGCCCCCTGAGGGCATGGGATCATGTCGCAATGCGTATCGGGGCAATCGGCGCACTCTCCGCCGCCATCCTCCTGAGCTGCGCCCCCGCGGCGCAGGCCCGCCCCTCCGCCCTCCCCGGCGGGGCGGCCCCGCCCGTGACCGCGCGCGCGTCGGCGGGAACGGTCCCGTCCGGCGCGCGGGACGACGCCCCCGCCGTGACGGCCCCCGAGGCGTACCTCATGGACGCCGCGTCGGGCGAGCCGCTGATGGCCAAGCGGGAGACCCGCAGGGTGCCGGTGGCGAGCCTCACCAAGGTCATGACGGCCTACGTCGTGCGCCACCGTGCCCGGCTCGACGACGTGATCACCATCACGAAGACCGACGTGCGCCACGCCGCCGCCAACGACGCGACGACCGCCGGGCTCCGGCCGGGCGAGCGGCTCACGGTCCGGGACCTGCTCTACGCGATGATGCTGCCCTCCGGGGCCGACGCGGCGCACGCCCTCGCCCAGCGGTACGGCCCGGGCGTGGACCGGTTCGTCTCGCGGATGAACGCCGCCGCCAAGAGCCTGGGGATGCGCGACAGCCGCTACGCGAACGCCGACGGGCTGCCGTCGAGCGGCTACTCCACCGCGCGGGACCAGGCCCTGCTGGCGCGTGCCGCGCTGCGCGACCCGGTGATCGCCGCGGTGGCGAAGACCCGCAAGCGGGTGATCGGCAAGACCGCCGTCCACCGGTCGCACACCTGGCGCAACACCAACAAGCTGCTCGACGAGGGCGCCCTCGGGCTGAAGACCGGATACACGCACAAGGCGGGCTACTGCCTGACGTTCGTGTCCCCGCTGGACGACGGCCGCAAGGTCATCGGGGTGCTCCTCGGCGAGCGCAGCGACGTGGCGCGGTTCACGACGGCCCGCGCCCTGCTGGAGTGGGCCTCGGGGGGCGGCCTCCCCGAGTGACGCCCCCGCCGGGGCGGCCCTGCGCACGGCCTCGCTCGGCCGCTCGGGGCTCCCGGGTCGGGGGCCGGCCGCTCCGGGTTCGGGCGTTAGGGTTCAGCCGTTGCGCATGAGGCCGTGGCAGGCGATGGCCGCGGCGGCGACGACGTTAAGCGAGTCGACGCCGAGGTCCATGGCCTGAGGGCTCATCCGGATGCAGACGGGCGCGTCGGCCTCCTTGAGCCAGTGGGAGGACAGGCCGTCGCCCTCGGAACCGAGCATGAGCGCGACCGGGCCGTCCAGCGGCGCCTCGTCCAGCGGGACGGCCGACTGGTCGGGCGTGAGGGCCAGCAACCGGAACCCGGCGGACCGCACCTCGGCCAACCCGCCGTGCCAGTCGTCCATCCGGGCCCACGGGATCGCGAAGACGGCGCCCATCGACACCTTGACCGACCGGCGGTAGAGCGGGTCGGCGCAGCGGGGCGACAGCACGATCGCGCCGACCCCGAGCGCGGCCGCGCAGCGGAAGACGGCCCCGACGTTCCCGTGGTCGACCAGGTCCTCCAGCAGCAGGATCCGGCGGGGCGCATCAGCGGACGACCCGCCCCCCGCCAGCAGTTCGGCGACCGAGGGCGGCCGGAGGCGCTCCATCGAGGCGAGCGCGCCGCGGTGCACCCGGAAACCGGTGATCCCCTCCATCACCTCGTCGGTGACCACGTAGACCGTGACGTCCGCGATGACGTCGGCGAGGTGGTCGAGCCACTTGGGCGTGGTCAGGACCGACCGCACCGGGTAGCCGGCGCCCACAGCCCTGCGGATGACCTTCTCGCCCTCGGCCACGAACAGGCCCCGCTCGCCCTCCAGGCTCCGGCGCAGGTCCACGTCGCGCAGGCGCACGTAGTCGGCCAGGCGCGGGTCGGCGGCGTCGTCGACGGGGATGAGCACGGCCCAAGAGTACGGCGTGCGCCCTCCCCCTCCACACGCCCGCGCGCCACGTCGCGCCTTCGCGCGCACCCGGCGCACGCCCTGCGCGCCACACCCCCGGCGCCTCCGTGACAGCCTGGCGGGGCGGCGCGCGGACTCCTCCGGAGGCCGGCGGCGGGCGGCCGGAGGGTGCGTCCGGGTACGACTCCTGACTCCGCCCGGGGGTTTACACCCTGGATGCTCGCTATGACTTTTCGTAATTCCTGCACCAAAACCGGCGTTTTGCCACAGTTCAGCTTGCCAGTATCGTTCCGTAAGCATTACGCGGAATCTCCCGTTATGGTCCCCCGCAAGGGCGCGCACCGGTGGGAGCCAATCGACACCGAAGAGGGCACCGTGGGCGGACGGCACCGCACAGACGAACTCGATGGCGGCTACAACCCCCAGTACGATCCCCCGCCGCGCCGCCGGGCCGGGCGGGGAATGGTGTTCGTCCCCCTGGCCGGAGCGGTCGCACTGGCCGTGCTCCTCGGCGTCGCGGCGTACGTCGTGGTGAACAAGAACCCGAGCTGCGGCGGCGGCAAGATCTCCCTCACGGTGGTCGCCTCGCCGGACATCCAGCCCGCCGTGCAGAAGGTGGCCGGGAAGTTCGCCCAGTCGGGCACGTCCGTCGACGGCAAGTGCGTCGCGGTCAGCGTCAAGGCCGCCGGATCCGCCGACGTGGCCAACGCGATGGCCGGCACCGGCCCGACGAGCGGCAAGCTGGACCCGGACGTCTGGATCCCCGACTCCAGCCTCTGGCTCGCCGGCCTGGCGAAGAGCGGCGCCGCGCCCAAGCCCTCGGGGAGCGCCGCCCACTCCCCCGTCGTGCTGACCGCCTCCAAGGCGGGCGCCGAGAAGCTCCAGTCGGCCTTCAGCCCCGCGAGCTGGACCGGCCTGATGAGCGCCGCGAACGCCGCCAACCCGGACGGCCTGGCGCGCAAGGTCCGCGTGCTCGCCCTCGACCCGACGCAGAACGCCGCCGGTCTCGGCGCCCTGCTCGCCGGCGCCACCGTGCTGCGCCAGGCGGGCGGCAGCGAGGAGACGCTGGTGGGCGTGCTGCGGCAGCTGTCGGAGTCCACGGTGTCGACCCCCGACAGCCTGTTCGCCACGCTCACCAAGGCCGCCGCCCGCATCCCCGTGGGCATCTCCTCCGAGCAGGCCGTCTGGGCGTTCAACACCAAGACGACCCCCTCGAACCCGGCCGTCGCGCTCTACCCGACCGAGGGCACGGTCAACCTCGACTACCCGATCGTGGTGACCGCGAAGGACGACGCGACCCGCAAGGCCGCCCAGGCGTTCGCCGCCGACCTGACCTCCCCGGCGGGCCGCAAGACCGTGCAGGACTACGGCTTCCGCACCCCGGACGGCAAGGGCGGCAGCCTCCTCAAGCCCGAGAACGGCGTGAGCGCGAAGAAGCCGGCCGAGCTGCCGCTTCCGGACGCCGCGACCGTCACCCAGCTGTCCCAGGCCTGGCACCAGATCAAGCTCGGCACCAAGCTGCTCGCGCTGCTTGACATCTCCGGCACCATGGCGCTGCCCGCCGACAGCACCGGGATCAGCCGCATGCGCGCCGTCACCGACACCGCGCAGGAGGGCCTGAAGCTGTTCCCGGACAAGGCCGAGGTCGGCGTGTGGGCGTTCTCCGACGACCTGCAGCGGAAGGGGATCGACTGGCGGCCCGTCGTCCCGATCGGCCCCCTGGCCCAGCAGATCAACGGGGTGACGCGCCGTGTCCTGATCGCGCAGGCGATGCAGCAGGCCCAGGTCAAGACGACCGGCAACACCGGCCTGAACGACACGCTGTGGGCCGCCTACCAGAAGATGACCAAGGAGTACGAGCCGGACAAGGTGAACACGATCCTGCTGTTCACCGACGGCGTCGGCAACGACGACCCGAACGGCGGCATCTCCAACGCGCAGATCCTGCAGAAGCTCAAGCAGGCGTACGACCCCAAGCAGCCGGTCAGCATCCTGATCATCTCGTTCAACACCAACAAGGACGAGGACAGGGCCCAGATGACGAACATCGCCAAGGCCACCGGTGGCGCGGCGTACTTCCCGCAGACCGTGCTGGAGATCCGCAACATCTTCCTCAAGGGCATCGCCAGGCGCCTGTGCGCGCCCAACTGCGGCGCCTCCGCGCAGCAGTAGCACAGCAGTAGCGCACCGCGCGCACCAGCAGTCGCAGCGGACGGCTTCCGCACCAGTTTTCCCAGGTCATGCCCGTTGGGCATGGCAGCGGAAGCCGTAAACGACCTCCGTCAAGGGGGCGTCCTTCTCGTGTGGGGATCGGCAGAACCTGGTCCCGTCATACGGGGAGGAATGCGCGTTGCCCGGATGGCCCGGCGTCGGGCGTGCCGACGACCACCGACTGCTGGAGGCGCTGCGGCGCGGGGACTCCCACGCGCCGTCGAGTCTGTACGAGGCGTACGCCGACCGGCTGGCCGACTATGCCTCCACGCTGACGCCCGACCCGGACGCGGCGGCGGACGCCGTCCACGACGCCCTGGTGGCCGCGCAGGCGTGCGTGGAGCGCCTCAAGGAGCCGGTGCGCCTGCGGGCCTGGCTCTACGCCCTCACGCGCTTCCACTGCGCCGTCAGGAGCCGGGGGCGCACGGGGGCGACCGGTCCCACGGCGGTGCTCGCGACGGCCGAGGAGTCCGACGACCCGTCGCTCGCCGCGCTCGTGTACGAGGCCCTGGCTGAGCTCGGGGGCAACGAGCGGGAGGTCCTCCACCTCGCCGTACGGCACGGCCTGTCCACGGGCGAGGCGGCGTCCGTGCTCGGGCTCACCTCCCGGCAGGTGTCGGCCCGGCTCGGGCGGGCGCGCGACCACCTGGAGAACGCCGCGGCCGCGATCGTCCTGGCCCGCGTCGGGCGGGCGCACTGTCCCGACCTGTCCGCGCTGGTCGACTCGGGGGTGGGCGCGTCCTGGCAGGACGGGCCGCTCGGCACCGCCCTGCGCAAGCGGCTGAGCAGGCACATCGCCGACTGCAAGATCTGCGCGGAGGGCCGCGCCCGGCACGTGTCCGCCGACCGGCTGCTCGACCTGATCCCCATCGCGTTCCCGCCGCTGTCGCTGCGCCGCCGGGTGCTCGACACCTCGCTGAACCCGGAGCGCGAGGGCACGCGCCGCGCCGTCGTGGAACGGGCGGGCTTCGACCGCCGCGGCTTCCCGGTCGTCCCTGAGGGCCGCTCCCGGCGTACGAGGGGCCGGGCCCGGCGGACCCGCGCCACGCCGATCATGCTGGCGGCCGCCTGCGTGTTCGGCACGGCCGGCGGACTCGCGCTCGTGTCGGGGCAGGCCCCGGCGAGCCACCTGGAGGCGGTCCGGATTCCGCCCACGCCCCCGCGGGACGACCTCGGGTTCGGCCCCTCCGACGGCGCGCAGGAGACCCCGCCGGAGACCGCCGGCCCCGAGGAGACGTCCCCCGAGCCGTCCGGGACGCCGGACGGGGGAGGGACGCCCTCCTCCGCCCCCACCGCCCGGGCGCCG
>NZ_KI866526.1:500891-511871 GCF_000511135.2 Microbispora sp. ATCC PTA-5024 | reverse complement strand
CCCCCAGGCCCGTCCCCGGCCGTCCCGCGCCCCGGCCGGCCGCCCGCCGACCCGCACGCCGGCCGCGGCGAGCCTGTCCGCCTCCTGCCCGGGGGACATCGGCTCGGCCGCCGGCAGCGTGATCAATCTGTCGGCCCGCGAGGCCGCGGTCGAGTGGACGGCCATCACGACGGACGGCCTTGCCGTCTCCCCGGCGCACGGCCGGCTCAAGGCGGGCGCGACCGGGCGGATCACGGTCGCCGTCGTGGACCCGGGCGTCCCCGGCAGCGGCGCGGTGACGTTCCGGTCGGCCGCCGGGTCCCCCTCCTGCCACATCTCCTGGCGGGGTCAGGAGGGCACCGGCGACGCCGATCCCGAGCCCGACCCTCCGTCGGACACGCCGTCGAGCACACCGGAGGCGAACCCCTCGGTCAGCCCCTCCGCCTGAACTCCTCGCAACATGTCGGATAAGATCACAGCTTTCCACTGTGATCCGGTAAACCCGTCGCTCACCTGAGGCGTCGCCATTGACGTCCGATGAAGCCGGTTGGTCCGATGAACGGGCCGCCATCCGAGGAGTAAGCAGCAATGGGCAGCAAGGTCGCCGTCGTCAAGGTCGTGCTCGCCGTGGCGTGCGCGGCCGGAGCGGTGCTCGCGCTGGCGGACGTCCAGACCCCGGTCAGGATGGTCCTCACGCCCCTGTTCCTGCTGGTCGTCCCCGGTGCCGCGGTGGCCGGACTGTTGCGCGATCGTGACCCTCTCGCCGTGCTCACGGTGGGCGCAGCGGCCAGCCTGGCTATCAACGTCCTACTCGCCGAAGCCATGCTCCTGTTCGACGCCTGGTCGCCCCGCGCCGGGGTCGCGACGATCGGGGTGCTCGGCTTCTTCCTGCTCGTCATCCGGTTGCTGTACCGGGGACAGGCAACCGTGGAACAGGGGGCAGGCACGAGGTGACCGTCACCACGCATCTCCGGGAGCCCGAGGCCATCGGACTCGCCCGCCGGACCGCCCCGCCCCGTTCGCGGTAACCCCCTCAGACCATCACGCCCCCTCCCTGCCCTGAGACCGGGATGGAGACCGCCTCTCCATCCAGTCGCGCCGGTCCGACGGCAGTCTCCGCTCATGACAGACCGCCCGGAAGGACATCCCAGTCACCATGAGTCCCGAGATCACCGAGCACGGTGTCAAGTCGCAGTTCGCCACGCTGCGGTCGCTGCCGGCTGTCGACCGCTACACGCCGCTCGGTCCCCATCTCGCCGTCGCCCCGACGGTGAGCGTCGTCATCCCCGCGATGAACGAGGCGGAGAACCTGCCGCACGTCTTCGCCACGCTCCCCCAGTGGGTCCACGAGGTGGTCCTGGTCGACGGCCACTCGTCCGACGACACGGTGGCGGTCGCCCGGCGGCTGCGTCCCAACCTCCGCGTCGTGCACCAGCGCGGGCGGGGCAAGGGCGACGCGCTCGCCGAGGGCTTCGCCGCCTGCACCGGTGAGATCATCGTGATGATCGACGCCGACGGCTCGACGGACGGCCGGGAGATCATCCAGTTCGTCAGCGCCCTCGTCAGCGGCGCGGACTTCGCCAAGGGCTCCCGCTACATCGCGGGCGGCGGCAGCGACGACCTGACCTTCAACCGCCGGTTCGGCAACACCGTGCTGCGCACGATCGTCAACTGGCTCTACGGCACCCGCTACACCGACCTCTGCTACGGATACAACGCCTTCTGGGCGCGTCACCTGCCGCTTCTCGACCTCGACTGCGAGGGCTTCGAGGTCGAGACGCTGATGAACATCCGGGCCGCCCGCGCCGGGCTGCGAGTGCACGAGGTGCCGAGCCACGAGCGCTGCCGCATCCACGGCGAGAGCAACCTGCGCGCCGTCCGCGACGGCCTGCGCGTGCTGCGCACGATCGTCCGCGAATGGCGGCGCGTCCCCCGGCCCGTCCCGGTGACCGCTCCGGCCGCGGCCGCCGACAAGGGCGCGGCATGACGCTGCGGATCTCCGTCGTCGTCTGCGTCTACACCGAGGACCGCTGGGACGACATCCGGGCGGCCGTCGAGTCGGTGCGCGCCCAGCGGCGGGAGCCGCACGAGCTGATCCTCGTGGTGGACCACAACCCGGACCTCCATCTGCGGCTGAAGCGGGAGTACCCGGACGTCGTGGTGCTGGAGAACGCCCACGAGCGGGGGCTGTCGGGCGGCAAGAACACGGGGACCGAGGCGGCCACCGGCGACGTGGTGGCCTTCCTCGACGACGACGCGGTGGCCTCGCCCGAGTGGCTGGCCGCGTTCGAGGACGCCTTCGCCTCCGGCCCGGCGGTCGTCGGGGTGGGCGGCCTGACCCGGCCCCTGTGGGCGACGGGTGAGCGCCCCCGCTGGTTCCCCGAGGAGTTCGACTGGACGGTGGGGTGCACCTACCGGGGCATGCCGGTCGAGCGGGCCCCCATCCGCAACGTGATGGGCGGCAACGCGGCCTTCCTCCGCGAGGTGATCGGCGGGGTCGGCGGCTTCAGCACGCAGATCGGGCGCAACGTGCAGGGCCGCAGGAGCAGGCCGCTGGGCTGCGAGGAGACCGAGTTCTGCATCCGGCTGTCGCAGCGCAGGCCGGGCTCGGTCATGCTGTTCGAGCCCGGGGCGGCCATCGGCCACAAGGTCTCCCCGGCGCGGTCCCGTTTCGCGTACTTCCGGTCGCGCTGCTTCGCCGAGGGCCTGTCGAAGGCCCTGGTGACCAACAGCGTCGGCGCCGGGGACGGGCTGTCGAGCGAGCGGAGCTACACGTTCAGGACGCTGCCGCTCGGCGTGCTGCGCGGTCTCGGCGACGCCCTGCGGGGCGACGTGGCCGGGCTCGGCCGCGCCGGCGCCATCGTCGTCGGCCTGGCCTGGACGACCTGGGGGTACGTGCTCGGCACCGCCCGCATGAAGGCGCGGTCATGACGCGGGTGCCCGTCCTGATGTACCACTCGGTCACCGACCGGCCGACCCCCGCCACCCGCCCCCACGCCGTACGGCCGGGGGACTTCGCCGACCAGATGGCGTACCTGAAGGACGGCGGGTTCACCCCGCTGACCTTCGGCGGCCTGGTGGCCGCGCTGGAGGAGGGGCGGCTGCCCGCCCGGCCGGTCGTGATCACGTTCGACGACGGATACGAGGACTTCCACGCGCGGGCCCTGCCGGTCCTCGACCGGCTGGGGCTCCCGAGCACGGTGTTCCTCACCAGCGGGTGGGTCAGCGACGCCGGGGGCGACGCGGCGGGCCGCCCGCTCGACCGCACGCTGAGCTGGTCGCAGGTGCGGGAGGCGGCCGACCACGGGGTGGAGATCGCCGGGCACAGCCACAGCCATCCCCAGCTCGACCAGCTGCCCGCCGGGGCGCTGCGGGAGGAGCTGAGGCGCAACAAGGCCCTGCTGGAGGACCGGCTCGGGCGCCCGGTGACCACCATGGCCTACCCGTACGGCTACTCGAGCGCCCGGGTGCGCGAGGAGGTCCGCAGGGCGGGCTACCGAGCGGCCTGCTCGGTGGACAACGCGCTCGCCGGAGGCCGCCACGGGATGTTCGACGTCCCCCGGCTGACGGTCGGCCGGACCACCACGGCGGCCCGCTTCCGGATGGCCGTCGAGGGCCGCGGCGTTCCCCTCGTGTATCTCAGGGAACGCATTCTCACCAGGGGTTACGCGGTCGTGCGGGGCGGCCGCCGGAGCGCGCGGAGGATCGCCACCCGCCAGTAACAATCAGGCGTCGCGAGGTGTCAGCGGGAGCTCGAAAGGGGAAAAACGACGCGACCGAGGATTTGAGGGGGCATTGTGGCCCAAGCATGGCTGCCCGGCGCCAGCCGACTTCCCTCCCCCGAGGACTCCGGAGCGATGCTCGGCGGAGCGCCACGGGTCGTCTGGTTCATCTGGCCCGCCGATCCCCAGGCGGTCTCGGCCAGATCCGTCGCACAGCGGCTCATCCAGCTGAAACGCCCTCCGCACCTGGTATGGAACCCGGTGACCGGGGAGATCGTCCAGGTGCTCCCGCCCCTTCGGGCGGCCGGCGGCCTCGCCGGGGACCGGGGCAGGAACGGGCGGGTCTGCGTGCAGATCCAAGTCGTCGGCTCCGCCCAGGAGCCGTTCACGGACACCAAGCTCGACGGGCTCGACGACATCCTGGCCTGGCTGGACTCGTGGGGCGTCCCCCGCCGCTGGCCGGCCGGCCCGCCCCTGCCGTACCCCCACTCGCTGGTGGCCACGCGCAGCGGCCGGCTGTGGGCGCGCGGCGGGCACTTCGGCCACTCGCAGGTGCCGGGGACCCGGGACGGCGACCCCGGGTCGATCGACATCGCGCGGATCGTCGGCGAGGAGGGGCTGCGGGTCGACGTGCCCCGGCCCAGGGAGGACTTCAGGCTCCTGGAACGGGTGATATAAGCTCCCGGATCACCTCGCACCCCCGGCGCACGTCGGCGAGGGACACTGACCCGTATCCCAGCACGAGGCCGTGGACCCGCGGCGGCCCGTGGTGGTGGCGGTCGGTCGCGTCCAGCAGCACGCCGCGCTCCCGCGCCCGCTCCACCAGGCCCGGGAGCGCCGCCGCCGGCACCTCGATCATGACGTGCAGCCCGGCGGTGTCGCCGTGGACGAGCGGCCCGAGCGCCTCGACGATGGCGGCCCGGCGGCGGGCGTACTCCAGCCGCGTCCGCCGCAGGTGCCGGTCGAGGTCGCCGCGGGCCAGCATCGTGGCCACGGCGGCCTGGACCGGGCCGGGCGTGCGGTCGGTCAGCTCCTCACGCCGCCGGGCCACCCGGTCGAGCAGCGGCCCAGCGGCCACGAGCCAGCCCACCCCGACATCGGGGCTGAGCGACTTCGACAGCGTGCCGAGCAGCACCACCCGGGCGGGGTCGAGGCCGTACAGGGCGGGCAGCGGCGCGACGTCGTAGCGGAACTCGGCGTCGTAGTCGTCCTCGACGATCATGGCTCCCGTACGGCGGGCCCAGGCCAGCAGGCGCTCCCTGCGCGGGATCGGCAGCCGCCCGCCCACCGGGTACTGGTGGGCGGGCGTCGTGTACAGCACCCGCAGGTCGTCGGGCAGCGCCTCGACGATCACGCCCTGGTCGTCCACGGGGCACGGGACGATCTGCGCGCCCCGGCCCGCGAACACGGTGCGCGCCTTGCGGTAGCCCGGCTCCTCGACCCCCGCCCGCGCCCCCGGGCCGAGGAGGGTCGCGGCGATGAGGTCGAGCCCGTTGCCGGTGCCCCGCGTGACCATGACGTCGCCCGCCCCCACCGGGACGGCCCTGGCCCGCCGCAGGTGCTCGGCGAGCAGCTCGCGCAGCTCCGGCCGGCCGTACGGGTCGGGGGCGTCGTCGAGCGGCAGGTCGCCGGCCGAGCGCCAGGCGCGCCGCCAGGCCGCCCGGTCGTGGTCGTGCACCCACGGCCGCCCGGGCCGCAGGTCGATCAGGCCGTCGGGCCGGGGACGGGACGCGGGCACGGTCCGCGCGGCGGGGACGGCCCCGACTGCGGGGCCCTCGGGGTGGCCGGACGTCCCCTCGGCCACGTACGTCCCCGAGCCGTGCCGGCCGTCGAGCCAGCCCTCGGCGTACAGCTGCTGGTAGGCGTCGGTGACGACGGTGCGGCTGACGCCGAGCAGCGCGGCCAGGCCGCGCGTGGACGGCAGCCGCTCGCCGTCCTTGAGGGCGCCGGTCCGCATCGCCTCGCGGAGCTGGCCGCCCACCTGGACGGCGAGGGGCACCGGCGACGACCGGTCGACGACCAGGGGAAGGTCGATGTGCGCGCGCAAAGTGGTCTCCCGAGAGCTGCCGGAAGTGGACGTGGTCCGCCGGTCCACTTGCGCCTAACGTAACGGACATGCTCTCCACAACCGCCCGTACCACCCTGAACCGCTCGAAGGAGCGCGGACGGACCGACCGCGCCGACCTCTACGCCGTGCTCGACGCCGGGCTCGTCTGCCACCTCGGGCTCGTGGCCGGCGGCTCGCCGATGGTGATCCCCACGGGGTACGGCCGGGTGGGGGACACGCTCTACCTCCACGGCTCCACCGGGGCCCGCTCCCTGCGCGAGGCGGCCGGCGCCCCCGTCTGCGTCACCGTGACGCACGTCGACGGGGTCGTCCTGGCCCGCTCCACCTTCCACCACTCGGTCAACTACCGCTCCGCCATGATCTACGGCACCCTGCGGGTCGTCGAGGACCCCGCCGAGCGGATGGAGGGGCTGCGGGCGATCACCGAGCAGCTCGCCCCCGGCCAGTGGGACGCCCTGCGGCTCCCCGACCGCAAGGAGCTCGCCGCCACCGCCGTGGCCGCCGTCTCGCTGGAGGAGGCCTCGGTGAAGACGCGGCAGGGCCCGCCGAAGGACGACGACGAGGACTACGCCCTCCCCGTCTGGGCCGGTGTGCTGCCGCTCGTCGTGTCCTGGGGGACCCCCGAGCCCGACCCGGCGCTGCCGCCGGGGATTCCGGTCCCCGAGCACATCCGCAACAGGGGATAGCGAGCACCACGGATGTTTCGGCACACTTTGGGCCAACCTGTTCTCATGGGAGGCTTCGATGAGTGCCGCCGGCTATTGGAACGTGCCGGGCTACGCGGTGGTCCGCGAGCTCGGCGCGGGCGGCGGCGGCCGCGTCGTCCTGGCCCTCCACGAGGCGTCCGGGTCCCACGTGGCCGTCAAGTACCTGTCCGACGCCCTGCGCGCCGAGCCCGGCTTCCTCGAACGGTTCCGCCAGGAGGCCCGCCTCCTCGTCGAGCTGGAGGACCCCCACGTGGTCCAGCTCTACGAGTACGTCGAGACGGGCCACGGCGCCGCGATCGTCATGGAGCTGGTCAACGGCGCCACCCTGCGGGCACTGCTGAACGAGCACGGCCCGACCGGGCCGGAGGCCGCGCTGGCCGTGCTCAAGGGCTCGCTGCTCGGCCTGTCCGCCGCCCATGAGTCGGGGGTCGTCCACCGGGACTACAAGCCCGAGAACGTGCTCGTCCAGGGCGACGGGACGAGCAAGCTCGCCGACTTCGGCGTGGCCGTCCGCGCCGAAGGGCCCACCAGCCCCGCAGGCACCCCGCCGTACATGGCCCCCGAGCAGTGGATCGGGCTCGCCCCCTCCCCGGCGTCCGACGTGTACGCCGCGACCGTCGTCTTCTTCGAGTGCCTGACCGGCCACCGGCCGTACCGGGCCGACGACGGGGCGGCCCTCCGGCACCAGCACCAGACGGCGGCGATCCCCCTCGACGAGGTGCCCGAGCCGGTGCGCGGGCTCGTCGAGCGGGGTCTGGCCAAGGACCCTGCACTGCGCCCGGCGAGCGCCGCCGTGCTCGTGGCCGACCTCGACGAGGTCGCGACCGCCGCGTACGGCGCGGACTGGGAGGAGCGGGGCCGCCGGAAGCTGGCCGCGCTCGCCGCCGCGCTGGCGGCCGCCTTCCCGCTCAACCGGCAGGAGCCGGCCGAGTTCTCCACCTCGCTGGCACGGACCGTCCTGCGGCCGTTCCGGCGCACCCGGGTGCGGCTCGTCGCCGGGGCAGCGCTGCTCGTGCTCGCGGGGGGCGGGGTCAGCGCCTACGCCCTGGGCGCGGCGGGGTCCGGGGGGTCCGCCTCGCACGCGGCCGCGCCGCCGACGTCCCCGGCCGTGTCCCCAGCCGTGTCCCCAGCCGTGTCCCCAGCCGTGTCCCCGGCCACGCCATCAGCCACCGCGACGCCGCAGCAGTCGCCGCCGGACTCCCCGTCGGCGCCGGCGTCCCCGGCCCGCTCGGAGGCCGCCGCGCCGCCCAGCCCGCCGCCGGCCCACTCGCCGAGCCCGTCGCCGAGCCACCCGAAGCCGTCCCCCGCGACGAAGGTGCTCGCCGCGCAGGTGGGCGGCCTGTCGCTGCCGGCGGGGGCGCGCACCTCGCCCGCCGTGGGGCACGGCACCGTCACCGTCACGACGAGCGGGACCGCGAAGGTCACGCTGACCGTGCGCTTCACCGTGAACGGCGCGGTGAGGGCCACCGAGACGCTCACGCTGAAGGGCGCGACCCGCTACACGCAGGCGGTCTCCCACGATCTCGGCGCCCGGCCGTGCTCGGGCACGTGGGGGATCACCGCGTCCACGGACCCGGGCTCCGGCGCCCACGCGGGCACGGCGGCCGTCCCGGCCTGCCCCACCGCCGTGACCGGCCTCGACGTCACGGCGCTCACCGTGACAGGCGCGAAGACGGCGGCCGCCACGGTGCGGGTCACCGCCGACGGGCCCGGGCTCGTCCGGCTGATCGGGGAGTTCTCCGCGCCGAACGGCACCACCGGCCGCCAGGACGTGGGGCTGTCCGGCAAGACGTCCTACACCCGCACGCTCTCGTTCGCCTTCCCTCAGCGGGTGTGCGGGCAGAAGGTCGCCTTCACGGCGTCCACCGACCCGGCGGCGCCCGGCGGCGCGGTCACCCGGAGCGTCGCCGTCGACTGCCCGGCGGCAGTGACGTCCGTCACCGTGAAACGCCTCGCGCGCACGGGGACCGCCGCCACCGCCACCGTCGCCGTCGTCACCGCGAACGCCAAGCAGGTGCGGCTCACCCTGACCTGGCTCCTGGCCGGGAAGGCCGCCGGCACCCGGACCGTGACGCTCTCCGGCAAGACGTCGTACACGGTCACGCAGACGTTCACCTACCCGCGCCTGCCCTGCGGGACGGCCTGGGGCGTGCGGGCCGCCACCGTCCCCGCGGCGCCGGGCGGCGCGTCGACGCTGACCAAGAAGACGGCCGCCTGCGGGACCACGGCGCTTGACACGAATCCACGACTGTTTCATGACTTTTCGACCCTCCGCCTCAGGCGTCACTAAGCTACGTTCTCGTCCACGGCGGGGGGCCCAGGCGATGAGGAGACCGTATGTACGGCCAGACAGGCGCCTGGCGTGTCCCCGGCTACACGGAGATCCGTGAGCTCGGTTCGGGCGGCGCGGGGCGGGTGGTGCTCGCCCGCCACGACCCCGACGACGTGCTCGTGGCGATCAAGTATCTGTCCGCGGAGCTGATGTCGGACCTCCACTTCGTCGCCAGGTTCCGGCACGAGGCCCGGCTGCTGGCCGCGATGGACGTCAACCCGCACGCCGCCCGGTTCTACGAGTACGTCGAGGCCCCCCAGGGCGCCGCGATCGTCATGGAGCTGATCGACGGCGTGTCGCTGCGCGCGATGCTGCGCTCGGAGGGCCCCACCGGCCCGGAGGCGGCGCTCGCGGTGCTCAAGGGGTCCCTCCTCGGGCTCGCCGGGGCCCACGAGATCGGCGTCGTCCACCGGGACTACAAGCCCGAGAACGTCATGATCGAGTCCGACGGCAACAGCAAGCTCGTCGACTTCGGGATCGCGGCCCAGGCCGGGCAGGGCGTCCACGCCGCCGGCACCCCGCCGTACATGGCCCCGGAGCAGTGGACGGGCGGCCAGGCGGGCCCGGCGACCGACGTGTACGCCGCGACCGTCGTGTTCTTCGAGTGCCTCACAGGCGGGCGGCCCTTCCGCGCGCAGAACCTCGCCGCGCTGGCCCGCCAGCACCAGGCCACCCCGCCCCCGGTCGACGAGGTGCCGCCGCCGCTGCGCGGCCTGATCGAGCGCGGCATGGCCAAGCGGCCGGAGGACCGCCCGCGGTCGGCCGAGGAGTTCCTCGGCGAGCTCGAGGAGATCGCCGCCGGAACGTACGGCCCGGCGTGGGAGGACCGGGGCCGCCGGCGCCTGGCGGCGCTGGCCGGCCTCCTGGTGCCGTTCTTCCCGCTCGCCGAGGAGCCTCCCGAGGTCTCGACCACCGTGGCCGAGACCAGGCTGGGCGGCCTGCTCGGCCGGGCCGGCATGAAGATCGGCCTCACCCTGGTCGCCATGTGCGTGATCGCGGGAGGGACGGCGGCCCTCGTCAACTCCGTCAGCGGGACCACGCTCCAGGCGGGCACCACGGCCGACACCCCCACGCCGGCGGCTCCGACGACGGCCGACCCGGCGACGACCGAGCCCGAGGACGAGCCGACGCCGGAGGACACCCCGTCGGAGGAGCCGACCAAGCCCCCGGCCTCGAAGACGCCGACGGCCGCGCCGGCGACCACCGCCGCTCCCCCCGCGCCCACGCCGACCTCGCGGCCCACGGCGCGGCCGACGCCCAAGCCCACCCGCAAGCCGACGCCGAAGCCCACGCCCAAGCCGACGAAGAAGCCGGCGCCCTCGCCGACCGCACCGCAGCCCGACCCCACGGTCACGGCCAACCTGCCCGGCGACCCGTCGCCGACCACCCGTCCGACCGCGCAGCCGTCGCCCACGCGGACGACGCCGAGCTCGACCCCCACCGTCTCGACGCAGCCGTCCACCCCGGACACGCCGCGGCTGACCAGCGCCTCGCCCTCCTCCGACCCCTCGGCGGCCCCGATGGGCGCTCTTGCCCTGGGCATGGTGACGACGGGCCTCGTTCCCGCCACACTTGCGGTGAGAAGGATGGGCGGAAGGCATCGGAGGCGGGGGTAGATGCAGGACGGCGCCGCCGTCGCGGGGCACCGGCTCACCGGGCGCACCCGGACCAGCGAGCTCGGCACCTGGAGCGACGCGGTCTCCCCGGAGGGCGTCCCCTCCGGCGTGCTCCGGCTCGATCCGCGCGACCTCGCCGCGCCGGGAGCGCGGGAACGGCTGGTCGCGGCGGTCACCGCGGACCGGCGGCTGCGGCAGAGCGGGGTCACCGGGCTGATGCCCGTGGCCGACCTGGTGGCCGCCCGCGACGAGGTCTACCTGATCACCGCCGCCCGGCCGGTGCCGACGGTGGCCGACCTGCTCGCCGAGGCCGGCGGCCGCCTCGACGCGGGCAGCGCCGCGACCGTCCTGGTCGAGACCGCCCAGACACTGCTGGCCGTCCACGCCGCGGGGCTCGCGCACGGCGCGGTCCACCCCGGCACGGTCGTGGTCGCCGAGGACGGCTCCGCCCTGCTCGCCGAGCGCGGCCTGATGGAGGCCCTGCGCGGCGAGCGCGCCTCCGCCGAGCGGGACGTGGCGGCCTGGGCCGCGCTGGCGCGGGGCCTGGCGCTCAGCT
>NZ_KI866526.1:379452-500786 GCF_000511135.2 Microbispora sp. ATCC PTA-5024 | reverse complement strand
CGCGGCGTCGGCGGCCACCGCCCGCGGCCTCGGCGCCGCCCGCGACGCCCTGCTCGCCGGGCGCGAGGCGCTGCCTCCCGGCTTCACGACGCGCGAGCGGCTGGCCCAGACGGTGCAGGCATGGGGCCGCCGCGCCCCCGCCGGCCCCCCGGCGGACCGGGCCCCTGTGGCCGGCGCGGTCCCGCTCGCCGCCGCCGGAGAGGCCGTGACCCTGCTCGACGTCCCCGGTCAGGGCCCCTTCCCCGGCCCGGTGTACGGCGCCGCCGACGACCCGGCCCGTACGGCGCGGCAGGGCGAGGACGTGATGATGCGGTTCGGGCCGGGTGTGCCCACCGAGACGACGGCGGCGCAGATCTGGCGGTCGGGCCAGACCGCGTCGACAGTGCACGCCCAGCAGGCGACGGACGGACGCTCCCCGAGGAAGCGCCGCAGGCGCGGGGTGGGCTGGGCCGGCACCGTCCTGCTCGCCATGGTGATCGCACTGGTGGTCCTCTGGCTGCGCCAGCAGCCCGGCGCCGACCTCGCGGTGAGCAAGGTCGACGTGCGGGCGCCGAAGAAGGCCGTCCACTGCGACGGCACGGCGGACTTCACGGGCGTGGTCACCACCAACGGCGAGGCCGGGACGATCCGCTACATGTGGATCCGCAGCGACAGCAAGGAGCGCAAGGAGCTGCAGCAGCGCGTCTCCTCCGGCACCAGGTCGGTGAGCCTGCCCCTGCACTGGGACGTCTCCGGGACGGGGTCCTTCAAGGGGACGGCCACGTTGCGCGTGCTGTCCCCGGCGCCGCCCTCGGGCGACCCCTTAGAGGACAAAGCAAGTTTTTCCTACAAATGCTGATTTCACTAGTCTGGCCCGCATGACGACGACCCCCGCCGGCTGGTACCCGGACCCGTACGGCTCTCCCCTGCTGCGGTGGTGGGACGGCACCCAGTGGACCGACGCCACGCACCCGCTCGCGCAGCAGCCCGGCCAGCCCCCGCAGCAGCCCCAGCCCGTGACCCAGTCCGGCCAGGCGGCCCCGGCCGCCGCGACGGGGCCCTGGACGCAGCCGGCGCAGGGGGCGCCCGGCGGACAGCAGGCGTGGGGCCATCCCGGCCAGACCGGTCAGACCGGTCAGACCGGCCAGCCGGACCAGGCGGCGCCCGGCGGGCAGCAGCCCTGGGGACAGCCCGGTCAGGGGGCTCCCGGCGGGCAGCAGCCCTGGGGTCAGCCGGGCCAGACAGCCCAGTTGCCGCTGCCCCAGTTCGGCCCGCCGCAGCGGAAGTCGTCGCCCTGGCCGTGGGTTCTGGGCGGCGTCGCGGTGGTCGTCGTGCTGGCGCTCGTGATCGGGGCCGCCGTGGTGTTCCTCAGGAACACGTCCGTCACGATCGCGGAGCCGACGCCCACCGCGCCCCCGTCGCTGGACCAGACCGTCCCGCCCCGGCCCAGCCAGGAGCCGACCCCCGCGCTCCCCGAGCTGCCCCAGCCCACCGGCGGCAGGATCACCGACCCCGCGACCGGCCTGTCCTTCGCCTACCCCGGCGACCCCTGGGTGGTGCCCAAGGCGTCGGAGATCGACAACCCGAGCCAGCCCCAGCTGCCGCTGTGGACGAGCGGCGTCCAGGCCATGTCGCAGCAGAACTACGACGGGCAGAACCACGACTGGGTGGGCTCGATCTACACGGCGGAGCTCCCGAGCCTCTTCCCCTACAGCGGCCCCCAGGACCTGCAGAACATCACGAGCGTCCTGCTCAGCGCCTACGAGCGGCTGTTCTACGACCCGCCGCACCAGCGCAAGATCCTGAAGAACGAGGCCGTCAAGGTCGGCGGCGCCAAGGCGTGGCTGCTCGAGTTCGACATGGACTTCTCGCAGCCCGCGAAGGCGAGCAAGTGGAAGTGGAAGCACGAACGGGGGGCCTTCGTCCTGGTGGACAGGGGCGCGGGACGCCGCCCGGCCTTCCTGTACGCCTCGGTTCCGGACAATCTCGACCAGTCCGTACTCAAGCAGGTGCTGGACTCGCTCGAAGCGCGTTGACCTCCCTACTACGCTTGAGCCATGACTGACCCGCTGGTCTGGATCGACTGTGAGATGACCGGGCTCGACCTCGGCCGTGACGCGCTCGTCGAGGTGGCCTGCATCGTCACCGACGGCGAGCTGAACCAGCTGGACGAAGGCGTCGATGTCATCATCAAGCCCCCGGCCGAGACGCTGGAGCAGATGTCCGAGGTGGTCCGGGAGATGCACACCTCCTCGGGGCTGCTGCAGGCGCTGGCGGCCGGGGTGACGCTCGCCGAGGCCGAGGCGGTGGTGCTGGAGTACATCCGGTCCCATGTGCCGGAGCCCAAGAAGGCGCCGCTGTGCGGCAACTCGATCGCCACCGACCGCTCGTTCATCGCCAGGGACATGCCGCTCGTGGACGCCCATCTCCACTACCGGATGATCGACGTGTCCTCCGTGAAGGAGCTGGCCCGGCGGTGGTACCCCCGGGTGTACTTCGCCTCCCCCGAGAAGCAGGGCGGCCACCGGGCGCTGGCGGACATCACCGAGAGCATCCGCGAGCTCCGCTACTACCGGGCCGCCGTCTTCGTGCCGCAGCCCGGTCCCGACTCGGCGACGGCGCGCGAGGTCGCGGAGGCGGTCTCCTCGACCTGACCGGGCGGTATTGGAGGCGCGAACGACTCCGAAATGCCGCTACACTTCTGTCGTACGCCGCGAACGGCGGCGGACATGGTGGGTGTAGCTCAGCTGGCAGAGCGCCAGGTTGTGGTCCTGGATGTCGTGGGTTCAAGTCCCATCACTCACCCCAAGAGGCGGAAGGCCCGGCTGAATCAGCCGGGCCTTCCGCGTTTGGACCAGCCGGTCGATTCCTCCCGCTGACGCGGTAAGTCAGCCCACATTGCCCCCAAAGGTTGATATCGCGGGTTATGCTCGCGTGACAACCGCCGTGCCGGGGGCCTCGGCGATCTCTGACGTCTTCGACGGAGGCCGGATGAGAGTCGACGCCCGTACCGGAACAAGGCTCAGCAAGCGGGAGACCGAGGTGATGGACCTCATCGCCACCGGTCACTCGAACGGTGAGATCGCCCAGCGCCTCTTCCTGAGCGAGAAGACCGTGAAGAACCACGTCAACCGCATCTACGCGAAGCTGGGCGTGGAGTCGCGGGTGACCGCGATCCGCCACTGGCTCGGCCGCGCGGAGGCCGCCTGCGAGCAGCGGTCAGACGCGGGTCAGGGCGGCGCGGAGCCCGGCCAGGCCGTGCTCAAGCTCGTCGGGCTGGACGGTCAGGGCCGGCCGTAGCCGCACGGAACGCTCGCCGCAGGTCAGCACCAGGATCGCGTGGTCCTCCCTGAGCCGGGCGACCAGCTCGGCGGGCTCCGGGACGTCGAAGGCGCACATCAGCCCGCGCCCGCGGGCGTTGGCGACGAGCCCGTCGGCCTCCAGTCCCTGCAGGGCGCCGAGCAGCTTCTCCCCGAGGATGCCGGCCCGCGGGATCAGGCCGTCCCGTTCGATGATCTCCAGCATCCGCCGCGAACGGACCATGTCGACCAGTCCGCCGCCCCAGGTGGAGTTGATCCGGCCGCTCACCGTGAAGACGTTGTCCGGCACCAGGTCCACTCTGCGGCCCGCCATCACGCCGCCGACCTGCGCCTTCTTGGCGAACGCGACGATGTCGGGGGCGAGGCCGAGCTGCTGGTACGCCCAGGGCGTGCCGGTGAGGCCGACGCCGGTCTGCACCTCGTCGAGCACGAACAGCGCCTCGTACTCGTGGCAGAGGGCCTGCATGGCCTGGAGGAACTCGGGCCGCATGTGGTTGTCGCCGCCCTCGCCCTGGATCGGCTCGGCGATGAAGCAGGCGATGTCGTGGCGGAACCGCTCGAAGGCCTCCCGCGCCTGGGCCAGCGTCCGCTCCTCGGCCGCCTCGACGTCGCCGAAGTGGATCGCCGGCACCTCGATCCGGGGCCAGCAGAACTTGGGGAACCTGTCGGTCTTCACCGGGTCGGTGTTGGTGAGCGACAGCGTGTAGCCGCTGCGGCCGTGGAAGGCCCGGGTGAGGTGGAGCACCCGGGTACCGAGCCCCGGATGCCGGCCGTGGGCCTCGTTCCACCGGCTCTTCCAGTCGAAGGCGCACTTCAGCGCGTTCTCCACGGCGAGCGCGCCGCCCTCGACGAAGAACAGGTGCGGCAGGTCCGGGTCGCCCAGGACCCTCCGGAACGTCTCGACGAACTCGGCCAGGTGGACCGTGTAGAGGTCGGAGTTGGCCGGCTTGTTGGCCGCCACCCGCCCGAGCAGCGCCATGAACTCGGGGTCGTCGGCGAACGGGTTCATCCCGAGGGGGGACGAGGCGAAGAAGGTGTAGAAGTCCAGGTACCGGCGCCCGTCGCGGGCGTCCACCAGCCAGGAGCCCGCGCTCCTGCCGATGTCGAGGACGAGCCGGTAACCGTCCACGAGCAGGTGCCGGCCGAGGGCGTCGTGCACAGCGCTGGGGTCCATGTCACCTCCGCGTCATGCCGGGGAACAACACAATTCCCTCACAACCGACGGTCTTTGTGAATGGTTTCCGGCCATACCATCGACGAACTGAACAATTTTCAAACCACAGGGGAAGGTCCGGCCGCGACACGGGGGCGATGGCCGCGCAGCCCGAAGGCGTGGGCGATCAGCGAGATGCCGAAGACGATCGCGGAGACGCCGATCAGCCAGACGATCGCGAGGGCGCCCGTGGCCGGCCAGATGAACAGCAGGAGGCCGAACACCACGGCCACCAGGCCGTTCAGCGCGAGCAGCCACTCCCCCTCGATCCGCCGGCGCAGCGCGATCGCCTCGATGATCTCGAACACCCCGATGACCACGAACCAGGACGCGATGACGAGGAGCAGGGCCAGCGTCGTGATCCCCGGCCAGGCGAACGCGATGATGCCGGCGAGCAGGCCGACGAGCCCTTCGAAGATCAGCCAGCCACGCGATTGACCGGTGTGGCCGCGGGCGGCCTGGAACAGCGTGAACGCGCCGTTCACCAGCGCGTACGCGCCGAAGATGGTGACCAGGGCCAGGAGTGTGATCTTCGGCCATACGATGGCGAGCACGCCGAACAGGATCGTCAGGACGCCGCGGACCGCCGGCACCCACCAGTGGGCGGACACCGTGTGCCGCATCGCCGTGTCGTGCATGACCGACTCCTCCCTTTTAGAGGGTTCTTCTCCAGATCCGGGTGCCGGGGAGAGTGGAGTTCGGTCAAGAAAGGGAAGCCCGCCGGCCCCTCGCCTGCGATCACTCGACCTGGATGACGAATCGAATGCCGGCGTGTAGGTTGACTTCAGATTTCACGTGCCTTGTGAGATCACGCGATGCTTTCTGAGGCAGGAATGATGATCGACCGCACCCGTCTGGCCTGGCTCCTCGACCGCGAGCGCCGCGCGTTCCGCGAGCGCAACCCCCGCTCCGCCGCCGCGTACGCGGAGGCGCGGGGACACCTGTTCGGCGGCGTGCCGATGACGTGGATGAACAAGACGGCCGCGGGCTTCCCGCTCTACCTGGCCGGGGCCCGCGGCGCCCGCGTCACCGACGTCGACGGCCACGAGTACGTCGACCTGTGCCTCGGCGACACCGGCGCGATGGCCGGGCACTCCCCCGCACCGACGGTGGCGGCGGTCGAGGAGCGCTTCGGACGCGCGGGCGGCGCGACCGTGATGATGCCGACGGAGGACGCGGCCTGGGTGGGCGCCGAGCTGGCCCGGCGGTTCGGCGTGCCGTACTGGAGCCTCTCCCTGACGGCGACCGACGCGAACCGGTGGGCGATCCGGCTGGCCAGGGCCGTCACCGGCCGCCAGAAGATCCTGGTGAACAGCTACTGCTACCACGGCAGCGTCGACGAGGTGCTGATCGTCGTCGGCCCTGACGGCCGGCAGGTCTCCCGCGAGGGCAACGTGGGCGCCCCCGTGGACCCCACCGTCACCTCGCGGGTCGTCGAGTTCAACGACCTGCCCTCGCTGGAGCGCGAGCTGGCGTACGGCGACGTGGCGGCCGTCCTCATGGAGCCCGCGCTCACCAACATCGGGATCGTGCTGCCCGAGCCCGGCTACCTGGAGGGCGTGCGGGAGCTGACCCGCCGGTACGGCAGCCTGCTGATCAACGACGAGACCCACACGTTTTCGGCCGGCCCTGGGGGCTGCACGCGGGCTTGGGGCCTCGACCCGGACGTCGTCACCATCGGCAAGGCGGTCGGCGGCGGCATCCCCAGCGGCGGATACGGCCTGTCGGCCGAGGTCGCGGCGAGGATCGAGGCCATGGAGGGGCTCGACCTGATCGACATGGGCGGGGTCGGGGGCACGCTGGCCGGCAACGCCCTGTCCGTGACGGCCATGCGGGCGACCCTGGAGCACGTGCTGACCGACGACGCCTTCGCCGCCATGGCCGAGCTGGCGACCCGGTTCGCCAAGGGCGTCCAGGAGGTGATCGACGCCCACCGGCTGCCGTGGTCCGTCGTGCAGCTCGGCGCCCGGGCCGAGTACCGCTTCACCAGCCCGGCCCCCAGGAACGGCGGGGAGTCGAACGCCGCCGCCGACCCCGGCCTCGACGACTACCTGCACGTCTATCTGGCCAACCGGGGGGTGCTGCTCACGCCGTTCCACAACATGGCGCTGATGTGCCCGGCGACCACCGAGGCCGACGTCGACCGGCACCACGAGGTCTTCGCCGCCGCCGTGGCGGAGCTGGTCGCGTGAGGGAGCGCGGCGAGCGGGCCGGGGAGCGCGCGGCACCCGCGGCGGCGCCAGCCGCCCTCGACGAGATCGACCGCGTCGTGCTGCGGGAGCTGCAGCAGGACGGCCGGATCTCCTACGCGGCGCTCGCCGAGCGGACCGGCCTGTCCGCCCCCGCGGTGCGGCAGCGGGTGCAGCGGCTGCGCGACGAGGGCGTCGTGCAGATCGTCGGCGTGACCGACCCGATGGCGCTGGGGCTGCCGGTCATGGCGCTGATCGGCGTGCGGGTGGACGGCGACGTCCACGCGGTGGCCGACGCGATCAGCGAGCTGGCGGGGGTGATCTACGTGGTGCTCACCTCGGGGTCGTTCGACCTGTTCGCCGAGGTGGTGTGCCGTGAGCCGGCCGAGTTGCTCGCCGTGATCAACGACCACATCCGGCGGGTCCCCGGAGTGACGAGGGCCGAGGCGTTCACCTACTTCGGCATCCACACCCACCGCTTCGCCTGGCCCGGCACCTGAGTCCCTACAGGGCGCGCAGGAAGCGGGCGGCGACCGGGACGGCGGCGTTGCGGCCCGTCCCCCCATGCTGGACGAAGACGGAGAAGGCCAGGTCGCCGTGGTAGCCGATGAACCAGGCGTGGTCCTCGCCGCCCTGCCAGTCCTCGGCGGTGCCCGTCTTGCCGGCGGCGTCGTCGGGGAGCCCGGCGCCGGCCGCCGTCCCCTCGGTCGTGACCGCGCGCATCAGCGCGCGCAGACCGTCGGCCACGCCCGAGGGGAGCGCCGCGGTCTGCGGCAGGCTGCCCTCGCCGGCGTCGTCCAGCAGTGCGGGCGGCCGCCACTCGCCGCTCTCTACGGCGGCGGCCACGAGGGCCATGCACAGCGGGGTGGCCTCCACCGTCCCCTGGCCGAAGGAGTCCTCCGCGAGCGCGTCGTGGTTCTCGGGGGCGTTCATGCTGCCGCAGGTGGCCGGCACCCCCGGGTCGATCTGCACGCCGAACCCGAAGGCGTGCGCCTGGGTGACCAGCGCGTCCGGGCTGAGCCGCTCCACCGCGAGCCGCGCGAAGGTGGTGTTGCACGACAGCGCGAACGCCTGCCGGAAGGACACCGTGCCGTGGTCCTCGTTCTGGTAGTTGGGGATCTGCCGGCCGTTCGGGATCTGGTACCCGGCCGGGCACTCCACCTGGGTGTCGGGCGTGACCCCGCCGCCCAGCAGCGCCGCGGCCGTGATCGTCTTGAACGTCGAGCCGGGGGCGAACTTCTGGGTGAACGCCCCCATCCCGCCGAGCCGGTCGGCGATCGCGAGGACCTCGCCCGTGGACGGCCGCACCGCGACCAGCGCGGCGGGATGGCCGAGGCCGTCCAGCGCGCGGGCGGCCGCCGCCTGCACCGACCACTCGATCGTGGTTCTGGTCCCCTGCGGAGTCTCCTCCGGGTGGAAGCCGACGAGCCGCACGGCCGGCCGGCCGGGGTTCCTGAGCTCGATCGTCCACCCGGCCGCCACGCCCCCGGCCGGCGCGGGGACCTTCGGCGCCAGGGCCGTCAGGTAGGGCCCGGCGTCGCTGTCCTGGGGGAAGTCCCGCCCCTCCTTCGTGAGCAGCCCGGAGGCCGAACCGGGCGCCTCGGTCGTCCGGACGATGTCGCCGTCCTCGGCGAGGCCGGGGTACAGGACGTCCGGCGTCCACAGGACCTTCCACGTGAGATCCCGCACCGCCAGGTGGAGCACCGAGGTGAACGACCAGGCGCCGGCGCCCGGTTCGTCCCGCGACTCGGTGAACGGCACGTCGGCCGTCTCGTCCCCGGTCCTGGCGACCTCGCCGGGGGTGAACGCCACCGAGCGGGACAGCGCCACGTCCTCGAAGTCGCGGTGCCGGTCGACGAAGTCGGAGGGCGGCTCGTCCACCATCTCGCGCATCGCCTCGAAGTCGCCCGACGACCAGGCCTTGAGATAGTCGGCGGCCGTCTGCTCGGGCGACCCCTCGGCGCCGAGCTGCAGGGTGCGCGCGGGGGACGGGGTGGCGGACGGCTCCGGGGACGCGAAGACCACCGGCTCCTGTCTGCCCGACACGATGAGGCCGACCACGCCGGAGACGAAGATGGTCGCGGCGACCGTGAAGAGGGCGAGCAGGGCCCTGTTCCGCATACGGTTCTCATATCACGCGAAGGGAGACAAGGGTGGCAAGGAAGAAGGAACCGCTTCCAGGCCGATATCCCGTGACCTTCGGTGAGGTGGAGCTTCTGCACGACCTCGACCGGGCGGACGGGTGGATGCTGAGCATGGGCGGCGTCCCCCAGTCGTACGTCGACCTGGGGGATCCCACGTACCTCGACTTCTCCTACGTGCGGCTGATGGCGGAGGTGATCGACTGCCTGCCGGAGGGCCCGCTGGACGCGGTGCACGTGGGCGGGGGCGCCTGCACCATCCCCAGGTACGTCTCCGCCACCCGGCCCGGCTCCCGGCACATCGTGATCGAGCCGGACGCGGGCCTCGTGCAGCTCGTCCGCGACCAGCTCGACCTGAAGTCGGTGCCCCGGCTCAAGGTGCGGGTGACCGACGGCCGGGCCGGCGCCGCCGCGCTCGCCGACGCGTCGGCCGACCTGTTCGTGCTGGACGCGTTCTCGGGCGCCACGATGCCGGTGGAGCTCGCCACCGCCCAGTACATGGCGGAGATCGCCCGGGTCCTGCGGCCCGGCGGCACCCTGCTGATCAACGTGGCCGACGGCAAGGGCCTGCCGTTCGCCAAGCGGGTGGCCGCGACGGTCGAGGAGACGTTCGCGCACGCGGCGCTGCTGGCCGAGCCCGGGATCCTGCGGGGGCGCCGGTTCGGCAACGTCGTCCTCACCGCGTCGCCGGCCGAGCTGCCCGTGGGCCCGCTCACCCGCAGGGCGGCGGGCGGCCTCACCCAGGCCCGCTGCGTCGCCGGCGACGACCTCACGAAGCTGGTGGCGGGCGCGCGGCCGATCCGGGACGGCGACGCCGTGCTCACCCCGGTCCCCCCTCCGGACCTGTTCGGCTAGGGGGTCTCCCCGGAGGCGGTCAGGGCCCGCAGGGTGAGGGCGGCCAGGTCCTCCTCCAGGGCCCGGGGGTCCTCGGCGACGGCGGCGCGGAACGGCCGGGCCGCCATCAGCGAGAGCAGCCACCACGCTCCGGCGTCCGGGTCGAGGTCGGCGCGGACGCTCCCCTCCGCCTGCCCGCGCCGGAGCACCTCGGCGAGCAGACCCGCCATCGTCCGCACGGCCCGCCGGGCCGCGTCCGCGACGCCGGGCTCGTCGGTGAGCACGGCCGCGTCGGCGAAGAGCATCCCCAGTGACCCCGGGGCGTGCAGGTGCTCGACGTGGTCGGCGGACAGCAGGCCGGCCAGGAGGGCCGACACCGGCCCCGCCTGTCGCGACATCTCGCCGAGCGCCTCGCGGGCGAGCGCCGTGGCCCGGTCGAGGACGGCCGCGAACAGCGCGGCCTTCGAGCCGAAGTTCTGGAAGACGACCGGCTCGCTGACACCCAGCCTGGCGGCCACGGCCGACATCTTCCCGGCCCGGTAGCCCGTCTCCGCGAAGACCTCGGTGGCGGCGGCCAGGATCGACTCCCGTCGCTCCTCGGGCCGCATCCGGGTACGCCGCCGCGCGGCCGGGGCATCCATCACGTCCGGCATCCTACGCCCCTTGCCCTTCTGCTTAGTCACGACTAAGTTAGGAGATAACTTAGCCATGACTAAGCAAGGAGGCATCATGGGTCTCGGACGGTTTCTCCTGACGGCGCACGGGGCCGGAGGCGGCGGACACCGGCACGGGCTCTTCCACGGCGGCACCATCGACCATCCCCGCACGTATGAAGTGATCTCGACGCTCGCCTTCGCGGGGAGGCGCGGCGGTTCCTTCGCCCGCCTGGCGGCGCTCTCCGGCGCCCGGCCGGGTGACCGGGTGCTCGACGTCGGCTGCGGCACCGGTTGCCTGACGCGGGCGATGGCCGCGCGGATCGCCCCCGACGGCCGGGTGACCGGCCTGGACCTCTCACCCGCGATGATCGCGTACGCCGGGGCCCGGGGCCCCGCCTCCTGCTCATACGTCCTGGGGGCGGCGCAGGACCTCGCGTTCGACGACGGGTCGTTCGACGTGGTGGTCTCCAGCTACGCCGTCCATCACGTCCCGGCGGAGGCCCGTCGGGCGGCGTTCGCCCAGATGCACCGCGTGCTGCGGCCGGGCGGACGGCTGATGGTCGCCGACTTCCGGCCGCCGAGGGGCGGTCTCGGACGGCGGCTGGCCGGCGCGCTGGCTCCGGCCATTGCCGGGGACGGCACGCCGGGAACCGACATCGACGGGCTGGCCGGCATGGTCGCCGGTGCCGGGTTCACGATCGAGGCGGAGGGCCGCCTGCGGCCGGTGACCCGCTACGTACGGGCCGTCCGGCCCTGAGCCGCTACCCGGCCTGGTGGTCGGCGACGATCGCGTCGATGCGGGCGGCCAGCTTGTAGTCCAGCTCGGTGAGGCCGCCCGCGTCGTGGGTGGTGAGCGCGAGGTGCAGGGTCCGCCAGCGGATGTCGATGTCCGGGTGGTGGTTCAGCGCCTCCGCCTGCTCGGCGATCTCGTTCACGATCGCGATGGCCGTGCGGAAGTCGGTGGCGACCACGGTCCTGCGGATGGTGTCGCCGTCACGGCGCCAGTCTGGAGCCTCGTACATGCCACCAGGACATCACGAATCACACGAGGCGGCTACTTGGCTGGATTGTGTAGATTCGCCCGCGTGGATGAGCTGCGGCGGGAGCTGTGCGAGCACGGCAGGCGGGCGGCGGCCCTGGGCCTGGTCATCGGGACGTCCGGGAACCTGAGCGCCCGGGACGGCGACCTGGTGGCGGTCACGCCGTCCGGGGTGGCGCTGGACCGGCTGCGGCCGGAGGACTGCCCCATCGTGGACCTCGACGGCCGGGTGGTGGAGGGCGACCGCAAGCCGTCGTCGGAGACCGCGATGCACCTGGCCCTGTACGCGTCGACCGGCGCCGGGGCCGTCGTGCACACGCACTCGGTGTTCGCCACCGTGGTCGCCTCCACCATGGCCGAGCTGCCGCCGATCCACTACAACGCGCTGCTGCTCGGCGGCGCCGTCCGGGTCGCCCCCTACGCCACGTACGGCACCCCGGAGCTGGCCGAGAACGTGCGGCGGGCGCTGGAGGGACGGCAGGCCGCCCTGATGGCCTCCCACGGCGGGGTGACCATCGGGGCGACCCTGGAGCAGGCGTTCGAGGCGACCCGGCTGCTCGAATGGCTCTGCGAGGTCTACGTCCGGGCCCTCGGCGTGGGCGCCCCGGCCGTCCTCACGGAGGAGCAGCTCGTCGCGGTCATCGAGCGTGCCTTCAGCGGATGACGGCCTTGCGGGCCAGGCCCAGCGGGAGGCCGCCCGACCCGGCGATCGTGTCGTGGAAGGTCCGCAGGTCGCCGGCGTACTCCTCCCGGATGCGCTCGATCTCCAGGGCGCCGGTGAGGTACGAGGGGGCCTGGGTGGGCCAGGCGCAGTAGCGGCTCACCTCGCCCCTGGCCGTCCCCGGCGACAGCGACGCCTTGGTGGCCATGAACGTCTCGGCCTCCTCGATCGACATGTCGCCGCAGTGCAGGGCGGTGTCCACGACGATCCGGGCGGCCCGGAAGATCCGGCAGTCGAGGTGGGCCAGCTCGGTGGCGGGGGTGTCGAAGTAGCCCTGCTCGTGCATGACCTTCTCGACGTACAGGGCCCAGCCCTCGACGAAGTACGGCGTGCGGAAGATCTTGCGGGCCCTCCGGGGGTTGCCCGCCATCCAGGCGAGGTGCCAGTGGTGGCCCGGGTAGGCCTCGTGGACCGAGATCGAGGGCATCTGGGCCCGTGAGTTGGTGCGCAGGCGCTGCCGCACCTGCTCCTCGGTGAACCCGTCCGGCGTGAACGGCACGAAGAACACCCCGGCCCTGGACGGCGTGAGCGGCGGCGGGGCGAGGTAGTTGGCCACGGCGAGGATGGGCCGCTGGAACTCCGGCGACGGGAGCACCAGGCACTCCTCGCCCTCGGGGAAGGTCACCAGGCCGCGCTCCCTGGTGAAGTCGCGGGCCCGGAGCGTCTCGGCCTCGTACTCGGCCCGCATGGCCTCCAGCGTCGGCGGGTGGTCGTCCATCAGGGACTCCATGGCGGCCCGCCAGTCGTCGGACCCGAGCCGGGCGGCCACCTCCCGCATCCGGGCGTCGAGCTCGTCCCACACCGTGCGGCCCATCTCGTGCAGCTCGGCCGCGCCGTACCCGAGCATCTCCCGCTCGCGCAGCAGCTCGGAGTAGAGCTTCTCACCCATCCGCCAGCTTCCCCGGGCCTCGAAGCCCTCCAGGAAGCGGACCAGCTCGTCGAACGCGTCCGCCGCCGGCTCGGCCGCCTGGGCGAGCCGTACGCGCAGGCCGGGGTCGCGGACCTCGGCGGGCAGCGTCACGGTGAGGAACCGCCGGGCCGTCCGCGCCTGGTCGAGCCCCCGCGCGATGAGCAGGTCGGCGGCGAGATCGGGGTCGAGGTTCTCCCGGCAGGCGGCGAGCACGGCCGGGACCTCGGCCAGCCGGGCGCAGGCGGCGTCGACCAGCTCGGGCTCCGGCTTCAGCCGTTGCTGCAGCGGCGTGAACATCGAGCCGAACACCGCGCCCAGGTAGGGGGAGGGGTCGCGGCGCCACTCGGGCCACGACGCCGAGGCGATCGCGCCGCGCAGATGGGAGACGATCAGATCCCGGTCGATCTCGTCGTCCGGGGACCCGGGGACCTGCGCGGACAGCCGCTCCAGCCACACCTCCGCCGCGCGCTCCCGCGCCTGGAAGGCGGACGCGCTGAAGTCGCCGAGCGTCCGGTCGTATCCGTCGGCTCCGAGGAGGGCCGCGCGGATGGGGTTCTCTGCCAGGTAGTAGTCAAGGAACTCGTCCACCAGCGTCATAGCGCCCGACTCTATCCGCGACACTGGGTGGTGAAGACCCCGAAAATAGGAGCAATTGGTGCCCCTGCAGATGATCGGCGCGCCGAGCGACCCCGACCTCATCCGCCTGCCCTGGGACATCCCCCTCGAAGAGTGGCCCGTCCATCACCTCGTGACGCTGCCGCGCGGCATCTCCCGCCACGTGGTGCGGTTCGCGCGCCTGTCGGGCCGCGTGTACGCGATCAAGGAGATCAGCGCGCGGTACGCCAAGCGGGAGTACAAGCTGCTGTGGGACCTCGCGCGCGTCGACGCCCCCGCCGTCGAACCGGTCGCCGTGGTCACCGGCCGCACCGCCGCCGACGGCTCGGAGCTCGACTCCGCGCTGATCACGCGGCACCTGCAGTTCTCCCTGCCGTACCGGGCCGTGCTGTCCGGCTCGGTCCGCCCCGACACGCTGACCCGCCTGCTGGACGCCCTCGCGGTGCTGCTCGTGCGGCTGCACCTCAACGGGTTCTACTGGGGCGACTGCTCGCTGTCGAACACGCTGTTCCGCCGGGACGCGGGCGCCTTCGCGGCCTACCTGGTGGACGCCGAGACCGGCGAGCTCCACCCGGCGATCAGCGAGGGCCAGCGGGCCCACGACATCGACGTGGCGCACGTCAACATCTATGGAGAGATGCTCGACCTGGAGGCCGGCGGCCTGCTCCACCCCACCATCGACCCCCTGGCGTTCTCCGAGCAGCTCGTCGAGCGGTACACCCGCCTGTGGGACGAGCTGACGCAGGACGAGATCATCGAGGAGGTCGACTGGCACCGGGTGGACCATCGGGTCAGGCGGCTCAACTCGCTCGGCTTCGACGTGGCGGAGATGATGATCCGCCGCAAGGCCGGCACGTCGCGGATCATCGTACGGCCGAAGGTCGTGGACGCCGGGCACCACCAGCGCCGGCTGCTCCGCCTGACCGGCCTCGACGTCGAGGAGAACCAGGCCAGGCGGCTGCTGAACGACCTCGACTCGTTCCGGGTGTCGAAGGGCCTGCGGCACGAGGACGAGGCGATCGTCGCCCACCGATGGCTGGCCGAGGTGTTCCAGCCGGTGGTCGGCGCGATCCCGGCCGAGCTGCGGCGCAAGCTGGAGCCCGCCCAGCTCTTCCACGAGGTGCTCGACCACCGCTGGTACATGTCGGAGGCCGCGGGCAAGGACGTCGGGCTGGAGGCGGCCGTGAAGTCCTACGTGGCCAACGTGCTCGTCCACAAGCCGGACGAGAAGGCGGTGATCACCGCGGCCGACCCGGTCGGCGCCGCGGCCGACCCTCTGTCGCCGTGAGCCCGACCCCGGTCAGCGCCGCGGCCGACCCTCTGTCGCCGTGAGCCCGACCCCGGTCAGCGCCGCGGCCGACCCTCTGTCGCCGTGAGCCCGGCCAGGTAGCCGGCGGCCTCGCCGATCCGGTCCTCGCCGAAGACCCGGATGCCGTTCGCCTCCAGGAGGGCGGCCGTGACACCCTGCCCGGGGGTGGTGCGCCCCCGGAAGGTGCCGTCGTGGATCCGCAGAGATCCGCACGACGGGCTGCCCTCCTTGAGCACGGCCATCCGCACGCCGAACGAGGTGGCGACCGCGAGGGCCTGCTGCGCACCGGACAGGAAGGCGGCGGTCACGTCCTCGCCCGCCGGCGTCAGGATGCGGGCCGCCCCGGCGAGGACGGCCGCTCCCCCGGCCCCGCCCTCGATCTCCGCTGGCGGCCGGGGCACCGGCAGGCGACCCTCGACCTCCGGGCAGAACGGCACCAGCCGCCCCTCCGCCCGCCAGGCGGCGAGCACCTCGTCGTCGCTGGTCTTGGCCCCTCCGTCGAACCGCACCCGGCTGCCGAGCAGGCACGCGCTGACCAGAATCCGCTCCACTCCCCCATTCTGGACGCCCCCGTACCCCGCGCGTCCCGCAGGCGTTTCCGCGCCGCCGTCGAGGGCGTCGCGATGTCGTCGCCCGAGGGGGCCTTCCGGCGTCAAGGACGTGATCGTCACCACCGACACGGCGCGACGCGCTGGAGGCGCTGTAGTGATCGCGCGTACGTGGCTCAAGCGGACCGGAAGGCTGTCTCGATGGACCTGCGCCGCGACATACACGAGGTGTGAGGGCGTCCCCCGGAGGCCGTCAGCCGGCGGTCTCCCGGCCCGTGAGCTCGGTGATCGCGTCGACGATCTCCGGCCACAGCTCGCGCGGCAGGTCGTGCCCCATGCCGGGGAACGTGAGCAGCTTCGCCCCGGGGATGGCGTCCGCCGTCGCGGCGCCGCCGGGCGGGGTCACCAGCGGGTCGTCCTCCCCGTGGATCACCAGCGCCGGGACCGCCACCTCCCGCAGTCCCTCCGTGCGGTCGTCGGCCGTGATGATCGCGACGAGCTGGCGGCCGGTCCCCGCGGGGTCGTAGCCCCGGTCGTAGCTCTCGCGGGCGACCCGCGCGACCCGGTCCGTGTCCATCGCGAACCCGGGCGAGCCGATGACCCGCCACGTCTCGACCGCCCGCTGCGCGGCCGCGTCGCGGTCGGGCGCGGGCGGGGCGAACAGCGCGGCCGTGGCGGCCTCGGTCGGCTGTCCGACGTCCGGGCCCGTGGTGGACATGATCGAGGTCAGGGTGCGCACGCGGCCCGGATGCCGGATGGCGAGGGCCTGCACGATCATCCCGCCCATCGACGCGCCGACGACGTGGGCGCTGTCCCAGCCGAGGGCCTCGATCAGGCCGGCCGTGTCGTCGGCCATGTCGTCCAGCGTGTACGCCACGGAGGACCGGTCGCCGGACAGGGCCGCCATGAGGTCCGGCTCCTGGGCGAGGTGCGTCGACAGCCCGACGTCGCGGTTGTCGAACCGGACCACCTGGTGGCCGCGGTCGACCAGCATGCCGATGAAGTCCTCGTCCCAGCCGATCATCTGCATGCCGAGGCCCATCACCAGCAGTAGGGGACGTCCGTCCGGCTCGCCGAACACCTCGTAGCAGATCTCGATGCCGTTCGCTGTCGCTCGCATGCCAGCAGAATGTCATTCGGTTTCCCCGCCCCGCAAGCGCCGGAGGCGACCCGGTAAGGTTGTATTAGTACAACTAATAAGGGGTCGCCCATGAGCCGCCGCCGGCGGATCCTCGTCCTTCTCATCTGCTGCATGAGCCTGCTGATCGTGGCGCTGGACAACACGATCGTGAACGTCGCGCTGCCCGCGCTCGGTCACGACCTGCGCGCTCCGGTCTCCGGCCTGCAGTGGACGGTGGACGCCTACACACTGACGCTCGCCAGCCTGCTCATGCTGTCGGGCTCCACGGCCGACCGGATCGGGCGGCGCAGGACGTTCCAGACCGGGCTCGTGGCGTTCACCATCGGCTCCTTGCTGTGCAGTCTCGCCCCGAGCCTGGGCTGGCTGGTGGCCTTCCGGGTCCTCCAGGCCGTGGGCGGGTCGATGCTGAACCCGGTCGCCATGTCGATCATCACGAACACGTTCACCGACCGCCGGGAGCGCGCCCAGGCCATCGGCGTGTGGGGCGGGGTCGTCGGCATCAGCATGGCCCTCGGGCCGGTGATCGGCGGCCTGCTCACCGACTCGGTCAACTGGCGGGCCATCTTCTGGATCAATGTGCCCATCGGCCTGGCCGCGCTGGTGCTGACCTGGCTGTTCGTCCCCGAGTCCAAGGCGCCCAGGGCGCGCAGGATCGACCCGGTGGGGCAGGTCCTGGTGATCCTGCTGCTCGGGACGCTGACGTACGGCATCATCGAGGGACCCGACGCGGGCTGGGGCGTCAGCGCCGGCTGCTTCGCGGTCGCCGCGGTCGCGCTCGCGGCCCTGGTGGTGTACGAGTCCCGGAGGGAGGAGCCGCTCATCGACGTGCGCTTCTTCCGCAGCGCGCCGTTCTCGGGGGCGGCGGCCATCGCCGTGTCCGGGTTCGCGGCACTGGGGTCGTTCCTGTTCCTGAACACGCTCTACCTGCAGAGCCACCGCGGGCTGTCGGCCCTCGACGCCGGGCTCTGCACGCTGCCGATCGCGCTGATGGCGACGGTCTTCGGCCCGCTGTCGGGCCGGCTGGTCGGGACCCGCGGGCCGCGCGTGCCCCTGGCCGTGGCCGGCGTGTGCCTCACGGCGGCCGGGGTGCTGCTGACCGGGGTCACGCTGTCGACGCCGATCCCGGCGCTGCTCGCGGTGTACGTGGTCTTCGGCCTCGGCTTCGCCATGCTCAACCCGCCGATCACCAACACCGCGGTCTCCGGGATGCCGCTCGCGCAGGCCGGCGTGGCCGCCGCCGTCGCCTCGACCAGCCGCCAGGTGGGGCAGTCGCTCGGCGTGGCGATCGCCGGGTCGGTCGTCGCGGCGGGCGCCCACGGCGCGGGGTTCATGTCCGCCGCCCACGCCGGCTGGTCGATCGTCGCGGTGTACGGCGTGCTCGTGCTGTCCCTCGGCCTGCTGACCACCGGCCGATGGGCCAGGCGGACGGCGGACCGCACGGCCGAGCGGCTCCAGCCCCGGGAGGCGGTGGGCGCATGACCCGCGGCCCCGATCCCCTCGCCCGCGACGACGCCGGCCGCTCTCCCGGCGAGACGTCGCCGAACGGCGAAGCGTCGCCGAACGGCGAGACGACTCAGGACCGCGAAGCGTCGCCGAACGGCGAGACGACTCAGGACCGCGAAGCGTCCCCGAACGGCGAGACGACTCAGGACCGCGAGGCGTTCACGGACGGCGAGACGTCCCCAGACGACGAGACGTCGCCGGGCGGCGAGGCGTTTCCTGACGGCGAGGCGGAGCGGGCGGCGCGGGTGTGGCGGAGCATGCGGACGCTCGTGCTCGAGGCCCACGACCGGCGCAAGGACGTCTCCACAAGCCTCGGCATCAGCTTCATCCGGGTCAAGGCGCTCACCAAGCTCGCGCCCGAGCCGCTCACCCTGCGCCGCCTGGCCGACCGGCTGGGGACGGACGCCCCGTACACCACCCTCGTCGTGGCCGACCTCGAACGGCGAGGGCTCGTGGAGCGGGTCCCCCACCCCGGTGACCGGCGGGCCAAGCTCGTCCGGCTCACCGAGGCGGGCGCGGCGTCGGCGGAGCACGCCGAGCGGATGCTCAACGCGCCGCCGGCGCCGCTGCTGGCCCTCGACTCGGCCGACCTGGCCGCACTCGACCGGATCATCACGGCCCTCGGCGGCCGCTGAGGGCGCGTCACCGCCCCACCTGCCGTCTGCCGGCGGCGCCCGCCTCCCCGGGCCCTCGAACGGCGCGCAGGGTGACCACGATCGCGGCCAGCCACAGCAGGGCCGACAGAACGCCGGCCCAGTGGAGACCGGCCGTGAACCTCATGGGCTCTGACGGGTCCTGCACCACCGCGCCCAGCACCGCCACCCCGAGTGCTCCGCCCGCCTGACGGGCGGTGTTGTTGACGCCCGACGAAAGCCCGGGACGGGAGGGCGGCCCCGCCCGCAACGCCGCCGCCACCACGGACGCGGTGAGCAGGCCCATGCCCAGCCCGAGGCCGAGCAGGGCCGGGACGAGCACGCCGTACGGGCTGCCGGGGGACACGAGCAGCAGGCAGGCCGCCCCGGCGGCGCCGAGGGCCAGACCCGCGATCATCGGCGGCCGCGGGCCGGCGCGCGCGACGAGGCGGCCGGTGAACGGCGCGCACAGCGCCAGCGGGAGGAACAACGGCAGCAGCATCGCCCCCGCGGACAGAGCGGTGTGGTGCCGCACACCCTGCAGGTAGAGCGTGACGACGAAGACCATGCCGATGCCGACGAAGTTCATCGCGGCGGCCACCGCGTTCGCGCCGGCGAAGCCGGGCCTGGACAGCAGGGACGGCGGGAACATCGGCTCGGGCGCCCTGCGCTCCCACCACGCCAGGGCCGCCGCCGCGACGACGGCGGCCACAGCGGCCGCGGCCGTCCACACCGAGGGACCGAGACGGCCGAGGGCGATCGCGCACGACGTCAGCGCGGTCAGGGCCAGCGCCGCGGTCGCCACCCCCAGCGGATCGAGGCGCCGTTCCCGGTCGGGCTCGTCCCGGCTCACCCGCCGCAGGGTGAGCACGACGGCCGCGACGACCACGGGCAGGTTGATCAGGAAGACGGCGCGCCACCCGGCCAGGGTGACCAGCAGGCCGCCCACCACCGGGCCGGTGGGCAGCGCGAGGGCGCTCACCCCCGCCCAGATCCCCAGGGCCCGCGCCTGCTCGGCACGCTCGGGGAAGGCGCGGGTGACGATCGCGAGCGTGCTCGGCAGCAGCGACGCGGCGGCCAGGCCCTGCACGGCGCGGGCCGCGACCAGCCAGCCGATCGCCGGGGCGAGGCCGCACAGCAGCGACGACGCGCCGAAGAGCGCCAGCCCGGCGACGGCGATCGTGCGGTGCCCGAGCCTGTCGCCCACCACGCCCGCCGCGAGCAGGCAGGCGGCGAGGACGATCGTGTAGGAGTCGACGACCCACTGCAGGCCGGCCAGACCGGTGTGGAGATCGGCGCCGATGTGGGGCAGGGCGACGTTCACCACGGTCACGTCGAGCTGTACAAGGAACATGCCCGCGCACATCACGCCGAGGACGATGCCGCGGCCTCCGGGCGCCGCGACCGGTCCCGGCTTCGGGGCGGTACGGGAAGGATGCGGGAAGGACATGCCCGCACCCTGCCCGCGGAGACTTCGCCCACCGCCGAAGCGTGCCGGCAAAACCCGGCCCCACGTCACAGCCCGCCTTCCGGCCTGCCCGGCGGCCCGCAGCCGCCCCACGGGCCCGCGCCCCACGGGCCCGCGCCCCACGGGCCCGCGCCCCACAGGCCCGCGCACCACAGGCTTGCGCACCACGGCGCGCATTCCGGGCCGCCCGGCGGACCCGGTCCGCACCGCCGGGGCGCGCGGGTCAGGCCGGGGAGAAGCCGGCGTCCGCCAGGACGCGGCGGCCCTGGTCGGAGAGCACGAGGTCGACGAACTCCCGGGCCGGCACGTGGTTCTCCGACTTCGGCACGGAGGCGATGGCGTACTCGCCGGCCGCCCCGGCCGACGCGGGGAGATCGACGCCGTCGACGGCGCCCGCCGCCGCCCTGATGTCCGTACGGCCGACCAGTGCGGCGTCCGCGTCGCCCCGCCTGACCTTGGCCAGCGCGGCCGACGCGTCCATCGTCCGCACGACCGGCCCGGGCGTGACGCCGGCGGCGGCGAGCGCCCTGTCGGCCGACGCGCCACAGGGGATGGCGGGCACGCACAGGACGAGCCGCACGCCGGGGGCGGCCAGGTCCGCGAGGGCCGCCACGTGGGCGGGGTTCCCCCTGGGCACGGCGATCTCCATCCGGTCGCGGGCGAAGACCCTGGGCGTGGCGCCGCCGACGAGGGACGTCGCGTCCGGAGCCGCGGCCAGCACGTCGGCCGCCTCGCCCTGCGCGATCCGTCGCGCCAGCGCCGGCCCGCCACCGAAGTGGAAGGCGATCGCGACGTCCGGATGGGACGCCTCGAACGTCCTGGCGAGCGTGCCGAAGACCCCCGTCAGCGACGAGTCGGCGAAGACCCGCAGCGTCTGCCTCTGCGTGACGCCGCACGCCGCGGCGGCGAGCAGGGCCAGGGTCAGCAGGACGACCGTGGCCTTCCGCGCCGCACGGGAGGCCGGGCCCGCCGCCCGCTCGCTGGTCCGGAACACGGCACCAAGCGTAGTGACGCGGATACCCGGCTCGGGTCCAGACCCCGTGACGGCGCGGCGCCGCGCGTGCGCACCGTCCTCTGAGGAGAACGGGACGGACCGCGGGGGGCGTGGTCAGCGGGGGCCGGGGCTCATCGTTCGGTGGTCCTTCAGATGGAGGTCCCCGCCGATCTCCTGCCGCAGTTTGTCGAGCACGACGCGGGGGGCGAGGGCCGTCCAGATGTTCCCCACGAGGTGGGGGCTGTACTCCGGCGCCTGGTCCATCCACTCGTCCTTCCCCTGCTGGGTGGCGAAGGTCGTGATGAAGAACTCGCCGATCGACGTGCGGCAGAAGCCCTGCCGGAGCTCCTTCGCGTCGATCTGGATCTTCGGGGTGCACCCGGCCTTCGCGGCCAGCTGCTCCACCGTGGGCGGAGGGCCGTACGTCGAGGGGTCGTCGGGGGACGCGGCGTGGCTCGCCGCGCACGCGGACAGCAGGACGGCGGCGGGGACGACCGCGACCCGGGCGAGCGCGGTCCGGGGTGAAAGTCTCAACACCTCGAAGGTACGCAGGGCCACGGAGGACGGTTCAGAGCCAGATAAACGGATAAGGGAACCGAGAAGGACGCTTTATCACCTTCTTGGTACATACCGAACGAAACACTCTTATGAGTGATAACCACCCCGAAGTGAGGAGAGACGCCTTGGCTGTCAAGCCTTCCGCCAGAGCCCACCCTCGTGAGACCAGCCAGCCGTGGCTGCACCAGAAGGGGATGGAGATCCAGCAGTTCGGCACGGTCCGGGACTTCCCGGTCGGCCTGTCGCGGGAGACCCGTGAGTACTCCTGCCAGCGGCTCAACCAGATCCTGGCCGACACTCAGATCCTCTACAGCCTCTACAAGAAGCACCACTGGCTCATGCGGGGCCCGACGTTCTACCAGCTGCACCTGCTTCTCGACAAGCACGCGGGCGAGCAGCTGCCCATCATCGACGAGATCGCGGAAAGGATCCAGACCCTCGGCGGGGTCGCGGTCGGAGACCCGCGTCAGGTGGCGGAGATCACCGTCATCCCGCGGCCGCCGGACGGCGTGGAAGAGGTCCCGGCCATGCTCTCCCGCCTGCTCGAGGCCCACGAGACGATCCTCGTGGCCTCCCACGACGCCGCGGCCCGCGCGGCGGACATGGGCGACGACGGAACCAACGACCTGCTCGTCTCCCAGGTCATCAGGACCGGCGAGATGCAGGCGTGGTTCCTCGCCGAGCACCTGGTCGAGACACCTCTCGTCCGGGCCTGACCCGGACACCCGCCCGCCCGCGCCCGGGGCCGTCCCAGGCGCGGGCAGGCAGAGCCGCGAGGCGCCCCCGCACCGGGGGCGCCGGCGAAGGGGGAGATCCCCGCCGAGACGGCGAACGGGGGGGATCCGCGCCGAGACGCGCTCAGCGCAGCTCGATCACGAGCTCGCCCTCCTGCTCCTGGACGGCGCCGCCCAGCTCGCCGCACGCCCGGGTGAAGCGGTCGCTGATCCAGTGCCACTCGTCGTCCCTGGCCAGCCGCGTCCGGCCGTACTCGAGCTTGGTCGGCACCGCCCGCAGCAGGAGCGGGCCGGTGTCGTCGAGCCCGACGAGGAACAGCAGGCCGAGGTCGTTGCGCAGGTCGTCGTCCACGATGTAGTCGTCGATGAAGTCGCCCAGGTCGTAGAGCACGGGCGGTTCGACGCCGTGGAACACGTGGGCGGAGTGGCCGGCGACGAGCGTGGCGCCCGCCTCCGTCAGGACGCGGGCGGCCGACCGGATGTACGGGCGGGGCTCCTGGGCCATGTTCGGCCCCCAGTGGGGCGTCACGATCACGATGTCGACGTGCTCACGCAGGTCGCGCACCGCCTCCACCAGCCAGTCGGGCACGCCGGCCATCAGGTCGGCGTACGCGACGCCGGGGCGGGTCGGCGACGCCGCGAAGTCGGCCGGGTGGTCGGCCACCCCGAGAACGCCGACGCACAGGCCGCCGACGGGAATCAGCTCCGCCCGTCTGGCCTCGGTCTCGTCGGCCCCCGCCCCCACGCAGCGGATCCCGGCCCGCCCCAGGTGGTCGCGGGTGTCGAGGAGCGCCTCCGGGCCGTAGTCCAGCGCGTGGTTGTTGGCCAGCGTGACGCAGCCGACGCCGAGCCCGCCCAGCAGGCGGGCGGCCGCGGGCGGCGCGCGGAAGTGGAACGGCTTGCCCGGCGCGTCCCACTTGCGGCCGCGCTCGGACACGCAGCACTCCAGGTTGAGCAGGAACAGATCGGCCTCGTCGATCCGTTCCCGGACTCCCGGCGAGAAGAACCGTGCCGGATCGGCCGACCGCGCGATCAGTTCGGCCACGCCGCGCCCCAGCATCGTGTCCCCCGCCAGCGCCAGAGTCAGCGACATCGCACATCACCTACCAGGCCGGCCACGCTGTCCTTACCCGCCCTGGAGGGGCCGACACGGCGGTCAGCCGGTGACGCCCGGCCTGCCGTCCTCGATCCGGCCCATCAGGCGCCGCGCGAAGCCGTCGTGGCCCGCCACCTCGACCAGCAGGTCGTACCAGCCGGTCGGCGCGTGCCAGGGCAGCCGGGCCGTGCCGCCGGCGGGGACGTCGAGGGTCCGCCGCTCGCCGCCGTACGCAAGGGGGGTGACCACGATCTCCAGCGGCGTCCCGCCGAGGTTCCCGGCCGCGATCTCGACGGTCATCGTCGCGGGGTCGATCGCGCTGGTGATCTCCACTGGGTCGGACGGGTCGCCGCGGAACTCCCGGCGGAACCCGTTCGGCCCCGTCAGCACCAGGTTGTACGTCGGGCAGGGGACGTAGACGACCTCCCGCGCCGTGCCGAGCACGTCGAAGTGCAGCGGCTTGACCAGCTCGCCCAGGTAGCCGTACAGCGCGAGGTGGGCGCTCGCCACTCCGGCGTTGCTCATCTCGATCTCGACCGACTGGCCGCGGGCGCGGGCCCAGGCGTCGGGCCGGTACGGCAGCGGGCGGGCCGGCCGCGCGCCCGGCTCCTGGACGGGCATGCGCTGCTCCGACGGGACCTCGGGATACCACCGGCCGGTCACGGCGGCGGCGACGGGCGCGGGCGCCGGCACGGGAACGGGCACCGGGGGCGCGGCCGGAGCGGCGAAGTCGAACGCCGAGGTGAGGTCGCCCACGACCGTCCGCCGCCACGCGCCGATGTCGGGCGCCTTGATCCCGAGCCAGGTCTCCAGGAAGCGCACGGTCGAGCTGTGGTCGAACGTCTCCGAGCAGACGTACCCCCCGACGCTCCACGGGGAGACGACGAGCATGGGGACGCGCATGCCGAGCCCGAGGGGCCTGCCGTTGACGAACTCGCCCGGCGTCCCGTCGGGCGGCACCGGCGGGGGGACGTGGTCGAAGAAGCCGTCGTTCTCGTCGTAGGTAACGAAGACCGCGGTGTGCGCCCAGGTCTCCGGGTGGGAGGCGAGCGCGTCGAGGACCTGGTAGATGATCCGCCCGCTCTCGACGGCCGACGATCCCTCCGGGTGCTCGGAGTCGGCGAGCGAGGTCACGACGTACGACACGGCGGGCAGGCGGCCGGCGGCCACGTCGGCGGCGAACCACTCCCCCAGGCCGCCGGTGCGCGTGCGGCGCAGGGCCCGGTCGTACAGCTCCCGGTCGGCCTGGTCCAGCCCGGCCACGCGCTCGTCGAGCTCCGCGAGCATCGGCCCGGGGTCGGCGGCCGCCCGCACCCTCTCGTAGAACCCGTGCATGCTCGTCAGCCCGAGCTTGGCCATGACGGCCTTGAACGTGGCGAAGAACTCCAGGTTGTTGCACTGGTAGTTGTCCCACTCCTGGTAGACCTGCCAGGTGTGGCCCGCCTCGGTCAGCAATTCGGGCACGGTCACCCAGTCGTACCCCGCGTGGCCGTCCTCCTCGCAGGCGCCGTTGTCGACCGCCCGCTGCCCGGTGCCGGGCTCGAAGCCCGTGTAGCCCGAGATGTGGTAGTTGCGGTTGGGCGTGGTCGAGGTCAGCAGCGAGCAGTGGTAGGCGTCGCAGATGGTGAAGGTGTCCGCGAGCTCGTAGTGGAACGGCATGTCCCGGCGGTCGTAATAGGCCATCGTGGACGGCCCCTTGTTGAGGCTCCAGGCGTCGTTCCAGCCCATGGCCCAGGCGTTCTGCGTGCCGAGCCAGGTGTGGTCGTGGGTGTCCACCAGCATGGGGTCGGCCCCCGCGCGCTCGGCCGCCTCCCGTACGGGGAAGGGCAGCACCCCGTCCTGCTCGAAGATCGGCCGCCAGGTCCGGGTCGACACGGCGTTGCGGTCGCCGAACCCGCGCACCCCGCGCATCGTGCCGAAATAGTGGTCGAACGACCGGTTCTCCTGCATGACGAACACGACGTGCCGCAGGTCCGACAGGTCGCCGGACGGGACCGGCCGCGCCAGCGCACGGAGAAGCGAGGGGGGCAGCGAGGATCCGGCCGGCATTCGGGGCGTCCCTCCTGGGAGATATAGGACGAATCGCCCACAACTTACTCGGCTCACGGACCCGATGGCCGTCCGTCCCCTGAACGAACCGTGAACGACTCGGCCTCCGCGGCCCGTCGGAGCGGGACGCCCGCCACATCCGGCGCCGTCTAGACACCGCCGCGCCGCGGCGTCCCGGGCCGTCGGGGCAGGACACGCACGCCCAGGCCCGAGGGCCGAGGGTTCGGAATCCACGGCCGTCACAGAAGAACCCGCCGCCGGGCCGTCGGCTCCGGGGCCCTCAAAGCAGGACGCGCCGCCGGGCCGCGGGGTCCGGGGGCAGGTGCAGCGCGGCGAGCTCGCGCAGCGCCCGCGCCGCCCCGGCACGGCGGGCCAGGTCCAGCGCCTCCCGCGCCAACGTCGCCGCCCGGTCCCTTTCGTGCGCCTCCGCGTACGCGTGGGCCACACGGGCCATCGTGAAGGCGGCGGCGTACCCGGGCTCGAAGCTTACCCGGCCGCCCACGGCCGCCCCGCGCTCCAGCCCGCCGCCTTCCCGCCCGCCGCGTTCCAGCCCGCCGATCTCCTCGGCGCGCTCCGGCCGGCTGTGCCACGGCCCGCCGCGCTCGGGGCCGCCGATCTCCTCGGCGCGCTCCGGGCCCGGCTTCGTCCCGGCACGCCCTACCCCGAACGGCTCCTCGCCGAGGCCCGGGCCACCGGCCGCCTCGCGGGCGCCTCGCTGTTCGAGGATCTCGACGGCTCCACCGGCGTGGCCCAGATCGACCAGGCAGCCGGCGCACAGGACGACCTCCGGCTCGGCCGGCGGGTCGAGGCGGTAGCGCTCGTCCTGATCCGGCTCCCCCGGGCCCGGGGGCCAGGCCGACTCCTCCAGGCACCGGTGGCACAGGTCCTCCTCGCCGGCGATGGCGTGGCCCCGCGCCTCGTACCGTCGTGACGCCGCCGCCATCCCGGCCGTGATCCGCCCGCGCTCCCTCGCGGAGACGGCGACCTCCACCGCCTCCCGGGGGCCGGTCGCGTCCACGAGCCCCGCCCGCTGGACCAGCGCGTACGTCTCCAGCAGCGTGTCCGCGCACTCACGCGCCTCCCCGATCGCGCGGTCGGACCACTCCCGTGCTCCCGGCGCGTTCCCGGCCTCGTGCTCCAGACGGCTGATCAGCTCGGCCTCCCGCGACGCGAACGCCAGGAGCGACCGCCGCACGGCGGGCCGGGCGTCCCTGTGGAAGCCCTCGACCGCCGCGAACACCGGGCGCAGGGCGGCGGCGAGGCCGGACGGGGGACGATCGGCCCGCAGACAGGCGTCCGCCAGGGTCTGGAAATACCGGACCGTCGCCTCGTCCGCGCGTTCCGGTCGCTCGATCGCCCGTCCGGCCCGTTCCTCCTCGTCCTCGTCGACCAGGCCCGGAACGAGCGGGATCCGGGTGAGGTGGTGCCACAGGGTCGTGCCCGACCGCTCTCCGGCGAACAGATCGCGTTCGGACAGGCCGAACGCCCGGCACAGCAGGTCCGTCTCGGCGTCGCCGGGCCGCCGCTCACCGCTCTCCCATCGTCGGACGGTCTCGGCGAACGCGGCGGGGGACGGCAGCCGATCGCGCTCGTCCTCGCTCGCCGCGCCGCGCAAGCGGGCGGCCAGGTCGGGGCGGCTCCAAACGCGGCTCTCCCGGAGCGCGCGCAGCCGGGCGGCCCACAGCGGGATGTCTATCGTGATCATGACGTGCCCCCGTTCCCCCTTCTCATCGTCCGCCTCCTGCGGGAGCGAGGTCCACGGGGACCGCGGAAATGTCGGTGCGGGTCAGTAGGTTGACGGCATGCTCACCCGCCGGGCGCTCAACCGGGCGCTGCTCGACCGTCAACTGCTGCTGCGCCGACACCCGATGACGGCTCTCGAGGCCGTCGAGCACCTGGTCGGCATGCAGTCTCAGGCGCCGCTGTCGCCGTACGTCGGGCTGTGGACGAGGCTGACGGCCTTCGCCCACACCGACCTGAGCCGGCTGCTGATGGAGCGCGAGGCCGTCCGGGTGGCGCTGATGCGCGGCACGATCCACCTGGTCAGCGCCCGCGACTGCCTCGATCTGCGCCCGGTCGTGCAGCCGGTGCTCGAGCGGTGGATCCGCACGTCGTACGGCAAGAGCCTGGCGGGGGTCGATCTGGAGACGCTGGTCGAGGTCACCCGCGCCCTGACGGAGGAGCGGCCGCTCACCTTCCAGGAGATCGGCGACCTGCTGGGCGAGCGCTGGCCGGGTGCCGGAGGGCTGCCGCAGGCCGCCCGCGGGCTCGTGCCGCTCGTCCAGGTGCCGCCCCGAGGCGTCTGGGGGGCGGGTGGCCAGGCGCGGCACACGCCCGCCGAGTCGTGGCTCGGCCGGCCCATGGGCGACGGCTCCGCGGTCGACGCCATGGTGCTGCGCTACCTGGCGGCCTTCGGTCCCGCGTCGGTCAAGGACGTGCAGGTGTGGTCGGGGCTGACCGGCCTGCGGGCCGTGATCAAGCGGCTGCCCGACCTGGTCTCCTACCGGGACGAGCAGGGGGTGGAGCTGTTCGACGTGCCCGGGCGGCCGCTCCCCGATCCGGACGTCGAGGCGCCGGTGCGCTTCCTGCCCGACTTCGACAACGTGCTGCTCTCCCACGCCGACCGCAGCCGGATCATGCGCGACGACCACAAGAAGCGGGTCTTCTCCGTGAACGGCATCGTCAGCCCCACGATCCTGGTGGACGGCTTCGTGGCGGGCATGTGGCGCGTCGACCGGGGGAAGGACGCCGCCGTGCTGGAGATCGAGCCCTTCGACCGCCTGCCCGCGACCGTCCGCGACGCGTTGGCCGAGGAGGGCGAGTCGCTGCTCGGCTTCGCCGCCCCCGACGCCGCCGCCCGCGGCATCCGCTTCGTCTGACCCCGCGTCGCCCTGTCCCGCCCCACGCGATCACGGAACCCCGTCTCGCGTCCGGATCGGCCGACATCGCGGCAGTGCCGCCCTCCCTCCGGCTCGGCCGATCGTGACCGCGCCACCGGTGGCCCCGATCTGCCGCTCGATGCCGCCGCGCCTCGGTGAGCGTCCGGTGAGGGCGTGTCGCACGTATTGGAGGGCATGAGTCGTCTCTCGGTCGCGGTGGACGCGCCCGCGAGCCCGGACCGGGTCTTCGCCCTGCTGACCGACTGGCCGCGGCACCGCGAGTGGATGATCCTGACGCGGGCCTGGGTGGTCGGCGGCGACGGCAGGAGCGCCGGCAGCTGTCTGGCGGCCTCCACGGGAGCCGGCCCACTCCGGTTCCTCGACACGATGGAGATCACCGAGTGGGACCCTCCCCGGCTGGTCGAGGTCCGGCACACCGGCAGGCTGATCCGGGGCACCGGCCGTTTCAGCGTGCTGGCGCGGGCCGGGGGCGGCAGCAGGATCGTCTGGGAGGAGGACCTCGACGTCCCCTTCGGGCTCGCCGGACGACTCGGGTGGCGGGTGGCCGCGCCGCTCAACAGGGCGTTCCTCACGATCTCCCTGCGCCGTCTCGCGGCCCTGTCCCGCCCCTGACCGCCGCCGATACGACACGACGTCCTCGGCGGCCCGAACCGCAGCCGGCCAGGCCGGCCCCCGGACCTCGTCCGCTCAGCGCCTCCGCGGGCCGGGGCTGCGGACCGCGATCACGTCAGGGCCGAGCCTGGACCGCCGTCGAGGGGGGCGCGGGATCAGCCGTCAGGCGGCGGCCATGTCGAAGAACCGGCGTTCGAGGCGGGTCGCGTGGCGGAAGACGTCGAGGACGCGACCCTGGCCGGCCTCGTCGAGCCCGGGTCCGAGGCGGTCCAGCTCGCGGCGGAGGAACCCGACCCACCCCTCGAACTCCGGCCCGCTGTGCAGCTCGATCCACTCCCGGTAGACGAAGTCGTCCGGAAGCGGCTCCCGCGCCCGGGAGGCCCAGCCGAGGTAGCTCCACTCGGCCACGCACAGGACGGCAATGATGAGCGGGTACTCCTGGCCGCGGCGCACCTCGTCCATCAGCGACCGGAACTCCTCCGTCACCGGCTCCGGAGTAACCGGATCGGGCTCGCCGCCGAGCGCGGCCAGCGCACGGGCGAAGTACCCGGCCTCCGTGTCGGCCACGGTCATCCCGAGGAACCGGCCGACGGCGACCCGCGAGCCGAAGGAGTCGGCCGCGGCGACCGCCGCCCCCAGCAGGGCCGTGAACGCGTCCACGAACTGGAAGTCCTGCACCAGGTAGCGGTACATGTCGGCGTCGCCGCGCACGATCGCGGACGCGAAGGGGTGGGTGGCGACCTCGGTCCAGTCCGGTTCGCTCGACAGGCGCAGCCACTCGCTGAACCGCGGCTCGGCCGCCGTCGTCCGCCACTCGTCGTAGGTCACCGTCGTCACGACGTCTGCCCTCCCCGCTCCTCGCACGCCGCCCTCGTCACGACACCTCCCGCTCGTCACACGCCGCCCTCCTCCTGACGCCGCGCCCTCTTCCCGGACCGACGTCCTCACGACGCCCCCCGCTCGCCGTACGCCGCCTCGTTGTGCGGCCCTCCCTGTCGCGGCCGGCCGCGGCGCGGTGGTCTCTATCCTCCGTCCTCGCCGGGCGCGCACCGAAGCCGGGGGCTCCGTGAACATTTCAGAGCGGCCGCCGGGGAGCCCGGCGAACGTCTTCACCTCACGGCGGACCCGTAGACGCAGGACACCCGGCCCCGACCGGTCGTACGCCCTGCCGTACGACAGGAGAGACCCGAGGCGCCGGACCGGGGCCGGGAAGGACGCGTTGACCGGCACATGCCTCGTACGTACCGTGAAGCCTGTTCTCGTTCATGGATGTTGTTCACATTCATGAAAACCCTGGCGGGACCAGGTCGCTCCCCGCACCCGTGGTCAGGGGTCCTGCATGATCTGCAAGGAGCTCGGCTTTGAGAGCTACAACCAGAACCGGAGCCCGGATCGCCGGCACCTTCGCAGTGGTGGCCGGCCTCGTCGGCGGCGCCTTCGCGGGCGTGTCCGCCGCGGCTCCAGGGGCGGGCGCCTACCAGCTCGTCAACGCGGCGAGCAACCTGTGCCTCACGGTCCCGGGCGGCAGCACCTCGGACGGCGTCCAGCTCGTCCAGTCCGCCTGCGACGGCTCTCCCGCCCAGACGTGGAACCTGTCGGCCCAGGGCAGCGGCTTCCGCCTGGCCGCTGCCAACAGCGGTAAGTGCGCCGGCGTCGCCGGCGCCTCGACCTCGGCCGGCAAGGCCGTGGAGCAGGAGACCTGCACCGGAGCGTCGTCGCAGACGTGGGGGCTCGCCGCGAGCGGTTCCACGTACCAGGTCGTGAACGCGGGCAGCGGCAAGTGCCTGAACGTCAAGGACAGCTCCACCGCTTCGGGAGCGCTCGTCCAGCAGAACTCCTGCGACTCGGTGACGAGCAAGAGCTGGAAGGTCCAGCCCACCGGCTCCACCCCGAGCCCGACGCCCACAAGAACCCCGACACCCACACCGACGCCCACGCGGACACCCACGCCCACCCCGCCGCCGCCCGCCACCGGGCTGGTCGGCTGGGCGACGCAGGGCGGCGGGACCACCGGAGGCGCCGGCGGGCCGGCGACCGCCGTCGCCTCCCTGGCCGCGCTCACCACCGCCGTCAAGGGGGACGCCGCGAAGACCGTCCAGGTCAACGGCACGTTCACCTGTTCCGACGACGTCCGGGTCGGATCCAACACCACCGTGATCGGGGTCGGCGCCAACTCGGGGCTGACCGGCTGCGGCCTGAACATGAAGGACGTCAGCAACGTCGTCGTCCGCAACCTCAAGATCTCCAAGGTCCTGGCCGGGAACGGCAACGGCGACGCCATCCACATCGACGGGTCCACCCGCCTGTGGATCGATCACAACGACCTGTCCAGCGACACCGCCCACGGTACGGACTACTACGACGGCCTGCTCGACATCACCCACGGCGCCGACTACATCACCGTCTCCTGGAACAGGATCCACGACCACGTGAAGTGCTCACTCGTCGGCCACAGCGACGGCAACGGATCCGAGGACGGCGGGCACCTGCGCGTGACCTACCACCACAACGCGTTCCAGACCTGCGCCCAGCGCAACCCCCGCGTGAGGTTCGGCAACCCGGTCCACGTGTTCAACAACTACTACTACAAGGACCCCTCCTACACCGATTACAGCTACGGCGTCGCGTCCACCTGCAACGCCGGCGTACTGGTCGAGGGCAACTACTTCGAGAACGTCGCCGAGCCCACCCACATCGGCGAGGGCTCCTCACCCGCCGGCTCGATCGTCTCCCGCAACAACCACCTGGTGAACTCCGGCACGCCGCTGAGCTCCGGCAGCGTGGCCTCCATCCCGTACCCGTACACGGTCGACAGCCCGGGCACGGTCAAGTCGGCCGTCCTCGCCGGCGCGGGCACCGGCCGGATCTGAGGCGACCCCCCAGCCCGTGGGGTCACCCGGGTCACCCGTGAGCCGCCGGACGGCACGTTCCTCCCCGTCGAGCGATCAGGATCGCGATCAGGGGCTGTCCGGCGGCGAACGAGCGGCGCGCGCAGCGACCCGCCTCCGTCAACCACCATGACCGTCGGCCCGTGGCCGCGGAGTCATGAGGCGAGCAGGTCGAAGTGGAAGCCGATGATCAACCCTGCCAGGGACAGGATTCGTATGGCGGTGGCGAAGCCGGGCTTGCTGAAAAGCCAACCGAGGAACCGTGGGCCGAAGATCACAGCTGTCGCCGGTACGCCTATGGCCGTCAGGGGCACGAGCAGAGCCGGCAGCCCGGTGAGGTGCCAGGTGGTGTCCAGTGGCACGTGCATGATCCGCAATGTGAGCGCGACGCCCGCCACGGCCAGCCCTATGAGGAGATAGGCGAAGACGTAGGCGGTCTTGGTCTCGATGGGCTCGTCGACGTTCGTGAGCCAGCGTCCGTAGCGGCTGATCCGGTCGGGCCCGACGATGTCGACAAGTACGGCGAAGGCACTGATGAAGGCGAGGATCTTGCCGGCCCGTCCCACCCAGATCATGGGGATGCCGTAGAGGGTGTGGCCGATCGTGGATTGGCCGTCCAGCCAGAGGCTCCATGCGTCGAGGAGTCCGAGGTTGGTCATGAGCGGAGAGTACGGCGCCGACAGCGGGCCGGGTAGCGGTCATACAGTCGTCCGCGTTCGGCTTCGACATCGGACAGCCATCGACGAACGCCGGCCGTACGCCCTGAGGACGCACACGTACGGCCGGCCGGATCCGAGGCGCCGCGCCCGCCGCCCGGCGGGGGGACCGGGCGGCGGGCATGCCGGTCAGGCGTCGAGGACGGCGCGCTCGTCCTCGGTGAGCAGGCGGGAGCGGATCAGGAACCGCACCCCCTCCGGGGCCTCCAGGGAGAAGCCGCTGCCGCGCCCCGGGACCACGTCCACGGTCAGGTGGGTGTGCCGCCAGCGCTCGAACTGGCTGGTCGACATCCAGAACGTCACCGGCTCGTCGACGCCCTCGACCGACAGCGAGGCGAGCAGCACGTCGGAGGAGCCGGTACGGAACTCCCCCTCCAGATAGCACATGGGCGCGCTGCCGTCGCAGCAGCCGCCCGACTGGTGGAACATCAGCGGGCCGTGGACCTCCCGCAGCCGCCGGATGAGGTCGGCGGCCGCGGGGGTCAGGTCGACGCGGGAGATCTCGCCCATCGGCCTAGAAGAACCCGACCTTGTCGGGCGAGTAGCTGACCAGCAGGTTCTTCGTCTGCTGGTAGTGCTCCAGCATCATCTTGTGGGTCTCCCTGCCGATGCCCGACTGCTTGTAGCCGCCGAAGGCCGCGTGCGCGGGATAGGCGTGGTAGCAGTTGGTCCACACCCGGCCCGCCTGGATGGCCCGGCCGGCCCGGTAGGCGGTGTTCATGTCGCGCGTCCACACCCCGGCCCCCAGGCCGTACAGGGTGTCGTTTGCGATCTTGATGGCGTCGTCGAAGTCGGTGAACGACGTGACCGACACGACCGGGCCGAAGATCTCCTCCTGGAAGACCCGCATGTGGTTGGCGCCCTCGAAGATCGTCGGCTGGACGTAGTAGCCGCCGGAGAGCTCGCCGCCGAGGTCGGCCCGCTCCCCGCCGATGAGCACCTTGGCACCCTCCTGCCGCCCGATGTCCAGGTACGACAGGATCTTCTCGAGCTGGTCGTTCGACGCCTGGGCGCCGACCATGGTGGTGGTGTCCAGCGGGTGGCCCTGCACGACCTTCTCCGTACGGGCGACGGCGGCGTCGAGGAACCGCTGGTAGTGGCCCTGCTGAATCAGCGCCCGCGAGGGGCAGGTGCACACCTCGCCCTGGTTCAGCGCGAACATCGTGAAGCCCTCCAGCGCCTTGTCGTAGAAGGCGTCGTCGGCGCGCGACACGTCGTCGAAGAAGATGTTCGGGCTCTTGCCGCCCAGCTCCAGGGTGACGGGCTTGATGTTCTCGCTGGCGTACTGCATGATCAGCCGCCCGGTCGTGGTCTCGCCCGTGAACGCGACCTTCGCCACCCGGGCGCTGGAGGCCAGCGGCTTGCCGGCCTCGACCCCGAAGCCGTTCACGATGTTCACGACCCCGGGCGGCAGCAGGTCGGCGATCAGGCTCATCCAGTAGTGGACGGACGCCGGGGTCTGCTCGGCCGGCTTCAGCACGACCGCGTTGCCGGCGGCGAGGGCGGGCGCGAGCTTCCACGTGGCCATGAGGACGGGGAAGTTCCACGGGATGATCTGCGCCACGACGCCCAGCGGCTCGTGGAAGTGGTAGGCGACGGTGTGCTCGTCGATCTCGGCGAGCCCGCCCTCCTGGGCGCGGATGGCGCCGGCGAAGTAGCGGAAGTGGTCGATGGCGAGCGGGATGTCGGCGGCCAGCGTCTCCCGGATGGGCTTGCCGTTCTCCCAGGTCTCGGCCACGGCGAGTTGCTCGGCGTGCTCCTCCATCCGGTCCGCGATGCGGTTGAGGACGCCGGCCCGCTCGGCGGCCGGGGTCCTGCCCCAGGCCGGGGCCGCGCCGTGCGCCGCGTCCAGGGCGCGCTCGACGTCGCCGGCCGTGCCGCGGGCGACCTCGGTGAAGGTCTGGCCGTTGACGGGTGACGGGTTCTCGAAGTACTGCCCCTTCTCGGGCGGGACGTACTCGCCGCCGATCCAGTGGTCGTAACGGGGCTGGTAGGCCATGACGGCGTCGGGCTGTCCCGGGGCTGCGTAACGGGCCATGATGCGACCTCTCAGGGGGTTTCCACGTGACGCCACGGACGCTAGTTGCGCGCATGTTGCCGGTACGTTGCCGCCGTGTCTCGCGGCCGCCCGCCGTCGCCGCCGTATCGCGCGGCGCCGCCGCTGCCGCCGTCGCCCTTGCCGTCACCGCCGTGTCTCGCGGCGCCGCTCCCTTACCGGGAACGCCTCCCGCCCGCACTGACCGGCACGCCCACGAAGAGACGATCTTTACCGTAAGATCCGTTCCCTGTTCCGTTGCGACGATCGGGGGATCAACCGTGCCGACCCGGAGAGACGCCCTGAGGCTGCTGGCGGGAGCCGCGGCCGGAGCCGCCGCCCTGCCCGCCCGTCCGGCGGCCGCCCTGCCCGCCGCCGCGGCCGCGCGCGCCTGGACCGTGACCGGGCGGAGCGCGACCGGCCTGACGTCGTTCGATACCACGTTGAAGACGTTCATGCAGGCCAGGAACGTGCCGCACGCGTCGCTGGCCGTCGTGCGCAAGGGAAGGCTCGTGCTGGCCCGGGGGTACAACTGGACGGCCGACACGTCGTTCCAGGCCGGCCCGACCTCGTTGTTCCGGATCGCCAGCCTGAGTAAGCCGGTCACCGCGACGGCCGTGCTCACGCTCGTGCAGAGCGGCAAGCTCAGCCTGTCGGCCAAGGTCGCGCCGCTGCTCGGGCTCGCCACGGCGGCCGACTCGCGGCTGGGCTCGGTGACCGTGCTCCACCTGCTGCAGCACCTCGGCGGCTGGGATCGCGCGGTCTCGCCCGACCCGATGTTCGCCGACCGGGCGGTCGCCGCGGCCCTCGGGGTGCCGCTGCCGGTGACCCAGGCCCAGATCGTCCAGTACGCCTCGAAGCGGCGGCTGGACGCCGCTCCCGGCACGAGGTACGCCTACTCCAACTACGGCTACCTGCTGCTCGGGCGGATCATCGAGAAGGTCAGCGGGCTGCCGTACGCCGACTACGTCCAGCGCACCGTGCTGTCGCCGATGAAGATCAAGCGGATGGTCCCCGCGCGGTCGGCGAAGAGCCTGCGGCGGACCGGCGAGGCGCCGTACCTCTCGCAGTACACCGGCACCACCGTGCTCGACGGCTCGGGGACGGTCGTGCCCTCGCCGTACGGCGGGTTCGACATCGAGAACATGGCCGCCCACGGCGGCTGGCTCTCCTCCGCCGTCGACCTGGCGAAGTTCACCCGGATCTACGACGCCGCCGGGGTGCTGACCTCGGCGTCGATCTCCAAGGCGTTCGCCAGACCGGCGACCGGGGTGAACGCCGACGGCTGGTACTACGGCCTCGGCTGGATGGTCCGGCCGGTCTCCGGCGGCGGCCGCAACACCTGGCACGACGGCTCGCTGCCCGGCACCTCGACGCTCATGGTCCGCCGGTTCGACGGGCTGAGCTGGGTGGTGCTGTTCGACCAGCGCGACGACCCCTCGGGGCTGTCGTACTCCGACATCGACGGCCTCCTCCACAAGGCCGCCGACGCGGTCACCTCCTGGCCGACCGGCGACCTGTTCCCCACGTACGGCCTCTGAGGAACCGAGCGGTTTGGGCGGGTTCCGGCGTGGCACCCTGATCATGTGGACGACATCTGGGACCTGGTGATCGTCGGCGCCGGGCCCGCGGGCGCGGCGGCGGCCCTGCGGGCCCGGCAGCTCCGGCCCGAGGCGCGGGTGCTGCTGCTCGACCGGGAGGACTTCCCCCGGGACAAGGCCTGCGGCGACGGCATCGCCGCGCACGCCCGGGTCGAGCTCGCGACGCTCGGGCTCCCCGGCCTGATCGACGACTACCGTCCGACACGCCGCCTGTCGGTGGTGTCCCCCGGCGGGGAGCGGGTGCTGGCGACCGTGGCCCGGCCCAACCACGTCGTGCCGCGTGCCGTCTTCGACGCCCGCCTGGTGGAGGCGGCCCGGTCGAGAGGCGTCGAGGTCCGCCGCCATCGCGTGCGGACGCTGGAGGAGCGCGACGGGCACGTGGTCGTGGACGGGACGGCCGCGGGGCGGACCGTCGTCGCGGCCGACGGCGCCAACTCGACCGTGCGGCGGCTCATCGGCGTCCCGGCCTCCCCCGCCGCGCACACCGCCATCGCCGTCCGCGGCTACGCCGACGTCCCGGCCGACGACGACGTCCAGCTCATCGCCATGCAGCGGGACGGCTGGCCGGCGTACGCGTGGTCGTTCCCCGTCGGGGACGGCACGGCCAACGTCGGGTTCGGCATGCTGCTGCCCCAGCTGCGGGCCACCGGGCTGCCGGGCCGCGCGGTCCTGCACGGCCGGCTCGAACGGCTGCTGCCCCACCTGACGGCGCGCGACCTGCGGGCCCACCACCTGCCGCTGTCCACCGCCCGGCCGGGTCCGGGGAGGGGGCGGGTGCTGCTCGCCGGGGACGCGGGAAACTTCATCAACCCCCTGACCGGCGAGGGCATCTACTACGCCCTCCTCACGGGCCGCCTCGCGGCGGAGGCGGCCCTGCTGTCCACCGCCGGCCCGGTGCCCGCGTACCGGCGGTCGCTGCGCCGCGCCCTCGGGCGGCACCTGGTCACCACCGACGTCCTGGCCCGCGCCTCCCGGTCGCCCGGCTTCATCGACGCGGCCATCGCCACGGCGGCCCGGCGGGGCGACGTGTTCGACCTCCTCGTGGACGTCGGCCTCGGTGCGGGCACGGTCCCGTTGCCGCTCGCCGCCGCGGTCGTCCGCCGCTGGCTGGCGTCGTCCCTTGGGCGGTAGCGCCTCAGGCGTCCGGGAGGCCGTACTCGGCGTCGAGGTCGCGGACGCGGCAGGCGACGCGGGCGCGGCTCGGGCTGCCCGGAGGCAGCGCGGCCAGCAGGGCCTGCCAGGCGAACAGGTCGTCGCGCCCCCAGGGCGTGCGCACCCACCGCTCCAGCGCCGCCGGGTCGCGGCCCGTGACGAGCAGGTCGCGCAGCCCGTCGTCGAGGAGCCGCCGCTCCCACACGATGCCGGGCGCGTCCGAGGTGGGCAGCAGCGGCCCCCGGTAGGCGCGCAGCGCCGCCTCCGCCGCGCCGGTGGCGAGGTGGCCGGCGAGCACCTGGAAGTCGGCGCGGACCGGCACCCGCAGCCGGTACGGCCGGGAGTCGAGCAGCGGGCCGAGGCGGTGGCGCAGCCGGGACAGCTCCGCCCGCAGCGTCACCGGGTTGAGCATGCGGTCGCCGTACAGCTCGGTGATGAGCTGGTCGCTGGTGAGCCCCTCGGGATGGCACGCGAGCAGGACGACGATCTCGCTGTGCCGGCGGCCGAGCCGGATGCGGCGCGGGCCCATGGACAGCAGGACGTCGTCGCGGCCGAGCGCCGAGAGCGTCACAGATGCGGACGCGCGGGCCGGGAGTGTGGCCAGGTGGGCCTCGGCCGCCCGGGCCGCGGCCTGGACGAGCCCCAGGCTGTAGGGGCTCGCGAGGTGGTCACCCCCGGTGACGTCGACCGCGCCCAGCAGCAGCCCGGTGTGCGGGTCGTGGATCGGGGCGGCCGCGCAGGTCCACGGCTGCACCGGCACGCTGAAGTGCTCGGTGGCGAAGATCTGGACGGGGTGGTCGACCGCGATCGCCACCCCTGGGGCGTTGGTGCCGGCGTGGGACTCGTCCCACCGTGCCCCGGCCACGAAGTTCATCCGCTCGGCCTGGAGCCGTACGCCCCGGTGGCCCTCTACCCACAGCAGCTGGCCGTCGGCGTCGCAGACCGCGAGCAGGTGGTGGCCGTCGTCGGCGATCGACCCGAGCAGCTCGCGGAACAGCGGCAGCACCTCGGCGAGCGGATGGGCCCGCCGGTACTCCTCCAGCTCGTCGTCCGCCAGCTCCAGCGGCGGGAGCGTCACGGGGTCGACCGACCGCGCCGACCGCCGCCACGAGTCGGCCACCACCGGGCGGACCGACCCGGGCACGACCCCGGCCGACAGGAACCTCTCGTGGGCGCGGCGCACCTCGCTCGTCCGCTTCGCCGCGTCCGCTCCGGACTCAAGCGCAAGCCATGGATTCGTCACGGCGCCCTCACTCTCCGGGTCCCTCCGCGCCATCGTCACTCACGTCCGGCGCGCCAGGCAACAGCCCCCGGCCCACGAACGCGGACACGCCGGACACGCGCCGGCGACCCCAGGCCGTGACCAGGAGGACGAGGCGTTTCGCGCCGACTATTCTCTCAAGGTATACATCAGACGTATAGTCGGGGCATGAACATACCGGGGACGTTGCTGGGGCTCCTCGAACCCCGGCCCAGGCACGGCTACGACCTCAAACGCGCCTACGACGGCTACTTCGGGCAAGGCAGGCCCCTTCCGTACGGGCAGGTGTACGCCACCCTGGGACGGCTGGAACGCGACGGGCTGGTGACGGTCGCCGGCCTGGAGTCCGGCGCGGGGCCGGAGCGCAAGCGGTACGCCATCACATCGTCGGGCGTGAGCACGGTCGAGACCTGGCTGGCGACGCCCGAGCAGCCCGAGCCGCACCTGCAGACCGTGCTGTTCGCCAAGGTGGTGCTGGCTCTGCTGTCGGGCCGGCCCGCCGAGGAGTATCTGGACGCCCAGCGCGCCGCCCACCTCCGGCGGATGCGGGAGCTGACGACGTTCCGCCGCGAGGCCGACCTGAGCGGCTCCCTGGTCGCCGACTACGCGCTCTTCCACCTGGAGGCGGACCTGAGGTGGCTGGACCTGGCCGTCGCCCGCCTCGACCGCCTCGCCAAGGAGATCCAGCCATGAGCGCCGCTCCCCTGCTGGCCGCCCGCGCGGTGGTCAAGACGTTCGGCGCCACACAGGCGCTCCGGGGCGCCGACATGTCGGTGCAGCCGGGCGAGATCCTGGCGGTGATGGGGCCGAGCGGCTCGGGAAAGTCGACCCTGCTCCACTGCCTCGCCGGCGTGCTCACCCCCGACTCGGGCGAGATCCGCTACGACGAGCGGCGCATCGATCTGCTCGGCGAGCGGGCCAGGAGCGAGCTGCGCCGCCGGCGCTTCGGCTTCGTCTTCCAGTTCGGGCAACTCGTCCCGGAACTGCCCGCGATCGAGAACGTGATGCTGCCGCTCCTGCTCGACCGCACCACCCGCCGCGACGCGCGCGAGGCGGCGACGCGCCTGTTCGACCGGCTGGGCCTGGACGGCCTGCAGCGGCGCAGGCCGGGCGAGCTGTCGGGCGGCCAGGCCCAGCGCGTGGCCGTCGCCCGCGCCCTCGTCACACGTCCCGAAGTGATCTTCGCGGACGAGCCGACCGGATCACTGGACTCGCTCGCGGGAGAGGACGTCATGGAACTGCTGGTGGCGGCATCCCGGGAGCAGGGGGCCACGGTGATCCTGGTGACCCATGACCCGCGGGTCGCCGCCTACGCCGACCGGGAGATCATCGTGCGCGATGGCCGGGTGACCGCGGCGGCCGCGGCATGATCCGCCTGTCGGCCCGCATCGCGGTGGGGGGCGGGACCGAGGCGATCGTGCGGCTGGCGGTCATGGCGGCCGGCACCGCCGTCGGCGTGGCCATGCTGCTGTTCGGCACGGTCGTCGCTCCGGCGCTGCACGCCCACGACGTCCGGGCGGCCTGGCTGCGCACCTCGCCTCTCGACGTCCGCCCGGAGGGCCGGCCTGCGGACCCGGCGCTGTGGCGCAGGAGCGACGACAGGTATCTGGACCGGCCGATCGTCCGGGTGGACGTGGCGGCTCTGGGAGCGGCGCCGCCCCTGCCGCCGGGGCTGTCCCGGCTGCCGGGACCGGGTGAGCTGGCGGTGTCGCCCGCCATGGCGCGGCTGCTCGCGACCACGCCGGCGCCGCTGCTGGGCGCGCGCTTCCCCGGGGCCGTGACACAGATCATCGGCGACCTCGCGCTCCGCGGGCCGGACGACCTCGTCGTCGTCGCGGGACACGACGCGGCCGAGCTGCGCTCGTACCCCGGTGTGGAGCGGGTGACCGCCATTGAGGCCGAGCCGGAGGACCACGGCTCGACCGGGCTGCTGGCCGTGGTCATCGCGGTCGGCGTCACCGGTCTGGTGCTGCCGGTGCTGGTGTTCGTCTCGATGGTCACCCGGCTGGCGGCCGCCCGGCGGGAGCGGCGGTTCGCGGCCATGCGCCTGGCCGGAGCCACCCCCGGGCAGATCGGCGTGGTGGCGGCGGTGGAGGCGGGAGCGGCCGCGGTCACCGGGACGGCCGGCGGCTTCGCCGCCTTCCACCTGCTCCGGCCGGTGGTGGCCGGCTTCCCCCTGGACGGCTGGTCGTTCTTCCCCTCCGATCTCGCGCCGGCGGCTCCGTACGCCGCGCTCGTCGGAGCCGGCGTCCCCGCGCTGGCGGCGGCGACCGCCATGGTCAGCCTGCGCCGCGTCCGGATCTCCCCGCTCGGTGTGTCGCGGCGCGCGGTCGCGCCCCGACCGGGCCGGCGGCGGCTGTTCCTGCTGCCCGCGGGCCTGGCGGCCTTCGTGCCGGCGGTGCTGGTGTCCCTGCACAGCGACAGCCCGGGGGCGGTCGCGGGGGTCGTGCTGGCCTTCGCGGCGATCGTCGCCGGGATCGTGGCCGCGGGGCCGTCGCTCACGGCGGCCGTCGGCCGAGCCCTCGGCAGGACGCGGGGCCCGGCGGGACTGCTGGCCGGACGGCGTCTGCAGGCCGACCCGTCCGCGGGGTTCCGCGCGGTCAGCGGACTCGTGCTCGCCGTGTTCACCGCCACCGTCATCAGCGGGGTGCTTCCCGCGATGGGAGGGAGCGCCGGGAAAGCCCGCGCGCTGCCCGGCGACCTGGTCGCGATGGCCCTCACCGACAGGGACGGCGCCGTGGCCGCGCCGCCGCGAGCCGCAGACGCGATCGCGGCGGCCGCCGGCCGGACCGGCCGGGTGGTGGAACTGCGGGTCCCCGCGGGCGCGGCCGCGCGATGGCGGGGGAAGGCGAACACCGCGCTGAGCACCGTTTACGCCCGCTGCGGCGATCTGCTCGCCCTGAGGATGGCCTCCTGCTCAGAGCCGGCCGCGATCGTCGCCGCCGACGCCTCCTACCTGGGAGAGGGTCTGTTCGCGGGGACGGCCCGGCCGCCGTCCCCGCCGGTGGGGCCCGCGGAGCTGGCGGCGATGCGGGTCGCCGCGGTGGCCGTCGCCACGGACGGGCGGCCCGCGACGATCGAGCGGGCTCGCACCGCCATGGAGGCGGCCTACCCCGCGGCCCGGTCCACCCCCGCGACCGCCGCGGAGGCGCGCGCGGACGCCAACCCTCACCTGGTCAACCTGGAACGGCTGAGCGACGCGGGCCTGTCGCTCGCCCTGCTCGTCGCCGCCTGCAGCCTGGCGACCGCCGTGACCGGCGGGCTGATCGAGCGCCGCCGCCCACTGGCCCTGCTCCGGCTGGCCGGCGTCAGGGTCGGGTGCCTGGCCCGGATGACGCTGGCCGAGACGGCGCTGCCTCTCCTGGTGGTGGCGGGGGTCAGCGCGGCCCTGGGACTCGTGGTGTCGGCTCTCCTGCTCGGCCTGTCGGCCGGGACGCCGCCGTGGCGACCGCCCGGCGGGGCGTACTGGCTGTCGCTGGCCGGGGGTCTGACGGTGGCGGTGGCGGTCACCGCCGTGCCGCTGACCCTTCTGCGGCGTCTGACGTCTCCGGAGTCGGCCCGTTACGAGTGACGGCGCGGTGTGCCCTCACTTGCTGGACCGCCCGGCGGGTGAGGGGGCGCCGAGCCAGGGGGTGAGGTCGCCGGCGTCTCCGCCCGCCACGTAGCCGTCCGGGCGGACCAGCAGATCCCCCGGTCCCGGGAGCACCGTCAGCCGGTCCGCGTACGGCGCGGCGAGCTCCCGCAGCCGGGGGTCGCGGGTGACGAGGAGGAACCGGGCCTCCTCACACCGGGCGGACAACGTGGTGCCGTCGTCGAGCGGGAGGTCCGGCGCGAGGCGGCCCGCGAGCGGGTGGCCGTCCCGCGTGCCGTACCCCCGGCCGAGCCCGCTGATCTGCTTGACCACGTACGTCGCCGCCGCCCGGGTGCCGAGGAGGTCGGCGACGACGGCGCGCAGGGCCGCGGTGCGGCCATCGGGACGGCCCAGCGCGGTCTGGGCGTCGCTCCACCCCTGCACCCAGGCACCGATCGGATGCCGCTCGGCCGTGTAGCTGTCGAGCAGGCCGTCCGGCGCCCATCCGCGGACGGCCGCCGCCAGCTTCCAGCCCAAGTTCACCGCGTCGCCGAGACCGAGGTTCATCCCCTGCCCGCCGGCCGGGGAGTGGATGTGCGCGGCGTCCCCTGCGAGGAGCACGCGACCCGCCCGGTACGTCGCGGCCTGCCGGGTGGAGTCCGTGTAGCGGGTGCCGGCCCGCACGGCGGTGATCCCGGCGTCGATCCCCGCGATCCTGCGAAGGCTCTCGTTCATCTCCTCGGCCGTCACGGGGGCCTCGCGACCGCCGGGCACCGGGCCGTACTCCACCGTGTGGACCCGCCCGGGGACCGGCCCGTGGACGTATGCCCCCCGCTCGGTGCGCACCCAGCCGCCGAGGGGCAGCCGGGCGGGATCGGCGAACTCCACCATCGCCTGCCGCCCGGCGAACTCGGCGTCCGTGCCCGGGAAGGCGATGCCCGCGCGCCTGCGCACCGTGCTCCGGCCGCCGTCGCAGCCGGCCAGCCAGCCCGCCCGGATCGTGCCCTCCTCCGTCACCGCGGTCACGCCTTCGCCGTCCGCCTCGAAGCCGGTGAGCGCGACGCCCCGCCGGACGGCCGCGCCGAGGGCCAGGGCGCGCGTCTCCAGGATCGTCTCCAGGTCGAGTTGGCTGATCGCGCCCCCGCCGAGCGTGTACGCCGCGAGGTCCGGGTCGGCCGGGTCGAGCAGGTCCGCGCGGATCGGGATGCCCGCGAAGTGGCCCACGAACACCGGCTTTTCCGGAGGTGCGTCCGGTTCGCCGCCGGGTTCGAACCACATGAGCGCGGCCCGCCGCACCTCGTCCAGCAACCCGCGGCGCCGGAAGGCGTCGGCCGTCGGCGCGTTGACCGAGCGCGCGCCCATGGCTCCCGCCTTCAGCTCTGCGGCCCGGTCGGCCCGGCGTTCCAGCACCAGAACCGAGGCCCCGCCCAGCCGCAGCTCGCAGGCGAGCATCAGCCCGACCGGGCCGGCGCCCGCCACGACCACGTCGACGTCCATGCGTCCTCCCAAACCCGGGTACATCGTTCGCAGTTGTTGACCGTACGCCACTGCGTACACTGTTCGCAATGGAGCCGATCTGGAACCGCCCCGAACGGGCCGCCCGCGGCCCCCGGCCCGCGCACAGCCGTGACGAGATCGCGGCGGCCGCCGTCCGGGTGGCCGACGCCGAGGGGATCGACGCGGTGTCGATGCGGCGGGTGGCCGCCGAGCTGGGGACCGGCACGACCTCGCTCTACCGGTACGTGTCCCGCAAGGACGACCTGCTCGACCTGATGGTGGACGCCGTGATGCGCGAGGAGGACCCGCCGGAGCCCGGCGGCGACTGGCGGGCCGATCTGCGCGTCCTGGCCGGGCGCACCCGGGCGCTGCTGCTGCGCCATCCCTGGTTCTCCGCGGTGGCGGCGGCCCGCCCCGGCCTCGGACCCGGGAGCCTGCGCTGGCTGGAGGCCTGGCTGCGCGCGGTCGACGGCCTCGGGCTTGACCCGGACGGCATGCTGGCCGCCGTCGGAACACTGCGGATCTTCGTGCAGGGTGCGGTGCTGGGCGAGCACGCCGAGCGGGCGGGCGGCTACGACAACGACGCCTGGCTGGCCGCGCAGGGCTCGTACGGCGACCGGATCATCGCCGAGGGCGCGTACCCCACGCTCGTGCGGATCATGGTGGAGGCGCGGACCCCGCACCGGGCCGACCGCCACGACACCGCCTTCACCCTCGGCCTCGAACGCGTGCTGGACGGCCTGGCCGCCTTCCTCCCCTCGCCCTGACGTTCAGTGGGCGCGGATCGGCCGGTCGCGGCGCGGGCGCGGTCGGCGCGCGTACGCGCGGGTCGGCCGCCCACGACGAGTGCACGGTCGGCGCGCGTGTATGCGGGTCAGCCGGTCGCGGTGAGGGCGCGGACGGCGGCGGCGAGCAGTTCGGCCCGGTCGGACGGCGAGAGGCGGCCGCCGCCGGAGGCGAGCAGAGCCAGGGTGCCGTTCTTCGCCACGGCGTAGGCCGCCTGGGCCCGGACCTCGCCGGCGCGCCCCGGCCCCTCGCCGGCCAGCGCCGCGACGACGGCCTCGTTGATCTCGCGAGACCGGGACACGAGGGCGCCGCGGGCCGACTGCAGGGACGGGTCGCCGCCGATGACGCCGACCAGTTCGTGCAGCTCCTCCGTCGTCGCGATCACCGCCGCCAGCAGGTCCTCGGCAGGCCGGCCGGCGGCCCCGGCGGTCAGCCGCTCGTACGCCTCCAGCGGCCCCGCCAGCAGCGCCTGGGCGATCTCCGACTTCGACGAGAAGTGGTAGTACAGCGCCGCCTTGCTGGTGCCGAGCCGGCCCGCGATGTCGGCCACCGACGTGCCCGCGTACCCCCGCTCGGCGAACAGGCTCTGCGCGACCGCCAGGATCCGGCCGCGGGTCTCCGCCGCGTCCCGGCCGGCCCGCCTTCTCGGCTCCGCCATCGGTCCCCTTCCTTCCCGCCGCAGTCTACTTGACGACCGTTCGGTAAGCGGCCATGCTCATACTTACCGACCGATCGTTAAGGAGCGAGTGTCGCGATGACCGAGAAGGACATGAAGGCGCTGGTGGAGCGCATGTACGCGGCGGCCATGGCAGGAGACGTCGACGCGGTGGACGAGATCTTCGCCCCCGGCTTCTACAGCCACCCCATGGGCACGACGGGCGTGGAGGCGGTGAAGAACGCCTGGCGGGAGATCCTCGCCCGCTACCCGGAACTGCGGGTGGAGGCCGACCAGATGGTCGCCGAGGGCGACACGGTCGCCGTCCGTGCCAGCGTCTACCCGCGGCCCGGCGCGGACGGCGAGCCGGCCGCGCTGCTGGAGATGATGCGCGTGGAGGACGGCCGGATCGCGGAGCTGTGGGCGGCCTCCAACGTGAGCCTGCGCTAGGCGTCAGGCGGAGGCCACGTCTCGGCGGGCGCGGGCCATCGCGGCCAGGCGCGCACGCTGCTCGGGGGTGAGCCGGGCGAGCCGCTCGCGCGGATCCGGCCGCGTCATGACGGCGTCGGTGCCGAGCAACGCCTCGGCGTGCTCGGCGACGACGCGCACGGAGTCCTCCGACCCGGCGGCGGCCGCGAGCGGCGCGATCCGGTCGCGGTATCCGTCGTCGCCAAGGGCCCGGGCCAGCAGTCCGGCCGCCCGTTCCGCGTCCCAGTGCGACACGGGCAGCCACTCCGCGACCCCCGCGCGGTCGAGCCGCTCCGCGTTGTCCGGACGGTCGACGCCGTGCGCGAGCAGCACCTGCGGGGTCGACGACTCCAGCGCCCGCGCGAGCGTGCCGATCCCCCCGTGATGGACGACCGCGGCGACACGGGGCATCACCGTGGCGAACGACGCCGAGGGCACCCACTCCACCCCGTCGGGCAGCGATTCGGGAAGGAACGACGGGTGCCGGGTCACCAGCAGGGCCTTCCTGCCGATACGACGGCACGCGCGGGCCGCCACGTCGTAGAACCGCTGGTGCAGCACCTGCCCGGTGCCACCGGTGATCAGGACGGGCGGCTCGGTCCAGTCGGGGACCGGCCCCTCCGCCGTGTCGCCGAGCACGAACCCGCAGCGCACGACGTTCTGCGGCGCCGGCTGGCCCGCGGCGTCGAACCATTCCGGCCACAGGGCGAGCTGCGTCTTCACACTGGTCAGATAGGCCGCCCAGTCGCGGACCGGGCGCAGGCCGAAGGCCTGGAACACCTCGTCGTACCCCTGCCCGAGCACGTGCCGGAAGAGGTTGCCGAGCACCGGCAACGACACGTACTGGTGGGGCGTGACGGACACCAGCGCCACCGGCACCCCGCGGAGCTCGGCGACCATCTGCGCGGCGATGCCCGAGGTGTGCCGGGCGACCACCACGGTCTCCCCCGGCCGGTAGTGCGCCTCGATCATGCGGACCTCGTCGGCCAGCAGCTCGAACAGGCCGTTGCGCCGGTAGAGCGCGAGCACGCCGTCGGGGTCTCTCAGAGGATCGAGCATGAACCGCCGGGCGTCGTCGAGGTGCCGGTCGTAGCCCTCCGCCGTGTCGATCGGCAGATGACGCAGCCCGGCGGCGGCTATCGGGCCGGCGAACCAGGAGTGGGTCATCACGACGACGTCGTGTCCGCGCTCCGCAAGCTCGCGCCCGATCCGTACGAACGGGAGCACGTCGCCGTTGGTGCCGTGGGCGCTCAGCAGCATCGTGGCCATGCGGATCAGCCGTTCCCGGAGTCGAGCAGGGCGTCGATCTCCTCGTCCGACAGGCCCGCGAGCTCGTCGAGCAGCCCGGCCAGCTCCTCGTCGTCGGTGTCGGCGAGCTGCCGCTCCTCGATCACCTTGGCGACCTCGGCGACGGTGAACGAGGTGGTGTAGAGCGTGTCGAAGGGCAGCTCGACGCCGAACTCCGCGCGCACCCGCGCCATGAACTGCACCAGCCGCAGCGAGTGGCCGCCCAGCTCGAAGAAGCCGTCGTTCACGGAGGTGGGCGCCAGGTCGAGGAGCTCCGCCCACCACCGCATGACGGTCGCCTCGACCGGGCTCGCTCCGGCCACCTCCGTGACGGGGCGGGCGGCGCGCATCGCGTCCATGATCGCCTCGGCTCCGGTGAGCCGGGTCGCGATCCGTTCGACGGCCTCCCAGGCCGCCGGAGCGGCGAGTTCCGTGGTCCTGGCGGGCCTCGCTGCCCTCTCCCCAGCAGGGCCCGCCGGATGGACCGCGGAGTGGACGACGGCTGCCGCGTCGCCCGCGTCGAGGACGTACCAGGCCGCCTCCTCGTCGTACGGCTCGACGGCGGCGGGCAGCGTGGCGAGGAAGTCCCTGGCCGGCTGGTTGCGCTCGGTCGCCCGGAAGGACAGGGCCACCCTGGCTAGCCCGCGCTCGCGCGCGAGGGCGCCCAGGTGGGCGAGCATGCGGTGCTCCACCCCGCGTCCGAGTGCGCGGCAGCTCAGCAGGAACGCGCCGGCGCGCAGCGTGTCCCCGTCCGCCCGTACGTCGGTGAGGCCGACGACGCCGTAGTCCCCGAACCGGTCGCGCACGTCCACGACGAACATCTCGTCGCCGTCCAGGCGCCGCGTCCCGGAGAGGTTGAACTGGTTGGTCCGCTCGGCGAGCTGGGCGGCCCGCGCCTCGTGCTCGGGGCCGGCCGGAGCGATGGTCACCCGCAGGTCGAGCGTGGCGAAGAAGTCGGCGAGGGACATCTCGCCCCTGGCCTGCTCGCGCCGCCGTTCCTCCTGGTAGTACCGGGTGCGCTCGCGGTCGGTCTCGGTCACCGCGGTCACGTCGAGCGGCCAGCAGTGCCGCAGGAAGGCGGCCGCCCCGGCCGCGTCGGCCGGGAGCCGGAGGGTCAGCACCTCGGGGCAGCCGGCCCGGACCTCGGCGCACTCGACCGGGCTGTCGTCGAGGAAGACGAAGGAGTCGAGCCCGAGGTTCAGCTCGGCGGCCAGCGAGCGCAGGGCCTGAGACTTGGCCTCCCACCCGACGCGCATCGCGGCGACGTCGTCCAGGCCGAACGGCAGCTCGGGATGCCGGGTGAAGACCTCGCGGACGTCCTTCTCCTCGTTCTTGCTGCACAGGCACAGCAGCCGGCCGGCCGCGACCTGCCGGGCGAGCTCCTGCCAGATCTGCCTGCGCTCGGAGCCGATGACGACGCCGTCCGGGCCGTCCTCGCCGACGACGCCGTCCCACAACGTGCCGTCGCAGTCGGCCACGACGACCTTGGGACGCGGGGTGGTCGTCGCGTGCAGGCGGCGGGCGAGGGCGCCGGCGAGCGCGGCGAAGTAGCGGTCGGTGTAGGGCACGTTGCCGGTCCGGTCGGCGAAGGCGTCGTGGACGGCCTCCGGGTCCGCCGGCTCGTACGGCTCCGCGGAGGTGAGCACGGAGACCGCGGGATCGCCCTCGAACGCCTGGGCCAGCCTGGCCGTGAGGCGCACGTGGGCCGCGGGCGAGCCGTGCCCGGGCGAGGCCGGGCACACCGCGACGAGGTGGGGGGTGCCGGCCGCGCCCGACGAGGTCCGCAGCGCGGCGGCCAGGTCGTCCGCGGCGGCGTCGAGCGCGCCCGGATCGCGGGCGCCGTCGCCGTTCACGAGGTCCTCGGCGCGGACGAGGACGACCGCGGCGCCGGCCCGGCCGAGCACGCTGCCCGGGTCGAGGAGCGAGGGGAAGACCTGGTCGTACGGAGCGAAGGCGACGTCCCCCTCGACACCCAGCTCGGCGAGCCAGAAGCGCAGGGCGTCCCCGAGCGGCTCGGCGGTGAAGGTCGCAGCGACCCCCAGAGCGATCGTGTTCACTGCGGTTCCCCTTTCGCGGGCGTGGTCAGTCGGACATCGCGACGAGGATGCGGCGGGAGCCGGTGAAGGGCCGGCGGCCGTGACCGACGAGCACGTTGTCGATCAGCAGCAGGTCGCCCGTCCGCCAGTCGACGTCCACCGCGTTGTCCAGGCCGCGGTCGCGCGCCTGGACGACGTAGTCGCCGGGGATCGGCGCGCCGTCGGGGAACGTCACCGACTGCGGCAGCTCCTCCGGCGGCATGAGTTCGGCGAGCATGGCGGCGGTCTCGTCGCCGAGCGAGGCGGGGTGCCACTGGTCGGCCTGGTTGAACCACACCTCGACCCCGGTCACCGGGTGCCGGGTGGTGGCGGGCCTGATCTGCGAGACCCGCACGCCGCCGTCGGGCCGCCACTGCCAGTCGGCGCCGATGCGGTCGAGGAACTCGGCCGCCTGGTCGCGGTCGTCGGTCTCGAACGTCTCCTGCCAGCTCTTGCCGAGTCCCCGGCCGGCGTGCAGGTTCTGGGTGTAGCGCACCCCCTTGGCGAACGCCTCCCTGACCTCGTCGTCGAGCGACTCCAGCCAGCGCACGCCGTCCACCACGGGGGTCGCCCCGCCGCTCTCGGCCGCCTTCTCGCAGTAGAACAGCAGGCGGGAGGGCCAGGCGGCGGAGTACGACAGCTCGTTGTGCATGGAGATCGTGTACTCGGGCGGGTACTCGGTCGAGGTGTAGACGTTGCCGCCCACCTTGGTGCGGGGCGAGTTGCCGTGGACGTAGGCCAGCCGGTTGGGCAGGAGCATGTCCATGACGGGGTCCAGGGTCCCGGGCGTGACGCCGAACCCCCGGAAGACGAGCGCCTTCTCGCGGACGAGCAGGTCGCCCACGTCCATTCCGCGCAACCGCTCCAGCAGCCCCTCGGGCGTGGCGGCGGCGCCGTCCGGAGTTATCTCCAAGGGCTTCCAGAAGTCGTCCATCGTCCTCCTTCTACGCGGGATCCAGCCGTGGTCGACTGCGATGACGAGTCGAATTAAGGAGGCAGGCGGGCCCTCGAATAGGCGGCGCCCCTGCGAGAAAAAGATTCCGGCGGCCAACATAGAACCCGGGTCGGCTTACGCGCAAGAAACATGTTTCATCCGGTAAGCCTCACGCCCGCTGTCAAATTATCCGACACCTCTCTGTGTCTCTCGGGAACCCCCGTCTGCACGCGGGATCCGGCGTCCGCAAACGATGACGGAAGGTCGATTTCCTCTTACACGTCGTGTCTGGCGGCAGGTCAACGCGAGGCTTGCGTTAACAGGGGGTAGTCCCGTATCGTGAAAATAATGCTTTCGTGGGAGCGCTCCCACGCGTCTCGACTCGAAACGCGGCGAGATCCTGCGAATCGACGATCAAGCGTTTTCTCGTTCAACCATTTTCATGTGGTCAGTTGTTCTGCGCATTAGTGCGCAGAGAGGAGAACGCTCGGTGACGATAACGCCGACGACTGACAACGAGCATCTAATAGCCTCGCTTTCCCCGCGCCGGCAGGAGGCGCTGCGCAGGCTTCTCGCCACCCGGGCCGCCGCCGCGGACGCGATCACTCCGCGAGGCGGGGGCCCGGCCCCCTGCTCCTACGAGCAGGCGCAGATGTGGCTCGGCGCGCGGCTCGGCGAGGGCGCGCCCGCGCCGAACTCCACCATCGGCCTGCGGCTCACCGGCCCGCTCGACACGCGCGCCCTGACCGTGGCGCTGGACACCCTGGTCGAGCGGCACGAGATCCTGCGCACCGTCTACGAGGGAGACGGGCACGAGCCCCGCCAGATCGTCCTCGACCCCGGTCCGGCGCCGCTCGACGTCGTCGACCTGCGTGACCTGCCGGAGGCCGAGCGGGAGGACCGGGCCCGGGAGATCACATTCAGGGCCGCGGTCGAGCGGTTCGACCTGGAGACCGGACCGGTCCACCGGACGACGCTGGTCCGGCTGGGGGACGAGGAGCACGTGCTGCTGTTCGTCTGCCACCACATCGCGTGCGACGGGTGGTCGGTCGGCATCATCGTCGACGAGCTGACCGGCGTCTACGCGGCCGTGCACGAGGGCCGCCCGGCGGGGATCGCCCCGCCCCCGCTCCAGTACGCCGACTACGCGGCGTGGTCCCGGCGCGAGCTGACCGGTGAGCGGCGCGAGCGGCGGCTCGCGTACTGGCGCGACCGGCTGGACGGCGCGTCCGCGGTCGAGCTGCCGATGGCCAAGGAGCAGAGCGCCGCCCCGTCCGGCGGCACGCGCAGCGGCTGCCACCTGTTCACGCTGCCGGACGAGGTCCTGCAGGCGCTGCGGGAGGCCGGCGGCCCCGGGACCACCCCGTTCGTGGCCCTGCTCACGGTCTTCTCGATGCTGCTGGCGCGCTACACCGGCCAGAGCGACCTGACGCTCGCCACCGTGAACGGCGGGCGCCGCCGGGTGGAGCTGGAGCCGGTGCTGGGCTGCTTCGTCAACGCCCTCCCGCTGCGCGCCGACCTGTCGGGCGACCCCTCGTTCCGCCAGGCCGCGGCCGGGGTGCGGCAGCGGCTCGGCGAGGCGCTCGCCAACCACCTGCCGTTCTCCGAGCTGGCGGGGGCGCTGAGCGACCGGGACGCCCGCAACTTCTCGCTGTCGACCGTGGGTTTCTCCCTGCGCGTCTTCCGCGACCAGCGCGGGCGCTGGCCGGGGCTTGAGGCGTCGGTGTGGGAGCACGAGGTGGACGACTTCACCTACGACCTCGCGCTGCTGGTCCACCTGAACGGGGCGGACGACCCCGAGCTCTACCTCACCTACCAGAAGGACCGCTTCGACGAGGACGCCGTGGTCCGGCTCGCCGGGCACTACCGGGCGCTCGCCGAGCGGATCGCCGCGGCCCCCGGCACGCCGCTCGCCGACCTGGAACTGCTCACCGACGCCGAGCGCGACCTCGCCCTCGGCGCGTGGAACGATTCGGCCCGGCCGTACCCCGGCGTCGCCCTCCCCGAGCTGCTGGAGCGCCACGCGGACTCCGGCGCGGTCGCGGTCTCCTTCGAGGGCCGCACGACCACGTACGCCGAGCTGCACGCCCGCGCCAACCAGGTGGCGAGCCTGCTGCGCGAGCGCGGCATCGGCCCGGAGGACACGGTGGGCGTGCTGCTCGACCGGAGCCCCGAGCTGATCGCCTGCCTCATGGGAGTGTGGAAGGCCGGCGCGGCGTACCTGCCGATGGACCCGAAGTTCCCCGCGCAGCGCGTCCGCGACATGCTCTCGATCGCCGCGACCCCGCTGGTCCTGACCTCGGCGGGTCACGCGCACCTCTTCGAGGGCCTGCGGGACGTCGAGATCGTGGACGTCGGGAGCGGCGTGCTCGACGGCCGGCCCGCCGACCCCGCCGGCGTGCCGTTCGACATCGACCGGCTGGCGTACGTGATCTTCACGTCCGGGTCGACGGGACGGCCGAAGGGCGTGCAGGTCACCCACCGCGGGCTGGTCAACCACGTGTGGTGGGCGGTCGAGGAGCTGGCCGGCGACGGGGACGGCGGCGCCCCGTTGTTCGGCTCGGTGGCGTTCGACCTGGTCGTGCCGAACCTGTGGACGCCGCTCGTCCTCGGCCGCCGGGTGACCGTGCTGCCCCAGGACTTCGACATGGGCGAGCTGGGCGCGCTGCTGGTGGCGGGCGGCCCGTACGACTTCGTCAAGTGCACCCCCGGCCATCTGGAGGTCCTCGGCCACCAGATCGACGCCCGGCAGGCCGCCGGGCTCGCCGGGACGATCGTCGTCGCGGGCGAGGCGCTGCCCGGTTCGATGGCCAACCGGTGGCTGGAGATGCTGGGGCCGGGCCGGCTGGTCAACGAGTACGGCCCGACCGAGGCGTCCGTCGGCACCTGCGTCTACCCCGTGCGCGACCGGCAGCTCGTGGAGGCCGTGCCCATCGGCAGGCCGCTGCCGAACATGCGGATGTACGTCCTGGACGAGGGCCGGCGGCTGAGGCCCGTCGGCGTGCCGGGCGAGCTGTACGTCGGCGGCGTCGGCGTGACCCGCGGCTACATGAACCGGCCCGACCTCACCGAGGAGCGGTTCCTGCCCGACCCGTTCGACGAGGGCGGCCGCATGTACCGCACCGGCGACCGCGTGGAGTGGCTGCGCGACGGGAACGTGGCCTTCCTCGGCCGCTTCGACGACCAGGTCAAGATCCGCGGCTACCGCATCGAGCTCGACGAGGTCAGGGCGTCCGTGCTCGACCACCCCGGGGTGCGGGACGCCGTCGTCACCGTGCACGCCTTCACCCCCGAGGACAAACGGCTCGTGGCGTACTACGTGCCCGCCGGGCCGGAGGTCCCCGACCTGGCCGGGCACTGCGCGGAGCGGCTGCCGGAGTACATGGTCCCGTCGATGTTCGTGCCGCTGGAGACCATCCCGCTCAACCAGAACGGCAAGGTGGACCGCAAGGCGCTCCCCGACCCTGTCGTGACGGCCGGCGAGGACCTCGCCGAGCCGACCACGGACACCGAGGTCCTGGTGACGGAGGTCTGGCGGGAGGTCCTCGGCATCGAGGCCGTCTCGATCGACGCCGACTTCAACGCGCTCGGCGGCCACTCGCTGCTGCTCATCCGCATGGTCGCGAAGCTGCGGCAGGTGCTGCCCGCCGACGGCTACCAGGTCAGCGTCCTGGACGCCATCGCCAACCGGACCGTCAGGGAGCTCGCGGCCCTCATCGACCGCGCGAACGGCGCGGCCGAGGCCGGGGAGGACGACGGCCCCCGCGGCCTGCTGGTCGAGCTCACCCGCCCGGTGGCCGCCCCCGCGCTCACGCTCGTCTGCATCCCGTACGGCGGGGCCAGCGCGATGGTCTACCAGCCGCTGGCCGACGCGCTGCCCGACGGCCACACGCTGTTCGCGGTCGCGCTGCCCGGCCACGAGCTGGGCGTGGAGGAGGCCGTGCTGCCGTTCGAGGAGGCCGCGCAGCGGGTCGCCGACGAGGTGATCGCCCGCGTGCGCGGACCGGTCGCGCTGTACGGCCACTGCGTCGGCAGCGCGCTGACCGCGGAGATCGCGCGGCGGCTGGAGGCGGCCGGCCGGCGCGTCGAGGCCGTCTACACGGGCGGCAGCTTCCCCTTCGCCACGCCGCGCAAGGGGCTCAACGGCCTGCTCGGCCGCCTCTTCCGCAGCGAGCGGCTGGACAACGCCAACGCGCACGCCAACTGGCTGCGGGCGATGGGCGCCGACCTTCAGGACCTCGACCCCGAGCAGGTCGACCACATCATCCGCACGATGCGGGTGGACGCCCGGGCCGGCGAGGACTACTTCAGCGAGCTGGTCGAGCGGCAGAGCCCCCAGCTGCGGGCGCCGGTCATCTCGATCGTCGGCGACCGCGACGCGCTCACCGAGTTCTACCAGGAGCGGTACCGGGACTGGCACGCCGTCTCGGAGACGACCGGCCTGGTCGTGATGGCCGAGGCCGGGCACTACTTCCTGCGGTACCGCACGGAGGAACTGGCCGAGATCGTCACGTCCACCCACACCCTGGTGGAACGGCCATCGGAGTGGCGGCCGCTCCACGACCAGTCGGCCACCTGGTGGCGCCAGGCGCTCTCGGCCGACAGGAAGCAGCAGACGGCCGGGGCGCAGCCCAGCCTCGGCCGGTTCTTCACGGTCGCGACGGGCCAGATCGTCTCCATGATCGGCGCCGTCATGACCGAGTTCGCCGTGCCGATCTGGGCGTACCTCAAGAGCGGCTCACTCGTGCAGTTCGGCCTGTTCGCGATCATCGCGCTCGTGCCGGGCCTCGTCCTCGCGCCACTGATCGGCGCGCTGGCCGACCGGTACGACCGCAAACGGAGCATGCTCGCGGCCGACGGCCTGTCGCTCGCCGTCCAGGCCGCCCTGCTGGCCCTGATGGTCACAGGCACGCTCGCCCTGCCCGTCCTGTACGGCCTGCTGGTCCTGCTGTCGATATCGGTGACCTTGCAACGGGTGGCCTGGCAGTCGGCCGGGCCGCAGCTCGCGCCCAAGCACTACCTGCACCACGTCGGCGGCGTCGTCCAGCTCGGCAACGCGGTCGCCCAGCTCATGGTCCCGCTGTTCTCGGTCGCGCTGCTCTCGCTGATCGGCATCACCGGCATCCTCACGGCCAACGTCGTCTGCTACGCCGTCGCCTTCTCGGTGACGCTGCTGGTCCGCTTCCCGGCGACGATGGCGTGGCGGCGCAGGGAGACGGTGTCGGCCGAGATCCGCAACGGCTTCCGTTACCTGCTGCGCCGCCGGGGCCTGCGCGCCATGGCGTTCACGATGTTCATCGTGAACTTCTTCCTGTTCACCGGGTTCATCATGATCCCGCCGCTGGTGCTGTCGGTCGGAGAGCTCGCCGACACCGGGCGGGTCGCGCTCATCGCCGGCGTCGGCGCGGTCTGCGGCGGCCTGATCATCACCCTGTGGGGCGGCCCACGGAACCGCCGGATGTTCGGCATGCTCTCCGCGGCCGGCGTGCTGGGCGTCTTCTGCGCCGTCGCCGGGCTTCGGCCGTCCCTCGTGCTCATCACGGCCGGCGCGTTCGGGATGTCGCTGATGATGACGATCAGCGACGGCATCTGGCTGACGATCATCCACTCGAAGGTGCCGCAGCGTTACCACGCCCGCGTCATCGCGATCAACCGCATGCTCGCCCTGTCGACCCAGCCGGTCGGCCTCGCCGTCCAGGCGTGGCTCGTGGGCCTCGTGTTCGAGCCGCTCATGCGCGAGGGCGGGCCGCTGGCGGGCACGGTCGGCCGGATCATCGGCACCGGCGAGGGCCGCGGCATCGGCCTGCTCTACATCGTCTGCGGCCTCGCCATCGCCACCACGATCACCCTGGCTCTGCGGCATCCGGCGCTGGCCAGATTCGACCAGGACACCCCCGACGCCGAGGCCGACGACCTGATCGGCCTGGAGGCCCTCCGCTCCCGGCAACCGGCCCCCGCCGGCGAGCGGAGCATGTCAGCCGTAGGAGGCTGACACGGTCCGGGAGGCCCGCCGGCCCGCGTACACGGCGGGCCTCCCGGTTCACCGCGCACCGAGATCGTTCAGGGAAAGCGGAGGAAGGCCGGCGGGACGTGGGCGACGAGCCAGACGCCGTTGGCGCTGACGTGGAACGCGTGACCGGCGGCCTGCATGGCGGCGGCGTCCACCTCGAGGATCACCGGCCGGCCGCGGCGGCCGCCGACCCGGGTGGCCGTCTCCCTGTCGGGCGACAGATGCACGTGGTGCCGCGCCATCGGCCTGAGCCCCTGCTCCCTGATCGCGGGCAGGACGGCGGCCACGGTGCCGTGGTAGAGCAGCGGCGGCGGCTCCGCGGCCGGCAGCGCGAGATCCACCTCGACCGAGTGGCCCTGGCTGGCCCGGATCCGGCCGACGTCGATCACGTACCGCTTCTTGTCGTTGCGCTCGACGACCTCCTCCAGCTCGCCGCGGGAGAAGGGGAATCCGTCGCGGGCGGCGGCGTCCAGGAGGACCCCGACGTCGACCCAGCCGTGGGCGTCCAGCTCGATGCCGATGCGTTCGGGCTGGTGCCGGAGGTGCTTGGCCAGGTATTTGGATATCCGCACCATGCGCCGCTCGTCCATCGGCACCATCGGCACCTCGCTCGCCATGAGCAATCAGTAGCAGAGCGGATCGGCTGGCCGCCTCCGCATTTCGGTCGAATGGGCCATGAGGCGGTCAGCGCCGTTCGTCGTGACCGAGCGCCTGGCCACGGCTGAGCGGGGCGCCGGCTGATCTGAGGCAAGTATTACCCGCGTCATCACATCAGCTCACCGCCGGCCGGGCAGGGATCGGGCGTGACGCGGTCCGGCCGGGCCGCGTCGAACTGGTTCGGGGGACCGGAGGCGACGATGAGGGACGAGGCGACGGGTGACCGCGGGACACCGATCGTGCACCGCCGTCAGGTGCTCGGCCTGCCTGTCGCCCTCCCCGTCGTGCTGCCCGTCGTCCTGGCCGGCGGCTCGCCGGCGCTGACCGGCGGCGGCAGCGCACAACGACCCAGCAGCGCCACGACACCCGCCCCCGACCAGAAGCAGGCGGCCGAGGTGCCGGTGACGCCACCCGAAGACCTCATGCGCGAGCACGGAGTGCTCAAACGCGTCCTGTTGATCTACCGGGAGGGCATCCGGCGGATCGACGCCGGCGAACAGGTGCCCGCGCACCCCCTGCACGCCGGCGCCCGCGTCATCCGTGACTTCATCGAGGACTACCACGAGCGGCTCGAAGAGCGATACGTCTTCCCGCGCCTGCTCAACGCGGGCAAGCTGACCGACACCGTGCCGGTGCTCCTCCAGCAGCATCAGCGCGGGCGTGTCCTGACCGGCCGCATCCTGGACGCCACCGCCAGGCCCACCCCGCAACAGGCCCGCCGCGGCCTGTTGGCCGATATGGCCGCCTTCATCCGCATGTACGAGCCACACGAAGCCCGCGAGGACACCGTCGTCTTCCCCGCCATGCGGGAGGCCGTCCCGCCCAAGGAGTTCGCCGAGATGGCCGAGACCTTCGAGGACGAGGAGCACCGCCGCTTCGGCCCGTCCGGCTTCACCGGCATCGTCGGGCAGGTCGCCGACATCGAAAAGGAGCTCGGGATCTACGACCTGTCCCAGTTCACGCCGCGCGTGTAGGCCCGTGGCCCGCACGTAGACAGGCCCATCGCGCAAGCGCCCCGTCCTGCAAGGGGCCGGGCGGGATCCGGACGCCGGGCTAGTACTCCAGTGACACTTTGAGATCACGGCGGAGATCTGCGCTGCTGGTGGCAGGCACTCGATTGTCGTACCCGGTCCCTATGATCCGGGTCATGGCCGACGACGTGCTCGACTACTCACTGCCCGGTCCCTTCACGAGTCTCGATCCCTCGCAGCTCCGGCTCGCCGAGGGGCTGCCCGACGACCCCGTCGGCATCTGCGCCGCAGCCCAGGGCCTGGTCATCCACATCTTCGATGTCGGCCCCCTGAACCTTCCCGAAGACCGCCTCGCCGAAAAGGACATCAGGCCCGTCAACGCCCTGATCACCGCGCTGACCGCGCTCGACCCATCCCCCCTCCACCAGGCCCGGCCTCCCGGGAGGCGCGTCGTCGGCACCTGCCGAGACTTCGTCACGATCGCCTGCGCCCTCCTGCGGTTACGAGGCATCCCTGCACGTGCGAGATGCGGGTTCGGCATGTACTTCAAGGAGGGCTACGGCCTCGACCACTGGATCACCGAATACTGGCGCGACGACGAAGACCGCTGGGTGCGCGTCGACACCGAGCACCTCGGCCACGGCTTCGTCGCCCGCCCCGACGACCTGGCCGAAGGCGAGTTCCTGACCGGAGGCGAAGCCTGGACCCGTTACCGCCAGGGCCACGTCGACGGCCACCGTTTCGGCGTCCCCGGCACGGACGACGCCTGGGGACCGTCCGAGATCCGCGGCAACGCCGTCCGCGACCTCGCCGCACTCTGCAAACACGAGATGCTGCCCTGGGACGAATGGGGCCGCATGACCGATGCCTACGCCGGCAAGACAGGCCCCGACTACGACCTCCTCCTCGACACCCTCGCCGACACCTGCGCCGACGCCCATCTCCCCGCCCTATTCCACCTTTCCACCCACCCCGACCTTGCCGTTCCTGCCCACCTACTCGCCTGACTCCACACCCTCTGGTGCTTCAGTGACACTTCACGATCTATGTGGGTGAGGTCGCATGGAAACGGCCACCACATGATCGTTCGGAGTTTGTGAAGACATACCGCTCTGGCCGCACAGATGATCGCCGCAGCGTTGCAAGCGGGCTTGACCGCCCGCTGGGTGACCGGCGATGAAGTCTACGGCCAAGACCCTCGCCTGCGAACGCTCCTGGAGGAGCGCCATCTGGCCTACGTACTGGCGATCGCTGGCAACCGGCGCGTGGACCTGGAAGGCACCCAACGAACCGCCGAAGAGATCGCCGCAGGTATGGCCGACCGGCACTGGCACCGCTACAGCGCCGGCAACGGGGCCAAGGCCCACGCATGTACGCCTGGGCGTAGGCCCGCATCGATGCCAGCCGGCCCGGCCACCGCTGGCTGCTGATCCGGCGCAACCTGGTCACCGACGAGCTCGCCTTCTACCGCTGCTACGCGCCCACCCCAAATGCCGCTCTTGACCCTGGTACGCATCGCGGGTATCCGCTGGCACGTGGAGGAATCCTTCCAAGCCGCCAAGGGCCAGGCCGGGCTGGACCACTACCAAGTCCGCAACTGGACCGGCTGGCACCGGCACATCACGCTGGCCTGCTGGCATTGGCCTTCCTCGCCGCGCTGGCAGCCGCCCAACCCGGCACCGACGAGGATCACATCCCTTTGAACCGTGCCTGAACTCCGCCGTCTGCTGGCCGTACTCGTTCTCACCCAGCCCCGGCCGGTCGCACAGATCCTGCGTTGGTCACAGTGGCGACGCCGCCACCAGGCCACCGCCCGCCGATGCCATTACCAGCGCAGATACCAACCATGATCCCGAAGTGTCACTGGAGTACTAGGACTCGGGGGTGAACTGGAACGTGGGCCGGCCTCCTGGTCCGGTGTGGACGTCGAGGGTGCGGTCGCGCAGGAGCCCGGCGGCCTCGGGTTCGAGGAACACGCGCACGTCCGACCTATCCAGCACCTCGTCACCCGGAGAGGGTGCGCTGACCAGCGAGAACTCCAGGCCCGCCGCCTCCCCGGGCAGGGCGGAGATCCGCAGCCCGGCCCTCTTCGGGAGGTACTCCCCCACCATGAGGTCGCGGATCGCCTGAACGGCACGGTCGGTGAGGGTCAGCACTGCGGCCTCCTCGGATGCGCGGCTCCGATCGGTAACGCCCTGGAACGGGATCGTCTGGAACGCGACTCGCGTAGCCGCGGGACTCGCCGGGACGGGCCTCAGGGCAGGGCGTCCTCACCGGGGCGGCGGCGACGGGGGTTCACGGAGATCCACTCGGCCTCCCAGGCGGCGAAGCGACGGCGGTCGAGCAGCGCGCGGAACAGCGCCAGCGACGCCAGCAGCAGACCCACGGCCACGGCCTCGGTCGACACCCCGGTGACCACCGCGCCGACGGTCGTCTCCATGTGGACGGGCGGGCCGTCTCCCGGGCGGCCGGACGGGTCGAGCCAGACGCGGACGAGGGCGCCCGGCTTCGTGCCCTCGGGCACGGGGGCCTCGCCGACGACCCGGCCGCGCCCCGGGACCGTCCAGGCGACCCGGGTCCGCAACTCGGCTGCCGCGCCCTCCAGGGACACCCAGGTGAGCTTGGGGGCCTCGGCCAGGACCGTGGCCGTCACCCACTGGCCCGCCCGCTCCTGGGCCACGCCCGATCGGTAGACGGCGTTGCCCGCGACGGCGGCCGGCCCCAGGCAGGCCACGCAGAGCGCGAGGAACACGAGCGCGGCGAGCGCTTCCAGGCGGTCGGAGGCGCGCCGGAGGGGGTTGCCGTCCGGCCGGTACAGGCGCACACGCCTGAGGGCCCATTCAGCCGTTCCTCGCACCAGACCCACCTCCTCCTGCAGTTCTCCCCACGGTGACGCATCCCGCACGGCTCCGGCAGGGCTTTTGGCCGTACGCTTGCCGGGACGTTCGCCCCTCTTCCGTCTTTTCTACGCGGCGCACCGGGCGGTCCTCCCCCCGGCCCGGTGGGTTGGCTCCCGTGAAAGCCCGGACCGGCCAGGCCGCCCCTGGTGCCGACGCCACGCCCACGCGGGACGCCGCGCCGGCGCTACCGCCGCCCCGGCCGCCGTCCACCTCGCCCGTTGCTCGCATGCCGACAGTCTCGCCTCTTCCCGCCGCCCCGACTCGCATCTCCGGCCCGCCTGTGGACAACGGGGAGCCTCAGACCTCCGGTTCGCGGAACTCGGGGACGTCCTGGGGCGGCGCCGAAGGGTCGGGGTTCAGGGCCTCCAGGGGCGTGTCGTCCTCGATCGCCCGTTCGGCCGCGACGGTGTCCTCCACGGCGGTGAGGCGGGGCGGCACCTCCAGCAGGCCCGGCTCGCCCTCCTCGCCGCGCCTCTCGATGGCCGCGTTCACGGCCCGCACCAGGTCGTGGTGGGTGTAGCCGCCCTCCGGCACCTCGTTGAGCAACTCCAGGACGCCCGGCCCCAGGGCGTCGTCCGCCCCCGCCGCGGCGTACAGATCCCGCCGCGTCACCTGCGCCCGGGTCAGGAAGAGCTCGTCGATGATCTCCCCAAGCCGTTCCAGCTCCGTACGGTCCGGCATGTCCGATCCCTCCTCCGTCTCCCCTCCAGCCGTACCCGTAGTGCGGGTTTCAGCCCTGCAGATCGACGGCGACGGCGACGAATTCCTGGATCAGCCGGCTGCGGCGGGTGGCGTCCCAGGCGAGGTGGACCTGGTTGGGCGGCAGATCGCGCACGGAGACGTGGACGACGTCGGGCCGGGTGTAGAAGGCCGCCGTGGACGCCGGAAGGATCACGATCCCGTGTCCGGCGGCGACGTGTTCGAGCTTCTCCTCGACCGTGCGGATCCGGGGACCGGCGCTGCGGGAACCGGCGGCCGTCTCGGTGGCGACGTCCCGCCATTCGGGGACGGCGTCCGGGTCCTGCAACAGGTGCTCGTCGGCGAGGTCGGCCACGCTGATCGCGTCCTTGCCCGCCAGGCGGTGGTCGGCGGGCAGCGTGACGACGCGCGGCTCGGACAGCAGGTGGCGCGTCCGGAGGCCGCGCCGCTCGATCGGCAGGCGGACGTAGCCCACGTCCACCTGGCCGTCGCGGATGAGCTCGGCCTGGTCGTCCCAGCTGACGCGCAGCACCTCGACGGTCAGGTCGGGGTGGCGGGCCGACAGCGCGCGGACGGCGGGCGTCACGATCAGGCCCGGCATGAACCCCACGGTGAACGTACGGGGGCCGCGTGCGGCCCGGCCGACCCGGCGGCGCAGCGCGTCGGCGGAGGCCAGCAGGGGACGGGCGTCCTCCAGCAGTTGCCGGCCCGCGGGCGTCAGCTCGGTCGCCCGCTTGTCCCGGACGAACAGCTGGGCCTTCAGCTCGTTCTCCAGCGCGCGTATCTGCCGGGACAGCACGGGCTGCGCGATGTGCAGCGCCTGCGCGGCTCGGCCGAAGTGCAGCCGCTCGGCCACCTCGACGAAGTAGCGCAGCTTGCGCAGGTCGACGTCCACCGGCATCTCCTTCGGCCCGTGATGCCTTCAGGGTATTGCAGCCGCCGGGAAGGGTCTTGGACGCCGGGGGCCGCGCGGCCACATCGTGAAGGGGACGGAACGCAACTACGGAAAGGCCCGTCTCATGAACCTCAAGGGACAGCGCGTCGTCGTCCTCGGCGGCACCTCCGGCATCGGCCTGGCCACGGCGGAGGCCGCCGCGGCCCAGGGCGCGGAGGTGGCGGTGGTGTCCAGCAGGCGTGCCAGCGTCGACCGGGCGCTGGCCGCCCTCCCCGCCGGGACCCTGGGAAGGGCCGCCGACCTCGGGGACCCCGCCCAGGTGCGGGCGGTCCTCCAGGAGATCGGCGAGTTCGACCACCTCGTGTTCACGGCCGGCGAGGCGCTGGACCTCATGCCTGTCGCCACACTCGACCCGGGCGCGGCCCGGGACTTCTTCACGGTGCGCTACTTCGGCGCCCTGGCCGCCGTCCAGGCCGCCGCCCCGCTGATCCGTCCCGGCGGCTCGATCACCCTCACCACCGGGATCGCCAAGGACCGTCCCGGCCCCGGATGGGCCGTCGCCGCGAGCATCTGCGGGGCGATCGAGTCGCTGACCCGCGCCCTCGCCGTCGAACTCGCCCCCGTCCGCGTCAACGCGGTCTCGCCCGGGGTCGTACGGTCACCCCTGTGGGCGTCGATGGGCGAGGCCGACCGGCAGGCCCTGTTCGAGGGGGTCGGCGCGGCCGTCCCGGCCGGCCGGGTCGGCGAGGTCGGCGACGTCGCTCCCGCCTACCTCTACTGCATGACCCAGCCATGGGTCACCGGCACCGTCCTCACCGTGGACGGCGGCGCGATCCTGGTGTGACCGCCCGCCGCACACCTGCCGTACACGCCGCCGTGCGCCGGCCTCACACCTGCCGCATACCTGACGCGTTCCGGCAGGAACCGGGGGTAGCGTCGCCGCCGTAAGGAGGCGATGCGATGCGGTACGTGGCGCTGCTGCGCGGGATCAACGTCAACCCCGCCACCGCGGTCGCGATGGCCGACCTGAAGGCGGTCCTCGAACGGCTCGGGTACGGCGGGGTGCGCACCCACCTGCGCAGCGGGAACGTCCTGTTCACGGCCGACGGCGACCCCGGCCCGGCCGCCGCGATCGAGCGGGGACTCGCGGACGACCTGGGACTGCGAATCGCGGTGATCGTGCGAACGGCGGAGGAACTGCGCGGAGTGGTGGAGCGCAACCCGATGGAGGTGCGCGACCCCGCCCGGTTCGCGGTGGTGTTCCTGTCCGGCCCCCCGGACCGGGAACGGCTGGAGGCGGTCGACCCGGCGGCGTACGCGCCGGAGGAGATGGCGATCGGCGAGCGGGAGCTGTACGTCCACTTCCCCGACGGGCTGCGGCGCCCGAAGCTGCCGCCCCTGCTGGAGAAGCTGTCGTCCACCCCCGCGACGATGCGCAACTGGAACACCGTGACGCGTCTGCTCGCGCTCGCCGAGGAGCCCTGAGACGTCTCCGGACCCCTTGGACGCTTCAGGCGAGCCACTCCAGCCATTCGCCGTGCGGGCCGGCCATCGCGAGGGGCTCCCCGTCCAGCGCGGGCAGGAACGCCAGGCGATCCTCGGGCAGCGGCCGGGTGAGCCGGGCGAGGACCGCGGGCAGCCGGGGTGAGCCCTCGTTGGACACCCATCGGACGGGCAGGCTCCTCACGGTCGCCACGAAGCGGTCCCGGGCCTCCGCGTCCAGGTACGGCAGGACCGCGCTGTGGAAGACGACGACCGTGGCGCCCCCGGGCGCCCGGTCCACCAGTTCGGGAAGCGCCTCTGTGGCGTCGCCCCGTACGAGCAGCGGCGGGTCCTCCCGGGCCATCCGGGCGGCGCCGCGCAGCCGTTCGAGCCGGTCGTCCTGGCCGGGCCACACCAGGGACTCCAGCCAGCGCAGCGCCTCGTCGTCCCGGACGTCCACCGGGTCGAGGTCGATCCCGGCCCGCCACACCACCTCCGGCACCCGCTCGGGCACCGGCACCCTCCCGTTCGTCCGGCACGTCAGGACGACCGGGCCGTCCGCCGGCCCGACGGGCGGCAGGTCGTCGTACCGGTAGCGGTAGCGGTCGGGGTAGAGGCACAGGCCCGCGGAGGCGCCGACCTCGATGAGGGCGAGCGGCTGCGGCAGCGACGCGAGCACCGGGAGCAGGCTGGCGCACCGCCCGGCCTCGTTGGTCTGGGTGCGGTGGGTGAGGATCGTCTCCCGCAGCGCGTCCCAGTGCCGCACGCACCACCGGGGGAGCCGCGCCGCGTCGTCGCGGGGGCCGCCGAGGAAGCCCGCCGCGGCCAGCAGCAGGTTGGGCTGACGCTTCGCCGGCGGCAGGGTGTCGATGAGGCCGACCAGCTCCGGGTCGGCCGCGACGGCCCGCGCCACCTCCTCGTACGCCGGGGAGAGCCCCCGGACCTCCTGCCGGGCGAACCGCCGGTACGTCTCCGCCGTGTCCACGCGCGCCACCTCCGCGTTCCGTGGGCGCCACCGCCGCCGATCGTCGATCAGTATGGCGGTGAGGACACGCACGCCCGACAACGGGAGGCACCCTGTGGCCGACGCCGAGCGCGACGCCCTGCTCCGCGACCCCTATCCCCGCTACGCCGAGGCCCGCGAGGCCCCGGGGCTGACCTTCCTTCCCGAGATGGACGCCTGGCTCGTCAGCAGGGACGCCGACGTGCGGGAGGTGCTGCGCCGGCCCGGGGACTTCTCCTCGGCCAACGCGCTGCGCGGCGGCCAGGTGCCGCCCCCGGCCGTCCTGGCCGAGCTGGCCAGGGGCCTCGGGGGGTCGCCCGTCGTCGTGACCTCCGACGGACCGGCCCACCAGCGGTACCGGGCGCCGCTCGTCCGCGGCCTCTCCCCCGCCCGGGTCGCCGCGATCGCGCCGTACGTCGCGGAGCGCGCGGAGGCGCTGATCGCCGGCTTCGCTCAGGCCGGCCGGGTCGAGCTCGTCGGCGCGTACTCGAGACGGCTGCCGGGCGAGGTCGTCGGCCGCCTGCTGGGCCTCGACCCCGAGGACGTGCCGGTAGCGGTGGAGGCGAGCTACCGCGCCGAGGAGCTCTTCTTCCAGCCGGGCGGCGAACGGGAGAAGGTCGCGGCCGCCCGCGAGGTCGTCGCCCTGCAGCATCTGCTCGACGGCTACGCCCGGCGCCGCAGGGACGACCCGCGCGACGACCTGTGCACCGAGGTCGTCCAGGCCCTCGCCCCGGGACGCGCTCCCCTCACCGCCGAGCAGCGGTCCGAGCTGGTCTCCAACCTGCAGAACCTGCTGATCGCCGGGCACCTCACCACCACCGCCCTCATCGGCACCGCCGTCCTCCACCTGCTGGAGGACCCGGCCCGGTGGGACCTGCTGCGCGAGCGTCCCGACCTGATCCCGGCCGCGGTGGAGGAGTGCGCCCGTTACGACGCCCCGGTCCAGGCCTTCCGGCGCCTCACGACCCGTCCGGTGACGCTCGCCGGCACCGAGCTGCCCGCCGGCGCCGCGGTCCTGGTCGCGTACGGCTCCGCGAACCGGGACGGGGAACGGCACGAGCGGCCGGACGAGCTCGACGTGACGCGGGCGGCCCGGCGGCACGTCGCGTTCGGGCACGGCGCGCACGCCTGCCCGGGGGCGCAGCTCGCCCGCGAGCAGGTGCGGATCACGCTGGAGACGCTGGCCCGGCTGCTCCCCGGCCTGCGGCTCGACCCCGACCGGCCCGTCGTCATGGCCCCCACGCTGATCCACCGCTCGCCCGAGGAACTGCACCTGCTCTGGTGAGCGACCGGGCGTTCAGGAGACCGCGGCCTCGGCCAGGGCGCAGGCTCCCACCATGGCCAGCGTGGCCTCGGGGTTGATCGGGTGGAACCGCCCGGCGCGGACGTCGCGATAGGCCCGCTCCAGCGGCGAGGTCCGGAAGAAGGCGGAGCCGCCCACCACGTCGAGCGCGATGTCGACGACCTCCTTCGCCTCGCACACGGCGTGCCGCTTGGCGACCATCAGGGTCGTCAGGGTCCGTTCGTCCGCCGCCGGGTCCTCGCCGGCCTCCTCGACGGCGGCGAGCAGCGCCCACCTCGCGACGACCAGCCGCGCGCCCATCTCCCCCAGCCCGCGCACCGCCGCCGGAGCGGGCTCCCCGGGGCGGCGGGCGAGGACGCGCAGGGCCTCGTCGTACGCCCCCTGCGCGATGCCCAGGTAGACCGCGCCCACGACGGGGGCGAAGTGGATCGCCGCGACCAGCAGCGGTCCGGCCAGCTTCCCGTACGGCCGGCGGCCCACGACCTTGTCCGCCGGCACGAAGACGTCGTCGAAGACGAGGTCGTGGCTGGCGGTGCCGCGCATGCCGAGGGTGTCCCAGGTCTCCACCAGGGACACGCCCGGGCTGGTCAGCGGCACGCCGGCGTGCAGCACCTCGGCACCGGGACCGGGCTCGCCCAGCACGGCGGAGGTGGAGATGACGGCGGCGGCCGGCGCCTGCGAGCAGAACGCCTTGCGCCCGGTGAACCGGAAGCCGCCCTCCACCTCGACGGCCGTCGTCGTGGGGCACACCCAGTCCGAGCCGCCGCTGGTCGCCATGACGAGTCCGTCGGCGGCGACCCGGCGCAGCACCCCCTCGGCGTCGGGCGCGCCCCGGCGGTGCCACCAGAGCTGGACGAGGGTCAGGTAGAGGTGCATTGCCGCGGCCAGCGCGGCCGATCCCGCGTGGCGGGCCAGCTCGTGCTCGGCGAGCACCACCTGCCGCAGGCCGACCCCGAGCCCGCCGAACTCGGCGGGCACCGCCATGCTCAGGTACCCGTGCTCCCTCATGGCCGCGTAGGCCTCGGTGACGAAGGTGGCGTCCCGGTCGTGGGCCGCCTCGGTGGGCGCGCACAGGCGGCCGACCTCGGCGGCCAGCGCGACGATCTGCTCGTCGGTGCGGACGGAGTCCACTGTGATGGTCATGAGCCGACGGTAGGAACACGCCGGTCCCGCGACCAGTACGAGATCTGTACCGGCCGTTGGCTCGGCGTCACGCGCTGGTTAGCCTCGGGACATGGGTTCCTCGTACCGGCAGTTCTGCCCTGTCGCGAAGGCGCTGGAGCTGCTCGACGAGCGCTGGACGCTCCTCATCGTCCGCGAGCTGGTCACCGGAAGCCGGCACTTCAACGAGCTGCGCCGCGGCGTCCCTCGCATGTCCCCCTCCCTGCTGTCCTCCCGGCTGAGCCGGCTGGTCCGGGCGGGAATCCTGGAACGGCGTCCCAGCGGAGGCCGCGTGGAGTACGTCCTCACCGACGCCGGGCGCGAGCTGCAACAGGTGGTCGAGGCGCTGGGCACGTGGGGCATCCGGTGGATCCCGCAGCTCGGCGACGAGGACCTCGACCCGCACCTGCTGTTGTGGGACATGCACCGCAACGTCGACCACGAGCGCGTCCCCGCGGAGCGCACGGTGGTGCAGTTCCGGTTCCCGGACGTCCCCGCGCCGAGCCGCGACTGGTGGCTCGTCATCACTCCCGGCGAGGTGGACGTCTGCGAGGACGACCCCGGCTTCCCGCCCGGGGTGCTGGTGACGACCAGTCTGCGCCGGATGACCGAGATCTGGCGGGGCGACCTGAGCTGGGCCGAGGCCCTGCGCGCGGGTGAGCTCGAGGTGCACGGGCCCGAGTCGCTGCGCCGCGGCCTGCCCCTCTGGTTCACGCTCTCGCAGTTCGCCCCGGTCCCCCGTCCCCCCGCACTCGGCCATACCTGAAAGCGCCGCCGTCACCGGGGATCAGCCGCCCGGGGGCGGGCGGAACTCGCGCACCACCTCGATCGGCCCGGCGATGTGGGCGTTGAACTCCTCCAGTTCGCCCGCCGGCACCCACAGCTCCAGGATGTCCCGGCCGCCCACCTGCCGTACGGGGTAGCGGGCGGCGAAGGCGGCCTGCACGCGGAACCGCGTGACGTAACCGACGCCCGACCTCGGGGCGTTCCAGTCCCGCGCGATCCTGACGGCGTACTCCTCGGTCAGGACGGGGTAGAAGATCGGCTGCTCCGGCAGGCGAGGCGGCCACGCGCGCCACCCGGAGCGCCGGACCAGCTCCAGCTCCTCCGGCCCCGTCGGCCGCCACAGCGTGACGAGCGCCTCCTGTCCCCGCATGCACATCACCTCCCCTGACGGGACCCCATCGTGTCCGGCGCGGCGGCCACGATGCGAGCCCTTTTCGGTGACGTCGTGAAGCGGGGGGTCACTCGTCGGCGAGGGCGGTGATGGCGGCGACCTCCTCCGGGCTGAGCGCGATGGAGGCGGCGGCCATGTTCTCGCGCACATGCGCGAGGCTCGTGGAGCCGGGGATCGGGAGCATGACCGGCGAGCGGTGCAGCAGCCACGCGAGCGCGACCTGCTGCGGGGTGGCGCCGTGGGCGGCCGCGATCGGCGCGAGGGTGGCCGCCACCTGACCGGCGTTCTCGCCGCCGTCACGCAGGCTGACCGGATGCCACGGAGAGAAGACGGCGCCGTCCCGCTCGGCCGCCGCGAGCAGCGCGCGGCCACTGCGGTTCCCGACGTTGTAGAGCGCCGTGACCGCGGCGATGTCCGCGATGCCGCGGGCGATCTCGTACTGCTCCGGGGTCACGTTGGAGAGCCCGATGTGCTGGATGTATCCCTCGTCCTGCATGGCTTTGAGCTCGCCGACCTGGTCCTCGAACGGGGCGTCGACGGCGTACCCGCTGTGCAGGTAGTAGAGCTGCACGCGGTCGAGGCCGAGCCTGCGCAGGCTCGTCATGAGCGCCTGGCGGAGGTACTTCGGGTTGCCGACCGATCCGCGGGTCGAATAGTCGTGGCCCCCGCGCACGAACCCGCCCTTGGTCGCGATGACGAGGTCCTCCGGGTAGGGGTGGAGCGCCTCCCGGATGAGGAGCTCGTTGGTGTGGGGTCCGTACACGTCGGCGGTGTCGATGAAGGTGACGCCCTCGTCCATGAGGGAGCGCAGGAGGCGCAGGCCGCCCTCGTGGTCGGGGTACGGGCCCCACACCTGGGGGCCGGTGAGCTGCATCGCCCCGTATCCGATGGCGGTGACCGCGAGGTCCCCGCCGATGGTGATCGTCGGAAGCTTGCCGGGCATGACGTACCGCCTTCTATGATGAAGTGGACAAGGCCCCCGGTTATCCGGGGATAGTCCCCACATTAGTGGGGACTTCATCCGTTTCGCAAACGATAGGTTCCGCGCATGCCCGACCTGCTCGCCCAGCGCCGCCCGCACCGGGCGGACGCGGCACGCAACTTCGACGCGCTCGTCGCGGCCGCGCGCGAGGTCTTCGCCGAGCACGGCGGGGACGCCAGCATGGACGAGATCGCGCGGCGGGCCGGCGTCGGCAACGCGACGCTGTATCGGAACTTCCCGACCCGTGAGGCGCTCGTCGAGGTCGTGTACCTGTCGGAGGTGCAGGCCGTCTGCGACCACGCCGAACGGCTCGCGGGGGCCGAGGACCCGTTCGGCGCCCTCGTCGAATGGCTGCGGCGGCTCGTCGAGGTCGCCGGCACCAAACGCGTGCTCATCGAGGGCCTGGCGTTCAACCCGAGCGCCTACCCCGTGGCCCGGGAGGCCCTCTACGAGGCCGGCGGCGCGCTCGTCGCCCGCGCCCACGAGGCGGGGCGGGTCGACCCGGGCCTCGACATCGACGACGTGATGCGCTTCGCCATCGGCGTGAGCGTCGGCGTCTACCGCGACGACGACCAGCGCGAACGCGTCTTCCAGGCCGCCATGAGGGGCATCGGCGCCTGACGTGGCGCGGGGCGCCGGCGAGGGGGACGCGCGCTCGTACGGCACGAGTTGGACGAGCCGATAGTGTCGGTGTCCTGATGAGCGCCACTCTTGTCGCGAAGGACCTCGCCGCCGGGCACGGCGACCGCGTCCTGTTCACCGATCTCGATCTGGTCGTCGCGCCCGGCGACGTCGTCGGCCTCGTGGGGGTCAACGGCGCGGGCAAGTCCACGCTGCTGCGACTGCTGGCCGGCCTCGACACCCCCGAGCAGGGGTCCGTACGGCTCAGCCCGCCCACCGCCAACGTGGGCCACCTGCCGCAGGAGCCCGAACGGCGTCCCGGGGAGACGATCGCCGCGTTCCTCGCCCGGCGGACCGGTGTGAGCGCCGCGCAGCGGGCCCTCGACGCGGCCACCGAGGCCCTCGTGGGCGGCGACCCCGGCGACGCGTACGCGGAGGCCCTCGACCGCTGGCTCGCCCTCGGCGGCGCCGACCTGGAGGACCGGGCCGCCGAGGTGGCGGCCGACCTCGGGCTCACCGTCGACCTCGGCCAGCCGATGACGTCCCTGTCCGGCGGCCAGGCGGCCCGCGCCGGGCTCGCGTCGCTGCTGCTCAGCCGGTACGACGTGTTCCTGCTCGACGAGCCGACCAACGACCTCGACCTCGACGGCCTCGACCGGCTCGAACGGTTCGTGACCGGCCTGCGCGCCGGGACCGTGGTCGTGAGCCACGACCGGGAGTTCCTCGCTCGTACGGTCAACCGGGTCGTCGAACTCGACCTGGCCCAGCGGCAGGTCCGCGCGTACGGCGGCGGCTACGACGCCTACCTGGAGGAGCGCGAGGTCGCCCGGCGGCACGCGCGGGAGCAGTACGAGGAGTACGCCGACACGAGGACCACGCTGGAGGCCCGAGCCCGGGCCCAGCGCGCGTGGATGGAGAAGGGCGTCAAGAACGCCCGCCGCAAGGCCCCCGACAGCGACAAGGTCGGGCGGAAGTTCCGCACCGAGGCGACCGAGAAGCAGGCGGCCAAGGCCCGGCAGACCGAGCGGATGATCGAGCGGCTGGAGGTCGTCGAGGAGCCGCGCAAGGAGTGGGAGCTGCGGATGGAGATCGCGGCCGCGCCGCGCTCCGGGGCCGTGGTGGCCACCCTGCGGGGGGCGGTCGTGCGGCGCGGCGCGTTCACGCTCGGGCCGGTCGACCTGGGCGTCGAGTGGGCCGAGCGGGTCGCGATCACTGGCGCGAACGGCTCGGGCAAGACGACGCTGCTCGGCGCGCTCCTCGGCCGGCTGCCCCTCGACGAGGGCACGGCCGCCCTCGGCCCCGGCGTGGTCGTGGGCGAGGTCGACCAGGCCCGCGGCCTGTTCGAGGGCGACGATCCGCTGCTCGACGCGTTCGGCGCGCTCGTCGACCTGCCGCCGGCCGACGTCCGGACGCTGCTGGCCAAGTTCGGCCTGCGCGCCGATCACGTGCTGCGCCCGGCGGCCACCCTGTCCCCCGGCGAGCGCACGCGGGCGGCCCTCGCCCTCCTCCAGGCCCGCGGGGTCAACCTGCTCGTCCTCGACGAGCCCACCAACCACCTCGACCTTCCCGCGATCGAGCAGCTGGAGTCGGCCCTCGCGTCGTACACGGGGACGCTGCTGCTGGTCACCCACGACCGCCGCATGCTGGAGGCCGTCCACACCACCCGCCGCCTCGTCGTCGAGTCGGGCAAGGTCCGCGAGGGCTGACACGGACGGCATCGTCGTCAACACGCCTCGGCATGGGACAAACCAAGCAGAAAGGGGGAAATGCATTAAGAGGAACGGGGAGGTGCCTTGACCACATTCGTGCGGTCTCGTGACGGGAGGACGCTGGCGGTCGAGGAAAGGGGTGAACCTGAGGGTTATCCGATCTTCCTGCTCCACGGCACGCCGGGCAGCCGGGTCGGCCCGTCGCCGCGCGCGGCCGTCCTGTACCGGCTGGGCGTGCGGCTGATCACCTACGACCGGCCGGGGTACGGCCTGTCGGACCGGCTGCCCGGGAGGACGGTCGCGGACGTGGCCCGCGACGTGGCCGACGTGGCCGACGCCCTGGGCGTCGAGTCGTTCGCCGTCATCGGCCGGTCCGGCGGCGCGCCGCACGCGCTCGCCTGCGCGGCCCTGCTGCCCACCCGTACGACGCGGGTCGCGGCACTGGTCCCGCTGGCGCCCCTCGACGCCGAGGGGCTCGACTGGTTCGAGGGCATGTCGGTCTCCAACGTGACCGAGTACACCGCCGCGGCCAACGGCCATGGCGCGGTTCTGGAGCTGCTCGCCCCCACGGCCGACCGGGTGCGGGCCGACCCCACCCGCATGGTGCCCGCCCTGGACGAGGAGCTGCCCGAGCCCGACCGGCGGGTGATGGCCGACTACGGCATCCGGCGGATGCTGGCGATGAACTTCGCGGAGGCGCTGCGCTACTCGCCGGCGGGCTGGGTGGACGACGCCCTGGCGTTCTGCCGTCCCTGGGGGTTCGACCCCGGGCTCATCACCCGGCCGACCCTGCTGTGGCACGGCGACGAGGACGTGTTCTCGCCCGCGGAGCACTCGCGCTGGCTGGGCGAGCGCATCCCCGGCGCCACGCTCGTGATCGAGGCGGGCGCCGCGCACTTCGCGTCCCTCGCGGTGCTCCCGGACATCCTCGCCTGGCTGACGGCCGGGACCAGCCGCGTCGTCAGAAGGGCTGTGGTTCGAGGTCGCGATTGACCAGGACCCACTCGCGCAGGTGGCGGACCGTGGGGTGCGCCTCGCCGAGGACGCGGCCCATCACCGTGCGGACGCGGTCCCTGGCCTGCTCGGCCCGGGCCGCGTCCCCCGCCTGGTGCAGGATGACCGCGAGGTTCGCCTCGCAGGCGAGCGCGTCCGGGTGCTCAACGCCGAGCTTGCGGTGCAGCCGTTCCAGGGTGGCCCGCGCGAGCAGCTCCGCGGGGGCGAACTCCCCCACGTCGGCGAGGCAGTTGACCAGGTTGATCGCGGCCGCCAGGGTCACCGGGTGGTTCTCGCCGAGCCGCGCGCTCAGCCCGTCGACCACCACCTGGGCGTCCTGGCGGGCCTCGTCCACGTCTCCCGTGCCGCGCTTGTACGTGGCGAGGTTGTTGACCGCGATCAGCGTGCCCGGATGCTCGGGCCCGAGGCTGCCGCGGTACATGTCGACGATCTCGCCGGCCAGCTCACGCGCCCCGGCCTTGTCGTCCAGCGCCGACATGCAGCAGGCCACCTCCAGCCGCGCCGCCAGGGCGTCCGGCGTCCCCGCGTAGCGCTGCTGGTAGCGGTCGTCGGTCTCCTTCGCGAGCTGCCAGGCCTCGTGCTGCTCGCCGGCGCGGCGCAGCGACACGGCGAGGCTCTTGGCCGTGCGGAGGGTGTCGACGAAGTTCTCCCCGAGCGCCTCCCGGTAGTGCTGCAACGTCGTCCGCAGCAGGTCCACCGACTCCCGGTAGCGGCCGATCTCGCGCAGGTCGCGCGCCAGATGGGCGGCCGAGAACAGCGTGTACGGGTGGTTGGGCCCGAGCACCCGGGTGCGCTTGGCGAGCGTGTCCTGATCGAGGTCGCGGGCGCTGAACCCGTCGCCCACGAGCCGGTGGCAGAGGGCGAGGTTGTTGGCCGCCGCGAGGGTGCGGGGGTGGTCCTCCCCGAACAGGTTCTTCCACCTGTCGTAGGTGACCCGGTCCATCTCCAGCGACTCCTCGTACCTGCCGAGTGCGCGGTAGTCGGCGGCCAGCCCGCCGGAGGTCAGCAGGGTGTGCGGGTGGTTCTCCCCGACCACCCGGCGCTGCATGCCGAGCACCCACTCGTCGAGGGAGGCGGCCTCGTCGTAGTCGCCCTGCGACCGCTTCACGTTGGCGATGTTGAACAGCAGGTGGAGCCGCTGCCGGTCCTCGGTGCCGAAGTTGCGCTCCCAGTAGTCGGCGAGGAAGTCGCCCAGCTCCCGGGCCGCCTCGAAGTCGCCGCGCTTCCAGAGGTACCGGACCCGGTCGGTCAGCAGCTGCCGGGTCTCCTCCTCCTTGCACTCACGGGCGCGGGACGGGCCGAGGTGCTGCCAGATGATGTCGTAGCGGACCCAGTTGTCCGGGTCGTCCACGTCGCCCTGCCGGGGACGGGCGCCGACGAGGATGTGGTGCACCTCGTGGCACGTCTCGTCCTGCTGGTCCTCCGTCATCTGGCTGCGGATGACCGCCTGCACCAGGCGGTGGACCTGGATGGTGTTGTTGCCCTGGTCGACCTTCGCCAGCGCGTACCGCCCGACCTCCCTGATCACGCGGCCCAGCACCAGCTTCTCGCGCAGGGCGTCGTCGTACGGCACCAGCGCCTGCTGCATCTCGTCGCTGTACAGCAGCTGCATGGAGATGGGCTCGGGGGCGAAGAACGCGCACAGCTGCAGCAGCCGGACCGAGGCGGGGGAGCTGTCGCGGAGCTTGGCGAGCGAGACGTTCCAGGTGACGGCCACCGGATGGGGGTACTCGGAGGGGGCGCCCAGCTGGAGGACCCGGGCGGTCTCCGCCTCCAGCTCCTCCAGAAAGGCCGCGGCCGACATCCCCGACTCCGCGAGCCAGGCCGCCGCCTGCTCCACGGCCAGCGGCAGGTTGCCCAGCGCCGCCGCGATCCTGATGGCGTCCTCCTCGTCCAGGCCCGGCACGCGGCGGCTCAGGTGCTCCAGGCTCTCTGCCTGGCTGAAGACGTTGACCTCGAGAGGCGAGGCCACCGCCGACCACGCCTGGTTGCGCGACGTGACCAGGATGTGGCCCGAGCCGCCGGGGAAGTAGTCGCGCAGGTCGTCCGGGTCGCCCGCGTTGTCGAAGATCAGCAGCCAGCGGGAGTACGGCTCCTCCCCGCGGCGCAGCGCCTCCTTGACCGCGTTCACCGCCTCGGCGATGTCCTCCCCGAGCGGCATGTGCAGCTGCCGGCCGAGCTCCTCGAACGCCGCGTTGATGCGGTCGCGGTCCTCCGAGGAGATCCACCACACGAGGTCGTAGTCGGCCATGAACCGGTGCGCGTACTCCAGCGCCACCTGCGTCTTGCCCACACCGCCCAGGCCGTACAGCGCCTGCGGGAGGACGACGGCCGGGTTGCCCCCGACGAGCTGGGCGCGCAGCATGTCGAGCAGCTCGCCGCGGCCGGTGAACGCGGCGTTGCGGGCCGACACGTTCCACACCTTGGGGACGCTCCCGGGGAACCTGGCGCCGAGGGCCGCCAGGTCGAGGGGCCCCTCGTCGGCGCGGCCGAAGGCCTTGAGCAGCGTCTGCGCCGCCGCGCGCTCGCCGATCCTCGTCAGGTCGGTCAGGGCCCGGTCGCCGAACGGCTTGGGGAAGTGCGACTCGGAGATGCGCAGGGGGATCAGCTCGCCGCGGTTGGCCTTCTCGGCGGCGTCCATGCGCTGCCAGACCTCCCCCGCCCGGGGCGCGCGCAGGAAGGCGTTCGACAGCACCGCCACCGTGCGGGGCGCCTCCCCGGGGAAGTCGGCCGCCTCGTCGCCCTCGATGCCGCGCAGCGTGACGCGGTAGCCGTACCGGGCGAGGACGGCGGCGATCCAGTCCGCCCACATCCGGTCCTCGGCGGCGTAGCTGAGGAACACGTCGCTCTGGTAGGAGGCGTGCCGGCGCACGTACCCGTCCAGGTGGCGCAGCCGCACCGCCTCGTCCATCGGCGGGAACGCCGTCACCTCCCCGTCGGTGATCACGCCGGCGAGCCGTTCGAACGCGGCCAGCAGCGAGCCCGGCCGGTTGGGCTCGTCGCCGAACGTCGCGAGGATCTCCTCGAACGCGTAGAAGGGCATGTACGGGACCTCGACGGCCCCCCAGTAGTGGTTGAGCTGCTCCGGCGTCATGCCGCGGGGGAACCGGTCGAACATGCGGCGCGCGTGGCTGCGTCCGGCGTCGCACTTCTCCTTCTCGCCCATCTCGATGCGCATGGGCACCGGCAGGATGCGGATCGCGCGGTCCGGGTACCGCTCGTCGATGTGCCGGGCCACCGACGAGGCGCCGTCGATGCCCTGGTCGGAGAGGGTGAAGCAGTCGACGAGCACGTCGGGCAGCTCGATGGTGCAGATGTCGGCGATGTCGCTCAGCCCGGTACGGCTGTCGATGAGCACGTAGTCGTAGCAGGCCTTCATGTCGGCCCGCAGCGCCTTGAAGAACTGGCCGCCGCCCTGCCGCTCGTAGAAGGTGTCCCAGTCGAAGCTGGAGACCAGCGAGGAGTAGTCGCGGTTCTGCCGCCCGGCGGAGATGAAGTCGAGCGTGCCGTCGCCGGGGAAGGGGAAGTCGAGGGAGACGGCGTGCCGCTCGACCCTGGCGTACTCGACGTGCCAGTCCTTGGGCCGCTGCTCCTTCTTCATCGCCGCCCACTGGTAGGTGGTGATCAGGTCGATGACCCCGGAGGTGGTGGCCACGACCCCGGGGCTCAGGAAGGGCCGGAAGAACTTGTGCAGGCCGGGCGACTCCAGGTCCCAGTCGATCACCAGGACGCGCTTGCCGTTGCCCGCCAGGATCCAGGCGGTGTTGGCCAGCGCCATCGTCCTGCCGGTGCCGCCCTTGTAGGAGTAGAACGTGACGACTTTGCCCTCGGTCATTTTCTACTCCTCCGGCCCCATGAGTCGCGGCTTGTCCACCTTTTCGCCCTCCGGCGGGTAAGCGGGGGCGTACTTGAAGAACTGCTGGGACGCCTTGTTGAGCGCCTCCGGCAGGGCGATCCGGAACGCGTCCAGCGTCGGGACGTCCGGAGCCGACGCGGGCTCGGCGAGCTTTCCCCCGAGCGCCTCGGTGAGGCATCCGCGCAGCCGTGGCTCGTGGGCGAGCAGTTGCCGGTCGCCCCGGTTCCACGGGACCACGACGGTGATCCACTGCCGGTCGGGCCGGTCGATGGAGCGCAGCGCCTCCTTGCACGGGTCCTTCGTCGTGGCCCAGGGATCGACCAGCATCACCCCCGGCGACTGGGGCTCCTCGGCGCCCAGCGAGTCGAGGTGCTCCTCCAGGGAGCCGACCTCCGGCCGGAACCCCCGCGCCCGGGCGAGTTCGGCCGCGCAGTCCGCCAGCGGCCGCGACCCGTTGTGGTCCCGGTACGGGTCCCACTCCCGGGCGGTCCAGCCGTAGTGGTAGGGCGTCCGGCCCTCGGGGAGGTGCTGCAGGTCGGGGGCCACCACCGTGAGGGTGACGGGCCGCTCGGGGATGCTGTGGTCGAACGCGCTGGGAACGGTCCGATAGTCGGCGATGGCCCGCTCCGGCATCGGGGTGCTCTCCGCGACCTCGATGATCCGGTTGGCCAGCGCGAGCGTCGCCTCCTCGTACTGCCGGCGGTACTTGCTCAGCTTGATGATCCCGTAGAAGCCCTCTTCGGCGTACCGGGGATGGATGTCGGCGTGGTTGAACTGGATGTCCTCGGCCGCGGCCGGCAACGTGAGCTGACGCATCGGCGTCCAGAGGGCGGGGATGACGGTTTTCGGGGCGCTCTGCCCCTGCGCGCGCCCGAGAAAGGCGGCCCACTCCTTGCCGCAGTGCTCGCTCTCGAAATACCGCGGGGAGTAGAGGGGGACGAAGACCCGGCAGGCGGACAAATTACTGGACAATGCTTCCGGCCAGTTATCACCGATCCGTAATTCGCGGTCCATGTAACCGGCGGCTTCCGGGGGCACCTGCGTGAGGTTGATGATGTGCTCGCACAGACGCTGGAACAGCTTGCCGACCCAGAGATTGGGGTCTCCCACGGAGGCATCGATACGCGGCATGTGCGCGTAGCTGAAGAAGAAGTACGGCCGCGCGGCACCCCTGTCAGAGGGGGTTGTCGATGCCATCCGCCTCCTTCCCGGGAAGTATCACTATAGGAACGCGGACATTGTCAGGAAAGTGCCAGACCCGCGATCCCAGTGATTTCCCGGATTAACGGCCGGGGAGGGTCCACGCCGCCTGGTGGCGGCGCGACCGCCGGGCCGCGGCCGCCTCGGCCGCGGCGGGGACCGGCTCCGAAAGCCAGGGGGCGACCGTCTCGCGCATCCCGGCGACGAACCGCTCGCCCAGCGGCGTCATCGCGCCCGACTCCGCGAGCCGCTCCACGGCGGCCGCCGTGTCCGCGCGCCAGCGGGCGAACTGGACGTGCCCGGGGTCCGGCACCTCGTGGCGGCGCACCCGCCAGAAGTCGGTGACCGCGATGTGCGCGTAGGTCCCCTGGAGCAGCCCCTCCAGCGGCCGCGGGTCATCCCGCCAGGGGGCGTAGAACAGGCGCCCGTCCGACTCGTCGTACAGGTCGAGGAGGTCGAGGATCGCACCCATCTTGACGTGCTGGAACTCGTGGATGAGCAGGAGCGCGAGGACGTCGGGCCCGGCGGGCAGGGCGGCCGCCACCGCGCCGAACGCGTGCCGCGCCGTCGAACTGATGTCCCGTCCGGCCTCGCCCGGGGTCAGCGGGGTCACGGTCGTCAGGCCCGCGCGCAGCCCCGGCGCGTACCGGGGGAAGGCGGTCTCGATCAGCTCCCAGGCGGCGGTGAAGGCCGCCTGCCAGCGGCCGGCCTCGTCGTCGGTCAGGCGCGGCGCGGCCGGCCAGCCGTGGCAGTCGCGGAAGGGGTCGGTGTCCTCCAGCGCGATCGAGAAGCCGTCCGCGGTCAGCCGCCGCACCGGATGCCACGGCCCCCCGCCCTCGATGGAGAACCGCCCGTCGCGCACGTCCAGGTGGTCGCCGTTCCCCGCGACCTCCAGCACGCCCAGGGTGGGCAGGTGGACGCGCCCGCCGATCACCTCGACCGGCACGACCGCCGAGGCTCCGGCGTGGACGGCCGCGGCCGCGGCGATGTTGCCCAGGTGCCCGGGGTGGGCGCGCGCGAATTCGGCGGCCCAGACGCGCACGTAGGGGTGGCCGAGGACGTGGCGGACCGCCTCCGGATGGTCCCTGTCGAGCGTCTCGAGCAGCCGCCACGCCTCCGGCGGTGTCCCCTGACCGGACACCGACGCCAGCAGCGCGCGGCGGATGCTCTCCTGGGAGCCGGCGAGGCCGGCCACGTCGCGGGCGCCCCCGAAGCCGCGGGCCAGTTCCTCGATCGGGAGCGTGTGCGTGCGCATGTCGATCCTGTCGCGTACGTGGGTGATGAGCCGGTAGAGGTCGGCCGAGTAGACGCTCGGGTTCGCGAACCCCGTGCCCTCGCGGTAGCGGTGCGCGTAGAGGCCGCCGCCGCAGGTGTCCACCACCGGGCAGGCGCGGCACGTCGCGCACAGGCCCGCGAGCCCCTGCCGCCGGGCCACGATCCCGGTGTGCCGGGCCACCGTGTCGAGGTCGTGCCGCAGGACGTGGAAGCCGGTGGCGGGCGCCCCGTCGTAGGCGGTCTTGAGGGAGTCGGCCTGCTCGTAGGCGCCGTCGGTCTCGATGACGACGAGGTCCGACGGCTGCAGTCCCAGCGACTCGGTCGCGCTCGGCCCGTCGATGATCGACTGGAACATCCGGACGGGCGGCCGGCAGCCCTCCGCCAGCCACAGCTCGAAGACCTCGATCAGCCAGTCGGCGTACGCCGTGGGGGTGGGCCGGGGCGGCGGGGCGTCCCAGGTGGCGTGCGGGAGAAGGAAGTCGACGCGCGGCGGGTCCAGCTCAGCCAGCGTGCGGTAGACGGCGGCGGGGTCGCTGCGCACGTCGACGGTGCACAGCAGCCCGGCGTAGACCTCCGGTCGCCCGCGCAGCCGTTCGACGGCCCGGATCGCCTGCGCGAACGAGCTGCGGCCGTCCGCGAAGCGCCGGTGCAGGTCGTTCGCGGCCCGGTCGCCGTCGAGCGACACGCCGACCTTGACGCCGTACTCGGCGAACACGTCCAGGAACCGGTCGTCCAGACGGACGCCGTTCGTGTGGAGGCGCAGGTCGAGGTCGCAGATCGGGTCGAGAGCCGCGCGGAGCTCGCCCGCGATCCGGCCCAGCCGCTCGGGACCGGCGAGCAGCGGTTCGCCGCCGTGCAGGACCACCGTGACCTGGGGCAGGCCGTGGGTCTTGACGTGTTCGGCGATGCGGAGCGATGCCCATGTGACGGTTTCGTCCGACATGACCCGGGGACGGCCACGCCAGCTTTGATCAGCGTGTTCGTAGACGTAACAGTGATCGCAGGCGAGATCGCACCGACTGTGAACTTTAAGGACGAATTGCCGGAATGCCCCGAAGGGCCCACTCATGGCGGCCCCCAGGTCGAATCAGATCGACGAGTTGAAAGCCGCGACGGGAACGCGGGGAATGACCGGGGAGTCAGGCTTGATTCGCCGGAGGATATCGGCGGAGGCGGTCTCGCGGACGAGCGACAGCGGAACGAACCGCAGGTCAACAACCTCGGAAGCGACTTCCGTCCGCTTCTCTTCCGCGAGAGTGCTCATGGCCGTCCTTAAATAACCCGAACCAGCGTTCGGAAAGTGTCAGAGCGGGGTCCGCCGACCCCGCTACAGTACCCCCATTATGGGGGCCACAGGAGGCGAATCCCACATCGCGATCGGCACTCTGACCTGGTCTTTAATGCTGAACGAGCAACGATACTCCGGCGTGCCCGAGGGGTGTCTTAACTATCCTAAACGTTACAAAACCCTAATCCTTTCAGGCGTGTGACGCTGACCAGAGGGTGTGTTCACGGGAAATGGCCTCTTCCGCCTCGTCGACGAAATGCGCCCACTCCGGCTCCGTCGTCGGCCAGTCGGCGCGCACGACGATGTCCCCCAGTTCCAGGGCGGCGACGGCGTACGCCCCGGCGACCTGCTGGTGCTGGCGGGTCTGAAGCCAGGCCACGCAGGCGGCGGCGACCGCTCCCATGATCCCGGGCAGGTCGAGATTGGGGGCACTGCCGGCGAGGGCCGCCTTGATCGCGGCGGCCATCAGGCCGAGCGCCTCGACGACCGCGACCGTGACGAGCCACCGGGCGGCCTTGCGCTCGTGGATCGCCGCCTTCGCCGCGTACCAGGCGCGCTGGTCGTTCAGACGGCCGACCATGTAGTGGCGTTTGCGCTCGTCGAGCGGGCGCGCGCGCATCTGCCGCATCCCCTCGGTCACCTGCAGCTCCCCATCGACCAGCGGGACCGGCGACACCCCGCGCAGATCCCCGGTGATCTTGCTGAACCGGCGGAGGAGGAGTCTTTCCGGCTCGTGGTCCTCGCCCGCCCCGATGCCGAACGGCTGGCCGCCGACCAGGTAACGCCAGGCCAGCGTCTTGGCCGACTCCGCGGCCGAGCGCGCCTCGTACCACTGCCGGTCGGGACGGGTCGTGAGCAGGTAGACCTCCGTCACGAGCGCGACCGCCATGGCGGCCGCCGCCACGGTCGCCGGGGCGTCCAGGCTGCCCACAACCAGGTCGAACGAGCCGCACGCGGCGGCGACGACCAGGGCGGACAGCCGTACCGCGGTGGCGGACAGGAGCCGTCGCTGCCCGGAGACCGCCGAGCGGTCGGCGGCGCGGTAGAGGGCGGGGAACTCGGAATCGGGAAGCGTCTCCACGCTTCGAGGTGAACCAACGGCTCAAGGAGTGTCAAGTCTTGACGTACCGTGCGGCCAGACCACGACGACGGGAAGGTCGCGCCGCCGCGCGCACGCCACCGCGTCCGCCGTCCCGCCAGCGCCACGGGAGGGACGTCCGTCCCACACGGCGACGAGGAGGTCGGCGGATTCGAGCATCACGTCGTTGGCCGCCGCGTACGCCTCCGGGGACGCCGTCCGGTACGGCAGCCGCCGGACCACCGCGGCCCGGCCGAGCAGCGCCTCGAACGCCCCGTCGCCGTACGCCTCCGCGGGCACCACCGCCTCCAGCCGGCCGCCGAGGTCGAGGACGGCCTGCGCGAACAACTGGTCGGCCCCGGCTGCCAGGCAGCTGATGCCGACGAGATCGGGGGCGTGCGATGCGAGGACTCCGCGAAGGGCCGCCTCCAGCAGCGGCACGCTGTCCCGGCTGACGTCGCGGTGGCCGGTCACCGCGATCCGGATCAACGGCGGCGGCCGGGGATCGCGCGACGCGGCCGGGGTAGCCGGCGGAGGACGGCCCTGCCGGCCGCTTCCTCTGTCACGCGATTCACGTCGCCGCTCATGAGGGCGAGACTACCGAAGCCGGCGGGCCGCAATCCGGTGGGATCATGGTGCGCCGCCAGGGACTCGAACCCCGGACCCGCTGATTAAGAGTCAGCTGCTCTGACCAACTGAGCTAGCGGCGCGAAAGCCCTTAGAGGCTATCGCACGCCGCAGATCGGTCCAAACCCGCTAAAGTAGAACAACATTCGGTCTACGGTTGGAGCGCAGATGTGGTTCGCCTCGCCTGACGAGGTCCGCGGACGGCTGGAGGCCGTCGACTACCTTGCCGACGACGCGACGGCGACATCGGTGTTCCTGGCCGGGGCGCTCGGGAAGCCCCTGCTCGCCGAGGGGCCCGCGGGGGTGGGCAAGACCCAGCTCGCCAAGTCCGTGGCCGCCTCGACCGGCGCCCGGCTGATCCGCCTGCAGTGCTACGAGGGCCTCGACGAGGCGCGGGCGCTCTACGAGTGGAACTACAAGAAGCAACTGCTGCGCATCCAGGCCGACGACGACGCGTGGGAGGACATCTTCTCGGAGGAGTTCCTCCTGGAACGGCCGCTGCTGCGGGCGATCAGGAGCGACGAACCGGCCGTGCTGCTCATCGACGAGACGGACAAGGCGGACGTCGAGGTCGAGGGTCTGCTGCTGGAGATCCTCTCCGACTACCAGATCACGATCCCCGAGCTCGGCACGATCACGGCCGCCCGCCGGCCGTACGTGGTGCTCACCTCGAACGCGACACGCGAGCTGTCGGAGGCCCTCAAGCGGCGCTGCCTCTACCTGCACCTCGACTACCCCACCCCCGAGCGCGAGCGGGACATCGTGCTCGCCCAGGTGCCCGGCCTGCCCGTGGAGATCGCCGAGCAGCTCGCCCGTACGGTGGCCACGCTGCGGGGGCTGGAGCTCAAGAAGTCCCCGTCCGTCGCCGAGACCGTCGACTGGGCGCACACGCTGCTCGCCCTCGGCCGTACGGAACTGGACGAGGCCGCGATCGGCGCCACGCTCGGCGTGGTGCTCAAGCACAACTCCGACCACGTGCGGGCGGCCAAGGAGCTGGGCCTGCCCGGTCCGCGATGAGCCCCGCCGAGCCGGGCGCCGTCGGCGGCCCGGGACGGGACGCGGGCGAGCCGGGCACGGGCGGCTCGCTGGTCGACCGGCACGTGGGCTTCGTGCGGGCGCTGCGGCAGGCCGGCCTGCCGGTGTCGACGGCCGAGGGGCTCGACGCGGCGCGCGCCCTCGCCGTCGTCGACCTGTCCCGGCGCGAGACGCTCCGGGAGGCGTACGCGGCGACGCTCGTGAAGCGGCCCTCCCACCGGCCGGGCTTCGACACGCTCTTCGACCTCTGGTTCCCGCCGGTCGTGACCGGGCTCGGCTCGTCCGAACCGGCCGGCGAGACCCTCGACCTCGACCGCGCCGAGGTGCCCGAGCTGCGCGAGCGCCTCGCCGAGCTGCTGATGGGCGACCCCGGCGACCCGGCGTTGCGCGCCTTCGCCCGGGCCGCGGTCGGGCGGTTCGGACGGCTGGACGCGGCGGCCGGGCGGCAGTCGTGGTTCTCCTTCCCCGTGCTGCGGGCCCTGTCGCCGGAGACGCTCGTGGCCCGGATGCTGTCGGCCATGCTCGACGAGCGCGGCGGGCTGCCCGAGAAGGTGGCGAGGCGGCAGCTGGCCCGGAGCATCGAGACGTTCCAGGAGGCCGTCGCCGCCGACGTGCGGCGCAGGATCGCCGAGGAGTCGGGCGTCGAGAAGATCGCGAGATCCGCGGTCAGGCCGCCGATCGACCAGCTCGACTTCCTGCGGGTGACGAAGGCCGAGCTCGAGAAGCTGCGTCGTGAGGTCCACCCGCTCGCGCGCAGACTGGCCACCCGCCTGACCATCAGGCACAGGCACGGGCGTCGCGGACGGCTCGACTTCCGCCGGACGGTCCGGGCGTCGCTGTCCACGGGCGGCGTGCCGCTGACCACCCGCCTGCGCCCTCCGCGGCCGCACCGGCCCGAGCTGGTGATCCTCTGCGACGCCAGCGACTCGGTGTCGACGTTCTCCCACTTCACGCTGCTGCTGACGTTCGCGCTGCGGGAGCAGTTCACGAAGGTGCGGGCCTTCGCGTTCGTGGACACGGTGGACGAGATCACCCGGTTCTTCCGTCCGGGAGACGACGTGCTCGACGCGATCGACCGGATGGCACGGGAGGCCGACATCACCCGGTTCGGGCGCACGGACTACGGGCACGTCTTCGAGCGGTTCGCCGAACGGCACGCCGACGCCCTCGGGCCCAGGACCTCGCTGCTGATCCTCGGCGACGCACGGTCCAACTACCAGGCGCCCGCGCTGGGCACGCTGAAGGCGCTGGCCGCGCGCGCCCGCCGCGCGTACTGGCTCAACCCGGAGCCGCGCGCGCAGTGGGACACCGGCGACTCGCTCGCGACCGCGTACGGCACGGTGGTGCCGATGCACGAGTGCCGCAACGTCGCCCAGCTGGCCGCCTTCGTCGAGACGCTCGCCTGAACCGGCCTCGCCCGTCCGGCTCCGCCCGCCCGCACCGGCGCCCGGCGCGCCCTGCCCGCCGCCGCGGCCGGTCCCCTTCGCCCGGATCGATCGCGGCGTGCCCGGAGGCCGTCAGGTCATGCGGCGCAGGATGCGGGCGGCCGTCCTCGCCAGCAGCTCGATCTCGTCGGCCGTCAGCTCGGCCGTGCGCTGCGACCGGATCCAGCCGGCGACCCTCCAGGGGTAGGCCACGGTCAGCCCCTCCCCCGTGAGCACTCCGCCCCTCGCCTTGATCCTGCCGCTGTGCACGGCCAGCACCGGGGAGATCGTCACCTCGATGCCGGTCTCCCTGCTGAGCAGGGCGGCCATCGACGCGGCGGCCCCGATCAGCCCCTTGGCGACCGACGTGCCGAACTTCTCGTCGAAGAACAGGCGCTCGCCGTAGCGGGCGATGAGGACGTCGGGGGCCCACGCCTCGTTGTCCACGATCCAGACGCCGCCCGGGCCGATGACGAGGTGGTCGATGGACGCCTCACCGGGCACGGCCCGCCCGTCCATGACCCGGTAGCCGTGCCGGCGCAGCGCGAGGCGCAGCAGGCGGCCGGTGCGGACCTCGCCGCGCCGCTTGCCCCGCCACACGGCCGTGCGCTCGTGCAGACGCCAGGCGATGAGCAGATCGGTCAGGGCGGCCAGGCCGCCGAGCGCCACGCCCGCCAGGAACCCGTCGAGCCCCAGCCGGGGCCCGATCAGGTTGCCGAGGACGAGACCGGCCACGCCGACGGCCGCCCGTACCCGGAGCCTGTTCTTCCTGCCGGCGAACCAGAAGGTCTCGTAGAGGTTCTGCGGCGAGGCGCCCGTGAACTTCTCGTCACGCGGGACGTAGATCGACCCATTGGGCACGCGAATCCCCCCACACTAGTGATGCGGCTTTCTCCCGGGATACCCGAGCGGGAATACCAACTCTCACAAGGTGAGGGAAGTACCGCAACTCCGGTAGTGCGACCGCTTGACCGACCAGTCGGTACGCTAAGGGACGAGGAGAAGGAGGTCGTGATGGCCCGCAGCACAACCGTCGAGGAGCCGGTGCGGCAGCGCCTGCTGGCCGAGGCCACCCGGCTGTTCGCCGAGCGCGGCTTCGAGAGCACGTCCGTCCAGGAGATCGTGGCGGCCGCCGGGGTGACCAAGGGCGCCATGTACCACTACTTCGACTCCAAGGACGACCTGCTCCACGAGATCTACGCCCGTGTGCTGCGGCTGCAGATGGAGCGGCTCAACCGGTTCGCCGATGCCGAGGGCCCGGTGGCCGGGCGGCTACATGGGGCGGCGGTGGACGTGGTCGTGACCACCGTCGACAACCTCGACGACTCCAAGATCTTCTTCCAGTCCATGCACCAGTTGTCGCCGGAGACGTACAAGAGCGTCCGGGCCGAGCGGCGCCGCTATCACGAGCGCTTCCGCGACCTGGTCGCCGAGGGCCAGCGGGCGGGCGTGTTCCGCGACGACATCCCGGCCGAGATGGTGGTCGACTTCTTCTTCGGGTCGGTCCACCACCTCGGCACCTGGTACCACCCCGACGGCCCGCTGTCCGGGCCGGAGGTCGGCCGCCACTTCGCCGACCTCCTGCTCAGCTCGCTGCGCCCCGGCGCGGACGGCTAGGGCACCGGGGCGGGCCCCGGCAGATCGGCCAGGACGGCGACGGCCTCCCGATGGTCGCCGGGTGTGCCGAGGATGATCTGGTCGGCCTTGGCCCGCTTGAGATACAGATGTGCTGGGTGCTCCCAGGTCATCCCGATGCCGCCGTGGAGCTGCACGCACTCCTCGGCCGCGTGGACGGCCACCGCGCCGCAGTACGCCTGCGCCACCGCGACCGCGGACGCGGCCTCCTCGCCCCGCCGGGGATCGGCCAGCAGGGCGGCCGCGTTCCTGGCCGCGGCCCTGGCCCCGACGACCTCCAGCCAGAGGTCGGCCAGCCGGTGCTTGACCGCCTGGAACGAGCCCACCGGCCGGGCGAACTGCCTGCGCTCCCTGACGTACGCCACGGTCGTGTCGAGGCACCACTCGGCCACGCCGAGCTGCTCGGACGCGAGCAGGCCCGCTCCGGTGGCGAGCGCCTCGCGGACCCCGGGCGCCCACGTCCCCGTCCGCCGCGCCACGACCCGGGCCGGCGCGGAGGCGAAGGTGACGGTGGCCACCGGCCGGGTCAGGTCGAGCGAGGTGACCGCGGCGACGCCGGCGTCCTCCCCGGCGTCCACGGCGCACAGGGCGAGGCTCCCGTCGGACGCCGCCAGCGCGGGCACCAGCAGCACGTCCGCGACCTCCGCGCCGATCACCCCGGTGACCGTGCCGGAGACCCGGCCGTCCGCCCCGAGCGTGACCGCCGGCCCCTTCGGCCCGTACGGCGAGGTGGCCGCCGACACGGCGAGGGCGGCGGTGACCTCGCCCGAGGAGAGGCGCTCCAGCAGCCCGGCGGCGACGTCGCCCCCGGCGGCCATCAGGGCGCGGGTGGCCAGGACGGCGCTGCTGAGGAACGGCACGGCGGCGACCGAGCGGCCCAGCTCCTCCAGGACCACGGCCGCCTCGCGGGCGGACGCGCCGGCGCCGCCGAGCTCCTCGGGCACCAGCAGCCCGGCCGCGCCGATGTCGCGGGCGAGCGCCTTCCACAGCTCGGCGTCGTACGGCGCCGCTCCCCCGGCGGCGGCCTCGGCGCGGGCCAGCACGTCAGCCGGCGTGCTCTTGTCGGCGAGCAGGTCGCGCACGGCGGCCCGCAGCTCCTGCTCGACCTCGGTGTAGAGGAGGCTCGTCGAACGGTCGTCGGTCATCGGGGGAGGTCCTTCCAGGCGACGTCCTTGTCGGCGCGCGGCTCGGACGGCAGCCCGAGGACGCGTTCGGCGATGATGTTGCGCAGGATCTCCGAGGTGCCGCCCTCGATCGAGTTGCCCTTCGCGCGCAGGTAGCGGTAGCCCGCCTCGCGGCCGAGGAAGTCGACGGCTTCGGGCCGGCGGAAGGTCCAGTCGTCGTAGGCCAGGCCGTCCTCGCGGAGCAGCTCCACCTCCAGCCCGGACAGCTCCTGGTGCAGCCGGGCGAAGGCCAGCTTCATCCCCGACCCCTCCGGCCCCGGGTGCCCGGCGGCGAGCTGCTCACGCAGCCGTACGGCGGTCAGGCGCAGGACCTCCGCGTCCACCCAGAGCTTGAGCAGCCGCTGGTGCAGGTCGTGCGTGCGCAGCTCCGGCCGTGAGCGCCAGGTGTCGGCGACCACCCCCGCCATCGAGCGCCGGGCCGGGGCCCCGCCGATCGCCACACGCTCGTTCATCAGCGTGGTCTGCGCGACGCGCCAGCCGTCGCCGACCTCGCCCAGCCGCAGCGAGTCGGGCAGCCGGACGCCCGTGAGGAAGACCTCGTTGAACTCGGCCTCCCCGGTGATCTGGCGCAGCGGCCGCACCTCGACGCCCGGGGCGCGCATGTCGCAGACGAAGTACGTGAGGCCGCGGTGCTTGGGGACGTCCGGGTCGGTGCGGGCCACGAGGATGCCCCAGCGGGCGGTGTGCGCGCTCGACGTCCACACCTTCTGGCCGTCGACCACCCACTCGCCCCCCTCGCGTACGGCGCGGGTGGCGAGCGTGGCGAGGTCGGAACCGGCGCCCGGCTCGCTGAACAGCTGGCACCACACCTCCTCGCCCGTCCACAGCGGCCGCAGGAACCGCCCGCGCTGCTCGTCCGTGCCGAACGCGAGGACGGTCGGGGCAGCCATACCGAGGCCGATGCCGATGCGGCCGGGGTCGTTGTCGGGCGTGCCCTTCAGCTCCCGTTCGACGACGGCCTGCAGGTCGCGGCGCGTGCCGAGGCCGCCGAGCCCCTCGGGGAAGTGCACCCACGCCAGCCCGGCGTCGAACCGGGCGCGCAGGAAGCCGAGCCGGTCCATCCGCGCCGGGTCGTGCTCGGCCAGGAACGCCCGGGCCCGCTCGGCGATCGACGCCTCATCCCATGCCACCGACATCACCCCATGTACTTCTTGAGCTCGCGGTAGGCCAGCGAGCGCTTGTGGACCTCGTCCGGGCCGTCGGCGAACCGCAGGGACCGCGCGCCCGCCCACAGGCCGGCCAGCGGGAAGTCCTGGCTGAGCCCACCGGCGCCGTGGACCTGGATGGCCTTGTCGAGAATCCACTCCACGCCGGCCGGAGTGGCGATCTTGATGGCCTGGATCTCGGTGTGGGCGCCGCGGTTGCCCACGGTGTCCATGAGCCAGGCCGTCTTCAGGACCAGGAGGCGCAACTGCTCGACGCGGACGCGGGACTCGGCGATCCAGTCCTGCACGACGCCCTGCTGGGCCACGGCCTTGCCGAACGCGTTGCGCGACAGGGCGCGGCGGCACATCAGCTCCACCGCCCGCTCCGCCATGCCGATGAGCCGCATGCAGTGGTGGATCCGGCCCGGCCCGAGGCGCGCCTGGGCGATGGCGAAGCCGCCGCCCTCCTCGCCGATCAGGTTGTCCACGGGAACCCGCACGTCCTCGAAGACCACCTCGGCGTGGCCGCCGTGGTCGGCGTCGTCGAAGCCGAAGACCCGCATCCCCCGCCGTACGGTCAGGCCGGGGGTGTCACGCGGGACGAGGACCATGCTCTGCTGGCGGTGCGACGGAGCGTCGGGGTCGGTCTTGCCCATCACGATGAAGACGGCGCAGTTGGGGTTCATCGCGCCCGTGATGTACCACTTGCGGCCGTTGATCACGTACTCGTTCCCATCCCTGCGGATGGAGGTGGCGATGTTGGTCGCGTCGGAGGAGGCGACGTCGGGCTCGGTCATCGCGAAGGCCGACCGGATCTCACCGTTCAGCAGCGGCTCCAGGTACTCCTTGCGCTGCCAGTCGCTGCCGAACTGGGCGAGCACCTCCATGTTGCCCGTGTCGGGGGCGGCGCAGTTCGTGGCGGGCGGGGCGATGCCGGGCGACCATCCCATGACCTCGGCCAGCGGCGCGTACTGCAGGTTGGTCAGCCCCGCGCCGTGCTCGCCGGGAAGGAAGAGGTTCCACAGGTCACGCCTGCGCGCCTCGGCCTTGAGGTCCTCCAGCAGCGGCGGCGGCCCCCATCCGCTGGTGGCCGCCTGCTCGTGGAAGGCGTGCTCGGCGGGGTAGACGCACTCGTCCATGAAGGCGAGCAGCCGCTCCCGGTGCTCCGTCGTCGTCTCGTCGAAGCCGAAATCCATCAGACCTCCATGAGTCCGCGGGCGACGAGGGGGGCCACCTGCGCGCCGACCTCGGCGAAGCCGCCCCCGACCGTGAGCCCCTGGGTGTAGCGGAAGTGGATGCCCTCGGCGATCACCGCGAGCTTGAAGCAGGCCAGGCCGACGTACCAGCCGAGCCTCGACAGGTCCCGGCCGGACGCCTCGGCGTAACGGGCGACCGTCTCCCGTCCGTCGGGGGCCTGGTCGGGGGTCCCGTTGTCCAGGGCCGTGACCTCGCCGTACAGAAGGAAGAGGGCGAGGTCGGTCAGCGGGTCGCCGATCGTGGACATCTCCCAGTCGAGCACCGCCCTGACCCGGCCGCCGGCGATGAGCGTGTTGCCGAGCTTGAAGTCGCCGTGGACGATGGCCGGCTCGCCCGACACCGGGACGTCGCGGGCCAGCCGCTCGTACAGGTCGTCGATGCCGGGGACCTCGCGGCTGCGGGAGGCGTCGAGCTGCCGCTTCCACCGGCTCACCTGGCGCTGCAGGAAGCCCTCGGGCCGCCCGAAGTCGCCGAGCCCGACGTCGTCCGGGGTGATCGAGTGCAGCGCGGCCAGCACGCCGACCAGCTCGCGGGCGAGGGCCGGGGTCAGCGGCGGCTGGCCGCCCTCGACGTGCTCCATGACGTAGAACGGCGCGCCGATCACCTCGGGGTCCAGGCACAGGTGGTACGTGCGGGGCACCGGCACCGGGGTGTCCTGGAGCGCGCTCATGACCCGGTGCTCCCGGCCCATGTCGTGGGCCGTGGCGAGAACGTGACCGAGCGGCGGCCTGCGCACCACGTAGGTCCGCGTGGCGTCCCGCACCACGTACGTGAGGTTCGACTTGCCCCCCACGATCAGCTCGGCCGTGAGCGGGCCCGCCGTGAGCCCCTCCTTCTGGAGGTGGTCCGCGAGACGGGCGAGGTCGAGGCCGGGCGGGTCTGCGTTCACGCCGTCAGCGTACCGACCAGACGGTATGCATGTCTAACCTGCGACCGGTTCCCGGACGCGTCCCGACGTGCCGCTTCACCGGCCTTTCCCCCGTCTCACGGTACGGGACGCCCTGTCCGTCTCGGTCCGGCTCACCCGGACGCCGGGGGTTCCTCCCCGCTTCGCAGGACCGCACGGAGGACCTCGGCGAATCCGGCCCGGAGGTCGTCGAGCGTGGGGACGGCCCCCGCGCCGACGACGGCGTCGAAGATCAGGCCCTCGGTCACCGCCACGATCTGGCGGCCCTGGCGGCCGGGGTCGGGGGCGCCGGCGGCGGCCAGCATGGCGACGGCCGGGTCTCGGTAGCGGCGGCCGATCTCGTCGTACACCGTACGCAGCTCGGGCCGCCTGGTGGCCTCCATGGCGAGCTCGTAGCGCGCGATCGTGGCCCGCCGGTGCACGGTGATCGCGTCGTACGTGGCACGGGCCAGCACGGCGGCGAGCCCGGCGAGGGGGAAGGCGCCCGCGTCCGCGGACCCAGGACGGGCGGAGACGGGGCCGGCGTCCGGGGCCGCACGACCGGCGGAGACGGGGCCGGTGTCCGGGCCCGTAGGACGGGCGGAGGCGAGAGCGGCGACGTCGGGGGCCGGGGCGTCGAGCGCGATCGCGGACATGACGTCCGACAGCGCGGCCTCCTCCCGCTCGGTCAGCCGGTCGAGGGTCAGTTCGAGCAGCGCCGCCCGCGTCCTGGCCAGGTTGGAGGTCGAGCCGGGGGGCAGCCCCGCCGCCTCGTCCACAGCCCTGTGCGTCAGGCCGCGCATCCCGCGGTCGGCCAGGATCTCGATGGCCGCATCTGCGACGACGGCCGCCCGCTGACTGATCACAGGGCCCATTTTAGAGGGTGGACTACAGGCGTAGTATCCTGAACTACAGGTGTAGTTGATTGAGGAGGCCGTCCATGGCGCGCGCAGTGGTGATCGGCGGCGGGATCGGCGGGCTGACGGCCGCCGTCGCCCTGGAGCGGAGGGGCTGGGCGGTGACCGTCGTCGAGCAGGCCGCGTCGGTCGAACCGGTCGGCTCGGGGCTCGCCGTGGCCCCCAACGCGCTGCGGGCGCTCGACACGATCGGTCTCGGCGACGAGATCAGGAAGCTCGCCGCGATCCAGGGCGACGCGGGCATCCGGCGGCCGTCGGGACGGTGGCTGACCCGGACGAGCGCGGAGCAGGCGACGGCCCGTTACGGCGACCCCACCGTCCTGCTCCTGCGCTCGGCGCTGGTGGATCTCCTCGCCGGGGCGCTCTCCCCTGGCGCGCTGCGCCTGGGCACGCGCGTCACGGCGGCCGACCCCGCGACGGGCCGCGTCGCCACCGATGGCGGGACGCTGAAGGCCGACCTGGTCGTGGCGGCGGACGGCATCCGCTCGGCGACGCGGAGCGCGCTCTTCCCGGGCCATCCCGGCCCGGTGTACGCCGGGGTGACGAGCTGGCGGATCGTCGTGCCGATGAAGGGCCCGGTGCCGGCGTCGGAGACGTGGGGACCCGGCCTCCTCTTCGGGGTCATGCCGCTCGCGAACGACCGGGTGTACTGCTACGCCACGGCCGTCGTCCCCCCGGGCGGCCGGGCGGCGGACGAGCGGGACGAGCTGGTCCGGCTGTTCGGCCGCTGGCACGACCCCATCCCGGCGCTGCTCGCCGCGGCCGACCCCGCCGCGGTGCTCCGCCACGACATCCACTCCCTCGACGCCCCGCTGCCCGCGTTCCACCGCGGGAGGGTCGCCCTGCTCGGCGACGCGGCGCACGCGATGACCCCCAACCTCGGTCAGGGCGCGTGCCAGGCCGTCGAGGACGCCGTCGTCCTCGCGCGGCTCGTCGGCCCCGGCCTCCCGGCGGACGACCTCGCCGACCGCGTGGCGGCGGGGCTGGCGGCCTACTCGGCGGCCCGTACGGCGAGGACCCGGCCGATCGTGCGGCGGTCGCGGGCGATCGGGCGGGTCACCGGCTGGCGCAACCCGGCGGCCAGGGCGGCCCGCGACGGCATGATCGTCGCCGTGAACCGGCTGCTCCCCGACCTCATGCTCCGGCAGTTCGACGACGTCTTCACATGGCGGGGGTGACGGGCGGGTCGGTGCGGTGGAGGACGACGTATCCCTCGCGGTCGAAGACGACCTCGTAGCCCATGGCCTTCAACTCCTCCACCCGCTCCCGCTGCCGGTCCGGCGACGGCCACGGATAGGCGCCCCGGGCCTCGTCCGCCACGATCCACTGCGCCACCGGAGGCCGGTCGTTCCACAGCAGCACCGTGTCCCGGCCCGACAGGCGCGGCCCGATGTGGTTGACGGCCTCCACCACCACCCCGTCCGGCACCTCCCGGATCGCCTGCTCGGCCGCCACCACGTCCGGGTGCCGCTCGTAGAACTCCGGCCTGATCAACTGGTCGAACGGGAAGCGCGGCACCAGTGTGAGCGCGACCACGCACACCCCCAGCGCCCAGGCGCCGCCGGCGGTGCGCGGATCGACCGGCGCGTTCCGCCGGCGCAGCCAGCGCACCAGGCGGGCCGCCCCGTCCACCCCCGCGCACAGCAGGACGGCCACGGTGAAGGCGCTGTGGTGGTACTCGGTCCCCCACCACATCCACCGGTCCGACAGCACCCGCTCCAGGATCTGCGGCACCGCCATCAGCGTCAGCGGCGACAGCAGGCACGTGAACAGCGCCGGCCACAGCAGGAAGGCCCAAGTGTCGATCTTCACCTGCGGGCTGACGAGCATCGAGAGCACGTGGAGCGGGTCGCCGAACAGGGTGCCGACGATGGCGCCGGGAGTCCTGCCGATCTGGTCGTAGGCCCAGTACATGTCCGGGTCGCCGCCGACGGCGGGGATGAAGACCTGGCGGGCCAGGACCGTGTAGAGCAGCCCCGCGGCCGCGTAGGCGACGCCGTCCCAGCGGCGGCCGCGCAGCGCGGCGAACAGCCCGAACCCGGCCACCATCAGCCCCATGTCCTCCTTGACCAGGAGGAGCGCCGCCGCCGCGAACGCCGTCCCCGCGTGCCGGCCCGCGTGGAACCGCTCGATCATCACCGCCGTCAGCAGCGGCGCGAAGGCCACCTCGTGGAAGTCGAAGTTGGCCGCCCGCGCCACCGGCCACGACACCGCGTACGCCACCACCACCAGATAGGCCGGCCCCACCCCCAGCACCCGCCGGGTGAACACCCAGATCGGCGGCACCGCCAGCGCGAACAGCACGGCCTGCGCCACGATCAGCGTCTCGGGACCGTCATGGATCCAGTACAGCGGTGCGAGCACGGCCAGGATGGGCGAGAAGTGCTCCCCCATCTGGTTGAACCCGAACCCCTTGCCGAGGTCCACTCCGCGCAGCGGGCTCGTCGGCGCCGACAACGCCGCGAACCCCCGCACCACCTGGTCGAACAGCGTCAGATCCAGACTCGTCGCCCGGAACAACGACAACCTCGTCAACCCCAGCAACGCGTAGACGCCGGTGGCGGCCACGGTGATCGCGATGACGGCGACGACGTGCTGCGCCCGCCTGCGCCGCGGCTCACTCGCGGCGACCGGCGACGGGGCCGCGGCCACCGGCCCGGCAGGCTCGACCGCGACCGTGGCCGTGGCGCCGGAGGCCGCCGTCGCGACCGCGCCCGGCCCGGCGGCCGCCGCCGGTCGGGCGGGGGGAAGGAGGGGGGAGGATTCGGCGGCGGATGCCGTCATGGACGACCTCAGGCGTGGGCCGCGCCGACCGCGTCGGCGGGCTCCTCGGGGACGGGTCGGGGCCGTGCGTGGTCGGGCGCCAGCCGGCCGAGCGTCACCGTGCCCCCGATGAGCAGGGCCGCCGCGAGAAGGGCAGGCACCACCTTTCCGGGCTCGCTCGGCAGGGGCTCGCCCAGCAGCACGGCCCCCGCCGTGACCGACGTGATGGGGTCGACCACCTGGACGCCGGCGTAGGCGATGCCGAAGTAGCCCACGGCGTACGACTTCTGGAGCAGCACCACGGCGCACACGAGCAGCACGGGGATGGCCAGCGTGAACCAGGTGACCAGCCGGCTCAGGTCGCCGCCGAGGCCGCCGCCCACGACGCGGACGAAGGTCGACACGGTCGCCGTGACGGACCCGGCGCCCACGGCCATGAGCAGCGCCTTGGCCGGCCCGCGCGCCAGTCGGGCGGTGGAGAACGTCACGGCGACGACGAGCCCGACACACCCGATGAGCCCCAGCGCGGCCGTGTCGGACAGCACAGGCGTGACGTTGCGGGCCGGGACGAGCAGCATGAGCCCGAGCAGCCCGGCGGCCACGGCGACCGACCCGGCGATCTCGGCCGGGCGCGGCCGCCTGCCGTGCAGGGTGGCCGCGAGCGGCACGGCGAACACGAGCGTGGCCACGCTCACCGGCTGCACCAGCACGAGCGGCGCCACGCTGAGGGCCACGGCGTGCAGCGACGCCCCCGCGAAGCCGATCACGCCGCCGATCCACCAGCGGGGACGCCTGACGAGCGCGAGGGACGCCCCCTCGGTCACCGCCTCGAACTGCTGCAGGGCCGCGCCCAGCGCGTATCCCAGCGCCCCCACGAGGGCGATGGCCAATCCCACCCACGTCATGGGCGCCGGCCGGTGTCAGGAGAGTGGATGGTCACCACGCAAGCTTAGGGACTGACCGGCCGCCCCGTGGCCCGCCTGTGGATAACCGCGAAATCAGGACCTTTCCGGACAGACACAGAAGAGGTGCCCCTCGGGGTCGGCCAGCACCACCCACCCGTCGCCCGGCTGGAAGTCGGGCCTGGTGGCGCCCAGCTCCAGGTACTCCTGGACGGCCTTGTCCACGTCCGGGACCCGGACGTCGAGGTGGAACTGCTTGTCCGGGCCCGGCCAGGCGGCCGGCTTGCGCTCCGGCACCCGCTGGAAGTAGATGCTGACGGTGCCGTCGCCGATGCCGGCGTACTCGTCCTCGGCGTACCGCACCTCGAACCCGAGGATCGTGGCGTAGAACTCGGCGAGCCCCTTGGGGTCGGCGGAGTCGATGGTCACGGCGATGAGCTTCGCGATCGTTGTCATGCCCGCCATGCTGCCGCCCGTACCTGTCAGGGAGTGTCAGGTACGGACAACCGGGCGCGCGTTCCGGTCCCGCGAAGATGGCACCATGAACCGGGCGGACGGAACCAGTCCGGCAGTCGAGTCGTTGGAGCGGGCATGGCGCGGGTAGGCAGGTGGATCAGGCGCGTCCTCGACAGACCGGGGAGCGTCGACCTGGCGCCGTATCAGCGCGTCGTCGCCGAGGCCGCCGCGCTCGAGGACGAGGTCCGCGGGCGGGACGACCTGCGGCCGCCGGATGCCGGCCCGGCCTGGGTGGGCACGGCCGACTTCTGCGCCGTCGTCCGCGAGGCGGCGCGGCGGGCGCTCGGGCAGCGGCCCTTCGACGTGCAGCTCACGGGCGTGCTCGCGATGCTGGACGGCCACGTCGTGCAGATGGCGACCGGCGAGGGCAAGACGCTGGTGGGCGCGATGACGGCCGCCGGGTACGCCCTGCGCGGAAGCAGGGTCCACGCCGTGTCCGTCAACGACTACCTGGCCCGGCGCGACGCCGAGTGGATGGGGCCGCTCTACGATCTGCTCGGCCTGACGGCCGGCTGGGTCGCCGAGGGGTCGACGGCCGGCGAGCGCCGGGAGGCGTACGCGAAGGACGTCACCTACGCGGCCGTAAGCGAGCTGGGCTTCGACGTGCTGCGCGACCGGGTGTGCGTCGACCCGGCCGACCTCGTGACGCCGCCTCCGCGGGTCGCGCTGGTCGACGAGGCCGACTCCGTCCTCGTGGACGAGGCGAGGGTGCCGCTGGTGCTGGCCGGGGCTGCCGACCCCGGGACGGCCCTGCCGGAGATGGCCGCCCTGGTGCGGCGGCTGTCGCGCGGCTACCACTACACGATCGACGAGGAGGGCCGCAACGTCTTCCTCACGCCCAAGGGCACCGACACGGTCGAGAAGGCCCTCGGCATCGACCTGTACGAGCACCCCGGCGTCGTCACCCAGGTCAACCTCGCCCTGCACGCCCAGGCCCTGCTCACCCGCGACGTGGACTACATCGTGCGGGACGGCCGCGTCCACCTGGTCAACGCCTCCCGCGGACGGGTCGCCATGCTCCAGCGGTGGCCGGACGGCCTCCAGGCCGCCGTCGAGGCCAAGGAGCGGCTGCCCGCCTCCGAGACCGGGGAGATCCTCGACTCGCTGACGATCCAGTCGCTGATCCGCCGCTATCCCCGCATCTGCGGCATGACCGGGACCGCCCTCGCCGTGGCCGACCAGCTGCGGGAGTTCTACGACCTGAGGGTGGCGGTCATCCCGCCGAACCGGCCGTGCGTCCGAGTGGACGAGCCCGACCGGATCTACCCCACGGCCGAGGCCAAGGAGCAGGCGCTGCTGGACGAGATCGAGACCCGGCACGCCACCGGGCGGCCGGTCCTCGTCGGCACGCTCGACGTCGCCGAGTCCGAGCGGCTGGACGAGGCGCTGCGCGGGCGGGGCCTTCGGCCCGTCGTGCTGAACGCGAAGAACGACGCCGAGGAGGCGGCGATCATCGCGCGGGCGGGCGAGCGCGGGGCGCTCACGGTGTCCACGCAGATGGCCGGGCGGGGCACCGACATCCGCCTCGGCGGCGGCGACCCGGAGCAGGAGGCCGAGGTCGCCGCGCTGGGCGGGCTCTACGTCATCGGCACGGGACGGCACGAGAGCAGCAGGCTCGACGACCAGCTCCGGGGGCGCGCCGGGCGCCAGGGCGACCCGGGCGGCTCGGTCTTCCTCGTGAGCGGGGAGGACCACCTGCTCACGGCGTACGCGCCCGACGACGCGCTGCCCCCCGCCGACCCTGACGGCGTTGTACGGGACGGGCGCGCGGGCCTCCTGGTCGCGCACGCCCAGCGGGTGGCCGAGGGGGTCAACCTCGAGATCCACCGCAACACCTGGCGCTACACGCGGGCCCTGGAGAAGCAGCGGGCCGAGATCCTGGAACGGCGCGACCGCGTCCTGCACGGCGACGCGGGGGCCGAGGCGCTGCGGATCGCCTGCCCCGGCCGCTATCGCGAGCTGGAGGAGACGGCCGGCGAGGAGACCGTGAGCCGCGCGGCCCGGCAGATCGTGCTGTTCCACATCGACCGGTGCTGGACGGAGCACCTGGGCTTCCTGTCGGACCTCCGCGAGGGCATCCACCTGCGGGCGCTCGGACGGCTCAACCCGCTGGACGAGTTCAACCGGGAGGCCGTCCCCGCCTACCGGGCCATGCTCGACGAGATCGAACGGCGGTCGAAGGAGACGTTCGAGAAGGCCGACCTCAGCCGCGACCTGGCGGAGCAGGGGCTCAAGCGGCCCACGGCGACCTGGACGTACCTGGTGCAGGACAACCCGTTCGGTTCCGAGTGGGACCGCGTCCTCAAGCGGGTCGCGGGGATGCTCAAGCGCGGCCGGCGGTGACCCCGCCGCCGCGGACGTGCGGCGGCGGGGATCCGGACCGGGATCAGGTGCAGGCGGTCCCGTTCACGTAGAACGCGGCGGGCGCGGGGTTGGTGCCGGTGTTGCTGCCGTTGAACCCGACCGAGACGGACCGGTGCGGGGCGATGTCGGCGTTCCACGGCATGTTCGAGGCCATGACCTGGGCGCCGTTCTGCGTCCACTGCGCCGACCAGCCCGTGGTCACGTGCTGTCCCCCCGAGGGGAACGTGAACGTGAGGCGCCAGCCGCTGATCGCCGTGGTGCCGGTGTTGGCGATCTCGATCCAGGTGGACATGCCGCCGTTCCAGGTGGTCGACCCGTACGTCACGTGGCACGCGAGCGGGGGCGGCGGCGGGGGTGAGGAGGGCGGCGGCGAGGAGGGGATGATGACGTCGTTGTAGACCCGCACCGTGACCGAGCCCGACCTGGCGCCGGACATCCCGCGGGAGTCGACCGCCACGACGTACAGGCTGTGGTCCTCGTACCGAACGGAGTACGACGGCCACGGGAGGTAGACCGTTCCCTCGGTCACCGCGGGCTGGAAGGTGGCCCGCAGTGTGCTCTGCCCGTTGGGCAGGGCCTCGTAGACGTAGTAGCAGGCGATGCCGTCGGGGTCGGTGGCCGCCGCCCAACGCAGGCGGGCCTCGATCATCATGACGCTCACGACCTCGGGCGTGCCCGGAGCCGTCGGCGGGTCGTTCGGCGGGTCGCTCGGCCGGGTGGGGCCGGTGTTGCACGGCCAGGCGGTGGTCGGCGACGGCGCCGGGGTGGGACTCGGGTCGGCCGCCGCCCCTCCGGCCGCCGGGATGAGGACGGTCACGGCGGCCAGCACCACGCCGGCGCACGCCCCCAGCCACGCTCTTCGCATCGGTTCGTCCCTCGCGTCGATCGGTCGTGGTCTCGGAGCGATCGTCCGTTCGAGTCCGCGGACCGTCAACGACACGGCCGGCGCGGCAGGGCGCCGCCCTGCTCGTCGCTGAAAGATTCAGGGTCGGCGGCGCCTCGTCAGGGGAGGCCGCCCGCCCCCGCGCGGACGGGGGTGGGCGGGAACGCCGCTCAGCGGTGGCCGGAGCCGCGGCGGAAGACCAGCTTCGCGCCGCAGGCCGCGAGCGCGCAGGCGATGACGGCGGTGGAGACGACCGGGACGGGCAGGTCCTGCTCCGGCTGGGGGGTGACCGCCGACACCGTGTGAAGGTCGCCGGTCGCCGCGCCGGTCGTCTGGCTCTTCGGGGCCGCGGTCTCGGGAACCGCCTGGGCGCCCTGACTGCCTGTGCCGGCCGCCGCGCCCTGAGATCCCTGCTCGTTCCGCGGGGCGTTCTCGGCCACGGCCTTGGCCGCGGCGGGCGCGGGCGCCGACGGGGCGGCCGACGGATCAGCCGCCGGTGCCGCCGCCGTCTCGGACGGCGAGGGGGCAGGCGCGGCGGAGGCGTGGGGGCAGGGGTCCGGGCTGTGCCGCATCGCGTACGCGCCCTCGGAGAACGGCACGGGCGCGCCCTTCTTGCCCGGTCCGGAGCCCCACTCGGTGATGACGTACTGGACGGCGATGTGGCCGATGCCGCCGACGCCCTGGACGGTGTAGGAGTCGTGGTTCCACGTGCCGCCGGTCAGCTCCGCGAACGTCTTGCCGTCAAGGTCGATCATGACCCCGCTGCTCGACGGGACCCCCGGGCCGCGGTCCCCGACGAAGAAGTCGGCCTTCTTGCCGTCGTACAGGACGTAGCCCTTCGTGCCCATCGGCCAGCTCGGGCTGGCCACGAGGCCCTTCTGCATCGGCTCGCCGGAGGCGGGGGCCCCGGTGTCGCCGTTGACGCCGGAACCGTCGTCCCAGAAGTACGAGGCGGTCGTGTGCCCCTTGAAGAGGAACTCGTCGCCGGCACCGGGACAACCGGACGCGGTGTGACCGGCCGTCGCGTCCGCGGCCGCGGTCTCACCGGCGGGGGCGGAGACGGCGAGCATGCGCTCGGGGGCGGCCGTCCCGTCCTGGGCGGCGGCGGGGAGCAGGGAGGAGTCCTGATGCTGCTCGAACCGCGCGCCGTCGTACTGTGCGTGCGCGACGCCGTCGGCCACAGAGGCCGTCTGCCACCAGGCGTCGTGGTGGTTGTCCGCGTAGCTGGAAATGGGGGATCTCCTGACTGGTCACGGTTTGGTAATCGGACACTAAGCCAGGAAGACCCCAACAAGCGATATTCAGGACAGAAATTTTACTTTGGGTCGGAACAGGTAGAGATCAGGACGAAGCAGGCAAAAGCCGTGGCATGCCCTCTTCCCGGAACGGGTGAAGGCATGCCACGGCGGGGACGGCCGGTGGGTCACACCGCTTGGAGGTGCGCCCTCAGCCCGGCGCCGAAGCCAGTAGCGGTGCCGTTGTAGTCGCTGATGAGGGAGGGGCCGGAGGAGCAGTCCCAGGTGTTCCAGGTCCAGCCGAGGTACGACGCCCCCTTGCCGTCCAGCCAGGCCATCACCTGGTCGATGAACCCGTGCGAGCAGGTGTTCTCACCGATCTCGCCGGCGACCAGCGGCACCTGGGCCGCGACCGGCGCGAGCTGGCTGTCCCAGCACGAGCTGCTGACGCAGGCGTTGAAGTTGTAGACGTGCCAGGCCGCCGCCAGGTTGTTCAGCGGGTCGGCCGGCTTGTACTGGAGCCACTGGCTGAGGTCGTTCGAGTAGGCCAGGCCGCCGATCATGATGACGTTCTGGGCGCCGGTCGCCCGGACCGTGTTGACCAGCGTCTGGAAGCCCGCCACCTGGTAGGGGATGCCGGAGCAGGTGCCGCCGTCGCGCCAGCAGGCCCAGCCGCTGGCCGTGCCGCCCGTGGCCCGCTCCGGGTACGGCTCGTTGAACAGGTCGAAGACCACCTCGGTCTGCCCCTTGAACGCGTTGGCCACGCCCGTCCAGAACTGCGGCGCGTACTGCGCGTCGGGCATCGGCTTCTGACAGGTTGCGTGGACGTCGGAGCAGCCCGACGACGGCCCGGTGTACTGCCCGTAGTTCCAGTGCATCTCGACGATCGGCGTGACGCCCTTCGCGACCAGCCGGCTCACGTAGCCCTTGACCTCGTTCTGGTACGCGGTCCCGCCGTACGCGGACTGGATGTTGCCGAGCCCGAGCCAGCACTCCTCGTTGAGCGGGACGCGCACGGCCCGCACCTTCCAGGTGAGCATGGCGTCGATGGACGCGTTGTCGGTCGGGCCGTCCCAGATGCCGCGGCCCTGGACGCACATGAACTCGCCGCCCGACCGGTTCACGCCCAGCAGCCGGTACGCGGCGCCCGTGGAGGCGTTCACGATCTTGTTGCCGGAGACCTTGAGCCTGGGCGCCGCGCCCGGCTGAGGAGTGGGCGTCGGGGTGGGCGTGGGGGTCGGCGTCGGCGTCGGCGTCGGCGTCGGCGTCGGCGTGGGGGTCGGCGTCGGCGTCCGGCTGGGGCTCGGGCTGGGGGACGGGCTGGGGCCGTTGCAGGACAGGCCGTTGATCTTGAAGTCGGTCGGCGTGGGGTTGCTGCTGGTCCAGGTGCCGTTGAAGCCGATGTTGGTCGTGGCGCCGTTGGCCAGGGACTTGTTCCAGTCGAGGCTGGCGGCGGTCACGGCGCTGCCGGACTGGCTCCAGGTGGCCGACCAGCCCTGGGCGACCTTCTGGCCGCTGTCGGGGAACGTGAACGTGAGCGTCCAGCCGTTGATCGGGTCGCCCAGGTTCTGGATGCTCAGGTTGGCGGACATGCCGCCCTGCCACTGGCTGGCGGCGTAGGTGACCTTGCATGCCACGGCGGCGTCGGCCGCCGGCGTGTTCACCAACGCGAATCCACCCGCGGCGATCAGGCCGAGGGCGGTGAGGATGGCGCCTCTCCGTCGCATGTCGCTTCCGTCCTTCCGTCGAAGACCGGACGGAAGCGTTGTCAACTTGACCGGTTTATTCAACGACGTACGAGGTCGTCGACCCTCCATCAGCGCAAACGAGGCCGCGCAGCTGAAATTTTCAGTCGTGCCGGTCGTCGCGGGCTCTGGTGGAAGCACGCCGCGGCGCCGACCCGACGTGGAGGGCGTACGGCCCGCCGCCCCCGTGCGGGCGGGCCGTACGCCGGGAGGTGCGGCGCGAGGATGTCAGGTGCGAGGGGCCGGTCAGGTCCGGGAGACGGCGGGCCGGGGCCGGAGACGGGCGGACCGGTAGGCCGCGGCCGCGAGCGCCGCCGCGCCGAGGCCGAGCACGACATGGCTGGTGAGGTCCAGGGCCGGGGTGCTGTCCACCACGGGCCTGGACAGGAACGCGTGCCAGGCGTAGGTGAGCAGGGCCCCGACGGCGAGCGCCGCCCGCTGCGCCCCGCCCCAGCCCGTCCGGCGCGCCCACGCCGTCACCGCCCAGGCCGCAGCCGTGTAGAGCGCCACCTGCAGGGCGACCGCGACCGCCGCGGGCGCGGCCATCGCGACCATGAACACGCCCCCGGCGGCGAGCGACGCCAGGAAGACCGGCAGCGGCCCCGGCGCGGGGCGCGCGGACGGAACACGGCCGGCGGTGGGGCGGCCGACCGGAGCACGGCCCTCGGCAAGGCGCGCGGGCAGAGCACGGCGCGCGGACGGGGCACGGGCCGCGGTGGGGCGGCCGACGAGAGCACGGCCCGCGGTGAGACCCGCGACCGGCAGCCCAGCGACCGGGAGGCGGAACGCGAGCACCGCCAGCGCCACGGCGACCGCGGCGGCGGCCACGAGCCGGGGCGCCGGCGCCGTGTAGTGGTACTGCGCGTAGGTGAACAACGTGGTGACGGCCGCCCCGGCGACCAGCAGCGCGGCGGTCACCGCCAGCCCGGGCCGGCGCAGCCACGGCTGCGTCCGCCGGTCGCCCGCCAGTTCCTCGACCAGCGCGACGGGCACACAGATGCTCCAGACCGTGTGGAGGCCGAGCACGAACAGCGTCCAGGGCAGGGCGATGCCCAGTCCCGGGACGAATCCCCGGTCGAGCAGATGGGCGCCCGCGTAACCGGGGTCGAACAGGGACTGGGTGACGAGCCCCTCCTCCACCACCCCGTACGCGAGCGCGAGCAGCACGACGGCCGGCCACCCCCGGCCCCTCCGCCGGACGACCTCCCGGATCAGCAGGGCGCCCCCGCCGTACATCGGGGCGAGCAGGACCAGGGCGGCCAGATACGTGATCGGGAAGTCGCCCAGCAGGAACTCGGCGACCAGCGGGGCGAGGAGGAACAGCGCCAGCGCCGGGAGCAGTCGTCGCATGCCATCCAGCGTGCTCACCGCGCCCGCAGCCGGACAGGCTCATACGTACGGAAAACGGCGTGACATATGTACCGCCGCCGGGCGCCGCCCACCCCCGGCGAATCCCGTCCCCGCCGGGCCGGGGGGCTCGCGGCCTCCGGCCCGGTGACTCTCGCGCGGAGCGGCGGATCAGTGGATGGAGTACGAGCTGTCCAGAGGCCAGTTGATGTCGCCCTTGCCGTCGCTGGCGACATCGGCGACGACGTAGACATCGGAGTAGTAGTCGTACTTGGAGCTGTACTTCACCTTCGGGGTCTGACATCCCACGCTGCCGCTGCGGCGCGCGTTGAGGTTGTCGGTGAAGTCGCAGCGGGTCCTTCTGTAGTTCTCGTCGCCACCGAACCGGTTGTGCTTCCTCCTGTTGATGTACAGGTAGGCGTAGAAGTGATTGAACCTGTGCATCGACCCGAAATGCCGGCTGACCTCGTTCCACGATATGACCATCGAGGAATTTATTGTGTAGCTCCCGCCGGACTTCTCCTTGAAGATGCAGTGATTGATGAAGACGGCGATGTCGCTCTTGCCGGGAAGAGCGAACTTCCTGCTGTCGTCGCTCCGGTCGCATTTGTGGCTCGCCCGGGCGGCCGCGACCGCGGCGGCCTGCGCCTGCGCCGGCGCGGAAGGCGCGACGCACACGCCCGTCAGGACGAGCGCGCCGGTTGCCAGGGTCGCTCCGCCACGTCTCGTTCTCATCGTGTCCTCCCGTCGGTAAGCGCTCGCGCGCTCGTCACATGCCGGCGTCCCGTGATGCCGTTACTCGGCGGCGCCTCCATGGCGGATTCGGGACGCTCGTGCTTTCAGACGCGGCCGGAGCCGGGGGTGTTCGCGCGGACGCTCGTTTCTTCTGCTCGGTTTTCTCGCCGGAGACGGAAGGCCACCTCGGCTCGCCGCGTCGGCCGGTCCCCGGGCACACCTGAACCAGTGTGGTCGCGCGCCGACAGGGAACCCAGAAGTTTTCACCCCAGCGCAAACAGCCAGCGCATGGAGCCCTCAAGGCGGAAACGCCTATGCCGGCCCGTCGCGGAGAACGGCGGCGGGGACGGGAATGGCCGGGAACGGATTGTCGGGCAGGAGGATCAGCCGGCGGGGTGAGGCGGGCAGGCCGGCGGCGTCCAGGTGGAGGAGGGCGGCGCCGATGCCGGCGGCGCCGACCATGTAGCCGGTGTCGGCCGTGACCTCCCCGGGCCGAAGCCGGCGGTAGGCCTGGTACCAGCGGTAACCCGAGTCGTCGTGCTCGGTCGCCCGGCCGATCAGGTTGCCCGTGAGCGACCGGGCGAAGTCGAGGTACTGCTCCCGCCCGGTGGCGGCCCACAGGCCGACGAACAGTTCGAGGACGCCGGCAGTGCCGCAGCACAGGCAGGCGACGTTCCAGTAGCCCGGGGAGTGCCGGTTGGGCACGCCGCTGTGGACGATCCCGTGGGCCAGCCGATCCACCCAGTCGAGGTCGCCCGGGTCGCCCGTGACGCGGTGAAGCTCGTAGAACATCCGGGCCACGCCGGCCGAGCCCGAGCAGAAGCCGAGGTAGTGGAGGCGGCGTCCCTGCGGCACGTGGTGCGGGACGAGGGCGCACTTGTCGGTCACCTCGCTGACCGTGCGGACGAAGTCGGCCCCCCGCCGGGCCGCGGCGAGGAACCGCTCCTCGCCCGTCACGCCGTACAGACGGGCGAGGAGGAACGCCGTGCCCGCCGTGCCGGACAGGAACCCCGGGGTGACGGCGTCGACCGGCAGGTCCGCGCAGGAGTCGCCGCCGAAGCGGTGGCCGGGGACCACGAGGTTCGCGATGCGCTGCCCGGCCTCGACCGCGACCTCCTCGTAGACGGGCACGCCGAGGATGCCGGCCGCGTGCAGGAGCGCGAGCACGATGCCGCCGTCGCCGCGCTGGGCGGGGTCGCCGGTCCAGCCGATGCCGTCGCCCATCTGCCGTACGCTCCGCACGATCTGGTCGGCGGCGGCGCGGGCCGCGTCGGTGAGATCCTCGTCCCCCGTGGCCCAGCCGGTCTCCGCCATCGCGAACACCGTGCCGGCCAGCCCGTGGTACAGCGTGAGGTCGGCCTGCTCCGGCCACGTACGGGCGAGGTAGCGGGCGCCCGCCCGGGCGTCGTCGAGGTACGCCTGGTGCCCGGTGGCCGCCGCGAGCTCCAGGAAGAACAGCACGATCCCGGCGGCGCCCGCATAGAGGGACGACGGATGTCCCGCCCTCGCCGACCGGCCCCGGGGATCGGGGTTGGCCAGCCAGTGCCGTCCGGACTCGTCGTCGACGGCCGCCGACCGCACCCAGCGCGCGGCCATGATGGCGGCGGTCATCGGCGTCTCAGCGCGTGGCCACGAGCTCATGCCTCATAGTCCCACATTTTTGGTAGGTAATACGGCTACTTTCGTCTCACTCGAAGCGTACGGGCCCCAGAGGGGCGACCACACCCTTCGGCGTGCGCCCGATGAGCGTACGAGCATGGGCGATCGCGGCGGGCGTGTCGGGGAGGACGAGGCCGTCCCGCCACAGATGCCCGGCCACTCCGAGACGGCCGATGACCCCGTCGTGCCCGGGCCGGATGCCGGACAACAGGACGATGATCCCCCGCCCCTCCAGACGGGAGATCACGTCGCCGAGGACCCCCGCCCCGGTCGCGTCGATCGTCGACACGCGCGACATGCGCAGGATGACCACCCGGACGTCGGCCACCTCGGACAACTCCAGCAGGAACCGGTGGGCCGCGCCGAAGAACAGCGGTCCGTCGAACCGGTAGGCGACGATGTGCTCGGCCAGGAGCCGGCGCTCCTCGTCGCCGTGGTCCCCGGCCTCCAGCGGCACCTGCTCGACCCGGACGCTGCGGGCGACGGCGCGCAGGGCCAGCACGATCGCGACCCCGACCCCCACCGCCACGGCCGTGACGAGGTCGAGGGCGACGGTCACCGAGAAGGTGAGGGCCATGACCGCCGCGTCGCCCCGGGTGGAGCGCGCGACGGCGCGCAGCGAGCCCACCTCCACCATGCGGACGGTGGTCGCCAGCAGCACCCCGGCCAGCGCGGCGAGCGGGATGCGGCCGACCAGGCCGCCCGCGCTGAACACGATCACAGCCAGCACGGCCGCGTGCGTGAGCGCGGCCAGCCTCGACCGGGCCCCCGACCGCACGTTGACGGCCGTACGGGCGATGGCGGCCGTCGCCGGGACGCCGCCGAACAGGGGAGCCGCGATGTTGGCCAGCCCCTGACCGAAGAGCTCCCTGTCCGGGTCGTGCCGCTCGCCCACGCTCATCGCGTCGGCCACCGAGGCGCACAGCAGGCTCTCGACGGCGCCGAGCGCGGCCACCGCCAGCGCCGCGGGGACCAGCGCCCCCACGGCGCCGGGGTCGAGGAACCCCGCCGACGGCGCGGGCAGGCCGGCGGGCAGCGCGCCGATCCTCGCCACGTCCAGCCTCGCCGCCTCGGCCACCGCCGTCGCCACCACGACCGCGACGAACGAGAACGGCACGGTCGGCCGCAGGCGGGCCCCGGCGAGCATGGCCGCGGCGACGGCGAGGGCCATGACGAGCGGGACGGGACGCGGATCGCGGGCGAAGCGGACGGCGGCGTCCGCGGCGACCTGCCAGACCCGCTCGCCCGACGCCCCGCTGACGCCCAGCGCCGCGGGCACCTGCTGCAGGGCGATCACGACGGCGATTCCCGCGGTGAACCCCTCGATGACGGGGATGGGCATGTACCGGGCGTACCGGCCCACCCCGGCCAGCGCGAGCGCCACGAGCACGACGCCCGCGAGCAGGCCCACCATGAGCACGCCGGACGGCCCGTGACCCCGCATGATCGGGACCAGCACCACAGTCATCGCGCCCGTGGGCCCGGACACCTGGAGGTTGCTCCCGCCGAACACGGCCGCCAGCGCCCCCGCCACGACGGCGGTGGCCAGGCCCGCCTGAGCCCCCAGCCCGGACCCGACCCCGAACGCCAGCGCGAGCGGGAGCGCCACCACGGCGACGGTGAGCCCGGCGAGCAGGTCGCGGCCGGGCGCCCGCCGGGCGGGCCGCCAGTCCGCGGGCGAGGGGAGCAGCCGCGCCGCACGGGCCGCCCAGGACCTCATTCGGCCGCCTCCGCCCGCAGCTCGGCCAGCAGTTCGCCCTGGTCGGCGATCATGTCGGTGAGGATCCGCCGGGCGGCCGCCAGCAGGTCGACCACGTCGGGCGTGGACAGCGAGTAGACGACGCTGCCACCTTCCCGCACGGCGTTCACCAGCCCGGTACGGCGCAGGACGGCGAGCTGCTGCGAAAGGTTGGACGGCTCGACCTCGATCTCGGTCAGCAGTTCCCTGACCGGACGGGGGCCGTCCCTGAGCAGCTCCAGCACCCGGATGCGGACCGGATGGCCCAGCGTGCGGAAGAACTCGGCCTTGGCCTGATAAAGGGGGACGGGCACGCGCTCAGCCCTCGTCGCCGGCCGGGTCGATGCCGTGCTCGGCCGCGAGTCGTTCCAGGGTGTCCAGGCGGCCCGACACCACCTGCACGTCGTACTCGTCGCCGTTCTCGCAGGCCCGGCGCAGCTCCCGCCGGGCCTCCCGCAGGCGCGCCAGCAACTCCGCGGTGAACTCCTCCACCGTCACCTCCCCTTGTCGCCGCCTACATCATTTCTTGAATTGCATAATTCTTCAAATCGGCAGAAAGGAAGGCGGGAAGGCCGGGGTCAGGCGGGCCGCGGGGAGAACGACCGCTGGTCGCGGCGGATCGGATGGCCCTCGGGGATCTCCACCAGCACGATGGCCGTGCCCTCGGGGTCCTCGATCCACATCTCCAGCAGCCCCCACGACTCCATCCAGGGCGGCCGGACCACGGGAACCCCCGCGTCCACCAGCCTCTCGTGCTCCCGGTGGACGTCGCGGACCTGGAGCCAGATCTGCAGGCCCGCCCCGGGCCCGCCGGACGACCGCCCGGAGATCTCCAGGAACCCCTGGCCGAGGAAGAACACCACCCCCGGGTCCTCCGGCGGCCCGAACTCCCGGTAGACGGCCAGCCCCAGGACGTCGCGGTAGAAGCGGCGGCACGCCGCCCGGTCCGCGGGGCGCAGGAGTATGCGGCTGCTCAGCACTTCCATGTGACGTTGGTGCCCACAGGGGGCATGCGGTTAAAGGACCGATTACGGCAAGCGGCGCCCAAGGGCGGTCAGGGCCCTTCGTCCCGGGCACCGGTGACGGAAGGCGGTGCCCCGCGGGGGGCCACGGGACGGATGCTGGTCCCGCGCGTCCTTGTGTGCCTTTGGAGGTTTCTCATGACGGAATTCACCAGCTCCCTCGGCGAGCCCGGCGAGCCGCTCCCCGCCGGGATGCCGCGGCTCGAGCGCCTGGACAAGGACGACTGCCTGCGGCTCATCTCCCCCGGCGGCGTGGGCCGGGTGGCCTTCAACAACCCCGCCGGGCCGGTGATCCTCCCGGTCAACTACACGATCGAGGACAACGCCGTCCTGTTCCGCACGGCCCTGGGCGGCCCGATGGACGCCGACCTGCGCACCGGCGTGGAGGGCGCGGAGTTCATGGTCGCCTTCGAGGTCGACCACATCGACGAGAGCACCCGCGAGGGGTGGAGCGTGCTCGTCCGCGGCGGGGCCCACCACATCACCGACCGGGACCGGGCGGAGGCCGAGGCGTCCGGGGTCGAGTCGTGGGCGGGCGGCGAGCGGGAGCTGTATATCAGGATCGCGCCCGTCGACATCACCGGCCGCCGGATCCGGCACGCGTAGATGGACGCCTGGGTGGTGGCCCGTCCCGGGCCCGTCGCCACGCGTCCCCTGGAGCGGACCCGGCTCCCCGACCCCGAGCCGGGCCCGGGCGAGCTGCTCGTCCGCGTGGAGGCGTGCGCGGTCTGCCGTACGGATCTCCACCTGGCGGAGGGCGACCTGCCGCCGCGACGGCCGCGGACGGTACCCGGCCACGAGGTCGTCGGGTGGGTCGAGGCGCTCGGGCCGGGCACGCAGGGCCCGCCGCCGGGCTCCCGGGTGGGGGTGGCCTGGCTGCGCTCGACCTGCGGGGCCTGCCGCTACTGCCTCCGCGGCGCGGAGAACCTGTGCCCGACGTCCACGTACACCGGATGGGACGCGGACGGCGGCTACGCCCGCCGCCTCACCGCCCCGGCCGCCTACGTCTACCCCCTGCCCGAGGACGAGCCGGCGGAGGAGCTCGCGCCGCTGCTGTGCGCGGGGATCATCGGTTACCGGGCGCTGCTGCGGGCCGACCTGCCCCCGGGCGGCCGGCTCGGGATCTACGGCTTCGGGGCGTCGGCCCACCTGACGGCGCAGGTCGCGATCGCCGAGGGCGCGACCGTCCACGTCATGACGAGGTCGGCGGCGGCCAGGGAGCTGGCCCGCCGGCTGGGCGCGGCCTCGGTGGGCGGCAGCGCCGACCCGCCGCCCGAGCCCCTGGACGCGGCGATCCTGTTCGCGCCCGTCGGCGATCTCGTGCCCGTGGCGCTGGAGGCGCTCGACCGGGGCGGGACGCTGGCGGTGGCGGGGATCCACCTCACCGACATCCCGGTGCTGAACTACCAGCGTCACCTGTTCCAGGAGCGGACGCTGCGCAGCGTCACGGCCAACACACGGGCCGACGGCCGCGAGTTCCTCAGGCTGGCGGCCGAGCACCGGCCCCGGGTGACCACCACGCCCTACCCCTTCGAGGAGGCCGACCGGGCGCTGTCCGACCTGGCCGCCGACCGGGTCGAGGGCGCGGCCGTCCTGCTGATGTCCTGACCTCGACCGTCCCGGCCGGAGGCCGGGAGGGTGTCACGAGCCGGGCGGCAGGACCGGCTCCAGCCGGAACAGGCCGCCCTTGACGTCGCCCGCGGGCTCGGCGCGGACGACCCTCCCGGCGACCGCCCTCAGCACGTCGGTGGCGGTCACCAGTCCCTCCAGGACGCCCGCGGGGCCGACCACCGGCATCACGCTCAGGTCCGAGTCGATCATCATCGCGGCGACGTCGGGCAGCGGCGTCTGCGGCCGCGCGTGCCGGCACGGCTGGCCGAGCACCAGCCGCCCCACGCCCGCCTCGGACTGCTCGGCCGGACCACCCGACCAGTGGCTGGCCAGGTCCTCCCGGCACAGCACGCCCAGTACACGGGAGTCGGGATCGACCACCGGCAGGTGGTGCACCCCGGCCCGGCGCATGAGCTCCCACGCCATCAGCGGCGACTCGTCCGGCTCGACGGTGACGAGGATCCTGCTCATCACGTCGGCCGCGGTCATGGTCTCCACGTCCATGACGCCCTGCCTTCCCCTCGGCGCCGGCCCGGCGACGCCGGCCGGTCGAGATCGTCGATCAGAAACGTGACGTCGCAGGTCACGTCCACCACCCCGTCCACCTTCCCGACCTCCTCCAGCAGAGGGGCGATGCCGGAGCGGCGCTCCACGGTTCCCGACAGGACCACCACGCCGTCCTCCACCCGTACGTCGACGTGCGCCGCGTGGCGCAGCACCACCGCCTGGACGTCGTCGCGGATGTCCTCAGGCGACCGGCAGAACGCCCGGAGCAGGTCGGCCTTGCGCAGCACGCCGACGATCCGGCCGGTGCCGCCGTCGACGACGGGAAGCTGCTTCACCCTGTTTCTGTGCATGAGGCAGGCGGCCCTCCTGAGGTCGGTGTCCTCCGTGACGGTGATCGGCGGGCTCGTCATGATCTCGCCGGCCGTCCGCCCGCCGGCGCGGCGGCGCTCGCGGCGGCGCGCCGGTCCCTCGAAGAGCAGGTCGCCGGGGCGCCGGTCGATCTCCCGCAGCAGGAGGTCGTCGTCGCAGACCATCCCGACCACCCTCCTGTCGGCGTCGACCACCGGGACGGCCTCGACGCGGAACCGGCACATGGCCGTCACCACGTCCGTGAACGACGCGCTCGTCTCGACCGCGACCACGAACCTGTTCATGACGTCCCTGACGGTCATCGCCATGACCCGTCCTCCTTCACCCTCAGCCTTCCGCCATACGGGTGTGGGCGGGGAGCGGCGAAGGTCATCCCTTCCCGGGACCTTGGACCCCCGTCCCCGGCGCACGCGGCACCACCGTCCACGTGCGACTTCATCCACGGTAACCACCCGCCCGAGGTTCGCCGCGCGCCCGCCCCACCGTGCCGCGCGACCGCCGGCTGACAGACCGCCGCACTGCCGTTTGAGGTGGAGAGACATGCTTTTATGTATTCATGCCGAATCCCGCGATTCTGACCGTCGACGACGATCCGGCCGTGTCGCGGGCGGTGGCCCGCGACATGAGGCGCCGGTACGGCGACCGCTACCGCATCGTCCGCGCCGAGTCGGGCCTGGACGCCCTGGACGCCCTGCGCGAGATCAAGCTGCGCGGCGAGCAGGTGGCCGTGCTGCTCGCGGACTACCGGATGCCCCAGATGAACGGCATCCAGTTCCTCGAGGCGGCGATGGACCTGTTCCCGCTGGCCCGCCGCGTCCTGCTGACCGCCTACGCCGACACCGACGCCGCGATCGACGCGATCAACATCGTCGACCTGGACCACTACCTGCTCAAGCCCTGGAACCCGCCGGAGGAGAAGCTCTACCCGGTGGTCGACGCCATGCTGGAGGCGTGGCTCGCCACCCCCGACGTGGCGATCCCGGAGACCAAGGTCGTCGGGCACCGCTGGTCGGCCCGGTCCTTCGCCGTACGGGACTTCCTGGCCCGCAACCTCGTGCCGTACCGGTGGCTGCTGGCGGACGAGCCGGAGGGCGGCCGGCTGCTCACGGCGGCCGGGATGGCCGCGACCGACGTCCCGGTGGTGATCACCTCGGACGGCAAGGCGCTGGCCCGCCCGTCCGAGACCGACCTCGCCGCGCACGTCGGCCTGAGCACCACCCCGGCGCTGGACTTCTACGACCTGGCCGTGGTCGGCGCGGGCCCGGCCGGGCTCGGCTCGGCCGTGTACGGCGCCTCAGAGGGCCTGAAGACCGTGCTCGTCGAGCAGCGGGCGACGGGCGGGCAGGCCGGGCAGAGCAGCCGGATCGAGAACTACCTCGGCTTCCCCGACGGCGTCTCGGGGGCCCAGCTCACCGAACGGGCGCGGCGCCAGGCCCTGAAGTTCCAGGCCGAGCTCCTCACGACGCGCGAGGTCGTGGGCCTGGAGCGGTGCGGGTCGGCCACCGTGCTCCGGTTCGGCGACGGCACCACGATCGCGGCCCACACCGTCGTCCTGGCGACCGGCGTCTCCTACCGGCTGCTGGACGCCCCGGGGCTGGCCGACCTGACCGGGCGGGGCGTGTTCTACGGCTCGGCCTCGACCGAGGCGCCGAACTGCTCCGGCGAGGAGATCTACATCGTGGGCGGGGCCAACTCCGCCGGGCAGGCCGCCGTCTACTTCTCGCAGTACGCCCACAAGGTGCACATCCTGATCCGGGGTGACGACCTCGGCCGGTCGATGTCGCAGTACCTGATCGACCAGATCGACGCCATCCCCAGCATCGAGGTGCATCCCAACACCCGGGTGATCGAGGGCGAGGGCGGCGACCACCTCGAACGGCTGACGCTGTGCGACCAGAAGTCGGGACGGACCAGGACGGTCGACACGTCGTGGCTGTTCGTCTTCATCGGCGCCGAGCCGCGCACCGACTGGCTGGGCGGCGCGGTCGCCCGGGACGGGAACGGCTTCGTGCTGACCGGCCCCGACCTGCTCGCCGAGGGACGCCGCCCGGCCGGATGGTCGCTCCCCCGCGACCCCTACCATCTCGAGTCGAGCATGCCGGGCGTCTTCGCCGCCGGCGACGTGCGGGCCGGTTCGGTCAAGCGGGTCGCCTCCGCCGTCGGCGAGGGCGCGATGGCCGTGTCGCTCGTGCACCGCTACCTGGAGGCCCAATGAACGAGCGGCTCACCCCCGACGAGCTGCGCACCCTGTTCCTCTTCGAGGCCCTCGCCGACGACCAGCTCGCCCATCTGGCCGAGGCCGGCCGGGTGGAGACGCGGCAGGCCGGCACGGCCGTCTACCAGGAAGGCGAGCCCGCCACCTGCTTCTTCGTGCTGCTCCACGGCACCGTCGCGATGAGCCGCCGCATCCACGGCGACGACGTCGAGGTGAGCCGCACCGAGCAGCGCGGCGTGTACGGCGGCGCCACCCAGGCATACATGGGCGACCGGGCCGACCAGACGTACCTCAACACGCTGAGCGCGATAACCGACGCCGAGTTCTTCGTCCTGCCCGCCGAGACCATCGGCGACTGCGTCCGCGAGTGGTTCCCGATGGCGATGCACCTGCTGGAGGGGCTGTTCCTCGGCATGCGGGCGCACCAGACGATCATCGGAGAGCGGGAGCGGCTGCTCGCGCTCGGCTCGCTGTCGGCCGGCCTGACCCACGAGCTGAACAACCCCGCGGCCGCCGCCGTCCGGGCGACCGCGGCGCTGCGCGGCCGGGTCGCCGGCATGCGCCAGAAGCTCGCGATGATCGCGGACGGCCGACTGGACGGCCGCCAGCTCCACGACCTGGTCGAGCTGCAGGACGAGGCGGTCAAGCGGGCGGCGTCGGCGCCGGAGCTGTCCCCGCTCGCGGCCTCGGACGCCGAGGACGCGATCGCCGACTGGCTCGACGAGCGCGACATCGTGGGCGCCTGGGACCTCGCCCCCACACTCGTGGCCGGCGGCATCGACGCCGAGTGGCTCGGCCAGATCTCGGGAGCCGTCGGCGAGGACAACCTCGAAGCGGCCGTCCGGTGGCTGTGCTACACGATAGACACCGAGCTGCTGATGGGCGAGATCGACGACGCCGTCACCCGCATCTCCGGCCTCGTCGCCGCGGCCAAGCAGTACTCCCAGCTCGACCGCGCGCCGTACCAGACCGTCGACGTGCACGACCTCCTCGACGCGACGCTGACCATGCTGCACGCCAAGATGCCCGAGGGCGTGCGCAAGGTGAAGGAGTACGACCGGTCGCTGCCGCAGATCTCGGCGTACGCGGCGGAGCTGAACCAGGTCTGGACGAACCTCATCGACAACGCCCTGTCCGCGATGGGCGGCAGCGGCACGCTGTCCGTACGGACGTTCCGGAAGGACGACCGGATCGTGGTCGAGATCGGCGACACCGGGCCCGGCATCCCGCCGGAGATCCGCCCGAGGATCTTCGAGCCGTTCTTCACCACCAAGCCGGTCGGCGAGGGCACCGGACTCGGGCTGGACATCTCCTATCGGATAGTGGTGAACAAGCACCACGGGGACATCCGGGTCGAGTCGGAGCCGGGCGACACCCGGTTCCAGGTGTACCTGCCGATCGAGCAGGGGGCCTGACCCTCCGGCGGACCGGGCGCCCTCCCACCGGCCGTACAGTGTGGGCATGGGCATGGTCAGCACGGTGGGCCTCGTACTGCACCCGCAGCGCGACTCCAAGGAGGCCATCGACACCATCGTCGAGTGGGCGCGCACGCGCGGCGGCACGGTCCTCGGGCTGCCGGACGAGGTCGGGCGGATCGACTGCAGCGCGGTCGCGGTGGACGCGCAGACGCTGGTGAACAAGGCCGACCTGCTCGTCAGCCTCGGCGGCGACGGCACCATGCTGCGGACGATGCGGCTGATCACGGGCCGCCCCACGCCCGTCCTCGGGGTGAACCTCGGGCGGCTCGGCTTCCTCGCGGAGATCGACGTGGAGGACCTGGCGCCCGCGCTGTCGGCCATCGACAACCACGAGTACACGGTCGAGCCCCGCATGGCGGTCCGGGCCACCGGCAAGGACGGCCAGATGGTGACGGCCTTCAACGACATCGCGCTCGTGCGGATCCCCGGCGACGGGCTGTCGGCCGTCGCCGTCTCCGTGTACGGGCACCCGTTCGTCCGGTACTCCGCCGACGCCGTGATCGTCTCGACCTCCACCGGGTCGACCGCGTACAGCTTCTCGGCCGGCGGGCCGATCGTCTCCCCCACGGTCGAGGGCTTCCTCGTGGTCCCGGCGGCCGCCCACTCGTCGTTCAACCGGGCGCTGGTCATGTCGGCCGACGAGGAGGTCACGCTCGACGTGCTGCCGAGCAGCGGCCAGCTCGCGCTGGAGGTCGACGGCGCCATCGGCGGCCACCTCGCCCCCGGCGACCGCCTCACCGTCACCGCCCTGCGCGGCGCCGCCCGCGTGGTCCGGCTCGGCACGACCACCTTCTACGAGCGGGCCCGCCGCAAGCTGCGCGTGAACGGCAGCGCCGAGGTCGACTGACCTCCCCCTTCCGCCGCCCGGGCGTCCGGGCCTCCGCGCATACCGGCACGCCCGGAGGCGTCCCGAGCCGTCCGGAACCGTCCCGAACTGTTCCGGACGCGGAAAGATCTTGTCCCGCCCCTCCGGCGCCGTGGATCTTTCGTGGTGCTCCCCTCGACCCAATCGGTGGGTTCGAGCGGTTTCCCCACGGAGGTTCCCCTCGATGCACCTCTCCATCGGCCGCAGACGACGATGGGCGGCGGTCGCGACGGCTCTCGTCGCCACCGGCGCCCTCCTGACGCTCCCATTTCGGGCGCACGCGGCGGTCACGGGGCCCCCGCCGCAGGCGTCCTCGTTCGACCACGTCCTCTACTGGAACAGCGTGTTCCTCGACACGATCCGCACGCTCCCCCGTCCCGGTCAGGACCCGCACGCCGGCGACCCCACGTTCCTGGCGCGCGCGGGCGCGATGCTGCACATCGCGATCCACGACGCGAACTGGCCGGCCGCACCCGTGACGTACCTGCCGAAGATCACCCAGCAGAACCCGAGCGACTCCATCGAGGCGACCATGGACGCGGCCGCGCACCGGGTCCTTGAGCACCTCTACCCGTACATCGACTTCGACGCGAACCTCACCTACGCGCTCGGCCAGATCCCCTCCTGGGTACCGGCCGCGTACGTCCAGGGCGGCAGGGCCGACGGGGAGAAGATCGGCGACCTGATGATCGCCGCCCGGTCGGGGGACGGCCCGGCGTTCGACACCTCCTACACACAGGAGGTGAACGTCCCGGGCGCCTGGCGCCAGACCGACCCCGACCGGCTGCCCGTCAGCCCGAACTGGTGGAGGCTCAAGCCGTTCGCCATGACCTCGGGGACGCAGTTCCGGCCGCCGCTTCCCGGAGGGTTCGGCTCGTACGACGCGCTCGTGCGCAGCCCGGCGTACGCGGCCCAGGTGGCCGAGGTGCAGAAGTACGGCGGCGGCTCCTCCACCGCCCGCACAGCCGACCAGACCCAGGCCGCGCACTTCTGGGCCAACGACCTGCCCACCACCTACCGGCCCGTGGGACACCTGTTCGCCATCACCCAGAAGATCTCCCGGGACCAGGGGCTCAGGCAGAACGAGACGGCCGAGCTGTTCAACCTCGTCTCGATGGCGCTGGCCGACGCCTCCATCGTCGCGTGGGGGGCGAAGTACGCGACGCCGATCGACCTGTGGCGGCCGCAGAGCGCGATCAACCTGGCTGACCCCTCCGTGACACCGGGGCTGACTCCCGACCCGAACTGGCGGCCGCTGTCGGCCGACACCGCGGGCCGGCCGTTCTCGCCGCCCTTCCCCGCGTACGTCTCCGGGCACGCCACCTTCGCCGGAGCGTGGGCCGGCGTGATGCAACGGTGGTTCGGGCACGATCTCACCTTCACCGCGCCCACGGACGACCCGTACGCCAACCCCCGCACCCGGACCTTCACCGGCTTCCAGCAGGCCGCCGAGGAGGACGCGATGAGCAGACTCTGGCTCGGCGTCCACTACCGCTGGGACGCCGAGGCCGGGCTCAAGTCCGGTTTCGACCTCGGCGAGTTCGTCTACGTGACCCGCCGCGACCAGTAGCCCACCGATCACGCTGTCGAAGCCCTCCGGGCGGCGGTCCCCGCTGACCCGGAGGGCCGTCTTCGCGTCACCGATCTTTGTTAGTCTTTGCCCGACTGACACCGAATCGTGGGGCGTGGAGATGTCGTGCACGGAGCGGTGACCCCGCCTCCGGATCCCGAGGGCGCCACTACCGCCGGGGACTTCGTCGCGGCGCTCGGACGCCTGCGCCAGTGGTCCGGCCTGACCTACCGGCAGCTCGCGGCCGCCGCCGAGGCGGCGGGCCGCGTCCTCCCGGCGAGCACCACGGCGGGCGCGCTCGGCCGCACCACCCTGCCCAAGGAGGAGTTCGTCGTCGCCTTCGTCCAGGCGTGCGGGCTCGGCGACGCGGAGGCCGCCCGGTGGGTGGCGGCCAGGAAACGGCTGGCGTCCGGGGCGCCCCCTCCGGCACGGGAGTCCGCCGTACCGGTGGAACAGCCGGAGACGCCGGCGAGCCCCTCCCCTTCGCCCGGCGACGAGGGGACCGCGCAGGCGCCGCCGGCTCAGGGGCGGCCGGCTCAGGGACTGCCGCGGCGGTGGCGTCTCCCCGTCGCGGCCGTGGCGATCGCCCTGGTGCTCGTCGCCGGCGCGCTGGCGGTGCCGGCGGTGCGGGCCTCCTGGACCGGCCGCGCCCCGGCCGGTGGGCCGTCGGCCGGCGCGGCCGGCGGGCCGTCGGGCGGTGCCACCGATGCGACCGGTGCGACCAATAAGGCCGGTACAGCCGGGGCGCCGTCCCCCTCCCGCTCGGGTCTGCCGGCGCGGGGGTGGTACCGGATCCTCCCGTCCCACGTCGCCGACCGGGACCTGTGCATCGGCGAGGGCCGCGAACGCAGCGGGCGGACCGACCGGCCGCTCGCCGTCCAGCGCCCCTGCCGGGGCCTCGTTCCCGACACGTACCTGAGCCCCGTCGGCGACGGGAAGTACGAGATCCAGTGGCACCATCCGGTGGAGGGCGCGGGCTGCCTCACCGTCGACGAGGCCGAGACCCGGCCTGGCGCGCTGCTCGCCCCGGCGAACTGCACCGGGGCCGCCCACCAGCGGTTCCTTCTGGAACCCGCCGGCCGGGGGTTCTCACTGCGACCGGCGCACAGCGGCCTGTGCCTCGGGGCCCTGTACGGCGAGGCGGACGTCAACGCCGGCGCGGAGCTCGCCCAGCAGGCCTGCACCGGCAGGGCCGACCAAATCTTCCTCCTCCACAGAGTGCCCACCCCTCCGTGGACGACCGCCTCGCCGGGCCCGAAGTAGCCCGGGGGCCGTCCGGCCTGGACCTCACCCCAGGGGCTGTGGGTACGCTCGATGGAGGAGCCACCCGCTCGGGGGGTAGGGGGGTACCTCATGAGCCACCACAGCCACGGTGAGCACGGCCACCTGCACGGCCCGGACTGCGGCCACACGCCGGTGCCGCACCGCGACCACACCGACTACGCGCACGACGGGCACCTGCACCGCGCGCACGAGGGGCACTGGGACGAGTGCGAGCCCGAGGGCCACGTGGAGCATCCGCACGAGCACCAGCACGGCGAGGGCTGCGGTCACCCCGCGGTCCTGCACGGCGACCACATGGACTACGTGCACGACGGGCACCGCCACGCCGCGCACGCCGGCCACTGGGACGAGCACTAGCGCCTCTGGGGGAAGCGGCGGCCCGGGGAGACCGCCGCGGCCTCCCCGGACGCACGGCCGTCAGAGCAGGCGCTCGATCTCGGCCAGCTCCTCGGGCGACAGCGGGGGCGCCTGCACGGCGGCCACGTTCTGCTCCAGCTGCGGCACGCCGCTCGCGCCGATCAGCACCGACGTGATCCGGCGGTCGCGCAGGATCCACGACAGCGCGAGCTGCGCCAGCGTCTGCCCGCGCCGTTCGGCCACCTTGTTCAGCCCGCGCAGGGTCTCCAGCAGCTCGGGCGTCAGCCGGTCGCGGGTGAGGAAGTGGCCGATCGCCATCCGGGAGTCGGCCGGCACGGTGCCGTCCAGGTAACGGCCGGTCAGCAGGCCCTGCGCGAGGGGCGAGTAGGCGATGCAGCCCGCCCCGGCGCGCTCCAGGGTGTCGAGCAGGCCGTCCTCGACCCAGCGGTCGAGCATCGAGTAGCGCGGCTGGTGGATGAGCAGCGGGGTCCCCAGCTCGCGCAGCACGGCGGCGGCCCGCTCGGTCTCCTCCGCCGAGTAGTTGGAGATGCCCGCGTAGAGCGCCTTACCCGACCGGACGGCCGCGTCCAGCGCGCCCATGGTCTCCTCGATCGGGGTCTGCGGGTCGGGCCGGTGCGAGTAGAACACGTCCACGTAGTCGAGCCCGAGCCGCTTCAGCGACTGGTCGAGGCTGGCCAGCAGGTACTTGCGCGACCCCCACTCACCGTACGGGCCGGGCCACATGTCGTAGCCCGCCTTGGTCGAGACGAACAGCTCGTCGCGGTACGGCAGGAAGTCGGCCTTGAGGTGCCGCCCGAAGTTCTCCTCCGCCGAGCCGTACGGCGGGCCGTAGTTGTTGGCGAGGTCGATGTGGGTGACGCCGAGGTCGAACGCGCGGCGCAGGACGGCCCGCTGGACCTCGAACGGCTGGCCGTCGCCGAAGTTGTGCCACAGGCCGAGCGAGACCTCGGGGAGCCGGACGCCGCTGCGGCCGCTGCGCCGGTAGGGCATGGTCGCGTAGCGGTCGGGGGCGGCGGCGTAGCGTGGCGGGATCATCCGTGGCCTTTCTTCCGGGTCCGCGGCTCCCCGGGGTGTCACGGGAGCCGTCCATCCCAGGTACTACCAGGAAAGCGCCGCCGCCAGCGCCCCGCCCCCGGGATAGCGTCTAGCGGACGCCGCGCGGGCGGAACTGGACGCTGATCCGCGCACCGGACACCTTCGCCGTCTTGGGGATCGCGTGCTCCCAGGTGCGCTGGCAGCTGCCGCCCATCACGATGAGGTCGCCGTGGCCCAGGTCGTGGCGGAGCGTGGGGCCGCCGCCCCCGCGCGGGCGCAGCATGAGCGAGCGCGGCGTGCCGACCGACAGGATGGCCACCATCGTGTCCTCCTCGCTGGCCCGGCCGATCGTGTCGCCGTGCCAGGTGACGCTGTCGCGGCCGTCCCGGTACAGGCACATGCCCGCCGTCACGAACCGCTCGCCGAGCTCGGCCTCGTAGTGCGTGTCGAGCGCGTCCCTCGCCTCCACGAGCAGGGGGTCGGGCAGCTCCTCGCCCTCGTCGTAGAACTTCAGCAGCCGGGGGACGTCGACCACCCGGTCGTACATGTGCCTGCGCTCCGCCTTCCAGGGGACGGCCTCCAGCAGGCGCTCGAAGAGCCGGTCGGCACCCGTGACCCACTGCGGGCGCACGTCGATCCAGGCGCCCCGGTCGAGGAGGGTCCGCTTCACCGTCCCTTCCAGGGGTCCGAGGCCGGTCTCCTCGAACCAGTCCAGCAACGAGCCCTGAAACGCGTCCATCCGTCCAGCATAAGGCCGATATTCAAACACCTATTCGATCATCGTGCTCAGGCCGGGGTCAGGACGGCCGTGAGCGGCCGCCGGTCCGCCGCCCGGCCGAGCGGGGCCAGGCCGTACATCTCCTCGATCGTGCGCAGCAGCGTGTAGTGGTCGGCCCGCCCGTCGTACGCCCCGCGCCGGACCCGCCCGCCCACGAGGACGGTGGGGATGCGGTTGCTCGCGTGGTAGTCGCCCTCGTCGAACGTCACGATCAGCAGGCTGTCGTGGGTCTCGGCCCAGTCGGCGTACGGGCCGATCTCGCGGCGCAGCCAGGCGTCGCCGGTCGAGACCGAGCAGTCGTGCATGTCGGCGCACATGTCCGGAATGACGAACGCCACCTCAGGCAGCGCGGCGAAGTCGCCGGGGAAGTCGCCGAACGGCCGGGCCACGGACGGCGGGAGGTTGCCGAAGTTCGTCCACGGGGCGTGCTTGCGGGCGTACCTGCCGCCCGAGCCGACGCACCCGCCGTACCCGGCCCGCGGGAGCGCCTCGGCGTACGCGACGAAGCGCAGACCCGCGTCGAGCAACTGGCGGCCCAGGTTGGGGGCGGCGGGGAACGACTGCGGGCAGGAGTCGTCCCGCACGCCGCGGGTGGACCCGGAGAACAGCGCGATGTAGTTGGGCTGGCTCGGGTGGGTCTCCGCGAACATCGCCGTCAGGTCCGCCCCGCGCCGCGCGAGCGACGTGATGTACGGCGCCAGGGGGTCCCCCACGACCCGGCTGTACGACTTGTTCTCCATCACGACCACGACCAGGTGGGCCGGGCGCCAGATGCCGGCGGGGGACGGGCGGGCCGACGGCCCGGCGGTCGCCCGCGCCGTCCCCGCAGGCGACGGGGCGGGCGGGGCAGCGCTCCC
>NZ_KI866526.1:365120-379267 GCF_000511135.2 Microbispora sp. ATCC PTA-5024 | reverse complement strand
GGCAGCGCTCCCGGCGCACCCCGCGGCGGCCAGGACGGCGACCCAGATCAGCAGGACGGCGGGGAGGCGGGGGGACATCCGGACATCGTAGGACCGGCGCGGCCGCCCGGTCAGGCGATGTCGAGAGCCATGCCGGCGGGCAGGCCCGACACGGTGGGCCGGCCTGCCGAGTCGACGGCCACGTCCACGGAGGCGTCCCCGATCCGCAGCCCGCGCGCGGAGACCGCGCCCAGCGGCGCCCCGGCCAGCGGGCGCAGCAGGACGCGGCCGCCGGGGACGTCGGGGTAGAGGCCGAGGGCCGCGTGCGCCACCGTGACGGCCGCCGCCGCCGACCAGGCCTGGGGACGGCACGCCGCCGGGTACGGCAGGGGCCGGCCGAGCCCGCCGTCCCCCGCGTACAGCTCAGGAAGCCGGTAGCCGAACGCCTCCCCCGCGGCGAGCAGCCCCTCGGCCAGACCCGCCGCCTGGGCGCCGAACCCCTCCCGCGCCAGCCCCGCCATGACGATCGCCGTGTCGTGAGCCCAGATCGAGCCGCAGTGGTACGACAGGGGGCTGAACCCGGCGTCGCGCGCGGACATCGTGCGGAGCCCGAAGCCCTCGGCCATCGACGGGCCCGCCAGCAGGCCGGCGACCCGCTCGGACTCCTCCGCGGACAGCAGGCCGGTCCCGAGCAGGTGACCGATGTTGCTGGTCAGGGCGTCCACCGGGCGCTTGTCGCGGTCGAGGGCGAGCGCCGGGAACGGCCCGTCGGGGCCGTCCACCCAGAACCGCTCGCGGAACCGGGCGGCCAGCGCCTCCGCGTAGTCGCGCCAGCGGGACCCTCCGGGGCGGCCGAAGGCGTCGAGCAGCGCGGCGGCGTGCCGGGCCGCCTGGTAGGCGTAGCCCTGGACCTCGACCAGGGCGATCGGGGGCCGGGCCTGGCCACCGTGGTGGAACCGCACGGCGTCGCCCGAGTCCTTCCAGCCCTGGTTGGCCAGGCCGTGGGAGGAGGTGTCGATGTACTCGATGAAGCCGTCGCCGTCCGGGTCGGCGTGGCCGTCCAGCCAGCCGAGGGCCGCCTCCAGGGCGGGCAGCAGCGCCGCGACCTCTCCTTCGGGCATGCCCCAGCGCCAGGCGTCGTGCAGCAGGGTGATCCACAGCGGGGTGGCGTCGATCGTGCCGTAGTAGGCGGCCGGAAGCCGCAGATTGTGGGCCTCCAGGGCGAACGCGTGCCGCCGCAGCTCGTGCATGATCTTGCCGGGGGCCTCCCCGGACGCCGCGTCGACACGCGTCCCCTGACGGCGCGCGAGCACGCGCAGCGTGCCGGCGGCGAGGCCGGTGCCGAGCGGCAGCATCATCCGGGCCGCCCAGATGCTGTCCCTGCCGAAGAGGGTCAGAAACCAGGGCACGCCGGCGCCGAGGAAGGTGTCCTCGGGCGCGTCCGCCTCCGCCAGCCGCAGCGACCGCAGGTCCTCCAGCGACTGGCCGAGCAGCCGGGTCAGCCGCCGGTCGGCCGCGGTCATCTCCGGCCGCGACCACTCCGGCGCCCCCGCCGGGGCGACCACGATCGCCGCCGGGTCGTCGACCACGGCCTCCCAGCGCAGGACGGCCCGGCCGCGCGGCGGCAGCGACACCTCCCACCGCAGCCGCCCCCCGCCCGGCGCCGCCTCGGCGCGGGCGGCCTCGCCGACCACGGTGACCCGGCCGGCCTCGGACTTCCACCACAGCTCGCCGGCGCCCGATCCGTCCGGCTCGGCCGCGGGGGCCGTCCCGCCCGACTTCACCACCTCGATCGGGGCGAAGTCGCAGGCCAGGTCGAGCGTGACCGTCGCCGCGACCGGGACGGACGCGGTCGAGACGACCTCCACGCGCTCGCCCATGCCGTACGCCCCGATCTCGCGGACCCGGTCGAGCCGCACGGTCGGGTCGGCGATGGCGTCGCCGTGCCACCGGACGACCGACACGAACCGGGTGCGGCCCGCCCCCTCGTGCACGTGGCCGAGCGCCTCCGGCTCGCGGCCGTCCACCAGGAGCACGACCTGCGAGAGCGCCCGCCGGTCCGCGTGGAACAGCCCCTGCACCCCGGCCGGCCTGACCTGCCCGTCGGGGCCGCTCAGCGCGCTGGTCGGCGCCATCACGGTGCCGACCAGGTCGTGCAGGAGCGGCTGCAGACGGCGCGCCGATCCCGGATCGGCCGATGCGGCGACGCTCTCGCCGCCCGGTTCGGACGTGGCTCCGACGAGCACGGATTGCCCCCTGGGTCGAATCGTGCCGGCGTGACCTTGACAGAAGGTCGCCGGAGGTGCAGATTGCGAAACACTTCCTTTACTTGAACGATCTAATCATGCCTTACTTCGCTTTTAACGTTCAATCCCCCGAAGGGCGCGTGCATGACCGAGAAGGTGACAATAGCTGACGTCGCCCGGCTCGCCGGCGTGTCCCGGCAGACCGTCTCGAACGCCCTGAACACCCCCGACGTCGTCCGGGAGGAGACCCGGCAGCGGGTGCTGGAGGCGGTGGAGCGGCTCGGGTACCGGGTCAACCAGGCCGCCCGCCAGATGCGCACCGGCCGGTCCCGCCTGATCGCCATCCGCATCGAGCCCGACCGGGACGGCATCAACGGCTCGGTCCTCGACCGGTTCCTGCACGGGCTCACCGACTCGGCGGCCCGGTCGGGGTACCGCGTGCTGCTCTACACGGCCGACGGCGACCAGAGCGAGATCGACACGTTCGAGGACCTGCTCGGCGCGTACGAGCCGGACGCGTTCGTGCTGACCAGCACCCACCACGACGACCTGCGCACCTCGTGGCTGCGCGACCGGAAGGTACCGTTCGTGACCTTCGGCAGGCCGTGGGGCGACCTGGAGGGGGCCGGTCACCCGTGGGTCGACGTGAACGGCGCCGCCGGGACCGCCGCGGCGACCCGCCACCTGCTCGCCGCCGGCCACCGCAGGATCGGCTTCCTCGGCTGGCCGCCGGGGTCGGGGGTCGGGGACGACCGCCGGGAGGGCTGGGCCCGCACGCTCGCCGCGGCCGGGATCGACCCCGGCGGGCTGAGCCGCGCGACCAGCGACGGCGTCGCCGACGGCGAGGCGGCCGCCCACGACCTGCTCGGCCCGGGCGGCAGCGGCGTGACCGCGCTGGTGTGCGTGAGCGACTCGCTTGCGCTCGGCGCGCTGCACGCGGCCCGCTCCCCCGGGCTCGCCTGGCGGGCGGGCGGCTCCGCCGACCGGCCCGTCGCGGTCATCGGCTTCGACGACACCCCGGTTGCCAAGGCGGTCGGCCTGACCAGCGTCAGCCAGCCTCTGGCCGAGGCCGCGGCGGGCTGCGTGGCGCTGCTCGCCCGGCTCCTCGACGGGCCCGCCCCCGCGCCGGACGACCCTCCGGCCCACGAGCTCCTCGACCCCTCGCTGGTCGTACGGCAGTCGGCCTGATCCGGCGCCGGTTCCCTCCACCCCCTCAGAAAGATCGGGAGACTCCCATGAAACGAACCGTCCGCGTCGCGGCCCTGGGCGCCGCCGCGTGCGCCGCCCTGCTGTCCTCCGCCGCCTGCGGCAGCGGCTTCGACGACAACGGCGCGCAGCCGGCCCAGCAGAGCGGCGGGCCGGCCAAGCTGCAGATCCTCATCGGCTCGTCCGGGGACGCCGAGACGGCCGCGGTGAAGCAGGCGGCGGACGCCTGGGCCAAGAAGAGCGGCTCGACCGCCACCGTGACCCCCGCGCAGGACCTCGCCCAGCAGCTCGGCCAGGCCTTCGCCGGGAACAACCCGCCGGACGTGTTCTACGTCGACGCCTCCCGCTTCGCCGACTACGCCAGCGTGGGGGCGCTGGAACCGTACGGCGACAAGATCTCCAACCCCACGGACTTCTACGAGAGCCTGCGCACGACGTTCACCTACGACGGCAAGTTCTACTGCGTGCCGAAGGACTTCTCCACCCTCGCCCTGGTCGTCAACCAGGACCTGTGGAGCAAGGCGGGCCTCGGCGACGGGGACGTGCCGACCACGTGGGACCAGCTCACGGCGGTCAGCCGCAAGCTCAAGGACAAGGGCGTCACGCCGCTGGTGTTCGGCGACACCCGCGACCGGGTCGGCGCGTTCATGGTCCAGGCCGGCGGGTGGATCACCAGCCCGGACGGCAAGACCGCCACCGCCGACAGCCCGGAGAACCTCACGGCGCTGCAGTACGTCCAGTCGCTGCTGAAGGACAAGCTCGCGCAGTTCCCCAAGCAGCTCGACGCGGGCTGGGGCGGCGAGGCGTTCGGCAAGGGCAAGGCCGCGATGACCATCGAGGGCAACTGGATCAAGGGCGCCCTCAAGGCCGACTTCCCCGACGTGAAGTACTCGGTGCACGAGCTGCCCGCCGGGCCCAAGGGCAAGGGCACGCTCTCGTTCACCAACTGCTGGGGGATCTCCGCCAAGAGCAAGTACAAGCAGCAGGCCGTCGACTTCGTCGAGGCGATGACCACGGTGGACCAGCAGATGGCCTTCGCCCGCGCGTTCGGCGTCATGCCGTCCCGGCAGTCGGCCAAGGACGCCTACACCAAGGAGTTCCCGGACGACGCCCCGTTCGTGAACGGCGCCGACTACGCCCAGGGCCCGGTCAACGCGCCGAAGATGGACAGCGTCCTGGCGGACTTCGACACCGGCATCCAGCAGCTCGCCTCCACCTCGCCCAAGACGCTGCTGGAGCGCGTGCAGAAGAACACCCAGGCCGCACTCGGCGACTGACGCAGACAGGAGCGCCCCGGCCGCGCCTCACGGCGGCCGGGGCGCGCCCGACCGGAAGGAGTTGACGTGGCCGGGAAAGCGCCGGCCGGGACCTCCCGGCTCCGCGCCGCCACGAGGGAGAACATCGCGGGCTGGCTGTTCGTGGCGCCCGTGGTGGTGATCCTGGGCCTGTTCCTGCTGCTGCCCATCCTCATGGCGCTGTGGGTCAGCCTCACCGACTGGAACGGCCAGGGCAGCCCGTTCCGCTCAGGGGTGCCGTTCGTCGGGGTGGACAACTACACGCGGCTGTTCACCGAGGAGGGCCTGGCCCGCCAGGACTTCATGACCAGCATCCGCAACAACGTCTACTACGTGCTGATCGTGGTGCCGTCGCAGACCGTGCTCGCCCTCGGCCTCGCCCTGGTCGTCAACAGCAGGCTGCTGAAGGGCCGGACGTTCTTCCGCTCGGCGTTCTTCTTCCCCTCGATCACGAGCTCCGTGGCGATCTGCGTGGTCTTCCTGTTCATCTTCGCCAACTCGGGGGCCGTGACCAGCCTGCTGAACCTGTTCGGGCTGGACGGGCCGCAGTGGTTCGCCGACTCCCGGGGGGTCGTCCACCTGCTGCTGGGCGCGCTCGGCGTGGTCGACCCGTCCTCGCCGCCGGCGGCGCTCACGGACGGGGGGCCGTTCGGGCTGTCCTGGTGGGAGTGGCTGTCGGGGCCGAGCGTCGCCATGACGACGATCATCATGCTGGTCGTGTGGACGTCGTCTGGAACGTTCATGTTGATATTCCTGGCCGCCCTCCAGGACATCCCGGTCACGCTGGAGGAGGCGAGCATGCTCGACGGGGCCGGCCGCTGGCAGCGCTTCCGGTACGTCACGCTGCCGATGCTGAAGCCGACCATGTTCCTCGTCGTGACGCTCGGCCTGATCGCCACCTGGCAGGTGTTCGACCAGGTCTACGTGATGAGCCAGGGCAACCCGGCCAAGACCACGCTGACCCCGGCCTACCTGTCGTACCAGACCGCCTTCCGCAGCTTCGACTACGGCTCGGGGACGGCGATCTCGTTCGTGCTGTTCTCCATCATCGTGGTGTTCGCGCTGATCCAGCGGTGGGTCATGCGGGACAGGAACGGCGGGGCGGGGTCCCGCCGGCTGAGGAGGTCGTGACATGGCCGCCGGGAACCGGACCCGTCCCGGAGAGGTCCGCTCGCGGACGCTCGCCTCGACCTTCGCCGGATACTTCATCCTGATCTTCTTCGCGCTCGTCTTCCTGTACCCGTTCGTCATCCAGATCGCGAACTCGTTCAAGACCGAGCCCGACGCCGCGGCCAACCCGCTGTCGCCGGTCCCGCACCCGTTCTCCCTGACCGGGTACGAGAAGGTGTTCCTGAGCACCGACATGCCGCTCTGGCTGGGCAACTCGCTGCTGGTCACGATCGTCGTCACCCTCGGGCGGGTGCTGCTGTGCTCGATGGCCGGCTACGCGCTCGCCCGGATCCGGTTCCGGGGGCGCCGGGTGCTGTTCTCGGCGACCCTCGGGGTCATGGCCGTGCCCCCCGTGGTGCTGTTCGTGCCGAAGTTCCTCGTGCTCAACCAGCTCGGCATCTACGACAGCTACACGGCGCTGATCCTCCCCCTGATCGTCGACGCGACGGCCGTCTTCATCATGAAGCAGTTCTTCGAGTCGATCCCGGTCAGCGTGGAGGAGGCGGCCCGCATCGACGGCGCCGGCGTGTGGCGGACGTTCTGGTCGGTCGTGCTGCCGATGGCCAGGCCCGCCCTGATCACTCTGACGATCCTGTCCTTCCAGGGCAGCTGGAACGAGTTCCCGCACACGCTGGTGGCGGTGCAGAGCCCCGAGCTGTTCACGCTCCCGCGCGGCCTGGCCGACCTGGTCAGCGGCTCGCTCGGCAAGGGCACGCAGTACCCGCTGAAGCTCGGGGCCGCCGTGCTCGCCACGATCCCCGTCGCGGTGATCTTCGTGGTGTTCCAGCGGTACTTCGTCCGCGGGGCCAACGAGGGCGCCGAGAAGGGCTGACCCCATCCGCCTCGGCTCGATCGCCGGCACGGGCGCTGAGGGCGAGACGCGCCCGTGCCGGGGTGCGAGGTGCGGAGGCCGTCAGCGGGCGGTGCCGAGACGGACGTCGGACGCGGTGATGACGAGCCTGTCCTGGGCGGCCAGCTCCGCGGCGAGGGAGTCGGGGTCGTCGGCGTCCAGGGTCATGGAGCACCCCATCCGGATCGCCTCGAGATCGACGTGCCCCCGCCGCGTCGCCCACCAGCGGCCCACATCCGACCTCCAGATGATCCAGCCGGTGTGGACCCGTGCGATGTCCTCCAATGTGGTCATGTGCCACTCATCTCCAACGGATTCTCGCGGGGGGTGGCATCAGGAAACCGTGTCCGGAGGCCCATGAGTATCAGCCAGGACACGTCCAATCACAGCCAGTAGCCATACGATCACGGAAACCTTCATACTGTTCGGTGTGTCACGCGACACCCGGAGCTGGGGGTGCGACATGCCGGCCAACCACCGCTACCCGCCCAATCGTCAGCTCGCGTGGGAGCGCCTGCAGCGCGGGTGGTCCTACGAGGAGCTGTGCGAGCGCATCCGCAGGGAGATGGGCTCGGCCGGCGAGACCGACACCGGTCTCACCGCGAACACGGTGCGGCGGTGGGAGACCGGCGAGCGCTGGCCGGACCCCCGCTACCGGAAGCATCTCGTGACCATATTCGGAAGGCCCGCGAGCGAACTGGGACTGCTCACCCCCGACGAGATGGCCATGCGGCCGGTCGCGGAGGTGGTGGACGAGATACGGAGGCTGCTGAGCATGATCGCCGGCCACACGGAAGGCATCGACCGCTCGACTTTCCTGCGGGGGCTCTTCGGCGTGGGCGTGCTCGCTCCGCTTCTCAGCGACTCGGGCGAGCGGCTGCCCGCCGACGACCGCCGGGGCGTCGACGCCGAGTCGGCCCGGGCGTTCGCGCGGGTGGTGGACCAGCAGGCCGCGCTGTACTGGACCGCGCCCGCCGCGGAGATCTACGAGGCGTCGCTCGCCCACACCCGGCTCGGCGTCACCCTGCTGCGCGGCGCACCCGCCGGGCCGGTCAGGCAGACGCTCGCCGAGGCGGCCGCCCGCTCGGCCCTGCTGTCGGGCCGGGTCGCGTTCTTCGACCTGGACGACTCCCCCTCGGCGGCGCGGCTCTTCCAGATGGCGCTGGCGGCCACCAAGGAGTGCGGCGACCACCCGCTGGCCGCCGCCGTCCTCGCGCACGCCGCGTTCGTCCCGGGCTTCGCGGGGGAACGGGAGGCCGCGATGGGCCTGCTCGACGCCGCGTTCGCGCACGCCTGGCACGGGGTGGGCCCGCTCACGAGGGCCTGGCTGCACTGCGTCGCCTCGGAGATCGCGGCCAGGTGCGGCGAGCCGAAGGAGTGCATGCGCCACATCGACAGGGCCGACCGGATGGTGGACGGCACCGGCGAGGACCCCCACTGGCTCGACTTCTTCGAACGGGCCCGGCTCGACGGCTTCGCCGGCTACAGCGCGCTCACCGCGGGCCACCGCGAGGAGGCGGCGCGCCGCCTGGCCCGGGCCTTGGAGCACCTCGGCCCGAACGGCGGCAAGCAGCGCTCGGTGCTGCACGCCGACCTCGCCGCGGCCCACGCCCCCGCCGACCAGGACGCGGCGGCCGACCACCTGCGCCGCGCGGTCGACGCGCTGGAGGACAGCTGGTACGGCGTGGGCCACGAGCGCGTGACCTCGGTGCTGCGCGGGCTCCCCTCGGGCGAGACGACGGCCACCCTCGCCGAGCGGCTCACCGAGCTCGGCCGCGCCGCGCGGCCCGAGCTGATCCCCTAGGCACCGCTGCCTCAAGCGGCACGGCGACACGGCGCCCGCGAGATGCCGGTACGCCGGCAACCCCTTCGCGGGCCCGGCCTTCACCCCGGCGCCGGCGACACTCCTCCGCGGGCCCGGCCTTCACGTCGGCGCCGGGCGGCCGTACGGCATGTGTCATGTATCGGTCATCCAACAGTCATATGACCTCCCTTGTCCCTCCTGCCCGGCAGGTGCAGGGTCGAAGGGTTTGACCGGGGCTTTACGTCCCGGTTGCCCAAGGGAGGTTCTGTGCGATCTTCACGAGTGCTGCCGCCCGCCGTGGCGGCCCTTGCGCTGGCCCTGCTCGCCGCCCCGCCCGCCCTGGCCAACGGCGGCGCGGGTCACGGGAACGGTCACGGCGACACGACGGTCGTCGGCCGTTACCACCACCTCGTGGTCATCTACGAGGAGAACCACAGCTTCGACAACCTGTGGGGCGGCTGGGGCCCGGTCGGGGGCCACCGCGTCGACGGGCTGTCCGGTCCCTTCACCCCCAACGCGAAGCAGGTGGCCCAGGACGGCACGCCGTACACCTGCCTGCTGCAGAACGACGTGAACCTGACCTCGCCCCCGCTGTCGTCCACCTGCCAGGACACGGCGCACGGCGTCCCGGCGAGCCACTTCGCCAACAGGCCGTTCACGATCGACGACTACATCGCGCCCACGGACAAGACCTGTCCCGCGCCCGGGGTCTTCGCGCCGAACGGCGTGCCGAAGGACAGCGCGGGCGCCGAGCCGGGCGGCTGCACCCGCGACCTCGTCCACCGCTTCTACCAGGAGCAGTACCAGATCGACCACGGCAGGCAGGACCGCTACGTCACCGGCGGCGACGCGGCCGGGCTGACGATGGGCGTGTACGACACCAGGAAGCTGCCGCTGTGGACGTACCTGCACGGGCCCGGCGCGCCCAGGTACGTCATCGCCGACCGGTTCTTCCAGGGCGCGTTCGGCGGGTCCTTCCTCAACCACCAGTACCTCATCGCGGCCCGCGCGCCCGTCGACACGGCCGCGGGGCCCGGCGGCGCCCAGGAGAGCCTGCACTCGGTGGTGGACGCCGACGGCTTCCCGAACGCCGGCTACCCGCTCTACAAGCCCGCCACCACGGTGAAGGACGCCCAGCTCACCCAGGCCTGCGGGGCCGCCGCCAACCCGGACGTCGCCTGCGGCGACTACGCGGTCAACACGATCCAGCCGGCCAGCGCGCCGTTCGGCTCGGGCCCGCAGCTTCCGCTCATCGACGACGCGAAGTACCCCAACATCGGCGACCGGCTCAGCGACGCCGGCATCGACTGGGCCTGGTACTCCGGCGGCTGGAACGACGCCGCCGGCGGCCACCCCGGCCCGCTGTTCCAGTACCACCACCAGCCGTTCAACTACTTCGCCGCGTACGCCCCCGGGCAGCCCGGCCGCGCCCACCTCAAGGACGAGACCGAGTTCGTCGCCGCGGCCCGGCAGGGCACACTGCCGGCCGTCAGCTTCGTCAAGCCGTACGGCGCGGAGAACGAGCACCCCGGCTACGCCAGCGAGGCCGAGGGCAGCGACCACCTGGTCGACCTGATCACGACGATCGAGAACGGCCCGCAGGCGAAGGACACGCTGGTCGTGGTGACGTACGACGAGTTCGGCGGCCAGTGGGACCACGTCCCGCCGCCCGGCAGGGGCAGCCCGACGTGGGGGGTGCACGACCAGTTCGGCCCCGGCACCCGCATCCCGGCGATCGTCCTGAGCCGGTCGCTGCCGCACTCCGGCGTCGACCACACGGTGTACGACACCACGTCGATCCTCGCCACGATCGAGCGGGGCCTGCACCTCGCCCCGGTCGCGACGCGGGACGCCCGCGTCAACGACCTGTCCGCCGCCCTCCGGGCCGCGGGCGCCTGACCCGGTCCGCGCCCCGCCCGTCTCCTGTCCCGGGAGACGGGCGGGACCCCTCATCGCTCGCAGGCGGGAGGCGGGCGGGACGCCTGTCGCCTACAGGTGGGAGGCGGGCGGACCCTCAGTCGCCGTTGTGCTTGCGGACGAGCGCGGGAAGCTCGCCGAGCGAGTCGATCCGGAACAGGCACCGCTGGGCCGCCGCGTCGTCCCGGAGGATGTGCCCCCAGGGCCCGCGCCGGACGAGGGCCGTGCGCAGCCCGGCCTCCTGAGCGGGCCGGATGTCGTTGTCGAGGCGGTCGCCCACGTAGAGCACCGCCCCCGGGGCGCAGCCGGCCTCCGCGACGACCCGCCGGAAGAAGGCGCGGTCGGGCTTCTCCACGCCCCAGCCGTCCGACGTGCCGATGACGTCGACCGGCAGGCCGAGCGAGCGCAGGATCCGCTCGGCCCGGGCCGTCTGGTTGCCGGCCAGCCCGAGGCGCACCCCCATGGCGGCCAGCTCGGCCAGGCACGGCCGCGCGTCCGGGTACAGGTTCTCCTCGCCGAAGGTCTCGGCCTGGCCGCGCCGGGCCCGCCGCTCGCGCTCGAGATGGAGGTCGAAGCCGGGGCGGAAGCGCTCGAAGGTCTCCCGGTAGTCGCCGCCCTGGGCGATCACCGCCCCGAACACGGCGGAGAAGGTGTGGCGCGGCACGCCCAGCCAGTCGGCCCAGGTGCCGTACTCCCGCGTCTCGTCCACCAGCGTCTCGCCGACGTCGAAGAAAACGGCCTCCAGCCTCATCCGCCCATCCCGCGTCGTGTCCACCAGATGCACACACGAACATTGGCACAGAGGATGTCCGGGACGACGGGAATCGGCCAGACTGAACCGTCCAGCCGTCCTGGCCGTTATCTAAGGGATCGTTCGGCGTCCTCAGGGTGCCGTCCGCCCGCCGCGAGCGAGACCGCCGGAGTCCTGTCACGCCACGGCAGCGCCTCCTCCAGCCGCGCGGCGACCCGGAGGAGCAGGTCCTCCCGCCCGTACGGCGCCACGAGCTGGACGCCGATCGGCAGTCCTCCCGCGCTCCAGCCCAGCGGCAGGCTGATCGCCGGCTGCCCCGCCACGTTGAACGGCATCGTGAACGGCGCGAAGTCGAAGATCGCGCGCAGCCGCTCCTCGACGGCCGGCTCCTCTCCATGGATGAGCGTCCCGTGCGGCGCCGGCAGCCGAGCCAGGGTGGGTGTCACGAGCAGGTCGCACCCGGTGAAGAAGGCGCCCATGGCCCGGGAGACCCGGTTCTGCGCGTGGAAGCCCTCGATCAGGTCGAGCGCGCTCGCCTCCCGGGCCTCCTGGAGCAGCCGCCGGGTCCGGCCCTCCAGCGACGCCGGGTCGGGCTTCCTCGGGGCGAGCAGCATGGTGGAGGCCACCGCGACCGCCTGGGCCAGCATGGCCCGCAGCACGTCGTCCCAGTCGACCGCGGGCCCGCCCGCCTCGACGCGGTGGCCCATCCCCTCCAGCACCGCCCCGGCCGCGACCGCCGCGGCGGCCACCTCGGGGTCCACGCCGCCGCCCGACCAGGAGCCGGTCGTCACGGCCACCCGCAGCGCACCGGGGTCCGCTCCCGGCTCCGACGCGTACGGGCGGAGCGGCGGCGGCGCCGTGTACTTGTCGCCCACACCCGGCCCCTCGACCGCGTCGAGCATCAGGGCGGCGTCGCGGACGGTCCGGGTCAGGGCGAACTCGTAGGCCATGCCGAACATGGGCTCGCCCATGTCGGGCCCGCTCGTGACGCGGCCCCGGCTCGGCTTGAGCCCGACCAGCCCGCAGCAGGACGCCGGGATCCGGATCGACCCCGCCCCGTCGCTCGCGTGCGCCACGGGGACGGCCCCCGCGGCCACCAGCGCCGCCGCGCCGCCGCTCGACCCGCCCGCCCCGAGGCCGGTGTCCCAGGGGTTGCGGGTGACGCCGTACCTCTCGGACTCCGTGGCGAAGTCGACCGCCATCTCGGGCACGGTCGTCACGCCGAGCACCGCGAGGCCGGCGGCCCTGAACCTCTTCATCACGTCGGTGTCGTGCCGGGCGACCACCCCGCGCAGGGCGCGGCTGCCGATCGTGAACGGCACGCCCTCGGCCACCGGGCCGTGGTCCTTGATGAGGAACGGCACCCCGGACAGCGGGCCGTCGTCCGCGTGGTCGAGCGCCCGGTCGAACACCGGCATGGCCAGCCCGTTGAGGCGCGCGTCGGCCCACTCCAGGGCCGCCCTCGCCGCCGTCTCCACCTCGGCGGCCGTGACCTCGCCCGCGCGGATGAGGTCGCGCAGCCCGGCGGCGTCGTACCTCGCGTACTCGTGCGTCTCCATGGCGTCCTCCCGTTCGTCAGGGGTCCAGCGTCGCCTCGCGGGGGCGGCCGCACATCAGGGGCAGCACTGAGGTCCGCCGCCGAGCCCTCGCTGCCACACTGGACCGATGGACGGCGCACGGGACGCCTTCGTCGGACGGGAGGCGGAGATCGCGCTCCTGCGGCACGCCGCGGCGCAGGCCCGGGCCGGGCGTGGCGGGGTCGTCCTCGTGTCGGGACCGGCCGGGATCGGCAAGTCCCGGCTGGTGGAGGAGGCGCTCTGGGGCGTGCGCCCGGTCGTCTGGGGCCACTGCGTCGCCGAGGACGGGGCGCCGCCCCTGTGGCCCTGGCTGCGCGCGCTGGCCCGCCTGCCGGCGACCGCCACGACCGGCGTCGCGAGGGGCGCGGCGGCGGACGGGGACGCCGAGGGCGGCGGGGAGGCGGGGGCGCGGTTCCTCCGTATCGCGTCGCTGACGGACGACCTGATCCGGGCGGCCGGGAACGCGGGAGGGCTCGTCGTGGTCGTCGAGGACGTCCACGACGCGGACGAGACCTCGCTGGCGATGCTCCGCCACGTCGCCGTGGAGGCCGCCGGCTCGCACCTGCTCGTGGTCGCGACGCACCGCGCCGGCGGGCCGCCGCTCGACGCCGTCGTCGCGGAGGTCGCGGGCGCCCGCGCCGCGCGGACTCTGGTCCTGCCGCCGCTCACCCGGGCGGAGGTCGCCCGGCTGCTGTCCGGACTGCCCGGCGGCTACGCCGCCGCCGGGAGCGTGCACGAGCGGACCGGCGGCTCCCCGCTGCTCGTGTCCGCCGTCGCCCGGGCCATGAAAACGAGCCATGGCGCCCCGGACGGCCCGCTCGGGAACCGTGGAGATACGGACGGCCGTGCGGAGGCCGGCCGGTGGGCGGGCGGCGGGACGGTCCCGGCCGACCTGCCCGTCCTGGTTCTCGGCATGCTCGCCGGTCTCGATCCCGCCGTACGGAGGACGGCGCGGGCGGCCGCGGTCCTCGGCGACGACCTGAACGCGTCCCCGGCCGCGACCCCGATCGCGGACCCCGCCGCGGCCCGCACTCCGGACAGGGACCCGAACGCGGACGCGGGCCCGGACAGGGATGCGGGGCCTGGCAGGGATGCGGGGCCTGGCAGGGATGCGGGGCCTGGCAGGCACCCGGACGCGGGCTTCGACGGGGACCTGGACGTGGACCTGCTCGCGGAGGTGGCCGGCGTGCCGCCCGCGGCCGTGCCCCGGCACCTCGACGCGCTCGCGTCGGCCGGGCTGCTCGCCTGGTCGCGGGGGCGGCGCGCCGTTCACGCGCTGGTGCGGGAGGGCATCGCCGCCCAGGACCCGGCCGCCACCGCTGCGGCGCACCGCTGGGCCGCCACCGCGCTGG
>NZ_KI866526.1:363500-364822 GCF_000511135.2 Microbispora sp. ATCC PTA-5024 | reverse complement strand
GCTGAACGCGCTCGACCGCCTGGGCCCGCCTCCGGACGAGCGTGCCGCGCTGCTGGTGGAGCTGGCGAGGGCCGAGGTCGCCGCGGGCGAGGTACGGCACGCCGTCGCGCACTGCGAGGAGGCGGCGGGCCTCGCGGCGCTCGCAGGCCGGGCCGACCTGCTCGCCGCCGCCGCGCTCGTCATCGGCGGCGCCGGCGACCCGGCCGTCGGCAGGAAGGTCGCCGCCCTCTGCGACCGCGCCCTCGCCGCGTTGGAGGAACCGGGCGCGGTCCCCTCCCCCGAGGCCGTACGGGCGCGGCTGGTCGCCCGCAGGACGTACCTCGACGTGGAGACCGGCCGCGCCGAAGACGCCGCCCGCGCGTCGGACCTGGCCCTGCGGCGGGCGGAGGAGTGCGGCGATCCGCTCGCGCTGCTGGACGCCGTCCAGGCCCGGGCGGCCGTGCTGGTCCACCCGGACGACGCGGTCGAGCGGCGGCGGCTGGGGGACCTCGCGATCCGTACGGGACTGCGGTCGGGCAGGCCCGTCGCCGCGGTGCGCGGGCACCTGTGGCGCGTCGACGCCGCCTACCAGGCGGCCGACCTCGCGGCGGCGGACGAGGGGGCCGCGGCGATCGGCGAGCTGGCGGCGGCCACGCGGCTGCCGGGGGCGCGCTGGTACCACCTGCGGGCGGCGGCGGCGCGGGCGGCGCTCGCGGGACGGCTGGAGGAGGCGCGCGCCCTGTCCGGCGAGGCGGGGGACCTCGCGCGGCGGATGGAGGACCGGGTGGCGGCCGCCGTCACCGTGATGTTCGCGGGAGTGCTCGGCGTCGTGCGGGGCGACCCTGGCGAGCTGCCCCGCGGTCACCGGGACGTCCTCGCCGCGCTCCCCCGCACCCCTCTCACCGAGGCGGCGCGCTGCCTGTTCCTGCACCTGGAGGGCGACCGCGACGAGGCGCGGTCACACTACGAGCACCTGCGCTCGTCGCTCCGCCAGCCCGTGACCGGGGTCCGGTCCCTGGGAGTCCTGCAGTACCTCACCGAGCTGGTGGAGGCGTTCGACGACGCGGAGGCCGCGGGGTGGGCGTACGCGCTGTGGACGCCCTGGCGGGAGGCGGGCGGCCTGCCGGGCGCGGCCGAAAGCATGTGCGGGGGCGCCGCCGCAAGGGCCGCCGGCCGGATGGCCGCGGTGATGGGCCGGCTCGACGACGCGGTCGCCGCCCTGCGCGCCGCGGCCGAGGTCAACCTGCGGCTCGACGCGCGTCCCTGGCTGGCGCACACCTGGGCGGACCTCGCCCGCGTCCTGCTGCGCCGGTGCCGGGAGGGCGGCGGCGCGGACGACCGGG
>NZ_KI866526.1:350811-363480 GCF_000511135.2 Microbispora sp. ATCC PTA-5024 | reverse complement strand
GCTGACCGACTGGTCGCACGTGTCGAGCCGCTTCGGCTCGGCCGCGTCCTGGCAGCAGTACGCCGGGCCGGGCGGCGCGACCCGCTCACGCCGCGCGAGCGCGAGGTGGCCGCGCTGGTCGCGCGGGCGCTGTCGAACCGGCAGATCGCGGACCGGCTGGTGCTGAGCGAGCGCACGGTGGAGAGCCACCTGCGCAACGTGCTGGCCAAGCTCGGCGTGTCCAACCGGACCGAGCTCGTCGCCCGCCTCCTGCGCCCGGGGCCGGGTCAGGACGGCGAGGCGGGGATCTCGTCGCCCGAGAGGTAGTGGTGGAGGACGCTCGCGCCCTCCAGCATGGCCGCCGCCCGCCGGGTCAGCTCGGCCTGGCGCTGGGCGATGGCCGCGCGGAGCGCGTCGCTGCTGCCCGTACGGCGCAGGCCGTCGAGGATCTGCCTGATCTGGGGCATCGGGTACCGGCCCTGCCGGAGCATGCTGATCATCCGCGCGTCCCGCAGCTCGGTGGGGCCGTACGACCGGTAGCCGGTGGCGGGGTCGCGGCGGGGGGTGAGGAGCCCGGCGGACTCCCAGACGCGCAGGGCTGATGCGCGCACGCCGAGGTGGGCGGCCATCTCGCCGATCCGCAGGGCCGGCCGCGGCGCGGCCGCGGCGTCCGGGGCCTGGACGGCGACCGACTCCAGCGCCTCCCCGGCGGCCCGGAGCGACAGCCGCTGGTCGTGCAGCGCCGCGTGGGCGGCGTCGACGAGCGCGAGCGCGCGGGGCACGTCCTCGGCGTGCACGGCCTGCATGACCCCCCGGCCCGTCTCCCAGCCGTACCCCCGGACCAGGACGCGATAGGTCAGCAGGGCCCGCCGGTGCCGACCGTCGAACGTGCGGTACCCGGCCGGGCTCCGCGGCGCCGGGGGCAGCACCCCCGCGTCCGCGTAGTTGCGGACCTGCTGGGCGGAGATGCCCGCCAGCCGGGCCAGGTCGACGGGCCGCAGCCCCGCCTTCTCCCGCGTCATCGTCACCGCCTCCGAGCGCTTCCACAGGGGAGTTGAAGGTTACCGCCTCCCGAACACGGTGGACGCGGGCGGAATCGGCGAAAAGTCTTCACTGGAAGGTTCAATGAGAGACTTGAACCCATGGATGTCGGCACGAACGACGAAACAGCGGAGGCGGACGACCGTCAACCGGTCATCGAGACCCGGGGCCTGCGGATGCGCTACGGGACGACCGACGTGCTGCGCGGGGTGGACCTGCGCGTGCGGCGGGGCGAGGTGGTGGCCCTCCTCGGCCCCAACGGGGCCGGCAAGACGACCACGATCGAGATACTCGAGGGGTTCCGCCGGCGTTCGGCGGGGGAGGTCCGGGTGCTGGGCGCCGACCCGGACCGCGGCGGCGAGGCGTGGCGGGCGCGGCTCGGCATCGTGCTGCAGTCGTGGCGCGACCACGGCAGGTGGCGGGTGCGCGAGCTGCTCGCCCACCTCGGCCGCTACTACACGCCGTACGGCACGGCGGGACGTCCCCGGCCGTACGACCCGGACGAGCTGACGGCGCTCGTCGGGCTGACCGAGCAGGCGGACACGGCGATCGCCAGGCTGTCCGGGGGCCAGCGGCGCAGGCTCGACGTGGCCGTGGGCCTGGTGGGCAGGCCCGACCTGCTGTTCCTCGACGAGCCCACGGTGGGCTTCGACCCCCGGGCCCGGCAGGAGTTCCACGCCCTCGTCCACCGGCTGTCCGGGCTGGAGGACACCACGATCCTGCTGACCACCCACGACCTCGACGAGGCCGAGCGGCTCGCCGGCCGGATCCTCATCCTGGTGGCCGGGCGCATCGTGGCGGACGGCACCGCCGCCGAACTGACCGCCCGGGTCGCCCGTACTGCGGAGGTCCGGTACACGCGGGACGGCGAGTCCCACACGCACGAGGTCGAGGACCCGACGGGCTTCGTCCGCGAGCTGTTCGCGCGGTACGGCGAGCGGATCGGCGACCTGGAGGTGCGCAGGCCGCGGCTGGAGGACGTCTACCTGGCCATGGTCCGCGAGTTCGAGTCGGGGCGGCGGACCGAGGCCCCCGGCGAGCTGGCGGAGGTGGCCGCGTGAGCGGGCGGATCGGCCGCGCCCCCGCGGTCGAGCCCAACGTCGGCCGCGCCCCCGCCGTCGAGCCCCACGAAGGAGGCGGCATGAGCGGCGCCCGCGCCGTCGAGTCCGCAACCGTGCGCGGCGCCCGCGCCGTCGCCCTGCGCGCGGGCCTGGAGCGCGGGCGCGTCGAGTTCCGCCAGAGCGTGACGAACGCCCAGGAGGTGTGGGGCGCGCTGTTCTTCCCCGCCGTCGCGCTGGTGGTGATGTACCTGCTGCGGAACTCCACGGTTCCCGGCACAAGGTTCTCGCTGGGCTCGCAGGCCGTCCCGGGCATCCTCGGGATGAACGTCGTGCTCAACGGCATGATGGCGCTCGCCATGGCGCTCACGATGGACCGGGAGGACGGCACGCTGCTGCGCGCCAGGGCCACCCCGAACGGCGTGGTGGGCTACCTGACCGGCAAGGTCGTCTCCCGGGCCGGGACGGCGCTCGCCGGCCTGCTCGTCCCGCTGGTCCCGGCGGCGTTCCTGTTCGACGGCCTCCGGCTCGGCGAGGCGTCGTCCTGGGTCACGCTGGCGTGGGTCACGGCGCTCGGCCTGGTCGCGCTGCTGCCGCTCGGCGCGGTCCTCGGCTCGCTCTTCGAGGGCGCGCAGAGCATGGGCGTGGTCACGCTGCCGGTGATGCTGCTGATGGCGATCTCCGGGGTGTTCTACCCCGTCACGGCGTTCCCGGGATGGCTGCAGGGTGTCGCCCAGGCCTTCCCGCTGTACTGGCTCGGCCTCGGGCTGCGCTCGGCGCTGCTGCCCGGCGACCTCGCCGCGGCGGAGATCGGCCACTCCTGGCGTCACCTGGAGACGGCCGGCGTCCTCGGCGCCTGGGCGCTGCTGGGCTTCGCGGTGGCGCCGGTGGTGCTGCGCCGCATGGCGCGGCGGGAGTCCGGCTCGCGGGTGGCTGCCCGGCGGGCCAGGGCCCTGCAGCGGCCGGTGTGACACTCCCCCGACCTCACCGACGCATCACGACAGGAAGGATCCCGTGGGTTCCCCAGCGAACGTCCCGCAGCTCGACGACCCCCGCGCATCGGACCACACCGCCGCGGACGGCCACGACCTCATCCAGATCCGCGGCGCCAGGGAGAACAACCTGACCGGCGTCTCGCTCGACATCCCCAAGCGGCGGCTCACCGTCTTCACCGGGGTCTCCGGATCGGGCAAGTCGTCGCTCGTCTTCGACACCGTCGCGGCCGAGTCGCGGCGGCTGATCGACGAGACGTACACCGCGTTCGTGCAGAACTTCATGCCGAGCCGCAGCCGCCCCGACGTCGACGCGCTGCGCAACCTGAGCGCAGCGATCATCGTCGACCAGGAGCGGATGGGGGCGAACGCCCGCTCCACGGTCGGCACCGCGACCGACGCCCACACGATGCTGCGGATCCTGTTCAGCCGGCTCGGGGTCCCGCACGCCGGCCCGCCGTACGCGTTCAGCTTCAACCGCGCCGAGGGCATGTGCCCCGAGTGCGAGGGGCTCGGCAGGGTCTCGGACATCGACGTGGACGCCCTGGTCGACCGGGAGCTGTCGCTGAACGAGGGGGCCGTCACCGTGCCCGGGTTCGGCGTGGACACCTGGCACTGGCAGTTGATCGCCCGCTCGGGCCTGTTCGACCCCGACCGAAAGCTGAAGGACTACGGCCCGGACGAGTGGGAGGACTTCCTCCACAAGCCGCCGACCAAGGTGCGGATCGGCTCCGGCAACGTCACCTTCGAGGGGCTCGTGGTCAAGGTCCGCCGGCTCTACCTGGCCAAGGACCGGGAGTCGATGCAGTCCGCGACGCGGGCGTTCGCCGACCGGGCCATCCGGCTCACCCGCTGCCCCGCCTGCGACGGCACGCGGCTGAACGAGGCCGCCCGGTCGGCCGTGGTCGCCGGCCGCACGATCACCGAGTGCTCGGCCATGCAGATCGACGACCTGGCCGCGTTCGTCCGCGGGATCGGCGACCGGTCGGTGGGGCCGGTCCTGGAGACCCTCCTGGAGACCCTCGACTCGCTGGTCGAGATCGGCCTCGGCGTGCTGACCGTGGTCACCGGCGTCGCCGGGTCGGGCAAGAGCTCGCTCATCCACGGGTACGTCGCCGGGAGGGAGGGCGTGGTGGTGGCCGACCAGTCACCCATCCGGGGCTCCCGCCGGAGCAACCCGGCCACCTACACCGGCCTGCTCGACCCCATCAGGGCCGAGTTCGCCCGGGCCAACGGGGTGAAGCCGGGCCTGTTCAGCGCCAACTCCGACGGCGCCTGCCCGGCCTGCAAGGGCATCGGCCTGATCTACACCGACCTCGCGATGATGGCCGAGGTGGCCTCGGTGTGCGAGGAGTGCGAGGGCAGGCGGTTCACCTCCGAGGTGCTGACCTACCGGCTGCGCGGGAAGAACATCAGCCAGGTCCTCGGCATGCCGGTGGCCGAGGCGCGGGAGTTCTTCGCCACCGGGCAGTCCCAGACCATCCTGGAGCGTCTGGCGGCGGTGGGCCTCGGCTACCTCACCCTCGGCCAGCCGCTCACCACGCTGTCGGGGGGCGAGCGGCAACGGCTCAAGCTCGCCGTGAACATGGCGAGGAACGGCACGACGTACGTCCTGGACGAGCCGACCACCGGCCTGCACCTCGCCGACGTCGACCAGCTCCTCGCCCTGCTCGACCGCCTGGTGGACGACGGCAACACCGTGATAGTCATCGAGCACCACCAGGCTGTGACGGCCCACGCGGACTGGATCGTCGACCTCGGCCCGGGGGCCGGCCACGACGGCGGCCGCGTGGTCTTCTCCGGCACCCCGGCCGACCTCGTGGAGACCGGAACCTCCCTCACCGCCCGGCACCTCCGGCGCTACACCGGCCGGTCGTAACGCCGATACGAACCAGAGGTAGCGCCGATTCGCATGCCGTGTTATCGTCGATAACGTGGACGTGAGAACGCGGATACTGGAGGCGGCCGCGGGGCTGCTCTCGCAGGCGCCCGAGGCCGACATCTCGACCCGGGCCGTCTGCGAGGCGGCCGGCGTGGGCGCGCCGGCGCTGTATCGGCAGTTCGGGGACAAGGAAGGGCTGTTGTCGGCCGTCGTCGACTACGGCTTCGAGCAGTACCTCTCGAGCAAGCGGGCGGCGCAGCCGTCTGACGACCCGGTGCGGGACCTGCGCGACGGATGGGACAACCACGTCGCCTTCGCCGTGGACAACCCGAACTACTACCGGCTGATGTGGTCGCCCGGCCTGTCCGCGCCGCCCGAGGCCGCGGCCGAGGCGCACCGGCTGCTGCTCGCCGTCCTGGAGCGGTGCGCGGCGGCCGGGCGCCTGCGGGTCTCGCCGGAGACGGCCGCCGACATGGTCATGTCGGCCAACTCGGGCGTCGCGCTGTCGTTGATCTCCCGGCCCGCGATCTACGCGGACCCCGAGTTCTCCACCCGGGTGCGCGACGCCGTCATCGACGCGGTCACCGTCCCGCCCACCGCGGCGGACGACGCCCCCGAGGACGGGCGTACGGCGGTCGCGGCGGCCACCCTCGGCGCGCTGCTGCGGGACCGCCCCCCGGCTGCACTCACCGAGGCGGAGACGGCCCTGCTGCGGGAGTGGCTGGGCCGGCTCTCCGACACCTCCACCCCCTCCTGATCTGGACATCCCCCACGGCACGGACGGCGCGCGGGCGCCGCCCGGCGGTACGGCACACCCGCGGAACGGAAAGGGCACCGATATGAGCACCACCACGCCGGAGACGACCACGAGGCGTGTCGCGATCGTCACGGGAGGTTCCCGGGGCATCGGCCGCGCCGTCGCCGAGCGCCTGGCCGCGGACGGCTACGCCGTCGTCGTCGGCTACAGCGGCCGCGCGGACGCCGCGGAGAAGGTCGTCGCCGCCGTCGGCGAGGCGGGCGGCGAGGGCGTCGCGGTCCAGGCCGACGTGGCCGACGAGCAGGCCGTGGCGCGGATGTTCGACCTCGCGGAGGAGCGGTTCGGGGGCGTCGACGTGGTCGTCAACGCCGCCGGCCGGATGGACCTGGCCCCCCTGGCCGACTACGACCTCGACGTCTTCGACCGCCTGATCCGCACCAACGTGCGCGGGACGTTCGTGATCGGACAGCAGGCCGTCCGGCGGCTGCGCCGGGGCGGCTCGATCGTCGCCTTCTCCTCCTCGGTCGTCGGGCTCGCCTTCCCGGGGTACGCGGCGTACGCGGCCAGCAAGGGCGCGGTCGAGTCCCTCACGCTGATCCTCGCCCGCGAGCTGCGGGGCCGGGACGTCACGGTCAACACGGTCGCTCCCGGCCCCACCGTCACCGAGCTGCTCCTGGAGGCCAACGACGAGGAGCGGCTCGCCCACCTCGCCGCCCAGCCGCCGTTGGAGCGCCTCGGCACGCCCGAGGACATCGCCGAGGTGGTCGCCTTCCTGGCGAGCCCCGCGGGCCACTGGGTGAACGGCCAGGTCCTCCGCGCCAACGGCGGCATCATCTGATCGGAGGCCGCCGCGGGGCCGAGCCCCGCGATCGGCCCCGAACATGGAGGAGGCCGCGCCCGCGCTGGGCGGCGGTCTCCTCACATGAGATGCCTCTAAGCCACGACGGCCGGACGCCGCCGCCTCACCGGCCGCCTTCGGCCGCCGTCGGGTCCCATCGGTCCATCAGGTCCCAGGCGGTGTGCATCGCGAGCTCCACGCAGCCCTCGGGGATGTGCTGATACATACCCGGGTCGTCGCCGAGCGCGATGATCGTGAAGAGGGCCTGCGCCGCCTCCTTGCTGAGATTGAAGGTCTTCATGAGGGACTGCCACGACATCGTGGTGACGTCCTTCGGGCTCAGCAGGCTCAGCACCTGGACGACCAGTCCCTTGGCCGTCGCGGGGTCGGCGGCCGGCTGCGCCGCCGCGGCGGGCGTGTTCCGTGTGATGGTGGGCCCTCCGCCCGCCGCCGGCGCCGCCACGGGGCCCGGGTCGTCGGCGGCGAGCGCGGCCGTCGGGGCCGCGAACGCGATGAATACGGTGGACAACGCTGTCAAGCCCATCCGGTTGAAGTGCGCCATTGTCAGCCTTTCCGCGACGTAGTGACGTATGCGATTACCGATATGGGAATACGGCCCTTCGCCCGCGACGGCCGGGACGCGCCACGCTTATGCAGTTTTGCCGCCCAGTTGACCTGGCGATCGTCGAGGCCGCCCGCACGGTGAGCCCGGGTGACCGGACGAAAATTCGGTTCCGCCGTGGACAGGGGACGTGCGGGCGGGCCAGGCTGGACGGGTAGATCCTCGTGGACTCCCCCGGTCCACCATGCGTCCCCTGGAGCAGCGATGAGCCTGTCCGATCTCCAGCCCGTCCCCGCCGACCGGCTCGCCTTCCGTACGCCCCCGGCGTTCGAGAACGCGGCCGACGAGCGGCGGCACCGCAAGGAGCGCCTGGCGGCGGCCCTGCGCCTGTTCGGCAGGTTCGGGTTCGAGGAGGGCGTGGCCGGACACATCACGGCCCGCGACCCCGAGCACACCGACCACTTCTGGGTGAACCCGTTCGGGATGTCGTTCAGGCAGATCAGGGTGAGCGACCTGATCCTGGTGAACCACGAGGGCCAGGTGGTGGACGGCCGTCACCACGTCAACCAGGCCGCGTTCGCCATCCACTCGATGGTCCACCAGGCCCGTCCCGACGTGGTGGCCGCGGCGCACTCCCACTCGGTGCACGGCAAGGCCCTGTCGTCGCTCGGCACGCTGCTGGAGCCGCTCACCCAGGATGCCTGCGCGTTCTACGAGGACCACGGCCTGTTCGACGACTACACCGGCGTGGTGGTGGAGACCGAGGAGGGCCGGCGGATCGCCCAGGCCCTCGGCTCGCACAAAGCTGTGATCCTGCGCAACCACGGGCTGCTGACCGTGGGCGACTCGGTCGAGGCCGCCGCCTGGTGGTTCATCACGATGGAGCGCAGCTGCCAGGCGCAGCTGCTCGCCAAGGCCGCTGGGCCGACGGTCCCGATCTCGCACGAGAACGCCAAGCTCACCCACGGCCAGATCGGCAACGACTTCGTCGGCTGGCTCAACTTCCAGCCGCTGCTCGACCAGATCCTGGCGAGCGACCCCGACCTGCTCGACTGAGGAGGGGCGGACCCGGAGTGTGCCCCGGGCCCGCCGTCCTCGGCTCACTGCATCGGGACGGTGTCCTTCCAGGTGGTCCCGGCCGTCCGGTACGCGTTCACCCGGGTGGTGACGTCACCGGGTGCCACCACCTCGTTCTTCGAGAAGTAGAAGTAGTCGATCTGCTCGGTGTACGACCGCGGGGTCGAGGCGCCGAGCAGGCCGCCGCCGATGAACCACAGGTTGAAGTTCACCGACTGCGGCGTCTCGGGGTAGTAGTCGCCGCCGTGCTCGGCGAACAGGACGCCGTCGATGTAGTACTTCACGCTGCCGTTCGCGACCTGCAGCACCAGGTCGTGCCAGCCGTTGTAGCTGGCCGTCTGCTCGTTGTGCACGTTGACCGCGAGCCAGGGCTCGTTGCGGTAGGTCTCCCAGGTCGTCGTGTACATGATCGGCCCCTGGGCGCCCCAGCCGCCGTTCGGGAGGTACTCGAAGTCCTGCTCGCTGTAGTTCGGGTCGAGGTCGTACGCCAGCGGGGTGATCGTGAAGAACGTCTCCACGATGTTGTCCCCGTCGGGCCCGCTGTCCGGCGCGTCGGAGAACTTCACCCGGGCCGCGTACGTGCCCTCGAAGAACTTGCGCTGGTGCAGGAACTCGGCCTGGGAGGTGCCGCCGGAGGTGCCGTCCGTGGCCGCCCGGAGCTGGAGGGCCTTGTTGCTCCCGCTCACCGCCGCGAAGCTGACGTTCGAGGCCGGCCAGCTCGCGCCGGGCACGCCCGGGCCGCCGCTGTTGGTGCGGACCGTCCAGTTGTGCGCGGTGATGGCCGGGTCGGACGACGTGCTGTAGGCGAAGTCGTCGAAGACGACCCCGCTGCCGCCCGGGCTGGTCGACGGCGAGGGGGACGGGGAGGGCGAGGGCGACGGGCCCCCGCCGGCGGGCGGGGTGCCCCAGACCAGGTTCCCGTTCTGGTAGACGGCCACCTTGTCCCAGTCGGCGTACGTCGTCCTGGCCGCGCCGAAGGAGTAGTCGTCGCTCTGGTTGAGCGTCTGCCAGTCGGAGCGGTAGAAGCGCAGCTGCATGTCGCCCGTCTGGGCGCCGGCCGCGAGGGTGCCGGAGGTGAAGCCGACCTCCAGGTAGCGGTCGGCGGTCGCGGTGCCCGGGGAGATCGTCCCGAAGGAGCCGGTGACCGTCGAGCAGGAGACCACCGCCCACGAGCAGGCGAAGCGGTACTGCTGCGACGCCGAGTCGGCCTTGAAGTAGTAACGGATCTTGACGCCCGACAGCGGCACGGCCGAGGCGCCGCCGTTGACCAGGTTGAACCACGGCTCGGCCTGGTCGGCCGTGGCCCCGGTGGCGCTGGTCTTGTACTGCAGGCGCAGCGACTGCGCCGCGTCGGCGGGAGGCGCCGCGACGAACGCGGCCACCAGGACGGCCGGCAGGCCGGCCCACAGCAGTTTCCTGGGCACGGTGGTTCCTTTCGTTGGGGGATGAGGAAACCGGGGAGTGGCTAGGGGATGACCGGTCCCTGCCTGACGCCGAGCCGCTCCAGGTGGGGGCCGAGCCTGCGCAGGAAGTCCGGGTAGTCGCCGGCCGTCCCCCACGCCACCTCGGAGAAGGCGCACAGCCGGGGGAAGGCCATGTACTCGACGTGCTCGGGCGTGGGCATGTACTCGGTCCACAGCTGGCACTGGACGCCGAGGATCCGGCCGGTCGCGCCCTCGGGCGCCGGGGGCGGCGCGAAGGCGTACGTGTCGGCGAGGGTGAGCATCCGGCCGTGCGGCCCGGGGGCGTCGGCCGGGTAGTCGAAGTAGGTGCTGGTGTGCGGCGCGAGCACGACGTCGAGGCCCTCCAGGGCGGCGCGGGGGCCGCTCTCGTCGTCGAGCCAGGTGATGGCCGTCGACCCGGGCGCGCCGTCGGGCTTCTCGTACCAGTGGACCGGCCGGCGTCCGCGGGAGGCGACGTGCTCGCCCAGCGTCGCGGTGAACCAGGCCCGCGCGGCGTCCGGGCCGGAGAGCCCGAGCTCGGCGATCCGCCGCAGCGCCGCCTCGCTGTGCTCCCACTCCGTGGGCGGGCACTCGTCGCCCCCGAGGTGGACGTACCGGCCGGGGAACAGGTCCATGACCTCGTCGAGCACGTCGCGGCAGAAGGCGATCGTGGCCTCCTCCAGGTTGAGTATGTGCTCGCTCACCCCCCACCCGTCCCAGACGGGCAGCCGGCGGGACGGCTGGTTGCCGAGCCAGGGATAGGCCGCGATCGCCGCCTGGGCGTGCCCGGGCACGTCGATCTCGGGGACGACCGTGACGAACCGGTCGGCGGCGTACGAGACGATCTCCCTGACGTCCTCCTGCGTGTAGTGCGCGCCGCTGACCTCGGTGAGCCGCGGATAGCGCTTGATCTCCAGGCGCCACCCCTGGTCGTCGGTCAGGTGCAGGTGCAGGGTGTTCAGGCGGTGGAGGGCGATCAGGTCGACGAGCCGCAGCACGAACTCCTTGGGCATGAAGTGCCGGGCGACGTCGAGCATCACCCCCCGCCAGGGGTGGGCGGGCCGGTCCTCGATCCGGCAGCAGGGCGCCTCGGGGCCGAGCCGCGCGAGCGTCTGGAGGGCGTAGTGGCGTCCCGCCGGACCGCCGGCCGTGACCTCGGCCCCCGTGGGGGTGACGTCGAGCCGGTAGCCCTCGGGGCCGAGGGACGGGTCGTCGGGCGCGTGCCGTACGAGGCCGTCGTGGAGCGTGACGGAACCCCCGAGCACGGCCATCTCACGTGGCCGCGGAATCATCACGTCAGGTCATCCCTTCACCGCGCCCACGATCATCCCGGAGGCGACGCGGCGCTGGAGGACGAGGAACACGAGCAGCACGGGAAGCATGAAGAGCGTGGCGGCGGCCATGGTGGCGCCCCAGTCCGTGCCGAAGACGTTGCTGAAGGTGGACAGCCAGATGGGCAGGGTCCGGTCCCCCTGGTCCTTGATGATGAGGGCGTTGGCGAAGGCGAACTCGTTCCAGGCCGTGATGAACCCGAACAGGGAGGTGGACATCAGGCCGGGCGCGAGCAGCGGCAGCACGACCCTCCGGAAGGCAGCGGCCCGGCCGCAGCCGTCCATCAGCGCCGCCTCCTCCAGCTCGGGCGGGATCGCCGCGATGAAGCCCCGCAGCGTCACGATCGTGAACGGCAGCGTGGTGACGAAGTAGACGAGGGTGAGGGTGGACAGCCGGTCGAGCATGTCGGCGTCGCGGGCGATGATGTACACCGGCACGAGCAGCGCCGACCAGGGCGCGGTCTGGGCCACGAACACCATGAGGATGAACCCGCGCCGCCCCCGCCAGCGCATCCGGGCCACCGCGAACGCCGCGAGCAGCGCCACGGCCAGCGCGAGCAGCACGGCGCTCACGGTGACGCTCAGGCTGTTGCGCCAGAACGTCCAGAACCCGGCGGCCCGTACGGCGGTGGCGAAGTGGTCGAGGGTCGGCCGGGCCGGCCAGAGGCTCGGGGTCTCGGACAGGATGTCGACGGTCGGCGTGAAGGCGGTCGCCGCCATCCAGTAGACCGGGAAGACCGACACCACCAGGACCGCGAGCGCCGCGAGGTTCAGCGTCACGCGCCTCATGCCTGCTCCCCCTCGTGTCGGAACATGCGCCGCAGGTGCACGACGAGGACGGCCAGCAGGATCAGCACGGTCAGCGTCGAGACGGCCGAGCCCAGGTCGTACTTGTGCAGGGACTGCGCGATCAGGAACGCGTGGACCGGCAGCGTGGTCGTGGCGTCGTCCGGGCCGCCCCGGCTGATCGCCCAGATCTGGGCGAAGCAGGTGAAGACCCAGATGATCTCCAGAGACGTGATCAGCCCGAACAGCGGGCGCAGGATGGGGAAGGTGACCCGGGCGAACACCTGCCGGGCGCTCGCCCCGTCGATCCTGGCCGCCTCGTACAGCTCGGCCGGGATGGTCGTCAGCCCGGCGTACAGCGTCAGCGCGGCGAACGGGACCGACTGCCACACCACGAGCGCCACGAGGATCGCGAACGTCGCCGTGCCGTCGGCGAACCACGTGTAGTCCTCGAACGAGCCGAGCCCGAGCCGGACGAGCAGCCAGTTCACCACGCCCAGCCGCGACTGGAAGAGCCACTGGAAGATCGTCGTCGCGGCCAGGACCGGGGTGGCCCAGGTGAGCACCATCCCGCTCATCACCGCGAGCCGCATCCGCCGCCCGAGGTGCGGCAGCATCAGCGCGACCCCGGTGCCGATCACCATGATCAGCCCGACGTTCACGGCCGTCCACACGAACGTCCGGCGGACCACGCTCCAGAACTCGGGGCCGCCCAGCACCTCCGCGTAGTTGGCCAGGCCGACGAACCGGGCCCCGCCGCGGATGAGCTCGCCCAGCCGGAAGTGCTGGACGGAGATCACCAGGCTGCGGGCGAACGGGTACACGAGCAGGCAGATGAAGCCCGCCACTGCGGGCGCGACCAGCAGGTACGGCCAGAGCGCCCCCGCCGCGCGGCGGGCCGCCGTACGGCGGGGCCGGGGGCCC
>NZ_KI866526.1:303404-350791 GCF_000511135.2 Microbispora sp. ATCC PTA-5024 | reverse complement strand
CCGTACGGCGGGGCCGGGGGCCCGCGGCGCGCGGAGGGGCGGCGAGCCTCTCCCGCGCGCCGGCCGGGCGCGACTCGGTGCTCACCATCTCAGGACTTGGTGTTGAGGATGGTGGTGATGACGTCGGAGGCCGCCTTGCCCTCGGTCGCGGGGTCGCCGCCGGTCAGCACCGTGGTCATGTACTCCTTGACGACGTTCTTGGCCTCGACGGCCGCCCAGTTGGCCGAGTTGGGCGTGGCGTGCCCGTTGGCCGCGCCGGCCGCCATGGCGGCGGTCGCCTCGTTGCCGCTCAGGACCGAGGCGAACGAGGTCCGGTTGGGGACGTAGCTCATCTCCTTGGCCATGTCGGTCTGGAACTTCTCGCCGGCCAGCGCCTTGACCACCTCGTACGCCTCGTCGGGGTGCTGCGACGCCTCGGGGATGATCAGGTCGGAGCCGCCCGTGAAGACCGCGCCCGGCCGGTCGGCCGTCTTGCCGGGGATCGGGAAGAAGCCGAGCCTGCCCTTGAGCGCCGGGTTGGCCTTCTCGATCGCCGCCGCGCCGCCGGGCGCCGAGATGAGCTGGGCCACGTCGCCCTTGCCGAAGACGTCGGCCTGCGGAGGCTTGGCCTCGTCGGAGTCCTTGGGCCCCTTCCCGAGCGCCTGAAGCTTCCGGTAGAACTCGATGCCCGCGACCGCCTGCGGCGTGTCGAGCGCGCCCCGCCAGCGGTCGCCCTCCTTGACCGCGAGGTCGCCGCCCTCGTCCCAGACGAACCCGGCCAGTGTGTACCAGTTCTGCCCCGGCAGGTAGATGCCCTGGACGCCGCCCTTGTCGAGCTTGGTCGTGTCCTCGATCCACTCGTCCCTGGTCTTGGGCGGCGCGTCGATCCCGGCCTTCGCGAACAGGTCCTTGTTGTAGATGACCACGCGGTTGGCCGCGTACCAGGGGATGCCGTACTGGTGGCCGTCGATCTTGCCGGGCTCCGCGAGGCCCGGCAGCCAGTCGGAGCCGCCGAGGTCGGCCACCTTGCCGGTGAGGTCCCTGACGCCGCCGCTCGACGCGTACTCCGCGACCTGGGTGTTGCCGACCTCGATCACGTCGGGGGCGTCCTTGCTGGCCAGAGCACTGGTCACCTTCTGGCCGATGCCGTCCCACTCCTGGATCTGGATGTCGAGCCGCACGCCGGGGTGCGCGGTCTGGAAGTCCGTCCTGAAGCGGTCGACGACGCCGTCGGAGAGGCTGTCGCGCATGAACCAGACGGTGAGCGTGGTGGGGCTCGCGCTCCCCGACGCCTGTGGCTGGGACGTGGACCCGCAACCGGTGAGGCCGGCGGCGAGCCCGAGGGTGAGCGCGGCCGCCGTGGCGGGGAGGCGGTACCTCATGGATTCTCCCACTGGTCAGTTATTGGTAACTTCTTGAGAGGAGAGTGGTCTTAACCAGTAGAGGTGTCAAGAGGGTCCAAGACCCCGATTTGCCTGGGTATTCGGGAGGGCAACTGGTTAGATAACTGGTAAGGTCTCAGACGTGCAGAGACTTCCAACGGGGCTGAAGCGCGATCGGGTGAGAGACGTCCTGCTCGACCTCATCGCCGACAAGGAGCCCGGCACGGCGATCCCCTCGGAGCGGGACCTGTCCCGGGAGCTCGGCGTGTCGCGTCCGACGCTGCGCGCCGCCATCGACGGGCTCGTACGGCAGGGCATGCTGGTGCGGGAGCACGGCCGGGGCACGTTCACCGGACGGCGCAAGGTCACCCAGCCCCTCGCGGCCGGCAGCAGCTCCTTCCACGCCCCGGCGGCCGAGGGTCACTGGCTCAGCCGCATCCTGGAGTTCGACTCGGCCCCCGCGACGGCGCGGCTCGCCCACCGGCTGCAGGTCTCCCCCGCCGACCCGGTCCTGCGGGTCGTACGGCTCCGGATGGTGGACGACGAGCCCATGGCCATCGAGCGCATCCACCTGCCGCACCGGCTGGTGGCCGGCCTGGAGCCGGACGACATGGTGTCGGGCTCCTTCTACCAGTTCCTCCGGACGCGCTTCGGGGTGGACGTCCGCAGCGCCACCCAGAGCATCGAGCCGACCGTGACCGACGAGACCGAGGCCGCGCTGCTCGGGGTGCCCCAGCACGCCCCCGCACTGCTGATCGAGCGCACAACGCGCGACGCCGGCGGCCGCGTCGTCGAGTTCACCCGCTCGATCTACCGCGGCGACCGCTACCGCATCACCTCCGAGCTCCGCTTCGACGACACCTCGGGCTGAGGAACCCGACCGGGAGCCGCCGGCCTCCGCCTGATGCGGGCGGTGCGGTGGGTGGCCCTCGCCGTCGAGGCGAGGCGCCGCCGTGACCCGCCTCCGCCGGCACGTGTTGACACGAGCAACCGAACGACTACGATCAGTAATGCGCGGTCGGGTGCGAACCGCGAAGTGAGGCCGGGCTTCCCGCCGGATGACGGGCACCCGGCCATCGCGGTTTCCCGACCTCTCACGCCCGCCACTCCACCTGGACACCCCGGAGCACCGCGCCCAAGGCACTGGTGTACTCGGCCGTCCGGCCCAGGACGTGGGCCGCCGCCGCGCCGGCGACGACGTCCGGCAGCCACAACAACGGCTCCTTCATCGAGGACGAATGCTCGACGCCGAACCGGGGAGGACGGCCCGCCATGCCGCGCAGCACCCGCCGATCGGTCTCGTCCTGCCTCTCCTGCCGCCGGTCGAGCACGAGACGCCGGACTCCGGGGACGAGTTCCACGGCGAGCCACCGGAGCGCACGCGCCCGAGCCGCCTCCTTGTGCGCGGGCGAGTCGAACGCGCAGCCGTACGCCACGGCCTTCACGGGAAGCGCCGACACCGCCGCGGCCAGGAGGCGCCGGGTGGGATGGTCCTCGGCGTGCCAGTGCGGCCGGGCCGCCGTCGGAACCACGGCCGCCAGCTCCCGGTTCACGCGCTGGCCCAGCTCCGGATGGGCGAAGACCACCGCGATCAGATAGAGCCCCGCGTTGTCGTGAATGGACTCGTCGATGTAGCCGGCGACGCCCGAAGTCGGGAGGAGCACGACGAGCGATGATCCCATAACCTTGGGTGACGGTGCGCGACATTGGAGATCAGCCGGGCTTCTCCATCGCGATCACTTGGGATATAAGCCACTTAAGACCGAAATTGCTCTTTCATCGCGAGGTCACGTGAAGCACTTTCTCCGGCTTCTCGCAGCTCAGACGCTCTCCGCCCTCCTCCTCCTGACCTTCGTGGCGGCCCCGGCCCGGGCCGACACGATCGAGACCGACGCCCAGCTCGCCGCCGAGTGGCAGCTGGCCTGGGACTTCTACAAGTTCTACGAGATCGGCACCGCGCCCCTGCCGTACACGGGACGCAGCCGCGTCGAGCGGGACGTCTCGATCGACATCGACGCGCCGCGGGACCACGTCTTCGCGGTGTACTCGAACTTCGCCAACCACATCGGCCGGCACTCGTTCCTCCAGCGGGTCGTCACCCGCAAGGACTGGACCGAGAACGGCGTCCACTACATCAACTTCACGGCCATCGAGGACATCCCCGTGGTGGCGGGCGTCCCGGTCACCACCAAGACCCACGGACAGCAGCGCATCCACCCGGACGGCTACTACTACGAGACTGACACCTGGACGCTGCCCAACGTCGTCACCCACCAGAAGATCGTCTTCGACGACCTCGGGGACGGGCGGACCCGCGTGACCGAGCATCTCACGTTCGAGGCGAGCATCCTGCTCATCGACTTCACCGTGACGAACGGCGTCTCCTCCCACCAGGAGACCCAGCAGGGGCTCAAGGAGGCCATCGAAAGCGGCGAACTCTGACCGATCCTGTGTAAGCGTGGGAGACGAAGAAGCCCCGGGCGACGGCCCGGGGCTTCTCGGCAGGTGCGCCGCCAGGGACTCGAACCCGGACCCGCTGATCAGGTGTCCGCTCGACTCATGGTTCATGGGTGCTGGACGGTGTCCGGCTGTGCTGTTCTGTGTCGTCCTGGGCGCTGCTCGTTGGTAGGCACGGCCGGGCAGTACGGGGTTCTGACGGTTGGTGATCGGCCGCTGGAGCCAACGTGGAGTGAACGGGGTATCGGCGATGCGCGTTGAACGGGGCATGCGCCCGCTCGCATGGTGGGTTGTCATGCGGCGATGCCGGTGGGTGGGTTGCTGACGGGCAGTTTCACATTGAGTTGTGGTCAGGCGATCGCGGTGATGTCTCCGTTGTCGAAGTAGATGGCCTGGTGGAGGCGTCCGCCGAGGGCGGTGGCGTAGCGTGCGAGTACTTCCTGGCCGGAGATCTTGCCTTGTTCGATCTGGGAGACCCGTCCCTTGGTCACGCCCATCCGTTCGGCGACCTGCTCCTGGGTGAGGCCGCGGGCCCGCCGGATCTCCGCGAGCCGATGCCCGAGGACTTCGGTGAGGAGTTCTCTTTTGCCCTCGGCCACGGCGGCTTCCCCGCCCGCACGCTCGACGTGTTCGGCTCGGATGTCGCTCCACCGCGAATAACCGCTCATCGCCCGTCTCCCTCCTCTTCCGCCCGGGACCTCAGATAGATCCCGTACCGCTTTTCGGCCAGCGGGATCGCCTCGTCGTGCCATTCGTTCCACCGACCGGCCTTATCACCGGCCACCAGCAGAATGCTGGATCTCCAGGGATCGAACGCGAACAGGATCCGTACGGTGCCCGGCCGCAACTCCTTGAGATTCCTGATCGTCGAGTTGGCGATCGTGTCCACCAGGGGGCCGTCCCAGACCGGGGCCGCCCTCTGCCAGAGCATCGATCGCCTGGACGACTCGCGCTAAGTTCAGTAATAGGTAAACCTTGGCCGCTGGTGGTTCCGTCAACCAGACTCAGATGAGGTGGGTGTCTGCCAAACGGGGGAAGCTCAAGGCGAGGCTGGCGTTTCCGCCGGCGCCGGACGGGCGGCGGACGAGCTAACGGCGAGCCAACGTGGCGGACGAATCCGCCCATGAACGCCACCAGCGCGCCCATGATCGCAACCATGAACGCGCTGGTAGGCGGACTGTGCGCCGCCAGGGACTCGAACCCCGGACCCGCTGATTAAGAGTCAGCTGCTCTAACCAACTGAGCTAGCGGCGCATGACCCCCACCAGATTAGCGCCACTTCGCCCCCACTCGCGCCACCCATACGGGACCGGAGGGACATATGGGACTAATGGGGTGATCCTTACATGCAGAAGACGTTTCCGCCCGCGCCGCCGGGTAGGGGTCGAAGTGACGAAGGGAGTGAAAACGATGACACCGGATCTGTGGTCGTACCCCTCCGGGGTGTACGACACCAGTCGGAACCTGGACGTGGTCGGTTACGACGTCCAGGCCACGGACGGAAAGATCGGGTCGGTGGACGAGGCGACCTACGACGCCAGCCAGAGCTACATCGTCGTGGACACCGGTCCCTGGATCTTCGGCAAGAAGGTCATGCTGCCCGCGAGCGTGGTCACGCAGATCGACCCCGAGGAGCGGAAGGTCTTCGTGAGCCGGACCAAGCAGGAGATCAAGAACGCGCCCGAGTTCGACGAGGCCGCGTTCAAGGAGTCGGACTACCGCGACCGCCTCGGCGAGTACTACGGTCGCTTCCCCTACACCGGCAGCCTGTAGGCCGCCGGCCCGAGAACGAGAGGAGCCGCACCCCTTCGGGGGTGCGGCTCTTCCCTGTGCGGGGACGACTGTGCGGGAACGACTGCGGGGACGACGCGGCGCAGGTCAGGGCCAGCGCACGTCCGGCGCGGGAGTCGTCGGAGCGATGACGCGGAGACGTTCCAGCAGCGTGATGAACGTCGACGCGTACGGCGACGGGGCGACGACCGAGGCCACCTTGTCCCAGTCGACCTGCTCCCGCATGGCGCGGACCACCGGCAGCAGGCCGCCGTAGTCGCAGGCGTGCTCGGACAGCGGAAGGATCCACGAGATCACCAGGTCGGTGGCCTCGAGGACCGGGAGGCTGAGCGCGGCCGTGTTGATGAACTCCGATCGCGCGATCATGGCCTCGGTCACGGGCCTGTCGGCGAGAGAGAAGATCAGATCGACCAGGACGCCCTCCTCGTCGAAGGCCTTGACCAGCCAGTCCTCCGGGGGCTTCGCGGTGCGGAAGCCCATGTTCTCCAGGGTCTTGAGGGCGAGCGGGACGTCTTCCTCGACAAGGGCGAAGTCGACGTCGTGCAGTGAAGGCGCGGCGCCCCTCGCGTAGCCTGCGCAGCCTCCGGCCAGGGCGAAACGGACCCCGGCCTCCTTCAGGCCCGCTCCGGCGCGCTTGAGCGTCTCTAGGATCGCGTCGGTGACGGCGTGACTGTGACTACCCACTCACGTCGCTTGCCCCGCCATGTTCGCCGCAAACAATCGCGGGTAAAGCGGCTGCATGACCGAGAGCCTCAAGGAAATCCAGCGTGAATACGCCGGTGAGGAGCGCCGCCCCCTGGCGTCGTACGCGCGGGTGCTCGCCGTGTACGGCGGCGCCGTCTCCGTCCTGCTGGCCGCCGGCCGACTGACGGGCCGCCGGCCGCCGGAGCGGATCAGCCCGATGGACCTGGCTCTGATGGGACTGTTCACGCACCGGCTCTCCCGGACTCTGGCGAAGGACAGCGTCACGAGCCCGATCCGGGCGCCCTTCACCCGGTACGCCGGGGTGTCGGGGCCGGCGGAGCTGAGGGAGGAGGTCCGCGGCTCCGGCTGGAAGCACGCCCTGGGCGAGCTGCTGACCTGCCCGTTCTGCCTGGCCCAGTGGGTGGCGACCGGATACGCCGCCGGCATGGTGTTCGCCCCCCGGGTGACGCGGATGGCCGGCACGACGATGGCCGCCGTGGCGATCTCCGACTGGCTCCAGCTTGCCTACGGCCGGCTGATGAAGGCCGCCGATGGGTGAGCCGCCGGACATCTCCCACCTGCCCGGCAACCCCGAGGAGAACCGGAAGGAACGGGTCGACCGCGAGCTCGGCGAGCTCCTGCAGGGGCTGCGGGTCGCCGCCACCGGCGTCCAGGTCCTGTTCGCGTTCCTGCTGACGCTGCCGTTCTCGGCCGGGTTCGAGAAGGTGGACCAGACGGTCCGCTGGATGTTCTACGTGGCCGTGCTGGCCGCGGCCGTGGCGTCCATCTGCCTGATCGCGCCGGCCACGCAGCACCGCATCCTGTTCCGCTCGGGCCTGAAGGAGGTCATGCTGCACCGGGCCAACCGGCTCGGCGTGGCCGGCGGGGCCGCCCTGGCGATCTCGATGACGTTCGCGACCGGGCTCGTCGTCGAGGCGCTGGCCGGCGCCTGGCTCGCCGCGCTCGTGGCGGCGGTCGTCGCCGGGCTGAGCGGGTGGCTCTGGTTCGTCCAGCCGCTGCTGTCGCTGCGCGCGGCCGGCACCCGGACGGACGGCACGCCCCGGCCGGGGTCGGCGGGCGCCGCGAACGCCCCGGACGCGCCGAGCTCCCCGGACGCGCCGGACACCGGCGACGACCGCCTCACCCACGCGTGACGCGGCGGTCGAACCGCCCGGCACCCCTGCGGCCGGCTGGAAGCGCACACACAGCCGGCCGCGTGAGGCTCAGCCGTCCTTGAGCCGCGGCAGGATCTCCGAGGAGTAGAACGAGAAGAACCCGTCCTGCTCGGGGCCGATCTGGGACACGTAGACCTCGTCGTAGCCCGCGTCCACGTACTGCCGGATCGCCTCCAAATGGGTCCGCGGGTCGGGGCCGCAGGGGACGGACGCGGTGGCCGTCTCCTCGGTGACCAGCTGCGACAGCTGCTCGAAGTGCCGGGGCAGCGGCAGGAGCTGGTGGGCCTCCCCCGGGATGGCATCGGTGGGCCACAGCCGGTGGACCGTCCTGCGGGCGTCGGCGGCGTCGCCGGCCCAGCAGACCTTGAGCCCGCCCGCCGCCGGCTTGCCCTCGCCGCCGGCCTTGTGGAACGCCTCGATGAGGCTCGCCTCCGGGGCGGTAGAGACGTACCCGTCGCCGAGGCGCCCGGCGAGGTCGATGGCCTTGGGCCCGAAGCCGGAGATGTAGATGGGCGGCGGCTCGGCGGGCAGCGAGTAGATCCGGGCCGTGTCGACCTCGTAGAACTCGCCGTGGTACGTCACCAGCTCGCCGGTCCACAGCTCCCGGATGACGTGAAGGGCCTCCTCCAGCATGGCCTGGCGCTCCTCGGCCGGGGGCCACGCGTCCCCGAGGATGTGCTCGTTGAGCGCCTCGCCCGTGCCCACCCCGAGCCGGAAACGGCCGTCCAGCAGGATCTGGGACGTCGCCGCCGCCTGGGCGATGATCGCCGGGTGGATGCGGATGAGCGGGCAGGTCACGGCCGTCGTCACGGGCAGCGACACGGCCTCCGACAGCGCGCCGATGACCGACCAGACGAACCCGCTCTGCCCCTGCTCGTCCAGCCAGGGATGGTAGTGGTCGGAGATCCAGAGGGCGTCGAACCCCGCCTGCTCGGCCAGCTTGGCCTGCCGGACCAGTTCTCTGGGGTCGTGCTCCTCGCTCGACAGGAAGTATCCGAACGTGGTCATGCCACGCCCCTGCCCGGATCCGGTAATGCAAACGCCATGGACACCGGATTCGGCGGCAAATTCGATGGCGCGTGATGCTCGATGATGTTACGAGCCCTTTTGTCAGGGCAGTGGAGGGCCATGGCTACTCTGCTTTGGATCATCGCCGTGGTACTGGTGATCGCCGGGATCTACGTCATCCTGGCCCGTCGGGACATCCTCTGGGGGATCGTCCTCATCGTTCTCGGGTTCCTCGTCGGCCCGGGGGGCGTCAGCATCTTCAATCCCTAGCCACCTCGCACTAGCGGTACAGGACGGCGGCCGGCCTCTCGGGGCCGGCCGCCGTCCTGTCCGGAGACGGGCCGTGCGCCCGCCGCCGGACGGAAGCGGCGGCGGACGGTCAGCAGTAGTCGCCGTTGAGGCAGTAGACGGTGTACGCGTGCTTGATGACCGGCAACGCGACGTTGCGCACGCGGATGCCGCCGGGGGTGACGCCCTTCTCGGTGCCCGCGTGGGCGTGCCCGTGGACGATCAGGTCGGCGCCCTCGGAGTCGGCCGCCTCGGCGAGGAGATAGCTGCCGAGGAAGGGGTAGATCTCCGGCGGCTCGCCCATCAGCGTGTCCTTGACCGGCGAGTAGTGGCTCAGCACGATCCTGTGGTCGGCCTCCAGGTCCTTCAACGCCCACCGCCAGCGCTCGGCGATCTCACGGGTGTGCCGGACGAACGCCTTGGTCTCCGGCTCGCCGAACTCGCTGGCGCACTTGCCGGCGAACCCGCCGCCGAAGCCCTTGCCGCCCGCCACCCCGAGCCGTACGCCGTCGACGGACAGCACGGCGGCCTCGTCGTCGAGCACGACGATCCCGGCGTCCCGCAGGATGGAGATGATGTCCCGGTCGTGGTCGGAGTGGTAGTCGTGGTTGCCCAGCACGGCGACGACGGGGATCTGCAGGTCGCGCAGCTCGTCGGCGACGACCCGGCCCTCCTCCACCGTCCCGTGCCTGGTCAAATCACCGCCGACCAGCAGAACGTCCGCGCGGCGCTCGATGCCCTCGAGCTTCTTGCGATAGTGGCCGCGCAGGTCCTCGCCCAGATGGATGTCCGCCACGGCGGCGATCCTCAGCTCCCTCACAGGTGCTCCTCCTCCCCCGGCTCCCTCACCTCGACAAGAGTGATCTCGTTGTGGACCCGCAGCCCGGGTGCCGCCTCCCGCGCGACGTCCTCGATCTGGTGCCGCCGCTCCTCGCAGGAGACCTGGCCGCGCAGGTACACCTGCTCCCCGCGCACGTCCACGCGGATGCCCAGCTCGTTGGTCCTGTCGTCCTCCGCCAGCGCCCGCTGCACACGGGCCGCGACATAGTGCGGCGTCTCCATGGCTTCCCCCTCGCTGCTGTACGGATAGCGCTGCCCGGCGCTTTCCTGACGAAACCAGTGGTTTGGCGGCGGCAGCCCTGGATATGGTGAATGAAGTTCCTGGTGCCTAAGACGCAGGTACCTCCTTGGCGTGAGCATGCCGTGTTGGAGGACCGTCTTGGGAACGGGTCACTCGCTCTCCCCTCGCCCTGACCGCGGTGTCAGCGGCAGCGGGTCCGTCTGTCTCCACACGCCCACGGCCGCCGGCCACGCCGCCTTCCCGCCCCACGGGGGCCGCGCCCGCGCCGACGCCGGCCGCACCGCCCCCGTACCCTCCGGCCGTACCGCCTCCATCGGCGCCGCCGCCCCGAGCGAGCCGTCGCGGGCCGCTCCCCTCCGCCCGTCCACCGGGCTCATTCACCTGGACTCCCTGACCCCCGAGCCGGGTACTCGCCACTGCCGCTCACGGAGGAACCCCCAGTGAAGATCGCCATGGTCTCGGAGCACGCCAGCCCGCTCGCCACGCTCGGAGGTGTGGACGCCGGCGGCCAGAACGTGCACGTCGCGGCACTCGCCCGCGCGCTCGCGCAGCTCGGTCACGAGGTGACCGTCTACACCCGCAGGGACCGTGAGGACCTGCCCGAATCCGTCGGCTTCTGCCCCGGCGTGACCGTCGTCCACGTGCCCGCGGGCCCTGCCGCCGAGATCCCCAAGGACGAGATCCTCCCCTGGGTCCCCCAGTTCGGGAAGTGGCTGCACGACCGGTGGCTGTTCGACCGCCCCGACATCGTGCACAGCCACTTCTGGATGAGTGGCCTGGCCGCCCTGTCCGCCGCCGAGCGCCTGCGCGTCCCGGTCGTGCACACCTACCACGCGCTCGGCAGCGTCAAGCGCCGCCACCAGGGCCCCGCGGACACCAGCCCGCGTGAGCGCGTCGAGGCGGAGGCCGACATCGGCCGCCGGGCCGACGCCGTCATCGCCACCTGCTGCGACGAGGTCGACGAGCTGATCCGGATGCGGGTGCCCCGCCGGGTCACCCGGGTCGTCCCCTGCGGCGTGGACACCTCCGTCTTCCACCCGCACGTCGAGCCGCTGGAACGGCCCGGGCGGCCTCGGCTGCTGTCGGTCGGCCGTCTCGTGCCGCGCAAGGGCGTCGACACCACGATCCGGGCGCTGCAGTACCTGAAGGACGCCGAGCTCGTCATCGCCGGCGGCCCGGCGGCGGCCGAGCTCCACCACGACCCCGAGGTCACCCGGCTCCGCTGGCTCGCCGCGCAAGCCGGGGTGGCCGACCGGGTGAGCTTCCTCGGCCGGGTCGGCCGCGACACCCTGCCCGCGCTCATGCGCTCGGCGAGCGCCGTGGTCTCGGTGCCGTGGTACGAGCCGTTCGGGATGGTGACGCTGGAGGCCATGGCCAGCGGCGTGCCCGTCGTCGCCACCGCCGTCGGCGGCCAGAAGGAGACCGTGGTCAACAACGTGACCGGCGTCCTGGTGCCGCCGCGCAAGCCCGTCGTGCTGGCCAGGGCTCTGCGCAGGCTCCTGGACGACCCGGTCCGCCGCACGGCGTACGGCATCGCGGGCGCCGACCGGGCCCGGGCGCGGTACGGCTGGAACCGGATCGCCGCCGAGACCCTCGCCACCTACGACCGGGTGCTGTCGGCCCGCCGGCTGGAGAGGAGCGCCTCCTGATGCGACGCGCCCGACGGAGGGAGCGCTCATGGCGGTGACGGCGCTCGTCCTCCGCTCCCACGGCATGGAGGGCCTGCTCACGGCCGTGCCCGCGCTGCGCGCCCTGCGGCGCGGAGGGCTGCGGGTCGTGCTCGCCTGCCCGCCCGAGCTGAGCGAGCTCGCGGCGCTGACCGGGGCCGTCGACCGGCTGCTACCGGCCCGCGGCCTCACGCCGCTCGCCTGGCCGGGGCCGGGGGAGGACGAGGCCCTCCACCCGCTCCTGCCGGAGATCGCGGTGAACCTGCACGGCCGGGGGCCGCAGAGCCACCGCGTCCTGCTCGACCTCGGGCCGCGCCGCCTGTGGGCGTACGCGCACGAGGCGGTCCCGCGCGTCGCCGGCCCGCGGTGGGACCCGGCCGAGCCCGGCGTGCAGCGGTGGTGCCGCCTCGTCCAGTGGTACGGCGTGCCGGCCGACCCGGACGACCTGCGGCTGCCCACGCCGATGGTGGCGAGCCCGGCGCCCGGGGCGGTCGTCATCCATCCCGGGGCCGGCGAGACCACTCTGCGCTGGCCGCCCGACCGGTTCGCGACGGTCGCCAGGACGCTGGCGGACGAGGGCCTGCCGGTCGTCGTCACGGGCAGCGGGCGCGAGCGGCCGATGGCGCTGCTGGTCGCCACACGGGCCGTGCTCCCGCCGCAGATCGTGCTGGCCGGCCGGACGTCGCTGCGGGAGCTGTGCGCGCTGGTGGCGGGGGCGCGGCTGGTGATCAGCGCCGACCCGGGCATGGCCCGGCTCGCCATGTCGTACGGCACTCCGTCGGTCACCGTGTCGGCGCCGGACGGGCGGCGGCACCGGCTGCTCCATGAGACCCCGGGCGGCGGGCTCCCGGCGGACGACGTCATCCGGGCCGCCTTCGCCGCCCTCGGCGCCGGCGTCCGCTGACCGCGGACTCCCCCTGGCGGACGGCGCCGTCGTGGCTCCTACCGGCCGCGAGCGGTGTGCCCGGACGCCTTCCGGCTCGACGCCCGGCGGCCCGGGGCATTCCGCCGGGGCCGCTTCGCCGCCCGCCCGGCCTCCTGGGGCGCGGCGCGGCGGCGGGACGGACGGGCCCGCCGGCCCGGACCGGACCACACGCGGCGGAGCAGGTCGATGACGGCCCGCTCGACGGGCCCGTGCGTGGCCAGGCCGCCCGGGCCGTCCTCGCCGAGCCGCTCCAGCGGGATCGTCCTGCCCTTCTCGTACAGCTCGATCACCCGGGGGTCGACGTACGAGGCGCGGGCGACGGCGGGCGTGTTGCCCAGGTACTCGGAGACCTCCCGCATGACCCTCGCCACGGCCCTCTTGCGCCCGGCCGCGCCGGCGACGGGCCGGCTCACCGCGAGCCCCACGGCGGCCAGCACGGTCGCGTGCCAGGTGCGGAAGTCCTTCGCGGACACCTCGGTGCCCACGACCTCCTTGAGGTAGGCGTTGATGTCCGCGCTGCGCACGTCCACCCAGCCGCGGTCGCCGCGGTAGCGCAGCAGCTCGCCCCTGCGGCCGGAGGTCAGAGCGGTGAGCACGGAGCACACGTCGCTGTCGGACAGCACCAGCTCCCGCTCCTTGCGGCCCTTCGCGAGGTAGCGGCACACGACCTCGCCGTTCCGGCACCTGACGTGGGAGGTGCGCAGGGTGGCCAGGCCGTAGGAGTCGGTGTACTCCTCGCCGCCCACGCGGAAGAAGCCGATGTCGAGCATGCGGGCGGCCGTGGCGAGCACCCGCTCCCGGCTGAGCTCGTCGCCCTTCAGGTCCTCGGCGACCCGCTCCCGGAACTCCGGCAGCCGCTCGGCCAGCTCCAGCACGTGGTCGAACTTGGCCTGGTCCTGCTGCCGCCGCCACAGGTCGTGGTAGCGGTACTGGCGGCGGCCGGCCGAGTCGGTGCCCACGGCCTGCAGATGGCCGTCGGGAGACCCGCAGATCCACACGTCGGTCCAGGCCGGCGGGATCGCGAGCGACCGGATCCGGCGCAGGGTGACCGGGTCCCTGACCGGCCTCCCGGAGGCCCAGGTGTAGCTGAAGCCGCGCCCGCGCCGCCGGCGCCGGATCCCCGGCTCGTTCGGGTCGCTGGTGCGCAGCGTCTCCACGTCGGTCATCGCAGCAGGTCCACCGCCTGTTCGAGCACGTCGTCCACGGTCACGTCCCCTACCCAGGAAACGTCGTCATGCCCGCAGTCCCGCATGCCGAACGTCGTCCCGTCCGAGCCGCAGACCGGGCAGTGGGGCGTCCAGGAGACGAGCGGCCGGTGGATGCCCCGGGTGAGCGGCCCCCAGTTGACGAGGTTGCCGCACCAGTAGACGGCGACGGTGGGCGTGCCGGTCGCCGCCGCGAGGTGGCGCGGCCCGGTGTCGTTGGCCACGAGCAGGTCGCACGCGGCGTACAGCGCGGTGAGCCCGCCGAGGGACAGCTCCCCGACCACGGGCCGGGCCGGCCGGGTCATGGTCGCGACCACCTTCTCGACGACGTCGCGCTCGTCCTCGGTCCCGGTGACCACCACGGGCCGGTCGAGCCGGTCGGCGACCTCCGCGAACCGCTCCGGCGGCCACCGCCTGCGCCGGTCGCCGGCTCCCGGGTGGACGGCGACGAGCCCGCGCGGCAGCCGTCCGAGGGTCTTTCTGAGCTCGGCCCAGTCCTCCCTGATCACCGCGACCTTCGGCTCGATGTCGGTCGTGGCTGCCCCCACCAGCCCGGCGACCTCGAGGTAGCGCAGGGTCTCGTGCTGGTAGTAGACGTACGGCACCCAGCGGTCGAGCGGCGCGGCGTCGGGGGTGCGCAGGCCGGCCGTGAGCCGGGCGCCGAGGCTGCGGATGAACGGGTTGGAGTTGCGGCCGCCGCCGTGCATCTGGACGGCCAGGTCGAAGCGGCGCCCGCGCAGGTCCTCGTACAGCGTCTCAGGGGCGGCGGAGCCGTCCGGCGGGGACGACACGCCCGCTATGGGCGGCAGGGCCACCACCTCGTCGACCGGGCCGGGCCGGTTCCGCAGGAACCTGACGTGCCACTCGCGTCCGAGCAAGGTGAGCTTCGCGGCGGGGTAGGCCCTCTTCAGCGCCTCCATCGCCGGCAGGGCGAGCAGCAGGTCGCCGAGGGCGTTGGCCCTCAGGACGGCGATCCGCTCGACCCCCTCGACGAGCAGCGCGGTGGTCATGGGCACGAGCCGTCTCCGCGTCCCCGCTTCGTCGTCACGCCCATCGGCAACCCCCTGTCGTCGTCGCGGGTCCGGCTCCCACCGGGCCACGTTCACGCGGAGCGACCCCCTGGCTACCCCCTCACGCGCCGCCCAAACCGACCAACGGTGCCGGTCGTGCCCCTTGTTTCTCCTGCGGCAGCGGGGGTAGCCGCCCAGGTATGACGGAAGAGACGCTCGACCGTTTCGGTGATGTCACTGCCGTCGTCGTCGGGGACGTGATGCTCGACTCGTGGCTGCGGGGTCGCAGTAGGCGGATGGCGCAGGAGGCCCCCGTACCCGTGGTCACCGTGGAGCAGACCGAGGAGCAGCCCGGCGGCGCGGCCAACACGGCGGCGAACCTGGCCGCCCTCGGCGCCCGCGTCCACATGGTGGGCGTGACCGGGGCGGATCCCGCCGGGGCCACTCTGACCGCCGCCCTCGGGCGGCTCGGGATCGACGGGCTGATCACGGTCCGCGGCCGGCGCACCGCGGTCAAGCGGCGCGTCCTGACGGACGGCCAGATCGTGGCCCGGTACGACGAGGAGGACGACGCTCCCCTGCCGGAGGCGGCGGAGCGCGAGCTGATCGACCGGATCGCCCGCCTGGCCGCGGCCGCCGATGTCATCGTGGCCTGCGACTACGCGGGCGGCGTCTGCACCCCCGCCGTACGGCGGGCCCTGTGCGACCTGAGCGCCGGGCGCGGGAACGGCTCCCGCGGCGCCCCGATGCTGATCGTGGACGCCCACGACGTGGGCCCCTGGCGGGACTGCCTGCCGAAGGCCGTGCTGCCCAACTACGCCGAGGTCCAGCGGCTGCTCGGCGAGACGGGCGACCACGACCGCATCGGCTTCCTGACCTCGCGCTCGGCACGGCTGCTCGAGGCCACGTGCGCCGAGCTCGTGGTGACCACCCTCGACGGGCAGGGCACCCTGCTCCACCGCCGGGGACGCGAGCCCCACCGGACCCACGCGACGCCGGTGTCCGACGCGATGAGCATCGGCGCGGGCGACACCTTCACCGCCGCGTTCGCGCTGAGCCTGGCCGCCGGCGCGCCCCCGGAGGAGGCCGCGGACGTCGCCCAGGCCGCCGCGGGCGTGGTCGTCCGCCGTCCGGGGACCGGCGTCTGCACGAGCGAGGACCTGCAGCAGGCGCTGCGGCCCGACGCCGCCCTGCCGTACGACCGACTGGCGGCGTTCGTCGAGCGCCACCGGCGGGAGGGCAGGCGGATCGTCTTCACCAACGGCTGCTTCGACGTGCTGCACCGCGGCCACGTCGCGTGCCTGGAGGAGGCGGCCCGGCTCGGCGACGTGCTGATCGTCGCCGTCAACAGCGACGCCGGGGTGGCCCGGCTCAAGGGACCGGAGCGTCCCATCAACCGGTGCGAGGACCGGGTGGCCGTGCTCGCGGCGCTGGGCTGCGTCGACCACATCGCCGTGTTCGACGAGGACAGCCCGGTGGAGCTGCTGCGGCTGGTGTGCCCGGACGTGTACGTCAAGGGCGGCGACTACCACCCCGACCTGCTGCCGGAGGCGGATCTCGTCAGGGAGCTGGGCGGCGAGGTGCGGGTGCTGGGATACGTGCCGGACCGGTCCACGACCGCGATAGTCAACCGGATACGAGGGTAGGGGGCGCCTCATGAGTGAGGAACAACGATCGCCGACGGGCAAGCCGATGGTGCCGGCGACGCCGCTGGATGTCATCCGCATCCGCATCGCGTCGTTCGTACTGGTCTTCTGCGTGGCGGTGGGCGTGCTGTCGGCCGTGGCCCGCCTGTGGTGGCTGACCGCGATCGTCGGGATCGTCGTTGTGATCACCGCTCTGTTCATGGCGTTCGCCGTACGGCGGCAGCGCACGCTGGGCGGCGGTCCGGAATCGAGAGGATGACGAGGTGAGCCTGACTGACAAGGTCGTGGTGGTGACCGGGGCGAGCGGCGGGGTGGGACGCGCCGTCGTCCGGCAGCTCGGGAGCGAGGGCGCGCGGGTCGCGCTCATCGCGCGCGGTGAGGCCGGCCTGGCCGGAGCGGCCGTGGACGTGGGCGTCGAGGGCGGGACGGCCAAGGTCTTCGCCGCGGACGTCGCCGACTACGACCAGGTGCGGCAGGCCGCCCAGCAGGTCGAGGCCGAGATCGGCCCGATCGACGTGTGGATCAACATCGCCTTCACGACGGTCTTCGCGCCGTTCATGGAGATCACCCCCGAGGAGTACGAGCGGACCACCCGGGTCACGTACCTGGGGTACGTCTGGGGCACCCGCGTCGCGCTGGAGATGATGAAGCAGCGCGACCGCGGCGTGATCGTGCAGGCCGGATCCGCCCTGGCGTACCGGTCGATCCCGCTGCAGTCGGCGTACTGCGGGGCCAAGCACGCCATCAGCGGCTTCACCGAGGCGGTGCGGACCGAGCTGCTCGCCGAGGACTCCGGGATCAAGATCACCATGGTTCAGCTGCCGGCGCTCAACACCCCGCAGTTCGACTGGGGCCTGAACCGGATGCGGCGCCACCCCCAGCCGGTGCCGCCCATCTACCAGCCGGAGGTGGCCGCCCGGGCGCTCGTCTACGCGGCCGCGCACCCGGAGCGCAAGGAGTACTGGGTGGGCGCCACGACGGCCGCGACCATCGTGGCGCAGCGCGTCGCCCCGGCCCTGCTCGACCGCTACCTGGCCAGGACCGGCGTGAAGTCGCAGCTCGACGACGACAAGGCGCCGACGGGAGTGTCCAACCTGTGGGAGCCGGCCGACCGCGACCACGACTACGGCGCCCACGGCAGCTTCGACGACCGGTCGCACGGGCATAGCCTGCAGCTGTGGCTCTCGCAGCACCGGCGGCTGGTGACGGTCGCGGGGCTGGGGCTGGCCGCCGCGGCGGGTCTGGGCCTGCGCCGCCGGTGACGCCGGCGACGCCGAGCGCGACATAGCGGGCCGTCGACGCCGGTGACGTCGAGCGCGACATATCGGGCCTTTACCGTGATATGAATCACCCGCGCGGGGTAGTCGGTGGCGATGGACGAGCATGACTACCGCTTCCTGTGCGAACTCGCGGCCCAGCTCCGGGTGGATTCGGTGCGCGCCTCGGCGTCGGCCGGCTCGGGGCATCCGACGTCCTCGTTGTCGGCGGCCGAGCTCATGGCCGTGCTGCTCGCCCGTCACCTGCGGCTGGACGCCGGCGACCCGGCCAACCCGGCCAACGACCACCTCGTCTTCTCGAAGGGCCACGCCTCGCCGCTGCTGTACGCCATGCTCAAGGCGGCGGGCGTGGTCACCGACGAGGAACTGCTGACGTTCCGCGGGCGCGGGCGGCGCCTGGAGGGGCACCCCACCCCCCGCGTGCCGTTCGTCGACGTGGCGACCGGCTCGCTCGGGTTCGGGCTGCCCGTGGGCGTCGGGCTCGCCCTGACCGGCCGCAAGCTCGACCGCCTGCCGTACCACGTCTGGGTGCTCTGCGGGGACGGCGAGCTGGCCGAGGGGTCGATGTGGGAGGCGTTCGAGCACGCCGGGCACGAGGGCCTGGCCAACCTCACCGCGATCGTCGACGTGAACCGCCTGGGCCAGCGGGGTCCCACCCGGCACGGCTGGGACCTCGCGGCGTACGCCCGGCGCATCGGCGCCTTCGGCTGGCACACGATCGAGATCGACGGCCACGACCCCGGGCAGATCGACTACGCCCTCTCCGACGCCCGCGCCACCCGGCGGCGTCCCACCGCGATCATCGCCCGTACGTGCAAGGGCTTCGGGGTGCCGGCCGTGGAGGACCGCGAGGGCAAGCATGGCAAGCCGCTCGACGACCCCGAGCAGGCCGTCGCGGAGCTCGGCGGCCCGCGCCGGCTGACCGTCCAGGTGAACCCCCCGACCATCGCGGGCACCCCGTACGCCTTCGGCGCCGGCTCCCTGGAGCTCCCGGAGTATCGGGTGGGCGAGCGGGTCGCCACACGGACGGCGTTCGGCGCGGCGCTCGCGGCGCTGGGCGCGGCCGACGGCGCGGTCGTCGCGCTCGACGGGGAGGTGGCCGACTCCACGAGGCTGGACGCCTTCGCCGAGGCCCACCCGGAGCGGTTCTTCGAGTGCCACATCGCCGAGCAGCAGATGACGGCGGCCGCGATCGGCATGCAGGCCCGGGGTTGGAAGCCGTACGCCGCCACCTTCGCGGCGTTCCTCACCAGGGCGTACGACTTCGTCCGGATGGCGGCCGTGAGCCGGGCGGACATCTGCCTGGTGGGGTCGCACGGCGGCGTCTCGATCGGCGAGGACGGGCCGTCCCAGATGGGCCTGGAGGACCTGGCCGCCTTCCGCGCGATCCACGGCAGCACGGTGCTCTACCCCTGCGACGCCAACCAGACCGCGCGGCTGGTGGCGGACACGGCCGGGCTGAAGGGCGTCCGCTACCTGCGCACCACCCGCGGCGAGACCCCGGTCGTCTACGGCCCGGGCGAGCGGTTCCCGGTGGGCGGCTGCAAGGTCCTGCGGACCGGGGGCCACGCGACGGTGGTGGCGGCGGGCGTGACGGTCCACGAGGCCCTCGCCGCCGCGGACCTGCTGGAGGAGGACGGCGTCTCGATCACGGTGATCGACGCGTACTCGGTCAAGCCGCTGGACTCCGAGGAGCTGCGGACCATGGCCACGGCCACCGGCCGGGTGGTGACGGTCGAGGACCACCGGCCCGAGGGCGGCCTCGGCGACGCCGTGCTCGCGGCGCTGGCCGGCTCCCCTGTGCCCGTCGTGAAGCTCGGCGTGTCGGAGATGCCCGGCTCGGCCACCTCGCAGGAGCAGCTGGAGGACGCCGGCATCGACCGCGGGGCGATCCGGCGGGCCGTGCTCGACATGATCCGCCACAGCGCCCCCGTCGGCGGCCTGCTCGCCTGACGGCGTCCCTCTGGCATAATCCGGTATGCAGTGGTCTTCTGTCCATCCCATGCCGAGGCGGTCCCGTTGGTGCTCGCGTCCGGAGCGGCCGGACCCTTGAACCCCGATGCGCCGGATCCTCTCTGGGCGCAGGTGGCCGACCACGTCAGACGTCAGGTGGCGGAGGGGTCGCTCGCGCCCGGCGCCCGGCTCGCGCCGGAACGCGAGCTGTGCCTGCACCTCGGCGTCAGCAGGGTGACCCTGCGCCGCGCGCTCGGCCGTCTCGTCGAGGAGGGCGTGCTCACCGCCTCGCACGGCCGGGGGTGGTACGTGGGCACGGCGGCCAAGACCGACTGGCCCAACTCCCTGGAGTCCTTCTCCGAGACCGCCGCCCGCAAGGGGCTGGCCCCGGCCTCCCGCGTGCTGCGCGCCGACGTCCACCCCGCCACGCTCGACGAGGCCGACCTGCTGATGGTGGCGGCCGGGGCGCCGCTGTTCCACCTGGAGCGCGTACGGCTGCTGGACGGCGGGACCGTGGGGCTCGACTACACGCGGGTGCCGCTCGCGGTCGCCCCCGGGCTGCCCGATGCCGACTTCGCGGCGCGGTCCCTGTTCGAGGTGCTCACCGAGGCGGGCCGGGAGCCCTCCCGGGCCGACACCACGATCGAGGCCGGGCCCGCCGACGCCAGGGTGGCCGGCCTGCTGGAGGTCGAGACCGGCGCCCCGCTGCTGGTGATGACCGAGATCGTGGTCGACGCCGCCGACAGGCGGCTGTTCCACTCCCGCCTGCACTACCGCGGGGACCGCTACCGTCTGCGCACGAGCTTCGCGCGCGGCGCCGGCGGCGGCCCCCGGCCCGATCAGAGCGCCGGCCCGACCGGCTCCCAGACGCCCGACTTCATCGAGCGGTAGCAGGCGTCGATCACGGCGTTGACGACGTAGCCGTCCTCGAAGGTCTCCGAGGGGGCCAACCCGGCGGCGAACCGCTCGGCGAAGTGGCGCATCTCCTGGGAGAACCCGTACGCCCTGGCCTCCTCGGGCACGGGATGGACCCAGCCGGTCTCCGCGTCGGCCTTCTCCACCAGGTATCCGGCGGGGTTCTGGACGAACCCCCAGACGGGCGTGGAGCCTGTGTCGGTGATCAGACGGCCCTCGGTGCCGGCGATCTCGTGGCGCAGGTGCATGCCGCCGCGCTCGGTCCAGGACGACTCGACGGTCGCGACCCTGCCGTCGGCGAACTTCAGCAGGGCGATCGCGTTGTCCTCGCCGGTCGTCCTGTCGCCGTGCACCAGCGTGGCTCCCCAGGCGAAGACCTCGACGATCGGCACGTCCTTGCCGAAGAACATCCGGGCCGTCTCGACGGTGTGGCAGCCCATGTCGAGCAGCGCGCCGCCGCCCGCCGTCCCGGCGTCCCAGAAGTGCGGGGCGTGCGGCCCGGAGTGCGCCTCCCTGGCCCGCATCGACAGCACCTCGCCGATCGCCCCCGCACGGACCATGTCGTACGCCTTGGCGATGTTCGGGGAGAAGACCGAGCTCTCGGCGTACCCGTGCCACACGTCCGCCTCGCGCACGATCCGCAGCATCTCGGCGGCCTCGGCCGCAGTGCGGGCGAGCGGCTTGGTGCAGACGACCCCCTTGCCGGCGGCCGCCGCGATCCGCACGGCCTCCAGGTGGGCCTCGTTCGGCAGGGCGATCACCACGAGATCGACCTCCGGGTCGCGGCAGAGGTCCTCCATCGTGCCGTGGGTGCGGGCGACCGGTCCCCACGTCTCGGCGAAGCGGGCCGCCCGGGCAGGGTCGCGCGAGAAGTTCGCCACGAGCCTGGCGTCGCGCACGTCCCGCAGGCCGTCGGCGTAGGTGTCGGCGATGAATCCCGACCCGAGAAGTCCGATCCCGATCACGAGTCGTCTCCTTCCAGCTTGTCACGATGAGAGGCCGATTGTATCTTCTGGATCTAATTGGTATGCAGTGGTATTACCCCAGTGAGAGGGAACCTCATGGCGACGCCGCATCCGCTCGACCTGCTGAGCGCCGAGGAGATCAGCCGGGCCAGGGACATCCTGGGCGCGGCCGGACACGTCGGCGAGCACACGCGGTTCGCCTACCTGGGCCTGCGCGAGCCGCACAAGTCCGAGGTGCTGTCCCACCGGCCCGGCGACGCCGTCGACCGGGTGGTGCGCGCCTTCCTCGTGGACGTCGCCACCGGGCGCCTGGAGGACGTCGAGGTGTCCCTGACGATGGGCGCGGTCCTGGCCGCGAAGGTCGTGGACGGCGCGGCGGACGGCCAGTTCCCGATCCTGGACGGCGACTTCGTGCGGGCCGAGGAGATCGTCCACGCCGACGAGGGCTGGCGGGCGGCCATGGCCAGGCGTGGGCTGACCGACGTCTCCAGGATCCGGGCCTGCCCGCTGACCGCCGGGCGGTACGGCGACCCGGACGAGGACGCCCGGCGGCTCGTCCGCGTGCTCGCCTTCCACCAGGCCGACGAGCACGACGTACCGTGGGCCCACCCGATCGACGGGGTGGCCGCGTACGTCGACCTCGTCGAGGGCCGGGTGATCAAGCTGGTCGACGAGCGCCTGATGCCGGTCCCGGCCGAGTCGGGAAGCCTGGAGCCCGCCGCGTACCGCACCACGCTGAAGCCGATCGAGATCAGCCAGCCCGAGGGCGTCAGCTTCTCCCTCACCGGCAACCTCCTCGAATGGGAGAAGTGGAGCCTGCGGGTGGGGTTCGACGCCCGCGAGGGACTGACGCTGCACCAGATCGCCTTCGACGACGACGGCAGGCGCCGGCCGGTCGTCTACCGCGCCTCGGTGGCCGAGATGGTCATCCCGTACGGCGACCCCGGCCCGACCCGGTACTGGCAGAACTACTTCGACTCCGGCGAGTACCTGGTCGGCAAGTTCGCCAACTCGCTGACGCTGGGCTGCGACTGCCTCGGGGAGATCGTCTACCTCGACGCCGTGATCGCCGACGACCTGGGCGCGCCCCGCACGATCCGCAACGCCGTCTGCATCCACGAGGAGGACTACGGCATCCTCTGGAAGCACACCGAGATCTTCACGGGGAAGGCCGACACCCGGCGGCAGCGGCGGCTGGTGATCTCGTTCTTCACCACGGTGGGCAACTACGACTACGGCTTCTACTGGTACCTCTACCTCGACGGGACCATCGAGCTGGAGGTCAAGGCCACAGGGGTGGTCTTCACCTCCGCCCACCCCCACCCCGGGTACCCCCACGCGACCGAGGTGGCCCCCGGGCTCGGCGCGCCCAGCCACCAGCACCTGTTCGGCGCCCGCCTCGACATGACCGTGGACGGCCTGGTCAACGCGGTGGACGAGATCGACGTCGAACGGGCCCCTCTCGGCCCGGACAACCCGTACGGCAACGTGATCGGCCGCCGGGTGACCAGGCTGACCACCGAACTGGACGGCGCGCGGCGTGCGGCGGCCGACCGCGGCCGGGTGTGGCGGGTGAGCAACCCGGGCGTGACCAACCGGTTCGGCGAGCCGGTGGCCTACGTGCTCCACCCGCAGCAGCAGCCGATGCTGCTGGCCGACGAGGACAGCGGGATCCACTCCCGGGCCGGCTTCGCGACGCGCGACCTGTGGGTCACCCGGTACGCGCCCGACGAGCTCTACCCGGCCGGCGACTACGTCAACCAGAGCCCGCCGGGCCGGGGGCTGCCGGAGTTCGCCCGCCGGAACCGGAGCATCGACGGCGAGGACGTCGTGCTGTGGCACACGTTCGGGCTCACGCACTTCCCCCGCCCGGAGGACTGGCCGGTGATGCCGGTCGACCGGTGCGGTTTCACGCTCAAGCCCAGCGGCTTCTTCGACCGCAACCCGACGCTGGACGTGCCGCCCAGCGCCGCCGGCGGCCACTGCCACGCGTAGCGAGGTCCGGGTGACGCGGCGGCGTGCCTCAGCCGTCGAGGAGGGCGGCCCTGCCCTCCTCGACGGCGAGGCGCACCGCGCCCTTCACCGTCGCCTGCGCGCCGAGCTGGCCCGGCAGGACGAGGGTCGGCCAGCTCGTCTCCTGGAGCACCTTGATCACTCCGGGCAGCAGCAGCGGGTTCTGCCCGACGCCGCCGCCGAGGACGACCAGCCCGGGGTCGAGGACGGCCACGATGGCCGCCACCAGCCGGCCCACCTCGGTGGCGTGGTCCTCGACGAGGGACCGGGCGACCGGATGACCGTCGGCGGCGAGGCTGAACAGCCGCTCCGCGTCGGCCGGGGGCTGCCCCGCGTCCCGCGGCCAGAGCCGCCTGCACCGGGCCATCAGCCCGCCCGCGTCCAGGTGCGCCTCCAGCGCCTTGGGCCGGGGCGGCTGGTTCTCCGCCCAGGGGTAGGGCATGCGGACCACCTCGCCCGCCGCGCCGTTCGCGCCGACCACCACCTGGGAGCGGCTCACGATGCCGAGCGCGATGCCCACGCCCACCTGGACGTAGACGTAGTCCTCCCGGCCCCGGGCCGCGCCCCAGTGCAGCTCCGCCAGGGCGGAGCAGTTGACGTTGTTGGCCACCCGCACCGGCAGGTCCAGGTCGAGCCCCCAGCCCCTCCACGCGTCGACGAGCGGCGGCCAGATCCCGGCCCAGGCGTCGAGGTCCTCCTCCGTCAGCAGCGACCGGTCGGGCGGCACGACCATCGGGATCGCGACGGAGATCGCGCGCAGCGGGCCGCGCGACTCCCCGATGCCGGCCACGACCTCGGGCAGCAGCCGCCGGGCGGCCGACGCGAGGGCGGGGTTGGCGGCGCCGGGGTGCGGGTCGGCCGCCGGATGGGTGCGATAGCGCTCGGCCAGGATCTCCCCGGTGAGCGCGGCCGCCATCACGTGCACCCGCGTCGACCCCAGGTCCACGCCGAGGACGTAGCCCGCCGAGTCCGACAGCGCGTACAGCGCCGCCGACCGGCCGGTGAAGCCCTGCGAGGTGCCGACCATCTCCACCAGGCCGGCCGCCTCGAGTTCGGCAATCGCCAGCGAAACGGTGGGCTTGGACATCTCCAGCTGCGTGCTGATGTAGGGCCGGGTGAACTCGCCGCCGCGCGCGAGAAGGCCCAGGACCGCTCTCCCCGGCGCGGTCAGTTCTGCCGTCTGGTACGGCCGATGCCGACGGTCCCTCATCACTCCAGGTTCTCACGAATCATGACTCGGCCAGTCCTTGACCCGGATCAGAGTTCGTTAGTAATTTAACTAACATACTCCCTGCCTGGGAGAAATATGCAAAAGCGTCTCAGAGGAAGTGATCAGCGTGTCGCTACAGCGGCGTGAGTTTCTCGGGCTGGGCGTGGCGGCCGGCACCGCTGCGTTCCTGGCGGCCTGCGGCGTCCCCGGCGGATCATCGGGCTCCGGCGCCACGGGCCCGCTCCGCGCCCTGTTCATGAAGCAGGCCGGCTACTCGGAGTCCGACATCAACGCGATGATCGGAGCCTTCAAGGCGGCCTACCCGAAGGTCCCCGTCGAGGCCACCTTCGTCGCCTACGAGGCGCTGCACGACAAGATCGTGACCTCGGCCGCGGCGGGCAAGTTCGACGTGGTCCTGATCGACGGCCAGTGGCTCACCGAGTTCGCCACCAAGAAGATGATCATCGACGTCACGTCCCGGTTCAAGCCGGACTGGAAGACGACGATGCTGCCGGTGGAGGAGATCGTCCGATACCAGGACCGCGACTACGCGATGCCGTGGGTCGTCGGCGGCAAGCTCTTCTACTACAACAAGAAGCTCCTGGCGGACAACGGCGTCGCCGAGACCGACATGAAGACCTGGGACGGCGTCCTGGCCGCGGCGAGGACGCTGAAGAAGAAGGGCGCGGTCAAGTTCCCGTTCGTGTGGAGCTGGGCCCAGGCCGAGTGCGTCATCGTCGACTACGGCTCGCTGCTCGCGGCGTTCGGCGGCAGGTGGCAGGACGACCAGGGGAAGTTCGTCTTCAACACGGGCGGCGGCGTCACGGCGCTCGAGTGGATGAAGAGCACGATCGACGAGGGGCTGACCGACCCCTCGTCGCTGAAGTACATCGAGGACGACGTGAAGCGGGTCCTCCTGCAGGGCCAGGCGGCGATGGTCCTCAACTGGGACTACGTGGCCTCGGCCGCCAAGGACCCGCAGCAGAGCAAGGTGGTCGGCGACATCGTCGTGACGACCAGCCCGATCGGCCCCAGCGGGGCGGGCCCCGCCTGCACCGGGTCGAGCAACCTCGCCATCACCACCGGATGCGAGCGGGTCGACGACGCGTGGAACTTCGTGACCTTCCTGGCCAGCCCCGAGCAGCAGGAGGCGCACCCCGACAACATCACGCCCATCTGGGCCGGCTCCTACTCCAAGGCGTCGGTGCTGGGTGACAACCCCGAGCTGGCCAAGGCCCACGGCGAGCAGCTCAAGAGCGTGACCGACCGGCCCAAGGTCAACAACTACAACGCCATCAGCCAGGTGATCCAGCAGCAGATCCAGGCGGCGCTGTACGGCCAGCAGAGCCCGCAGGCCGCCCTGGACACCGCCGTGGAGAAGGCCAACGAGCTGGCGACGGCATGACGGGACTGGTGCGACAGCCGATGAGCGCGGGCACGCGCGCGGCGCCGGTCCCGGCCGGCCGGCCGCCGCGCCGAGCCCGGGAGGGCCGCTACGCCCTGGCCCTCCTGACGCCCGCGCTCGTCGTCGTCTTCGGGATCATCCTCTACCCGCTGGGCCGGACCCTCGTCCTGAGCTTCCTGGACGCCGACTCGGTGGTGGAGGCCGCCTACGGCTTCGTCGGCGTGCGCAACTACGCCGACCTGGTCACCGACCCGGCCTTCTGGCAGACCGTGGGCCGCACGGCGGTCTTCACGGTCTTCTCCACCGGGATCGAGCTGGTCGTCGGGGTGCTGCTCGCCCAGTTCCTCAACCAGAGGATCCCCGGCCAGTGGCTCTTCCGCACCGCCGTCATCGTGGTGTGGGCGATCCCCACGATCGTCAACGCCAACATGTGGCGCTGGATCCTCAACCCCAACTACGGCGCGCTCAACGGGCTCCTCCTGCGGCTCGGCCTGATCGACCACTACCAGGACTGGATCGGCGGCCCCGGCCGCGCCCTGTACGTCGTCGGGGTCGTGGACGCCTGGAAGACGATCCCGCTGGTGGCGATCCTCCTGCTGGCCGGAATGCAGACCATCCCCGCCGACATCTACGAGGCGGCCGCGATCGACGGGGCCGGGGCGCTGCGGCGCTTCCGGCACATGACGCTGCCGCTGCTGAAGCCGGTGATCGCGGTGGTCGTCGTGCTGCGCACGATCGAGGCGTTCAAGGTCTTCGACATCATCTACATCATGACCAGGGGCGGCCCCGCCTCCGGCACCACCACCATCGCCTTCTACGCCTATCTCCAGGCCTTCTCCAACCAGCGCTTCGGGCTGGGCTCGGCGATCGCGTTCCTCACGGCCCTGTTCATCCTGGCGCTGTCGCTGGTCTACCTGCGGGCGCTGCGGCAGACGGGATCGGGCCGATGACGCGCCGCCGGACGGGCTACTACGTCCTCATGTACGCCATCGGGGCGGTGCTGCTGGCGGCCGTGTTCGGGCCGATCCTGTGGCTGGTGATCTCGAGCGTGTCCACGCAGGCCGAGCTGCTGAGCGTCCCCACGCACTTCGTCCCCGACCACCCCACGCTCGCCCGCTACCAGGAGATCTTCGCCGGTGCGCAGGGCAGCGTGGGCGGCGCCCTGCGGGCCGCGATGGTCAACTCGCTCGTGGTGGCCACGGCGACCGTCGTCATCAGCGGCGTCGCGGCCGTCTTCGGGGCCTACGCGTTCGCCCGGGTGCGCTTCCGGGGCAAGACCCCGGTGCTGCTGCTGTTCCTGGGCACGTACATGATGCCGCCGCTGGCGCTCGTCATCCCGCTGTACCTGATCATGGCGAACCTCGGGCTGCTCGACACCAGGACCGGCCTGGTGCTGGTGAACTGCACGTTCACCACCCCGTTCCTGCTGTGGCTGCTGAGCAACTACTTCGCGGCGTTGCCCGTGGAGCTGGAGGACGCGGCGCAGATCGACGGGCTGAGCCGGCTCGGCGCCCTGTTCAGGATCGTCCTGCCGATCGCCAGGCCGGGCCTGGTGACCGCCGCGATCATGGCCTTCCTCGCCTCCTGGGACGAGTTCTTCTACGCGCTCATCTTCACCGACTCCCCCGCCGCCAAAACCGTCCCCGTCGCGCTGAGCGAGTTCGTGGGCAAGTACGCCAGCCTCGACTTCGGCCTGATGGCGGCGGGCGGCGTCGTGGCCCTGGTGCCCCCGGTCGTGTTCGCCGTGATCCTGCAGCGCCAGATCATGAGCGGTCTCGCGGCGGGCGCCGTCAAGTGACCGGCCGCCGTCGCCGGCGGCCAGAGATCAGGAGTGAACGACACACATGTCAGGCAAGTATCGGACTTTCGTCGAGGGGCGCGCCGCGCAGCGCGACGCCCTGGCGGCCATCACCGACCGGGTGACACGGCGGCTGGGCGAGCTGGCGGACGCGGGAAGTCTCCGGGGTGCCGGCCCGCTCTTCGTCGCGATGGGGGCGAGCCTCGCCGCCTGCGCGGCGCCGCTGTGGGCGCTGCGCGCCCGCGGCCACGAGGCGTACCGGATCGGCGCCGGCGACGCGCCGCTGCCGCTCACCGTGCGCGGCCGTGCCGTGGTGGCCGTCTCCCAGAGCGGCGGCAGCGTCGAGACGCTGGAGGCCCTCCGGTCGCTGCCGGACGACGTGGAGACGATCGCGGTGGTCAACGTGTGGCCGTCCGACGTCGCCGGCGCCGCGCGGGCCGCGGTGGACCTCGGCAACGAGCGGGACAGCTACGCCTCGACCATCGGGTACACCGGCACCCTGGTCGCCCTGGGCGTCCTGGCGGACATGTGGGACGGCGGCGCGCCGGATCCCGGATGGCGGGACCTCCCCGGCCTGCTGGGCGACTTCGAGAAGGAGGCCGCAGCGGCGACGGCCGAGGCGGCGGCCGCGTTCGACGGGGTCTCGTCGGTCGACTTCGTGGGCGACGCGTCCGCCGTGGGCACCGCCGAGGCAGGAGCCCTGCTGTTCCGCGAGGTCGCACGGGTCCCGTCCGCCGCCATGGGCACCCGGCAGTACCTGCACGGGGCGATGGAGTCGGCCGGCGGCACCGCCCACGTGATAGTCGGGGGCGATCGGGAGGTCGCGCTCGGCCGCCAGCTCTCCGAGGCGGGCCATCCGGTGCTGCTGCTCACCTCCAGGGACGTGTCGCCCGGGCCGCTGCTGCGAGTCGTCCGCGTGCCCGATCTGCCTCCCGTGCAGCGGTCCGTACTGGAGGCCGTCGTGCTGCAGGGACTCGCGCAGGCGCTGGCCGAGGCCAGGGACGTGCCCATCGAGTCGTTCGTCTTCCACTCCGCCGACACCAAGACCGCCATGGCGGCGTACTCGGGGGAGACGGCGTGAGCGGCGTGCTCGTCGGGCTCGACATCGGCGGCACCAAGACCGCGATCAGGGCGGAGACGCCCGAGGGGACGCTCGCGTGGGAGGCGGTCGAGCCGAGCGGGGACTGGTCCGCCGGCCCGGTCGCCGCCGCCGCCCGCTGGATCGAGGCCCTCGTCGGACGGCACACGCCGGCCGGCCAGACCGTCCTCGCGGTGGGCGCGGGCGCCCAGGGGTGCGACACCGAGCAGCACTGCCGGGACCTGGCGGACGCGCTGCGCGCCCGGCTCGGCGTCCCCTGCGCGGTCACCAACGACGCGGCGCTGCTGGTGAGCGCCGCCGGGCTTGAGGAGGGCATCGGGGTCATCGCCGGCACGGGCTCCATCGCCGTCGCGGTCGGCCGCGACGGCGGGCTGTCGTTCGCGGGCGGCTGGGGCTGGGTGATCGGCGACGAGGGGAGCGCGGCCGGGCTCGTCCGCGAGGCCGTCAAGGTGGCGCTCGCCCGCGACGACGCGGGAGGCGCTCCCGACGTGCTGCTTCCCCTCCTGATGGACGGGTTCCAGGTGACCGCCCCCGCGGCGCTCGCCCGGGCGGTCAACGACAACCCCGCCGCCGGCTACTGGGCCGACCGCGCCCCGGTCGTCTTCGAGGCCGCGCGGAGAGGCTCGGCCGACGCCACCGAGGTGATCGAGACCGGCGGGAGGCGGCTGGCCGGCCTCGTCGGCACCCTCGTCTCCAGGGGGGCCGTCGCGACCGAGGTGGTGACCGGCGGCAGCGTCTTCGTCCGCCAGCCCATGCTGTTCCACGCGTTCCAGGACGCCCTGGCCGAGCGCCACCCGCGGCTGCCGATACGGCTGATGCGCAAGCCGCCCGTGCGCGGGGCGGTCGTCCTGGCCCGCCGCGCCCTCGACCGGCTCGTCCCCGTGCCCGGCGACGAGCCGTCCCCCTGACCCCGACCAGCTCAAGGAGAGACATGAGCGAGCGGCCCACCACTCTCTTCATCGGGGGCGCCTTCGAGCCCCCGTCCGGAGGCAAGACGATCGACGTCCTGGACAAGGCCACCGGCGAGACGCTCGCCACGGTGGACCTGGCCGGCGTGCCCGACGTGGACCGCGCGGTCGCCTCGGCCGCCGCGGCCCAGCCGGCCTGGGCGGCGGCCACGTACGCCGAGCGGGCGGCCGTCCTGCGGCGCGCCGCCGCGATCCTCGGGGACCGGTCGGGCGAGCTGCGCGAGCTCCTCGTGCGGGAGACCGGGTGCATCCCCGGCAAGGCCGACTACGAGATCGGCGCGGCGGCCGGCGAGCTCACCGAGGCGGCCGCGCTGGCCTCCCGGCCGGTCGGGGAGATCCTGCCGACCACGCATCCCGGGCGGCTGTCGGTCTCCGAGCGCGTCCCCCTCGGCGTCGTCGGGCTCATCACGCCGTGGAACTTCCCGCTCGTGCTCGGCATGCGCGTCGTCGCCCCGGCCCTCGCCCTCGGCAACACGGTGGTGCTCAAGCCGTCGCCGGAGACCCCGCTGTCCGGCGGCCTGACGTTCGCCGAGGTGTTCGCGGAGGCCGGCGCTCCCCCGGGCGTGCTCCAGGTCCTGCCCGGCGGCGCTGACGTGGGCGAGCGGATCGTGGAGCACCCTGACGTCGCGATGGTGCACTTCACCGGCTCCACCGCGGTGGGCCGGCGGATCGCGGCCACAGCGGGCGGCCTGCTCAAGAAGGCCTCCCTGGAGCTCGGGGGCAACAACGCGCTGATCGTGCTGGAGGACGCCGACCTGGACCGGGCCGCCATGATCGGCGCCTGGTCGAGCTTCCACTACCAGGGCCAGACGTGCATCACCGCGGGCCGCCACATCGTGGTCCGTGCCGTGGCCGACCGCTACGTGGCCGCGCTGGCCGCCAGGGCCGACGCCATCACGGTCGGGAACCCGCACACCGAGCCGGTCGGCCTCGGACCGATGATCAACGAGCGGCAGCGGCGGCGCGCCGAGGAGATGCTGGAGGAGGCCGTCGCGGCGGGAGCGCGGGTGGTCACCGGCGGGTCGGCCCGGCCGCCGTACCTGCGGCCGGCGGTCGTCACCGGCGTCACCCCCGGCATGCGGCTGTGGGACGAGGAGATCTTCGCGCCGATCGCGCCCGTCCTGGTGGTGGACGACGAGGAGGCCGCGGTCCGCGCGGCGAACGACACCGGGTACGGCCTGGTCAACGCCGTCGTCACCGCCGACACACACCGAGGTCTGCGGCTCGCGCGCCGGCTGCGGGGCGGCATGGCGCACGTCAACGACGCGACCCCCCAGGACGAGGCCCTGGCACCCTTCGGCGGCGTCGGCCAGTCGGGCCTGGGCGGCCGCTCGGGCGGCGAGGCGAACCTCGAGGAGTTCACCCAGCGCCGCTGGATCACCAGCACGGACGCACCCCTGCACTACCCGTACTGACCTCGTCCCCGTCCGGGCGGGCCCGCGCGGCCCGCCCGGACGGAAGGGTCAGCGGGCCTTGGCGGTGGCGCGGCGGTTAGCCTTCTTGATCGCGTCGACCAGTTCCTCCTTGGACATCTTCGAACGGCCCGGGACGCCGAGACGGGTGGCGACGTCGTAGAGGTGGCGCTTCGACGCGTTGGCGTCCACGCCTTCCGCCGTCCTGCCCGCCTTGGGCGTGCCCTTGGCCGCCTGCTCGTCCGAGGGGCCGCGCCTGCCCTTCTTCTCCCAGTGGTCGCCCACCTTCTCGAAGGAGTGCTTCAGCGCGGCGAACGCCGTCCGGTGCGCCCGCTCGCCCTCGCCGTACGTCTCCACGGCCGAGTCGTGGGCCTTGATCCACGTCTCCTGGGCGTCCTTGGGGGAGCGCTCCAGGGTGGACGGCAGCTCCTTGCGTCCTGGCATGATCGTGCCTCCCTCCTGCGAGGCCTCCTGCTGAGCGGGCTCAGATCGGGTCGTTGTAGCGCCGCTCCTCGTAGACGTGGCGGCGGGTCGTCGCCTCGTCTACCGGCACGGTCGTCGTCACGGCGGCGGCGCGGCGGGCCGTGGTCAGGCGCCAGATGCCGAACAGCAGCCCGGCGAGGCCTCCCACCATCAGGATTACCCCGATGACCTGGATGTCGAGCCCGGCGATGGCGAAGTCGACCGCCCAGGTGAGGATCGCACCGATCATGATGAGGATGATGCTTCCGGCGATGGTCATTGGCTAGTCCTCCTTCGCCTGTGCCTCTATCCCCTCCACGGATTCCAAACGTTCGCGTGCCCCCCTCTTGACCGGGCAGCATGGTGGACATGACGGACATTCCGGTAGTGGTGACGGGACTCATGGGCGCCGGGAAGAGCACGGTGGCCCACCTCCTGGCGGACGCGCTCGGCCGTCCGATGCGCGACAGCGACGCCGACCTGGAGGCCAGGTATGGCGCGACCGCCGCGCAAATGGCGGCCGACCTGGGCGCGGACGAACTGCACGCCAGGGAGTCCCAGGTGCTCCGGGAGGCGCTGGCGGCCCGTCCGGTTCCGGTGGTCGCCGCGGCCGCGAGCACGGTGGACGACCCGGCGGCCCGGGCGGCGCTGACCTCGGCGTTCGTGGTGTTCCTCGACGGCCCGCCCGAGGTGCTGGCCGAGCGGATGAAGTCGAGCCCGCACCGGCCGCATTTCCAGCCCGACCTGGTCAAGATGCTGGAGGAGCAGCGGGCGCGCAGGCTCGCGCACTTCCTGGAGGTGGCCGACGTGACGGTGGACAGCGGCGCCCGCACGCCGCAGGAGATCGCCGAGCAGGTGCTGGCCCGGCTGGGCGCGTCAGCCCACCGCGACGCGTGAGCGGGAGGGGACGACGGGCACGTGGCGCGGGACGTCCGCCCCGGCGATGAACCACACGGTCTTGCCGCCCCGGGCGTCCCGGGCGACCCCCCAGTCGTCGGCGAGCTCGTTCACGATCATCAGGCCGCGCCCGTCGGTGGAGTCCTCATCGGCCTCCCGGGGCCGCGGCACGCCCTCCCCCTGGTCGAAGACCTCGCCGTAGACCCAGGCGCCGTTGCTGCCGAGCCGCAGGGTGAACACCGTCCCGCCGTGGCGCACGACGTTGGCCGCCAGCTCGCTCACGATAAGGGAGCAGTCGTCCACGAGCTCGGGCACCCCCCACCTGTCCAGCTCGCGCCGCACGACGCCGCGGGCGACGCCGACACTCGCCCCCACGGCGGGCAGGAGGCACTCGGCGGTCCCGACGGGCATAGCGTCGAGCGGCGCCGATCCGAAGGGGAGAGTCACGCGCGCCTCCTCTGGGTCCAATGGGAGCGCTCCCACAGTCACCATACGGCACGTGTCGCGGCTGTGTGAATTCAAAGAAACAGGATTGTTTCCCGCCCAGTGCGCTTCCGTGACCTCACCGTCACCACGACCCGCGCCCCCGCCCCGTCCCGACGTGCGTCGGAGCAGCTCATCCGGGGCGAGGCCGGGACCGGGCCGGACCGGCCCCCGGCTCGCCCGGTCCCGGAGAGCAGATGAAAATAGCTGAAATCACGACGATCGCCTGTCACACCCGCCCCTCAAGGCGGTGTCACGAGAGAGCCCTGACCCCCCAGCGGTGGCTCACGTGGTCGCCGGGGGCGAGCCGGAGCAGGTTCTCCCCCGTCTCGAACGCGTTGGGCGGGCAGCTCATCGGCTCGACCGCGATGCCCGCCCGCCGGTACGGCTCGGGCAGCGGGTCTCCGGTGAAGACCTGGAGCCACTCGACGCCCTCGCCGCCCCACAGCTCGACGCCGTGGGAGCCGTCGCCCGCGCGCAGGACCACGCGGACCAGCCCGTCGGGGTCGCGGCGCAGCCGGGTGAACGGCGTGTCGAGCGGCAGGTCGCCGATGGGCCGCGCCCGCCGGAAGTCATACGGCGTGCCCTCGACGTCGCGGAGCCCGGTGGGGATCTTGCGGTCGTCCAGCTCGGCCCAGCCGGCGGCGGGCATCTCCAGGACGGCGTCGTCGACCAGGCCCTCGCCGAGGGTCAGGTACGGGTGGGCCCCGATCCCGTACGGCGCGGTGCCGGCGCCCACGTTGGTCGCGGTCACCTCGACCTCGAGGCCGCCCCGGCCGAGCGCGTACGTCGCCGTGAGGTCGAGCACGTGCGGGTATCCGAGCTGGGGGAACATCCGCACCCCGAACCGGATGGACGACGGCTCCTCCGCCAGCACGGTCCACGAGAGCAGCCGGGCGAACCCGTGCGCGGCGTTGCCCGTCCTGGGCTCGCTGATCGCGAGCTGCCGTTCCTCATCGTCGAAGATGTAGCGGCCGTCCCTGACGCGGTTGGGCCAGGGGATGAGGAGCTGGCCGGCCCCGCCCACGGGCGGCTGGTCCTCCGGGTAGTCCATGAGCAGCGGGCGGTCGCCGTACGTCAGGGCGCGGATGCCGGCGCCCACCTCGGTGAGCACGGCCCGGTAGCCCTCGGCCGCGATCGTGTACTGGGCGCCCGTCGGGGGGACGGTGACGGCGCCGGCCGGCGCGCCGTCGCCAACCACGGATTCGGTCACCCCCCGATCGTCTCACCCGTCCTGCCGGGCCGATCACCCCACCCGTGCGGCGGCCGCCGCTTCTTGGGCGTGTCAGGCGGTGCGTCGAGGTCGTGCCTCATGCGAAGGCGCCGCGCCCGGCGGGTGCGGCGCCGTTCCCCGCGGGTCAGCCAGAGATCACGTGGCTGGCGAGCCCGTCCTGCGCCATCAGCTGCGCGCGCAGCTCGTCCGCGTTCTCGCCGCTCGCGGTCATGATCAGGCCCCGGTCCATCTCGGCGCGGGACAGCGACCTCGTCAGCCGTGTCGCGTACCAGCGGCCGGCGTCGCTCCGCCAGATCGACCAGCGCCCGGCGTACTCGCTGCGCAGCTGACTCCAGGCAGCGTCCTCCGCTGAGAACCGCACTCGTCACCACCTCCAGGCTCGGGTGCCGGGAGACAAGGATGTGCTCATCCGGACACACTTGGTAGTGAGAAGCGGTCTCCCCCGTCCGGAGTCGGCGCCACCGCGCCCCCGATGAAGATCTTCCGCCGGCTGCGGTCACTTCACCGGTCCTTGATCCGGGCCGTCCCCACCTCATCCGGCCCATGCCGTGACCGGAAATGACACCGGTATTCGGAGAAGGTTAGGGATCAGGCCATTTGCGGTTATCTGTCCGGGTGGTCGGCCGGTCCACCATCGGCGCAGGCACCGACTCGACGCCGGGATGGATCATGCGGATCGTACGGCTGGCCAACTTCGTCGCCCCCCGCTCGGGCGGCCTGCGCACCGCTCTGGAGGAGCTGGGCGCCGGGTACGCCGCCGCCGGGCACGAGGTCGTCCTGGTGATCCCCGGCGAGCACCCGGGGCGGACCGAGACCCGGGCCGGACTTGTCGTCACCGTGCCCGGGCCACTCGTCCCCGGCACCGGCGGCTACCGCGTCATCACCGCCCGGCGGCCCCTGGCCCGGCTGCTCGACGACCTGGAGCCCGACCGCCTGGAGGTGTCGGACCGCGCGACGCTCCGGTGGACCGGCCGGTGGGCGCGCTCGCGCGGCGTCCGCTCGATGATGGTGTCCCACGAGAGCCTGGACGGCCTGCTGCGCGTGCTCGCGCCCCGCCGGATGCCCGTCCCCCTGTCGAGGCGCCTGGCCGACCGGCTCAACGCCGCGACGGCCCGGTCGTACGACGTGATCGCCTGTACGACGGAGTGGGCGGCGGCCGAGTTCCACCGGCTGGGCGTCCCCAACCTCGTGCGCGTCCCCCTCGGCGTCGACCTCGGCCGCTTCTCCCCCGTCCGCCGCGACCCCGGCCTGCGCGGATCGCTGGCCCGGCCCGGCGAGCGGCTCCTGGTGCACTGCGGCAGGCTCTCCCCGGAGAAGCGGCCCGAGCGGTCGGTCGAGGCGCTGCGCGAGCTGCGCCGCCGGGGCGTCCCGGCCGTCCTCGCCGTGGCCGGGGACGGCCCGCGGCGGCCGGCCCTTGAGGCGCTCGCGGACGGGCTCCCGGTGCGGTTCCTCGGCCACATCGCCGACCGGGACCGGGTGGCCCGGCTGCTCGCCACCGCCGACGTGGCCGTGGCCCCCGGACCCATCGAGACGTTCGGCCTGGCCGCGCTGGAGGCCCTGGCCTGCGGGACGCCGGTCACCGTGGCGGCCGAGAGCGCGCTCCCGGAGGTCGTCGGCGACGCGGGCCTCACGGCGTCCGGCGACCCCACCGCGTACGCCGACGCGATCGAGCGCCTGCTGGCCCGGGACGAGGCGGACCGGCGGGCCGCGGCCCGCCGCCAAGCCGAGCGGTTCGGCTGGCCCGCGTCCGTGGACGGGTTCCTGCGCGCGCACGCACTCCCCAGGCTGATCGGAGATCGACGGTGGTGACGACCCGACTGGTGGCCCTCGGCGACTCGGTGACCGAGGGGCTCGGCGACCCGCTGCCGGGCGGCGGCTGGCGGGGCTACGCCGCGCTGCTGGCCGAGGCGCTCGGCCCGCGCGAGGAGGTGCTGTTCGGCAACCTCGCCCGCAGCGGCGCGACCTCCCGCGACCTGGCCGCCGCCCAGTTGCCCCGCGCACTGTCCCTGCGGCCCACGCTGGCCACGGTGCTGGCCGGGGTGAACGACACCCTCCGCGGCGACTTCTCGCTGCCCGCCATCGCGGCCGACCTGGACGCCGTCGTGGCCGGGCTGCGCGGCGGCGGCGCGACCGTGCTCACCGCCCGCCTCCCCGACCCCGGCCTGATGCTCGGCGTGCCGGACCTGGTCCGCCGCCCGCTCACCCGCCGCGTACGGGGGATCAACGCGATCCTCGACCGCCTCGCCGAGCGGTACGGCACCGTCCACGTCGACCTGGCCGCGCACCCCGCGCTGTACGAGCGCCGGATGTGGGGCGTCGACCGGCTGCACCCGAGCGAGCGCGGCCACCGGTTGCTGGCCCGCCTGTTCGCCGGCGAGCTCGCGGCGCACGGGATCGCGGTGCGGGCTCTGCCCGACCGGGAGCCGTCCGGCCCCGTCCCCTCGGCCTGGGACGGCGTCCGCTGGATGGCGGTCGAGGGCACCGGCTGGGTGGTGCGCCGCTCGCGCGACTTCCTGCCCAGGCTCGGCGCGCTCGTCCTCGCCGAGGCGTGGCACGCCGCCCGCGGCCGCACCGCCCTGCTCGACGAGCGCTCGGCGGCGGAGCTGGACCCGGTGCTGCGCCGCATCCGCCCGACCCCTGTCTGACCGCTGTCCCGACCGCCGTCCCGGCCGGACGGCGGCCGGCCCAGAGACGGAGATCACGCCATGAGAGTCGCCATCGTCGCCGAGTCGTTCCTCCCCCAGGTCAACGGCGTGACGAACTCCGTCTGCCGCGTCCTCGACCACCTGGCCGCCGAGGGCCACGAAGCCATGGTCATCGCGCCGTCGCGGGGGCCGGCCGGCTACGCCGGGTTCCCGGTGCACGCCACCCCGGCGTTCCGGCTGCCGTTCTACCGGTCGTTCCGGGTCGGCCTGCCCAGCAGGAGGATCACCTCGCTCCTTGCGGACTTCAAGCCCGACGTCGTCCACCTCGCCTCCCCCACGGTGGTGGGCGCCTCCGGGGTGGCCGGCGCCGCGCGGCTCGGCGTCCCGGCGGTCGCGGTGTTCCAGACCGACCTGGCCGGTTTCGCCCGGCAGTACGGCCTGCGCGGCGCGGACCCGGCGATCTGGGCGTGGCTGCGGCACATCCACGTCCGGGCGGCCCGCACGCTCGCGCCGTCCACCGCGACGATGGCCGAACTGGAGGCGCACGGCGTGCCGCGGCTGCGGCTGTGGGGGCGCGGCGTGGACCTCGACCGCTTCAACCCCGCCCACCGCGACGAGAGGCTGCGCCGCGAGCTGGCCCCCGGCGGAGAGGTGATCGTCGGGTACGTCGGCCGGCTGGCCGCCGACAAGCGCGTCCACCTGCTCGCCGAACTGGCCGGCCTGCCGGGCGTGCGGCTGGTGGTGGTCGGGGACGGTCCCGCCGCGCCCGGGCTGCGCCGCCGCCTGCCCGGCGCCGTCTTCTGCGGGCTGCGCACCGGGGCCGAGCTGTCCCGGACCCTCGCGTCGTTCGACGTGTTCGTGCACACCGGGGCGAACGAGACGTACTGCCAGGCCGTGCAGGAGGCGCTGGCGGCGGGCGTCCCCGTGGTCGCGGCGGCCGCCGGAGGCCCCCTCGACCTCGTGCGGCCCGGCGGCAACGGCCTGCTCTACCCGCCGGACGCGCCGGCGCTCATGCGGGAGGCCGTGAGACGGCTGGTCTCCGACCCGGCCGCGCGCGCCCGGATGGGCGAGGAGGCCCGGCGCTCGGTGCTCTCCCGCACGTGGACCTCCCTGTGCGAACGGCTCGTCGAGCACTACGAGGCCGTCCTCGGCGAGGGCGAGGCCGCGTGGACGGCCTCTGCTCCCGACCCGTCGGCGGCCCCGGCGGGCGCCTGACGGAATCGGACGAGTCAGGTGGACGTCTCCGGGAAGGAGGCGTTCATGGCTGACATCGGCAGACACGACATCGGACTGCTGGCGCTGCGGCTGGGCGTCGGCGGCGTGCTGTTCGCCCACGGCGCGCAGAAGCTGTTCGGCTGGTTCGGCGGGGGCGGGATGACCGGCACCACCGCGATGATGGAGAAGTCCGGCTTCACGCCGGCCCGGCACAGCGCGCTGGCCTCCGGGCTCGGCGAGGCCGGAGGGGGTGGCCTGCTCGCCCTCGGCCTGGCCACGCCGGCCGCCGGCGCCGCCGCCGCGGCGGCGATGACCGCGGCCGCCTCCGTGCACGTGCCCAACGGGTTCTTCTCGACGCAGGGCGGGCTGGAGTTCCCCGCGCTGCTCGGGGTCGCCTCGGCCGCGCTGGCGGTGGCCGGCCCCGGACGGCTCTCGGTGGACCACCTGCTCGGCGACCGGCTCAACCGGCTGTGGATGGTCCCCGTCGGGTTCGCCGTGGCCGCCGCCGCGGCGACCGTCGTGATCGGACGGCGGACCCGGCGGATGAGGCCCTCCGAGGAGACGACCCCTCAACCGGAGCCCGTGAGCCTGGATCAGGGCGGCTAAGCACCTGTTCCGGAGATGGGGAAGCCCCTTCTAAGACATGGTTTCGCTACTTGTCCAGGGACGGGCCGGATGAGAGCTTCGAGAGGTTGACGCCTCTTGAAGGGATCTCTTGACATGTCCGGACTCCCTCAGTTGCCGTTCGAGCGGATGGACGCGCTGGACGTCTCCCCCGGCTTCGCCGACCTGCGCGCGAAGTGCCCGGTCACCAAGGTCCTGACGGAGACCGGTGACGAGGCGTGGCTCGTGACGGGGTACGACGAGGTCAGGGAGGTCTTCGCGGACGAGCGGTTCGGCCGGTCGCACCCGGTCCCGGATTCGGCCCCCCGGCTGTCGCGGAACGCGTTGATCGGCGGCCCGAACGGCGACCACGCGACCGAGCGGGCCGTGCACGGCCGGATGCGCCGCCTGCTCGCGCCCGCGTTCTCGGCGCGGAGGATGCAGAGCCTGTCGGGCCGGGTTCAGACGCTCGTGGACGGCCTCCTGGACGACCTTGCCGACCAGGGGCCACCCGCCGACCTGCACGAACGGCTGTCGGTGCCGCTGCCGATCCAGGTGATCTGCGAGCTGCTGGGCGTGCCGTTCGAGGACAGGGACAGGTTCCGGGCCATCGCGGAGGACATGACCGATCTCACCGACCTGGCCCGCTCCGCCGCCGCCCGGGACGCGATGGGCGAGTACACGTACGCCATCGTGCGGGCCAAGCGGGAGCACCCCGGCGAGGACGTGTACTCCGACCTGGCCACGGCCGACCTGCCCGAGTCCGAGATCGCCCGGATCGCCGGCGGCCTGCTGTTCGCCGGCCACGAGACGACCGTGAACCAGATCGACTACGGCGTGCTGCTCCTCCTGCGCCACCACGACCAGCGGGAGGCCCTGATCCGCGACCCGTCGCGGGCCGCCGACGCGGTCGAGGAGATCATGCGCTTCGCGGTGCCGAGCGAGCACGGGCTCGTCCGGTACGCCCACGAGGACGCCGAGATCGCGGGCGTCCCGATCCGGGCGGGCGAGTTGATCATGTTGTCCACGCCGGCGGCCAACCGGGACGAGCGGGTCTTCGCCGACCCCGACCGTTTCGACATCTCCCGCGACCTCGCCATCCCGCACGTCGGGTTCGGCTACGCCATGCGCTACTGCCTGGGCGCGAGCCTCGCGCGGGTGGAACTGCGGGCCGTGTTCGGCTCGCTGTTCCAGCGCTTCCCCGGTCTGCGGCTGGCCGTGCCGTACGAGGACCTGCGGCCGCGGGCCGACCGCCTGACGGGCGGGTTCCGGGAGCTGCCGGTCACCTGGTGACGCGAGGCGCACCGGCGGACCGGTCTTGAAGGGGGCGGCGGGGTTCGGGGTTGGTGTCAGCCGTCGTGGCGGAGGCCGGCCCCGGGGATCCAGCCGCCGCCGAGCAGGGTCAGCAGGCGGGCGACGCAGGAGGGGCAGCCGGCGATCCGCATCCCGTTCGGCAGAACGCGCGCGGTCCGGATCAGCAGCCGCGCCACCGCGGCGTCGGCGAAGCGCAGTTCGGTGAGGTCTAGGGTCAGGGGCTCGTCCGTGAGGGGCAGGTCGCCGGCGAGGCTCGCCAGGGTGGCGGCGAGCGCGTGGCTGTTGGAGGCGTCCGCCTCGCCGATGAGCCTCAGTCCCGGCGGCCGGGAGGTGCGGCGCATCCGCAGGAGCGGCGCCCAGTCCGCGTCGTCCGCCGGCTCCAGGGTGGAGGGGTGGACGGCGGCGATGGCGTCCAGCTCCTCCTCCGGGAAGATCCGCCGGTCGTACAGGCACAGGGCGAGCGCGTCGTCCCGGGAGAAGAACCGGGTGGCCTCGCGCTCGTACCGCAGCAGCCGCTCCGCCACCGCACCCTCGCCGGCCGCCCACGCCATGTCGCCCATCTCCCACAGCCCGGCGTAGCCGCCCTCCCGGGCGCGCGCGATCTCCCGCTCCCACCCCGCGACCGCCGTCCCGAGGTCGAAGCCGTCCGACGTCAGGTAGCCGTCCCCGGCGCGGGCCACCTCCAGCTGGCCGCGGTCGCACAGGACCCGCCCGTCCACGCCCCGGGAGGCCAGCTCCTCGAGCACGGCGCCGGGCGACCGCACGGCGAAGTAGACCACCTTGTGGCCGCGCCTCACTCCACCCCTGACGAACCCGGCGACGGTCTCGGCCCGCTGGTCCTCCTCGCCGTAGACCCGGCAGACATGGTCGCCCGGGCTCAGTCGATCGAGCACGGATGCGTCCATGACGGTCCCCCTCACCACGGCCACGCCGGGGCTCAAGCCCCGCCCGCCGTGTACGGCCATCCTCCTCGACTATAGGCATGGCCGGGGACGAGGACGGGTGGCGCCTGCACGATCTCCTCGGCGTCCGAACGCGCACCGCCGCGGATCCGCCGACGACGACGGCAAAGGAAAAGCCCCGGGTCTTCCGTGGAAGACCCGGGGCCTGTCAGTGCGCCGCCAGGGACTCGAACCCCGGACCCGCTGATTAAGAGTCAGCTGCTCTAACCAACTGAGCTAGCGGCGCTTGCGACGTGCGTAACCTTAGCAGTCCCGGGGACGGTCCGCACATCGACGAACGGGGGTTGTGGATCAGCCCTTCCAGGCGCCGGAGGAGAAGGGGAGCGGCTCGCCGCGGGTGCCGGGCCCGTCGCCCCACTTGGTGACGATGTAGTCGACCTGGATGTGGCCGTCGTCGCCGTTCACGGTCAGCGTGTCGTCGTTCCAGGCGTTGCCGGTCAGCTGGGCGAAGGTCTTGCCGTCGATGTCCAGCATGACGCCGTCGTCCGACGGGACGCCCGGGCCGCGGTCGCCGATGAAGAACTTGGCGCTCTTGCCGTTGTAGAAGATGTAGCCCTCGGTGCCGAGCGGCCAGCTCGGGCTCGCGAACAGTCCCTTCTGCATGGGCTTGCCGATCGCCGGCAGGCCCGTGTCGCCCTCGCGGCCGGAGCAGTCGTCCCAGAAATAGGAGCCCTTGGTGCTGCCGCGCAGGAGCACCCGCTCGTTGACGGGGAGCACAGCCTCGGGGAGGGCGGCCGCGGACAGAGCCGTGGCGGACAGGGCGGCGGACACCGTGGTGACGGCCTGGTTGACCGGCTTCTCGACCGGGGCGGGAGCGGCGGCGACGAGCGAGCCGCCCACGACGACGGCGCCCGCACACATGGCCACGCACGCGACGCTTCGGTTGTGGCGCAGGTCAAACAGTGTCTTCATCAAGAGAGGGGATCTTTCGTGAGACGACAGGGGCTGGCCTTGTAGCAAGGGGCCTGCAGGGTCACGGCAGTCCGCTGAGAGGGACCACGGGCCGGGCGGATGTGTCGGTGATCACCCGGCGTCGTGCGCTCTGGCGCTGGCTATGGCGACCGGCCGGAAGGCCGTCGTGAGTCAGACGTGTGATCCGTACCGGGACGCGGAGCTCGTGGTGGGGTCTCCCACAGCGATCTCCTCTCCCGGCCAATCCAGCCACCGGTCGGCGGCGAAAGCGACACTACCGGACAAGTCAGGACGGGGCAAAGTAAAACTCACAAAACGCCCAGAAGATCTACCCGGTTAGGCCAAGCCCGACTGCGAACGCCAAGCCCCTCCCACGAAAGCCCTCGCCGTCCCGCCGGGCCGCCGCACGCCCCGCGCGGCAGGCGCCGGCAAAATACCCAACCCGTACGGCAAGCCGGGGCGGCCACATTCAAGAAGGGCGCCCCCGACACCACGCCGAGGCAAAAGAACAGACAGAAAAGCGCCGCCACGGGATCACCGTGACGGCGCTTTTCCTTCACCAAACGAGGGTCAATGCGGGGGCCGGCCGTGATCGCGGACGGGCGGCCCGAGAGCACGTCGGGCGGGCCCCGACGCGGGAGGATCCGGGGACGAAAATGCCGGAGCCGGGCAGTCCCCCAACTGCCCGGCTCCGGATCGAAGCGGTTCCGCCAGGAATGCCCTCCCCAAAGGCACCGGCGGGTCCCCCGCTTTCCGGACGCGGTTCCCCCATCCGCGTCCTTTTTCAATAAAGTCCGTGTGGCGTCCTCATCTGGAGGACTTGCTTCAACAGTACAAGCGCGGTTGTCATGAAGTCGTAAGACGGAGGTGGATTTTCGTCCTACATCCGGGCCGTCATGCCTGGGGCGCGCTAGGAGGCAGCTCCAGCCGGACCTCCGTGCCCGCGGCCAGCGACCTGCTGACCGTGCAGTGGCGCTCGTGGACCCGCTCGGCGACGGCCTCGAACACCTCCCGCGACTCCTCCGACGGCAGCTCCACGTCGTAGGTCACGGTGACCGACCGCAGCAGCGTGGGGGCGGCCTTCTCGGCGGTCACGTCGACGGCCAGCCCCACCAGCCGGTGGCCGCGCTGGGCCGTCAGCGGCTCGACGGTCATGATGTTGCATCCGCCGACGGCCGCGAGCAGCAGTTCGAGCGGGCTGAACAGCCCGTCACCCGTCCCCATGACGATCTCGCCGCCCCGGTCGTTGCGGGCGACGAAACCGTCCTCGGTCCGCTCGACGTGTACAGAGCCCATGTCCGTCACCCTACTGGCAGCGCCAGCCGGACGAGCGTGCCGCCGCCGGGGGCCGGGGCGGCCGAGACGCTGCCGCCGTGGCTGTCCACCACCTGGCCCACGATCGCGAGCCCGAGGCCGGAGCCGGGCAGCGACCGAGCGGCCGGGGCCCGGTAGAACCGGTCGAACACATGGGGGAGGTCCTCCGGCGCGATCCCCGGGCCGTGGTCCCGCACGGTCAGCACGCCGCCCCGCAGCGACACCTCGACCCGGCCGGCCGGGGGGCTGTACTTGGCGGCGTTGTCGAGCAGGTTGGCCACGGCCCGCGCCAGCCTTTCCGGCACGCCGCGGACCACGGACGGCTCGACGGACACCGTGTAGGAGGTCGCGGGCCAGTGCCGCGCGGCCCGGGCCACCTCCCGCCGCACCAGCTCGTCGAGCCGTACGGTCTCCACCAGCGCCGCGGGCTCCTCGTCCCGGGCGAGCTCGACCACGTCGGAGACGAGCGCAGTGAGCTCCTCCAGCCCGCTCACGACCGCCCGGCTCACGTCGTCGCGGTCCTCCGGCGGCAGCTCCCCCCGGATGAGGAGCTCCACGTTGGTCCGTACGGCGGTCAGGGGTGTGCGCAGCTCGTGGGACGCGTCGGCGACCAGGCGTTTCTGCGCCTTGGCCGAGCGTTCGAGGGCGTCGAGCATGGTGTTGAAGCTGCGGGCGAGGCTCGCCAGCTCGTCGTCCCCCGTCACCTGGATACGGGTGGTGAGGTCGCGGGTGGTGGCGACCCGCCTGGCCGCGTCCCGGAAGTGGTTGACCGGCCGGAGGGCGGCCCGCGCGGCCAGCCAGCCGAGGGCGCCGGACAGCACCAGGCCGCCGAGGGCGACCGCGAAGAACGGCCAGCCGAGGTCGTCCACGTCGGCGAGCCCGGCGAGCACCCCGGCCGGGGGCCGGTCCGGATAGCCGTCGAACCGCCCGAGGGCGCTCTCGACCCTCCGGCAGGTGATCAGGTAGGCCGCGACGATGACCACGATCACGCTCACCGCGGCGGCGAGCGCGGAGGCCAGGGCGAGCCGCCAGCGGAGCTTCACCGCGCCTCCCCCGGCCCGTCGCCGCCGTCGGCGAGGTCCGGGTCCCGCAGGCAGTACCCCAGGCCGTGCACCGTGTGGATCAGCCGGGGCTCTCCACCGGCCTCCGTCTTCTTGCGGAGGTAGCGGATGTAGACCTCAAGGGGGTTCGACCCGGGCCGGAAGGCGTAGCCCCAGATCCGCTCCAGGATGACCTGCCGGGTGAGGACCTGGCCGCCGTTGCGGATGAGCAGGTCGAGCAGGGCGTACTCGGTCCTCGTCAGGTCGATGAGCCGGGAGCCGCGCCTCGCCTGCCTGTTGTCGGGCAGCAGCACGAGGTCGGCGAAGCCCTCGCCGGGGGGCGGGGCCGTGCGGCGCAGCAGCGCCCGCACCCGGGCGAACAGCTCCTCCAGCGCGAACGGCTTGATCAGGTAGTCGTCGGCCCCGGCGTCGAGCCCGGCCACCCGGTCGCCCACGCCGTCGAGGGCGGTGAGCATGAGCACGGGCAGCCGGTGGCCGTCGCCGCGCAGCGCCCGGCACACCTCAAGGCCGTCCATCTGGGGCATGAGCACGTCGAGGACCACGAGGTCGGGAGGGCCGGCGCCGATGGCGTCCAGCGCGGACGGGCCGTCGCCGGCCGTCGCCACGCCGTAGCCCTCGACTCGCAGCGCCCGCGCCACCGCGTCGCGCACCTCGGGCTCGTCGTCGACGACCAGCACACGTGTCTTGACCACAGCGACATCCTGACCAGGCGACATGAGAAGGGGCTGAAGAAACCGCCCTGGCAGGCTACTCGCTCATATTCGTCTCACGACCGCCGGCGACCGGGGCGACGCCGGGGCCGCACTCCCCGCGAAGACCCACGGCGTACCGCTCAAGACCCAGGGGCCGCACTCCCGCGAAGACCCACGGCGTACCGCTCAGGACCCGGGGCCGCACTCCCCGCGAGGACCCACGGCGTACCGCCGCGGCCCCGCCGGGCGCGGGCCGCGGCGGGACGGCGATCACGCGTCGGGGTGTTTGGACAGGTACTCGACGTAGACGGGCCGCAGCGCGTCGCCCAGCTCGCCCTCACCCGCGGCCATGGCGTCGCTGAGCAGCGCCGACACACGGCTGAGGTCGTTGGCCGTCTCCTCGCTGTTGCCGCTGGCGGCCTCGGCCGCGGGGATCACCTTCAGCAGGTCCCACAGGAAGCCGAAGTCGCCATGCCGCACGGCGTACCGGACCGCTCGGTCATGCAGCTCCTTCGCCGGCAGCGACTCGAGCTCTTCCACGTCCATTCAGCCTCACCCCCAAGAGGGGTGATTTCCCCCAAGTTTGCCGCTTATACCCGCAAGTAAGAATATGCAGGTCAGAGGCGCACGATCATTTTGCCGACGTTCTCGCCGCGCAGCATGCCGATGAACGCGGCCGGGGCGTTGTCCAGCCCGTCGGCCACGGTCTCCTGGTACACGATCCGTCCCTCGCGCAGCCAGGCGCCCACCTCGTCGACCATCGCCGGCATGCGCGAGAAGTGGTCGCCGACGATGAAGCCGCGGAGCGTGAGCCGCCTGCCGATCGCGAGGGACAGGTTGCGCGGTCCCGGCTGGGGGTCGGCACGGTTGTAGACCGCGATGGCGCCGCACAGGGCCACCCGGCCGTGCGGGCGGAGGGCGCCGATCGCGGCCTCCAGGTGGTCGGCGCCCACGTTGTCGAAGTAGACGTCGATGCCGTCCGGCGCGGCCGCCGCGAGCTGCTCGGCCACCGGCGCGTCACGGTAGTTGAACGCGGCGTCGAAGCCGAGCCGCTCGGTGAGGAACGCGACCTTCGCGGCCGACCCGGCGCTGCCGATCACCCGGGAGGCGCCCTTGAGGCGGGCGATCTGGCCCACGAGGCTCCCGACGGCCCCGGCCGCCCCGGAGACGAACACCGCGTCGCCCTCCTTGAAGCCGGCGACGTCGAGCAGACCGGCGTACGCCGTGAGGCCGGGCATGCCCAGCACTCCGAGGTACGCCGAGGGCGACACCCCCGGGACGTCGGGGACCTTCCGCACGGCCCGGGCGTCGAGCAGGGCGTGCTCCCGCCAGCCGTGGTTGTGCAGGACCACATCCCCCTTGGCCAGTCCGGGGGCGCGGCTGTCGACCACCTCGCCGACCGCTCCCCCCTCGATCGGCTCGCCGAGCCGGTACGGCGGCACGTACGACTCGACGTCGTTCATCCGCCCCCGCATGTACGGGTCGACGGACATGAACAGGTTCCGCACGAGCACCTGGCCCTCGGCCGGCTCGGGAAGATCGGTCTCGGCGAGGTCGAAGTCGGCGGGCTCCGGCCACCCCTTCGGCCGGGACGCGAGGCGGATCTCGCGGGTTCTCATGGCGTCTCCTGTCCGGCGGCGACGGTTGTCGGGCGCGTCCATCCGACCACAGCGCGCACGCGCGCGCTCCCGGGGGGTGCGGGCCCGGCGTCCGGAGCGTACTTTCCGCACGTGGCCCGCGCGTTCTTTGCCGCGCCATGGAAGGATCTTTTCGTGAAGGTCATACTCAAGATCATCGTCGTCGCGGCGGCCCTGTGGGCGTCAACGAAGCTGGTGCACGGGATCAGCGTCTCCGCCGACACGACCGCCAAGCAGATCGGCACGCTCCTCGCCGTCGCGCTGATCTTCGGCATCGTCAACGCGGTCCTCAAGCCGATCATCAAAACCGTGGGCTGCGCGTTCTACGTGCTGACGCTGGGCCTGTTCGCGCTGGTCGTGAACGCCGCGCTGCTCCTGTTCACGAGCTGGCTGGCCGGTCAGCTCGACCTGCCCTTCCACGTCAGCGGCTTCATGGCGGCGTTCTGGGGCGCCATCGTCGTCGGCGTGATCAGCTGGATCCTCAACATGATCCTCGGCGACGACTGAGCCGGCTCGCCTGGACGTGAGCCGCCCGCCGCCGCGCGGAAGGCTCGGCGGCACAGGGCGGGGTGACGCCCGGCCCGGAGGCGGGCTCGGGGAGGCGCCCGGCCGGCGGGCCGGCCACCTCCCCGCGCGCCGGCCT
>NZ_KI866526.1:272537-303221 GCF_000511135.2 Microbispora sp. ATCC PTA-5024 | reverse complement strand
CCGGCCGGCGGGCCGGCCACCTCCCCGCGCGCCGGCCTCCGGCGGCGTGCGCGTGCGGAGCACAGGACCCACGGCGCGCGGGGGCGGCGCACGGGTTGACGATCTTCCGCTCACGCGCGAGGGCGCTTCGATGGGGCGGCGCCGATCTAGAGTGGACGCGACGGGGAGCCCGTGACGACGGCGTGGTGACGTGGTTTCAGGGGGATGCGGTGGAACTCGTGATGTCCACGGACCAACTTCCCGTGCCCGAGCGGTTCGATCACTGGGTCGAGCACGTCAGCCAGCTGATAGAGCCGCTCGAGGTCAGCTGCGGCGATCCCGCGCGGTTCCGGGGCCAGGTCAGCGCGATGGATCTGGGGGCGGTCCGGGTCTGCCACCACTCGCTCTCCGGCTGCGCCGTCCGCCGCACCCGGTCGGGGATCCTCCGGTCCGATCCGGAGATGCTCCATCTCATACACGTCCAGCAGGGGCGGGCCGTCCTCACGCAGGACCACAGGGGCGCCGAGCTCCCGCCGTCCGGCCTCGCGCTCTCCCAGACGTCCCGGCCGTACGAGCTCCTCGTCCCCGAGGGGCGGGAACCGGCCGTGGCGCTCATGGTGACCTTCCCGCGCGCCCTGCTGCCACTGCCCGCTCGGCGGGTCGACCGGCTCACCGCCGTCCCGCTGTCCGGTCGCGACCACATCGGAGCCCTGCTGTCGGCGTTCCTCACGGCCCTTACCGCCGACACCGCCGCCTACCGGGCACCGGACGCCGTCCGCCTCGGGACCGTCCTGCTCGACCTGGTCACCGCGTTGCTGGCACATCGGCTGGACGCCGGCGCCCCCCTTCCCCCCGACTCCGAACGGCAGGCCCTGCTGCTGAGGATCCAGGGATACATCCAGCGTCACCTCGCCGACCCCGGCCTGTCGCCGGGCACGATCGCCGCGGCCCACAACATCTCGGTGCGCACGCTGCACCGCCTGTTCGAGAGCCAGGAGCTGACGGTGGCGGCGACGATTCGGGCCGGCCGGTTGGAGCGGTGCCGTCGCGACCTGTCGGACCCGTCCCTCGCCCGTCGTCCGATCCACCTCACGGCCGGCCGCTGGGGCTTCCCCGACGCCGCCACCTTCACCCGGACCTTCCGTGCGGCCTACGGGCAGAGCCCCCTGGAGTACCGGAATCTCCTGTCAGGTCGTCGTGACGAGGGGCAGGTCACGCCGGCGGAGGTCGGGCCGGGCGCGGTGCCAGTCCAGCGCCGGGACGAGCCCGACGAGGCAGCCGCCCGCCCCGGCGACGGCGAACGTGAGTGACACGCCGGCGTGCTCGGCGAGCAGGCCGCCGAGGACCATGCCCGCCCCCTGCGAGGTCACCAGGATCGACGACGCGAGCCCCAGCGCGGCGCCCCGCCGGTCCCGTGGGACGACCCGGACGAACTCCGTGTTCGCCGTCACCTGGTAGGAGCTCAGCGCACCGACCACACCCCACAGGAGCAGCGAGGGGACGAACCCCGCGAAGATCGCGGACAGGACGAGCGGGAGGGCCGCGGCGACGGCGAGCGGACCCATCAGCCGGAGCCTCGCCCGCTCGGGCACGAACCGGGTGAGCAGGAAGACCCCCAGGACGTTTCCCACGGGCATGGCGGCCATGAGGACGCCCATCCTCGTCGTCCCGAGGCGCAGCTCCGCCGCGTACGGCGCCGCGAGCACCTCGGGGACCACGTAGAACGCGGCCAGGGTGGCGAGCGCCAGCGGGCCGCGCAGCAGCGGGTCGCGCAGGATGAGGCGGCCGACGCCCCCTCGCCCCGGATCGCCCCCGCGCCCCAGGGCCGCACCGGCACGGGCAGCCGGCCGGGGCCGCAGGCCCGTCCGGGCCACCAGCCCCATGAAGGCGAAGCCCGCGGCGGTCAGTCCGAGCGCGCCGCCCGGTCCGGCCGCTCCCACCAGGACACCCCCCACCGGGAACGCGATCAGGTCGACGACCTGCGACGTGAGGCTGTGGGCCGCCACGCCCGTCGAGTACGCCCGATCGCCGAGCACGTCCGGAAGCAGCGCCATCTGCGCGGCCTTGGCGCACGACTCGATGGTCTGGACGACGAAGACCAGGCCGCACAGGACCGTGAGCGGGATACCCGGCACCGCGATGAGGGCGACCAGCGCGGCGCGCGAGCAGGCGCACACCACGAGCAGCTCGCGGCGCGGGAAGCGATCGGCGAGGCCGCCGAGGAGTGATCCTCCCACGATCGCCGGGAGCAACGTCAGCGCGTAGACCAGGGCGGTGACGGCCGGCGAGCCCGTCCGCTGGAACGCGAGCAGAGCCAGAGCGACCCTGGCGAACTGCGTGCCGAGGCGTGACAGCACCACCAGAGACCACAACGCCCGGAACTCTCCGAGGCGGAAGACGTCGCCGTAGGAAGCGGGCGAAACACTCGCCGCCATCGTGATCCTTCCCATGACATGACTGATCGGCGGCGGCCTCGCGCGTGCCGCCGCCGATCGGTCGTACGGTTGTGATTCATCCCCTGCCGGCGCCCCTGTCCGACCCGGCGAGCCGCCGGGAACAGGCGCCCACCGTCCCCCGGAGGACGGGCAGCGGATGTCGCTTTCCCCGTGGGGGCGAGCCGAGGCTCAGCCCCAGTCCAATCCCTTGCGATCGGTCACGGCGCACCTCCCTCCAGACGGACGCCGTCCCCAACGGCTCAGCCCCACTCGGAACCCCGGTGAGCGGTCACGGCGCACCTCCCTCCAGACGGACGTCGTTCCAACGGGTCAGCGCCACTCGGTGTCACGGCGCATGGCGTACCTCCCCTCGAGGGACGTGACGACCGGTCTCCGGGCTCAGTGCCACTCATTGCTCGGGCGAACTCGCACAACGCACCCCCTCCGGCACTCTGTTCGGAAACACATTGCGACGATCGCACGCGTGCGACCGGAAATCGCTGGACTGGAGTGCCAACCGATTGACGATGCGCGTCAGCTCCTGAGGAGGGCGCCCTTCGGACGCCTGCCATGGCGTCCCGCGGGGTCGGCGCCCTGAGGCCGGATTACCTAGACCGAGCCGCGTTCCCGGAGGTCGGGGGCCTGCACGATGCGGCGGCGGTGGACCTTGCCGTCCGACGCCGCCACGACGAGCCGGACGGCGGCGCGGACGATGCCCTCGAGGTCCCAGTTGACCGTCGTCAGGCCCAGGAGCTCCGACATCGGGTGGTCGTCGTACCCCATCACCGCCACGTCGCCCGGGATCGACCGCCCGAGCTGGGCGGCGGCCTTGTAGACGCCGTAGGCGATCGAGTCGGAGAAGCAGAACACCGCCCCGGGCGGGTCGTCGCCCCCCAGGACCTCGGCGGCCACCCGGGCCGACTCCGCCATGCCCTGCCCCGACGTCCGCACCTCGACGTCCAGGCCGAGCCGCCGGCCCTCGGCCATGACGTGCACGTCCGCCGGCCTGTCCGGGGTGCTGGGGCGGGTGGGGGTGAGCACGGCGATCCGCTCGTGCCCCCGGCAGCGCAGGTACTCCAGCGCCATCGTGACCCCGCGCCGGTTGTCGAACACCACCTCGGCGGCGCTGTGGCCGTTGCTCAGCGCGTCGCCGATGGTCACGATCGGGAGCGACTCGGCGAGGTCTCCCCAGAACAGGGCGGACGGGTCCACCGGCTGCACGATCAGCCCGTCCACCCGCTGGTCGCGCAGCTGGAGCGCCAGCGAACGCTCCCGGGCGGGGTCGCCGGCGGCGTCCAGGATCAGCGCGTACCGGTCCTTCTCCCGCAGCGCGCGCCCGATGCCCACGGCGAGCGACTGCTGCCACAGGTCCTCCAGCGAGCCGCACAGCAGGCCGATCATGCCGGTCCTGCCGCTGGCGAGGGCCCGCGCGATCGGGTGCGCCTCGTAGCCCAGCTCCTCGGCGGCCCGCCGCACGCGCTGCTTGGTCTCCTCGGACACCTGCAGCCCCCGCAGGGCGTAGCTCACCGCCGCGGGTGACAGGCCCGTGGCCTGGGCCACCTCGCGGATGGTCGCGCGCTTGCGGTTGGCCACTCCGTCACCCTATGCCGCGACGGGCTCGCGGTCTTGACACTCCATCTACTGAAGCGTTTCACTGAAACGGCTCACTGAAACGCTTCACCTCATTGACGTCGCGGTACCTCGTGTATTACATGTATTGTCTGTCGGGAATGAGAAGAACCGGGAGGTGAACGATGGCCGTCGATGTGCACCAGCACCTGTGGACGCCGTCGTTCCTGGAGGCCCTGCGGGCCCGCACCCGGCCCCCTGTGCTCGACGGCTGGACCCTCGTCCTGGAGGGCGAGACGCCGTTCGAGGTCGACCCGGCCGACCACGACCTCGACTCCCGGCTCAAGCGCAACGCCGGCCTCGAGCTCGCGCTCGTCTCGCTGTCGAGCCCTCTCGGGATCGAGCACCTCCCGCCCGCCGAGGCGTGGCCGCTCGTCGACGCCTACCACGAGGGCGCCCGCGCGCTGCCCGCGCCGTTCGGAGCCTGGGCCGCCGCCCCCGTCGCCGATCCCGATCCGGTACGGCTCGCCGCGACGCTCGACCAGGGCTTCGCGGGCCTCCAGCTCCCCGCCACGGCGGTCCAGGACGACGCCGGACTCCGGCGGGCGGCCCCGCTGCTCGACGTGCTGGAGGAGCGGGGGCTCCCCCTGTTCGTCCACCCGGGGGCCGCCGCCGGCGGCGCGGCCGGCTCCGAGCCCGTGTGGTGGGCCGCCGTCGTGCCGTACGTCCAGCAGATGCACGCCGCCTGGTACGCCTTCCAGGCCTTCGGCCGCCCCCGGCACCCGCGGCTGCGGGTCTGCTTCGCGCTGCTCGCCGGGCTGGCGCCGCTGCACTCCGAGCGCCAGATCAACCGCGGCGGCCATGGCCGGGGATTGGTGGACCCGGACCTGTTCGTCGAGACCTCCTCCTACGGTCCCCGGGCCGTCGACGCCGTGATCCGCGAGCTCGGCATCGACGTCGTCGTGAACGGCTCGGACCAACCGTACGCCGAGGCGCCGTCGCCGGACCTCGGCGACGCCGCACGGCACGCCATCACGGTGGTCAACCCCCACCGCCTGCTCACCCGGAAGGAGTCGCAGTCATGAGCACGCCCACCGTCCAGGTCGCCGAGAGCTGTGCTCCCTTCGACGAGCTTCCCCCGCGCCCGCTCGATCGCCGCGAACTCTCCGCGCTGGTGGAGGACCTGGCCGCCCGGCCCGAGCTGTGGACGCACCACCTGGGCTTCGAGGGGTCGCAGGACGGGGGACGTCACTACGCCTCCCTCCACCGCGACGCGTACGTGGACGTGTGGCTGCTGTGCTGGCGGCCGGGCGACGACACCGGCTGGCACGACCACGACATCTCGTCGGGGGCCGTCACGGTGGTGGCGGGCGAGCTCAGGGAGTGCAACCCGCGGATCGGCGGCGAGCACCTGGAGAGCCTGGTGACCGAGGGGCAGTCGTTCTCGTTCGGGCCCGACCACATCCACCGCCTCACCGGCGAGTGCCAGGGCACGGTGTCGATCCACGCCTACTCGCCGCCCCTGTGGCGGATGGGGCAGTACTCCATCGACAAGGACGGCATGATGCGCCGGCAGTCGGTCAGCTACGCCGACGAGCTGCGACCGGTCGACCCGGCCTGATCCCTCAGGCGAGCGAGTCGATCCACCGCTCCAGCCGCCGCCCCTCGACCGCCATGAGCTCGGGGTCGCGGAAGGTGTTCGTGAGCAGGGAGATCCCCTGGTAGGCGGCCACCAGCGCGACCGCGAGCTCGCGGGCGTCGTCGCGGCCCATCTGGCGGAACTGCTCCTCGGCCCAGTCGAGCAGCACCCGCATGACCCCGGCCACGGCCCGGTCGAGGCCGTCGTCGCGCTTGTCGAGCTCCGAGGCGAGCGTCCCGGTGGGGCAGCCGTACCGCGCCGCGACCTCGCGCTGCGCCACCCATCCGCGCAGGAGCGCGGTGAGCCGCTCCCGCGGCGCCGGCAGCCGGTCGAGCGCGTCGAGCACCGAGCGCAGGTCGCCCGCGTGCGCGCCGATGGCCGCCTCGACCAGCTGGTCCTTGGTCTTGAAGTAGTAGTAGACGTTCCCCACCGGGATGTCGGCCGCCCGCGCGATGTCGGCGAGCGTCGTCCGCTCCACGCCCTGCTCGTGCAGCACCCGCTGGGCCGCGGCGGCCAGCCGCTCCCGCTTGCCCGGCCGCATCCGTGTTGAGTCAGTCACCTCACTCACTATAGACAACGGCAATCGCGCCACCCTAAGGTTTCGAGTTAGTCAGCCAACTAACTCATATCGAGGGAGACAGACATGATCGTGGTGACGGGCGCGACAGGGAACGTCGGACGGGAGCTCGTGCGGACGCTGGCCGCGGCGGGCGAGAAGGTGGCGGCGGTCTCCCGCACGCCGGCGCCGGTCCCGTACGGCGTGGAGCACCGGCGGGCCGACCTGACCGCCCCCGGCAGCCTGCGCGGCGCCGTCGACGGCGCCGACGCGCTGTTCCTGCTCGTGGCGGGCGACGACCCGGACGCCCTCCTCGGCCTCGCCGCGGCCGGCGGCGTTCGCAGGGTCGTGCTGCTCTCGTCCCAGGGCGCGGGCACCCGGCCCGAGGCCTACCGCCACCCTGTGGCGTTCGAGGACGCCGTACGGCGGTCGGGCCTGGAGTGGACGATCCTGCGGCCGGGAGGCTTCGACTCCAACGCGCTCGCGTGGGCCGAGTCGATCCGGACCTCACGCACGGCGGCCGCGCCGTTCGCCGACGTCGGCCTGCCGTCCGTCGACCCGGCCGACGTCGCGGAGGTGGCGGCCGCGGCCCTCACCGGAACGGGCCACACCGGCCGGACGTACGAGCTGACGGGACCGGCGGCCGTCACCCCGAGGCAGCGGGCCGCGGCGATCGGCGACGCCGTCGGCGCGCCCGTCCGGTTCGCCGAGCAGAGCCGGGAGGAGGCCCGGGCGCGGATGCTCGAGGTCATGCCGGAGGCCGTGGTGGAGGGCACGCTCGCCATCCTGGGCGACCCGCTGCCGGCCGAGCGGGCGGTCAGCCCGGACGTGGAGCGCGTCCTCGGCCGCGCGCCGCGCTCCTTCGCCGACTGGGCGGCCCGAAACGCCGCCGCCTTCCGCTGACCCCGCGCCCGGCTGGAGCGGTCCTCGACGGGAAGTAATCCAACGACCACAAGCCGTTACACAGCGGCGCTACCCTTGGTGTCATGACGAGCCTCCTCGATGACTGGCCCCACCCCCGCTCCGGCGGATGCGGCGACGACGACGGCGGCCCGCAGGCCTCCGACGACGGGGAGGGCGAGCTCGGCGTCCTCAGGCACGCCGAGCTCGTCGACGGCTCGATGATCTTCATGGCCCCGCAGATGCGCTTCCACGAGCGCATGCTGTACGGCCTGCGCACGGTCCTCAACGCGCAGGCGCCGGGAGACGTGGTCGCGGTCAGCAGGATGGACGTGCGGCTGGGCCGGCACCGCCGCACCTGCCCCGACGTCTCACTCGTCGACGACCTGGCCGCCGCGGACGACGCCCGGACCTACTACCTCCCGGAGGAGGTACGGCTGATCATCGAGGTCGTCGCCCCGGAGACCGAGGAACCCGACCGGGACGTCAAGCCCCGGCACTACGCGGCGGCCGGGATCCCCCACTTCTGGCGGGTGGAGAACTCGGGCAACCGGCCGTTCGTCTACTCCTACGACCTCGACGCCGCCACGGGCGCCTACCAGGTCACCGGCATCCACCACTCCCGCATGACCGTGGACGCGCCCTTCCCCATCGACATCGACCTGGAACGGCTCCCCCGCTAGCGGGCCGTCAGGAGCGCAGCTCCTCGATGGCGGCGGCCGGGACGACGGCGGGAGCCGGGCGACCGGCGACGACGCCGGTCGCGATCTGCACGACGCAGGCGGCGGCGCCCGCGAGCAGGGGGACGGTCCAGCCGCCGGTCGCCTCGTGCAGCAGGCCGATGGCCAGCGGGCCGAGGGCGGCGAGCACGTACCCGCTCGACTGCGCGACGGCCGACAGCGCCGTCACGGAGGCCGCGTCAGGGGCCCGCAGCGCGATGATCAGCAGGGCGAGCGCGATCGACGCGCCCTGCCCGAGGCCCAGCACGATCATCCACAGCCACGGGACGGTCGCGGGCGCGAGCAGCACCCCGGCGTAGCCCGCGATCGTGAGCACCCCGGCCACGACCACGTGGGGGACCTGGGAGAGGGCCTTCCCCGCGTGCACGGGCACGGTGAGGGTGGCCGCGATCTGGGCGATGTTGGTCAGGCTGAGCAGATACCCGGCCTGGTCCGCGGGGATCCCGGCCGACTGGAAGATCGTCGGCAGCCAGGCCAGCACGATGTAGAACGTGAGCGACTGAAGGCCCATGAACGCCATGACGAACCAGGTCGTCCGGCTGCGCAGCAGGGCGCGGTACGGCCGGTGCCCGGCCCGCCCGCCACCGCCGTGCCTGCGGACGGCCTGGGGAGCCCACAGGGCGACGGCCGCGAGGGCGAGCACGGCCGCCGAGCCGGCGGCGGCCCGCCAGCCCGCCCGCTCCGCGAGCGGTACGGCCGAGGCCGAGGCCACGGCGGCCCCGCCCACCAGGAACGAGACGTAGACCCCCGTCATCAGGCCGATCCGGCCGGGGAAGTGCTGCTTGACGATGCCGGGCATGGCCACGTTCATGATCGCGATGGCCGTGCCGGCCAGGGCGGCGCCGGCGTACAGGGCCACGAGGCCGGGCGCGCTGCGCAGCGCCACCCCGGCGGCGAGGAGGACCAGGCCCGCCAGCAGCGTGCGGTCGAGGCCCATCCGGCCGGCCAGCGCCGGGGCCACCGGGCCGAGCAGTCCCAGGCACAGCACCATGACCGTCGTGATCGCCCCGCCCTGGGACGGGGTCAGACCGAGGTCGGCCATGATCGACGGCAGCAGCGGCGACACCCCGGCCAGCGCGGGCCTGAGATTGAGGGCGGCCAGGACGAATCCTGCCACCAGCAACACGCGTCCCCTATTGGCCATAATCCCCCTTTTCACCCCCCAAACCATACAGATGTGAAGATGCGCGGCCACGAGGGGTCGCGTGACGCGGCGCCGCACATGAGTCCACCATGTGTGACAACGTTGTCAGCAGGCCTGATATGGGAGATGATCCGGGGGTGGGAGACACGAGGCGCGGGCGTCCGACCATGAACGACGTGGCGGCCGCGGCGGGGGTGGCGTTGAAGACGGTCTCCCGTGTCGTCAACCAGGAGCCCGGCGTCAACGCCGCCACGGCCGAGCGGGTCCACGCGGCCATCGACCTGCTGGGCTACCGGCGCAACGACAGCGCCAGGACCCTGCGAAGCGGCCGCACCGCGAGTATCGGGCTCGTGATCGAAGACGTCGCCGACCCCTTCTACTCCAGCCTGAGCAGGGCGGTCGAGGAGGTCGCGCTGCGGCACGGCCACCTGCTCTTCACCGGTTCGTCCCGTGAGTCGCCGGAGCGGGAGCGCGAGCTCGTGCTGGCCTTCTGCGCACGCCGGGTGGACGGGCTGATCATCGTGCCGGCCGGCCAAGACCACGGCTATCTGGAGCCCGAGTTCGCGGACGGCATCAGGGCGGTCTTCGCCGACCGGCCCCCGGGCGCCGGGTGCGAGGCCGACGCCGTGCTGTGCGACAACGTGGGCGGCGCCCGCACGGCGACGGCCCATCTGGTCGCGGGCGGCCATCGCCGCATCGCCTTCCTCGGCGACTCCCCGACGATCTTCACGGGGCGCGAGCGGCTGCGCGGCCACCGCGAGGCGCTGGCGGAGGCCGGCCTGCCGTACGACGAGGGCCTGGTGACGATGGGCCCGCCCGACCCGGACAGGCTGCGGGCCGACATCGCGCGACTGCTCGCGGCCGCCGACCCGCCGACCGCCCTGGTCACCGGTAACGGCCGGTTCACCGTGGACACGCTCCGGGCGCTCGCCGCGCTGTCCCCCGCCCCCGTACGGCTCGGCGCGGAGCCGTACCTGGGGGGTCTGGCCCTGGTGGGGTTCGACGACTTCGAGCCGGCCGACCTGCTCGGGATCACGGTGGTGGCGCAGGACCCCGGGCGAATGGGCCGGACGGCGGCCGAACTGCTGTTCGGCCGCCTGTCCGGCGACGAGGGCCCGGCGCGGCGCGCCGAGGTGCCCGCGCGGCTCATCCCGCGCGGATCGGGCGAGCTGCCCCCGGCCTGAGTGTCAGCCCTTGAGCGCGCCCGCCATGAGGCCGCGCATGAAGAACCTGCCGAGCAACAGGTAGATCAGCATCGTCGGGATCGACGCCAGGATGGCCGCCGCCATCTGCTGGCTGTACGGCGTCGTCACCGCGCCCGCGATGTTGTTGAGCATGACCGTGGTGGGCCAGGAGGTCGGCCCGGTGAGGAAGACGGCGAACAGGAAGTCGTTCCACATCGAGGTGAACTGCCAGATGATGACCACGGCGAACGCCGGGCCGGAGACGGGCAGCACGATCGACCACAGCGTGCGCAGCATGCCGGCGCCGTCGACGCGCGAGGCCTCGATCAGCTCGTCCGGGATCGTGACGTAGTAGTTCCGGAAGATCAGCGTGCAGATCGGGATGCCGTACACGACGTGGGCGAGCACGAGCCCGGGGATGCCGCCGTACAGGGAGACGCCGAGGGTGTCCCCCAGGTTCACCATGAGCTGCACGAGCGGGATCATCACGCCCTGGTACGGGATGAACATGCCGAACAGGAACAGCGTGAAGACCACGTCGGCGCCGGGGAAGCGCCACTTCGACAGCACGTACCCGTTCAGCGAGCCCAGGGCGGCCGAGATGAGCGAGCCCGGGACGGCGAGCAGGACGCTGTTGACGATGCCGGGTTCGAGCTTCTCCCAGGCGACGCTCCACGCCTCGGTGGTCCACACCTGGGGCAGGTTCCACGCCTGGGCGGGGTCGGCCTCGCTGAGCGGCTTGAAGCTGGTCACGAGCAGGACGTAGACCGGCAGCAGGAAGACGACGACGAACAGGACCAGCAGGACCAGCCGCACCCAGCGGGCGGTGGTCCCCCGCCCTCCCGCCCGGGACACCGGGGCGACGCGGGGGGCCTTCTGAACGACTTCCGCGGTCATGAACGGTTCCCCTTACGGGCGTTCCAGATCAGGTAGGGCACGACGAAGACCGCGACGGACAGCACGATGTAGGACGCGATCGTCGCGCCCTTCGCCGGGTCGTGGGAGTCGTACACGGCCGTCCACATGAAGGTCGCGGGCACGTCCGTGATGATCTGCTTTCCGGACACGGACACGACGAGGTCGAAGACCTTCAGCGAGATGTGGCCGAGGATGATCAGGGCGGACAGCGTCACCGGGCGCAGCATCGGCAGGATGACGTGCCGGTAGACCTGCCACTCGTTGCAACCGTCGACCCGCGCGGCCTCGCGAAGCTCCTCAGGCACGCCGCGGAAGCCGGCGAGGAAGAGCGCCATGATGTATCCGGACATCTGCCAGATCGCGGGGATCGCCATCGCGGCCATCCCCCAGTCGGGGTCGCGGAACCACTGCCACTGCAGGACGTCGAGCCCGAGGTAGTGGAACAGCCGGTTGAGCCCGCCCGCGTGCTCCCCGGTCCCGCTGTTCATCAGCCACCGCCACACGACGCCGGTGGCGATGAACGAGATGGCCATCGGGAACAGGTAGACGGCGCGGAAGCCGCTCTCGGCCCGGATCCCCTTCTCCATCAGGAACGCCAGGAACCAGCCGAGGACGAGCGCGCCGCCGACGAACACGACGGTGAAGACCAGGGCGTGCCGGACCGACAGGCCCCAGCGCTCCTCGCTCCAGATGCCGGTGAAGTTGGCGAGGCCGACGAAGTGTCCCGGGATCTCGGCGATCTCGTCGTGCTTGTCGGTCATCGCGACCCTGAAGTTCCACCCCAGAAGGCCGTACACGAAGACCGCGATGAGGATGATCGACGGCGACACCAGGAGCAGCCCGGGCAGCCATCTGCGCACCCGCGTCACATGCACCTCTCAGAAGTCACGTACGGCCCACGCCCGGGCGGCAGGCGTCGGGGCGTGGGCCGTACCGGAGATCGGCTACTGGCCGCTGGCCTTGGCCGCGGCCACCAGCGCCTGCTGGAGCTTGGCCACGTCCTGGTCCTGCTGGAACAGGCCGACGGCGTCGGTGATCGCGGTGCGCCACTGGTCGTTGGCCACGACGCCGTGCTGGATCGAGCCGGCCAGCTTGTCGGACGCCCACTGCTGGAGGCTCCAGGCCAGGTAGTCCTTGTAGAGGGACGTGTCGGCGTCCTTGCGCGACGGGATCGAGCCCTTCAGCGGGTTGAACGCGTCCTGGCCCTCCTTGCTGGCCGCCACCTTCAGCCACGCGATCGCGCCGTCGCGGTTGGGCGCGCCCTTCGGCAGCGTGAAGCTGTCCGACAGCCACATGAACGTGCCGTCCGTGCCGGGGGACGCCGCCCAGTCGAAGTCCTTGTGCGCGGTCTTGCCGATGCCGCCGGGAGCGGGGTTCTGGAAGTACCCGTAGGCCCAGTCACCCATGATGTTGAACGCCGCGTCGCCGTCGGCGACCTGCTTGGCGGCCGGCTGCCAGTCGTCCTGCGGGGTGCCGGCGTACGACAGGACGGTCTTGTAGTTCTCCAGCGCCTTGGTGACGTTGGCGTTCGACCAGTCCGAGTTGGCCGTCCACAGCTGGTTGTAGACGTCGGTGCCGAGCGAGCCGCACAGCACGCTCTCCAGCAGGTGCACCAGCGTCCACTGCGAACCGATCGACAGCGGGATCTTGCCGGTCTTCTTCACCTTGCCGAGATCGGCGATGAACTCGTCCATCGTCTTCGGCGCCTCGGAGATCCCGGCGTCCTTGAGGACGGACGGGTTGTACCAGAGCACGTTCGAGCGGTGGATGTTCACCGGCACCGAGTAGATCTGGCCCTGCACGGAGATCTGGTCGACGAGCTGCTGCGGCAGCACGTCCCTGAGCTTCAGCTCGTCGTACAGGAAGTTCAAGGACTCCAGCTTGCCGCCCTTGATGTAGCCCTGGAGCTCGGCGCCGGCGTGGCCCTGGAAGGTGTCCGGGGGCTGGTTGGCCTGGAGCTTGCTCGACAGCAGCGCGCGGGCCTGGTCGCCGGAGCCGCCCGCGACGGCCGCGTCGAAGAAGTTGAACTGCGGGTACTCCTTGGCGAAGATCTGGCGCATCGCCTTGAGGCCGTCGGACTCACCGGGGCCCGTCCACCACGAGAAGACTTCGACCTTCTTCTGCGCGGCCTGACCGCCTCCGCTCGCCTTGTCGTCGCCCTTTCCACAGGCGGACAGAGTGAGCAGACCTGCCACAGAGACCGCGACGGCCGCCATCCACCGTCGTCTCATCGCAACATTCCCTTCGGGATTGGTGAGGAAAAGGCCCCCCCGAGCACAAGGCCGCTGACAACGTTGTCAGCAGGCCCAATCAACCCACTTCCGACCATGCGGCGTCAAGTTTGTCCGGATAACGTCTCTGCATACGAGGGCCTGACCCGGACGACCGTGGGAAATGTCGGTGGCCGCCTTCACACTGCTGGCATGGCGGTCATCGAGCAAGAGAGCTCCGGGGAGGACCTGCCGGACCTCGCGGACGTCGAGTCGCCCCAGTGGGCGCGGCACTACGGCACCATGGCGGGCCTGGGGTTCCTGACCGTGGCGCGGCGGCTGCCGCGCCTGATCCGTCAGGCGCTCGGCATCGCCTGGGAGGCGAGCCCTCGCGACACCGTGGCCACCGTCGGTCTCAGCATGCTCGGCGGCTTCTTCACCGCCTTCGGGCTGCTGGCGACCACCGGCGTGCTGACCGCGCTCTTCGAGGCCGGCCCCACCCCCGACCGGGTGCGTGCCGCGCTGCCCAGCCTGTTGCTGGTCGGCCTGGCCGCGAGCATCCGGACCGTGCTGCAGGCCGGCGCGGGCTGGGCGGAGTCACGGCTCGAGCCCCAGGTCCGCCGGATCACCGAGGAGCGGGTCTACACGCTGACCAGCCAGGTCGACCTCGTCTGCTACGACGATCCCGAGTTCCACGACGCCCTGCAGCGGGCCCGCATCCGGGGCATGCAGGTGGCCGACGTGGTGGTGAGCACCGCCATCGACGCGCTGACCGGGCTGGTCGGCATCGTGGCGGCGGCCGGCGTGCTGGGCGTGCTCCACCCCGTGCTGCTGCCGCTGCTCCTGCTGGCGGTCGTGCCCGACGCCTGGGCGGCCGTCCGGGCCGCGCGGATGCGCTACACGACGGCCCTGGTGCTCGTTCCCGCCCGCCGCCGCAAGTGGATCATCGAGGAGCTGCTCGCCCACAAGGACACCGCCGCCGAGGTGCGCACGTTCACGATGCGGGGGTTCCTGCTGCGCATGTTCGACGCCGTGGCACGGGGCGAGCAGCGGGTCATGCTCGCTCTGGCCCGCCGTGAGACGGTCGCCCGCATCCTGGGCGAGGCGCTCAGCGGCATCGGCCAGGGCGTCGTCTACCTCGCGCTCGGCCTGCTGCTCGCGGCCGGGGCGGTGCCGCTCGCGGTGGCGGGCACGGCCGTGCTGGCCATCCGCTCCGGCCAGACGTCGCTGGCCAACTTCATGTTCGCGACCAACCGGCTGTACGAGGAGGGCCTCTACTTCACCGACTTCGTCGACTTCGTCACGCACGCCGAGTCGCGCAGGCCGGCGCCGCGTCCTCGGGAGGCCCCCGAGCGGTTCGACCGCGTCACGGTCGACGACGTGACCTTCTCCTATCCCGGCGCGGCGGCCCCGGCCCTGCGCGGGGTGTCGATCCGCATGGAGCGCGGCGAGGTCGTGGCCCTCGTCGGGGAGAACGGGTCGGGCAAGACCACGCTCGCGAAGATCCTCGCCGGGCTCTACGAGCCGGACGGCGGCCGCGTGCTGTGGGACGACGTCGACCTGCGCGAGGTCGACCCCGACACGCTGAGGAGCAGGATCGCGGTCATCGCGCAGGACCACACCCGCTGGCCGCTGACGGCCCGGCACAACATCACCATGGGCATGGACAAAGGCGAGGACGAGGTGGTCCGCGCCGCCCAGGTCGCGGGCGCCGACCAGGTCATCGCGGAGCTGCCGAACGGCTACCGCACACTGCTCGACCGCCGCTTCAAGGACGGCCACGAGCTGTCCGGCGGCCAGTGGCAGCGGATCGCCGTCGCCCGGGGCTTCTACCGCGACGCCCCGCTGCTGATCTGCGACGAGCCGACGGCCGCGCTCGACGCCCGGGCCGAGCACGCGCTGTTCGAGCGCATCCGGCAGCACGCCGACGGCCGCACGGTCCTGCTCATCACGCACCGCCTCGCCAGCGTCCGGTACGCCGACCGGATCTACGTGCTCGACCACGGCCAGGTGCGCGAGCAGGGCACGCACGAGGAGCTGATGACGGTCGACGGCCTCTACGCCGAGCTGTACAACCTCCAGGCCCAGGCCTACCGCACGGCCTGAGTCAGGAGGCCGGCTCCTCCTCCCGGCGGCACACCCCATCCGGGCGGCGGGCGACCCCGTCCGGGACAGCCTGACGGCTCCTCCTCGCGGCGGCACACCCGATCCGGGCGGCGGGCGATCCCGTCCGGGACGGCCGTGGTCAGGAGGCCGGTTCCTCCTCGCGGCCGCGCAGCCCGTCCGGGATGGACAGGACGTCACGGTAGTAAGCGATCTTGCGCTGGATGGCCTGCTGCTTCTGCCGCAGGTCGGCGATCTGCGCCTCGACCTTCCGATCGTGGTCGGCCAGCACCGCGATCCGGTCCCGTATGCTCCGGTCGCCCTGCCGGACGAGCCGGGCGAAGCGGAGCATCTCCGCGATCGGCATGCCGGTGTCGCGCAGGCACCGGATCATGCCCAGCCAGGCCACGTCCTCCTCGGTGAACCGCCGCTGACCCGACGCGGTGCGCCCGATGGGCTCCAGCAGCCCGATCCGTTCGTAGTAACGCAGGGTGTCGAGGCTGAACCCGGTCTCCTCGACGACCTGTCCCGGTGTGTACACGGCCACGCCGTCGATCCTGGCACACGGGCGGGCTCCGGGCTTGAGGTGGAGTGCGCTCCAGGCGGCAGGGTGGGCGGCATGACAATCGCTTTGGGGACCATCCCGTTCGGGACCACCGTGGACGAGCCCACGTCGTTCGCCATCCTCGACCGGTTCGTCGACGCGGGCGGGACGATCGTCGACACCGCCGACAACTACCCGTTCTGGCTGGACGGCGCGACCGGCGACGAGAGCGAGACCACGATCGGCCGCTGGCTCGCCTCGCGCCGCAACCACGACCGCGTGGTGATCAGCACCAAGGTCGGCGGACGGCCGACGGTGCCCGGCGACCGGACGCTCGGCTCGGCCGAGGGCCTGTCGGCCGCCGCCGTCCGGGCCGCCATGGAGGGCAGCCTGCGCCGCCTCGGAGTCGACGGGGTCGACGTGTACTGGGCGCACATCGAGGACAGGTCGGTCCCGCTCGAGGAGACCGTGGCCGTCTTCGGCGAGCTGGTGCGGGAGGGCAAAGCGCGGCTGCTCGGGGCGAGCAACCACGCCACCTGGCGGCTCGACCGGGCCCGGGTGCTGGCGGCCGCCCGCGGGCTGACGCCGTACACGCACGTCCAGCTCCGCCACTCCTACCTGCGGCCCCGTCCGGGCGTCCGCCTGCCCGAGGGCGGCCACGTCCAGGTGAGCGAGGAGTCCCTCGACTACGTGCGATCCGAGGGCCTGGCGCTGTGGGTCTACACCTCGCTGCTCGCCGGGGCGTACGCGCGCAAGCCCCTGCCGGAGCACTACGACCACCCGGGCACGACCCGGCGGCTCGCGGTGCTGCGGGAGGTGGCCGGCGAGCTGGGCGCCACCCCCAACCAGGTCGTCCTCGCGTGGTTGCGGGCCCAGGACATCGTCCCGATCGTCGGGGTCAGCTCGCTCGCCCAGCTCGACGAACTGCTCGCCGAGGTCAAGCTCGAGCCCGCCCAGATCGCCCGCCTCGACGCCCCCGCCTGATCAAGACCGCCCGGCCGCTGCCGCCCGGCCCACAGCGCGGTCCGGGCGACGACCCCGCCGTCGCGGGCCCCGCCTCCGTGTACGGCGAGGCCGGGGCGACGTCAGCCGAGGTGGCCGGACAGATAGCGGCGGACGAGGCGCTTGCACTCGGCGATGAGGTCGGGGTCGCCGTCGGGGTGGGCGCGGAAGGCGAGCTTGAGCACGGCGTCGGCGGCCTCGACGGCGACGACGAAGGCGCGGGCCAGGCCGTCGTCCGGGCGGACGCCGAGCAGGTCGACCATGAGCGTGCGCAGCCGGTCGGCCACGACGACGTTGTTCTCCAGGGCCTCGTCGAGCATCCGCTGGGTGCCCGGCAGAGCAGGCCCGCCGGGCGCGGCCAGGACCTCGCCGAAGTCGACCACCCCGAACCCGGGCGTGGTCCGCTTCATCCGGACGAACTCGTCGATGCCGAGGTCGACGGCGCCTGCCCAGCCCGAGAGCGGTTCGGCGGCCAGCCGGGTGGCGACACGGTCGAGGAACGCGTCGAGGTTGCGCAGCGCGAGCGCGCGCACGAGGGCCTGTTTGTCACTGAAGAACTGGTAGAAGGTCCCGATCGGAACCTCGGCCCGGCGGGCGACCTCCTTGGTGGTGAGGCCCTCGTACCCGACCTCGTCGAGCAGCCGGGCGCACTCGTCGAGCATCCGCTCGACCCGCTCCTGGCTGCGGCGCTGGGCGGGCCTGCGACGCAACGTTCCCCCAGTGACAGTCGTCATGTCCGACATTCTCTCCCCGCGACGTGGAGCGCGGGTTAACATGAGTTTCGCTCATGAAACGGGAGGGCGAAACATGTTCCTCTGGGGTACGGCCACCGCGTCCTATCAGATCGAGGGGGCCGTCCGGGAGGACGGCCGCGGCCCGTCGATCTGGGACACCTTCTCCCACGAGCCGGGACGGGTCCGCGACGGGCACACCGGCGACGTGGCCTGCGACCACTACCACCGGTGGGCCGAGGACGTGGCGCTGATGGCCGGCGCGGGGCTGAACGCCTACCGGTTCTCGATCGCCTGGCCACGGGTGCTGCCCGCGGGGCACGGCGCGGTCAACCCGGCCGGGCTCGACTTCTACGACCGCCTGGTGGACGCCCTCCACGAGCGGGGGATCACGCCCGTCCCCACGCTCTTCCACTGGGACCTGCCGCAGGCGCTCGAGGACGAGGGCGGCTGGCTGGCCCGGGACACGGCGGGACGCTTCGCCGACTACGCCGCGATCGTGGCGGAGCGGCTGTCCGACCGGGTCGACATGTGGATCACACTGAACGAGCCGTTCGTCCACATGGTCTTCGGATACGGGCTCGGCATGCACGCGCCGGGGAGGACGCTCTTCCTCGACGCGCTGCCGGTCGCCCACCACCAGCTGCTCGGCCACGGCCTGGCCGTCCAGGCGCTCCGCGCGGCCGGTGCGCGGCAGGTGCTGATCACCAACAACTGCACGCCGGTGTGGCCGGCCTCCGGATCCGAGGAGGACAGGGCCGCCGCGGACGCCTACGACACCCTGCACAACCGGCTGTTCAACGACCCGGTGCTTCTCGGCGCCTATCCCGATCTGTCGGCGTACGGGATCGACGGGCTGGACGTGGTCCGCCCGGGCGACCTGGAGACGATCGCCCAGCCGCTCGACGGCCTGGGGGTCAACTACTACAACCCGACGCGCATCGCGGGTCCCGGCGCCGACGGCCTGCCGTTCCGGGACGCGGGGATCACCGGCTACCCCACCACGGCGTTCGGGTGGCCGGTCGTGCCGGAGGGCCTGCGCGAGCTGCTCGAAGGCCTCAAGGCCCGGTACGGCGAGGCCCTCCCGCCCGTCTACGTCACCGAGAACGGCTGCTCGTACGAGGGGATCGACGACCAGGAGCGCATCGCCTACCTCGACGGCCACATCGCGGCGGCGGAGCGGGCCGAGGGCGTGGACCTCCGGGGCTACTTCGTCTGGTCGCTGCTCGACAACTTCGAGTGGGCCGAGGGCTACCACCAGCGGTTCGGCCTGGTCCACGTGGACTTCGAGACCCAGACGCGCACGCCCAAGGCGTCGTACCACTGGCTGAGGGAGCGGATCGCCGCCCGCGCCTGAGGCGACCGCGCCGGGAAACGCCTGCCCCGGGACGCCTGCGCCGGGAAACGCCTGCCCCGGGACGTCTGCGCCGGGGAACGCCCGTGCCCCGGGACGCCTGCGCCGGGGACGCCGGGTCAGAGCACTGACACGTGCACGTGGTCGTAGTGGTTGGCGGTGATCCCGCCCCGGTCGGCCATCATGCGCCACCCCGTGCCCGTGCGCATGTCGTAGAAGCGCTGCTGCCAGATGATGTACATGATCCCGTACTGCTGGGCGTGCTCGATGCACCACTGGGCGAGGGCGTCCCCGCGGGCCTTGGCGGTGGCGTCGGGCATGCGGCCGCCGCTGCTCATCATGAAGTCGCAGGCCCGGCCCTTGCCGTGCTCCCCCGGGTCACCCGGCCGCAGGCAGCCGACGCCGAACGGCATCGGGAAGCTCTGCATGATGGCGTTGCGTACGGTGACCAGGCGGGCGGTGAGCCCGGTCCCGGCGTCCGGCGCCTGGAAGCCGTACCTGGCCATCTTGGTCTCGACCTCGCGCTGCTTGGCCTTGAGCTCCTTGATGTGCGCCTGGAGGCGGTCGATCTCGGCGTCGGCGTCCTTGGCCGCCTTCTGCTGCTGGTCGATGAGCCACCGGATGCTGGTGAGGCGCTCGGACTTCGCGCTGGACAGGTACGCGAACGTGGACAGCGAGCCGAGGTCGGCCGTCATGGTGAAGAACTGCGACGGGTCGAAGCCGCCGCCCATGTAGGCCGTCTGGGCGAACTCGGCCACCTGCCGTTCCGCGCCCCGCAGGTCGACCTTGAGCTTCTTGACCCGCTTGGCCGCCTTGTCCACCGCCAGTTGCGCGTCCTCCAGGCTCACGATCTCGCCCCGGTACGCCTTGGACAGGTCGGCGGCCTCCTTGGTGAGGCGGCGCAGCTTGGCCTGCTGGTCCGGGTCCGCCTGCGCGGCGGACCCAGCCGGAACGGAGAGCGCGGCGAGCAGCGCGGCGGCGACCGCCGCGAGCCCGGCCCAGCGTCCCGACCGCACGTCGACCTCCACTCGGATCCGGTCCGAAACTATAGAAGGCGATCTTTATGCCTGCTACCGGAACAGGAGAAACCGATGGGCTGAAAGAGAGCATTCGCCCGGTTCGCGGTCACTTGTCGTGATTAATGTAGATGTTTCCGTGATCGATTCGAGACTTACCCGTCTCCTCACGACCACTTGCACGCTCGCCGGCTCCGGGCGAGATTCGGGAGATCGTCACCCTCACGAAGGGCTCATCGATGTCCCGACGAGTGACCGTCCCGGCCCTGGCCGCCGCCGCTCTCGCCGCGGCGCTCCTGACGCCGGTCCTGCCGGCCCAGGCCGACCAGGGCGATCCCCTCCCTCCCGCGGACCAGATCGACCTCTACCAGCTCGACAGCGCGCCCGGCACCTCCGGGACGCTGGCCCAGAAGGGATTCGACGTCGTCCAGCGCCGCCTCACCGGCGACCGCGAGCACGTCGAGCTGACCGCCACACCGGGCGAGGTCAGGAAGCTCCGGTCCCTCGGCCTGCGGCCGGAGCCGGTGCGCAACCCGCAGGGCCAGACCCAGCTGCAGGCGGCCCGGGCGCAGGCGGCCGGCGGCTACACGGTCTGGAGGTCCTACTCGGAGAAGGGCGGCATCGCCGACCAGCTCAGGGCCATCGCCGACGCGAACAAGGACGTCGCGAAGCTGGAGTCGATCGGCAGATCCCTGCAGGGCAAGGACATCCTCGCGCTCAGGCTCACCAGGCAGGCTCGCGTCCTGCCCGACGGCGCCCGGCCGTCCGTGCTCTACTCGGCCACCCAGCACGCCCGCGAGTGGATCTCCACCGAGGTCGACATGCGGCTGCTGAAGTATCTGGTCGCGAACAAGGCCACGCCGGACGTCTCCCGGTTGCTGGGGACCACCGAGGTGTGGTTCGTGCCGGTGGCCAACCCCGACGGCTACGACTTCACCTTCACCGAGGGCAACCGCCTGTGGCGCAAGACCCTGCGCGACAACGACGGCGACGGGCGGATCACGGGCAACGACGGCGTCGACCCCAACCGGAACTTCCCCACCAAGTGGGGGTACGACGAGGAGGGCTCGTCCAGCGTCCTGAGCAGCGAGACGTACCGGGGCACGGCCCCCGCCTCCGAGCCCGAGACGCGGGCGATGGACGGCCTGCTCCGGCGGCTGCGCTTCAAGGCCCAGGTCAACTACCACTCGTACGGGCCGCTGCTGCTCTACCCGCAGGGCTGGCAGGTGGAGACCACCACCGCGGACGACCCGGTCTACCTGGCGCTGACGGGGACGGACGAGAAGCCGGCCGTCCCGGGGTTCGACCCCGGCGTGGGCGCCGAGCTGTACACCACGAACGGCGAGACCACCGATCACGCGCACGCGGCCTACGGCACGCTCGCCTGGACGCCGGAGCTCGACGAGGGCTGCGAGGGCTGCGGGTTCGTCTTCCCCGACGACGAGGCGCTGGTCCAGGCCGAGTTCGACAAGCAGCTGCCGTTCGCGCTCGACGTGCTCACGTCGGCGCGCGATTTCAGCGACCCGGTCAGCCACCTGGGCAACACGGTGCCCGACTTCGTGGTGAACACGTTCGACAGCAGCTACGGCAGGGACCAGGTCGTCCAGGTCGACGCCAAGCGGAACCTCGGGCCCGTCCTGCTGCGCTACCAGATCAACGGCGGCCCCGTCCGCACCGCGCCCACGAGCGAGTGGAAGGGCGGCGAGCGCTACGGCGGCGGCTACGACACCTACTTCCACCGGCTGAGGGGCACGGTCAAGGGCGCCCGGCCCGGTGACAGCGTGAAGGTGTGGTTCGCCTCGCCCACCAAGAAGAGCCAGGACTTCACCTACACGGTGTCGGCCGACATCGGCGGCAAGGTCCTGATCGTCGCCGCGGAGGACGTCACCGGGGCGAGCCCCGCCCAGGGCGCGACCGCGGCCAAGTACGCCGACGCCTACGCGAAGGCCCTCTCGCAGGCCGGCTACTCCTCCGACGTGTACGACGTGGACACCCACGGCCGCAGGGCGCCCGACCCGCTCGGCGTGCTGAGCCACTACAAGGCCGTGGTGTGGGAGACGGGCGACGACATCATCCCCCGGGCGGCCACCCAGCCCGGCGGCACCGCCGCCAACCTCGCCGAGGCCCTGGAGCTGGCCTTCCGCGACTACCTGAACGAGGGCGGCAAGCTGCTGGCCACCGGCAAGTACGCGCTCTACGCCCAGAACGTCAACGGCTCGTACTGGTACGAGCCCGACTACCCGGCCCAGCCGGAGTGCGCCACCCGGACCAAGCCGCCGTGCCTGGCCCTGAGCAACGACTTCGTGCAGTACTACCTGGGCGCCTACACGTTCGTGGACGGCGGCGGCCAGGACGCGGACGGCGCGACGCTGCCGCTGAAGGGCGCGGGCGGGGCGTTCACCGGGTTCCTCGGCACCCTCAACGGCGGCGACTCCGCCGGCAACCAGGACCACACCTCCGCGTTCGTCAGCACCTCCTCGGTGCTGCCGCCCGACCGCTTCCCGCAGTTCGCGAGCGCGGCGCCGCTCAAGTGGCAGTACGGCGCGGGCGCGCCCTTCGCCCCGCACACCGGCTCCTGGGCGGTGCAGAGCGGCCAGGCCGACGTCTCCTACAAGCGCCTCACCGCCACGATCGACCTCACCGGCAGGACCAGCGGCGCCCTGTCCTTCTGGGCGTCGTACGACACCGAGCCCAACTGGGACTTCCTGACGGTCGAGGCGCACACGGCCGGCCAGGACGACTGGACCACGCTGCCCGACCGCAACGGGCACACCTCCCAGGAGCCGGGCGACAGCTGCGGGAGCGGCTGGGTGGACATCCACCCGTTCACCGCTCACTACCAGACCTACGACGGCGTCTCGTCCTGCACGCCGACCGGCACGACCGGCGCCTGGAACGCGGCGAGCGGCTCGTCCAAGGGCTGGCAGCAGTGGTCGGTCGACCTGACGCCGTACGCCGGCAAGAAGGTCGAGGTGTCCATCTCCTACATCAGCGACTGGGGCACCCAAGGCCTCGGCGTCTGGCTGGACGACGCCACGGTCACGGCCGACGGCGCGACGCTGTCGCAGACGTCGTTCGAGGGCGACCTCGGCGGCTGGACGGTCGCCGGGCCGCCGCCCGGGTCGGCCGTCGCGCTCAACGACTGGGCGCGCAGCGACCGGTCGCTCGACGACGGAGCGGGCATCACCACGAAGGACACGGTCTACTTCGGCTTCGGGGCCGAAGGCGCGACCACGCAGGCCATGCGGACCGACCTGGTCCGCCGGGCGATGACCCACCTGCTCGGCCGCACCCTTCCCTGACCGGCCCGTCCCGGCCCCCGCCGTCACGCGGGGGCCGGGACGGCCGCGGCCTTCGGGCGGGGGCCGGACGGCGGCGGCCTTCGGACGGGGCCGGGACGGCCGCGGCAGGAGGGGCCGGACAGTGGGACCGGCTCTTGCCAAGGCCGGACAGAACATGGTTCGGTCTGTCTGGGTGCGCGGCACCGCGCGCCCGATCAGGAGGCAGGGACATGCTGCAGCACGACAAGCTGTTCATCGGGGGCGACTGGGTGGCCCCCGCGGGCACGGACGTCATCGAGGTGATCTCCCCGCACAGCGAGGAGGTGGTCGCCCGGGTTCCCGACGGCACGCCCGCCGACATGGACCGCGCGGTCGCCGCGGCCCGTGAGGCCTTCGACAACGGGCCCTGGCCGCGCATGACGATGGCCGAGCGCGCCGCCGTGGTGGGCAGGCTGGCCGACATCTACGAGTCCCGGCAGGGGGAGCTCGCCGAGACCATAACGCTGGAGATGGGCTCGCCCATCACGTTCTCCCAGATGGCGCAGGCGCCGCAGCCGCTCGGCATGCTCAGGTACTACGCCGGGCTCGGCGCGGAGTACCGCGTCGAGGAGGAGCGGCCCGGCATGTTCGGCCCGGTGGTCGTGCGCCGGGAGCCGGTCGGCGTCGTCGCGGCAATCGTGCCGTGGAACGTCCCGCAGTTCGTCATCATGACCAAGCTCGCCCCGGCGCTCGTCGCGGGCTGCACCGTCGTGATCAAGCCCGCTCCCGAGACGCCGCTCGACTCCTACCTGCTCGCCGAGATGGTCAAGGACGCCGGCATCCCCGCAGGCGTGGTCAACATCGTCGCGGCCGGCCGCGAGGCGGGCGAGCACCTGGTCTCCCACCCCGGCGTGGACAAGGTGGCCTTCACCGGGTCGACCGCCGCGGGACGGCGGATCGCGGCCATCTGCGGCGAGCAGCTCAAGAGGTGCACGCTGGAGCTTGGCGGCAAGTCCGCCGCGATCGTCCTGGACGACTGCGACCTCCCGTCGGCCATGGGCTTCCTGTCCATCGCCTCCCTCATGAACAACGGCCAGGCCTGTGTCGCCCAGACCCGCATCCTCGCCTCCAGGTCCCGGTACGACGAGGTCGTCCAGGCCGTCGCCGACATGGTGACGGGCCAGCGGGTGGGCGACCCGGCCGACCCGGCCACCGGGATCGGACCGATGGTGGCCCGGCGCCAGCAGGAACGGGTCGAGGCCTACATCAGATCCGGGCTGGAGGAGGGCGCCAAGCCGGTCGTCGGCGGCCTCGACCGGCCGTTCGACCGGGGCTGGTACGTCGCGCCGACCGTCTTCGCGGGGGCCACCAACGACATGCGGATCGCCCGCGAGGAGATCTTCGGCCCGGTCCTCACGGTGATCCCGTACGACGACGAGGACGACGCGGTCCGGATCGCCAACGACAGCGACTACGGCCTGTCGGGCACGGTCTGGACGGGCGACACCGAGCGCGGCATGGACGTCGCCCGCCGGGTCCGCACCGGGACGTACGGCGTGAACATGATGCACACGCTCGACCCGAACACGCCCTTCGGCGGTTACAAGGCCAGCGGCCTCGGCCGGGAGCTCGGCCCGGAGGGCCTGGAGACCTACCTGGAGACCAAGTCGATCGCCCGCCTGGGCTGAACCGGGTGATGCGCCCCGGCCCCGCCGTGCGTCGGTGGCGGGACCGGGGCCGCCCAGCGCGCCCCCGCGACGCTGGGCCACACCCCGGAGGGTGTGCGCCGATCCCCGTAAACCGGCGGTGCGCGAACCCTGACGGACCCGCACACCTCCCATAGACGACCCTTATCGGGATTTGGTTCGCGAAATCCAGAGACCAATTTTGCGGATGAGGTCAGGGGTGGCCGCGTTCTCCGCGTGACCGTACCCCGGCTCGATCCACAGCTCCTTCGGCTCCCGCGCGTTGTCGTAGATCTGGTGGGCGTGCTCCAGGGGGAAGAACGGGTCGGCGTCGCCGTGCACGACCAGCAGCGGCGTGGGCGCGATCATCGCCGCCGCCTCGTACGGCGGGACCGGGACCGGGTCCCAGACGCCGCCCGCGATCCGGGTGCCCTTGACGACCCGGGCCGCGAGCCGCCCGTGCCACCGTTCGATGGCCCAATGGACCTGCCGCATCGGCTTGGTGTCCCGGTAGTACCAGCGGGCCGGGCCGCTGACCGACACGACGGCGTCGACCCCGCCGTGCAGCCCGGCGTGGCGGACGACCACCGCGGCGCCCATCGAGAAGCCCACCGTGACGACCCGCCGGTAACCGATGGCCCGCGCGTGCTTGACCGCCGCGTCCACGTCGAGGATCTCCAGGTCGCCCACCGTCGTGCGGCCGGCCGAGCGGCCGTGCCCCCGGAAGTCGAACGACACCACGCCGCCGTACCGGGACAGGACGTGCACGATCCGGCGTGACGGGCGCTCCCGCCAGGACCCGGTGAAGCCGTGTGCCACCACGATGCCGAGGTCGAGCGAGCTGTTGGGGGTGTGCGCGGCGTCGATCCGGACGCCGTCTGCCGTCCGCAGCATGGCCGGGAACGCGGAAGCCAGATCCATGCCCCCGACCTTATTGACATCTGATACCGGCCCCCGCACGCGCCACCCCTCCCGTCAGAGGTCGTCCAGCATCCTCAGCCGCTCCCACGGCACCCGCAGCCGCACCTCGCCGTCCCCCAGGGATGCCACCTCGTCCCAGTCCGCGTACCTGATCTCCCCGTGCAGCCGCCGGACGACGGCGGCCACCAGCGCCGGGTGCCCGTCCCGGTGCGCCCGCTCGTAGCCGAACAGCTGCCCGGCCCGCCGCCGCGCGACGACGAACCCCGCGAGGCGGAAGGCCTGCTGGACCCCGTCCAGCAGGGGTCCGTCCTGGACCAGGCGCACGTCGACCACATTGCCTACGACATTTCCGGAATCGTCGCGGACGACACGCGCGAGCAGCGTGCTCATGCGCAGCGTCTCCCCGTCCTCCCGCCGCGCTCGGCCCTCCGCGACCTCCGGTCCGCCTGAGGTGTCCTCCTCACGCTCGGGCTGCGGCGCTCCGGGGATGCGGCCGACGACGTTGCGGGCCAGCCACCGCTCCAGAGCCAGGTCACGCGGCTGCCCCGCGACCCTGACCGCGCTGCCGATCTCCGTGACCCGGCCCATCGCGATCCGGTACGGCTCGCCGGACCGGTCCTTCCTGAACAGGCGGCCGACCTCGGCCATCAGCCACCCGGCCACCCCGCCGATGCGCGGTCCGAGCGCGAGCGGCCCGGAAAGGATCGCCGTGACGTACGGGAACGGGCCGTCGCCGGTCCGCACCTCCAGGTCGTCGACCTTGCAGATCAGGCGGTCCTCGTCGGTGGAGGCGACCTGGCGGTCGAGCAGGTGGAGGCGGGCGTGCAGCGTCCGCGCGTGCTCGGTCATCGCGCCGTCACCTCCGGGTCGTCCGTGCCTCCGCGTCATTGGCCCGCCTTCGTCGCGAGCATCAGCGGGACGGCCGCCACCGCCACCACGAGCAGCAGCACCATGTAGACCATGCCCAGCGCGTTGCTGAACCTGCCGTTGACCTTGTCCCCCATGTAGTCGGGATCGTTGGCGATCATGAGGACCGGCAGGTACGTCAACGGGAGCGCGGCGGCGGAGAACACGAGGGAGTACTCGGTCACCATGATCGGGTCGATCGTCGTGAGGATGAGGGCGGTCGCCACGATCGTCACAGCGAGGACCACCACGTGGAACCGGGCGGCCCGGGCCGGCGGCACGTACTTGCCCCACTGCCAGCCGAAGTACTGGCTCAGGGAGTACCCCGACGACAGCGCCGTCTCCAGGGTGGCGCCGAACGTCGCGGCGAACACGCCGAGGATCACCACGCCGAGCGCGACCTTGCCGAGGCCGGCCGCCACCGGGAGCACCATCTGCCCGAGCGAGTCGGGCACGGCCTCCACCGGCATGAACAGCGTGGCCGCGCAGGCGGCGATGCCGATCGACAGCAGCCCGCCCAGCGGGAAGCCCACGAACACGTTGGCCCGCTCGGTGACCAGGTCCTTCGACGTCCAGCGCTCCTCCACGCCGCCCGAGGAGAAGAAGAACACCTCGTACGGCGTCATGGCCCCGCCGAGCAGCGCGATCGCGTAGTAGAAGTACGTCGGCAGGCCCTCGTCCTGCGGCGGCCGGGTGAGCTGGTGGGCGAGCTCCCCCCAGTCGGGCCCGAGCTTCCAGAGCGCGATCAGGAACACCACGAGTCCCAGGCCCATGAGGCCGAAGATCCGTTCCATCGTCTCGAACTTGACCCGCCACATCACGAGCCACGCGACCAGCGCCACGAGCGGGACCCAGAGCAGGTAGTTCACGCCGGTGGCGAGCTCCAGCGCGAGCGACGCGCCGCCGATCTCGGCGGCCAGCGTGAGCGCGTTGATGAAGAACGAGGCACCGAGGTTCACGAGGCCCGCGCGAGGGCCGAGCCGCTCGCGGACCAGGTCGAAGACCGGCCGCTGGGAGACGGCGGCGATCCTGCCCGACATCTCCGCGAACAGGCAGATGCCGACGATGCCCACGACCACGACCCAGACCAGCGACAGGCCGAACCGGGACCCCACCACCGCGTTGGCCACCAGGTCGCCGATGTCGACGAACCCACCGAAGGCCGTCAGGATGCCGAGCGTGACGGCGAACAGCTTCTTCACCTGTGGCGCTCCGCGAACGCGCTGAGCCGTCCGGCGATCTCCCCAAGGTCGCGCACGGCGGCCGCCGGGTCGCGCACCCGGTCGCGCCGCACCTGGTCGAGCAGACCGTGCACCTCGTCCTCCGCCTTCTCCGTGAGATCCGTCACCTCGGCGCGCAGCCGCTCGGAGGCGTCCGAGGGGGGCTGGACGCCGCCGAACTGGTCGTTCACGTTCCCGAGGTCGTCGGCCGCCTCGGTGAGCACGACCTTCAGGTACTGCCGCGTCGTCCCGTCCTCGTGCCGGACGGCCGTACGGGCGATCTGCACGGCCGAGGCGGCGGCCTCCGCCGTCTTCCCGGCCTTGAGCGCGTAGTCGTGGTCGTCCCAGGCCGGGCTCACACAGGCCGCGGGCCCGAAGGCGGCGAGCAGTGCCGCCCCCGTGAGGAGAGCCCGGCGCGGCGCGCTCACGTCCGCCCCCTCAGCAGGAAGTACGCGAGCACGAGCAGCAGGACGAGCAACTCCCCCCAGGCGATCAGCAGGACAAGTCCTTCATCCGTCACGCCCTCCTGCTGCCCGCCTGGTGAGGTTTCAGCCACCGCCCGGTAACGGAATGTCCCGGCCGTCGGACGCGTTGGCCTCTCTGGCCGCGGGATCCGGGCGGCGCCTGGCGACGACCGCGGATCAACTAAAATGGAAAGGCCGTGTCTCCACGGCGGATGAGCGTCTCGCTTCGGTCCCGGGACGCGGACGACACCCCGACGATCCAGAGCGAGACCTCACTATGCCTTTGAACAGCCGCGACGACCTGCGGAACATCGCGATCATCGCGCACGTCGACCACGGAAAGACCACCCTGGTGGACGCCATGCTCTGGCAGTCCGGGGCGTTCCGCGCCAACCAGGACGTCGACGAGCGGGTCATGGACTCCAACGACCTCGAACGCGAGAAGGGGATCACCATTCTCGCGAAGAACACGGCCGTCAAGCACGGCGGCATGACCCTCAACATCATCGACACCCCTGGCCACGCCGACTTCGGCGGCGAGGTCGAGCGCGGCCTGTCCATGGTCGACGGCGTCGTCCTGCTCGTGGACGCCTCCGAGGGGCCGCTGCCGCAGACCCGGTTCGTGCTGCGCAAGGCGCTGTCGGCCAAGATGCCGGTGATCCTGTGCATCAACAAGGTCGACCGGCCCGACGCCCGCATCGCCGAGGTCGTCGACGAGGTATACGAGCTGTTCATCGACCTCGACGCGACCGAGGAGCAGATCGACTTCCCGATCGTGTACGCCTCGGCCAAGGCCGGCCGCGCCTCCCTCACCCGTCCCCAGGACGGCGGGATGCCCGACTCCCCCGACCTCGAGCCGCTGTTCGAGACGATCAAGAAGACCATCCCGGCGCCCGTGTACGACCCGTCGGCGCCGCTCCAGGCCCACGTCACCAACCTGGACGCCTCCAGCTACCTGGGCCGCATCGCCCTGTGCCGGGTCCACCAGGGCACGATCAAGAAGGGCCAGCAGGTGGCCTGGTGCCGTACGGACGGCACCGTCCAGCGGGTCCGGATCTCCGAGCTGCTGATGACCGAGGCGCTGGAGCGCAAGCCGGCCGACGAGGCCGGGCCCGGCGACATCATCGCGATCGCCGGCATCCCGGACATCATGATCGGCGAGACGCTGGCCGACCCCGACGACCCGCGGCCGCTGCCGCTGATCACCGTGGACGAGCCGGCCATCTCGATGACGATCGGCACCAACACGAGCCCGCTGGTCGGCAAGGTCAAGGGCGCCAAGGTCACCGCCCGCCTCGTCAAGGACCGGCTCGACAAGGAGCTCGTCGGCAACGTCTCGCTCCGCGTGCTGGCCACCGAGACGCCCGACGCGTGGGAGGTGCAGGGCCGCGGCGAGCTGGCGCTGGCCATCCTGGTGGAGCAGATGCGCCGCGAGGGCTACGAGCTGACGGTCGGCAAGCCCAAGGTCGTCACCAAGGTCGTCGACGGCAAGATCCACGAGCCGGTCGAGCGGCTCACTGTCGACTGCCCGGAGGAGTACCTGGGCGCGGTCACCCAGCTCCTCGCCGTCCGCAAGGGCCGGATGGAGCACATGACCAACCACGGCACCGGCTGGATCCGCATGGAGTTCCTGGTGCCGTCCCGCGGCCTGATCGGCTTCCGCACGGAGTTCCTCACCGAGACGCGGGGCACCGGCCTGGTGCACCACGTGTTCGAGGCGTACGAGCCGTGGTTCGGCGACCTGCGCACCCGCAACAACGGCTCGCTGGTGGCCGACCGGGCCGGCCAGGTCACCGCGTTCGCCATGCTCAACCTGCAGGAGCGCGGCACGCTGTTCGTCTCCCCCAGCACCGAGGTGTACGAGGGCATGATCGTCGGGGAGAACTCCCGATCCGACGACATGGACGTGAACATCACCAAGGAGAAGAAGCTCACGAACATGCGCTCGTCCACGAGCGAGGAGACGGAGAAGCTGATCCCGCCGCGCGTGCTGTCGCTGGAGCAGGCGCTGGAGTTCATCCGCGACGACGAGTGCGTGGAGATCACGACGGAGACCGTGCGCCTGCGCAAGGTCGTTCTCGACGCCTCGAGCCGCGGCCGCGCCGCCGCCCGCGCCAAGCGCGCCAACTGACCCAACTCTGCCGAAGCCCCCGCGCCCCACCCGGCGCGGGGGCTTCCGCGTTCCCGGGGGTCGGGGACCGGGG
>NZ_KI866526.1:256731-272382 GCF_000511135.2 Microbispora sp. ATCC PTA-5024 | reverse complement strand
GGGGTCGGGGGTCGGGGGTCGGCAAGAACGGGTAAACGGCGGGCACAGGGCCCGTCTACCGCTCTCCCGGGCGTGCCCGCGCGTGCTCTCCTGTCGCAGGCACCAGCCCCTACGGAGGAGCCTCACCCATGCTTCGCACGAGTCATCTCGCCCTGGCCGCCAACCTCGCGCTCGGCGTCGGCGCCTGCGTCCTCGCGCTGCCGCACGCCGGTGCTCAGCCGCACACCGGTGCGCTGCCGCAGGCACAGGCACGGCCGGACGCGGCGGCGAGCGCCGTGATCAGGGACGTCAACGGAAAGGTCCTCGGCACCCTGCGGATCGAGCGGTACTCGTCCGCCGCGTCGCGGGTCACCGTGTTCGTCCGCGGCCTGACCCCGGGCTTCCACGGCTTCCACATCCACTCGGCCGGCGTGTGCGACCCCGCCTCGGTCGACCCCGACACCGGCAGCCCGTTCGCCAGCGCCGGCGGTCACATGGACCAGGGACAGGACGGGGACGCAGGGGGCAACCTCCCCTCGCTGCTCGCGACCGCCGACGGCGTGGCCAGCACGAGCTTCCTGACGGACCGGTTCACCCCGGCCCGGCTCAGGGACGCGGACGGCAGCGCCATCATCATCCACGCCAAGCCGGACAACTTCGCCAACATCCCCAGCCGTTACACCCACCCGAAGGACGCCACCGGCACCACCGGCCCGGACGCCGCCACGCTGAAGACCGGCGACGCCGGGCGCCGGATCGCCTGCGGGGTCGTCCACGTCGCGTCCTGACGGCCGTCCAAGTCACTCCTCAGCCGGACACAACCGCCGGAGCGCATCCTCGTCCCGTGGTCAGGAGATCTCGGGGGGAAGGGAGGGTCCGCGATGCGGAACATCGGCGGGGGCATGCACACGGCGCTCGCGGGCGCCTGGGTGGTCGTCACCGTGCTGGCGCTGCTGCTCGGCCGCTGACACGGCGGGTCAGCTGAGGTGGACGCGCAGCCAGTCGACGAGCGGGACGCAGGCGCGCCAGGTGTCCCGTACGCGGTCGAGGGTCTCGGGGGTGTGGAGCCACGGCTCGGGCTCGAACCGGCGCCCGGCGTGCAGCGACTTGTACCGCATGAGGTCGAGCCGCGGGTGGTCCTCCGGGGTGCCCCGCGGCCGGGTCTTGAGGCGCTCGCCGCCCACCGTCAGCCCGCCCGGCAGGGCGGCGAGGACCTCCTCGAGCCGGGCGCCCGCCGTGTCGTCGTCGAGCGCCTCCCGGTAGCGCAGCACCTGCTCACCGGACGCCCACCAGCCGGCGGCCGCGTACAGCCCGTCGGCGTCGATCTGCACGTAGTAGCCCACACCCTCCAGGCCCGCCCTGAAGTAGGCGCCCTGGTGGGTCTTGTACGGCGACTTGTCCTTGGCGAACCGCACGTCCCGGTACGGCCGGAACAGATGGGAGTCGCCGAACTCGGGGGCCAGCTCCTCCAGCAGGGCGAGCATCGGCGCCTTGACGGCGTCCTCGTACAGCTCCTTGTTGGCCGCCCAGTAGCCCCGGGAGTTGTCGGCGACCAGGCCCTCGTAGAAGATGAGCGCCTCGTCGGGGAACCCGCTGAAACCCATGCCCGCCACTTTGGCACGTCCCTCCGACAAAGCGCACACGCTCGCGCTCAGCGGCGCCTGCGCCGCGGCGTCCCGAAGATCGACCGGGTGATCTCCCGGCCGAGGGCGGACGCGGCGGACCGGGCCAGCGAGCGGAACTCCTTCGACTCGAGCATCCCCTCCAGCACGGACGGCGTCCGCTCGCGCCGCTCCTCCCGCTCCCCCGGCGCCGGCTCCCGCCGGGACGGCTGCGGCTCGGGCGGCCGGGCCGCCGGCTCGCTCGGGGCCAGCCGGGCCGACAGGATCTCGTACGCCGACTGCCGGTCCACCGCCGTGCCGTACTTGGACAAGAGCGGGGAGGCGGCGATGACGCCCTGCACCACGGCCGGGGCGGACGGCGCCATGAGCGTGCGCGGGGCGCGCAGCCGGGTCCAGGCGACCGGGGTCGGCGCGCCCGTCTCGGACAGCACGGTCACCACGGCGTCGCCGATGCCGAGCTCGGTCAGCAGCTTCTCCAGGTCGTAGGAGGAGTTCGGGAACGTCGAGACGGTGGCCTTGAGCGCCTTGGCGTCCTGCGGCGTGAAGGCCCGCAGGGCGTGCTGCACCCGCGCGCCGAGCTGGGCCAGCACGTCGGCGGGCACGTCCTTCGGCGTCTGGGTGACGAAGAACACGCCGACGCCCTTGGAGCGGATCAGGCGCACGGTCTGCGTGATCGACCGCAGGAACGCCTTGGACGCGCCGTCGAACAGCAGGTGGGCCTCGTCGAAGAAGAACACCAGCGACGGCTTGTCCGGGTCGCCCACCTCGGGCAGCACCTCGAACAGGTCGGCCAGCAGCCACATCAGGAAGGTCGAGAACAGCTGCGGCCGGTCCTGGACGGCGGGCAGCTCCAGGACGGACACCACTCCCTTGCCGTCCGGCGTGGTCCGCAGGAGGTCGTGCACGTCGAACTCGGGCTCGCCGAAGAACGCCTCCGCCCCCTGCGCCTGGAAGTTGACCAGGGCGCGGAGGATGACGCCGGCGGTCGCGGCGGACAGGCCGCCGATGCCGCTGAGGGCCTCCGGGGTCTCGGTGAGGTACCGGATCACCTCGACCAGGTCCTTGAGGTCGAGCAGCGGCAGCCCGTGCTTGTCGGCGAAGTAGAAGATCAGCCCGAGCGACGACTCCTGCGTCTCGTTGAGCTCCAGGACCCGGGCCAGCAGGGTCGGCCCGAACGCGCTCATCGTCGCCCGCAGCGGGATCCCCTCGCCCATCCCGCCGAGCGAGAAGAACTCGACCGGGCAGGCCGCGGGCGACCACGTCTCGCCCACCTCGGCCGCCCGCCTGCTCACCCGGTCGGACGGGACGCCGGGCGAGGCCATGCCGGACAGGTCGCCCTTGACGTCGGCCAGGAAGACCGGCACGCCCTGCTCGGACAACTGCTCGGCGAGGAGCTGGAGGGTCTTGGTCTTGCCGGTGCCGGTGGCCCCCGCGACCAGGCCGTGCCGGTTCATCATGGCCAGCGGGACGCGGATGGGCTCGGCCGGGTCGGCGGCGCCGTCGTCGCGGATCAGCGCCCCCAGCTCCAGCGCCGGCCCCTGGACGTCGTAGCCCTTCACCGGTTGAAGTACTGCTTCCCGGGAGCCGGGCTGCCGAGCAGCTCGGAGACGGTCACGTACGTGAAGCCCTTGCGGTCGAGCTCGTCCAGGAGGCGGGGCAGGGCGGCGATCGTCGTGGGATGGATGTCGTGCATGAGCACGATGTCGCCCGGCTTCGCCGAGCAGCACCGCTTGGCCACGATGGCGGGGTCGTGGTCGCGCCAGTCGAGCGTGTCGACGGCCCACAGGATCTGCGCCAGCCCCTCCTGCCTGGCGACGTTCTCCACCTCGTGGTTCGTCGACCCGTACGGCGGCCGCATCAGCGTCATCCGCACGCCGGCGGCCCGTCGTACGACGTCCTGAGTGCGGTCGAGCTCGCGGCGCACGGCGTCGGCGGACAGGCCGGCCAGCGCGGCGTGGTCCCAGGAGTGGTTGCCGACCTCGTGGCCTTCGGCGACCATCCGGCGGACGAAGTCCCGGCTCTTGTCGGTCACCATCTGCCCGAGCACGAAGAACGTCGCCCGGGCGTGGTGGGCCGCCAGCAGGTCGAGGACCTTGTCCGTGGCCTCCCCCGGCCCGTCGTCGAACGTCAGCGCGACGCATTTGAGCCGGCCGCAGTCCAGTTTGCGGGGCGGCGGGGCGAGCGGGAGACGGGGGCCCGGCCAGCCGGGCTGGGCCCCGATCAGGCGCATCCGGAGCATCCCGGGGTCGAACCTGTCGGCGACGCCGTAGCCCGGGCGAGCGGCGGCCGGTCCGGCGGGCCCGGCGGGCATCGCCGAGGTCGCGGCCCGCCCGCAGCCGGCGAGCATGAGCAGCGACAGCAGTACGGACAGCCTCCGCATACGACCCCCCGAGCGAGCGGGGGCGGTCGGCTACGGATACTCCTGGGCCGCGTCCCCCCGCAGAACCTTGGCCAGCTCCTCCCACCAGGGCGGCACCTCGGCCCGCAGCTCGGCATACCGGCGGGCCACCCGCGTGGCGCATCCCACAGGGTCCGTACCCAGGTGGCGGCACTTCACGGCGCCCTCGCGCCAACGGTAAAGGCCGTCGCGGAAGCTCACGACGAGGCCGATCCAGACCGACAGCGTGGCACCGTCGCCGATCTCGTACGCCTCGTGCACACCGAGGGCGGCGAGTTCCGCGCGGAGTCGTCCAATAGCGGTGCGCGGCTCAGTCACCGGCCACCGCCCCCTGCCGTAGAGACACGCACAAAAAGGTATGTACCCAACCTTGGGCCGCCCCTTGCCACTTCATAGAGTAATGATGAGACTACGAAGCGTTACAGCGCAGCCATAAGCGGTCAGTCGTCCAGACGCTCGGGCGGCTCGGTGACGACCATGACGAACCGGAGCGGCGCGTCGCCCGCGTTCGCGTATCGATGCGGGCGGTCGGCGCTGAACACCACCGCCTCGTCCGCCCCGACGACGTGGCTGCGGCCGTACACGACCAGCGTCAGCTCCCCTTCGAGGACGGTGAGCATCTCCCGGGTGCCGGCGGGGTGGGCGTCGCCGTCGTGGTGCTCGCCGGGGCCGAGGCGCCAGTCCCACAGCTCCAGGATGGCGGGGGCGTCGGTGCCGACGAGCAGCTTGGCCGAGCCGCCTCCGGGGTGCGTGAACGTGACGACCTCCGCGGCGTGGACCACGCGGACGACCGGCGTGTCCGACACCTCCACGAGCCGGCCCATCGTGACGCCGAGGGCGTCGGCGATCCGGCACAGGGTGTTCACGCTCGGGTTGGTACGGCCCTGCTCGATCTGGATGAGCATGCCGCGGCTCACGTTCGATCGGGCCGCCAGCTCGTCGAGCGTCATGCCCCGATGCGCCCGCTGAGCCCGGACGTTGGCGGCGATGGCCGCGTTGATCGTCGACGGATCAGGCATGAGTACAGTCTAGTGGTCTACTATTACAATCTATTGAACTATCCTTGCCGATTCCTTGGGGGAACTCGTGACGGCGGTGGCGCTCGCTACGGCATGTGCGGTGATCTTCGGGACGGCCGACTTCCTCGGCGGACTGGCCACCAGGCGCTCCCGGGTCCTCGCGGTCGTCGTCCTGTCCCAGGTGGGAGGGCTGCTGCTGATCGGGGTGCTCATCCCGCTGCTGCCGGGGAGCGTGAGCCCCGCGGCGCTGCTGTGGGGGATGGCGTCGGGCGTGGCGGGGGCGGGCGCCCTCGTCCTGTTCTACCGGGGGCTCGCCACCGGGATGATGTCCGTGGTCGCCCCGACCACGGCGACCACGGCCATGGCGGTCCCGGTGATCTTCGGCCTGCTCATCGGGGAGCGCCCGTCCGCCCTGGCGCTGACCGGCGTGGTGCTGGGCCTGCTCGCCGTCCTGCTCGTCAGCCGCGACCCGAACGGCACGGCCACCGGCTCGCGCGTCGGCCCCATCCTGGGCGCGCTCGCCTCCGGGGCCGGGTTCGGCGCGTTCTTCATCCTGCTGAGGCTGGCCCCGGAGGACTCCGGCGTGTGGCCGCTGCTGGGGGCGCGGTTCGCCTCGATCGCGCTGGTGGTGGTGCTGGCCGTCGCCCGGCGCGCCACCCTGCGCCCGACGCCGGGGAGCGTGCCGGTGACGCTCTGGGCCGGCGTCCTCGACATGGCGGCCAACGTGCTCTACCTGCTGGCCGCGCAGCGGGGCATGCTCAGCCTCGTGGCGGTGCTGGTGTCGCTGTACCCCGCCAGCACGCTGCTGCTGGCCCGGTACGTCCTGGGTGAGCGGCTCAGCGCCCTGCAGATCGCCGGCGTGGGCTTCGCGCTCGGCGCGGTCGCGCTCATCGCCGCGTCCTGACCCCTGACACGCCGGTACGGCCGCCGCGTCGTGCGGCGGCCGTACCGGGCCGGGTCTTCGGGGCCGGGCGTCCGCGGGGCGGGTGTCCGCCGGCCCGCCTACGCCCAGGCGATCTGGGGCTTTCTCAGACGGTTCTCATGCGGCGTAGGCGTGGACGGGGACGCGGACGACGCCCTCCTCGCGGGCGTAGTCCTCAAGCATGCCGCGAAGCTGCCGCCGGCCGCGGTGCAGCCGGGACATGACGGTGCCGATGGGGGTTCCCATGCGGTCGGCGATCTCCTTGTAGGCGAACCCCTCCACGTCGGCGAGGTAGACCGCCACCCGGAAGTCCTCGGGCAGGGCGCGCAGGGCGTCCATCACGACGCTGTCGGGAAGCTGGTCGAGCGCCTCGTTCTCGGCCGAGCGCAGACCCGTGGACATGTGCGACTCGGCCGCGGCGAGCTGCCAGTCCTCGATGTCCTCGGCGGCCGACAGCTTCGGCGAGCGCTGCCGCTTCCGGTAGTCGTTGATGAAGTTGTTGGTCAGGATCCGGTGCAGCCACGCCTTCAGGTTCGTTCCCTCGCGGAACTGGTGGTAGGACGTGTACGCCTTGGCGACCGTCTCCTGGACCAGGTCCTCCGCGTCGGCGGGGTTACGGGTGAGCCGCATGGCGGACGCGTAGAGCTGGTTGGTCACCGGCACGACCTCACGCTCGAACCACACCTGTCGCTGCTCGTCGGTCGAGATCATCTCATCCCCCTACAGAACTTCTCCCCCGTTACCCGTCCGCCAGGAACCCATGCGAGGCCGTCCGGTCATTGTTGTGCCAAGGAACATCGTGCCGAATGGGACGTAAGCACAGTGTTAATTGTTTTTCCTGGTCACAGGAGTGCAAGCGACACGGGGCCGGACGCGGTCTGGTCACACGCAGGCCGAGTAAGTCTCAGTATAGTAACACCGGAGCCTCAATCCGGAGTAAAGTGTGGCGGAGCTCACTGGCTACAGTGGGCGCCATGAAACACGTGGACCGGCACGACCCTGCGGACAGGGCGTGGGTGTCGGAGGCCGTGCAGGCCGTCGAGGCCGACGCGAACCGCAGTTGCGACACCCATCTCCATGTCTTCCCGCTCCCCTCCCACTGGGGCATCGACCTCTACTTGAAAGACGAGTCGGTGCACCCGACCGGTTCACTCAAGCACCGCCTCGCCCGCTCCCTCTTCCTGTACGGCCTGGCCAACGGCTGGATCGGGCCCACGACGACGATCATCGAGGCGTCCAGCGGGTCGACGGCCGTCAGTGAGGCGTACTTCGCCCGCCTGCTCGGCCTGCCGTTCATCGCGGTGATCCCGGCCACGACGTCGCCGGAGAAGCGGGAGATCATCGAGTTCTACGGCGGGAAGTGCCACCTGGTGGACGACCCGGGGGCGATCTACGAGGAGTCCCACCGCCTGGCCGCCGAGACCGGCGGGCACTACATGGACCAGTTCACCTACGCGGAACGGGCCACCGACTGGCGCGGCAACAACAACATCGCGGAGAGCATCTTCCAGCAGATGGCCCTCGAACGGCACCCCGACCCGGCGTGGATCGTGGTCGGCGCCGGGACCGGCGGCACCTCGGCGACCATCGGCCGCTACATCCGGTACCGCCGCCACCGGACCCGCCTGTGCGTGGCCGACCCGGAGGGCTCGGCCTTCTACCCGTCCTGGGCCTCCGGCGAGGAGCACGCCGGGCGCGGGTCGCGCATCGAGGGCATCGGCCGGCCGAGGGTCGAGCCGTCGTTCCTGCCGACCGTGATCGACCGGATGACGCTGGTGCCGGACGCGCTGTCGATCGCCGCGATGCACTGGGTCAGGGAGGTCACCCGCCGCGACGTCGGCGGCTCGACCGGCACCAACATCGCGGCGGCCGTGGAGGTCATCCGCGAGATGCGGGAGAACGGCGAGCGCGGCAGCGTGGTCACGCTCATCTGCGACGGCGGCGAGCGCTACCGGCACACGTACGGCGACCAGCGCTGGCTTGACGAGACGGGGATCGACATCGAGCCCCATCTGGCCGATTTACGCCGCTTCCTCGCGGGCTGACATCCGCCGCCCCTCCCGGTGGGTTCAGGACGGGCGGGCGGGGTCCACGCCGAAGGTCGTCGCCAGGTCGTCGAGGATCGCGTGGGCCCCCTGGATGCCGACCGCCGTCATCCAGGTAATGTCCGGCACCTCGTGGATCCCGCCCTTCAGACGCCCCCAGAGCGGGTTGGCCTCGAACCTCTGCTTCACCGGGCCCACCGAGGGGTCGTCGTAGGCCGCCAGGAAGATGTGGTCGGCGTCCATCTCCGGGATCCGCTCCTCGCTGAGGTTCACGGCGACGGTGTCGGTCGTGGTGGGCTGTCCCTTGGGCCGGACGAGCCCGGCGTCCCTGAGCACGATGCCGGAGTAGGAGTTCTCCACGTACAGCCGGACGGTCGGCTCCCCGGCGAAGCGGATGATCGAGACGGTCGGCGGGGTTCCGCCGTTCCCGGCCGTGATCTCCTCGCCGATCGCGGCGGCGCGGTCCTCGTACTCCTTGATCCGCTGCTCGGCCAGGTCCTCCTTGCCGAGCGCCCGGCCGACGAGGCGGAGGTTGTCCTTCCACTTCGCGCCGGTCGTCTCGCTGAAAACGGTTGGGGCGATCCGGCCGAGCTTGTCGTACAGCGCCTCGTGGCGGACCTTGGCGCTGAGGATCAGGTCGGGCCGCAGCGCGGCGATCTTCTCCAGGCTCGGCGCCTCCAGCGTCCCGACCGACACCGCCTCACGGGCGTCGTCGAGCACGGGGGCAAGGTAGCCGGGCAGCGTGTCCTCGATGGACCGGTAGGTCGTGTAGCCCACGACCGGGGTGTCCAGCGTCAGTGCCGCGTCCACGAAGCTCTGGTCGAGTGCCACCACCCGCCGGGGCTGCGCCGCGATCTCCGTGGTCCCCATCGCGTGCTGGACCGTCCTGGGGAACCCCGCGGCCGCGGGGGCCGTTCCGCCGGGCCCGGCGCCCGCCTCCCCGCCTGCCGAGGCGCCCGCCGAAGCGCCGTCCGAAGTGCCCGCCGAGCCGCAGGCGGCCAGTCCCCCCGACAGCACCGCCCCGATCAGGGCCGTCACCACGGCACGCCGCATTCTCATCTGATTTGTCCCTCTCTCTTGCCTAAGTTAGGTTAGCCATACCTAATAAGAACTTCATGTCCAGGTCAAGGAGGACCGGATGGCGAGCCGCCGCCTGCGCGTGCTCCTGGTGCTCGGCGCGGCGCTCGTGGTCGCCGCCGGGCTCAGCCTCGCCCTCGGCGCCAAGGCCGTGCCGCCCGGCGACGTGTGGCACGCCCTGTGGTCGCCAGGCGGCGGCGAGAACGACCTGATCGTGCGCTCGCTGCGGGTGCCGCGGACCGTCCTCGGCGTCCTCGCCGGGGTGGCCCTCGGCATGGCCGGGGCGCTCATGCAGGGCCACACCCGCAACCCGCTCGCCGACCCCGGCCTGCTCGGGGTGACCCAGGGCGCGGCGTTCGCCATGGTCCTCGGCATCGTCGCGTTCGGCGTGTCCGGCACCCGGGCCTCCATCTGGCTCGGCGTCGGCGGCGCCCTCGCGGCGAGCGTCGCCGTGTTCGCGATCGGGCTCGCCGCCGGCGGCCGTCGCGGCGGTTCCCCGCCGCTCACGCTCGCCCTCGCCGGGACCGCCGTCAGCGCCCTGCTGTACGCGCTGACCTCCGCCCTCGTCCTGCTCGACGAGCAGGCGATGGACGCGTTCCGCTTCTGGCAGGCCGGCTCGCCGGCCGGGCGCGGGGCGGGCCCCGCCTGGCAGGTGGCGCCGTTCATCGCGGCGGGGCTCGTGCTCGCGCTCGCCAACGCCCGGGGGCTGAACGCGCTGGCCCTGGGCGAGAACGTGGCCCGCTCCCTCGGCAGGAACGTGTGGGCCGTCCGCGTCGTCGGGCTCGCCGCGGTGACCTCGCTCACGGCCGGCGCGGTCGCCGCCTGCGGCGCCCTCGCGTTCGTAGGGCTCGTCGTCCCCCACCTGGCGCGCGCCCTGTCCGGCCCCGACCACCGGTGGCTCCTGCCGTACGCGGGGCTGCTCGGCGCCGTGCTGCTGCTCGTCGCCGACGTGATCGGGCGGCTCGTCGCGCGGCCCGGTGAGCTCGCCGTGGGCGTGGTCCTGGCCCTGCTGGGCGCGCCGTTCCTCATCGCCCTCGTCCGCCGGGCCGCGCCCGCCGCCGCGCGTCCGGCGGGGCGGGCCCGGGCGCTCCGGGTCCGTGCCCTCCTTCGTCAGCCGGAGGCCCGTCTCCCGCTCCCCCGCTTCTCCGTCCGGCCGCGCCCCCGCGCGGATCGTCCGGAGATCCGGCTGCCGGAGGCCAGGGCGTACCGGATCGGCGGGACGTCGTGGCTGGTCCGGCCGCGGCCGGCGGCCGTGGCGCTGGCCTGCCTGGCCGCCCTGGCCGCGCTCACCGCGGCCCACCTCGGCCTCGGCGACGTACGGCTGCCGCTCGGCGAGATCCTCCGCGCGCTGGGCGGCGACGGCGGCGCCCACTTCGTGGTGGTGGACCTGCGCCTGCCCCGGGTGCTGACCGGCGCGCTCGCCGGGGCCGCCTTCGGGCTCTCCGGGGCGATCACCCAGGCCGTCTCGCGCAACCCGCTGGCCAGCCCCGACATCCTCGGCGTGACGTCCGGCGCGGGCGTCTGCGTGGTGGCGCTGATCGTCGCCACCGGCAGCGCGTACGGCGGGGTGAGCGGAGCTGTGGCGGACGTCGGCGTCCCCACGGCCGCCGTCACGGGCGGTCTCGTGGGCGCGGCGGCCGTCCACGCCCTGGCCTGGCGGCGCGGCCTGGACGGCTACCGCCTGGTCCTGGTCGGGATCGGCGTCGCCGCCGTGTTCACGAACGTCACGCACTGGCTGCTGACGGCCGGCGACGTGAACGACGCGGCACGGGCGATGGTGTGGATCACCGGCTCGCTTCACGGCCGCGGATGGGAGCACGTCGTCCCGGTGGCGGTCGCGCTGGCCGTCCTCGTGCCCGTGGCCCTGGGCCTGTCGCGGACGCTGGCGGCGCTGCGATTCGGCGACGAGACGGCCCTCGCCCTCGGGGTGCGTCTGGGCAGGGCCCGGGTCGCGCTCCTCCTCGTGGCCGTGCTGCTCGCCGCGGTCGCCACGGCCTCCGCCGGGCCCGTCGCGTTCGTGGCGCTCACGGCGCCTCAGATCGCGCTGCGCGTGGCCAGGACCCCGCACCCGCCGCTGCTCGTCTCCGCGCTGACCGGCGCCGTGCTGACCGCGGCCGCCGACCTCGTGGCGCGGACGGCCTTCGCCCCCGCCGAGCTCCCGGTCGGCGTGGTCACGGCCGCGCTCGGCGCCCCGTACCTGATCCACCTGCTGTGGCGCGGATCCGGCCGGCGCGCCGCCGCCCGCACCCTCACCTGATGGAGGCGCCGATGAGGCTCCAGGCCGTGGACCTGCGACTCGGGTACGGCGACCGCACGGTCGTCGACGGACTCGACCTCGGCATCGAGGAGGGCACGGTCACCACGATCATCGGGCCGAACGGCTGCGGCAAGTCCACCCTGCTGCGGGCGCTCGGCCGGCTGCTGCGGCCCTCGGGCGGGCACGTGCTGCTGGACGGCCGGCGGATCGACCGGACGCCGGCCCGGGAGGTCGCCCGCATCCTGGGCGTGCTCCCCCAGGCTCCGGTCGCCCCCGAGGGGCTGACGGTCGCCGACCTGGTGGCGCGCGGGCGGCACCCCCACCAGACGTGGTACCGGCAGTGGTCGAGGGACGACGAGGCGGCAGTCGCCGAGGCGCTGGAGTGGACCGGCATGCGCGACCTGGCCGACCGGCCGGTGGACCAGCTGTCCGGGGGGCAGCGGCAGCGGGCGTGGATCTCGATGGCGCTCGCCCAGGGGACCGACCTGCTGCTGCTCGACGAGCCCACGACGTTCCTCGACCTGGCCCACCAGGTGGAGGTCCTGGAACTGGTGGGCCGGCTGCACGCCGAGACCGGCACGACGGTCGTGATGGTGCTGCACGACCTGAACCTGGCCGCCCGGTACGCCCACCGGCTCGTGGCCATGCGGGAGGGCCGGGTGGTCGCGGCGGGGCCGCCGGAGGACGTGCTGACCGAGGACCGCGTCCGGGAGGTCTTCGGGCTGGAGGCCAAGGTCATCGCCGACCCGGTGGCCGGCACCCCCCTGGTCGTCCCCGTCGGCGCGGGCCGGCGCCTGCGGAGCGCGTGAAGGCGCCGGGCCGGAGGTGGCGCGCCCCCCCGGCCCGGCGCCGGTGGTTCAGTCGCCGATCAGGGCGTCGACGAACACCTCGGGGTCGAACGGCGCCAGGTCGTCCGGCCCCTCGCCCAGCCCCACGAGCTTGACCGGCACGCCGAGCTCGCGCTGGACGGAGATCACGATGCCGCCCTTGGCGGTGCCGTCCAGCTTGGTCAGCGCGATGCCGGTGACGTTGACCACCTCGGCGAACACCTGCGCCTGGCGCATGCCGTTCTGGCCGGTGGTGGCGTCGAGGACGAGCAGCACCTCGTCGACCGCCGCCCGCTTCTCGATGACCCGCTTGACCTTGCCGAGCTCGTCCATCAGGCCGGTCTTCGTGTGGAGCCGGCCGGCCGTGTCGATGATCACGGTGTCGGCCTTGTCCTCGATGCCCCTGGCCACGGCGTCGAAGGCGACGGACGCCGGGTCGCCGCCCTCGGGGCCGCGCACCACGCTCGCGCCGACGCGGTCGCCCCAGGTCTGGAGCTGGTCGGTCGCCGCCGCGCGGAACGTGTCGGCGGCCCCCAGCACGACCGTGCGGCCGTCGCCGACGAGCACCCGGGCGAGCTTGCCCGACGTGGTCGTCTTGCCGGTGCCGTTGACGCCCACGACGAGGACGACGGCGGGACGCTCCCCCGTCGGCGCCGTGTGGAGCGTGCGGTCGAGGTCGGGCGCGACCTGGGCCAGCAGTTCCTCGCGGAGCAGCCTGCGGACCTCGTCGGGCGTGCGGCTGCCGAGGACCTTCACCTTGGTGCGCAGGTCCTCGACCATGGCACGGGTCGGGGCCACGCCGACGTCGGCCGTGATGAGGATCTCCTCGATCTCGTCCCAGACGTCGTCGTCGAGCCGGTCACGGGAGAGCAGTTCCAGCAGGCCGCGGCCGAGGACGTTCTGCGAGCGGGCCAGGCGGCCGCGCAGCCGGACCATGCGGCCGGCGGACGGCGGAGGGACCTCGATCGGAGGAGCCTTGACCAGCTCCTCGACGGGAGGCGGCAGCGTGGTCGTCGTGCCGCCGTCCTCCTCACCCAGACCGGCCGTCGTGCCGGGCTCGGTGATGACGGGGGCGGGCGGCTCCGGCGGGGCCTGGACGGGGGGGAGGTCCTTGGCTTTGGGCCGGAACAGCAGGAACAGGCCACCCACCGCCAGCACGGCGGCGATGGCCACGATCACGATGATGCCGATGTAACCGTCCACATATGAAGTTTCCCAGACCCCCGGTGTGCTCCGTTCAGGCACACACCGCCCGGGCGGCTACGTGCGCAGGCGCTGGCTCACGACCTGGGTGACGCCGTCGCCGCGCATGGACACGCCGTACAGGGCGTCGGCGATCTCCATGGTGCGCTTCTGGTGGGTGATGACGATGAGCTGGGAGCTCTGCCGCAGCTCCTCGAACAGGGTGAGCAGCCGCTGCGTGTTGGTGTCGTCGAGGGCGGCCTCGACCTCGTCCATCACGTAGAACGGCGACGGGCGGGCCTTGAAGATGGAGATCAGGAACGCCACCGCCGTCAGCGACCGCTCGCCGCCGGACAGCAGCGACAGCCGCTTGACCTTCTTGCCGGGCGGCCGGGCCTCGACCTCGACGCCGGTCGTCAGCATGTCCTCGGGGTCGGTCAGCAGCAGCCGTCCCTCGCCGCCGGGGAAGACCCGCTGGAAGATCTGGGCGAACTCGCGGGCGACGTCCTCGTACGCCGCCGCGAACACCTGCTCGACCCGGTCGTCGACCTCCTTCACCACCAGCAGCAGGTCGCGCCGGGTCTTCTTGAGGTCCTCGAGCTGCGAGGTGAGGAACGCGTGGCGCTCCTCCAGGGCGGCGAACTCCTCCAGCGCGAGCGGGTTGACCTTGCCGAGCTGGTTCATCTGGCGCTCGGCCGCCCTGGCCCGCTTCTCCTGCTCCTCCCGCACGTACGGCACGGGCGGCTCGCCGGGGACCGGCGCGGCCGGGCCGTACTCGGAGATGAGGGGCTCCAGATCGACGCCGTACTCCTCCAGGGCCCGCTGCTCCAGCTGCTCCAGGCGCAGCCGGCGCTCGGTCCTGGCCATCTCGCTGCCGTGCACGCGGTTGACGAGGGCGTCCAGCTCGGTGGTCAGCTCGCGGACCCGCAGCCGTACGCGCTTGAGCTCGGCGTCGATCTCACCGCGTGCCCGCTCGGCCTCGTCGCGCTCCCCGGCGGCGAGGGCGAGCGACCCCTCCAGCGCCTGGAGCGCGGTCCTGGCGCCCTGCACGGCCGCCGCGGCCACCTCGGCCTGCCGGCGGCGGCGCTCGCGCTGGGCGGCCGCCCGGGCACGGTCGTCCCGCTCCCGCCGGGCCGCCCGCAGCAGGCCGTCGGCCCGGCCCGCGATGCCCCTGACCCGCTCCTCGGCCGTACGGACGGTGAGCCTGGCCTCGATCTCGGCCTGTCGGGTGACCCCGAGAGCGGAGGCCAGCTCGTCACGGGTGTCGGTGGTGGGCTCGGCCTCCAACTCCGCGGCGTACTCGGCCTCGGCCAGCTGCTCCTCCAGCTCCACGACGCCCGCCTGGGCCGCCTCCCGCGCCTCCTCGGCGTCCTCGACGGACCTGGCGAGCCGGGCCGCCTCGTCCTGGGCCGCCTTGACGGCCGCCTCCAGGCGGGCGAGCTGCTTGGCCGCGGCGGCCGCCTTCTGGTCGGCGTCCCGCTGACGGGCCCGCACGCGATCGAGCACGGCCTGGGCGGCGTCGAGCCCGTTCTGCGCCGCGTTGACGCCGCCCTGCGCGGCGCTGACGCCGTTCTGGGCCTCGGTGACCCGGCCCTGCGCCTCCTCGACCGCCAGCTGGCACTCCCGCTCGGCCGTCACGGCCTCGGCCAGCGCCTGGGCATGCCGCGCCGCCCCCTCGCGGGCGGCCGCGAGGTCGCCGGCGGCCTCGTCGAGGGCGGCCCGCATCTGCAGCAGCGAGGCGGCGCCGCCGGAGCCGCCCCGGGCGGCGTGGACGCCGAGGACGTCGCCCGCCCGCGTCACGGCCCGCAGCCCGGGGTCGGCGTCGACGACCTTCCGCGCCGTGAGCAGGTCGGCGACGACGAGCACGTCACCGAGGAGGGCGTCGACCGCAGGGCGGAGCCCGTCGGGGGCGGTCACCAGGTCGGCCGCCCACTCGGCGCCCGCCACGGGGAGGTCGCGCCGTTCCGGCCGGTCCCGGCGGTCGGCCCCGATGAGGAGGGCGGCCCGGCCACCGTCGTGCTCCCGCAGGTGCTCCATGGCCGCCACGGCGGCGTTCGGCGAGTCGACGGCGACCCCGTCCACCGAGAGGACGGCGGCGATCGCGGCCTCGGCCCCGGGCCGCACGGTCAGCAGGGTGGCGACGGGGCCGAGCACCCCGGACAGCCCCGCGCCCAGCAGGGCCGCGGCGCCGTCCACACCGCTCGCCAGGCTCATCTCCAGCGCCTCGCAACGGGCCTGGAGGGCGGCCACCGCGCGCTGCGACTCCTGGTCGGCGCCGCGGGCCGCGGCCACCGCCGACCTGGCCGCCGCCAGCGCGTCCCTG
>NZ_KI866526.1:236288-256241 GCF_000511135.2 Microbispora sp. ATCC PTA-5024 | reverse complement strand
GGCGGCCAGGCGGCGCTCCTCCGTGGCGAGCGCGTCCTCGGCCTCGCCCCTGATCTCGACGGCGGCGGCGAGCCGGTCGCGCGCCTCGTCGAGCTCCTCGGCCAGCACCCGCTCCTGCTCGCGGACCTCGGCGGCCTCCCGTTCCAGGTCCTCCGGGTCGCGGCCGCGGCGCTCGATCGCGGCGGCGTCGGCGGCGTGCCGCTGCCGCTCGGCGGCCAGGCTCTCCACGCCGCGCAGCCGCTCCCGTAGCGCCGACAGGCGGTAGAACGTCTCCTGCGCGGCCTTGAGACGCGGCTGGGCCTCGTTCTCGGCGGCCTCCAGCTCGGCCTCCCGCCGCTGGCCCTCGGCGAGCTCGCCCTCGACCTGCGTCCTGCGGGCCTGTACGGCCGCCTCGTCGGCCTCCTCCCGCTGCAGCGTGTCGCGTAAGGTCACCACGTCGTCGGCGAGCAGGCGCAGCCGCGCGTCGCGCAGGTCGGCCTGGATGACGGCCGCCTTCCTGGCGATCTCCGCCTGGCGGCCGAGGGGCTTGAGCTGACGGCGCAACTCGGTGACGAGGTCCTGGACGCGGGTCAGGTTGGCCTGCATCGCGTCGAGCTTGCGGAGCGCCTTCTCCTTGCGCTTGCGGTGCTTGAGGACGCCGGCGGCCTCCTCGATGAAGGCCCGGCGCTCCTCGGGCCCGGCGTGCAGGACCTGGTCGAGCTGGCCCTGGCCGACGATGACGTGCATCTCCCGGCCGATGCCGGAGTCCGACAGCAGCTCCTGGATGTCCAGCAGACGGCAGGTGTCGCCGTTGATGGCGTACTCGCTCTGGCCCGACCGGAACATGAGGCGGCTGATCGTCACCTCGGTGTAGTCGATGGGCAGCGCGCCGTCGGTGTTGTCGATCGTGAGCGTGACCTCGGCACGGCCGAGCGGCGGGCGGCTCGAGGTCCCCGCGAAGATCACGTCCTCCATCTTGCCGCCGCGCAGCGACTTGGCGCTGTGCTCGCCCATGACCCAGGCGAGGGCGTCGACGACGTTGGACTTGCCGGAGCCGTTGGGACCGACGACCGCGGTGATGCCGGGCTCGAAGCGCAGGGTGGTCGCTGAGGCGAAGGACTTGAAGCCGCGCAGGGTGAGCGTCTTCAGGTACACCTCAGCCCCCTCCCACCGTCGGCGCTTTGGGGAAGACTACCGGTCTCCGGGGAACGGGTGGCCGCATACGACGCGACCGCGGGTACGGACGAGCCCCGGACGGCTCGGGAGAGCCTCCGGACGGGACCGTGGAGCGATCATCGCGCGTCGGGGGAGGGCGGTGAAGACCGGGGTTCGCAGTGCCATTGCAGGATCCGACGATCCGTGCAACTCTACTCGAAATGGACTTTACGGGCACTCAACGGGCGGATGAATGGCTCGGGAACAAGGGAGGAAATGGCAAGGGACGCCTTTGCGGGGCGTCCCTACAATCCTTTTCGTGTCCCCAGCCGGTCTCAGGTGAGAGCCGGCTCGCGATCCTGAAGCCGGACCAGGGCCTCGTCACGAGTTTGCGCCGCGAGCGCGTCGTTTTGTGCCTGGAGCCGGGTGAGTTCTGCCTCGAGGTCGCGGATGCGCTGCTGGAGGCGACGCATTTCCGAGATCATCCGAGGGTCAGGACCGCCGACGTGGCCGAGTAGAGCCTTCGCCATAGTAAAGGGTCCTCCACGCTGAGTGACCAGACTGGTTCGCGCACTTCATGCCGCGGGAGGGGTGCGCGTGGTTCCTCTCAAGAGTCGCACCGGCATTGGAGTCGGTCAAGTTGAACGCTCCGCACAGATGACCGGTGGGCACTCCCGACAGGTAAATATACCGGATTTGAGGGGTTTGAGGGAAGTCCTACCTCTCTACAAACCCGACCATACTTCCCTTCGGCTCGCTCCAGCGCTCGACCACCCCCTCCACCTGGCCGGGCGTGTCGCCGGTGCGGACCATGTCGAGCAGCTTCTCGCATGATTCCCGCGGACCTTCGGCCACGATCTCAACCCTGCCGTCGCGCAGATTCGCGGCCCAGCCCGTCAGGCCCAGCTCCAGGGCGCGGGAGCGGGTCCACCATCGGAACCCGACGCCCTGCACCCGTCCCCGGACCCACGCGGTCATGCGAATCACGCTTACCAGTATCCAGACGCCGCCGGGGCGGCGCACCCCAGGGGCTAGGGTCGCGCGTTCTTCGGCCGCGGCTGGCACCGGGGGCAGCTGTAGGAGGAGCGGTTCATGAACGCCTCCCGCCTGATCGGCGTCCCGCAGCGCCGGCACGGCTCGTCGCGCCGGCCGTACACGGCGAGCGACCGGTCGAAGTAGCCGCTCTCGCCGTTCACGTTGACGTACAGGCTGTCGAACGACGTGCCGCCCTGCTCCAGCGCCTCCCCCATGACCTCGCGGACGGCCGCCAGCAGCTCGGCGATCCTGGGCCGGGTCAGCGTCTCGGTGGGCCTGGCCCAGTGCAGCCGGGCCCGCCACAGCGCCTCGTCGGCGTAGATGTTGCCGACCCCGCTGATCAGCGACTGGGCGAGGAGCGCCCGCTTGATCCCCGTACGGCGGAGTCTCAGCGCGACGGCGAACTCGGCGTCGTCGAAGGCCTCCTCCAGCGGGTCGGGCGCGATGTGCGCGATCGGCTCGGGCACCGGCCGGGCCGGCCGGGGGTCCATCGGCGCGACGAGCAGGTGGCCGAACGTGCGCTGGTCCACGAACCGCAGTTCGAGCCCGCCGTCGGTGAACCCCAGCCGCACGCGCAGGTGCCTCTCGATGGGCGACAGCGGGTCGGCGACGAGTAACTGGCCGCTCATGCCCAGGTGGGCCAGCAGCGCGTCGCCCGGCTCGTCCCCCGGCTCGTGACCTGGCGAGCCGGGGGCGGCTGAGGCCTCCGGACCGTCGGCGAGGGGCAGCCACAGGTACTTGCCGCGCCGCTCGGCGGACCGCAGCGTGCGGCCCTTGAGCCGGTCGGCCAGGTCGCCGGCGTCGCGCCGCACCGCCCTCGGATGCAGGACCTCGGCCGACGCGACCGTACGGCCTGCCACCCAGCGTTCCAGCCCCCGCCGGACGACCTCGACCTCGGGCAGCTCGGGCATGTTCTCCCCCTCCGGCTGTCGAGCGGTCAGGCGCGGACGGGACCCGCGCCCTCGCGGGCGTCGCGGAGCGCGCGGATCGCGGTCCACGCGGCCTCGGCCGCCTGCTGCTCGGCCTCCTTCTTGCTGCGGCCGGCGCCCTTGCCGTAGTCGCGGCCGCCGACCCTGACCACCGCCACGAACGACTTGGCGTGGTCGGGCCCGCTCTCGTCGACGTGGTACTCCGGGACGCCGAGCATCTCGGCCGCGGTGAGCTCCTGCAGGGACGTCTTCCAGTCGAGTCCGGCGCCGAGCGAGGCCGAGCGCGTGATCAGCGGGTCGAACAGCAGGTGGACGACGCGGAAGGCCTCGTCCAGCCCCTTGTCCACGTACACCGTGCCGATCAGGGCCTCCAGCGTGTCGGCCAGGATGGACGACTTGTCCCGCCCGCCCGTGCCCTCCTCGCCGCGGCCGAGCCGCAGGTACTTGCCCAGGTCGAGGGTGCGGGCCACGTCCGCGAGCGCGCGCATGTTGACCACGGCGGCGCGGAGCTTGGCGAGCTGCCCCTCGGGCAGGTCGGGATGGTTGCGGAACAGCGTGTCGGTGACCACGAGGCCGAGCACCGAGTCGCCGAGGAACTCCAGGCGCTCGTTGGTCGGCAGGCCGCCGTTCTCGTAGGCGTACGAGCGGTGCGTCAGCGCCCGCTCCAGGATGTCGGTGCTCAACGTGATGTCGAGCACGACGTTGAGCTCGTCTCTGGCGACCTCCACGGCCACCGGCTTGCTCGATGGTGCGCCCATCGATCTCCTCCAAAAACTCCGGTGCAGGGCACGGCCGTGCACGGAGGCCGGAGAGTCGCTGGGAGAGCCCGAAGGCGTGGTGGACGCCGGGCCGCCGGTAAGGGAGGCCCCGGCGTCCACCACGGCCGCGGGCATGTCTGTCGGTCGCGTCGTTCCAGCCGCCGTCGCACGTGCCTGTGAAAGCACGGTAACGCCGACCGGCTCGTTTGACGATCCGGCCGGCGCCACTGTCCGCCTAATACGCGATCAGGCCGACGGCTGAACCACCTGACGGCGGTTGTAGGTGCCACACGTCGGGCACGCCACGTGCGGGCGCTTGGGCGAGCGGCACTGCGGGCAGCTCACGAGTGCGACCGCCGCCGCCTTCCACTGGGACCTGCGGGCGCGGGTGTTGCTCCGCGACATCTTCCGCTTGGGGACGGCCACGTCAACCCTCCTGATCGTCTTCGTTGTCCACAACCAAGCCCTGCAGCGCCGCCCAGCGCGCGTCGACCTGTTCGTGCCGGTGGTCCGGGCCGGCCTCCGCCAGCTTGACCCCGCACTCCGTGCAGAGACCGGGGCAGTCATCACCGCACACCGGGCTCAGCGGCAGTGCGAGCACCACCGCGTCACGGAATACCGGCTCGAGATCGAGCAGTTCGCCGTCGAGGAGCAGATCGTCCTCTCCGGCGTCCTCCGCCGAGTAGAAGTAGAGCTCCTGGAAGTCGACCTCGATCTCCGAGGTCAACGGATCCAGGCAGCGCGAGCACTCGCCCTTCAGGGGAACCCGCGCCGTGCCCGTCACGAGCACGCCCTCCATCACCGCTTCGAGCCGGATGTCCAGCTCGACGTCGGCGTCCTTGGGGGCGCCGATCATTCCGACGGCGAGATCCTCCGGTGCCGGGAGAACCGGGGTGATTCTGCGCATCGATCCCGGTCGGCGCCCCAGGTCGTGGGTGGAGATCACCCAGGGGGCGCGGGGATCGAGGCTCTGCAGAGTCATCCTGCTCTCGTTAGGCATGGCGAATCACCGCCGTCGTGCAAGGCTGAAAGGAAAGAATACCAGCCCGGATTCAGCCCCTGAGCCGCTCGACGAGCGACTTGTGCACGAGGTCCGGGACCAGGCCGGATACGTCCCCACCATAGCGCGCGATCTCCTTCAGCCGGCTGGACGACAGGAAGGAGTATTCGGGGTTGGTGGACATGAACAGGGTCTCGACCCCGGACATCCGGTAGTTGAGCTGGGCCATCTGCAGCTCGTAGTCGAAGTCGCTCACCGCGCGCAGGCCCTTGACGATCGCGGGGATGCCCTGCTGCTTGCAGAAGTCGACCAGCAGCCCGTGGAACTTCTCCACCCGGATGTTGCCGTACTCCCGGGTCACCGCCTGGAGCATCTCGATGCGCTCGTCGACCGTGAAAAGGCTCTGCTTCTCGATGTTGATCAGCACGGCCACGACCACCTCGTCGTACAACCGTGAGGTCCGGCCGATGATGTCCAGATGTCCGTTGGTCACGGGATCGAACGACCCCGGGCACACGACGCGGCGCAAGACGCACCCCCAAGATTTACGGGATCCCGGCTGCGCGACCGTACCAAACGGCCGCTTCGCCGTACCGACGGACCCTGTCCTCCGTGAAACCGGCAGGCCACACGAGGTTCTTACCCCTCGACTCCCGTTCCACCGCCACCAGCGCGCCCCCGGCGAGCCAGCCGTTGTCGCGCAGCGCCTCCAGCACCCGCGTCACCGCGTCGTCCGTGACCGCGTACGGCGGGTCGGCGAAGACGAAGTCGTACGGCTGATCGCACGGGCGGCCGACGACCCGCTCGACCTTCTCGGCGCGCAGCGCCGCCCCGGGCAGCCCGAGGGCCTCGATGTTCTCCCTGATCGTCCGCGCGGCCCGCGCGTCCGACTCCACCAGCAGCGCGTGGGCGGCGCCCCTGCTGAGCCCTTCGAGGCCGACCGCGCCCGAGCCGGCGTACAGGTCCAGGACCCGGGCCCCGTCGAGCGTGCCGAGCACCGAGCCGACCGTGGAGAACAGGGCCTCTCTCGTGCGGTCGCTCGTCGGCCTGGTCGACCTGCCGGGCGGGACGGCCAGCCGGCGCCCTCCCGCCGTCCCTGCGATCACCCGCGTCACCCGTTCATTGTCCCGCCGCGAGCCCGGTGCGCGGGCCCGAGGCACGTGCAGGGACGGGCGGTGCGGCGGCGGAGGCGGGCGGCGGGCCGCGGAGGGGCCAAGATCGTCCCTGGTCAAGAGTGGGCAAGCGGCGGCGAGGAATGGGTAATCGCGGTATCGCGGACCCGCCCGCATCCGCATGATGAGTTCTGCGGCCTTCACGTGACCCAGGGGAAGGCCGGCCGGCGTGGTCGTGAGCCCTTCCGCACGCCGGCGCCCTCGGCACCTGACCCGAGGGTGGGCCCAGCCGGGGACGGCATTCGGGGGGAGGCCGTCCCAAGGCTGGGCCCTGGGTCTTTTTCTTTTCCACGCCCGGCTTCCGCCGGGCCTCGCTTCCCGGCTCCCCGCGTGGGCGTCAGGCCTTCTCCAGGAACTCGGCGCGCTCGTCGGCCACCAGGGCGTCGAGCTCGGCGCGCAGGGCGGCGTGGGCCTCCAGCTCCGGATCGGCGGCCAGGAGCGCGGTCGCCTCGGCCCGTGCCGTCTCGATGACCTCCTCGTCCCTGAGCAGCTGGAGCATCTTCAGCGACGACCTGCGGCCGGACTGGGCGGCCCCCAGCACGTCGCCCTCGCGGCGCTGCTCCAGGTCGACCCGGGACAGCTCGAAGCCGTCCAGCGTCGCCGCCACGGCGTCCAGCCGCCGCCGGGCCGGGGTGCCCTCGGGCGCCTCGCTCACGAGCAGGCACAGCCCCGGCAGGCCGCCCCGGCCGACCCGGCCCCGCAGCTGGTGGAGCTGGGAGACCCCGAACCGGTCGGCGTCCATGATCACCATGACCGAGGAGTTGGGCACGTCGACGCCGACCTCGATGACGGTCGTGGCGACCAGCACGTCGATCTCGCCGCGCGCGAAGGAGCGCATCACGCCGTCCTTGGCCTCGGGGGCCAGCTTGCCGTGCAGCACCTCGACGCGCAGCCCGTGGAGCGGGCCGTCGGCGAGGGCCTGGGCGACGTCGAGCACGGCGAGCGGCGGGCGGCGCTCCTCGTCGTCCCGGTCGAGGTCGCCCTCGTCGCCCTCCTGGTCGCCGATGCGCGGGCAGACGACGTACGCCTGGCGGCCGAGCCCCACCTCCTCGCGGACGCGCTGCCAGGCCCGGTCGAGGAAGTGCGGCTTCTCGGCCGCCGGCACCACGTGCGTCGTGATCGGGGCGCGCCCGGACGGGAGCTGGGAGAGCGTGGAGACCTCCAGGTCGCCGAAGACGGTCATCGCGACCGTCCGCGGGATGGGGGTCGCGGTCATGACGAGCACGTGGGGACGCCCGCCGCCGCCCTTCTCGCGCAGCGCGTCGCGCTGCTCGACGCCGAACCGGTGCTGCTCGTCGACCACGACGAGCCCGAGGTCGGCGAACTGCACGTGCTCCTGCAGGACGGCGTGGGTGCCGACCACGACGCCGGCGGCGCCGGAGGCCGCGTCGAGGAGCGCGCTCCTGCGGGCCGCGGCGCCCATGGACCCGGTCAGCAGGGCCACCGCGGTGCCGCCGAACATGCCGCCGGTCGCGAGGTCGCCCAGCATGCCCACGATCGACCGGTGGTGCTGCTGGGCGAGGACCTCGGTGGGCGCGAGCAGCACGGCCTGGCCGCCCGAGTCGACGACCTGGAGCATGGCCCGCAGCGCCACCACGGTCTTGCCCGCGCCGACCTCGCCCTGCAGGAGCCGGTGCATCGGATGCTCTCTCGCGAGGTCGGCCGCGATCTCCTCGCCGACCTGGCGCTGGCCCTCGGTGAGCTGGAACGGCAGCCTCTTGTCGAACTCCCCCAGGAGCCCGTCGTCCCGCCCCGGGCGCGCCCGGGCGAGCCAGGCGGACGCCGCCATCCGCCGCCGCACCAGGACGGACTGCATCACGAACGCCTCGTCGAACTTGAGCCGGGCGCGGGCCCGGGAGACGTCGCCCATGTCCCCGGGCCGGTGGATGCGGCGCAGCGCGTCCTCCAACGTGGCCAGGCCCAGCCGCTCCCGCACCTCGGCCGGGACGGGGTCGTCGAGGCTGAGCACGTCGAGCACGGTCCGGACGGCCCGGCGGATCTTCCAGCTGGCCAGGCCCTGGGCCGAGGGGTAGATCGGCACCGGCGCCGCGGCGAACTCCTCGACGGTCTCCCCGGTCTCGTCGAACGACTCGTACTCAGGGTGGGTGAGCGAGACGCGCCTGGTCTTGCCGCTCACGAACACGCTGACCTTGCCCGAGAACATGGCCTCGGTGCCGGGCGGCAGCCGCTGCTCGGCGACGTAGGCCCCCTTGCCGAAGAACGCGAGGCGCAGCCGGTCCCTCCCGTCGGTCACCTCGACGTCGAGCCAGGTGCCCTGCCGGTTCTTCATCGGGCGGCGGACGGCGGACGACACCTTGCCCACCACGGTCACGTGCTCGTCGTGCTCCAGGGAGGCGATGGGGGTCAGCTCGCCGCGCTGGGCGTACCGCCGGGGGTAGTGGCGCAGCAGTTCGCCCACCGTGGTGATGCCCAGGGCGCTCTCCAGGGGGGCGGCCGTGCGGCCCACCGCCCTCCTGAGCGGCTCGTCGAAGCTCGTCACGACACTAAGTTCTACCCGGGGACGGCGACATTCCCGGCTCATTCGACGCCGATGAGGAGCGGATAGCCGCCCTGGCCTCCCTCGTACACCACGATCTCGATGTCCGGCCGGGTGCCCTCCAGATGGCCCCGCACGGCGGGCAGGAGGGCGGGCGGGGCGTCCGCGCCGGTCACCAGCGTCACCATCTCGCTGCCCCCGGACACCAGGCGGCGGGTGATCTCGATCGCGGCGCCGGCCAGGTCGTCGCCGATCAGCGTCGCCTCGCCGTCGACCACGCCGAGGACGTCCCCGGGACGGCAGAGCCCGGCGCTGGTCATGACCTCGCGGGTGGCGACCCAGACGTGCCCGTGCCGGGTGTGCCCGGCCGCGTCGGTCATCGCCACGATGTCGTCGTCGAAGCGCCGGAGCGGGTCGTGGACGGCGAGCGCGGCGAGGCCCTGGACGGACGCCCTGGTCGGCAGCACGCTGACCGTCGCGCCCTCCTCGCGCGCGATCTCGGCGGCGGCCACGGCGACGGCGTGGACGCCGACGTCGTTGGGCAGCACGGCCACCTCGGAGCCGGCGCTGCGCACGGCCTGGACCAGCGCGGCGAGCGACGGCGTCGTGCCGGGCGTCCGCGTGACGACCACGGCCCCCGCCTGGCGGAACAGCGCGGCCAGGCCGTCGCCCGCCGCCACCGCGACGACGCCACGGCCGGGGCCCGGCTCGTGGGGACGGCCGCCGAGGTACGTCACCCGGATGCGGTGGGGGCGGCCCGCCGCCATGCCCGCCTCCACGGCGGCGCCCGCGTCGTCCACGTGGACGTGGACGTTCCACAGGCCGTCGCCGCCGACGATCACCAGGCTGTCGCCCAGCCGGTCGAGCCCGGCCCGGAGGCGGTCCACCTCGTCCTCGCCGGCGTCGAGCAGGTACATCACCTCATAGCCGGGCCCGCCCGGCGCCTCAGGGGTGATCCTCTCGGTGGGGGCCGGCACGTCGTGCCGGTCGCTGTACGCCTCGGCCACGACCTCGGCGAGGCTCTCCAGGATGATCGCGAGCCCGGCCGCGCCCGCGTCCACGACGCCGTTGCGGGCCAGCACGTCGAGCTGCCCGGTGGTCAGGCGCAGCGCCCGCCGCGCCTCCTCGGCCGCCCGCCTCGCCACCTCGGCCAGGTCGTCGGGCGCGTCCTTCACCGCGCGGGCGACGGCCCCCAGCACGCTGAGCACGGTCCCCTCCACCGGCCGCACCACCGCCGCCCTGGCCAGCTCGGCCGCCTTGAGCAGCCCGTCGCGCAGGTCGGCCCCGCGTCCCTCGGCCCTCCTGAGCACCTCGGCCATGCCCCTGATGGCCTGGCTGACGATCACGCCCGAGTTGCCGCGCGCGCCGAGGAGCGCTCCCCGGGCGAACGCCTGCCAGGTCGTGTCGGGGTCCGCGTCGCCGGGAAGGGCGTCCAGGGCCTCGGCCGCCGACAGGAGCGTGAGGTGCAGGTTGGTGCCCGTGTCGCCGTCCGGCACGGGGAAGACGTTCAGCGCGTCGATCTCCGCCCTGGCCCGCGCCAGGGCGTCCGCGCAGTGCCGGGACCAGCGCCGTACGGCGGGGGGATCGAGCACCTCCAGCATCGTGCCGTCCTTCCCTGCCGCGCGCCCGTCCCCGATGCGCTACCGTTGGCGGATACGAGATTATCCCCGTTCGCGGCGATGCCCGTTTGGCGCGCAGTGGCGGACATCGGATATCCTCGTACGGCCAGCCGGTTGTCCCGGCATTGCTCGGACGAGCCGCTGCACCGGCGCCGGGCCGATCGACTGATTCAAAGGAGCGATTACCGTGGCTTCCGTCTGCGACGTCTGCGCCAAGAAGCCGATTTTCGGCAACAACGTCTCCCACTCGCACCGCCGCACCCGCCGCCGCTGGAACCCGAACATCCAGACCGTGCGCGCGGTGGTCAACGGGACGCCGAAGCGGATGAACGTGTGCACCTCCTGCATCAAGGCAGGCAAGGTCTCGCGCTGACGCCTCTCCGCCGCTGAGCCCGTCACCTGTCGGTGGCGGGCTTTTCGCGTCTCCGGCCTCACGGCGAGACGCCCTGCACCTGGGTGGGGAAAACCACTCCCGGCCCTCCACACTCCGCTTCGCCACGCTGTGTGATCGTCATAACATCCCTCCGTGACGATCACTCTCTCCCCACCCGGTTATACTGCCGGTATGACCAGGAAGATCGGCGTAAGCCTCCCGGACGACCTGTACGACTGGATGCAGTCCCAGGTGGAGCAGGGCCACGCCGACTCCGTCTCCGGCCTCATCGCCGAGGCGGTGGCGGCCGTCCGCCAGCGCCTGGAACTCGCCGCTCTCGTGGCTGATCTCACGGCGGAGTTCGGTGAACCCGGCCCCGAGGCGAAGGCACGCGTCGACATGGCGATCGCCAACCTGCAGGAGCTCCGCGGCAGTAACGACGCGCGCCCCATCGGAGGTGGCGCGTGACCGCCCGCCCGGCCCCCGCGCGGTTCGTCCTCGACACCGGCGCGCTCGTGCAGCTGGAACGAGGCGACGAGGTCGTTCTCGACATCCTGGCCAGAGCGGCCGAGGGCGAGGTGGAGATAGTCGTCCCCCGGACGGTCGTCGCGGAGGTGTGGCGAGGCGGCCCGCGTCAGGCCCGGCTGGCGGCGCTCCTCAAGTCGGCGGTCACGGCGCGATTCGCGACGGTGACCGTCGACGAGCTGACTCCCGAGAGGGCCAGGCAGATCGGCAGGACCGTCGCTCGCTGCGGCCACGACGACATCGTCGACGTCAACGTGGCCCTGTGCGCACGTTCCGGCGCCGCGGAGGGCCGGGTCGACGCCATCGTGGTCACGACGGACCGGGACGACATCGTTCGGGTCGACGAGTCGCTCAATCGCGCCATCCTCGCGGTCTGACCGCGCCGTGAGCCGAGGCGCCCCTCGGCCACACGGCGCCGGCCGCGATGACCAGAGCGCGGATGTCTGATCTCGGGTCCGGCCGGGGTGGCCCGTCGGGTGACGACGCCTCGGCCGGGCCGGGGTATCAGCGGGAGCGCCAGCGCCAGGCGTGGTCGACGGGGCCGATGCCCGAGCCGAGGGGGAACCCCCGCTCGATCGCCCCGGTGACGTACTCCTTGGCCCGCAGCACGGCCTCGGGCACGTCCTCGCCGAGCGCGAGACAGGACGCGATCGCGGAGGCGAGGGTGCAGCCGGTGCCGTGGGTGTGGCGGTTGTCGTGCCGCTCGGCGCGGAACCGGTGCTCGCTCGTGCCGTCGGTGAGCAGGTCGACCGGCTCGCCGGGCAGGTGGCCGCCCTTGATCAGGGCCCATCGCGGGCCGAGGGCCAGCACCGCCTCGGCCGCCCGCGGGAGGTCGTCCTCGTCCTCGACCTTGACCCCGGTGAGCTGCTCGACCTCCCACAGGTTGGGGGTGACGACGGTGGCGGTGGGCAGCAGCAGGGACTTCACGGTCGTGACGGCGGCGGGCTCCAGCAGGCTGTCGCCGTGCTTGGACACCCCGACCGGGTCGACGACGACCGGCACGGACACCCCGGCGAGCACCTCGGCGACGGTCTCCACGAGCACCGGAGAGGCCAGCATGCCCGTCTTGATGGCCTGTGCCCCGATGTCACCGAGCACCGAGTCGAGCTGGGCCCGCACCGCCTCGGGCGGAAGCTCCCAGTAGCCCTGCACGCCGAGCGAGTTCTGGGCCGTGACGGCGGCGATCACGCTCATGCCGTGCACGCCCAGGGCCAGCATCGTCTTGAGATCGGCCTGGATCCCGGCGCCGCCGCCCGAGTCCGAGCCCGCGATCGTCAGCACGCGTGGAGGGGTGGTCGTCATGCGCCCATCCAACCAGGCCGCTTCGACCGGCCCGCCCTGTGCCCGCCGCCCGGCGGGAGGTCAGTGGAAGCGGTGGCGGGTGGAGGCGTCCACCGTGCACTCCCCGCCGGCCAGCGTGCACTGATCGAGAGATTGCGGATCGCCGTCCGCCTCGAACGAGATCCGCACGTCGTCGCCCTGGGCGAGCGGCTCGGACGAGCTGAGGACCAGCGTGTCGCCGCTCTGCCGCCACTCGGCGCCCTGGACGTCGGCGACCTCGCCGCCGACCGGGATCTCGACCGACCACGAGCCCAGGGCCGCCGCCTGGTTGCGGATGCTCAGCTCCGCCGCATATCCGTTCCCGTCCCGCCGCGTCACCGCGAACCGCAGGCTCACTGACCCGGCGGAAACCCCGGCCTGCAGCGTGGTGTCCTGGCCCGCGCCCTGGTCCGCGGCCTGGTCTGCGGCGTCGGGAGAGGCGTCGCCCCCGCCGGTGGAGTCGCCGGCCGAGCCGGATGGGGTCGCGTCCCCGCCGTCGCCGGTCGTGCCGGTGGACGTGTCGCCGGAGTCGGGGGCGCCGTCCGAGCCGGAGGAGGCGTCGTCGCTCGTGGGCCGGGAGTCCCCCTTCGCGGGTGCGTGGGACGGGGTGGTGCCCTGCGCCCGCGCCCTCGTGTGCTGGGCGCTTGGCGAGGTGGCGGTGGGGATCGGCGTGGACGGGGCGGAGGGCGGCGCCGTCGCGCCGGCATCGCCGGTCGCGTCATCGGAGGAGACGTCGTCCGGAGAACCGGAGGCATCGGCGCCGCCCGAACCGCCGCCCAGGGCGAGCACGCCGGGGGTGGCCGGGCAGGCGGTCCCGCAGCCCGCGTGCGGCGGCTCCAGGGTCAGCGCCGTACGGCCGGCCATCAGGCGCACGCCGCCGGCCGTGACGCCGACGGCGAGCAGGACCGACAGCCCCGAGACCAGGGCCAGCCTGCGCAGACGGCGCGGCGGCTGCGGCTCCTCGCGCCAGCCCGACCCCAGGAAGCCCCTGCCCTCGCCGTCTCCCGCGCCGCCGCCCAGGGTGTAGACGGCCACCCTCTCCCCGGTGGGGCGCTCGTCCCGCCCGGAGGCCGACGCGGCCGTCGCCGCGCCATCGGTGTGGACGCCCTGCGCCGCCGGGCCTCCGTCCCGTGCGACCGTCCCCGCGCCGCCGATATCGCGTACGGCCGTTCCCGCGCGACCGGTGTGGACGCCCTGCGCGCCCTCCCCCGGCGTCGGCGAGGCGGGCGGGTCGTCCCTCAGCCGGAAGACGCCGGGGGGCGGGACGTCCACGGGCGGCGGGTCCGCGATCGCCGGGAAGCCGGACGTCGCCGCGTGCTCGGCGGCGAGCCGCTCGGGGGACAGGGCGGCGAAACCCAGGCCGTGGGGGCTGGTGGTCTCGTGGACCGGCCAGGCGGTGTCCTGTTCGCCCGGCCGGCCGGTTCCCCGGCCGCCGGTGGGTGGGTCGGGCCAGCGGAAGGTCAGGTCGCCGGACCGGTGGGCGTCGCCCGCCTCGTCCGCCGGATCGGAGAGATCGGAGGGATCAGAGGGATCGTTTCCCTCTCCGGCCTGTCGTCCTGCCGTGTGGCGGCCCATGACGGTCCTTCCTGTTGGCGACCGCCATACTTAATAACAGATCTAATACGCCTTTGTCACAAATTTCACATCATCCACGGAAGTGGTCCCAGCCCCCCGTGGTCCTGGTTCGTCCCGTGACCTGCACGCCTTCCCCCTCGACGACCCTGCCCACAACGGTCCAGGAGGGCGGAAGCCGTACCTGATGGGGGAAGGTCGCGGCGAGCGCGTGATCCTCGCCGCCGGTCAGCACCCACTCCAGCGGGTCGCTCCCCAGCAGGGCGGCGGCGTCGGCGAGCGCCTCGGGAACCGGCAGCGCCGCGGGGTCGAGCACGATCCCGGCCCCGCTCGCGCCGGCGACGTGCCCGAGATCCTGGAGCAGGCCGTCGCTGACGTCGAGCATCGCCGTCGCGCCGAGCCCGGCCGCCTCGGGCCCGCACGTGTACGGCGGCAGGGGGCGGCGATGGGCGTCGACCAGCGCCGTCAGCGGGCCGGTGGCGGCCGCTCCGGCCTCCAGGAGGGCCAGACCGGCCGCGGCGTGCCCGAGACGGCCCGCGACGGCGACCACATCCCCCACGCGGGCGCCCGACCGGGTGACCGGCGCCCGACCGCCGAGGTCTCCGAGCGCGGTCACGCCGATGACCACGGTCTCCGACCGGACGATGTCCCCGCCGGCCACGGAGGCCCCGACCAGGTCGCACTCCTCGCGGAACCCGTCGGTGAGCGCGTCGAGCCACCCGGTGGAGGCGTCCGGCGGCAGGCCCAGCCCCACCACCAGGGCGGTCGGATCGGCGCCCATGGCCACGATATCGGCAAGGTTCTGTGCCGCGGCTTTACGTCCGATGTCGTAGCCGCTGGACCAATCGCGGCGGAAGTGCCTACCCTCGACCAGCAGGTCTGTGCTGACCACGACGCGTCCGTCCGGCGCCCGGAGGACCGCGGCGTCGTCGCCGGGTCCCAGCAGGACGGCCGCCCCCTGCGGCAGTCGTCCGGAAATTCGCTGAATTACTCCGAATTCGCCGAGATCTCCGACTGTGATGACACACCCCTTGTGCATTCGAGGTACGGTTACGCTCCGGCACTGATCTCTACCACCCGGAGGGCGTCATGGTGCAGGCCTACATCCTTATCCAGACCGAGGTCGGCAAGGCGGCGAACGTGGCCGGGCAGATCTCCGGGATACCGGGGGTCACGCAGGCCGAGGATGTCACAGGCCCGTACGACGTGATCGTCCGGGCCGAGGCCCGTAACGTTGACGAACTGGGCAAGCTGGTGGTGGCGCAGATCCAGGCCGTGGAGGGGATCACCCGCACGCTGACCTGCCCGATCGTGCACATCTGAGATCGCTGGGGCGCGGAGCGGGGAAGCGATGGGCGTGCGGGCCGCCGCGGCCGGGACGGCGCTGCTGGCGGCCGTCCTGGCAGGCTGTTCCGGGACGGTCCGGGTGACGCCGCCCTCCCCGACGGGGACGGCGGCGGCCGACTGCCGGACGCTGACCACCGCCCTCCCCCGCACGCTGGTGGGCCTCGACCGCGCCGAGACCGACCCCCCGTCGCCGTACGTCGTCGTCTGGGGCGAAGGGGAGATCGCCCTCCGGTGCGGGGTCGAGCGGCCGGCCGCCATGGCGCCGACGGCGGAGGTCTCGGACATCAACGGCGTGGCCTGGTTCCAGGACCCCCGGACGCCGGCGCTGTTCACCGCGATCGGCCGGGTGGCGTACGTCGAGGTGACGATCTCCGCGCAGCACCAGCCGGGAGACGTGCTGGTCGACCTGGCCGGTCCCATCAAGGCGGCGATCCCCGAGGGCTAGCGCAGCCCGGCCGGCCGGTCCAGCGCGAGCCGGATGAGCCGGTCGACCAGATCCGCGTACGGCAGGCCGGTGGCGGCCCACAGCTGCGGCGCGACCGACAGCGACGTGAACCCGGGCATCGTGTTGATCTCGTTGACGATCAGCTCGCCGGAGGGCGTGTAGAAGAAGTCGACCCGGGCGAGCCCCTCGCAGCCGAGCGCCTCGAACGCCTGCACCGCCATGCCGCGCAGCGCCTCCGTGGCCGCGGACGGGATGCCGGCGGGCACGTCGAGCGCCATCTGGTCGGGGTAGTACTTGGCCTCGAAGTCGAAGAACTCGTGGTCTCCCCGGACGAGCACCTCGCCGGGCAGGCTCGCCTCCGGCGGTGCGTCACCCGGCGACTCCAGCACCGCGCACTCGACCTCGCGCCCCGTGATGGCCGCCTCGACCAGCACCTTCGGGTCGTGCTCGCGGGCCCGCTCGACGGCGGCCTCCAGCGACTCCTGGTCGTGGGCCTTGCTGATGCCCTGGGACGACCCGGCGCGGGCGGGCTTGACGAACACCGGCCAGCCCAGCTCCTCGATCTCCTTGAGCACGCGGCTGCGGTCGAGCCGCCAGTCGCGGTCGCGGACGACCACGAACGGCCCGACCGGCAGGCCGGCCGAGCGGAGCACGAGCTTCATGTACGCCTTGTCCATGCCGACCGCGCTGGCCAGCACCCCGGACCCCACGTAGCGGACGCCGGCCATCTCCAGCAGGCCCTGGATGGTGCCGTCCTCGCCGTACGGGCCGTGCATCACGGGGAAGACGACGTCGACCCGGCCGAGCGAGCGCGGGATGTCGCCGGGGTCGAGCGCCATGAGCGACCCCGGCTCGGTCGGGAGCGCGAGCGCGGTCCCGGAGTCGTCGACCTCGGGGAGCCGCCCCGACTCGATGGCGTACGTCTGGCTGTCTGAGGCCAGCACCCAGCGCCCGTCCTGGGCGATGCCGATGGGGACGACCTCGTATTTCGTCCGGTCGATCGCCTCCAGCACGCTGCCCGCCCCCATCAGGGAGACGGCGTGCTCGGAGTTGCGGCCACCGAAGACGACTGCCACGCGCACGCGTGACGACGACTCGCGATCCTCGTTCATGATGCCCGAATCTACCGTGTTCGAGGGGCAAAACGGCTTGTCAGCCGCGTGTCGGGCTTGTCGTGCGCAACGCGTCGAGCGCCGAGGCCACGTCCACGATGAGGTCGTCGGCGTCCTCCAGCCCGATCGAGAACCGCACGGCCCCCGCGTCAACGCCGGAAAGGGCCTCGTCGGAACGGGTGGCCGAGGCGAGGTGGGCGACCCGGGTGTGCGTCCCGCCGAGGGACGACGCGATGCCCGCGAGGCGCAGCCCGTTCGCCAGTGCCGCGCCGGCCTCGTAGCCGCCGTGGGGGGTTACGGTCACGCACGCGCCGAAGCGGGTGCCCTCGGGACCGGCGTCGAAGAGCTGCCGGGCCATCTCGTGCGCGGGGTGGCCGGGCAGCCCGGGGTAGTCCACCCGCCGTACGGCGGGGTGCCTGGCCACGGCCGCCGCGAACTCCATGGCCGTCGAGCACATGCGCCGCATCCGCAGCGTGAGCGTCTCCAGCCCGCGGCGCAGCAGGAAGGCGTCGTCCGGCGACAGCGAGGCGCCGGTGTCCATCCTGACCTGGCGGATCTGGCCCATGAGGTCGGGGCGCCCGACCACCACGCCCCCCGTGCAGTCGTCGTGGCCGCCGAAGTACTTGGTCGCCGAGTGGACGACCAGGTCGGCGCCGTGCTCCAGCGGGCGGCACACGATCGGCGTGGCCGTCGTGGAGTCCACCACGAGCAGCGCCCCCGCCTCCCGGGCGATCTGGTACAGCCCCCGGATGTCGGCCACCGTCATCGTCGGGTTCGCCAGCGTCTCGGCGTACACGATCCGGGTGGACGACCGCACGGCCGCCGAGACCCGGCGCAGGTCCGAGTAGTCGACGAAGTCCACGGTCACGCCGAACCGGGCGAGGACCGTGGTGAGGAGGGAGTAGGTGGCGCCGTACAGCGGCGCGGGGGCGACGACGTGCGACCCGGAGCGCAGGAACGTCAGGAAGACGCCGGTCACGGCCGCCGTCCCGGACGCGAACGCCTCACCGGCCACGTCCTCCGGCGCGGCCGCGCCCTCCAGGGACGCCACGGCCGCCGCGAAGGCCGCGACCGTCGGGTTGTCGACGCGGCTGTAGGCGAAGCCGGTCCTGCGGCCGGCGAGCACGTCGCCGTACTCGGCGGCGTTCTCGAAGCTCCAGGCCGCCGAGCGCCACACGGGCAGGCCGATCGGCACCTGGCGGGGCAGCGGCGGGGAGGGCAGGTGGACGGCCCGCGAGTTCTCCCCCAGCTTCCTGCGGCTGCGCCTCATCGGGCGTCAGACGCCGTAGCGCTCGGGTTTGGGCGTGCGGGACATCAGCAGCATCGCGGCCTCACTGGGGGTCATGCCGTCGTGGACGACACCGACGACCACTTCGGTGATGGGCATCTCCACATCGTGCTTCCTGGCGAGTTCGAGCACCGACTCGCAGGACTTGACCCCTTCGGCCGTCTGCCTCGTCGCCGCCACGACCTCGGCCAGGGTCATCCCGCGCCCCAGATTCTCGCCGAACGTGCGGTTGCGGGACAACGGAGACGTACAAGTCGCTATGAGATCCCCCATTCCGGCCAGACCGGCGAAGGTGTGCTGGTCGGCCCCGAGGGCGGCCCCCAGGCGGGCGATCTCGGCGAGCCCGCGGGTCATCAGCGTCGCCCGGACGTTGTCCCCGAGGCCCATGCCGACCGCGACGCCCACGGCCAGCGCGATGACGTTCTTCACCGCCCCGCCGAGCTCCACGCCGACCACGTCCGGATTGGTGTACGTGCGGAACCACGGCAGGTGGCACGCCTCCTGGAGGCGGTCGGCGACGGCCTCGTCGGTGCAGGCGACGACGGCCGCCGCCGGCTGCCGCAGGGCCAGCTCGCCGACCAGGTTGGGCCCGGAGACCACGGCCACCCGGCTCTCCGGCACCTCGGCCACCTCGCAGATGACCTCGCTCATCCGCTTGCACGTGCCGAGCTCGACGCCCTTCATCAGGCTGACCAGGACGGCGCCGGCGGGGAGGGCGGGCCTCCAGGCCGTGAGGTTGGCCCGGAGGGTCTGCGCCGGGACGGCGAGGACCACGAACTCCGCGCCGTCCGTCGCCTCCGCCGGGTCGGTCGTCGCACGGAGGGTCTCGGGGAGCGGGACGCCCGGCAGGTACTCCGGGTTCTCGTGGGTGGCGTTGATCGCGTCGACGACCTCCGCCCGGCGCCCCCACAGCGTGGTGCGGGTGCCCGCCTCAGCGAGGATCGTCGCGAACGTGGTGCCCCACGAGCCCGTACCGAAAACGACCGCCGTGCTCACTCGCCGCACCCACTCCTGTTGCTCTCCCGGGCCGTACCCGGTCCCGCCCTCACCGTACGCCTTTGTCAGCTGTTGGCGGCGTTGCGCGGGTCGTAGGGGGTCTCGGGCGCCTTCTCGTCCCGGATCTCGGCGAGCAGGGCCGTGATGGCCGCCGTGATGTCGGCGGTGGCGTCCCTCAGGACCGAGGCCCGCAGCGGCAGCCCCTCGTACTTCGACAGGTCGACCGGCGGCCCGGCCAGCACGTGGAACGTCGTGCGCGGCAGCAGCCGCGGCTTCTTCTCCCCGTACGGCAGCAGGTCCTGGGCGCCCCAGTGGGCGATCGGGATCACCGGCACACCGGTGGTGAGCGCGAGGCGGGCGACGCCGGTCTTGCCGACCATCGGCCACTTGGCGGGATCGCGGGTGATCGTGCCCTCGGGGTAGAACATGATCGACGCGCCGTTCCTCAGGCGGTACTCGGCGGTCTTCAGCGACTGGGTGGCCTCGGTGCTCCCCCGGTGGACGGGGATGGCCTGCAGCTGCGTGATGATGTGCCCGAGGACGGGCACCTTGAAGATGCCGGACTTGGCCAGGATGGTGGGCCACCGTCCGTTGTTGTAGAGGTAGTGCGACAGCAGCACCGGGTCGGACCAGGACAGGTGGTTGGCGGCGATGATGAGGCCGCCGCTGCGCGGGATGTGCTCTCCCCCGCGCCACCTGCGCCGCACGAACAGGCGCGACAGCGGCTTGACCACGACGACGGCGAAGTACTCCCAGAAGCGCGGCGGCCGGCCGGCCCGGCGCCCGGGGCGCCACCCGGCCTGCCCCCCCTCCGGCACGTCCCGGGACGCC
>NZ_KI866526.1:160241-236268 GCF_000511135.2 Microbispora sp. ATCC PTA-5024 | reverse complement strand
GCGGCGCCGGACCCGGCGGGTGTGACGGGTGCGGCGGGCGTGGGGACGACGGGTGTGGCGGCGGCGTCCACGGCCGCCTGCTGGGCGGGGTCGCGGCCCGCGGGGTCGTCGAGGGCGCCGGGGGTCCGTTCGTCCGCGCCGGGCGCCGGCTCGCTGGGGTGGCTCACTGGGTTCTCCAAATCACCGGGATCGCCGACAAGTCTCCCGGTTGGCCATGGGCGATGTCGAGGCGGGATGCTACAGCTATGCAGCTCGCGCGATGGTCCATTGTCGTACCGGTGAAGACCCTGATCCGGGCGAAGACGCGCCTGGCGGGGGCCGCCGGGCCGTACCGGACCGATCTCGCGGTCGCGGTGGCGAGCGACACGGTGGCGGCGGCGCTGCGCTGCCCCCTCGTGGCGCGAGTGATCGTGGTGACGGCCGACCCGCTGCCCGCGGAACGGCTGGCCGCGCTCGGGGCCCACGTCGTGACCGATCCGGACCGGGGGCTGAACGCGGCGCTCCGCTTCGGCGCCGCCGAGGCGCTGCGGCTGGCGCCGGACGACGCGATCGGGGCGCTGCAGGCCGACCTGCCGGCGCTGCGGCCGGAGGAGCTGGAGATCGTGCTGACGGCCGCCGCGGAGTTCGAGCAGGCCTTCGTCCCGGACGCGGCCGAGGTCGGGACGACGTTCTACGGGGTGCGGCCGGGCGTGCCGTTCCGGCCGGGGTTCGGCGGAGAGTCGCGGGCCCGGCACCTGTCGCGCGGGGCCAAAGAGCTGGCCCTGGACGGCATCCCCTCGGTCCGCCGTGACGTGGACACGATCGAGGACCTCCGCGAGGCGCTCGCGCTGGGGGTGGGACCCGCCACAGCGGCGGTCGCCCCCCTCATCGGCCGGCGCCTCGCGTGAGCCGGCGCGGGGCGGGGGACGAGGGGGGCGACGCCGGATCGGCGGGTTCGCCGGGACGGGCGGGGGTCACGCCGCCACGCTCTCGGCCTCCTCGCGCGCCTGCTTCGGCAGCAGGAAGGCCACGGCGAACGTCGCGACGAGCATGCCGGCCACGACCCACAGCGTGATCTTCATGCCGTGGTCGAAGGTGGCGGGGGTCGGGATCTTCCCGAGCACGTCGAAGAAGATCGTCCCGAGCAGGGCCACGCCGAACGCGTTGCCGAGCTGCTGGACGGCGGTGAGCGTGCCGGACGCCGAGCCGGTCTCGTGCTGCTCGACGCCGGCGAGCACGATGTCGAAGAACGGCGCCATGAGCAGCCCCATGCCGATCCCGGTGACGACGAGGGCGGGGGTGAGCTGCCACGGCGTCACGTGCATCCCCGCGACGTTCAGCGTGACGAGGACGCCCAGCACGCCCAGCGTCATGATCAGCGTGCCGCCGTGCAGGACCTTGCGGCCGAACTTCTGCACGGCCTGGGCGATGCCGAAGCCGACGATCATGCCGGCCGACCAGGGCACCATCGACAGCCCGGCCTTGAGGGTGGAGTAGCCGAGCCCGGTCTGCGTGTAGAGGTTGAAGACCAGCATGAACCCGGCCATGCCGGAGAAGAAGACCGTGCCGGTGAGCAGGCCGCCGGTGAACGCGCGCTTGCGGAACAGGCTCGGGACGATCAGCGGGTCGCCGCCCGACCTGCTCCTGCGCGCCTCGAACCACCCGAACAGCGCGAACACCGCGACCGAGGCGGCCAGCATGACGAACGCCCAGGCGGGCCAGTCGTGCTCGCGGCCCTGGACCAGCGGGTAGATCACCAGGAAGCCGCCCAGCGAGGCGAGCAGCACGCCGGGGATGTCCAGCCGGAGCGGATGGGGCGAGCGGGACTCGGGCAGGAAGCGCATCCCGGCGAGCAGGGCGGCCAGGCCGAGCGGCAGGTTGATCAGGAAGATCATGCGCCAGCCGGTGCCGAAGTAGTCGGCCTCCACGAGCCACCCGGCGAGGATCGGCCCGCCGACGGCCGACAGGCCCATGATCGGCCCGAACATGCCGAAGGCCGCCTGCATCTCCTTCGGCGGGAACATCTCCTTGATCATGCCGAGCCCCTGCGGCAGCATGACCGAGCCGAACAGGCCCTGGATCACGCGGGCGCCGATCAGCATCTCGGGCGACTGCGCGACCGCGCACAGCAGCGACCCCAGGGTGAAGCCGGCCGCGCCGATCAGGAACATCCGCCTGCGCCCGAAGATGTCGCCGAGGCGGCCGCCGGTGATCAGGCCCACGGCCATCGAGAGCGTGTAGGCCGCGCCCATCCACTGGATGGTGGCGGCCGTGCCGCCGAGGTCGGCGCGCATCGTCGGCGCCGCGATGTTGGTGACCATGGCGTCGAGGAGGTCCATGACCTCCGCGGCGAGGATCACGAAGAGGGCCGCCCAGCGCCACCGGTACGGCGGCGCCGCGATGTCCGGCGTCGCGGACGCCGTCACGCCGGTCGGATTCGACATCGCTCCTCCTGAGCGTTCTGAACACTGTTCACATCTTACTGAGCAGTGTTCTACCATTGAGCAGTGTTCGTCATCAAGTGCAGCGTTCATAAGATATATCTCAAGTAGGGAGGAGACAAGATATATCTCAAACCGAGAGCGCTGTTCGCCCGACCGGAGCACCGTTCACTACGATGGGCGGGACAGCGGGAGGTCCCTCATGAGCCAGCCGGACATGCCCACGCCGCCGTGGGAGCGTCCGCGGAAGCGTCAGGCCACGGCGCGGATCCCCCTGACGCAGGAGCGGATCGTGGACGCCGCCTTCGTCGTGCTCGACAGGGACGGCTACGACGGCCTGAGCATGCGCCAGGTCGCCGCCGAGCTGAAGGTGGCCGTCTCGGCCCTGTACGCCCACGTGAGCGGCAAGGACGAGCTGCTCCACCTCATGTACCGGCGGCTGTTCGAGGGCGCCGACCTGCCCGACCCCGACCCTGACAACTGGCAGGAGCAGGTCAAGCAGTTCGCGCGGGAGGGCCGCGCCCGGCTGCTGCGGCACCGCGACATGGCCCGGATCTCGATGGGCCAGATCCCGTTCACCCCGGACCTGCTCCCGTACGTCGAGAAGCTCCTGGCGATCTTCCGGGCGGCGGGCCTGCCCGACCGGGTCGTCGCGATCGCGGGCGACATGATCTCGACCTACATGGACGGCTTCACGCTCGAGGAGTCGATGTGGCAGGAGCGCTACCGCGAGGCCGGCGACGGGTCCTGGGACCGGATGCGTGAGGAGTTCCAGAAGTACTTCGAGTCGCTCCCGCCCCAGCGGTTCCCCAACATGGTGGCGCTGGCGGACTTCATGGTGGACGAGTCCAACGACTACCGGTTCGAGCTGGGCCTGGAGATCATCGTGCGGGGTCTCGCGTCGTACCTGCCGGAGAAGTGAGGCTCGGGCCGGTGGGCGCGGCCCGGGTACGCTGATCGGGTGCAGGCCACGGTGAAGACCTTCGACCGGGACACCCGGTCGGGATCCCTGTACCTCGACGACGGGACGGAGATCCCGTTCGGTGCCGAGGCGTTCGACGCGGGGCCGCTGCGCCACCTGCGATCCGGGCAGCGGGTCAACGTCGTCATGACGGACGGCCGCGTCACCTACGTCACGCTCTCCACGTTCCCTACGCCCTGAGCGGGGCCGGGAGAAGACGAGCGGCGCCCGGACGGGTCCGGACGCCGCTCAGGGTCTGATGGCCGTTACTTCTTCTTGGCGGACGAGGCCTTGCCGCCCGCGTTGACCTGCTCCTTGAACTCGGCCCCCGGGCGGAACCTGGGCGCCCAGCTCTCCGCCACCTTGATCGGGTCGCCGGTCGAAGGGTTGCGAGCCGTACGGGCGGGCTTGTGCACCATTTCAAACGCGCCGAAGCCGGTGATCGAGACCTTGTCGCCGCTGGCGACCGCGCCCTGGATGGCGTCGAGGACCGCGTTGACCGCTTCGGTGGCCGTCTTCCTGTCGCCCACACGGTCGGCGATCGCGTCGACGAGTTCCTTCTTGTTCATTTGGTTCCTCCCCCTTACGCGCTTGAAATTAGGGGACGAGGTCACGGGACTCAATCACCGGGGGGCATGTTTCGCCTGCTCGGCGTGTCGGATGTGCCGTCCAGATAGGCGATGAAGGCGTCCAGCCGGGCGGCCGCATGGCCTATGTCCCGCTTTGCCACGTCACAGATGGCGAGCAGCCGTCTGGTCAGGCGAGCCCGCTCCTCCTGTGGTAAGGCTAACGCCCTGACGCGGCGATGCGCATCACGCAGTCGCCGCGCCAGCAGGTCATCCGGGGTCTGATGATCGTTCAGACGGTCGTCGGCAGCCATGGCTGCCGCCCATTCTCGTACTCGGCGATGTCGTCCGCGTGACGCAGGGTCAGCCCGATGTCGTCGAGCCCCTCCATGAGCCGCCACCGCGTGTAGTCGTCGATCTCGAACGGCGCGTCGACGTCGCCGGCGCGCACCCGGCGCTCGGCCAGGTCCACCGTGATCTCGGTGGCCGGGTCGGCCTCGACGGCCGTCTGGAGGCGCTCGACCACGTCCTCGGGCAGCACGACCGGCAGCAGGCCCATCTTGGTGGAGTTGTTCCGGAAGATGTCGCCGAACCGGGAGGAGATCACGGCGCGGAAGCCGTACTGCTGGAGCGCCCAGACGGCGTGCTCGCGGGAGGAGCCGGTGCCGAAGTCGGGGCCCGAGATCAGGATGGTGGCGCCGTCGTAGGCGGGGTCGTTCAGGACGAAGGACGGGTCCTCGCGCCAGGCGGCGAACAGGCCCTTCTCGAAGCCGGTCCGGCTGACCTGCTTGAGCCAGACGGCCGGGATGATCTGGTCGGTGTCCACGTTGCTGCGCCGCAGCGGCACGGCCCGGCCGGTGTGAGTGGTGAAGGCATCCATGGTGATCTTTTTTCCTCAGGACGAGTCGGTTCGGGACGCCGGGCGCCGCGTCTGCCGCGCGCCGCCGGGGCGGTGGACCGGAGCGGCCGCGCGGGCCGCCCTCACGGTCCCGCGGGTCACAGGTCGGCGGGCGCGGTCAGCCGGCCGGTGACGGCGGTCGCGGCGGCGACCTGCGGCGACACCAGGTGGGTCCGGCCGCCCTTGCCCTGGCGGCCCTCGAAGTTGCGGTTGGACGTCGACGCGCTGCGCTCGCCCGGCTGCAGCGTGTCGGGGTTCATGCCGAGGCACATCGAGCAGCCGGCCTCGCGCCACTCGGCGCCGGCGGCCGTGAAGACCTCGTGCAGCCCCTCGGCCTCGGCGGCCTTCTTGACCTGCATCGAGCCCGGCACGATCAGCGTGCGGGTGACCACGCGGCGGCCGCGGAGGATCTCGGCGGCGGCGCGCAGGTCCTCGATGCGGCCGTTGGTGCAGGACCCGACGAAGACCGTGTCCACCTGGATGTCGCGCAGCGGGGTGCCGGCGGCGAGACCCATGTACTGCAGGGCCCGCTCGGCCGCCGACCGCTGGACCGGGTCGGCGAACTCCTCCGGCGACGGGACGACCGCGCCCAGCGGGGCGCCCTGGCCCGGGTTCGTGCCCCAGGTGACGAACGGCGTGAGCGCCGAGGCGTCGATCTCGACGACCGTGTCGAATTCGGCGTCGTCGTCGGTGCGCAGGCTCTTCCAGTACTCGACGGCCTCGTCCCAGGCGGCCCCCGTCGGAGCGTGGGGACGGCCGCGCAGGTACTCGAACGTGGTCTCGTCGGGGGCGATCATCCCGGCCCGGGCGCCCGCCTCGATCGACATGTTGCAGATCGTCATCCGGCCCTCCATGGAGAGCCTGCGGACGGCCTCGCCGCGGTACTCCACGATGTGGCCCTGGCCGCCGCCGGTGCCGATCTTGGCGATGATGGCCAGGATCAGGTCCTTTGCCGTGACGCCGACCGGCAGCTCGCCGGTGACCTCGATCGCCATCGTCTTCGGCCGATAGGCCGGCAGGGTCTGCGTGGCCAGGACGTGCTCGACCTCGGAGGTGCCGATGCCGAACGCGATGGCGCCGAACGCGCCGTGCGTCGACGTGTGGGAGTCGCCGCAGACGATCGTCATGCCGGGCTGGGTGAGGCCGAACTGCGGGCCGATGATGTGCACGACGCCCTGACCGGCGTCGCCCATCGGGTGCAGCCGGACGCCGAACTCGGCGGCGTTCTTCCGCAGGGTCTCGACCTGGGTGCGCGAGACCGGGTCCGCGATCGGCCCGAGCACGGTCGGGACGTTGTGGTCCTCGGTGGCGATCGTGAGGTCGGGGCGCCGCACGGTGCGGCCGCTGAGACGCAGGCCGTCGAACGCCTGCGGGCTGGTCACCTCGTGGATGAGGTGAAGGTCGATGTAGAGCAGGTCGGGCTCGCCCTCGGCACGGCGTACGACGTGCTGCTCCCAGACTTTCTCAGCCAGTGTGCGACCCATGGTTGTGACGCCTCCTCGCGTTCTTCCCCCGGGTGTCGGTCTCTAATGATGAGACGGAAATATCGGGATATGGACAGTGTATCTGGCGAATTCCAGTATTGCGTTTGCATCTCGCAATGCGAGACGGCAGTATCGAGGCATGGACAACTCTAGCGGGGTCGGAGTACTCGACAAGGCGGTTCTCGTACTGAACGCCCTGGAGGCGGGCCCCGCTTCCCTGGCACAGCTCGTCCAGGCCACCGGTCTGGCCCGGCCGACGGCGCACCGGCTGGCGGTCGCGCTGGAGCACCACCGCATCGTCTCCCGCGACACGCAGGGCCGTTTCATTCTGGGCCCCCGGCTGTCGGAGTTGTCCACCGCCGCCGGCGAGGACCGCCTGCTGGCCGTCGCCGGGCCCGTCCTCACCCAGCTCCGCGACATGACCGGGGAGAGCGCGCAACTTTACCGGCGGCAGGGCGACGAACGGGTCTGCGTGGCCGCCGCGGAGCGCGCGAGCGGCCTGCGGGACACCGTGCCCGTCGGCTCGGCCCTGCCCATGACCGCGGGGTCGGCCGCCCAGATCCTGCTGGCCTGGGAGGAGCCCGACCGGCTCCACCGCGGCCTGCGCGGCGCCAAGTTCACGGCGGCGACGTTGGCGAGCGTCCGCCGCAGGGGCTGGGCGCACAGCGTCGGGGAGCGCGAGCAGGGCGTGGCCAGCGTGTCCGCGCCGATCCGCGGCTCGGGCGGCAAGGTCATCGCGGCCGTGTCGGTGTCGGGGCCCATCGAGCGGCTCACCCGTACGCCCGGCCGCATGCACGCCGCGCCGGTCGTCGCGGCGGCTGAAAGGATCACGGAGGCCATGCGGCGGGCCAACTGACCGCCCCGGCAGCGGCGGCGGGCCGGACGCGGCGCGACAACTGATTAGAGGACGGTGTCCCGAAAGCCCTAGGCTGGCGGAGTGACAGATCGCATCGAGGCAGCCGCCGGTGAGCTGCGTCCCCTGCTCCAAGAATTCATCCTCTGGGCGCCGGACAACGCACCCGGCAGCGACCCCGATCTGATAGGGCCGGTCGCTCTGTGGCACCGCCTCGAGGCCCGCAAGGACGTCGGGCTGTGGAAGCGCGGCGATCTGCGGAGCGTCCTGCTGGAGCGCATGCCCCAGGTGGTCGAGGACCCGGACGCCGCCGCCGACGGCATGGTCCAGGCCGTCCGGGCGTACCTGACGTTCCTGTCGGCCACCGGCCGGCTCTCGCCCGGCTCGGACCCGCTCCCCCGCCTGCTCGCGGAGCTCGACGACGTCGAGGACGACTTCGTCGACGCGATGGAGGACATGATCTCCGAACGCGACTGGGACGAGGAGGAGGACGAGCTCGACGGCGACGAGGAGGACGAGAGCCTCGGCGACTTCGAGCCGTTCGCCGACGAGATCGGCGCCCTGCCCACGATCCGGCTGCGGCCCGACGCCGAGCTCGCCGCCGCGGCCCGCGAGGTCACCCTCGTCCGGCAGGCCCGCGACCTGGCCCTGTGGGTCGGCACCGGCCGCAAGGTGGGCGAGCAGACCCTGCTCACCGACGACGAGGTGGACGAGGCCGTCCGCACGATCGGCCTGCCCGACGCCGGCAACATCTGGAACCTCTGGAACCTCGCGATCGACCTGGAGTTCCTCGCCCCCGACGGGAACGACACGGTGAGCGTCGACTCCGACACCGCCGCCTGGCCGTTCGACGACGACGAGGACGTCCTGGACGTCTGGATGCTCGGCCTCCACTCGATCGACTACGGCGATCCCGAGCTCGACGACGACGACCTGACGCTGGCCCTGTCTGGGCTGACCCGGGCGCTGCTGGTCCGCGTGCTGCTGAACGGCGGCTCCCGCTCGCTCACCGAGCTGCGGGAGGAGCTGGCCGAGGCCGTCGCCGAGTACGACGACCTGGGCCCGGACGCGTGGTCAGCCGCCGGCGACCCGCTGGCCCCCGTCGTGGCGTGGCTGACGGGGTACGGCATGGTCACCGTCGAGGGCGACGACGTCACGCTCACCCCGCTCGGCACGGAGGGCCTCGTCCACATGCTGGACGACGAGGACATCGAGATCGACGCCCGCCCGGCGATCGACGCGATGACGGCCCTCGACCTGCTGTCGTTCAGCGCCGACATGTCAGAGGAGGAGGCGGACGAGGAGTTCGCCTCCTGGCTGGCCCTGCGCGACCCGGCCGAGGCCGCCTCCGAGCTGCTGAAGGCCGCGGCCGAGGAGGAGTCGGACGCCCTCGTGCGGGTCCAGGCGGCCAGCCTGGTGGGCTCGCTCGGGGAGGCCGCCGTCCCGGCGTGGCTGGAGGCCCTCAAGGAGCCGTCCCTGCGGCCCTACGCCGCCACCCATCTGACGCAGATGGAGGTCGAGGAGGCGCCGGAGCCGACCCAGGCCGACACCCACTGGCTCATCCTCGACATGTGGACGATCTCCGCCGGCCTCGGACGGCCCGAGTTCGTCAGCAGCCTGCACGACATCGGCCCGGCCCCGACCCTCATCGGGCTGCTGGACGTGATCTGGAAGATCCCGCACCCGCACCTGGAGGAGCTCCTGGAGGCCATCGGCGACGCCCACCCCGACCGTCAGGTGGGGAAGGCGGCCAAGCGGGCGCTGTTCAAGGCCCGCTCGGGGAGGTAGCGGAACCCCCGCTCCGCCGCGGACGACGTCCGGATGCCCCGCATCTCCACAGGCTCATCCGGAGTCGGGAGATTACCCTGGCTTCATGGTGCTGGCGTCGCTCGGAGCGGGCGCCGGCCAGGGATGGGCGCAAGCCGGTGACCTCGCCGTCGCTCTGGTGCTGTCGGCCGCCATCGGCCTCGAACGGGAGATCCGCCAGAAGAGCGCGGGACTGCGGACCCACATCCTCGTCGGGCTCGGGGCGGCGCTGTTCATGCTGGTCTCCAAGTACGGCTTCGCGGACGTGCTGGGCGACGGCGCGTCGTTCGACCCCTCACGGGTGGCCGCCCAGATCGTCTCCGGGATCGGCTTCATCGGCGGCGGACTGATCTTCGTCCGCCGCGACGCGGTGAAGGGCCTCACGACCGCCGCCGCGGTCTGGCTGACGGCCGGCGTCGGCATGGCGGCGGGCGCCGGGCTCTGGATGCTGGCCGTCCTGGCCACGGGGGTGCACTTCCTGGTGATGTTCGGGCTGACCCCGCTGGTCGCCCGGCTCCCCCGTTCCCGGTTCGCGCCGTCCCGGCTGCGGCTGACGTACCTGGACGGACGCGGGGTCCTGCGGCACGCGCTCGACCTGTGCGGCAGCCGGGGGTTCACGGTGAGCGAGATGTCGCTGGAGCGGCCCGAGGAGGCCCGTGGCGAGCGGACGGTGACCATGTGCCTGTCGGTGCACGGCAGGGCCTCCGTCTGCGATCTCACCGGCGACCTGGCCGACATCGAGGGCATGCTCGCCGTCGCCTGCGACGAGGGCGACCCCCAGGCGTGAGCCCGGGCGGGCGGATCACGGGCGGGGGATGTTGCGGAGGTTGGCCCGGGCCAGCTGGACCATCCGGCCGACGCCGCCGGAGACGATGATCTTGCTGGCCGACAGCGCGAAGCCGGTCAGCTGCTCCCCCGTGATGTGTGGGGGGATCGACAGGGCGTTCGGGTCCGTCACCACGTCGACGAGGGCCGGCCCGTCGTGCCGGAACGCCTCCCGCAGCCCGTCCGCGACCTCCTTCGGGTTCTCCACGCGGACACCGAACGCCCCCGCGGCCCGGGCGATGGCGGCGTAGTCGGTGTGCGGGTACGAGGTGCCGTACGGGGGCAGCCCGGCGACCATCATCTCCAGGTCGACCATGCCGAGCGAGGAGTTGTCGAAGACCACCACCTTCACGGGCAGCCGGTGCTGGACCAGGGAGAGGAAGTCGCCCATCAGCATGGAGAACCCGCCGTCGCCCGACACCGAGACCACCTGACGGCCCGGCTGGGCGAGCTGCACGCCCAGGGCCTGCGGCAGGGCGTTGGCCATCGAGCCGTGGCTGAACGAGCCGATCACCCGCCGCCGGCCGTTCGGCGTCAGATAGCGCGCCGCCCACACGTTGCACATCCCGGTGTCCACCGTGAACACCGCGTCGTCGGCGGCCTCCTCGTCGAGGACCGAGGCGACGTACTCGGGGTGGATCGGGACGTGCCGCTCCACGTCGCGGGTGTAGGCCGCCACGACGCCCTCGAGCGCGTCGGCGTGCCGCTTCAGCATCCGGTCGAGGAACCGCCGGTCGGTCTTCTCGCGCACCCGCGGGATGATGGCCCGCAGCGTCTCGCGGACGTCGCCCCAGACCGCGAGGTCCAGCTTCGACCGCCGTCCCAGGTGCTCGGGCCGGACGTCCACCTGCACTGTCCGCACGTCGTCCGGGAGGAACGGACGGTACGGGAAGTCGGTGCCGAGCAGGATCAGCAGATCCGCCTCGTGCATGGCGTCGTACGCGGCGCCGTAGCCGAGGAGGCCGGACATGCCGACGTCGAACGGGTTGTCGTACTGGATCCACTCCTTGCCGCGCAGGGCGTGGCCGACGGGCGACTTGATCCGCCCGGCGAGCTCCATCACCTCGTCGTGCGCGCCCGCCGTGCCGCTGCCGCAGAAAAGCGTCACCCGCTGGGCCGCGTCGACCATCCGCGCCAGCGCCGCGATCTCGTCCTCGCCGGGACGGATCGCCGGCCTGCGGGTGACCAGGGCCAGCTCGGCCGCGCGCTCCGGCGCCTCCCGGCCGGCGACGTCCCCCGGCAGGCTGACCACGGACACCCCGGACCTGCCGACCGCGTGCTGGATGGCCGTCTGCAGGACCCGCGGCATCTGCGAGGGGTGGGAGATCAGCTCGGAGTAGTGGCTGCATTCGGCGAACAGCCGGTCCGGGTGGGTCTCCTGGAAGTACCCGGTCCCGATCTCACTGCTGGGGATGTGCGCCGCGAGCGCCAGGACCGGCGCCATGCTGCGGTGCGCGTCGTACAGGCCGTTGACGAGGTGCACGTTCCCCGGGCCGCAGCTTCCCGCGCAGGCCGCCAGGCGCCCGGTGATCTGGGCCTCGGCCCCCGCGGCGAAGGCGGCCGTCTCCTCGTGGCGGACCTGGACCCACGTGACGTCCGGGCTCCTGCGCACGGCGTCGGTGATCGGGTTCAGGCTGTCGCCGACGATTCCGTAGATCCGCCGTACGCCGGCCTGGGCGAGGATGTCGACGAACTGGTCCGCGATGGTCTGCCGCGCCATGGCGGTCCTCCGATCGGCTCGGCGCCCTCTTCCGAGTCTGCGCCGGGCCAACCCGCGATCCCTCAAGCGGGGGTCGTGAAATGCGAGAACCCCCGGCACAGTGAGGTGCCGAGGGTTCTTCGTGAGGTGTAGCCCCGACCGGATTCGCACCCGCGCAGCGGGCCATGAACAGGGCGCGGCGTCCCGTAACGGCGAGAACCCCCGGCACAGTGAGTGCCGAGGGTTCTTCGTGAGGTGTAGCCCCGACCGGATTCGAACCGGCGCTACCGCCTTGAGAGGGCGGCGTCCTAGGCCACTAGACGACGGAGCCATGCGCAGTGTGGTAGTCCCGAGCGGATTCGAACCGCCGTTACCGCCTTGAGAGGGCGGCGTCCTAGGCCACTAGACGACGGGACCGTGCACTGCGCTGTTCTTCTATCCAGCAGAATCCCTTTGGTGGGGGGATCCAGCTGGGGTACCAGGACTCGAACCTAGACTAACGGAGCCAGAATCCGTCGGGCTGCCAATTACCCCATACCCCATCTGCTCGCGAGGCCCGTCGGCCCCGCTTGCGACTCCGAAAGGATAGCCCAGCTTGGCACCCACCACCAAAACGATAGACCGCGTGCCCCACGATCTCGTCTGACGACGTCCCTGTGTAAGGCTGGGGGCGAACGCCAGCACCCCGTCCAGCACCACGTGAGGAGCCGCGAGAGATGATCTCGGCCGCGAACCCCTTCCTCAGTCCGAGCACGCTGCCGTACCAGCTGCCCCCGTTCGAGGAGATCGAGGAGGAGCACTACGGGCCGGCGTTCGAGCAGGGCATGGCCGAGCACCTCGCGGAGATCGAGGCGATAGCGGACGACCCGGCGCCGCCGACGTTCGAGAACACGATCGAGGCGCTGGAGAGGTCGGGACGGCTGCTCGACCGAGTGTCCGCGGTGTTCTTCAACAAGGCGTCGTCCGACACCACCCCGGGCATCCAGGCCATCCAGAAGGACGTGACGCCCAAGCTGACCCAGCACGCCGACGCCATCCACCTCAACCCCCGGCTGTTCGCGCGCATCAGGGCGGTGGAGCCGGCAGACGACGAGCAGCGGTGGCTGCTGGAGCGCTACCTGACCGACTTCGTGCGGGCGGGGGCGGAGCTCGGCCCGGACGACCAGGAGCGCCTCAGGGCCATCAACGAGCGGCTGTCCACGCTCGGGACGACGTTCCAGCAGAACCTCCTGGCCGACACGAACGCCCGGGCCGTCGTGGTGGACGACGCGGCCGAGCTGGAGGGCCTGTCGGAGGACGCCGTCAACGGGCTGGCCGAGACGGCCAGGGAGCGCGGACTGGACGGCAGGTACCTGATCACGCTGGTGCTGCCGACCGGCCAGCCGTCCCTCGCGGAGCTGGCGAACCGGTCGCTGCGGCGGCGCGTCCACGAGGCGTCGGCCGGGCGCGGCGCGGACAACGCCGAGCTGATCAAGGAGATGGCGGGGCTGCGCCGCGAGCGGGCGCGGCTGCTGGGCTACGGAAGCCACGCCGAGTACGTCCTGGCCGACCAGACGGCCGGCACGACCGCGGCCGTCACCGAGATGCTCGACCGGCTGGTCCCGCCGGCCGTCGCCAACGCCCGCAAGGAGCAGGCCGACCTGGAGGAGGTCGCCGGGCACGCCGTCCAGCCGTGGGACTGGTCGTTCTACGCGGAGAAGGTGCGCAGGGCGCGGTACGACATCGACAGCGCGCAGATGCGGCCGTACTTCGAGCTGAACACCGTCCTGGAGAAGGGGGTCTTCCACGCGGCCACCCGCCTGTACGGCGTCACGTTCACCGAGCGGCCCGACCTGCGCGCCTACCACCCGGAGGCGCGGGTGTTCGAGGTCGCCGACGAGGACGGCGGCCCGCTCGGGCTGTACATCGGCGACTTCCACGCGCGGGCCTCGAAGCGGGGTGGCGCGTGGATGAACAGCCTGGTCAAGCAGTCGGCCCTGGAGGGCACGAAACCCGTCGTGGTCAACAACCTCAACATCGTCAAGGGCGAGCCGACGCTCATGACGTTCGACGAGGTCAACACGATGTTCCACGAGTTCGGCCACGCGCTCCACGGTCTGTTCTCCGACGTCCGCTACCCGCGCTTCTCCGGTACGGCGGTGCCGCGCGACTTCGTCGAGTACCCGTCCCAGGTGAACGAGATGTGGGCCACCCATCCGGAGATCCTGGCGAACTATGCCCGCCACCACGAGACGGGCGAGCCGATGCCGCAGGACCTCGTCGACCGGATGCTGGAGACCCAGAAGTTCAACCAGGGGTTCGCCACAGTGGAGTACCTGGCGGCCACCCTGCTCGACTGGGCGTGGCACACGGCGTACGAGGGCGAGGACGTGGCGGAGTTCGAGGCCCGGGCGCTCAGGGACGCGGGCGTGGACCTGCCGGCCGTGCCCCCGCGTTACCGCAGCACCTACTTCGCGCACATCTGGGCGGGCGGCTACAGCGCCGGCTACTACTCCTACATCTGGAGCGAGGTCCTCGACGCCGACACGGTCGAGTGGTTCAACGAGAACGGCGGCCTGCGGCGGGAGAACGGCGACAGGTTCCGCCGGGACCTGCTCTCCAGGGGCGGCAGCGTGGACGCGATGACGGCCTTCCGGGCGTTCCGCGGCCGGGACCCGGAGATCACGCCTCTGCTGACCCGCCGCGGCCTCCTGTGACCCGTTGACGCCCCCGGCGGCCGCCGGGCTTGCCGAAGGCCCCGCATCGCGAGCGGTGCGGGGCCTTCGCGCAGGGACTCCACAGCCGGACCGGGACGGCGCGGGGGTCTGAAGAGGGCTCCGCGCCGCCGGCCGGGGCGTCAGGAGGCGGCCGTCAGCCGCTCCAGAGCGGTGCGGACGCGGCCGAGCGCGCGCTCACGGCCGAGGACCTCGATCGACTCGAAGAGCGGCAGGCCGACGGTGCGGCCGGTGATCGCGACGCGGACGGGCGCCTGGGCCTTGCCGAGCTTGAGCCCGTGGGCGGCGCCCACCTCCTCCAGCGCCTCCTTGAGCGACTCCGGGTCCCAGGCGGCCGACTCCAGCCGCTCGGCGTAGCCCGTGAGGATCTCGGCGGCGCTCTGCTTCATCGCCTTGTCCCAGGAGGCCTGGTCGAACACCGGCTCGTCGAGGAAGAGGAAGTCGACGGCGGCCGTGACCTCCGACAGCACGGCGACCCGGGTCTGCACGAGCTCGGCGACGCGGGCGAACACCTGCCGGTCCCAGGACGGGTCGAGCCACGGCTCGCACCGCGAGACGAACACGTCCAGGGGCAGCGCCCGGATGTACTCCCCGTTGAACGCCCGCAGCTTCTTCTCGTCGAAGAACGCGGGGGCCTGGTTGACGTCCTCCAGGCGGAACAGCGGCATCATCTCCGACCAGGGCAGGATCTCCCGGTCGTCGCCGGGCCCCCAGCCGAGGAGCATGAGGTAGTTGACCATCGCCTCCGCGAGGTAGCCCTCCTCGCGGTAGGACTCCAGGGCCACCTTGTCGCGCCGCTTGGACAGCTTCTGGCGCTTCTCGTTGACGATCACCGGAACGTGGGCCCAGACCGGGGGCCGGGCGCCGAGCGCCTCCCACAGCAGCTGCTGCTTCGGCGTGTTCGACAGGTGCTCCTCGGCCCGGACGACGTGGCCGATCCGCATCTCCATGTCGTCGACCACGTTCGCCAGGATGAACAGCGGCGAGCCGTCGCCGCGCACGATGACGAAGTCCTCCATGGCGGAGTTGGGGAACTCCACCCGGCCCCGGACCTTGTCGTCCACGACCGTCACGCCCTCGTCCGGCGTCCGGAAGCGCACGGCGCCCTCGGCGAGGCCGAGGTCGCGGCAGTGGCCGTCGTAGCCCTGGTGCTCGGAGCCGGTCCGCGCCTTGACGTCCTCACGGGTGCAGGTGCAGTGGTAGGCCTTGCCGTCCTTGAGCAGCCTGGCCGCCGCCTCGCGGTGCTGCTGCTCGTAGGCGGACTGGAAGTAGGGCCCCTCGAAGTGGGGCGAGTCGCCGTTGATCCCGATCCAGGCGAGGGCCGAGATGATCCCCTCGGTCCACTCGGGACGGTTGCGGGCCGCGTCCGTGTCCTCGATGCGCAGCACGAACGTGCCGCCGGACTGCTCGGCGATCGCCCAGTTGAACAGCGCCGAACGGGCGCCGCCGACGTGGAACATGCCGGTGGGCGAGGGGGCGAAGCGCACCCTAGTCACGTGAGATCACCCGGTTAGTGAGAGTTCCGATTCCTTCGATGCCGACGCTGACCTCGTCGCCGACGGCCATCGGGCCGACCCCCGCCGGCGTGCCCGTCAGGATGACGTCGCCCGGCAGCAGGGTCATGACCGAGGTGACGTACGCGACGAGCGCCGGGACGTCGTGCAGGAGCAGGGACGTGCGCGCGCTCTGCCGGAGGTCGCCGTTCAGCGCGGTGGTGATCGCGAGGTCGGACGGGTCGACCGACGTCTCGATCCACGGGCCTAGCGGGCAGAAGGTGTCGAAGCCCTTGGCCCGGGTCCACTGCCCGTCCTTCTTCTGCAGGTCGCGGGCGGTGACGTCGTTGGCGCAGGTGTAGCCGAAGATCACGTCGTGGGCACGCTCAACCGGCACGTCGCGGCACAGCCGCCCGATGACGACGGCGAGCTCTCCCTCGAAGTCGACCCGGCTCGACAGCTTCTCCGGGTAGGCGATCGGCTCGCCCGGCCCGATCACGGATGTGCTCGGCTTGAGGAAGAGGGTGGGCTCCTCCGGCGGCTCGCCGCCCATCTCCCGCGCGTGGTCGGCGTAGTTCTTGCCGATGCACACGATCTTGCTGGGCAGCATCGGAGCGAGCATGCGGACCTCGGCCACCGGGAACCTCTCACCGGTGAACTCCACCCCGCCGAAGGGGTGACCGTTGATCCTGGCGACGACCTCGCCGCCGTCTTCCACCGCTCCGAACGCGACCCCGTCGCCCTTGGAGAACCTCGCGATACGCACGTGACGAGCCTAGGTCATGTCCCCGAGGTGTCACGCCCGCCGCCCCGTGCCTGTGGACGACGGACGGCCCGCCTCCGGGGACCGGCGGGAGCGCCCTCGTAAGGTGGTCGTGGTGGCCGATCACGGCCACGTGGGGATCGATTTCGTACGGGAGTCCAAGTGCCTTCGGTCGTGAAGATCAATGTGCTGACGGTGCCCCAGGAGATGCGGGAGCAGCTCGAGAAGCGGTTCGCCAACCGGGCCGGCATGGTCGAGTCGTCCGACGGGTTCGAGTGGTTCGAGCTCCTGCGACCCATCGAGGGGACCGACCGTTACCTCGTGTACACCCGCTGGCGCAGCGAGGAGGACTTCCAGCGCTGGCAGGAGAGCCAGTCCTTCCAGGCGGGCCACGCCCAGGCCGCCGCGCAGGCCCAGAGCCAGGGGCAGAGCCAGGGGCAGGGCCACCCGCACGGCCCGGGCCAGGGGCAGGGGCACGGCCACGGCGGTCCCGCCGCGAGCGGCTCGGAGCTGTGGTCGTTCGAGGTCGTCGAGACGGCGGCGCCCAAGCAGGGCTGACGTCCCGGTCACGGCCCCCGCGCCGTACGTCCGGGCGGACCGCGCGGGGGCTCGGACCGGCGCTCAGGACGCGGCGTCGAGGGGGTTGGCGGCGATGCGGGACGCGATGCCGCCGGTGACCGCCTCCGCCGCCGCGCTCGACGGCTTGCGCCGCGCCTCGTCCTCGAACGCGGCCAGGAACTCCGCGCCGAACCCGAGCCGGGGGTGGCGGGCCAGCACCGCGGCCCGCGCCTCCGGCGGGAACTCCTCCGGCCGCCGCCCGGAGACGTCCCAGCTCGTGGCGATCTGCAGCAGGTGGGACTCCGCGTCGGCGGCCCGGGACAGGTCGTCCCTCATGTGCAGCACGATGATCTCCTCGGCCCGGGCGGCCCGCTCCCGCGGCCAGCCGGCGGCGACGCCGAAGGCCCAGGCCACGTGGCCGCCCGCCTCCTCGAACGCCACCCGGTGGCCGTCGAACCCTTCGGTCAGCCCGATGTCGTGGAGCAGCGAGGACACGTAGTAGAGCTCGTCGTCGAACGCGATGCCGTGCGCCCGGCCGTACATGGCGCCCCAGAGGTACGAGCGGATGGAGTGGTTGAGCAGGGCGGGCGAGCAGAAGCGGGTGGCGACGGCCAGGGCGGCCGCGGCGGCGGGCGTCTCGGGGAACATGGGCTCCAGGCTGCCAGAGAACCCGGCCCGAACGCGTCGGCGGTCGGCTGGAACCCGCTGTTCGCACGGGGCCTCGCACGGCTGGGAGCTGCGCGGCGAGGTGGCCGGCCGGCCGTACTGCACCTGGTGGACAAGGCGAAGGCGTCGGCCTTCCCCGAGACCGGACTGCGCGACCTGCCGGCCGGTCCCGGGGTCGACACGCCGGCCTGCCGCTCCCCCGCCCGAGCATCTGGGAGAGCACGGCCGTGGCCAGGGAGACGCCTGCGACTTGACGAGATCACCGGGATTCGGACAGCATGTCCCGCCTCCACATCACGGTCGCTCGAAAGGAACCGGCGTGCGCGGCCGCACCCCCCTCCTCGGCCTGCTGGCCCTCCTGCTCCTCGGCGTGCTCGCGCCCCTTCCGGCGCGGGCGGCCTCCGGGGTGCTGCGCACGCCGGAGTGCCAGGGCGACTGGCTGCCGGCCACCCCCACGTCGCCGGACATCATGAACGGCAAGCTGTCGTTCCTCGACCTGCCGGCCGTGTCCATCGGCAAGAAGGTCGACTGGCGCATGGACCCGTACAAGAACAGGTCCTGGGAGATGATGTTCCAGTCGCTGCGGTGGGTGGGCCGCCTGGTGGCCGACTACGAGTCGACGGGCCGCGACGACTACCTGTCCCGGGCGACCGAGCTCGCCAGAGACTGGGTGGCGCGCAACCCGCCCGGCGGGCGCACCACCAGCCCGTACGCCTGGTCGGAGCACCCGATCGCGCTGCGCGCGCCCGCCCTGGTCTGCCTGAGCAGGCACGTTCCCGACCGCTGGCTGAAGGACAGCCTGGCCGTCCACGCGAAGATGCTGTCCGACCCGCGGCATTATGACGCCGGCCACAACCACGGCCTCGACCAGGACATCGGCCTGCTGCGGATCGGCTGCCGCTACCGGCAGAAGAGCTGGCAGCGGCTCGCGCTGACCCGGATGGCGCGCTCCGCGAAGCTCGACATCGACTCCGAGGGCTCGCTGCGGGAGCAGGCCCCGCGCTACGCCCTGTACGTCTACGACCGGCTCAGGGTGGCCGTCGACACGATCGGCGACTGCGGCCTCGCGGTCCCGGCCGACCTGGCCACCCGCTGGAAGCGGCTGCCCGAGCACATCAGCGCCGCCACCCAGCCCAACGGCTACCTCGTGCCGATCGGCGACGGGCCCGCCAACGTGCAGCCGGCCGGGTTCGCCCACGCCGACGCCACCGTCCAGGTGTTCAAGGCCGGGTACGTCTTCGGCCGCACGGCCTGGGGTGACCCCCAGTCGGCCTACTACTCGATCCGCTTCGGGCCGGGACAGAAGTTCCACGGCCACGAAGACCATCTGGGCGTCACCTACTACGCCCAGGGCCGGTCGATCCTCACCGAGGCGGGCTTCGTCTCCTACGAGGGCACGCCGTACCGGCGGTGGACGCAGTCGCCGGAGGCCCACAACGTGCCGGTCGTGGCGGGGGTGAAGCTGCGCCCGCGCACCGCGACCGCCCTCACGCACCGCTCGATCGGCGCGGACCGGCAGTCGTTCACGCTGACCGACCGGGCGTACGGCGTCCGCCGCACCCGATCGGTGCTGGTCAACCACCACGACGATGTGATGGCCGTGCTCGACACCGCGGAGCGGCCCATGCGCGACCTGTGGCACCTCGACCCCGCACTGACGGTCGTCTCCTCCGGCAAGGGCAAGGTCGTGGTCGCCAACGGCTCGTGGCGGGCCTCGCTGGTCCAGCTGTCGCTGCCGTCGTGCAGGCCGGCGGGCGGGCAGAAGGTCGTGCGCGGGCGGACGAGTCCCTACCAGGGGTGGGTCTCACCGGCGTACCTGCAGCGGGTGCCCGCCTCCGTCGTGGTCTCGCCCACGGCGAAGGCCCTGCTCACGATCGTCGTCCCGGGTACGGACGACCCCCGTGTGACGTGCTCCGGCCACACGGTGATCGTGCACGCCCCCGGCGGGCCGGTCACCCTGCGGACGACGTCCTCGGGAGGCCTGGCGTAGGCCGTCCTCAGCGCGGCGAGGAGCCGTTGAGGACCTGCCGGCCCTGGTCGGGGATGTGCCCGAGCTTGCCGACCTCCTGGGCCAGCCCCTCCAGCACCGAGCGCAGCTGCACCTGGGTGACCTCGGCGAACGTCCGCAGGTAGGCGATCCGCCGCTCCAGCTCCTCGGCCTCGGCGCTGTGCGCGCCCTCGCCCGAGCGGTAGGCGCCGACCGCCTGGTTGGCGGCCTCCTCGGCCTGCCGCTGCGCCTCCTGGAGGATCTCCTCGTACTGCTGGCGGGCCTGGCCCACGATCCGCCGGGCGTAGTCCTCCGCCTCGGCGATCTGGGCGTCGGCGGTCTGCTGCGCGCGGGACAGGATGTTGATCGCGTCGACGCTGAGGCCCTGCTGCTGGGGGACGGCCTGCTCCGGGCTGAGACCGTGCTCCTTGTACCACTGCCTCATGCGCTCGATGTAGGCGCGCAGGTCGGCCTTCTCCTTGTCGCCGGCCGCCATGTCGTCCGCGATCCGGTACAGGAACGAGCGCACCTCGTCCTCGCTGTAGCCGCGGCGCCCGAGCGCGGTGCGCGAGAACTCCTGCTTGCGCACCCGATCCGGGGTGAGGGGCTGGCGGTCGCGCAGCGGGCGATCTCCCCAGGACGTCTCTGCCGTCATGACTCCCGACCTCTGTCGCTCGTGAACTCGTCGAAGTGGACCTGCTCGGGGGGCACGCCGGCGTCCAGCAGCCGCCCAACGGTGCCCTGAACCATCTCCTCCGAGCCGCAGACGAAGACCTGCTGGCCACGCCACGCCTGCAGTGCGACGTCCACCGCGTTGCCCCGGGTTCCGCGGTAGAAGGGGTCGTGGGAGACGGCCGGGACGACATTCAGCCACGGATGCTCGGCGGCCATCTTGGACAGCGCCTCGAGGTCGTAGAGCTCCCGGGAGTTACGGGCGCCCACGACGAGGTCGACCCTGCGCGACGGCCCCTCGTACATCACCTGCTCCACCAGCGCCCTCAGCGGCGCGAGGCCCGTGCCGCCGGCGACGAGCAGCAGGTCGCCCGGGGTGTCGGCGGAGATCGTCAGCCTGTCGCCCACCGGCGCCCCCACCCGCAGGACGTCGCCGCGCCGCGCGCCCATGACCAGGGCGGCGCTCAGCGCCCCGCCGTCGACCATGCGCACGTGGAAATCGACGGTGTTGTCCTGCCGGGGCGCGTTGGCGAAGGAGTAGAACCGCCAGATGCGCGGCCGCATCGAGTACGACACCGAGGCCGACTGGCCCGGACGGTAGGGGTACTGGTAGTTCAGCCGGGCCCGGATCACCGCGATGCCCAGGGCGCGCGTCTCGTGGCTGATGATCTCGCCCTCCCACCAGGGCGGCGAGGTCTTGGCCGCGTCGTCGGCGGCGTCCGCCATCACCTGCGCCACCAGGCCGTACGCCTGGGCCCAGTCCTGGGCCAGGGCGGGCGTCCACCGGTCGGCGAGGAAGTGCTCCAGCGTGGCGAGCAGCGCCCTGCCGACCGCCGGGTAGTGCTCCGCCACGACGGCGAACTTGCGATGGTCCCGGCCCAGCTGCTGCAGGAACGGGACCAGCTCGTCGACCCGGTCGACGTTGCTGACGACGTGCCCGAGCGCGTTGACGAGCCGGTCGCGCTGGCGGGCCATCGACACCGGGAACAGGTCCCGCGTCTCCGGGTTGGCGAGGAACAGTGCCGAGTAGAAGTACAGCGGCACCTGGTCGCCGGACCGGGCGACCAGGTGCCAGCTGTCCTTCAGAGCCTGCGTGTCCACTCAGTCGGCCGTCTCTGCGGGCTCGGCGACGATGGACGACTCCACCTTGTTCAGGGTCAGCACCACGTGCTGCAGGATCTCGTCGCCCACCCCGGCCTCCCGCAGGACGGACAGCAGGTGCTCCCCGACCTTCGCGTAGTGCTCCGGGGTGATGCCCATGCCGCGGTGCGCCTCGGCCAGGTCACGGCCCTCGTACGGCTCGGGGCCGCCGAGGACGGAGCACAGCAGCACCACCATGTGCCGCTTCAGCCTGGGCATGTCGACGCCGGCGAAGTAGGGCCTCAGATCGGCGTCGTCGAGGACGCGCACATAGAAACCGTCGACGACGGTGCGGACGGCCGGCGCGCCGCCGACCTGCTCGTAGTAGGACAGCGAGGTTGTCACAGGGCCTCCAAATGGGCGTGCGTCGAGAGACCGGTTGACTGTGTTCGATGATTTGTCGAACTCACCACGGTCATGACGCGGAACGTGCTGAACGGGCGCAGCCTGGCACCCGGGACGCTGGAATCAGGGCGCCCTCGAGTGGTGGGGATGAGTGATGGTCGTGTGCTTCCTGCCGTCACCCTCCGTCGCGACCAGAGCTCGGTACGCCGGGGCGGCCTCCGTGACCGACGGTCACGGTGGGGACACCGCCTCGGAGACTCCGCTTATCTAAGCAGCATTCGCACCATATGTCACAGCAACAACACGCCTTTTCACGATAAATCTGACTTGCGGCCGTCCTGGGGTGTTCGGAACCGGCAGAACGACCAGGGCCGGCCCCGCCTGCCGCGGCGGAGCCGGCCCTCTCCCCGCCCGGAGCCGGCCGGGCTGCCGGATCAGACGCTGTGCCCGGCCCGCAGGAGGCCGTACGTGACGGCCTGCTCCAGGGCGTGCCAGGACGCCTCGATGATGTTCTCGTCGACGCCGACGGTGGCCCACTCGCCGGTGGCGTCGCTGGAGGTGATGAGGACGCGGGTGACGGCGTCGGTGCCGTGCGCGCCCTCCAGGATGCGGACCTTGAAGTCGATCAGCTCGACCTCGGCGAGCTCGGGGTAGAGCTTCTCCAGCGCGAGCCGCACGGCCTTGTCGAGGGCGTTGACCGGGCCGTTCCCCTCGCCCGTGGCGACGATCCGCTCCCCCTTGGCGTGCAGCTTCACGGTCGCCTCGCTGACGACGTCCCCGCCCGGGCGGCGCTCGACGATCACCCGCCAGGACTCGACGGTGAAGTAGCGCGTGGGCTGCCCGCTGACCGTGCCGCGCAGCAGGAGCTCGAACGACGCGTCGGCCGCCTCGAAGGTGTGGCCGCGGGACTCCAGCTCCTTGACCCGGTCGACGAGCGCGCGCGACTGCTCGGCGGTCAGCTCGTAGCCCAGTTCGCGGCCCTTGAGCTCGACCGACGCCCGGCCCGCCATGTCGGAGACCAGCATGCGCATGTCGTTGCCGACCTCGGCCGGGTCGATGTGCTGGTAGAGGTTCGGGTCCACCTTGATCGCCGAGGCGTGCAGGCCGGCCTTGTGCGCGAAGGCGGAGGTCCCGACGTACGGCTGGTGGGAGTTCGGCGTGACGTTGGTGACCTCGGTGATGGCGTGCGCGATGCGGGTCATGTCCCGCAGCGACTGCGGCGGGACCAGGTCGAACCCCCGCTTGAGCTGGAGATTGGCCACCACCGTGAACAGGTTGGCGTTGCCCGACCGCTCGCCGTACCCGTTGGCGCAGCCCTGGACGTGCGTGGCCCCGGCCGCGACGGCCGCGAGGGTGTTGGCCACCGCGCAGCCGGTGTCGTCGTGGCAGTGGATGCCGACCCGCGCGCCCGTGGAGACGGCCTCGTGGACGACGTCGGCCAGTTCGTCGGGGAGCATGCCCCCGTTGGTGTCGCACAGCGCGATCACCGACGCCCCGGCCTCGGCCGCCGTGCGCACGACCTCCAGCGCGTACGCCGGGTTGGACGCGTAGCCGTCGAAGAAGTGCTCGGCGTCGAGGAAGACGCGCCGGCCCTCCGCACTCAGGTGGGAGACGGTGTCGCGGATCATCGCGAGGTTCTCCCCCAGCGTCGTGCGGAGGGCCAGCTCCACGTGCCGGTCGTGGCTCTTGGCCACAAGGGTCACGATCGGCGCGCCGGAGTCGCGCAGGGCGGCCACCAATGGGTCGTCGGCGGCCTTCACACCGGCCCGGCGGGTCGCGCCGAACGCGGCGAGTTGCGCGTGCTTCAGGTCGAGCTCGGTCTGTGCCCGCCTGAAGAACTCCGTGTCCTTGGGGTTGGCGCCCGGCCATCCGCCCTCGATGAAGCCGACGCCGAGGCCGTCCAGGTGACGCGCGATGGCCAGCTTGTCGGCCACCGTGAGGTTCAGCCCCTCCTGCTGCGCCCCGTCGCGGAGCGTCGTGTCGTACACATGGAAGCCGTCGTCGGCCATCGTGTCTCCTTCGCGGATGTCATCTCGCCGCGCGCGCTCACCGGTTCACCGGCCCAAACAAAAAGACCCCTCACGGACGTGAGAGGTCTGCGCGCCGGCGTTGTCCTTTTCAGCCGGCGCGCCTGCCGATAATGAGCAGACCGTAGCGCATGGTGCCTTGGAGTCTGCCACACGCCTTCACCATCTGGCACGTCGATCTCATACTACGAGACGACCGAGGGTGTTCCCGCAGCTCAGCGGCCTTGCTCCAGGACGGGAAACCGGACGTCCCCGCGCGCCCGCCCCAGCCGTCCTAAGGTGATGGCCATGAAGGCTGCCTCCTACATCTCCCCCGCCGTCGCCGAGTACGCCGCCGCCCACACCACGCCGCCCGACGACCTGCTGCTCAGCCTCGCGGACGAGACCCGCCGGCTCGCCGGCGACCGATTCAGCATGCAGATCGCGCCGGAGCAGGGCACGCTGCTCACGATGCTCGTCCGGCTGACCGGCGCCCGCCGCGCGGTCGAGGTGGGGACCTTCACCGGCTACTCCTCGATCTGCATCGCCCGCGGCCTGCCCGAGGACGGCCGGCTGCTCGCCTGCGACGTGAGCGAGGAGTGGACCTCGGTCGCCCGGCGCTACTGGGACAAGGCCGGCGTCGCCGGGAAGATCGAGCTTCGCCTCGGCCCGGCGGCGGACACCCTCCGCGCCCTCCCCCGCGAGGAGCTGTTCGACTTCGCCTTCATCGACGCCGACAAGTCCGGCTACCCGGTCTACTACGAGGAGGTCCTCGTACGGCTGGCCCCCGGCGGCCTCATCGCGGTCGACAACACCCTGCAGCACGGCGAGATCACCGACCCCTCCGCCGGCGGCAACGTGCCCGGCATGCGCGCCTTCAACGACCTCGTCGCCGCCGACGACCGGGTGACCGGCGCCCTGCTCCCGGTCGCCGACGGCCTCACCCTCGTCCGGAAGAACTGACTTTCGAATCCCCCGCCGGGGCGGGCCGGTTTGCGATTACATTACGTGTCGCGCCGATCACGTTACGACCGCCCCCCGGAGGAGATGATGAGTGCATGGCCAAGGTTCTGGACCGGCACGAGACGCCTGCCGAGATCAAATCGGCCGAGCTGCTGCGGCGGTATCGGGAGGTGTGCGACCTCCTGCCCGATGCGCGGGTGGAGGTCATCGACGGCCGGATCGTGGTGAGGGAGGTGCCGACCGGCGAGCACAACGACGTGGTATCTCGTCTGATCCTGCAGGTGGCCGCCCTGGTGGCGAGCCGCGGATGGAGCCTGTGGACCAACATCAAGCTGTTCCTGGGGCCGCAGGTCGACCGGTACATCCCCGACCTCACGATCGTCCCGAAGGACCGCCGCATGTGGGGGGAGGACGAGGTCTACGGCGCCAGCACACTCCTGGTGGTCGAGGTCGTCTCGAAGAGCAGCGTGCGGGACGACCATGTGGTCAAGCCTGAGAGTTGTGCGATCGCGGGCGTGCCGCTCTTCCTCGTCATCGACACGTTCACGGCCACGGCACGCCTCCTGTCCCAACCGGACGGCGGCACGTACCGGACGGAGGTCGAGGTGGCATTGGGCGACCCACTGGAACTCCCGAGCCCGTGGGACCTCACCGTCGACACGAAGGCGCTGACCGGGCAGTGAGCGTCAGGGGAGGCGGCGGGCCACCCGGAGCTCGGCCAGGTACCGCTTGGTGACGCGGCCGCCGTGGCGGGTGTCGATCAGACGGGCGATGCACGCGAGCAGTCCCTCGCGCGCGACCGGGTCGAGCGCCCGGTGCCCGGAGTACGTCAGGAGCAGGTCGAGGTACTCGGCGGTCGAGTACGACAGCTCCCACTCGTGCCGGCGGAAGACGGGCGGGCCGAACCGGCCCGAGCGCTCCAGTTCCCCGTCGTCGTCGTACGGGATCTCGGCGGCGGGCCGCAGGCGCAGCCCGGGCGCCGTGGCGGGGTCGAACCGCTCGTAGCAGTCCTGGACCCGGGCGAAGAAGTCCTCGGTGCCGCCCGCCACGTGATGCGTGACCACGGTCGCGAGGGCGCCGCCGGGCCGCAGCGCGTCGGCGCACCGGCCCATCCGCACGGCCGGGTCGAGCCAGTGGAATGCGGTCGCGCACACGACGAGGTCGAACGGCTCGTCCGGCGCCGGCCACTCCTCGAAGCTGGCCGTCACCACCTCCACCAGCGGGAAGGCGGCAAGGTTGCGCCGGGCCACGGACGCCATCCGGCTGCCCAGCTCGACCGCGACCACGGCGCAGCCGCGCTCGGCCAGTGGCCGCGTGGCCTGGCCCGTCCCGCACCCGATCTCCAGCACCCGGCTGCCCGGACCTGCCTCCGTCAGCGCGGTGAGGTCGTCGAACAGCGGCTCCGGATACCGGGGACGGGCACGGTCGTACAGGTCGGCCACCTGCGTGAAGGTCTCCCGCAGCCGTTCCCGCTCGTCCCGCGACCGCTCGTCCCGTGACCGCTCGTCCCGTGACCGCTCGTCCCGTGACCGCTCGTCCCGTGACCGCGCGGCGTCGCGGGTCATCGGCGTTCTCTCCTTCGAGGGCCGGGGTGCGGAAGGGTCCCCACCCGGGATCAGCAGATCTTGTGGATCCAGTCGTGGGTGTCGGGGCGGTTGCCGTACTGGATGCCGACGAGCTCCTCCCGGATGCGGTTGGTGACGGGACCGGGGGTGCCGTCGCCGACGGTCCAGGCGCGGTCGACGCCCTTGACGGAGCCGACGGGGGTCACGACGGCCGCGGTGCCGCAGGCGAACACCTCGGTCAGCTCGCCCGACTCGCAGCCCGCCTGCCACTCCTCGATCGAGATCTTGCCCTCCTCGACCTTGTAGCCGAGCTCGCCGGCCAGGCTGAGGATCGAGTCGCGGGTGATGCCGGGCAGCAGGGTGCCGGTGAGCGCGGGGGTGACGAGCCGGTCGCCGAAGACGAAGAACAGGTTCATCCCGCCCATCTCCTCGACCCAGCGGTGCTCGAACGCGTCGAGCCAGACGACCTGGTCGCAGCCCTCCTGGACGGCCTGGCGCTGGGCGACGAATGCGGCCGCGTAGTTGCCGCCGCACTTGGCGAAGCCGGTCCCGCCGGGGGCGGCGCGGGTGTACTCGGTGGACAGCCAGACCGAGACCGGCTTGACTCCTCCGGTGAAGTACGACGCGGCGGGCGAGGCGATCACCATGTACTTGTACGTCCGCGAGGGGTGGTTCACCCCGAGCGCGACCTGCGTCGCGATCATGAACGGGCGCAGGTAGAGGCTGTGCCCCTCGGTGGTCGGCACCCACTCCCTGTCGGTCTGGACGAGCAGCTCCAGCGACTCGACGAACGCGTCCTCGGGCAGCTCGGGCATGGCCATCCGCAGCGCCGACTGGTTGAACCGCGCCGCGTTCGCGTACGGCCGGAAGGCGACGATCGAGCCGTTCGCCTGCCGGTACGCCTTGAGGCCCTCGAACAGCTCCTGGGCGTAGTGGAAGACGGCGGTCGCCGGGTCGAGGAGGAGCGGGGCGTACGGCTGGAGCCGGGCGTCGTGCCAGCCGGTGCCCTCGGTCCAGTCGATGGAGATCATGTGGTCGGTGAAGGTCTGCCCGAAGCCGGGGCTCGCCAGGGCCTGCTCCCGCTCGGCCGCGCTGCGGGCCTGCTGATTGAGCTGCACGTCGAACCTGAGGTGGGTGGTCATGGCGAGGATCCTTCTTTCTACGTCGTCATAGTCATTGTGCGACGGCGGGGCTAACGGAAAACTAGGGCATTTGGAAGGTATGAAAAAGCGCATGGCGGCCCGAACCGGGCCGCCATGCGCGTTGATCGGGGAGTAGCGGCCCGGATCAGCCGGCTACTCGGGCGGCGATGTCGTCGCCGATCTCACGGGTCGTCCGCGGCGTCCAGGCGGTCTGACGCTCCAGCAGGTCGTCGGCGACGGCCTGCTCCACCCGGCCCGCGGCCTCGGTCAGGCCGAGGTGGTCGAGGAGCATGGCGACCGACAGGATCGTGGCCGTCGGGTCGGCCTTGCCCTGGCCCGCGATGTCCGGCGCGCTGCCGTGGACGGGCTCGAACATGGAGGGGGCGGTGCGGGCCGGGTTGACGTTGCCGCTGGCCGCCAGCCCGATGCCGCCCGCGACGGCGGCGCCGATGTCGGTGAGGATGTCGCCGAACAGGTTGTCGGTGACGATGACGTCGAAGCGCTGCGGCTGGTTGACGAAGAACATCGAGGCGGCGTCGACGTGGCAGTAGTCGGTCTCCACCTCGGGGAACTCGAGGCTGAGCCGGTCGACGGTGCGGGCCCACAGGTCGCCCGCGTAGGTCAGCACGTTGGTCTTGTGGACCAGGGTCAGCTTGCGGCGCGGCCGGGACAGCGCCTTCTCGAACGCGTACCGAACGACGCGCTCGACGCCGTACGCCGTGTTGAGGGACTCCTGGGTGGCGATCTCGTGCGGGGTGCCGCGGCGCATGACGCCGCCGGCCCCGGCGTACGGGCCCTCGGTGCCCTCGCGGACCACGATCATGTCGATGTCCTCGGGACCGGCCTCTCCCAGCGGCGTGGCCACGCCGGGGAAGAGCTTGACCGGGCGGAGGTTCACGTAGTGGTCGAGCTCGAAGCGGAGCCGGAGCAGCAGGTCGCGCTCCAGGACGCCCGGCGGGACGCTGGGGTCGCCGACCGCGCCGAGGAGGATGGCGTCGTAGCCGCGCAGCTCGTCCAGCACGGCGTCGGGCAGGGTCTCCCCGCTCGCGTGGTAGCGTCGCGCTCCGAGGTCGTACTCGCTGGTCTCGGCCTTGACGCCCACGGCGTTCAGCACCTTGAGGCCCTCGGCGACGACCTCGGTGCCGATCCCGTCACCGGGGATGACGGCCAGACGGATGTTGCTCGACTCCATGCGATTACCTTACCGGGTGTCTCGGAGCTTGAACACCAGTCTCACTATTCGGTCCTATCGGGCGCGTCTCAGCGCGCCGGGCCGGCGACCGCCCGTTCGAAGACCAGGTCGCGGGCCGTGGCCAGGCCCACGGCGAGCGCCCCGAGGAGGACGGCGTCGGGGCCGAGCGTGGACACCTCGATCCGCGGGGGCCGCAGCGCCACCAGCGACTCCAGCCGTTCGGACACCGGCCGGATCAGCAGATCGCCGGCCTGCGCGCCGATCCCGCCGCCGAGCACGACGAGCTCGGGGTCGAGGACCGCGATGACCCCGGCGAGGGCGTGGGCCACGTGGTCGGCCTCGGCCGCGACGGCCTTGAGCGCCGCCTCGTTGCCCGCGCGGGCCGCCTCGAACACGTCCTTGGCCGTGCCCGTGGACAGCCCGAGCCGCTCGGCGATGGCCACCACGCCGTCGGCGGAGGCGACCGACTCGAACATGCCCCGGCCGAGGTCGACCAGCGGGTCGCCCTCTCCCACCGGCAGATAGGAGATCTCCCCGGCCGCGCCCTGGGACCCCCGGTAGAGCTTGCCGTCGATGACCACGCCCATGCCGATGCCGGTCCCGATCGAGACGAACACGAAGTGGGACACGCCCTCGCCGAGGCCGTACGCCCCCTCGCCCACGGCGGCCAGGTCGACGTCGTTCTCCAGCACGTACGGCGACTCGGTGACGACGGCGAGCCGCTCGACGGCGCCCGGCCGCTCCCACCCGGGCAGGTTGGGGGCGAGCCGCAGCGCCCCCGTCTCCTTGTCGTGGATCCCCGGCGTGCCGAACACGGCCACGGTGACGTCGCCGGGCGCGAGCCCGGCCTGGGCGGTGAGGCCGGCGACCATCCGGGAGAGCTGGTCGAGCAGGCCGTCGAGTGACTCGGCCCGGGACGGCTCCTCGGCGCGGGCGGCGATCTCGCCGACCAGGTCGGCCAGCGCGAGCCGGACGTAGGCCCGGCCGACGTCGACCGCCAGCACCCAGCCGGCCTCCGGACGGATCTCGTACAGCAGCGCCGCCCGCCCGGCGTTGCCGGTGCGCAGTCCCACAGGCCGCACGAGTCTGGCACGCTCCAGATCCGCCAGGGCGACCGAGATCGTGGGCTTCGACAGGCCGGTCGCCTGGGCGAGCTCGGGCCGGGAGACCTTCCCCAGACGGAAGATCTCCGCGAAAACCGCCCGCTCGTTCATCACCCGGAGCAGGCTGGTCGTGTTGGCGGGCCCGCCGCCGATGCTCACCACGCTCCCAAGATTGGCATACCTTCCGCGGAAGGCGGGCCAGTTGACCTCCAGTGGATCCCAGCGCACAGTCCGCCCTCCACCATCCTCGCCACCCTCAGGGGCTAGCCATCCGGCTGATAGTAAAATACCTTTTTAATCAATGCATCGGGGGCCGTGAAGAAAGGATCCGGTGACATGCGTCGAGGGTTGGTGGCCATATCCGTCGCGGCGCTCCTGGCCGCGACCGCCTGCCAGAGCGGTTCGACCACGGCGACCCCCTCCGGGAGCCAGGGGGGCACCCGGACGATCGCCCTGTTCCTGCCAGAGTCGAAGACGACACGCTACGAGGCGTTCGACCGGCCGCTGTTCGAGGCCAAGGTGAAGGCGCTGTGCGCCGACTGCAAGCTGCTGTACAGCAACGCCGACCAGGACGCGGCCAAGCAGCAGCAGCAGGTCGAGGCGGCCCTCACCCAGGGGGCGAACGTGCTCGTCCTCGACGCCGTCGACGCCGCCGCGGTCGCGCCGCTGGTGAACCAGGCCAAGCAGCGGAAGGTTCCGGTGATCGCCTACGACCGGCTGATCTCGGGCATCGGCTACGAGTACTACGTCTCCTTCAACAACGTCCGGGTGGGCGAGATGCAGGGCCAGGCCCTGCTCGACGCCCTCAAGGCCAACGGGACCGCGGACAAGGGCGAGATCGTCATGATCCACGGGTCGCCCACCGACCCCAGCTCCGCCGACTACAAGAAGGGCGCGCACAACGTCCTCGACGGCAAGGTCAAGATCGGGCGCGAGTTCGACACCCCCGACTGGAGCCCCGACAAGGCCCAGCAGGAGATGGAGCAGGCCATCACCGCGCTCGGCCGCGACAACATCGTGGGCGTGCTGTCAGCCAACGACGGCATGGCCAGCGGCGCCATCGCGGCCATGAAGCGGGCCGGGTACGCCAAGATCCCGCCGATCACCGGCCAGGACTCGGAGCTGGCGGCCGTACAGCGCATCCTCGGCGGCGAGCAGTACATGACGATCTACCTCGACATCCGTTCGGAGGCCGAGAAGTCGGCCGAGCTGGCGGTCGCCCTGGCCAAGGGGGACAAGCCCGCGGCCCCGACGACCGTGAACAACGGCACGGCGGACGTCCCGTCCTTCCTGCTCGACCCCATCGCGGTCACCGCCGACAAGATCGCCGGAACGATCGTCAAGGACGGCTTCTACAAGGCGTCCGAGATCTGCACCCCCGAGCTCAAGGACGCGTGCGCGAAGGCGGGCATCCAGTAGATGATCTCGGTGACGGACGTCTCGAAGCGGTACGGCGCGGTCCAGGCCCTCCAGGGGGTGAGCCTGGACCTGCGTCCCGGCGAGGTCGTGGCGCTGGTCGGTGACAACGGCGCGGGCAAGTCGACGCTGGTCAAGGTCATCGCGGGGGTGGTCGCCGCCGACTCGGGCGCGATCGCCATCGACGGGGAGCGGGTCCGGGTGGGCAGCCCGCACGACGCCCAGCGGCTCGGCATCTCGACCGTGTACCAGGACCTCGCGCTCTGCGAGAACCTCGACGTGGTGGCCAACCTCTTCCTCGGCTCCGAGCCCCGGAGATGGTCGCTGCTGCGCCACATCCGCATGGAGCGGGCCACCCGCGACCTGCTGACCTCGCTCGACGTGCGGATCAAGGACATCCGGGTGCCCGTGGCGATGCTGTCGGGCGGCCAGCGCCAGTCGGTGGCGATCGCCCGCGCGCTGCTCGGCGAGCCCCGGCTGGTGATCCTCGACGAGCCCACGGCCGCCCTGGGCGTCGAGCAGACCGCCCAGGTGCTCGACCTGGTCAGGCGGCTGCGCGAGCGCGGCCTGGCCGTGCTCCTCATCAGTCACAACCTCGCCGACGTGCGGGCCGTGAGCGACCGCGTCGTGGTCCTGCGCCTGGGCCGCAACGCCGGCGAGTTCCGCACGGCAGAGGCCACACAGGAGTCGATCGTGGCCGCGATCACGGGAGCAGCCGCATGACCCAGGCAGCCGCGATCACGCGGGAGCCGTACACGCCGAAGGGCGCGCTCGACCGGTTGCGGCACGGCGACCTCGGCGCGTGGCCCGTCGTGGGCGGGCTCGTCGCCATCGCCGTCGTCTTCGGGACGCTGAACGAGCACTTCCTGTCGCCGGAGAACCTGACCAACCTGGCGCTGCAGATGGCGGCCACCGGGACGATCTCTCTTGGGATCATCATGGTCCTGCTGCTCGGCGAGATCGACCTGTCGGCCGGCTCGGTGAGCGGCCTGTGCGCGGTCGTCATGGCCATCCTGTCCGTACGGCAGGGCTGGAACCCCCTGCTGGCCATCGTCGTGGCCCTGGTGGCGGGGGCCCTCATCGGGCTGCTGCACGGGCTGATGTTCACCCGGCTCCGGATGCCGTCGTTCGTGGTCACGCTGGCCGGGCTGATCGGCTGGCAGGGCCTGCTGCTCTACCTGCTCGGGCAGGGCGGCATCGTCAACCTGCCGTTCGACGGGTTCGTGGCCAAGCTCAGCGACACCTGGCTCACCCCGTTGGCGGCGTGGCTCCTCACCCTCGTCCTGGTCGCGGTCTTCGCGGCGTCGAACCTGGTCACCCGCAGGATGCGGCTCGCCGCGGACCTGCCCGTCACGCCCGCCTGGTGGCTCGGCGTGAAGGTGGCCGGCCTCGCGGTGGTGCTGGTCGCGGCCGTGGCCGTCATGTCCGCCGACCGCGGCGTGCCGCTGCTGCTGGTGATCTTCGGCACGCTTGTGGTGGTGTTCGACCTGGTCCTGCGGCACACGGCGTTCGGCCGGTGGATGTATGCCGTCGGCGGCAACGTCGAGGCCGCCCGCCGCGCCGGCATCGACGTGCGGCGTATCCGCGTGCTCGCGTTCGTGCTGTCGTCGACGCTCGCGGCGTTCGGCGGCATCCTGTCGGCGAGCCGCCTGGCGGCCGTCAACCAGGGCTCGGGCGGCAGCGACATCCTGCTCATGGCGATCGCCGCCGCCGTCATCGGCGGGACGTCGCTGTTCGGCGGCCGCGGCCGGACCTACGCGGCGCTGCTCGGCATCCTGGTGATCCAGTCGATCACGAACGGGATGTTCCTGCTCAGCGTCGACTCCTCGGTCCGGTACATGGTCACCGCGGCCGTCCTCGCGCTGGCCGTGGCCATCGACTCGCTCAGCCGCCGCGGCGGCACGGCCTGAGGTCCCCGCCCTCGTCTCCCGCCGCCCGCCGGCGGCGGGCACGGGAGCCTCGCGGAGGGGAGGCCGCGGGAAACGGGAACGGTCTAGCGCTGGGGCACGCCACCGTTGTCGCGGCGGTCCAGCGCCGTCTGCAACGCCGCCGCGGCCTCGTCCTCGGCGTCCTCGGGTCGGTTCCAGGGATACATCTCGTACATGGCGGATCTCATTTCGGCGCTCGAAGGCTCGGCAGGGTGCGTCGTCGAGAGCGGATCCGCGAGGGCGGACCCGGCTGGCGTGCACGGCTCCGGGATCGGACGCGGGTCACGCGTCGTCGGCCGTTGGAGCCGGTGGCCGGAGGCGGCAGCGCCGCACACCGCGGCGGGCCGGCCTACCTGATCAGGCCCCGCCGCGGCAGGTGAGGAGTACGGACACCTGGCGCTTCATTACCGTTCACACTACCCCAGAATCTCGTAGGACGACCTAGTATCTCGCTATTCGAGACAGGGCAGGTGCGGACGCGTACCGATCCGGTCTTGGGAGTCTCCAGCCCCGGACATGACTCGGCCGGCCCCCGTCGAGGACGGGGGCCGGCCGTGTTCGTGTTGTCCGGCGCGGGCGCCGGGGGCGTCAGTCCGCCAGGTCGACCGTGCGGCCGCTGTCGGCGCCGATCTCGCCCGCGATCTGCTCCACGACGTCGGACGGGATGGCCGAGTCGACGGTCAGGGCGATCAGCGCCTTGCCGCCCTTGACGTCCCGGGAGACCTGCATCGAGGCGATGTTGACGCCGTGCTCGCCGAGCAGGCGGCCGACGATGCCGACGATGCCGGGGCGGTCGGTGTAGGTGAAGAACGCCAGGTGCTCGGTGGGCTCGATCTCCATGGCGTAGCCGTTCACCTCGACGATCTTGGTGATCTGCCGGGGGCCGGAGAGCGTGCCGGAGACCGACACCGTGCGGCCGTCGGCCAGGACGCCGCGCACGCTGATCACGTTGCGCCAGTCGGGGCTCTCCGAGCTGGTCACGAGCTCCACGACGGTGCCGCGGTCGCGGGCGAGCAGCGGCGCGTTGACGTAGGTCACCGCGTCCTCGACGACGTCGGTGAACACGCCCTTGAGCGCGGCCAGCTCCAGCACCCGCACGTCATGGGAGGCGATCTCGCCCCGGACGTCCACGTCGAGCCGGGTGGCCACCTCGCCGGCGAGGGCGGTGAAGATGCGGCCGAGCTTCTCGGTCAGCGGCAGGCCCGGCTTGACGTCCTCGGCCACCGCGCCGCCCTGGACGTTCACCGCGTCGGGCACGAACTCGCCGGCGAGGGCGAGCTTCACGCTGCGGGCGACCTGGGTGCCGGCCTTCTCCTGGGCCTCGTGGGTGGACGCGCCGAGGTGCGGCGTCACCAGGACCTGGTCGAACTCGAACAGCGGGCTGTCGGTGCACGGCTCCTTGGCGAACACGTCGATGCCTGCGCCGGCCACGCGGCCCTCCTTGAGGGCCGAGTAGAGGGCGTTCTCGTCGATGATCCCGCCGCGGGCGACGTTGATCAGGCGGACGGACGGCTTGACCAGGTGCAGCTCGCGGTCGCCGATCAGGCCGACGGTCTCCTTGGACTTCGGCAGGTGCACGGTGATGAAGTCGGACTGCTGGAGGATCTCCTCCAGCGACACCAGGCGCACGCCCATCTGCGCGGCCCGGGCCGGCTGCAGGTAGGGGTCGTACGCGATGATCTCGACGCCGAACGGCTGGAGCCGCTGGGCGACGAGCTGGCCGATCTTGCCGAGGCCGAGGATGCCGACGACCTTCTCGTCGAGCTCGACGCCGGTGTACTTGGAGCGCTTCCACTCGCCGCCCTTGAGCGCGGAGTGGGCCTGGGCGACGTTGCGGGCGCTGGCGAGGATCAGCGCGACCGTGTGCTCGGCGGCGCTGGTGATGTTGGAGGTCGGGGCGTTCACGACCATGACGCCGGCCTTGGTGGCGGCCTCCACGTCGACGTTGTCGAGGCCGACTCCCGCGCGCGCCACCACCCGCAGCTTCGGCGCGGCCGCGACGGCCTCGGCGTCCACCTGGGTGGCGCTGCGCACGATGAGGGCGTCCACGTCGGCGAGCGCGGGCAGCAGCTGCGAGCGGTCGGAGCCGTCGGTGTGACGGACCTCGAAGTCCGCGCCGAGCACGGCGAGGCCCGCTTCGGAGAGCTCTTCTGCGACAAGTACGACGGGCTTGTTCACTGGTGAGTCCTTCGGAAAGTGCGATGGCACGGACAGCGGTGAGTCTATCGGTGCTTGTGAAAGCCCTCACGAGCGATCCGGCATCCGAGACGGGGCGGGGGGCGGGACCCGTGTCCGTTCCACGGTTCCCGGTGCCGATGTGACGTCAGAGAGTCGTGAGACTCGCTCATATATTCGGCCAGTCGGTCGGTGTACCCGGGTTGGACCGGTCCCATCCACACAGCCGCTTTCTTGGTATTGATCGCACCTAATCTTCACGATTAGCCTGATTCGCCATGGTCCAGTCCCTATCGTTCAGGCTATGAGCATCGGGAACCCCTCCCTAGGCGACGTTCTCGCGCGGCACGGCAGCCCCCAGCAACTGCTGGCGGCCCTCGCGGAGTGGGGCATCCTGGTGGCCGTACGGCCCGACCGCTCGGTGGTGCTCGGCACGACCCAGAGCGGCGAGCGCGTGCTGCTCGGATACACGGGACCGGGGACCTACGCCCGGCACCGCGGCGGCCACTCCCTGTCGGTCTGCGACGCCGACACCATCATCGACATCCAGCGCGTCACCGGCGTGCGGGACATCGTGATCGACGCGGCCGGGCCGGCGGCGGCGGCCGTCCCGATCGACGATCTCAAGCGCTACCTCCAGGCCACCAGGACCGGACCGGCCCACGCGCTGTCCGCGCTCGGGTCTCCCATGGCGGCCCCCACGGCGTACGCGACGGGTGCGATGGCGACGGTGACCCGCGCCCAGGTGGTGCACGGCGCGCCGCCGCCCCCGGCCCCCGCCGCCCCCGCTCCCGTCCAGCAGCCCGTGCCGGCCGCGAACCAGTGGATCCCCGCGCCGCGCCAGCACCTGTCGGGGGCCATGCAGGTGGTGGACCCCGGCTACCGCAGGACGTCCCACCCGATCCTGCCCGCCCTGCGGGTGGCGATCGGCGAACTGCTGCGCGACTACCCCCTCGTGCACCACGTGTGGATCTCCGAGGCGCGGACGGTCTCCGGGTCGTGGGGGATCATGCTCCACGTCAAGGTGCACACGCTGTCGGCCGAGGACATCGTGCGCGACCTGCACCGGCGGGTGCGGGCCCGGCTGCCGCAGCTCGCCGCGAGCGAGGCGCCGGTGCTCATGGCCCGGGTGACCGACGCGCACACGGAACGGCGCATGATCGAGATCGGCGCCCACGTCGTCTGCGCCGACGTACGCGACTGACCCCTGGCCCCGTCCTGACCGGGGCCAGGCGTGGTCTGTTTGTGATGGTTTGACCTTCCGATCGGGTGCATGCTCGGCTTGAATGTCGCGCATGGTCTCCTCGGCGGCGACGCCCTCCCCCACCAACGTGCCCCTCGGGGTGCGCCTCGGCTACGCCGTCGGCTCGTTCTGCACGGCCAACTTCTCCACGATCCCCGGGCTCCTGCTGCTCTTCTACATGACGAACGTGCTGGCGGTGCCCGCCTTCCTCGCGGGCGTCGTGCTGTTCCTGCCCAAGGCGTGGGACCTGGTCGCCAACCCGCTCGTCGGCCGGTGGTCGGACCGCACGGCCGGCCGCTGGGGCCCGCGGCGCCCGTGGCTGCTGGCCGGGGCCGTCGTGCTGCCGCTGACGTTCGCCCTCATGTTCGCCGGCCTCCCGCTGCGGGGCGGCCCGGCCGCCGTCTACGTGGGCGTCATGTTCCTGCTCGCCGCGACCGGCTACGCCCTCTACGAGGTGCCGTACAAGGCCATGCCGGCCGAGATGACGACCGACTACCACGAGCGCACCTCGCTGCTCCAATGGCGGATGGTGTTCATCGCGATCTCGGTGGCCCTGAGCGGCATCGTGGCACCGATGATCGCGGGCCAGACGCTCGACGGCCACCGTCTGATGGGTGTGGTCTTCGGCGTGATCCTGCTCGTCGCGATGCTCGGGTCGTTCTTCGGCACCGCCCGCGCGCCCTTCACCGGGCAGCAGCGCTCGGAGGGCACCCTGCGCGCCCAGATCGCCGCGGCCCGCACCAGCAGGCCGTTCATGTGGCTGCTCGGGCTCAGTTCGGCGCAGAACCTCGCCGCCGGGATCATGCTGGCGGGCGCGCCCTACTTCGCCGCCTACACGCTGAACGACCCCGACGCCACCAGCACGCTGTTCGCCGCCCTCGTCGGGCCCATGCTGGTCACGATGCCGCTGTGGGTCTGGCTGGCCCGCAGGCTCGACAAGCGCGGCGCGATGGTCCTGGCCGGGTCGCTGTTCACGGGCGGCGCGGTCCTGGTCGTCGCTGCCCCCGCGTTCGGCTCGCTGTGGTCCCACCTGGTCGTGATGATCGTGGGCCTCGGCTACGCCGGGCTCCAGCTTCTCCAGTTCTCGATGCTCGCCGACGTGATCGCGTACGACGGGGCCGTGAGCGGGGAGCGGCGCGGCGGCGTGTTCACCGGGCTGTGGACGGCCGTCGAGAACGCGGTCTCCGCCCTCGGGGCGACGATCTACGGCTGGGTGCTGGCGCTGGGCGGGTTCCTGGCCTCCGACCCCGACAACCCGGTGACCCAGCCCGGCAGCGCCCACGTGGCCGTCGTCGTCGGCCTGTCCGTGGTCCCGGCCCTCATCACGCTCGCCGGCGTCGTGATGACGCTGAAGTACGACCTCACCGCGGGCCGGGTGGCCGCCGCCGTGCGCGCTCCCTCCGCCGCCCCCGGCCCCGTCGAGGCCTGACACCCGGGGATCACCCCGACATCCCCCGCTGACCTGGGCGTACGGGGGTGATTGGGCATGTTTCTGGTGGGGCAGAAGGTATAAGTGAGCCTTAAGGGATGGTAGATATTTTAGTCAAAGCAGTGATTTTTTCGGACAAGTGGGGTCCGAGCGCACCATAATGACGACTTCCATCCAGCGTCTAACCCCCACTGGAGGAATGATCGTGAACAGAGCGCTCGGAGCGGTCCTGTGCCTCGGGAGCGTCGCGGCTTTCGGCGTGTCCGCCGTGCCCGCTCAGGCCCAGGCCCAGCCCACGGGCTGCCGGGTCGCCTCCGCGAAGCCGAAGGTCGCCGCGGACGGGAAGATCCACGCGGCGGGCTCGCGGGCCGGCTGCTTCGACACCGCCCGATTCCGGGTCCGCATCTGGAAGGCGCAGCCCGGTCCCGATCGCGTCGTGAAGAGCGGGTCGAAGGCCGTCAGGAACGCCCGGATCACCGTGACCCTGCCCTGCGCGCGCGGCGTCTACTACACCGTCGTCACCGACTACCGCGGCCACTCGTCGCGGTCGAAGCCGGTGCGGCTGACGTCCTGCGCGCCCACCCCGACCCCCACGCCGACGGGGACCGCCTCAGGAACCCCGGCTCCCACCCCGACCGCCACCCCGACCTCCGGGGCCACCGTCGGCACGGACATCGAGAACGAGGTCCTGCGCCTGACCAACATCGAGCGGGCCAAGGCCGGCTGCGGCGCGCTGAAGCACGACGCGAAGCTCCACGCCGCGGCCTACGCCCACTCCGCGGACATGTCGGCCAAGAACTACTTCGACCACACGTCCCAGGACGGCCGGACCTTCGCGGACCGGATCAAGGCCTCCGGCTACTCGTTCACGGCCGCCGCCGAGAACATCGCCAAGGGCTACCCGAACGCCCAGGCCGTCGTGGACGGGTGGATGAACAGCCCCGGCCACCGGCAGAACATCCTCAACTGCGCCTACACCGACATCGGTGTCGGCTACGTCGCCGCCGGCGGGCCGTACTGGACGCAGGACTTCGGCAGGCACTGATCGCCGTTCCGGTGAGGCGGGGGCGCCGCCCGCGCGGGGCCCCCGACCCTCCCGGACGTCCGCGAGTTGTGGATTGGGAGGGAATGCACCGGTCTTCTGGACACCTCACGGCGCTCCAGCGGATACTCCAATCATGAGCTCTCCCCCGGTTCGCGCCTCGGACGGGGACCGCGACCGCGCGCTCAGCGAGCTCCGGGACCGTGCCGCCGAAGGCCGGCTGTCCATGGAGACCTTCGTCGGGCGCGTCGACATGGCGCTGCGGGCGCGCAGCCGCAGCGAGCTCGACGAGCTGATCGCGGACCTCCCGCACCGCGGGCGCTGGCGCAGGCGCATCACGGACGCCGTGTCGTCGGTCTCGGACCTCACCCGCCGCGTCGAGTCGGCCTGGCGCCGTCCGCGGATGCCCCGGCTCGCCCTGCCCGCGGACGGACGCACGCGCTACGTGGTCGGACGTGGCTCGGGCTGCGACCTCGTGCTCGCCGACCTCACGGTCTCCCGCGTCCACGCGGAGCTCAGGAGGGACGACGACGCCTGGATGCTGGTCGACCTCGGGTCGATGAACGGCACCCGGCTCAACGGCTGGCGGCTGGTGGGCCCGGCGAAGGTCCGCGCGGGCGACGAGGTGGCCTTCGGCGACTGCGTCTTCCTGGTGTCGGCTCCCGTCGTCTGATCCACGGCCCCAAGCCCAGATACGCATATTTCCGTATTGATGCCCCGGGCGGTCTCTCCGACGATCGCGGAAAGCCACTCACTCGGGAGCCTGCTGTGCGGTTGTCACGACGAACCACGATCACGCTCGCCGCCGTCGTCCTCGTCACCGGGATCGCGGGCTCCGGCGTCCCCGCCGGGGCGCTCGACCCGCCGCCGGGCGTGACCGACCTGACGCACGACCTCGACCGGATCCTCGGCGACTCCCGCCTGGCGCCCGCCCGCGCCGGGGTCGTCGTCCGCGACGCGGACACCGGCGAGGAGCTGTACTCCCTGGACGCGGGCAAGCTGTTCGCCCCGGCGTCCAACACCAAGCTGCTGACCTCGGCCGCCGCGCTGGACACGCTCGGCACCGACTACCGCTTCACCACCCAGGTCCTCGCCACGCCGAAGGCCGGGAAGGCCGTCGTGGGCGACCTCGTCCTCAAGGGCAGCGGCGACCCGACGATGCTGGCGGCCGACTACGACGCGCTCGCGGCCCAGGTGGCCGCCGCCGGGGTCAAGGTCGTCACCGGACGGCTGGTCGCCGACGACACCTGGTTCGACGACGTGCGGCTCGGCACCGACTGGGCCTGGGACGACGAGCCGTACTACTACGCCGGGCAGATATCGGCCCTGACGGCGGCGCCCGACACCGACTACGACGCCGGCTCGGTCATCGTGTCGGTCAGCCCCGGGGACGCCCCCGGCGCGCCGGCGAAGGTCGCCACCACGCCCGAGACCGACTACGTGACGATCGTGAACCGGGCGACCACGGGCGCCGAGACCGACGTCGCCGTCGTCCGGGAGCACGGCGGCAACACCGTGGTCGTCAGCGGGACGGTCGCCGACGAGTACGACGAGTGGGTGGCCGTCTGGGACCCCACGCTCTACGCGGCCTCGCTGTTCCGCCGGGGCCTGGCCGCCCATGGCGTGCGGGTGCTCGGGCCGACCGCGCGAGGGGCGGCGCCGGCCGGCGCCGCGGCGGTGGCGTCACACGAGTCGATGCCGCTCAGCCGCCTGCTGACGCCGTTCCTGAAGCTGAGCAACAACATGCACGCCGAGATCCTCACCAAGGCCATGGGACGGAAGGCCGCGGGCCGGGGCACCTGGGACGCCGGGCTGGCCGTCACGACGGCGTTCGCCCGGGCCAACGGCGTGCAGACGCTGCGGCTGCGCGACGGCTCCGGCCTGTCCCGGGTGGACGCGCTCACCCCGTCGGGCATCACGTCGCTGCTCCGCGCCGTCCGCGGCAAGCCCTGGTTCCGCACCTGGTACGACGCCCTGCCGGTGGCGGGCGTGCCGGACCGGATGGTCGGCGGCACGCTGCGCAGCAGGATGCAGGGCACACCGGCGGCCGGGAACGTCCACGCCAAGACGGGCTCCCTGACCGGCGTGTCGGCGCTGTCGGGGTACGTGACCGCGGCCGACGGCGAGCCGCTGGTCTTCTCCGTCGTGACGAACGGCTTCCTGGCCTCCTCGACCAAGGACATCGAGGACGCGATCGCCATCCGGCTGGCCCGGTTCAGCCGGGCCGCGGCGGTGGACACCGCGGACACGGCGCCGGCCCTCAGGTCCGCGGCGCCCGGCGGCGCCGACCTCGAGTGCTCCTGGCGCAAGCCCGCCGCCTGCTGACCTCTCGGCGGCCGAGCTCCCGGTGACGCGACGCCGGGAACGCGACGCGGCGCCGCCCCCGAGGGGACGGCGCCGCGTTCGCGACAGCCGGGAGGGTGTCAGTCCTGGGCGCCCTTGAGCCAGCTCATCATCGGGCGCAGCTTCGCGCCGGTCTGCTCGATCGGGTGGCCGGCCAGCTCCTCGCGGAAGCGCTTGAAGTTGGTCTGGCCGGAGTCGAACTCCTCGACCAGCTCGCGGGCGAAGCGGCCGTCCTGGACCTCGTCGAGGATGCGGCGCATCTCCTTCTTGGTCTCGGCGTTCACCACGCGCGGGCCGCGGGTGTAGCCGCCGTACTCAGCCGTGTCGGAGACCGACCAGTACATCTTGGACACGCCGCCCTCGTACATCAGGTCGACGATCAGCTTCATCTCGTGGAGGCACTCGAAGTACGCGACCTCGGGCTGGTAGCCCGCCTCGATCAGCGTCTCGAAACCGGCCTTGATCAGCTCGGACACGCCGCCGCAGAGCACGGCCTGCTCGCCGAACAGGTCGGTCTCGGTCTCCTCGGTGAACGTGGTCTTGAGCGCGCCGGCCCGGGTGCCGCCGATGCCCTTGGCGTACGACAGGACGAGCGGCCAGGCGTCGCCCGTGGCGTCGCGCTCGACGGCCACCAGACACGGCACGCCGCGGCCGGCGGCGTACTGGCGGCGGACGAGGTGGCCGGGGCCCTTGGGCGCCACCATGGCGACGTCGACGCCCTCCGGGGCCTCGATGAGGCCGTACCGGATGTTGAGGCCGTGGCCGAAGAACAGCGCGTCGCCCTCGACGAGGTTCGGCGCGACGTGCTCGGCGTACAGGTGCCGCTGGACGTGGTCGGGCGCGAGGATCATGGTGAGGTCGGCCTCTTCGACGGCCTCCGACGGCGTGAGCACGCGCAGCCCGTCGGCCTCGGCCTTCTCCCTGCTCTTCGACCCCTCCGGCAGGCCGACGCGCACGTCCACGCCCGAGTCGCGCAGGCTCAGCGCGTGGGCGTGGCCCTGGCTGCCGTAGCCCAGGACGGCGACGTGGCGGCCCTGGATGATCGACAGGTCGGCGTCGTCGTCGTAGAAGATCTCAGTCACAAGCTTGCCTTTCGGAATTGGTCTGTCGCGACGTGCGTGGCTCGACGCCGTACGGCTAGGCGCTGCGGTCGAGGGCGCGAAGCGAGCGGTCGGTGATGGAACGGGCGCCGCGGCCGATGGCCACCATGCCCGACTGCACGAGCTCCTTGATGCCGTACGGCTCAAGGACCCGGACGAAGGCCTCCAGCTTGTCGGTGGTGCCGGTGACCTCGATCGTCACGGCGTCCGGGGCGACGTCGACGCAGCGCGCCCGGAACAGGTTCACCAGCTCCAGCACGTGGGACCGGCTGTCGGAGTCGGTCCGCACCTTGATCAGCATCAGCTCGCGCTGCACCGACTGCGTGTTGTCGAGCTCCACGATCTTGATGACGTTGACCAGCTTGTTGAGCTGCTTGGTGACCTGCTCCAGCGGGAGCTCCTCCACGTTGACGACGATCGTCATCCGGGAGATGTCGTCGTGCTCCGTCTGCCCGACGGCCAGCGAGTCGATGTTGAACCCGCGGCGGCTGAACAGAGCCGCGACCCGGGCCAGGACGCCGGGCTTGTTCTCCACGAGAACGGACAGCGTGTGCCTGCTCATGCCGACCTCCCCGATGCGCCGGTCCGGTTGCTCCGCTCGTTCATTCTTCGCTCTCCCACTTCGGCGCCATGTCGCGGGCGTACTTGATGTCGTCGTTGCTCGTCCCGGCCGCCACCATCGGCCAGACCATCGCGTCCTGATGCACGACGAAGTCGATCACCACGGGCACGTCGTTGATCTCCATGGCCTTGCGGATGGTGGCGTCGACGTCCTCCGGCCGCTCGCACCGCAGGCCGACACAACCGTACGCGTCGGCGAGCTTCACGAAGTCGGGAATCCGCTTGACCCTGTTCAGGTCGCTGTTGGAGTACCGCTCCTCGTAGAAGAGCGTCTGCCACTGCCTGATCATGCCGAGGTTGCCGTTGTTGATGACCGCCACCTTGATCGGCACGCCCTCGAGGGCGCAGGTGGCCAGCTCCTGGTTGGTCATCTGGAAGCAGCCGTCGCCGTCGACGCACCACACCGTGGCGTCCGGCCGGCCCATCTTGGCGCCCATCGCGGCCGGGACGGCGAAGCCCATCGTCCCCGCGCCGCCAGAGTTGATGAACGTCCCCGGATTCTCGTAGCCGATGAACTGCGCCGCCCACATCTGGTGCTGGCCGACGCCCGCGACGTAGTACGCGTCCGGGCCCACGAGCGCGCTCAGCCGCTCCATGACGTACTGCGGGGCCAGGGAGCCGTCCTCGTACTGGTCGTAGCCCAGCGGGTAGGTCTCCTTGTAGCCGTTGAGGACCCGCCACCAGTCGGCGTAGTCGCCCTTGCGGCCCTCGTTCTGCTCGTTGCGCACCGCGTTGATCAGGTCGCCGATCACCTCGCGGCAGTCGCCCACGATCGGGACGTCCGCATGGCGGTTCTTGGAGATCTCCGCCGGGTCGATGTCGGCGTGGATGACCTTGGCGTTCGGGGCGAAGCTGGACAGCTGACCCGTCACGCGGTCGTCGAACCGGGTGCCGAGCGCGATCAGCAGGTCGGAGCGCTGCAGGGTGCCCACAGCCGAGACGCTGCCGTGCATGCCCGGCATGCCCATGTGCTGCGGGTGGCTGTCGGGGAACGTGCCGCGCGCCATCAGCGTCGTGACGACCGGGATGCCGGTCAGCTCGGCCAGCTCCCGCAGCTCGGCCGACGCCCGGGCCTTGTGCACGCCGCCGCCGACGTACAGGACCGGCCGGCGGGCCTCGGTGATCAGCCGGGCGGCCTCGCGGATCTGCTTGGAGTGCGGCCGGGTCACCGGGCGGTAGCCGGGCAGCTGCATGACCGGCGGCCACGAGAACGTCGTCAGCGACTGCAGGGCGTCCTTGGCGATGTCCACCAGCACCGGGCCCGGACGGCCCGTGGAGGCGATGTGGAACGCCTCGGCGATCGTCCGGGGGATGTCCTCGGCCTTCGTGACAAGGAAGTTGTGCTTGGTGATCGGCATCGTGATGCCGGAGATGTCCGCCTCCTGGAAGGCGTCCGTCCCGATGAGCGGGGTGGCCACCTGCCCGGTGATCGCCACGATCGGCACCGAGTCCATGTAGGCGTCGGCGAGCGGGGTGACCAGGTTGGTCGCCCCCGGCCCGCTGGTGGCCATGCACACTCCGACCTTGCCGGTCGCCTGCGCGTAGCCCTCGGCCGCGTGGCCGGCGCCCTGCTCGTGCCGTACGAGCACGTGCCGGACCTTGACCGAGTCGTAGAGGGGATCGTAGGCGGGGAGGATGGCACCGCCCGGGATCCCGAACACCGTGTCGACCCCGACGTGCTCCAGCGCCCTCACGAGGGCCTGGGCACCTGTCATCTGTTCGGTCATCGGCTCGTTCCTTGTGGCTGAGCTGGCGTGGCTGGAGTGTCTTCCGGCATAAAAAATGCCCCACCCGCCGGAGCGGAGCTGGGGCGCGCGCAGGACCTAGTGCTTCGTCAGGCTGCGCGCCTGCGAAGTACTACGAGGATCCCACCGCTATGCATGGCTACACCATGTCCGATGCACGCCCTCCACGTCAAATCATGTGGGACGCCGATCTCACACTGTGGACGGCGCGAGCCGGGAGGAGGCGGACGCTACGCGGTGTTCTGCAGGGTGGTGCGCATGAGGGAGTCGACGCCGCGGGCGGCCATCGGGCGGGCGACCAGGTAGCCCTGGCCCCGGGTGCAGCCCATCTCGCGCAGCAGTTCCAGCTGCTCGGGCCGTTCGATGCCCTCGGCGACGACGATGAGCCCGAGGTCGTGGCCGAGCCGGACGATCGTTCGGGTGAGCAGGGTCAGCGTCTCGTCCTGCCCGAGCCCCGCGACGAACGACGGGTCGATCTTGATCATGTCGACGGGCAGCTGGCGGAGGAACGCGAGCGAGGCGTAGCCGGTGCCGAAGTCGTCGATGGCCAGCCGCACGCCGAGGGCGCGCAGCTCCGACAACTTGGCGACGGTCTCCTCGGCGTCCTCGACCAGCATCTCCTCGATCACCTCGAGGGTGAGCGCGCTGGCCGGCAGGCCGCTTTCCGCGAGCGCCTCGGAGACGGTCTCGACGAACCGGGGCGCCAGGATCTGCCGGGCGGACAGGTTCAGCGACAGCCCGATGTCCCACGAGGAGGCCCGCCAGGCGGCCACCTCGCGGCAGGCCTCCCGGAGGATCCACTCGCTGAGCGGCACGATGATGCCGGTGTCCTCGGCCGGCCCGAGGAACTGCTCGGGCGGCACGAACGTGCTCCCCCGCCACCAGCGGACCAAGGCCTCCACGGCGGTCACCCGGGAGGTGGCGAGGTCGACGACGGGCTGGTACTCCACGGCGAACTGGTTCTCGTGCAGCGCCCGCTGGAGGTCGGAGGCGATCTCCAGGCGGCGTACGACGTCGGCGTGCATGTGCGTGGCGAAGACCTCGACACGTCGCCCGCCGAGCTCCTTGGCCCGCGACATCGCCACGTCGGCGTTGCGCAGGAGGTCGCCCGCGGGCAGGCCGTCCTCGGCGAAGGCGACGCCGACGCTCGCGGTGAGCGCGATGTCCCGGTCGGCGACCCGGAACGGCTCGTTCGAGACCGCGCGGACGAGCCGCTCGGCCAGGTCGATCGCGGTCTGCGCGTCGGATCCCGCGGAGGTCCCGCCCTCCAGCAGCACGGCGAACTCGTCCCCGCCCCACCGGGCGAGGGTGTCGTCGGCCCGTACGGCCGAGCGGAGGCGGCGGGCGGCCTGCCCGAGCAGGTAGTCGCCGCTGGCATGGCCCACGGAGTCGTTGACGGCGGTGAAGCCGTCGAGGTCGAGGAAGACCGCGGCGGTGCCGCCCGCGCCACGGCGGGTCAGCAGGTCGCGGGCGCGCTCCTCGAAGTACGCCCGGTTGGGCAGGCCGGTGACCCCGTCGTGGAAGGTCAGGTGGGTGACCTGGTTGCGCAGGGCGACCTGGTCGCTCAGGTCGCGCACGGTGACCAGGATCAGGTCGTCGCCCCTGACGTGGCGGGTGGCCACCGACTCGGTCGGCCGCCACGTGCCGTCGGCGGCGCGGACCCGGCAGGAGACCCGGCAGCTGCCGTGCTTGTCGGGCCCGTCCTCCTCCGCGGCCAGGCGGCGCAGCAGCGACTGGATGCCGGGGACGTCCTCGGGGTGCATGTAGTCGAAGACGGGGTGGCAGATCAGCTCGTCGGGGGGGTAGCCGTAGGTGGCCTCGACCCCCGGGCCGATCTCCTGGATGATCCCGTCCAGGTCGCAGACGAGCACGACGTCGCCGGTGTTCTCGGCGAGCTGGCGCAGTTGCTGCTCGCCCACGTCGACCAGGCGGCGCATCCCCGCGGTCTCCACGAGCAGCACGAACAGCCGTCCGAGCAGGACGAGGACCGCCGAGGCCGCCACCAGGGCCAGCGCGGCGTCACGGCCGCCGGCAGCGTGCAGCGCCACGACGACGGTCGCGACGGCCACCATGACGAGCGGCGCGGCGGCCGCGAGCGCCGCGGGCGGCGACCGCCGGGGCCGCGGGTCCCGGCGCACCCAGGGCACGACGGCGAGGACGAGGAAGGCGGCGGGCGCGACGAGGACGGCCGGGAGCGGCGGGGAGTCGCCGTTGATCCGGGCGAGGGCCGTCGCGGTCTCGGCGACCGTGACCGCGGCGAGCACGCCGATCCCGGTGAGGCCGACGAGACGGCCGCCCGACCGGGACGTGGCCACGGCCGGGGTGACGGCGCACGCGGCGAGCAGGCAGACGACCGGCAGCGCCAGCGTGAAGAAGAAGGCGCCCGGCTCCTCCGCCTTGGCGAACGCGGGGCCCAGCACGGTGACCCACGTCACCGAGAGGATGGAGGCCGCGCCCAGGTAGGCGTCGGTGGCCTGTCTCAGCACCCCCCTGCTGTACGCCGGGGGTTTGACCGACAGCCCGCAGCCGATGGCCAGGAGCAGCGACCCCGCCAGCATCACCAGGTCGGCGAAGGTCAGCACGAACGGGGTGCCGTCGGCCACCGGCCGCACCCCGATGCCGACGAGCCACGTGAACGCGCCGGCCGACAGCCACCGCCACGCGGCGGGCTGGCGGCCGTGACCGGGGACGACGCGGGAGGCCGCGGCGTTCAGGGAGGCGGCCGCGAGGAGGCCGGTGACGACCCCGGACACGGCCGCCACGACGGAGGCCGAGGCGCCCGCGAGGAGGGCGGCCGCGATCGCCGCCGCGCCGAGCCCGGCCGCGGCGCTGAGGGAGACCCGGGGGTCCCGCCTGCCGTTCACGTGCGTCGCCTCTGTACGTGTCGTCGGAACCGCCGTGACGGCGGCGCCGGTGCCGATGCCGATCGCCCCGGCCGTCGGCCCGTCAGGAGCGTCCGGTTCGGAGGCGGCCATGCCCGTCGCCTCGGCGACCGGGGACGGAGTCGTGTCGGCGTCGCCGAGTCCGGCGGGGTCTGACATCACTGCCCCTCCCGTCCTCGACTCGGCTTTACTCTCCCTGTCACATGGCAAGTGTGCGCACAGCCGCTGATCGACAGGAGGACAACGACCGAGTCGTCACCGATCTGATAACCAGCCGTGCGATGTGCATCACCGTACGCACCCCAGGTCACGGGGCAGCCACGTTCCGGAATCCTTAACGGAGCGGTCAGTAATGCCCGGTGATCATGTTAGCGAGCGGCTCGCCCGTGAGGTGGCGGATCACCTGCTCCCGCACCAGCTTCACGGTCCGCCGTACGGAGGCGGGCGTGCTGCCCGCCACGTGCGGGGTGATGAACACGCCGGGGGCGGTCCACAACGGGTGATCGGCGGGCAGCGGTTCGACCGGCGTGACGTCGAGGGCGGCCCGCAGGCGGCCCGACTCGAGTTCGGCCAGCAGGGCGGCGGTGTCCACGACCGAGCCGCGGGCGGCGTTCACGAGCAGCGCGCCGTCCTTCATCGCGGCCAGGAACCGGGCGTCGGCCAGGCCCGCGGTGGACACGGTCGCGGGCACCAGCAGCACGACGACGTCGGCGCGCGGCAGCAGGGCGGGCAGTTCGTCCTGGCCGTGCACGCCCGGACGGGCCGTCCGGGCCACCCGGACGATCTCCACCTCGAACCCGGCCAGGCGCCGCTCCACCGCCTCGCCGATCGAGCCGTACCCCACGATGAGCACGGTCGCGTCGGCCAGCACGCCGGTGTGGTGGTAGGTCCACTCGCGGCGCGCCTGGGCGGCGGCGAAGCCGGGGAACTCGCGCAACACGGCGATCATGGCGCCCACCGCCCACTCGGCCGTGCCGGCGTCGTGCACACCCCGGGCGTTGCACAGGACGGCGTGCTCGGGCACGTGCGGCAGGTACGGCTCCACGCCCGCGGTCACGGTCTGGAGCAGGCGCAGCTTGCCCATCCGGCCGAGCAGCCCGGGGATGTCGGGCACCGGCACGAGCGGCGGCACCCAGACCTCGACCTCCTCGGGACGGCCGGGCAGCGGTCCCTTCCCGTCGTACACCGAACAGTCGAGAGCCGGCATGCCTTCCGGCAGGCCGGACAGGGCGTCGGCGATGGCCTGTGAGGCGACCCAGATCTTCACGAGGACAAACCTAGGGAACCTTCCCGGGCAGACGCGAGTATGGAGGGGACGAGGAGGTCGCAATCATGGTCGGTACGGGCCGCGGAGCCCTGCTCCTGGCGGTGGCGGTGGGCGCGGCGGCGCTGACGGGATGCTCGCAGGGCGGCGTCGGCACGGCGCGCACGCCCGCCCCTCTCGACGCGGCGACGGCCACCGGCGCGACGACGCCGGCGGCCGCCGGCACCCCGCAGGCGTCGCCCGCGACGCCGCGGACGCTGGTCACCGATCTCGCCGTGCCCTGGGCGATCGCGTTCCTGCCCGGCGGCGACGCCCTCGTCACCGAGCGGGACTCGGCGCGGCTGCTGCGGGTCTCCGCGGACGGCCGCGTCCAGCGGGTGGCGGTCGTCGACGGCGTCGACCCCAGCGGGGAGGGCGGCCTGCTCGGCGTAGCCGTCTCGCCGGGCTTCGCCACCGATCACCGGGTGTTCCTGTACGTCACCTCCGCCGGCGACAACCGGGTGGTCCGGTACCGGTACGACGGCGGCCTGACCGACCCCGTTCCGATCGTCACCGGCATCCCCAAGGGCACCATCCACAACGGCGGCCGCCTCGCCTTCGGCCCCGACGGCTACCTCTACGCGTCCACCGGGGAGACCGGCGAGCGGGGGCTGGCCCAGGACAAGGGGTCCCTCGGCGGCAAGATCCTCCGGATGACGGCGGACGGCCGGCCCGCCCCCGGGAACCCCTTCGGCACGCTCGTGTGGACCTACGGCCACCGCAACGTCCAGGGGATGGCCTGGGACGGCCACGGGCACATGTACGCCAGCGAGTTCGGCCAGAACACCTACGACGAGATCAACCTGATCGAGAAGGGCCGCAACTACGGGTGGCCCGAGGTCGAGGGGGTCGGCGGGCGGCCGGGCTACACCGACCCCCTGCTCACCTGGTCGACCGACGAGGCGTCGCCCTCCGGCCTCGCCTACGCCGCAGGGTCGCTGTGGGCGGGGGCGCTGCGCGGGGAGCGGTTGTGGCAGATCCCCGTCGACGCGTCCGGCCGGGCCGGCCGCCCCGTCGCCCGGTTCACCGGCCAGTACGGCCGGCTGCGGGCCGTCGCCGCGGCCCCCGACGGCACGCTGTGGGTCTCCACCAGCAACCGCGACGGCCGCGGATCCCCCCGGCGGGGCGACGACCGGATCCTCGTGGTCAAACCCGGGTGAGGACGCTTCGTGACGGCGTGACGGGGGGTGCGGCGGATCAGGAGCAGACGACCTGGGCCTGCGGCCGGTAGACGGTGCGGAACGTCTGGCGGCCGACCACTGTGCCGTCGTGCCGCAAGATCCGCGTCACCTCGGCCGTGAACCCGTCCTGCCGCGGCACGGGCACGCAGCCGTCGCCGCCGCCCCGGACGACCGGCAGGCTCGTCACCGCGCCCTTGATCGGGTCCTGGATCTCCACGTCGTACCGCTTGGTGCTCCACAGCCGGACGGTCAGCGAGCTTCCCGTGGCGGACGCCTGCACCAGCACGCCGTACGGCGAGTCGTTCTTCCAGGAGAAGTCGGGATCGGGGTAGCTGACGGCCGCCTCCGTCCCGGCGGGGAGCTGGGAGGCGTGCACGTCCGGCGGCGTGAAGTCGGACACCTGGAGGCCGGCCCGCAGCACCGCGTTCAGCAGGGCCGTGGCCACCTGCGACATCCCGGGCACGTCGGTTCCGGTGCGCCCGCGGATCGTCGTCGGGCCGAGCCCGCCGAACCCGGCGGTCGCGTCCCGCCTGCCCAGCGCGGCGTTGAACGAGAACGTCTCCCCCGGCTTCACCAGGCGGCCGTCCAGCATCCCGGCCGCGGTCTTGATGTTGGCCGCGCGGGTCACGCAGCAGGGGAAGGAGGTGGTGAACCGGCCCACCTCCTCCTTGACGCCCATGCCGAGCGCGTCCTGGTCGGAGATCTCCGGCTGGCCGTCCACGACCGACACGGCGACCGTGCGGTCCCCGCTCCCGAGCGCCTGGACCAGGTCGGACGCGAGGCGGTCGGCGTCGATCCGCTTGCCGGGGCGGGCGTGGACCAGCTCCGGCGTCCCGTCCGCGATTGTGAAGGTGGCGTCCCGGGCGGCGTCCGCGGGGTCGACCAGCCGCGCCTCGAGCCCGGCGAGGGCTCCCGCGGCGTCGAAGTGGGGCCGCAGCGTCGCGCCGTCGGGCACGAAGGTCAGGTGCCGCGCGATCGTCTCCGGCGGCAGCAGCGCGGTCGCCGATCCGTTCGCGAGCGTGACCGGGCCGGCGACGGCCTCGCGGGCCCAGGCCAGCGCCCGCCGTACCTCCGCGCGGCTCACGTGCGGCTGCTGGCGGAGCGTGGGCACGACCACCGTGACGTCCGGGCTGAGGTAGGCCTTCTGGAGCTCGCTCGCGACGGCGGCCGCGTCGACCCTGCGTCCCGGCCGGGGGAACTGCGGCACCGGGACGACGCCCCTGAACGTGACCCCGCCCTCCTGGCCGGGCTCCTCCAGGTGCCCGGCGACGTCGCGGGCGACCGCCACCGCCAGCTTCGCCCTGTCCACCGACACCACGGGACCGATCTCGTGGGTGCCGGTCAGCGCCGTCCACACCTGGACCGGGCTGGGGAACCGGGTCATCGCCCGGGACACCGTCTGCTCCACGTCGAGCGCGAGACCGGCGTCCTCCGGGTTGACGGTCAGCCGCCGCATGCCCTGCCGGACGATGATGGGCGCCCGCGTCTGGGCGTACAGGCGCTCGCGCAGCGTCTCGGCCGCCTCCTGCTGGCCCTGGCCGCCCAGGTCGACGCCGAGGACGGTGGTGCCGGGCAGGATGCGCCCGGCCATCGAGACGGCGGGCAGGAGGTAGGCGAGCACGAGCAGCCCGAACAGCGCGACCATCGCGAAGCGCAGCGTACGGCCCCGGGACTCCGGCTCGGGGTCGATGAGGATGACCGGCGGCTCCTCCTGGACCTTCCGCTCGACCACCACCCACGGCTCGACGGGCGGGGCGGGCGGGGGCAGGGAGCTCTTGCGTGGGCCGCGAGCCGCCGCGGGTACGGGATGGGTCCGCTCGCCGAAGATGTCCGCCGAGACCCCGCGCGGAAGCGACGCCGACGCCAGGCGCACCGGATGTTTGGGGCCGGGGACCGCTGAGCCGGCTCCGGGGGCGTCGTCGGGCGCCGCCGCGGACGGATCCGTCGGCGGGTCGATGGACGCTCCGGCGTTCCGCACGCCTGGGTCTCCTCCGGCTCATGGGTAACTCCGGTCAGTTAACCCTAAAGCACCCTCTGCTGGATATGTCAGAAAACAACGGTCTTCTTACAGGTGTCGGATGTGTAGCTCCAGACCGTCGAAATCGGCCGCACCACATCCGTCTCCGCAGCCCGCCGGTTTCACGGAGAAAGGCCGTAACGGAGCCCTCCGCCGCCTCTGACACGCGGGCGGCGGAGGGGCCGGAGCCTACTCCTCGACGCCGAGCTTCTGCAGGATCAGCTCGCGGGCGCGGCCGGCGTCGGCCTTGCCACGGCTGGCCTTCATGACGCCGCCGACCAGCGCGCCCACGGCCGCGATCTTGCCGCCGCGCACCTTGTCCGCGGCGTCGGCGTTGTCCGCCAGCACCTGGTCGATCAGCGCCGCCAGCTCGCCCTCGTCGTTGACGATCCGCAGGCCGCGCCTCTCGACGACCTCGTCCGGGCCGCCCTCACCGGCGAGGACGCCTTCGAGCACCTGGCGGGCCAGCTTGTCGTTGAGCGCGCCCGAGGCGACCAGCGCGGTCACCCGGGCGACCTGCTCGGGCGTGATCGGGAGGTCGGCGAGCGGCGTGGCCGACTCGTTGGCCCGGCGGGCCAGCTCGCCCATCCACCACTTACGCGCGTCGGCGGGCGGGGCCCCGGCGGACACGGTCGCCTCGACCAGGTCGATCGCGTCCGCGTTGTGCATGGCCTCCATGTCGAGGTCGGACACGCCCCACTCCCGCTGCAGGCGCTTGCGCCGTACGGACGGGAGCTCGGGCAGCGCGGCCCGGAGCGCCTCGACCCACTCGGGGTCGGGGGCGATGGGCAGCAGGTCGGGCTCCGGGAAGTACCGGTAGTCCTGCGCCTCCTCCTTCGACCGGCCGGACGTGGTCTGCCCGGTGTCCTCGTGGAAGTGCCGGGTCTCCTGGATGATCCGCCCGCCCTCGGCGAGGATGGCGGCCTGGCGCTCGATCTCGCCCCGGACGGCCCGCTCGACGCTGCGCAGCGAGTTGACGTTCTTGGTCTCGGTGCGGGTGCCCCACTCGGACGAGCCGCGCGGCATGAGCGACACGTTCACGTCGCAGCGCATCGAGCCCTGCTCCATCCGCACGTCCGAGACGCCCAGGGAGCGCATCACCTCGCGGAGCTCGGTGACGTACGCGCGGGCGACCTCGGGGGCGAGCCGGTCGGTGCCGGCGATCGGCTTGGTGACGATCTCGACGAGCGGGATGCCGGCCCGGTTGTAGTCGACGATCGAGTAGTCGGCGCCGTGGATCCGGCCGGTGGCCCCGCCCACGTGGGTGGACTTGCCGGTGTCCTCCTCCAGGTGCACCCGCTCGATCTCCACCCGGATGGTCCGGCCGTCCACCTCGACGTCCAGGTAGCCGTCGGTGCACAGCGGCTCGTCGTACTGGCTGATCTGGTAGTTCTTCGGCATGTCCGGATAGAAGTAGTTCTTCCGGGCGAACCGGCACCACGAGGCGATCGAACAGTTCAGCGCGAGGCCGATCCGGATCGTCGACTCGATGGCCTTCTCGTTCGCCACCGGCAGCGAGCCGGGCAGCGCCAGGCACACCGGGCACACGTGCGTGTTCGGCGGCGCGCCGAACGTCGTCGGGCAGCCGCAGAACATCTTCGACTCGGTGCCCAGCTCGACGTGCGTCTCCAGCCCCAGCACCGGCTCGAAGCGCTCCAGCGCCTCGTCGTACGGCATGAGCGTCGCGGTATCAGCCATAACGGAAACCCAGATTCTCCAGTGCGTTGGTCATGTCGGTCCACCAGCAGGCGAAAGCAGGCAACTTTCGCAGTCTGCCGATCTCTATCTGTTCTGCCAGCCGGTCCAGGAAGTCCTGCTGGAACTCCGTGTGCTGGTTCGGCCTCGCGGCGCCCACGGCCTCGCCTATGAACGTGGCCAGATGGTTCTTCGGGTCCTGAAGCTGCTCGACCGTTCCCCGCATGTCGGCGGCACGCTCGTTCATCACCCGGGGAGGCAGTGCGAGCACCCGGCGCAGTGCTTCGAGGTCCGAGAGAGCCCACGCCTCGGTCTCGCGCACCGGCACAACGGCGACGAGCGGCTCGCTCGCAGCCGACTCCCGCCAGGCGTCCCGCATCCGCCGGAGCACCTCCTCCGACTTCGCCGGCGGAGCGCCGTCACGGTGGAAGAGCAGAACGTCGAAGGCCCCGCGTACGTCCTCGGCGGCGGCGATCACTGTCGAGGGCCGCTGCGTATCGGCGTCCAGGCACAGCACCGGCAGCACTTCGACGATCCCGTCGAATTCCTCCGCGCACAGGTGCTCGACGGCCCGGCGGAGCAACGGCGCGAGGAACCACTCGTCGGAGATGCCTTCCCTGACCAGCGCACAACTCAATACCCGCATCAGCCGCCCCTAGCCGCGACACGGAACCGCTCCAGCTCCGCGTCGGACACCGCCGGGACTCCAGAGGCGTCCCGCCGTGGCGCCTCCCCGGCGGCGGCGAGGCGGCGAGGCCGGGTCACGGCGCTGGGGGCGACACCGCCACCCACGCGGGTCGCACTTTCCAGGAAGACGACCTCGTCCCGGGGGACGACGTCCAGCAGCACCGGCGAGTGGCTGGTCACGAGCACCTGGGCACCACGGACACCGTCGTCAGGGGCGCGCCAAGCCCGCAGCCAGTCGCGCTCGCGCGTCTCGTCCCGTGCTATCCCGATAAGATCGCGCAGCCGTTCCGGGAAAACGCCGTTCTCCGGCTCCTCGATCGCGAGAAGCCCTCTCCGACGGGGATCGTAGAGCACGGCCAGCATGGCCAAGAGGCGAAGCGTGCCGTCGGAGGCCTGCTCCGCCTCGAAACCCGCATGATGCCGTGACATGAACCGCAGCCGGACGTCACCGCGCAGCGGGTCGGTGACGAGATCGAAGTCCGTGACCTCCCTGACCATCCGGGTGAGCCGGGCCTTGATGAGCGGAAGCACGCCTTCGGGACGCGCGTCGCTCGCCGTCGCCTCCACGATGCCTTGGAGATAGCCGGCCAATCCCGCCCCAGCCGCAGACAGGCCCACCTCGTGCCCGAGAGGACTGGGCCGAGCCAGTTCCGTCGGCTCCAGCCGGAGCACCGCCACCGATTCGAGCTCCTCGGCGCACACCGACCCGGGCACCCAGTCACGGTCCTCACCTGCATGAGGAAGCACACGATCAGGGATGTGAAGAAGATCGACTCCCTTGGCCATCCGCATCGCAGGGGGCGGGAACTGCTTGAGACCCGGAACTCCCCTGGAGGCGAGCGGAGAGAAGCTCTCCTCCACTACCTGCAGCACCTCACGCTTACCCCGTGGTACGAGACGCAACTCGGTCTCGTACCGCCATGAGGTCGGAAGGCGCCCTGCCTCCTCCTCGAGATCCCGTGCGTCCAGATCCGACCGAGACAGCAAGAACTCCAGCGCGAAGCGCATCCGCTCCACCGCTGTGCCGTCCGTCCTCCGGTGGAAGAGCGAGGCGGCGTCGCCCCGGGCCGCGGCGACGGCATCGACCAGCCGATCTCCGCGGGCCACCGCCACCGCGAACATCAGCGCGTCGAGCAGGTTGGACTTCCCACTGGCGTTTCTGCCGATGACGGCGAGGAACGGCGGGATGTCGAGCTGGAAGTCCAGGAAGGACTTGAAGCCGTCGATCTCGATGCGGGTGATCATGCCGCCGTTCCCCTCCCCTCGGCGACTAGAGCGCGGGCGCGCGGGACAGCAGCGGGCCGCCCCAGCGGCTCTCGAAGGCCTGCTCGACCGCGGCGCCGACCCGGTAGCAGCGGTCATCGCCCAGCACGGGGGCCATGATCTGCAGGCCCACCGGCAGGCCGTCCTCGTCGGCCAGGCCGCACGGCACGGAGATGGCCGCGTTGCCCGCGAGGTTGCTCGGGATCGTGCACAGGTCGGCCAGGTACATGGACATCGGGTCGTCGGCCCGCTCCCCGATCGGGAACGCCGTGGTCGGCGTCGTCGGCGAGACCAGGACGTCGACCTGCTGGAAGGCGGCGTCGAAGTCGCGCGAGATCAGCGTGCGGACCTTCTGCGCCTGGCCGTAGTAGGCGTCGTAGTAGCCCGACGACAGCGCGTACGTGCCGAGCATGATCCGCCGCTTGACCTCGGGGCCGAACCCGGCGGCCCGGGTCAGCGCCATGACCTCCTCGGCGCTGCGGGTGCCGTCGTCGCCGACGCGCAGGCCGTACCGCATGGCGTCGAAGCGGGCCAGGTTGGACGAGCACTCGGACGGCGCGATGAGGTAGTACGCGGGCAGGGCGTACCCGAACGTCGGGCACGACACCTCGAACACCTTGGCGCCCAGGGACTCCAGCAGTTCGACGGCCTCGTGGAAGCGCGCCAGCACGCCCGGCTGGTAGCCCTCGCCGCCGAACTCCTTGACCACGCCGATCCGCATGCCGGCGACGTCCGCCTGCCGCGCCGCCTCCACCACCGGCGGCACCGGCTGGTCGATCGAGGTCGAGTCGAGCGGGTCGTGGCCCGAGAACGCGGCCTGGAGCAGCGCCGCGTCGAGCACGTTCCGGGCGAACGGCCCCGGCGTGTCGAGCGAGGAGGCGAACGCGATCAGGCCGTACCGGGACGAGCCGCCGTACGTCGGCTTCATGCCGACGATGCCGGTGACGGCCGCCGGCTGGCGGATCGAGCCGCCGGTGTCGGTGCCGGTCGACAGGGGCGCCTCGTAGGCCGACACGGCCGCGGACGACCCGCCGGAGGAACCGCCCGGGATCCGGTTCAGGTCCCACGGGTTGCGGGTCGGCCCGTACGCCGAGTTCTCCGTGGAGGAGCCCATGGCGAACTCGTCGAGGTTGGTCTTCCCGAGGATCACCAGCCCGGCCTCGCGGAGACGGCCGGTCACGGTCGCGTCGTACGGCGGCCGCCAGTTCTCGAGGATCTTCGAGCCGGCCGTGGTCGGCATGTCGGCGGTCGTGAAGACGTCCTTGTGCGCGATCGGCACCCCGGCCAGCGGGCCGAGCGACTCGCCCCGGGCGATGCGCTCGTCGACCCGGCGGGCCTGGGCGAGCGCCACCTCGGCGTCCACGTGCAGGAACGCGTGGACCTCGCCGTCGACCTGGGCGATGCGGTCCAGGTGGGCCTGGGTCACGTCGACGGCCGAGACCTCGCCGGAGGCGACCAGCCGGCCGAGCTCGGCGGCGGTCTTGTGGATCAGGCTCACGCTTCCTCCCCCAGGATCCGCGGGACGCGGAACCGGTCCTCCTCCACGGCGGGAGCGCCCGACAGGGCCTCCTGCGGCGTGAGGGACGGGCGCAACTCGTCCGGGCGGAAGACGTTCGTCAGCGGCAGCGCGTGCGAGGACGGCGGGATGTCGTCGGCCGCGACCTCGGATACGCGGGCGACAGCGCCGACGATCTGGTCGAGCTGGGCGGCGAAGTGGTCGAGCTCGTCGTCGGCCAGCGCCAGCCGGGACAGCCGGGCGAGGTGAGCGACCTCATCGCGGGTTATGGCGGACATGAGTCGTCGAACCCGTTTCATGATGGAGATTGGACTTTCCCATCCTAGGGCTCGTCATCGGGCGGGGCCGACGCATTACCGGGCGCGCGTCGTTCCGCGTCCTCCCATGTCCCGCTCACTTCACGCCGCGACCCCTGGTGAATCCCCGCCGGAGGGGTGGTCAGTGCGAGGCGAGGCGGGCGCCGTCGGCGGGACGGGCGGTGAAGGCGGAGCTGAGCCTGGTGCGCAGCCACACCGTGGACTCGGCCGCCGGCATGGGCTTGGCGAGCCACCAGCCCTGACCGGCGTGGCAGCCCATCTCGCGCAACCGTGTCGCGACCTCGTGCGACTCGACGCCCTCGGCCACCGACCGCAGCCCGAGCGACCGCACGAGGTCGATGATCGACCGGACGATGCGCTCGTCGTCGCGCGACTCCACCACCCGCCGTACGAACGACGCGTCGATCTTGACCTCGGCGACCGGGAGGCGCTGGAGACGGACGAGCGAGGAGTAGCCGGTGCCGAAGTCGTCGAGCGACAGCTGGATGCCCAAACCGGCCAGGGTGCGGATCGTCTCCGCGCTGTAGGCCTGGTCGGTCATCAGGATGCGCTCGGTGACCTCCAGCTGGATCGCGGTGGCCGGCAGCTCCAGCTTCTCCAGCCCGCTCTCCAGCTGCTCGCGCAGCCCGGAGTCGAGCAGGTCGCGGGCCGAGACGTTCACCGAGATCGGCACCTCGATGCCCGCGTGCCACCACCGAGCCGCCTGCTGCAGGGCCCGCTGGATCACGTGCTGGGTGAGCTCGCGCATGAGATACGACTGCTCGGCCAGCGGGATGAACTCGACGGGCGAGACCGGCCCGCGGACCGGGTGCCACCACCGCAGCAGCGCCTCCACGCTCTCGACCCGCCCGTTCTCCAGGCTGACCTTGGGCTGGTAGTGGAGGTCCAGCTCGTCGGCGTCGATGGCCCGCCGCAGGTCGCCGAGCAGGCTCAGCCGCTCCGGCGAGTTGCGGTCCTTGGCCGGCAGGTAGAACTCGACGCCGGTACGGCCCTCCTTGGCCAGGTACATGGCCACGTCGGAGCGCTGCAGCAGCAGCTCGAAGTCGGGCGCGTGGTCGGGGTAGAGGGCGATGCCGATGGAGGCGTCCAGGTCGAAGGTCATGCCCTCCAGCCGTACGGGCTCGGTGAGCGCGACCCGCAGCCGGGAGGCGACCTCCTTGGCCGCCTGCGCGTCCCGGATGGACGGCAGCAGCACGGCGAACTCGTCGCCGCCGAGCCGGGCGACCACGTCGCCCGGGCGCACGCTGTGGGTGAGCCGGTGCGCCACCAGTTGCAGCAGCCGGTCGCCGACGGGGTGGCCCAGGGTGTCGTTGACCTCCTTGAACCGGTCGAGGTCGAGCAGCAGCAGCCCCACCCGCTCGTTGGCGCGGGCCTCGGTGAGGGCCTCCTCCGTGCGCAGGATCAGCATCTTCCGGTTCGGGAGGCCGGTGAGCCCGTCGTGGGTCGCCTGGTGGTCACGGCGCAACGAGAGCGTCGCGGTGAAGTAGACGGCCGCCAGGGGCGCGAGGAACAACGGGACCAGGGCGGAGGAGTGGGCCATCACGACGACGACGAGGGGGGCGAGGCCGAGCAGCGCGGCGTACACGAGCGCCTGGGGACCGATCGACGCCCGCAGCACGCGGCTGATCGGCCGCCGCTCGTGCAGCGCGACGGCGCCGCAGACGAGGAACGCCCGGACCGCGAAGTACGCCCCGCCGGCCAGCACGATGGCCGGGATGTCCGGGCCGTCCGGCGTCCAGAGCGAGCCGGGCGCCGGGTGGATCCCGAACGCGCCGAAGGCGACGGCCGCGGCCGTGCACGCCAGCGTGACCTGGGACAGGTTGAACAGCACGCGGTGCCATGCCCGGCGGTGCACGAGCCCACTCACCACGACCGCCGCCGCCTGGAGCAGCGCCGCCGTCGGCAGGCCGTAGTACATGAGCACGGCGAACGCGAACATCGTCGAGGTGGGGGTGCCGCCCACGAGGGTGGAGGAGCTCACCGTGACCGGCCGCAGCTCCCCGAGCACCACGAGCACGGCGAGCATCCAGAACAGCGGGGTGCGGGCGATCTCCGCCAGCTCGCCGAGGCCCAGGCGTACCTGGGCGACGGCCAGCGCGGTGGAGCCGACCGCGATGACGGCCGTGAGGTAGGCCCACAGGGGCGAGCCGGGGCGCGGGCCGGTGTCGCGCGTGTCGATGGGCACCGTCAGGCCGCCGAGGTCCGCGGCCGGCATCAGCGTGCGCGGCAGCCCGGAAAGCGGCATGAGGCTGCGAGTCAGCGTCATCGGTAAGAAACCCCCCAAGAGGTCACTATGGGAGGGTACGGCCTCTGGGCCACTTCGCGAAACCGGTTGGGCACAGTCCGTTACCACCAATTTCTGGAGATCGGTCGATCACAGCGGTTTCGCGCGTCTTGTGGTGAAAGTTTCACCGGCCCCCTGGAGGCGGGACGCGATGTGCCTGCGGCTATTACGTTTCGACTCCAGCCTTATTACGGCACGCCCTTCTGGGACCGTCGGGCGGTACCTACGATCCGGGATGACTCGGTGGGAGCGCTCCCACCTTACCCGGACGGAGTAATCCATGTCTCGCAGAAGGCCCGTGCTGGCGGCCGTTCTCGCTGTGGCCGCCACGGCCGCGGCCGGGGCGGCCGTCTTCACCTCGTCCGCCGCCCAGGCCGCCGACTCCGCTTTCTACGTCGACCCGACGACCAACGCGGCCAAGTGGGTCGCGGCCAACCCCGGCGACAGCCGTACGGCGGTCATCAGGGACCGCGTCGCGGCCGTCCCGCAGGGCCGGTGGTTCGCCAGCTACAACCCCACCACGGTGCGCGGCCAGGTCGACGCGTACGTCGGCGCCGCGGCGGCCGCGGGCAAGATCCCGATCATGGTGGTCTACGACATCCCGAACCGTGACTGCGGCGGCGCCAGCGCGGGCGGCGCGCCCGACCACACGGCGTACCGCGCCTGGGTCGACGAGATCGCCGCCGGCCTCGGCGGGCGTCCGGCGGAGATCATCCTGGAGCCCGACGCGCTGTCGATCATGACGAACTGCATGAACGCGTCGCAGCAGGCCGAGGTCGAGGCCTCGCTGGCGTACGCGGGCAAGAAGTTCAAGGGCACGTCGTCGCAGGTGAAGGTGTACTTCGACGCCGGGCACGACGCCTGGGTCGGGGCCTCGGACATGGCCAACCGGCTCAGGGCCGCCGACGTCGGCAACAGCGCGGACGGCATCGCCCTCAACGTCTCCAACTACCGGTCCACGCCGGGCCTGGTGTCGTACGCCAAGAGCGTCATCGCCGCGACCGGGATCTCGAAGCTGCACGCCGTCATCGACACCAGCCGCAACGGCAACGGCCCGTCGGGCAGCGAGTGGTGCGACCCGGCGGGCCGGGCGACGGGCACCTGGAGCACGACCAACACCGGCGACAGCGCGATCGACGCGTTCCTCTGGGTGAAGCCGCCGGGCGAGTCGGACGGCTGCATCGCGCCGGCGGGCCAGTTCGTGCCGCAGCGGGCCTACGACCTGGCCATCGCCGCGCCCCCGCCCACCAACACCCCGACTCCGACTCCCACGCCGACGCGGACGCCGACTCCCACTCCGACTCCCACGCCCACCCCGACGCCTACTCCCACGCCTACTCCGACGCCGACCCCCACTCCCACGCCCACTCCCACGGGTGGCAAGAGCTGCACAGCCACGTACAAGGTGGTCAGCCAGTGGCAGGGCGGCTTCCAGGGCGAGGTCGCGGTGAAGAGCGGATCGGCGGCGATCAGCGGCTGGAAGGTCCAGTGGACGTTCCCCAACGGCCAGACGATCACCCAGCTCTGGAACGGCACCCCCACCACCAGCGGCAGCAGCGTGACGGTCACCAACCTGAGCTGGAACGGGAGCCTCGGGGCCGGGGCGTCGACCACGTTCGGCTTCCTGGCGAACTGGAACAGCGCCAACGGCACCCCGTCGACGGTCTCCTGCGCCGCCTCCTGAGGCGGCCGGGCTCCCGGGCCGGGTTCTCGTGACGGAGGCCCGGCCCGGCGGGCCTTCCACCTCTGCGTGGGCATGCCGGAGCCAGGCCTTGTAAGGCCGACAGGCCGGAGCCGGGCCTCGTGAGGCCGACAGGCCGGAGCCGGGCCTCGTGAGGTGGGCCCGGCTCCGGCCGTCCGCCGACCGAACCCCTGCACGCCACTCCCCCGGGGCGTGCAGGGGTTCATCCATGTTCAGCGAGGCCGCGCCACCGTGAACCGTGCCGCCAAGAACCGCCGGGCGGGGGCCGTCACTCCTGGGGTTGGAGGGCGACGGCCCTGGCGGCGTCGGGGCCCTCGGCCAGGAGGGTCCGGAAGCCCTGCTCGTCGAGGATGGGGACGCCGAGCTTGACGGCCTTGTCGTACTTGGAACCCGGATTCTCCCCGACCACCACGAAGCCGGTCTTCTTCGAGACCGAGCTGGACACCTTGCCGCCCCTGGCCGTGATGGCCTCGCCGGCCTCGTCGCGGCTGAACTCGGCGAGCGTGCCGGTGACGACCAGCGTCATGCCCTCCAGCGTGCGGGGACCCTGGTCGGCGGGGGCCTCGTCGGCCATCCGGACGCCCGCGGCCCCCCACCGGTCGATGATCTCCCGGTGCCAGTCGACCTCGAACCACTCCTTGATGGTGGCGGCGACCCGGGGGCCGATGCCCTCGACCGCCGCGAGCTCCTCCTCGGAGGCCGCGGCGATCGCGTCGATCGACCGGAACGCGTCGGCCAGCGCCCGCGCGGTCGGCGGCCCGATGTGCCGGATGCTCAGCGCCACCAGCACCCGCCAGAGGGGCTGCTCCTTCTTCTTCCGCTCGAGCTCCTCCAGCATCAGCTCGGCGTTCTTGCTGGGAGCGCCGGACGTGGTGCCGAAGAACGAGACGACCTTCGGCTCCCCCGTCTTGAGGTCGATCTTCGGCAGGCCCGAGTCGGGGTCGCGGACGACGGACCTGATGGGCAGCAGCTGCTCCATCGTGAGGTCGAACAGGTCGGCCTCGGTCCGCACCGGAGGCTCCTGGGGCGGCAGCGGCTGCGTCAGCGCGGTCGCCGCGACGTAGCCCAGTCCCTCGATGTCGAAGGCGCTCCGCCCGGCCGCGAAGTAGATCCGCTCGCGCAGCTGGGCGGGGCAGGCGCGGGTGTTGGGGCAGCGCAGGTCGGCGTCGCCCTCCCGCTCGTAGGCCAGCTCGGTGCCGCACTCCGGGCAGTGGGTGGGCATCACGAAGGCCCGCTCGGACCCGTCGCGCAGATCGGCCACCGGGCCGACGATCTCGGGGATGACGTCGCCGGCCTTGCGCAGGACCACCGTGTCGCCGATCAGCACGCCCTTGCGCTCCACCTCGGAGCCGTTGTGCAGGGTCGCGCGCTCCACGGTGGACCCGGAGACCACGACCGGGCTCATCACGCCGAACGGCGTGATCCTCCCCGTCCTGCCCACCCCGACCTGGATGTCCAGGAGCTTGGTGGTGACCTCCTCCGGCGGGTACTTGAACGCGATGGCCCACCGCGGCGCCCGGCTCGTCGAGCCGAGCTGCCGCTGCAGGGGGATCCGATCGACCTTGACCACGACGCCGTCGATCTCGTACTCCGGGTCGTGGCGGTGCTCTCGATAGTGCTCGATGAAGTCGTGGATCTCCTCCGGCGACCGGACCACGCGGTAGCGGTCGCTCACCGGCAGGCCGAAGCTCCGCAACCGGTCGTACATCTCGGACTGCGTCTTGGGCGGCTCCGCGCCCTCCCACTTGCCCACGCCGTGGACGATGAGCCGCAGCGGGCGCTGCGCCGTGATGCGGGGATCCTTCTGGCGCAACGAGCCGGCGGCCGAGTTGCGCGGGTTGGCGAAGGGCGGCTTGCCCTCGTCCATGAGCTGCTCGTTGAGCTTCTTGAAGCCCTCGACAGGCAGGAAGACCTCGCCGCGCACCTCGACGAGGTCGGGCACGTCGTCGCCGGTCAGCCGCTGGGGGACGTCGCGGAGCGTGCGGATGTTGGGGGTGACGTCGTCACCGCTGCGCCCGTCGCCGCGGGTCGCCCCCCGCACGAGGCGGCCCTTCTCGTAGACCAGCGCCACGGCCAGGCCGTCGATCTTGAGCTCGCACAGGTACGGCCCGGGGTCGGCCTCGATCAGCCGCTCCGCCCTGGCCTGCCAGGCGGCGAGCTCGTCCTGGCTGAAGGCGTTGTCGAGGCTCTCCATCCGCTGTAGGTGCGCGACGGGCGCGAACTCGGAGGAGACCGGGGCGCCCACCTTCTGCGTCGGCGAGTCGGGCGTCCGCAGGTCCGGATACCGTTCCTCGAGCGCGGTGATCTCCCGCATCCACGTGTCGTACTCCGCGTCGGCGACGGTCGGGGAGTCGAGCACGTAGTAGCGCCAGTTGGCCTCCTCGATCAGCTCCGCGAGCTCCGCGTGCCGCTCGCGCGCCTCCGAGGGCGCGGCCTCAACCTCGTTCACCTGATCGGTCACGTCGCGTCTCCCCTCGTCAACCGCCCAGGGAAACCGTATCTCCGGCCACCGACATCTTCCGCCCCCATCGCGCGAGCGCGCATCCGCCCGCGTGCGCACACCGGCACGACTCGTCCCCGCACACCGGCTCTCGCACCGCCCGCCCCCGCATGCCGGCCCTCGTACGCGCACACGGCACCGCGTGCACCGTCGGGTCTCGCGGAGGCTTACATGGGCGCGGGAGCCGCTCCGAGGACGCGGGCGGCTCCCGCCGATCCGACCCACCCGAGGCCCGCTCCAGACCAAGCGCGGGACCCCGTCGAGGAGTGATCACTGAATACGGTAGTCGGCCCGCGGCCGACTTTCATTCCTTTTTGTCCGTCTCGCCGATCAGGGTGGCACGGTCCACGACCGACCGGGATCAGGCCGGGAGCAGGCCCGGAGGCGAGCCGGTCCGGCCGTCACTCCCCCGGGTCCTCCCGCAGGACCAGCGCCGCCTCCCGGCACCGGGCCAGGGCCGCCCGCGCGTACGCCGGGGACGCGCCCGCGAGGCCGCACGCGGGGGTCAGCACGACCTGATCGGCCAGCATGGCGGGGGCGAAGCCGAGCCTGCGCCACAGCTCCGTGGCGGGTTTGGCCACGACGCCCTTGTCCGGCAGCCGGGTGCCGGTGCCCGGGACGACGCCCAGGAAGAGCGCGACGCCCGCCTCGACCGTCTCCCCGATCTGGTCCTCGTCCCGGCGGCGCAGCCGCGCGACGTCGAGGGAGACACCCCGCGCCCCCGCCGTACGGAGGACCTCGAAGGGGACGTCGGGCGCGCAGCAGTGGACGATCGGGAACGCGGGGGCGAGGGCGTCGATCACGGTCTGCAGCCGCTCGCGGGCGACCGGGGCCTCGACGGCGGCCAGCCGGCCGAAGCCGGACGCGGTCGGCACCGTCCCGGCCAGCACGCCCGGCAGCCCCGGCTCGTCGAGCTGGACCACCAGCCGGGCCCCCGGAACGCGTCGCCGCACGTCGGCAACGTGCTGCGCGAGCCCCTCGGCCAGCGACTCGGCCAGATCCCGTACGGCTCCCGGGTCGGCCAGCACCTTGTCGCCGTACCGCAGCTCGACCGCGCCGGCGAGCGTCCACGGGCCGCAGGCCTGGATCTTCAGCGGCCCCTCGTACCCCTGGGAGACCTCCTCCAGGCCGTCGAGGTCGCGGCGCAGGTGGTCGAGGGCGCGCTTGAGGTCGCGGCCGGGCCGGTCGGTGAGCCTCCACCCGGAGGGCTGGACCTCGACCGGCAGCTCGACCAGCAGCGCCGCCGTCCGGCCGATCATGTCGGCGCCGACGCCGCGAGCGGGAAGCTCGGGAAGGTACGGCATCGGGAGCTCGCCGAACGCCGTCCGGAGCGCCTCCACGTGGTCGTCGCCCGGGTACGACCCCACGCCTGTGGCGGTCGCCTCACTCCATGGATGCTCGTTCACGGGGACTAGCTTAGGGATTATGAAACTCACCAAACTCGGGCACGCGTGCTGGCGGCTGGAGAAGGACGGATCCACGCTGGTCATCGACCCCGGCTCGTTCAGCGGCGAGGGCCTGCTCGACGGCGCGGACGCGGTGCTGATCACGCATGAGCACTTCGACCACGTCGACGCCGGCCTGCTGCGCGGTGCGGCCCCAGGCCTCGAGGTGTGGACCTGCCAGGCGGTGGCCGACCAGCTGGGCGACATCCCCGCCAAGGTCCAGGTGGTCCGGGAGGGCGACGCCTTCACCACCGCCGGCTTCGGCGTGAAGGCGATCGGCGAGTGGCACGCGCCCAACCATCCCGACCTGCCGATCGTGCAGAACGTCGGCTTCCTCGTGGACGAGGAGGTCTTCTATCCCGGCGACGCGCTGACCGTGCCGGGCGTCGAGGTGCCGACGCTGCTCGTCCCGAGCAACGCGCCCTGGCTCAAGGCGTACGAGATGATCGTCTACCTGCGCGAGGTGCGTCCGGCCCGGGCGTACTCCACGCACGACGGCCTCGTCAACGAGATCGGCCAGATGCTCATCGACAACTTCCTCGGCGGGGAGGGCGACAAGCAGAAGGGCGACTTCCGCCGCATCCCCGTGGGCGAGTCGGTCGAGCTGGCCTGACGGCCGTCAGACCGCCGAGGCGATCGTGGCGGAGCCGATGACGGCGTCGCCGTCGTAGAGGACGGCGCCCTGGCCCGCCGCGACGCCCGCGGCCGGCGTGTCGAGCGCGATGTGCAGCTCGCCGCCGGACAGCTGGGCGCGGCAGCCGTACACCTCGCCGTGGGCGCGCAGCTGCACGCTGCAGGCGATCGGCTCGTACGGCTCGCCGGCCGGGCCGTTCCACACCGGCCGCTCGCCGACGATGTCGCGCACCTCCAGCGAGGTCCGCGGGCCGACGGTCACGGTGTTGGACACCGGCTCGACCGACAGCACGTAGCGCGGCCGCCCGTCGGTGGCCGGCCGGTCGATCCGCAGCCCCTTGCGCTGGCCGATCGTGAAGCCGTACGCGCCCTGGTGCGTGCCGACGACCTGCCCGGTCAGCGCGTCGACGATGGGCCCCTCCGACGCGCCGAGACGGTCGGCCAGGAACGCCCGGGTGTCGCCGTCGGCGATGAAGCAGATGTCGTGGCTGTCCGGCTTGTCCGCCACGGTCAGCCCGCGGCGGCCCGCCTCGGCGCGCACCTCGGCCTTGGTCGAGTCGCCGAGGGGGAAGATCGCGTGGGAGAGCTGCTCGCGCGTGAGCACGCCGAGCACGTACGACTGGTCCTTGGCCTCGTCGACGCTGCGGCGCAGCACGCCGCCCTCCAGGCGGGCGTGGTGGCCGGTCGCCACCGCGTCGAAGCCCAGGGCGAGGGCCCGGTCGAGCACGGCCTCGAACTTGATCTTCTCGTTGCAGCGCAGGCACGGGTTGGGCGTGCGGCCCGCGGCGTACTCGCTGACGAAGTCCTCCACGACGTCGCGGTGGAACCGCTCCGCCATGTCCCACACGTAGAACGGGATGCCGATCACGTCGGCGGCCCGGCGCGCGTCGCGGGCGTCTTCGAGCGTGCAGCAGCCGCGCGCGCCGGTGCGGTAGGACCGGGGGTTCGACGAGAGCGCCAGGTGGACGCCGGTCACGTCGTGGCCCGCCTCGGCGATCCGGGCGGCGGCGACGGCGGAGTCCACGCCGCCGGACATGGCGGCGAGCACGCGGAGCCGTGGTGTGGGACTCATAGCAGTTCGAGACTACCCGTACGGCGCGCCCTCCCGCTGCGGCGCGTCCGCCCCTGTGGACGACCGGCCGCGCCCCGGACGACCGGCCGCGCCCGGCTCCCCGCCGCCTCCGGCGCCCGCGCCACCTCGGCGTCCGTCCCGGTCCCTCGCCGGTCCCTCACCGCGGCCGCGCCGTGTCGCGGTCGCGTTGGCAGAGCGGGAGGCGAACTGGGAGGATGCGGGGTCATGCGACTGTTCGGGCGCAAGAGCGAGCCGGTTGAGCCGGCCGAGGCCATCGCCGGCTTCTGGACCTGGTGGGCCGAGACCCGCCCCCTGATCGACGGTCACGTCGAGGCCGAGGACGCCGAGGCGCTGGCCGAGACGATCGGACCGGCCGTCACGGCGTTGGATCCGTCCCTGGTCTGGGAGATCGCCCCGGGGACCCTCGCCAGGCACGCCCTGGTGGTCAGCGCGTCCGGCGACCCGGAGTTGCGGTCGTTCGCGCACCGGTGGGCCCTGGCGGCCCCTCCGGCGGACGAGCTGTGGGAGTTCCACCCCTCCCGCCAGGCGAACCCCCAGGCGTCCGCGCTGACCGTCGACGTCGGCGGCCGGGAGTTCGGGCTCGACAGGCTGGTGCTGGGCCTGCGCGTGCCGCCGGGCACGCCCCGCGTGGACGTCTCCGCCTTTCACCCGATATTTCCGGATATCGATGACGACACTCGGATGGAGGCCACCCTCCTCGCGCTCGACTGGCTGCTGGGCGAGGACGAGGTGGCCCGCTGGGTGGGCGACATCGTGGCCGCCGAGTTCGAGCCGATCGACGCCGTCCCGGCCGTTCACCTGCCCGCCGTCGTGGCTGACGTGGCCGGCGGCTTCAAGGACGAGCAGTGGGCGCTGCTGGAGGGCCAGACCGCGAACGGCGGCAAACTGGCCGCCGCCGCCCGCTACCCCCTCCGGCCGGTCGACCACCCGCTCTTCGACCAGCACGTCGCGATCACCCTGCCGTACGCGAACGCCGACGCGGACGGGCTGCCCGCGGGCGCGTCGCTCGGGTCGCTGCGCGACTTCGAGGTGAACCTGACCGAACGCCTCGGCGCGCTCGGCACGGCCGCGCTGGTGGCCCACCTCAGCGCGGAGCGCAGCAGGGTGCTGCACGTGTACGCCGACCCGGCGGGCGACGCCGCGCGGGCGGTGCGTGAGCTGGCCGCGGCCTGGAAGGAGGGGCGCGCCACGGTGGAGGTCGCCGACGACCCCTCGTGGAGCGCGGTCGCCCACTTCCTCACCTGAGCGGCCCCGGCCGCCCGGGGGACCCCGCCGGCCTCAGGTGAGGCCGGCCCGGCGGGCGCGTTCGACGACGTGCGGGATCACGTCGGCCACCCGGTCGACGTCCTCCTCCGTGGAGGTGTGGCCGAACGAGAAGCGGAGGGACCCCCGCGCCCGGGCGCCGTCCTGGCCCATCGCGAGCAGCACGTGGGACGGCTGCGCCACGCCGGCCGAGCACGCGGAGCCGGTCGAGCACTCCACACCCTTGGCGTCCAGCAGCATGAGCAGGGCGTCGCCCTCGCAGCCCGGGAACGAGAAGTGGGCGTTGCCCGGGAGCCGGTCGCCCGGGTCGCCGTTGAGGATGACGTCCGGCACGGCCCGCCGTACGCGCTCGATCAGGTCGTCGCGCAGGACGGTGAGACGCTCCGCCGTGGCGTCCTGGTGCTTCACGGCGGCCTCGACCGCCGCGGCGAACCCGGCGATGGCGGGGGCGTCGAGCGTGCCGGACCGGATGTCGCGCTCCTGGCCGCCGCCGTGCAGCACGGGCACGGGGTCGACGCCCCGGGCCAGCAGCAGCGCGCCGACACCGATCGGGCCGCCGACCTTGTGGCCGGACACGGTCATGGCGTCCACGCCCGACTCGGCGAACGAGACCGGGAGCTGGCCCACGGCCTGCACGGCGTCGGTGTGGAACGGGATGCCGTACTCGTGGGCGATGGCGGCCAGCACGCGGACCGGCTGCACCGTCCCCACCTCGTTGTTGGCCCACATGACGCTGACGAGGGCGACGTCGCCGGGGTCGCGCTCGATGGCGGCGCGCAACGTCTCCGGGTGGACGCGGCCGCGGTCGTCGACCTCCAGCAGCTCCACCACCGCGCCGTGGTGGTCGGCCAGCCAGTGGGCCGGGTCGAGGACGGCGTGGTGCTCGACGGCGCTCAGCAGGACGCGCGGGCGCCTGCGGGCCCAGAAGAGCCCCTTCACGGCGAGGTTGTCGGCCTCGGTGCCGCCGGCCGTGAAGACGACCTCGCTCGGCCGGGCGCCGAGCGCGCACGCGATCGTCTCGCGCGACTCCTCCACGACCCGCCGCGCCCGCCGTCCGGCGGCGTGCAGCGACGAGGGGTTGCCCACCTGGCGGAGTTGCGCGGTCATCGCCTCGATGGCCTCGGGGAGCATCGGTGTGGTCGAGGCATGGTCCAGATACGCAGTTCCCACGGCCCCTCCCAGAACGATCCTCGGCCAACCAAGCCTATCCGGATGTCCGATCCTCGCTATCCCCCGGCTTTGCCACTGAACCGTCCAGACGGTACAGTAAGCGTCATGAGGAGGGACGAACTGCTCGACGCGGCCGAGTGCCTGCTGCAGGACCAGGGCGTCCAGGCCCTGACCCTGTCGGCGGTCGCCGAGCGCGCCGGCGTGAGCAAGGGCGGTCTCCTCTACCACTTCTCCAGCAAGGACGCGCTGATCAAGGGCATGGTCGAACGGCTGATCGCCGAGTTCGACGCCCTTGTCGAGGCCCAGCACGAGAGCACGTACACCAGGGCCTACCTGGCGGCGACCTTCGAGGCCGTCGAGACCGGCCGGCTGCGGCGCTGGGCGGTGGTCACCGGCGCCGCCGGCGATCCCGCGCTGCTCGCGCCGCTGCGCGAGGCCATGGCGCGCTGGCACCTGCACGGGCTGGAGGACGAACCCGACCCGGTGGCGTCGCAGGTCGTGCGGCTGGCGTGTGAGGGCGTCTGGGAGGTCGCGACCCACAGCCCCGGCATCGTCGACTACGGCGCGGTCAAACGCCGCCTGCTCGGCCTTCTCTGACCCCGCCCGGACCCGGGCATGGCGGTCGCCCTTCCGGCAATGCGCCGTAAAGGGCGACCTAACGGAGTGTGCCCGCTCCCCCCTCATCGGAAACCGTATTCACCGACCCCGAAAGGAAGTTGTGATGACCCGCGCCCTGAGGACGGCCCGTGCCGGGGCGATCCTCACCTTCGTCCTGGCCGGCCTCATGTGCGGCACGTTCACGGTGCGCCTGCCCGCGCTGGCCGGACGGCTCCATCTGTCGGAGTCGTCGGTCGGCCTCGCCCTGCTCTCCTGGGGGGTCGGCGCGCTGGTGACCATGCAGCTCATGCGTGTGGTCATGGCGAGGGCCGGCAGCGGCGGCGTCCTGCGGATCGGCGCCCCGCTGTGCGCGGCCTCCCTCGTGCTGCTCGCCTTCGTGCCGTCGTTCCCCGCCCTCGTCGCGGCGTCCGCGCTGTTCGGCATGGCCTTCGGCGCGGTGGACGTGGCCATGAACGCGCAGGGCTCGGCCGTGGAGCGGGCGTACGGCAGGCCGATCATGAGCGGGATGCACGCGGGGTGGTGCGTCGGGGCGATCTCCGCCGGGCTCGCGGGCACCGCGGCCATCGCGGCCGGGCTGTCGTTCACGGTCCACCTGCTGCTGGTGGCGGCGGTGTCGCTGCCCGTGTCGCTCGTCCTCAGCCGCACCTACCTGCCCGACCCGGCCGCCGAGACCGCCGGGCCGTCCGGCACGCGGGACGGGCGTCGCGGGAGGCTGCCCGGCGTCGTCTACCTGCTTGGAGCGATCACCTTCGCCGCCTTCATGGTCGAGGGCGTGGTGGCCGACTGGAACGGCCTCTACCTGATCGGCACGCTCGGCGCCCCCGAGGCCGTCGCCGCGCTCGGATACCCGGTGTTCGAGGCCGGGATGCTGGTCGCCCGGCTCGGCGGCGACCGCCTCCGGGGCAGGTTCGGCGCCCGGGCGCTCATCGTGTCGTCCGGCGCCGCCACGGCCGCCACCTACCTGGTCGTGATCGCCGCGCCCTCCGCCTTCGCCGCGGTGGCCGCCATGTTCCTCATCGGCCTGTCGGTCGCGACGATCTCGCCGATGGCGATGTCGCTGGCCGGGACGGCCACGGCCACGCCCGGCCCCGCCATCGCCCAGGCGGGCGCGATGGGCTACGCGGGGCTGCTGCTCGGTCCGGTGGTGATCGGCTTCGTGTCGACCCTGACGTCCCTGCGCGCGGCGATGGTCACCGCGGTGGTCCTCGGCCTGCTCATCGCCGTCGCCGCCCGGTTCCTCCCGGCGTCCCGGACGCTGCCGTTCCGGCGGGTGCCGCGGGCCCTTGACGGCCGTACGGCGGAGGACGGCGACGAGCCGCTCCCCCGGGCGGCCTGACCGCCGGGGCGCTCCCGCCTCCGTGACAAAAGTCCCGGGAAGGTCCGTACATCCGTTCTCGCCGCGACGGGACGGGGTGCGGGACGCTGGGACGCGTGATGACCAGACCGTTCCCCTGGGCGACGACGGCCGTCCTGGCCGTCACCGCCGTGCCGAGCCTCGCGCAGATCGCGGTCCCGGCGCTGACCGGCGCGCTCGAGCGCCATCCGGACCTGATCCGCGCGGGCGAGTGGTGGCGTCTGGTCACCTCGCTCGTCGTGCAGGACGGTGGTCTCGCGGGGACCGCCTTCAACCTGGCGACCCTGCTGGTGGTGGGCGTGCTCGCCGAGCGGGCGCTCGGTCCCGGGCGGTGGCTCGCCCTCTACCTGGTGGGGGCCGCGGCCGGGCAGACGGCCGGCCTGGTCTTCGGCACGGTGGGCGCGGGCAACTCGATCGCGGTGTGCGGGCTCGCCGGAGGCTTGGCGGCCGCCCTCCTCGGCCGTGCCGGCGACCTGCGATCACCGGGCGCGGCGCCCTCGGGGACAGCGTCCGCACAAGCGGCCTCGCAGGCGGCGCACTCGGGCACCGCGCCGCCGCCGTCGCGAGCGGCGCTGTCGCCGTTGAAGGCTTTCGCCAGGGAGGCCGGACCGCGGCCGGCGGCGGCGGTCGCGGCCTGGTACGCGCTGATCATGATCGCGACGGCCGCGGAGGGAGCCGCGGCGATCGTGGTGGGCGCGGTGACCGCGACGGCCGGCGCCCAGCTCGTGCTGCGGCGCGACCGGCTGCCCCGATGGGCGCCCGCGCTGGCCGTGCTCGCCGCGGGCGCCGTGCTCTCCGCCCTCGCCAACCTGCACGGACCGGCGCTGCTCGGCGGCCTGGCGGCCGGCGCCGTTCTCGCTCTCACCGCCCCGGCCCTCCCCCGGGCCACCAGGACGGCCTGACGACGCCGACGGGCATGACGAAAGGCGCCGCACCCCTCCGGGGGATGCGGCGCCTCCGGCGGCCGAACGGCTACTTGCGCTTCTCGATCTCCTCGGTCAGCTGCGGGACGACCTGGAAGAGGTCGCCCACGACGCCGAAGTCGGCGATCTCGAAGATCGGCGCCTCGGGATCCTTGTTGATCACGACGATGGTCTTCGAGGTCTGCATGCCGGCCCGGTGCTGGATGGCACCGGAGATGCCGGCCGCGATGTAGAGCTGCGGCGAGACGGTCTTGCCCGTCTGGCCGACCTGGAACGCGTGCGGGTACCAGCCCGCGTCGGTGGCGGCGCGGGAGGCGCCCACCGCCGCGCCCAGCGAGTCGGCCAGCTTCTCGATGATCGAGAAGTTGTCGGCCGAGCCGACGCCCCGGCCGCCCGAGACCACGATCGCGGCCTCGGTCAGCTCCGGACGCCCGCCCTTCTCCTGGACGACCCGCTCCACGATCCTGGCGGCGCGGGCGGCGTCGGAGAGGGCGACCTCCACCTTCTCCTCGGCGCCCGCGGCCGGGGCGGCCACGGGGGCGGTGGCGTTCGGGCGGACCGCGATGATCGGGGTGCCCTTGACGACCCGGCTGCGCACGTTGACGCCGCCACCGAAGATCGACAGCTCGGCGACGAAGTCGCCGTCCACGCCCACGGCGTCGGTGATCACGCCCGAGTCGGTCTTGACGGCCAGCCGTCCGGCGATCTCCTTGCCCTCGCCGGTCGCGGCGACGAGCACCCCGGCCGGGGCCTTGTCCGCGACGAGCCGGGCCAGCAGCTCGGCCTTGGGGGCCACCACGTACTGCGCGATCTCCTCGGAGTCGGCCACGTAGATCTTCTCGGCGCCGTACTCGGCGAGCCTCGCCTTGGCGGCGTCGGAGTAGCCGGGGCCGGCCCAGACGGCCGACGGCGTGCCCAGCGACCGGGCCAGCGTCAGGAGTTCGAGGGTGACCTTCTTGATCTCACCCTCGACGTGGTCGACGAGAACCAGAACCTCACTCATGCCCAGCCCCTCACACGAACTTCTTCGACGCGAGGAACTCGGCGGCCTTGGCGCCGCCGTCGCCCTCGTCCTTGATGACCGTGCCGGCGGCGCGCGGAGGCGCCGGGGCGAAGTCAACGACCTCGCTCCAGGCGTTCGCCAGGCCCACCTGGTCGAGGGCGATCTCCGCGTCCGCGACGCCGAGCGTCTCGACCGGCTTCTTCTTGGCCGCCATGATGCCCTTGAAGGACGGGTACCGCGGCTCGTTGATCTTCTCGATGACCGACACGACGGCGGGCAGCGTGGCCTCCACCTTGTCGTGGCCGTAGTCGGTGAGCCGCTCGACGGTGATGTCCGAGCCGTTCACCTCGACCTTGCCGGCGAGCGTGAGCTGCGGGGCGCCGAGCCGCTCGGCCAGCATCGCGGCGAGCATGCCGGTGCGGGCGTCGGTCGACTCCGAGCCGAGGATGACCAGGTCGAACCCGATCTTCTTCAGCGCCTGGGCGATGGCGTACGAGGTGGACAGGGCGTCGGACCCGTGCAGGGCGTCATCGTGCAGGTGGACGGCCTTGTCCGCGCCCATGGCGAGAGCCTTGCGGATGGTCTCGGCCGCCTTCGCGGGACCCATGCTCAGGACGGTGACCTCGCCCCCGTGGGCCTCCTTGAGCCGCAGCGCCTCTTCGACCGCGTACTCGTCGAGCTCGTTCACGACGCCGTCGGCGGCGTCGCGGTCGAGCGTCTTGTCATCGGACCTCAGCTTGCGCTCGGTCGCCGTGTCGGGGACCTGCTTCACGCAGACGACGATGTTCATGGCCGGTGGCCGACCTCCCCTTTCCGTACGGCTGACGCCGCGGGTTCTCGGTTCGTGGCGCGGGGTACGCGCACGTGATGCCAGACTGCCAGGCGCTCATGGGCGTGGTGACAGTGGGTGGCCCGGGCGTCGCGCTCTCCCTGGTCCCCCGCTGTCATGTTACCCATCAGTAGCTTAGACGCAAACTCCCCGGTCTTTACGGCGCGGCGGGCACGCCGGGGGACCCGAAAACGGAGGTGACGCCTCCTCCACGATACCGAACTTTATTCCAAACGAGACCCGGGGACTCAGGCCAGGGACAGCGCCGCCAGGGCGGCGTTCACAATGTGCCCAGGCAGGAGGTCGTGCAGCTCGTAGAGCTCCCGTACGCTACCCGACTCGCCGAACCGGTCGACCCCGAGCGGCACGCAGGGCACGCCGAGGGCGGAGCCGAGCCAGGCCATGGCGTGGGACGCGGCGTCGTGCACGGTGACGATCGGCGCACGGTCCCGGAAGGCCGCCCGCAGGCTACCTGGCAGGGCCGGAACGCTCGCGCCGCGGACGCCTTCGGCGAGGGCGCGCCGCCAGCCGGTGTAGAGGCGGTCGAGCGAGGTCACGTCGACGACGTGGGCGGCCACGCCCTCCTCCGCGAGCTCCGCGGCGGCCGCGAGCACCTCGGGCAGCACGGCCCCGGAGGCGGCCAGGTGGACGACCGGCGCACCCGGCCCGCGCAGCTCGGGATGGGCGTCGTGGGCGTCCACCAGCCGGTACGCCCCGGCCAGCACCTGGGCGCGCAGCACCGCGTCGCCGAGCCGGGCCCGCGCGGCCTGGAACGGGGCCTGATCGACCGGGCGGGTCGTCAGCCGGAAGTAGTAGGAGCCCTCCGCGGACTCGGCCGCGGCGACGTGCGACAGCGCGTCGCACAGCAGCCAGTCGAGGGCGGCGCCGTAGGCGGGCTCGACGAGCGTGACCCCGGGCAGCTCCAGGCCGACCGAGGGGGTGATGGTGGACTGGTGGGCGCCGCCCTCCGGGGCCAGGGTGATCCCGGACGGGGTGCCGGCGACGACGAAACGCGCGCCGGAGTACGTGCCGTACAGGAAGGCGTCGAGACCGCGCAGGACGAAGGGGTCGTAGACGGTGCCCACGGGCAGCAGCGGCTGGTCGGACAGGTCCCACGACAGGCCGAGCTGCCCCAGGAGGAGGAACAGGTTCATCTCGGAGATGCCGAGCTCGATGTGCTGGCCGGAGGGGCTCTCCGCCCACCGCAGCACGCGGTCCTCGTTCCAGGAGCGCCGGTCGGCCGGGGCGAAGACGCCGGTCCTGTTGATGAAGCCGGCCAGGTTGGTGGACGTGGCGACGTCGGGGGCGGTGGTGACCAGGTACGGCGCCACGCCGGGGACGCGGCTCAGCTCCACCAGGACCCGGCCGAAGATCTCCTGGGTGGAGACCGGCTTGGCCGTGCGGACGTCGGTGGCGGCGGGCACGGAGACGGCCGGCCCCGGCCGCCGCGGGGGCCGGGCGAGTGCGCGGCCGCGGGCCTCCGCCC
>NZ_KI866526.1:133352-160221 GCF_000511135.2 Microbispora sp. ATCC PTA-5024 | reverse complement strand
CCGCCGCGGGGGCCGGGCGAGTGCGCGGCCGCGGGCCTCCGCCCAGGCGCCGGCGGGCGAGGCGGGGTCGAGGCGGTCCCACTCCGTGTCGCGGTCGAGCCCGAGCGAGGCGCGCAGCCGGTCGATCTGCTCGCCGGTCAGCAGCGCCGAGTGGTTGCGGGGGTTGCCGGCGACGGGCAGGCCCCACCCCTTGACGGTGTAGGCGAAGACCACGCTCGGGCGGTCGGTGACGGCGTCGCACTGGGCGTACGCGTCGAGCATCGCGTCGAGGTCGTGCCCGCCGAGGTCGGTAACGAGCGGGGCGAGGTCCTCGTCGGGCGTGTCGGCGACGAACGCCTCCACCTCGGCCGGGGCGCCGTCGAGGAACCGCTTGCGCAGCTCGGGCCCGGCGAGGCCGAACAGCGACTGGTACTGCTCGTTGGGCATCGCGTCGATCCACGCCCGCAGGTGCTCGCCGCCCGGACGGGCGTACGCCTCCTGCAGCCGCCGGCCGTACTTGACCTCGACGACGTGCCATCCGGCCGCCGTGAACTGTCCGCGCCACTGGTCGATCCGCACGCCGGGGACGACGCGGTCGAGCGACTGCCGGTTGAAGTCGACGACCCACAGGACGTTCCCCAGCCCGGCCGTGGCGGGGTCGGCGACCGCCTCCCAGATGTTGCCCTCGTCCAGCTCGGCGTCGCCGAGGAGGGCCACGAACCGCGACTCGGGCCGCGGGCCGAAGTGTGCGTCCACGTACCGGCGGGTCACCGCGGCGAACAGCGGGGCCGCCGCGCCCAGGCCGACCGAGCCGGTCGAGAAGTCCACCCCGTCCGGGTCCTTCGTCCGGGAGGGGTAGGACTGCAGGCCGCCCCGGGCCCGCAGCCGCGTCAGGTAGGAGCGGTCGAGCTCGCCCAGCAGGTAGCGGATCGCGTGGAAGACCGGCGACGCGTGCGGCTTGACGGCGACCCGGTCCGCCGCCCGCAGGTGGGCGAACCACAGCGCCGTCATCGCCGTGACCAGGGACGCGCTGGACGCCTGGTGGCCGCCGACCTTCACCCCGTCGCCGGTGTCCCGGTCGTGGTTGGCCGCGTCGACGATCCGCGTCGCGAGCCACAGCACCCGACGCTGGATCTCGTCCAGGACGTCCAGGGGCGGGACGTCCGGAGCCCGGCCGGGTTCGGTCATGGCGCGTCTCCCGTTCGCTTCCACGTGTTCTTTCAACCTGAGTCGTGCACTTTATCCGTTCGGCGCAAACAGGTCGCAGGTGACCGGTTGATTGGACTTGCCGGTCCATTTTCTGCGTCGCAGAGTGGCGGCACAGCAACCGCGAAAGAGAGGGGAACCGCCGTGGCTGGACGACTGCAGGACAAGAAGGCCCTGGTGACCGGGGCCACCAGCAATATCGGACGCGCCATCGCCGAGGCGTTCGCCGCCGAGGGGGCCCATGTCGTGGTCTCGGGCCGCAGTGCCGATCGGGGCGCCGAGGTGGTCGACGGCATCCGTTCGCGAGGCGGACGGGCCGACTTCGTGAAGGCGGATCTGGACGGCGGCGCCGCGGCGTCGCACGCCCTGGCCGAGAAGGCCGCGTCCGTCCTGGGCGGGCGCATCGACATCCTGGTCAACAACGCCGGCATCTACCCGGCCGACGGCACCGCGGCCACCGACGAGAAGACCTTCGACGAGGTCTACGCCGTGAACGTGAAGGCTCCGTTCTTCCTGACCGCGGCGATCGCCCCGGCCATGGCCGAGGCCGGGGGCGGCACGATCATCAACCTCGGCTCGTGGATCGCCCGGCTCGGGATCCCGATCGGGGCGCTCTACAGCTCCACCAAGGGCGCGGTCGAGACCCTGACCCGGGCCTGGGCGGCGGAGTTCGGCCCGCGGGGCGTGCGGGTGAACGCCATCTCGCCCGGCGTCGTGCACACCCCCGTGCCGGGCGAGACGGGTGCCGGCGCGGAGATGATGAAGGGCACCCCGGCCGGGAACGTCGGCAGCCCGGAGGCCATAGCGCACGCCGCCGTCTACCTGGCCGCCGACGAGTCGGAGTTCGTCCACGGGATCGTCCTCGACGTGGACGGCGGACGCACCACCGCGGCGGTGATCGCCGCCTAGCGACGGGCGCGGGCCGGGCAGGGCGGCGGACCCGGGCGGGGGCTCGGACTTCCGTCCGGCCCGGCACGCGACCCAGGCAGGACGGCGGGCCGGGCGGGGCGGGGGCTCGGACTTCCACCGGCGCGGCCTTCGGCACGCCACCGGCCGCGGCCCGGTACGGCCCCGATACGGCCCGGGGCCGGTCAGCTCGCGAAGACCAGCATGAGCAGCAGGATCAGCACGGTGCCCACGGCGAGCAGCAGGGTCGCCGTGCTGAACAGCGTGCTCAGCAGCGCCCAGACGGCCACCACCCCGACGCCGCCCGCCACGTCGACGGCCAGCCGGCCCCGCGATCGGGCCGCCAGCCCGAACCCCGCGTCGATCAGCACGCCGATGCCGTACAGCACGAGCAGGAGCAGCGACACCTCGGGGAGGGCGCGGCGGGCCGCGGCCGCGAACAGGCCGACGACGACCGCCGACCCGATGACCCAGCGGCGGTGGAGCCTGCGCCGGTGGCGGGCGCGCAGGTCCTCCGGCGGGCGCCTGCGGTCGCCGGGCCGCCACTCCCGGGTGGCCGCCTCCGAGGGCGACGCCGAGGGCGGCGCGGAGGGCGACCCGGCGGACGTGGGGGCCGCCGACCAGGAGCGGTCCACGTCGCGCCGGCCGTCCTGCGCACCCGGCCCGAACGCCGCCGCGTCAGGAGGATCCGCGTAGGCCGCCCGGCCTTCACGGTGGGCTGCGGCCTCTCGCGGCCCGCTGTGACCCGGCTCGCGGCTCCTGCGCCGCCAGGCGGCCGGGCCCCGCCTCGGCCGGTCACCGGCCTCCGAAGCGGCCGGAAAGGACGCGGCAGGAAAGGACGCGGGGGCCGCCGCCACGACCTGGGCCGCCAGAGCGTCGGAGGGCGGCCGGGCGTCGGGGTCGGTACGCAGGCACCGGGTGAGCAGCGGGACCAGCCAGGACGGCACGCCGGTCAGGTCCGGCTCCCGGTGCACGACCCGGTAGGCGATCGCCGCGGCCGGTCCGGTCCCGTACGGCTGCCGCCCGGAGGCGGCGAAGGCCACGGTGGCCGCCCAGGCGAAGACGTCCGACTCCGGCCCGGCGTCCCGCCCCTCCAGCACCTCCGGGGCGAGGTAGCCCGGCGTGCCGACGACGGCGCCCGAGGCGGTGACCGAGGCCGACTCCAGCGCGCAGGCGATGCCGAAGTCGATCACGTACGGCTCGCCGTCGGCGACGATCACGTTCGCGGGCTTGAGGTCCCGGTGCACGACCCCGGCCGCGTGGATCGACTCCAGCGCCTCGGCCAGCCCGATCGCGAGCCGGACGAGGCCGGCGCCCTCCACGGGACCGTCGTCGGCGACGACCGCACTCAGCGGCCGCCCCTGGACGTAGCGGGTGACGACGTACGGCCGGTCGCCCTCCAGGGACGCGTCGAGGACCTCGGCCACGTGCCGTCCCCGGACCAGGCGCATGGTCTGCACCTCGCGGGCGAGGCGGGTGATCGCGACGGAGTCGGACGCGACGTGCGGATGGAGCACCTTCACCGCGACCGTCCGGCCGTCGGGGTCGAGCGCGAGGTGGACCTCTCCGAACCCGCCCGAGCCGAGCGTGGAGAGCAGGCGGTAGGGACCCAGGTGCTCCGGCGAACCCATTCCGCTCCTCCTCGCGTCGCGGGCGTCGGCGGCTTGTGGCGGCTTGTCGGGACCGGGATGCCGGTCAGGTCCAGAAGGTGAGGAAGCCCAGGCCGATCCTGTCCATGATGTCACCGATCACGCCCGTGACCAGGTTCACCACGGTGTCCTGGCCCTTCTGCTTCAGGTCCGCGACCACATGGGACACGGCCACGGACGGCGGGCGCCACGGCGCCCACGAGGCGTCGGCCGACAGCGCCGTCATCACCGCGAACAGCGCGACCGTGCCGACCGCGATGGTCACGACCATGCCGGCGCCGGGGCTGCGTATCACCGCGCTCAGCCCCCGGGCGACCGCCTTGCGGGGGGCGCCGCCGCCGGGCAGGACGAACAGCCCGCCCGCGAAGGCCCCGGCCGCGTACGCGGCCGCGGGGTCGGTCTTCATCCCGCCGAGGTAGACGAGCCCGCCCCAGACGCACATCGCGAACATCGCCGCCAGCGGCACCTGGACGAGGGTGGCCAGGCCTGCCTTGATCAGCGCCCACGGCGTACCGAGCACGGCGAGCAGGGGGTCGGCGCCGCTGCTCCCGCGGACCGAGCGCCGGTCGGCCAGGTCGCCGAGCAGGTAGTGCCCCACCCGCAGGCACAACACCGCCACCACGGCGAACAGGCACACGACCACGGGGACCAGGCAGGCCAGGGCCACGAGCGTGGCGAGGAGCATGGCCGCGAGGACCGGGTGGCCCGCCCGGTAGCGGGGCCGGTCCTGCTCGCCGGCGTACGGCCGCGCCTCGGCCGGCGGAGCCGTCGGGCGGGCGATGGGCGGGACCGTGCCCTGGGGGGCCGGGTAGCCCGCCACGCGCTGGTCGGGGTGCGGCGGCGGGTAGCCGGACGGCGGATGGTGAGGCGGGGCGTACCCGGCCGGTCCGTAGGCCGCCTGGCCGTACCCCGCCGGGCCGCCCGGCCCGTACGCCGGGACGGGGGCCGGGGGCTGCGGCACGGGTCCGCGGGGCCGGGGGGCGCGGGGCTCGCGGCGCGGCCGCTGAGGCTCGGCGTAGTTCACGGGGGGCAGCAGGTCGGCGTAGCTCTCGTCGGCCGGCAGGACGCTGGTGCGGTCGGGCCGCCCCGCGGACGACAGGGGCGCGGCGTCGTCGAGCACCCGGGTCTCCCCCACCGAGTGGCCGTTGACGGCCGTCCCGTCGAGGACGCGGGTCCCGCCGTCGCGCGGCGTCTCCTGCAGGGCGGTGACCGAGGGGTCGAGCGCCCGGGCCAGCTTGAGCAGCGAGGCCGCGGTGGGGCGGGAGGCGGCGTCGGGCGCCAGGGCGAGCCGCAACCAGCCTCGCAGCCACAGCGGCGCCACGTCGATCTGCGCCTTGCCCTCGAGGATGTTGTAGCAGACCGACTCGAACGTGCCGGACCCGAACGGGGGCTTGCCGGTGGCCGCGAAGAAGACGGTGGCCGCCAGCGCGTGCACGTCGGCGGCCTGGGTGATCTCGGTGTCCCTGATGATCTCGGGCGCTAGGTAGCCCGGCGTCCCGACGAACATCCCGGTCTGGGTCAGCCGGGTGGCGTTGACCAGGTGCGCGATGCCGAAGTCGATGACGAGCGGCTCGCCGTCCACGAGCATCACGTTGGCCGGCTTGAGGTCCCGGTGGACGACGTCGGCCGCGTGGATCGCGACCAGCGCCTCGCACAGCCCGCGCGAGAGCCTGATCACGTCGTGCGGGCCCAGCGGGCCGTCCTCCAGCACGGTCTGCTCTAAGGTGCGGCCGGGCGCGTACCGCGTCACGATGTACGGCGCCGCCCCGGTGAGGTCGGCGTCGAGGACCTCGGCCACCCGCCTGCTGCGGACCCGGCGCATGGTCTCGACCTCACGGGTGAGCCGGTCGCGTGCCTTGAGGTCGGTCGCCACGTGGGGGTGCAGGACCTTGACCGCCACCTCGCGCCCCTCGCCGTCCAGGCCGAGGTGGACGACGCCCATGCCGCCCTCACCCAGCCGCCGCAGGAGCCGGTAGGGGCCGATCCTCTCCGGAGCCTCGGTAGCCGACATGTCGTCCCCCGTCACTGATTTCCCGCCTGGGTCCGCAAATCACTCAGACGTTGCACTACAGACAGAACGTCGATGGGACCCCAGAAGTGCCCTGCTGACTGTCTACCCATCACGCTTGTCAGGGCGACGGCCGCGACCAGCACCGCGAGCACGCCGATCCCCGCCGCCAGCCCCTTGGCGGCCCCCTCTCCCGGCACGAGCGAGGCGAGCGTGCGCCGCATCTGCCGGCTCGGGCCCTCCACTCCCGGCCCGGCGCACATGGTCCACAACGCGACCGCGATCCCCCAGCTCAGCGCGGCCAGCACGGGCATCGACCCGACCAGCACGGTCAGCAGCAGCGTCACCGGAAGGCCCAGCACCAGCGCGTAGGGCACCAGCGCGATCGTGACGCCGGCCGACTTGACCAGCGCCCCCGGCTGCCCGAGCACCCGGATGACGTCGGCGGCCGCCGCGCCCGCCGGGCGCCGCGCCTGAAGCTTCGGCTGGGCGAGGTCGGCAGCGCGCAGCAGCACCGCCACCGGCAGCGCGAGCACGCACACCAGCAGCGGCGCGATCACCGCGAGGCACGTCATGACGACGAGCAGCAGCGCGCTCGCCACGCCGTACGCCTTGGAGCGCTGCAGCGACACGGCCCCCGGGTACGGCGCGGGCGGCACCGTGGGCGGCGGCACCCGGACCGTCGGCAGGAACGGCGCCGGATGCGGCTGGTTCACGTGCGGAGTCCGCTCGAAGAGCTCCGGGGCGTGGTCGAAGAACGCCTGCCCGGCGGGCGCGGCGGCCTGCCGCAGCTCCTCGGGGGTCACCCTCCGGGTGGGCACGTCGCCCTCGGATCTGCGCATCGGCGTCGGCCAGTCACCCGAGACGCCGCCCGTGCCCGGGGCCGCCGGAGAGGCGGGCGGGGCCATCCGGGTCGGGATGTCGCCCTCGGCCGGGCCGGTCCGCGGCGCGGCTGCGCGGGCCGACGGGTCGAACCGGGTGGGGACGTCGCCCTCGGCGCTCGCGCCCAGGGCGGGCGTGAGGTCGCCGGGGACGGGCCCGCCGAGGCCGGCCCTGCGCAGGTCGTCGCCGGTGACGCGGACGGTCGGGAAGGGGTCGCCCGGCTGGCCGCCCGCGGGGGTGTCGCGCAGCAGCGACACGAACTCCTCGCCGGACGGCCGCGAGCCCGGGACCGGCGGCGGCGCCACGGGGGCGACGGGCGGCGTGACGAGCGGCAGCGCGTGGGGAGCGCTCCCCCCGGGTCCCGCCGGGTGCGGGCCGGACGGCGACCCCTGCTGCGGACCCTGTTGCGGGCCCTGCTGGGAAGCCTGCCCGGACGCCGTCTGCGGCATCGGCCGCGACCCCGCGCCCGGCGACGCGGACGGACCTCCCACGCCCGTCTGCGGCATCGGCCGCGACCCCGCGCCCGGCGACGCGGACGGACCTCCCACGCCCGTCTGCGGCATCGGCCGCGACCCGGCGCCCGGGGCCCCGGACGGGCCTGTCGCGCGCGGACCGAACTCGGGAACCGGCTGCCCGGAGGTGTCGTCGATGTTGGGGACCGTGGTGATCTCGTCGGGCACCCGGGGCCGGTGGTTTTGCGGCATGAGCTGCCCGACCCGCCCCACCAGCTCCACGGCCGTGGGGCGCCGGGCCGGGTCGCGCTGGAAGGCGGCCCGCAGCAGCGGCTGCAGCGGCGCCGGGGCCGCGTCCACGTTGGCCTTGCCGGAGGTGATGTTGAAGAAGATCATCTCCAGCGTGCCCTTGCCGAACGGCGGCAGGCCGGTGGCCGCGAACAGCAGCGTGCCGGCCCAGGCGTGGACGTCCACCTCCGAGCCGGCCTCGTGGCCCTCGATGATCTCGGGGGCGAGGTAGCCGGGGGTGCCGATGAACATGCCCGTCTGGGTCAGCCGGGTGGCGTCCACGGCCTGGGCGATGCCGAAGTCGATCAGCACCGGCTGGCCGTCCAGCATGAGGACGTTGCCCGGCTTCAGGTCGCGGTGGATGACCCCGGCGGCGTGGACGGCGGCGAGCGCCTCGGCGACCCCCTTGGCCACCTTGAGCAGGGCGTCCAGCGGCAGCGGGCCGTCCTGCTTGATGATCTCGTCGAGCGGCCTGCCGGGGACGTAGCGCGTCACGATGTAGGGGCGCCTGCCGGTGACGTCGGCGTCGACGACCTCCGCGATGTGCGGGCTGCGGACCCGGCGCATGGTCTCGACCTCGCGCGACAGCCGCCTGCGCGCGACGTCGTCGCCGGCCACCTCCGAGCGCAGGACCTTGACGGCGACCTGCCTGCCGTGCGGGTCCAGGGCGAGGTGGACCACGCCCATGCCGCCCTCACCGAGCCGCCTCAGCAGCCGGTACGGGCCCAGTCGGTCGTCCTGATTCATTGCGTAAGCACCATACCGACTAAAACAACGACCATGAGTGAACCATCAGGCCACATTCCTGCTCAGCACAACGTGTCGCAGGCGCCGGTGGTTTCCCAAGAACAGGTCAAACGGTGAGCGCGAGGACCTCCCCGCCCGTCGCGGCGACCAGCGCCTGCCCGGAAAGGGCCAGCTTGGAGCGGCGGACGCCGCTGCCGATCACCACGAACGGCCGCTGGATCACATTTTCGTCAACGAGCACCGGCCACTCCGCGGGCAGCCCGATCGGGGTGATCCCGCCGTACTCCATGCCGGTCAGCTCGACGGCCTCCGACTGCGGGGCGAACGAGGCCTTGCGCGCGTCCAGGTGCCGGCGGATCACCCCGTTGACGTCGGCCCGGTGGACGGCGAGGACCATGACGGCGGCGTAGCGGGTCTCGCCGCCGCGCCTGCCGGCGACGATGACGCAGTTGGCGGAGTCCTCCATGGCCACGCCGTACCGGTCGCAGAAGGCGGCGGTGTCGGCGAGGCCGGGGTCGATGGCGGCGACCCGCAGGTCCAGCGCCCCCTTCTCGACGGCCGCGGCCACGGGGCCGGCGAGCAGGTCGGGCCGCTCGGAGGCGGGCACCCAGTCGAGAGCCATTCAGTTCTCCTTCACGACGCGTGTGTGGAGCTGGGTGACCACCTTACGGGCGGACTCCAGGGCTCCGGCCTGCCAGGCGATGAGGTGGGTGAGCCAGTCGCCGGCGAAGTAGACGCGGCCGGCCGGCTGCTGCAGGAGCCGGAACGGCGCCTCGAACGACGGCCAGGACACCCAGGCGCCCTCGATGTGCGGCTGGCGCCGCCAGGCGATCGAGACGCTCGACAGCAGCTCGGTCCGGTATTTGTCGCCGTGGATCCGCACGCCCTGCCGCAGCGCCCGGCTCTCCCGTTCCGCGTGGGTGAGGCGGGCGTACGCGTCGGCGTCGTCGCCGAGGTTGTAGTAGCCCACCACCAGCCCGCGCGAGCCGTGGAACCCGTACGACGGGTACCAGATGTGGGAGATGTCCATGTCGGTCTCGGTGATGCCGCCGTAGATGCGGTCGTCGGTCTCCCACCAGCGGCGGCGGTACTCCAGCCCGATCTTCCCGCCGGAGACGGGCTTGGGGGTGGCCAGCGCGGAGACCACCTGCGTCCCGAGGTTGCCCGGGATGCGGGCGAGGATGTGCGGGGGCATCGCGGCCACGCAGTACTGCGCCTTGGTCGAGCCGCCCGTGTGCTCGATCTGCACGCCGTCCGGCAGGTTGGTGATCTTCTTGACCTCGACCGAGGTCCTGATCCTGTCGCGGCCCACAGCGTCGGCGAGCCTGCGCGCGAGGGAGTCCATGCCGCCCACCGGCTGGAACATCGGCATCGCCTGCTCGTAGCCGAACGGGAACGCGATCGTGCGGCCCAGCCCGTAGCGGAGGACCTCCTGCAGCGGGGGCGGCGGTCCCAGCGGCACGGGCGCCGACACGCCCGGCTCGACCCGGTAGCCCCGGCGCTCCGACCCGTCGTAGGTGTACGTCTTGCCGATGTCCCCGAACTCCGACAGGAAGTCGAGCAGCAGTTCCTTGTCGCCCGGGGTGAGCCGCCTGTCCAGGGCCCCGGCGTTCGTGGCCTTCGCCAGGAGCTCGCTGACGTAGCCGTAGATGTCGGCGCGGGCGGTCCTGGCGCGCACCGGGGCCTTCATGCCGGTGTTGTAGACATAGGCGCTCGCGTTGTCGTTCACGAACGGCTCGATGGGCACGCCCAGCTCGCGGCAGTAGTCGAGCGTCAGCATCCACTGGGCGATCCGCGCCGGCCCGGCGTTGAAGTAGATCCCCTCGCCGAACCGCGCCTCCTGGGTCTCCCCCGACAGCTCGGGGAGCCGGTCGCCGCCCCTGATCGTGAGGCTCCGCCCGCCGATCCGGTCGCGGGCCTCCAGGATCGTGCAATCGTAGCCGGCCTTGCCCAGCTCGTACGCGACCGTGAGCCCGGCCACGCCCGCGCCCAGGATGACGACGGAGGCCGCCCCCCTTCCGCGCAGCGTGAAGTCGGAGCGCTGAGGGGGTGTGTAGTCGTCGGCCTGCCGATCGGGCGCGAGCCCGAGCGCGCCCATCGCCGCGTACATGGCGCCCGCGCCGCCGGCCGCGCCGAGCCCCACGAGCAGGGCCCGGCGCGTCAGCGCCTTGCCGTCGGTCGCCTTGTCATCCGTGTCCTCCGTCATGCCGGCCCGTCGCCGGCGCCGTTCGCGGCCGCGCCCACCCGTTCGTCTCCCGATCCCGTGTGCCGATCGTCCAGGTCATCCGTACGCGCCGCTGCCGCACGCGACGTGGCCGCCGATCATCGAGAAGATCCCGAAGAGCGCCATGATCTCGTGGTAGTCGGCGGTCGTGAACTCCGTGTGCCGCGGCCCCACCTGCTTCACGCCGGGGACGACGGCGCAGGCGGCCGCGATGGCCGTGGAGTTCCACTCCACCCCCAGCGTGTACGGCGGGGGGACGACGTAGGGGCGCAGCTCCGGCAGCCGGCCGAGCGCCCGGGCGGCACCCTGGGTGATCCGCTCCCAGGCGACGCTGGGCGGCAGCAGCTCGGCGGAGAACCGGTCGATGCCCGTCTTCACGGCGACGGTCTCCACGTCGCCGAGCAGCTCCGCGGCCTCCTCGCAGACGGCCTCGTCCCCGGTGACGAGGGCCACCGGGACGCCGAGCGAGCCGGCGAAGCCCGCGACCAGCCGGGTCTCTCCGCAGATCGCGCCGTTCAGGTAGACGTTGTGGATCTCCTTGCCCATCCACGTGTGGTTGAGCACGCCGTGCTGGACGCCCGCGCGGGCGTGGTAGCCGGCGAAGCAGGCCGCGTCGAACTCCCCGGTGAGGCCCTGGCCCATCCGGTGCGGCTTGCCCGGTCCCCGCACCAGCGTGGCCCGGGGGTCGAGCAGGTCGATCCTGAGGTTCTTGGTGGACCCGTGCGCGTCGTTCACGAGCACCGAGCGCGCGCCGGCCGAGAAGGCGCCCTCGACGACGGCGTTCGCGTCGCCCGTCATCAGCTCGCAGCCGCGCTCGTAGCCCCGGCCGCCCGCGTGCATCTCCTCGGGGTCGGTGAGCCCCGTCACGCCCTCCATGTCCACCGACAGATAGATCTTCATGCTGCCCCCCAGGTCTCCACCCGGCCGGCCTCGTCCTCGGCCATCAGCCCGATGGTGTCACGCATGTACGCGTCGACCTGCTTGCGCCACCGCTCCGGGACCTCCTCGACGGCCGGGGGGTAGCAGCGCTCCAGCCAGCGGGTCGACTCCACCGTCGCCCCGAGGTACTCCGCCGCCTTCGCGAACGGCGTCTCCGCGATGTTTGGCACGCGCGCGCAGCCGTACTCGATCATCTCCTGCCCGCCGTACGGCGGGGGGTGCTGCCACTTGCGGCCCGGGCCGCTGGAGGCGGTGAGCTCGGTCCGCATGGGACGGCCCTCGACCGCGGCCTGGATGAGCTCCTTGTACAGGCACTTGCCGCACCGGCCACAGGGGGTCGCGCCCGAGCCCTGCAGGCACCACCGCAGCTGGGGGCGCAGCTCCGATTCGAGCGCCATCCGCATCGTCACGGCCTCGCTGACGCCGGCGACCGGCAGCACCATCCGCAGCCCGGCGGCGGCGAACAGCCGGCCCCACCGCTCGTGGCCGGCCCACATGGGGTTGTCGGGGCTGAAGCGGTGGACGTAGCGCCCGCCGCCGAGCCAGCGCGAGCCCAGTTCGTAGCCGAAGGCGAGCCCGCCCAGGTCGAGCCGGTCGGCCAGCAGCAGCGCCCCCACGGCGACCGCGTGGTGCTCCGGGTACCCGGGCCGGGGGAACGCGAGCGTGAACTCCAGGTCCGACTGGACGACGGTCACGTCGCGGCCCGTCTCCCTGGCCAGGCGGGCGGCGACGTCGGAGCGGTAGTGGGTCCAGCGGTTCGGCACGCGGGGGTGGCTCACCCGCTGGAAGTGCACGAACGGCGCGTCGGGGAAGACCTCCGCCACGGCCATGGAGTCGGCGCCGCCGCTGTAGGAGATCGCGAGCCTGCTCCCCTCGCGGGGGTCGCCGGCGACCGGGCCGGCGTCGATCCCCCATCCCGCGGCGAGGGCCTCGGCCAGGCGGGGGGACACGGGCCGGTCGAAGGTCACCCTCCGCCGGGTCCAGGGCGCCGCCACCGTCCAGGCCGCCGTGGCGAGCAGGTCGGGATGCACGTCGGGGGGCAGCCCCGCGCCGTCCGGGCCGCCGAGCCGCACCCGGCAGGAACTGGTGCGCATCTCCAGCCGCTGGCCGTCGGTGCAGGTCCCGGTGACCTCGTCATCCGGGTCGAGCAGGAGCGCCAGCCGCCAGACGCCCTCGTCGTACGTCCACTCGACACGCATGGGGCTATCCCGCGCGCCCGGGGGCGGGCACCCGCGCCGACAGGTCGTCGATGGCCTGCCACAGGCGCACCTCGGTGCGCAGCAGGCTGTCGAGGGCCTCGGCCGCCTCCGTCGCCAGCCGGTGGGCCTCCGCCACCCGCGGGTCTGCGGCGGGCTTCGGGGGCGCCTTCACGCTCTGGCGCAGCCGGTCGACCTCGTCCCGCAGCGCCACCACCTCGCGGCGGAGCATCTGGACCTCCCACAGGGCGTCCTTGATGCCCTGCCGGTGGTCGGCCTTGGTCGCGTACCGCGCGTCCAGCCGCGACCACAGCGCCCGGCGAAGCCGTGGGGGGGCCAGCACTCGGCCGAGGAAGCGCATCATGGATCGCCACGATAGCCCTATTTCACCGGTTCCTCGTACGGACCGGCATGACCGGCATGCCCGCTCACACGGGGGTTTCTGGGGATTTCATGAACGCCGGGCGGCGCCTCCCGGTCGGGCCGCTCAGCGGCCGGTGAACTTAGGGCGGCGCTTCTCGGCGAAGGCGGTCATGCCCTCGCGGGCGTCCTGGGTGGCGAAGAGGCCGGAGAACTGGAGCCGCTCGATCTCCAGGCCCGTGTCGAGGTCGGCCTCCAGCCCCCGGTCGACGGCCTGCTTGGCCGCCCGCACGGCCGCCACCGGTCCCTCGGCGAAGGTGGCGGCGAGCTCCAGCGCCGCCGTGTAGACCTCGGAGTCGGGCACCACCCGGTCGACCAGCCCGATCGCGAGGGCCTCCGCGGCCTCGACGTGGCGGCCCGTGAAGATCAGGTCCTTGGCGCGGGCCGGGCCGATCAGGCGGGGCAGGCGCTGGGTGCCGCCCGCGCCCGGGATGATCCCCAGCGTGATCTCGGGCTGGCCGAGCCTGGCGCCCTCCCCCGCCACCCGGAAGTCGGCGCAGAGGGCGAGCTCGCAGCCGCCGCCGAGGGCGTAGCCGGTGATCGCCGCGATGACCGGCTTGCCGATCCCGGCCACGGCCGTGAAGCAGTCCTGCAGGACGCGCGAGTGGACGGCCATGTCGGCGTAGGACATCACGGCCATCTCCTTGATGTCGGCGCCGGCCGCGAAGACCCGCTCGCCGCCGTACAGGATGACCGCGTGGACGCCGGGGTCGGCGTCCACCAGCCGCGCCGCCTCGGCGATCTCCTCCTGGACCTGCCGGTTCAGCGCGTTCATCTTCGGCCGGTCGAGCCGGATGGTCGCGATGTGGTCGGCGATCTCCACGCTGACGAACTCACCCATGGCACCTCGTCCCTCCGCTGGCACGTCGGGTCCCACCCTAAGGCCGCCGATCACCGCGTCAGCGGCAGCGCGGGCAGGCGGCCGGACGCCTCCCGCCAGGACGAGGCGATCAGCGCGCGGTAGACGCGCTCGTACCCCTCGACCATCGGGCCGACGTCGAAGCGCCGTTCCGCGTGGGCGCGGATGACGTGCGGGTCGAGCCGCCCGGCCTCCTCGATGGCCGCGGGCAGTTCGGACGGGTCGCGGCGGACGAAGCCGGTGAGCCCGTCCGCGACGATCTCCGGCACCGCCCCCCGGCCGATCGCGACGACGGGCGTCCCGCAGGCCATGGCCTCGATCAGGACCATGCCGAACGGCTCCTCCCAGCGCAGCGGGAGCACCAGGCACCGCGCCCGGGACAGCAGGCCGCGCTTCAGCGCCCCGTCGGCCTCTCCGACGTACTCCGCGCCGGCCCCGAGGAGCGGCGCGACGCGCTCACGGAAGTGCTCGCGCTCGGCCGCCTCGACGAGCTTGCCGGCCAGGACGATGCGGCGGCCGGCCGCGCGGGCGGCCTCGATCGCCAGGTCCGCGCCCTTGTCGGGGCTGAACCGGCCGAGCCACAGCACCCAGTCCTCCTTGACGGGCGCGAAGGGGAACGAGGCGACGTCGACCGCGTTGTGGACCCGGGCGACCCAGTTGAGGTCGGGCGCCTGCGCCCGCTGGGCCAGCGAGATCGCGACGAGCGAGACGGCCTCGCCGAGATCCCGCAGGATCGTCCCGGCCTCGCCCGTGACGTCCCCGTGGCAGGTCACCACCGTGGGGACGGCCCTGGACGCGGCGGCCAGCGGGCCGGCCAGCGAATGGTCGTGGACCACGTCCGCGTCGAGGCCGCACAGGAGCCGGGCGGCCCGGGCGGCGTGCACCACCTCGGGGTACGCCTCGCCGATCCGCGCCGACTGCGGCTCCTCGTAGGTGCGCAGGTCGGCCCCGGCGCCCGCGCCGATCAGCGTGACCCGGTGGCCGCGGGCCGCCAGCCCGCGCACGAGGTCGGCGAGCATGGACTCGATGCCGCCGTATCCCTTCGGCGGCACCTCGTACCAGGGCGGCGCGACCATCGCGATGTGCAGCGCCTCCCGCGAACCCCCCGCGCCCGCCAGGCCCATGCTCACCTCCGGTACGGACCGGCGCCTCCCCCGGGCGCCGGCGTACCGATTCGTCTACCCTCTCATCCCGTCGCGGAAGCCCCCGCCCCGGGATCAGCGCAGCGTGCCGTTGGTCATCCCCACCGGCTCCTCCGGCACGGCGATCAGGCCGAGCTCCGCCGGGGAGGCCATGAGCGGGTGGGACGGCACCACGCGGACCGTGTAGCCGAAGGCGCCCGTGCGGTCCAGCGGCACCACGCCGGTGTAGTGGGCCCGCCCGTCGTCGTCGGCCGAGTCGGCCTTGAGCGTGACGTGGCTCGGCGCGATCAGCTCGTCGTGCGTCCCGACCCGGCCGTACGCGGCCTGGACCTGGACGTCCTCGGGCGACAGCTCGCCCAGCGCGATCGTGGCGTGGATCTCCAGCCGGGCGCCCAGCTCGGGGGTGTCCCCGATGCCGGTGGCCTCGACGTGCTCGACCCGGACGCCGGGCCAGGCCCGGCCCACCCGCAGCTTCCACGCGGCGAACAGCTTGGCGTTGTCGAACCCGTCGCCGGCGAGGGCCCGGGCGGACGACGCGGCCGGGGCGTACAGGTCCACCACGTAGTCGCGGAGCATGCGGCCGGCCAGCACCTTCGGGCCGAGCGAGCTCAGCGTGTGCTTGACCATCTCCAGCCAGCGCCGGGGCAGGCCGTCGGGCGCCCGGTCGTAGAACCGGTCGGCGACCTCCCGCTCGATGATGTCGTAGAGGGCGGAGGCCTCCAGCTCGTCGCGGCGCTCGGGGTCGACGACGCCGTCCGCGCTGGGGATGGCCCAGCCGTTGGTGCCGTCGTACCACTCGTCCCACCACCCGTCCCGGATGGACAGGTTGAGGCCGCCGTTGAGCGCGGCCTTCATGCCGGACGTGCCGCACGCCTCGAGCGGGCGCAGCGGGTTGTTCATCCACACGTCCGAGCCGGTGACCATGAGCCGGCCGAGCGCCATGTCGTAGTCGGGCAGGAAGACGATGCGGTGCCGCACGTCCTCCTGGTCGGCGAACCGGACGATCTGCTGGATCAGCTTCTTGCCGCCCTCGTCGGCCGGGTGCGCCTTGCCCGCGATCACGATCTGGACGGGCTTGTCCGGGTCGAGCAGCAGGCGGCGGAGCCGGTCGGGGTCGGACAGCATGAGCGTCAGCCGCTTGTACGACGGCACCCGGCGGGCGAACCCGATCGTCAGCACGCCGGGGTCGAGGGCCTCGTCGATCCAGCCCAGCTCGGCCTCGGTGGCGCCGCGCTGCCGCCACGACCGCTTCATGCGCCTGCGGGCCTCCTCGACCAGCCCGGCGCGCAGACGGCCGCGGATGCCCCAGATGTCGGCGTCGGAGAGCTTCTGCACGCCCTCCCAGCCCTGGGTCCTGTCGATCATCCCGGGCAGCTCGCGGCCGGCCAGCTCCATGATCTCGCGGCCCACCCAGGAGGGGGCGTGGACGCCGTTGGTGATCGAGCCGATCGGCACCTCGTCGACGTCGAAGCCGGGCCACAGGCCCTGGAACATCTCCCGGCTGACCTTGCCGTGCAGCTCGGAGACGCCGTTGACCCGCTGCGCCAGGCGCATGCCCATGACGGCCATGTTGAAGACGGCCTTGTCGGAGTCGGGCCCGTCGGGCTCCGCGCCCAGCTCCAGGATGCGGTCCACGGCGACGGTCGGCCAGGCGTTCGACCCGCCGAACTGCCGGGCGATCATCTCGACGGGGAACCGGTCGATGCCGGCGGGCACCGGCGTGTGGGTGGTGAAGACCGTGCCGGCCCGGACGGCCTCCAGGGCCTCCTCGAACGACAGCCGGGCCTCGGTCAGCTCCCGGATGCGCTCCAGGCCGAGGAAGCCCGCGTGGCCCTCGTTGGTGTGGAAGACCTCCGGCTCGGGGTGGCCGGTGATCCGGCAGTAGGCCCTCAGGGCGCGGACGCCCCCGACGCCGAGCAGCAGCTCCTGCATGAGGCGGTGGTCGGTGCCCCCGCCGTACAGGCGGTCGGTCACGTCGCGGGCCGCCGCGTCGTTCTCGGCGACGTCGGAGTCGAGCAGCAGCAGCGGGACCCGGCCGACCTGCGCCACCCAGATCTGGGCGTGCAGCGCGCGGCCGCCGGGAAGACCGATCTTGATGCGGGCCGGGGAGCCGTCCTCCTCCTTGAGGAGCGTGAGCGGCAGGCCGCCGGGGTCGAGCGAGGGGTAGTGCTCGAGCTGCCAGCCCTCGGCCGACAGCGACTGGGTGAAGTAGCCGTGCCGGTAGAGGAGGCCGACGCCGAGGATCGGCACGCCGAGGTCGCTGGCGGCCTTGAGGTGGTCGCCGGCGAGGATGCCGAGGCCGCCCGAGTACTGCGGGAGAGCGGCGGCGATGCCGTACTCGGGGGAGAAGTAGCCGATGGCGGCGGGCGCGCCGTCGAGCGACTGGTACCACCGGGGCGCGGTCATGTACTCGCGGAGGTCGTCGGCGGCGTCCGCCAGCCTGCGCAGAAAGCGCCGATCCTGGGCCAGCTCGCGCAGCCGGTCGGCCTCCACGGCGCCGAGCAGCGCCACGGGGTCGTGCTCAACGCGCTCCCAGACCTCGGGATCCACCTCGGCGAACAGGTCCATGGTCTCCGGGTGCCACGACCAGCGGAGATTCTGGACCAGCTCGCCGAGCGGCGCGAGCTGGGGCGGTAGAACGGTGCGGACGGTGAACCTGCGGATAGCTCTCACGGGGCCAGACCCTAGTTACTCAGCGCCACGACGCGCGACCGGAACACTCTTTGTTCGGGGAAGGGGCACCGCCCGGCGCGGCGTGCCCCCTTGGCTTTCTGCATAGCGCTCTCACCACCTACAAACCGGCTCAAACCTCACCAAACTACACTGGTCGTGGTGATGCCGACGGCAACCCGGCGGCTCGTCACCGCAATGATCGATCTCCCCCCGGCGACGCGCCAAACACGGTGGAGCCGTCTTTCATTGACAGGGGTAAGAGTGGACTATTAGGGCAACCCCTGTATGAGTGACGAGCGGGCCCGGCGACGGGTCCCGTCTTGTGCTGACCTGAGCACGACCCGCAGTACCGCAGAGCCTCGTGAACACGCAAAGATCAGACTTGCCCCGGAAGCCCGGCGGCACCCGGGCGGTGCCGACCCTGATTTGAGTGACGATGATCGGACGAATTCCCATCCAGGACATCCAGCCCGTGGTCGACTGCGGGCAGCGCCCGGCCAAGGCGGCCGCGGGTGAGACCTTCGAGATCAGCGCGACGGTGTTCCGCGAAGGGCACGACGCCGTGGCCGCCGGCGCCGTGCTGATCGACCCGGCCGGCACGCCGGGCCGGATGCTGCCGATGCGGGAGACCTCGCCCGGCACCGACCGCTGGACGGTGGAGGTGTCGCTGCCCTCCGAGGGCCTGTGGCACTACCGCGTCGAGGCGTGGAGCGACCCCGTCGCGACGTGGCTGCACGACGCGGGCATCAAGATCCCGCGTGGGCTCGACGCCGACCTCATGTGCGAGGAGGGCGCCCGCCTGTTCGAGCGCGCGGCCAAGGGCGTGCGGGCGGCCGACTGCCGCACCTCCGACGGCACGTGCGGCCACCGGGCCGCGCTGCTCGCGGTGGCGGCGCGCCTGCGGGACGACAACGTGGACCCCAGGGCCCGCTTCGCCGTGGTCCAGATGCCGGAGACCGCGGCGCTGATCGCGGCCCACCCCCTGCGGGACCTGCTCACGCGGTCGGGCAGGAACCGGATCAAGGTCGACCGGCGGCGGGCGCTGTTCGGCTCCTGGTACGAGTTCTTCCCCCGGTCCGAGGGCGCCGTGATCGACCCCGAGGGCGCCGTTGCCCCCAAGTCCGGAAATTTCCGGACGGCGGCGAAGCGGCTCCCGGCGGTCGCCCAGATGGGCTTCGACGTGGTCTACCTGCCCCCGATCCACCCGATCGGGACGCAGTTCCGCAAGGGCCGCAACAACACCCTCACCCCCGACCAGTACGACCCCGGCTCCCCCTGGGCCATCGGCGCCGAGGAGGGTGGCCACGACGCCATCCACCCCGATCTCGGCACCATCGAGGACTTCGACGCGTTCGTCGCCCGGGCGCGCGAGCTCGGCCTGGAGGTCGCGCTCGACCTCGCGCTGCAGTGCTCCCCCGACCACCCCTGGGTCAAGGAGCATCCCGAGTGGTTCAACATCCGGGCCGACGGGACCATCGCGTACGCCGAGAACCCGCCCAAGAAGTACCAGGACATCTATCCGCTGAACTTCGACAAGGACCCCGAGGGCCTGTACGCCGAGGTGAAGCGGGTGGTCCGGCACTGGATGGACCACGGCGTGCGGATCTTCCGGGTGGACAACCCGCACACCAAGCCGGTGCGGTTCTGGGAGCGGCTGCTGGCCGACATCAACACGACCGACCCGGACGTGCTGTTCCTGGCCGAGGCCTTCACCCGGCCGGCCATGATGCAGACGCTGGCCAAGGTCGGGTTCCACCAGTCGTACACCTACTTCACGTGGCGCAACAGCAAGCCGGAGGTCGAGGAGTACCTGTCCGAGCTCTCCCACGAGACCTCGCACTTCCTGCGGCCCAACCTGTTCGTCAACACGCCCGACATCCTCCACGAATATCTCCAGCACGGAGGCGTCCCCGGGTTCAAGATCAGGGCTGTGCTGGCCGCCCTGATGGCCCCGACCTGGGGGGTTTATGCGGGGTACGAGCTGGCGGAGAACGTCCCGGTCCGCCCGGGCAGCGAGGAGTACCTCGATAGCGAGAAATACCAGTACAGGCCGCGTGACTGGGCGACCGCGGAGCGTGAGGGCCGCAGCCTCGCCCCCTTCATCACACAGCTCAATTTGTTGAGAAGAGCCCACCCGGCACTCCAGGAATTGCGTAACCTACGGTTTCACAACGTCGACCAGCCGGATTTGATCTGCTTCTCGAAGCGGCTGAACGGCGCCTACGACACGGCCACACGACGGCACGGCCTAGGCGATGTCGTGCTGGCCGTCGTGAATCTGGATCCGCACAACACGCGCGAGGCGACGGTCCGGCTCGACATGCCCGCCCTCGGTCTCGACTGGCAAGCCGAGTTCGTCGTGGACGACCAACTGTCGGGCGAGTCGTACCGGTGGGGGCAGAGCAACTACGTGCGCCTCGACCCATATGTAAATCCCGCACACATCTTCACGCTCCGCCACGGGTCAGCGCACCGCCCGTGAGCGCAGCCAGGCACATCCGGGGAGTCAACAGGTGAGCTCGACGCCTCAGCCCAGCCACAGCCAGCCCATCCCGAACACCTTCACGCACGAGAAGCCCCGGGATCAGTACTGGTACAAACGAGCTGTCTTCTACGAGGTGCTGATCCGCGGCTTCGCCGACTCGAACGGGGACGGCACCGGCGACATCCGCGGCCTCATCGACAAGCTCGACTACATACAGTGGCTGGGCGTCGACTGTCTCTGGCTGCTGCCGCTGTACGAGTCCCCGCTGCGCGACGGCGGCTACGACATCTCCGACTTCATGAAGATCCTCCCGGAGTTCGGCGACCTGGGGGACTTCGTCAGGCTGGTCGACGAGGCGCACAAGCGCGGCATCCGCGTGATCGCCGATCTCGTCATGAACCACACCAGCGACCAGCACCCCTGGTTCCAGGCGTCGCGCAACGACCCCGACGGCCCGTACGGCGACTTCTACGTGTGGAGCGACACCGACGAGAAGTACCCGGACGCCCGGATCATCTTCGTCGACACCGAGTCGTCCAACTGGACGTACGACTCGGTGCGCGGTCAGTACTACTGGCACCGCTTCTTCCACCACCAGCCGGACCTCAACTACGAGAACCCGGACGTGCAGGAGGCGATGCTGGAGGTCCTGCGGTTCTGGCTCGACCTCGGCATCGACGGGTTCCGGATGGACGCCATCCCGTACCTGTTCGAGCAGGAGGACACCAACTGCGAGAACCTGCCGAGGACCCACGAGTACCTCAAGCGGGTGCGGGCCGAGGTGGACCGCCTCTACCCCGACCGCGTCCTGCTGGCCGAGGCCAACCAGTGGCCGGCCGACGTGGTGGAGTACTTCGGAGACCCGGTCACCGGCGGCGACGAGTGCCACATGGCGTTCCACTTCCCGCTGATGCCGCGCATCTTCATGGCCGTGCGGCGGGAGTCGCGCTACCCGATCTCGGAGATCCTGGCCCAGACGCCCAAGATCCCCGAGAACTGCCAGTGGGGCATCTTCCTGCGCAACCACGACGAGCTCACGCTCGAGATGGTTACGGACGAAGAGCGCGACTACATGTACTCCGAGTACGCCAAGGACCCGCGGATGCGGGCCAACGTCGGCATCCGCCGCCGGCTGGCGACGCTGCTCGACAACGACCGCAACCAGATCGAGCTGTTCACCGCCCTGCTGCTCAGCCTGCCCGGCTCGCCCGTGATGTACTACGGCGACGAGATCGGCATGGGCGACAACATCTGGCTCGGCGACCGCGACGGCGTCCGCACCCCGATGCAGTGGACGCCCGACCGCAACGCGGGCTTCTCCACCTGCGACCCCGGCCGCCTGTACCTCCCCGTGATCATGGACCCGATCTACGGCTACCAGGCGATCAACGTCGAGGCGCAGCAGAAGAGCGCGAGCTCGCTCCTGCACTTCACCAAGCGCATGATCGAGATCCGCAAGCGCCACCCCGTGTTCGGCCTCGGCGACTTCACCGAGCTGAACTCCTCCAACCCGAGCGTGCTGGCCTTCGTCCGCGAGCTGGGCGACGACCGCGTCCTGTGCGTCAACAACCTGTCCCGGTTCCCCCAGCCGGTGGAGCTCGACCTGCGGAGATTCGAGGGCTCCACCCCGGTGGAGTGCATGGGCGGAGTTCCTTTCCCCCCAATCGGCGAACTTCCGTATCTTTTGACGCTTCCTGGGCATGGGTTCTACTGGTTCACCTTGCCCGTCACGCACAGGACGGCCGGCACGAAGGAGGAGTAATCACTTCACTTCACGGGCTCCTCGCCGGCTGGATCACCGGGCAGCGGTGGTTCGCCGGCAAGGGCCGCGCCATCGATGACCTGTCCGTCGACACCCTGACCGAGCTCGTCGCGGGCGATCCCGGCCTGGTCCATCTGATCGTGTCCGTACGGCAGGAGGAGCGCAGGACGCGTTACCAGATCCTCGTCGGCGTCCGCGACCACCTGCCCGACCGGCTGAAACACGTCGGGATCGGCGCCTGCGAGTGGGACGGCCGCGAGCGGCACGTCTACGACGCCCTGCACGACGCGTCGCTGACGTGCCACCTGCTGCACGGGATGGACGACGACCGGCGCGCGAACGGCGTCGCCTTCCACAGCGCGCCGCGCGCCGCCATCGACACCTCGCAGCGCAGCCTCGTGCTGACCGCCGAGCAGTCCAACACCTCGCTCGTCTACGGCGACGCGTACATCTTCAAGCTGTTCCGGCAGCTGAACCCGGGAGTCAACCCCGAGCTGGAGATCGTGAGCGCGCTCGCCGAGGCCGGGTCGACCCACGTCGCCCGGCCGTACGGGTGGATGGACACCGAGCTGGACGGCGAGCCGACGACGCTGGCGATCCTGCAGGAGTACCTGCCGAACGCCAACGACGGCTGGACCATGGCGCTGACCAGCGTCCGGGACCTGTACGCCAGCCCGGGCGAGATGCCTGCCGAAGACGCCGGTGGCGACTTCGTCGCCGAGGCGTGCCGGCTGGGCGAGGCGACGGCGCAGGTCCACCGGGAGCTGGCCGAGGCGTTCCCCACGGGGACGATCGAGCCGCCGGAGATCAAACGGATGACCGAGCGGTTCCGCCGCCGCCTGGAGAAGGCGGTGGCCGAGGTGCCGGCCCTCGGGGAGCACGCGCAGGTCGCCGCCCGGGCGTTCGACCGCATGGCCGACATCGAGCACGAGATCCCGGTCCAGCGGGTCCACGGGGACTACCACCTGGGCCAGGTCATGCGGACCACGGCCGACTGGGTGGTGCTCGACTTCGAGGGAGAGCCGGGGCAGCCGCTGTCGGAGCGGCGGGCGCCCGACTCGCCGCTGCGCGACGTGGCCGGCATGCTCCGGTCGTTCGACTACGCGGCGCGGCACCTGCTCGCCGGCCATCCGGGCGCGGACGAGCTGGAGGGCCGGGCGCGGGAGTGGTCGGCCCGCAACAAGGCGGCCTTCCTGGCGGGCTACTCCCAGGGCGGCGGCCGCATCCGGGGCGACGACGCCATCCTGCTGCGGGCCCTGGAGCTGAGCAAGGCCGTCTACGAGGTCGTCTACGAGGCCCGCAACCGCCCGGCCTGGCTGCCGATCCCGCTCGCCGCGTTCGGCGAGGAGTGACGGCCCGGGGACGTCCGCCACGCGGCGTCCCCGGACGTCCCCGCGCCGTGCGCACACGGCACCCGGCACCCCCGCGCGCGGCACGACCCGGCGCCGCGGCCTGCGGCACACGCCGTCCGCGCCCGGCGCCCGGCGTGCGCGGCGAACGATCTCGTGTCGCGGGTGAGATCGCGACGTTCTCGGGCATTCTCCTTCCGACCTCAGTTTGTTGGGGTGTGGGATGGTTCTAGGGCAGGGTAAGAGCATGGATTTGGACCGGCTGGCAGGCGGCGCGCACCACGACCCCCACGCGATCCTCGGTGCCCACCCCGGCCCCGACGGCGTGACGGTACGGGCCCTGCGCCCCTTCGCGGAGAAGGTCGAGGTACTCGTCGACGGCTCCGCGCACGAGATGGCGCACGTCGCCTTCGGGGTGTTCGAGGTGACGCTCCCGGGTCTGGACAAGGTCCCCGACTATCGTCTGCGGATCACCTATCCCGAGGCCCATCCGTACGAGACCGACGACCCGTACCGGCACTGGCCGACGCTGGGCGAGCTGGACCTGCACCTGATCGCCGAGGGACGGCACGAGCGGCTGTGGGAGGCGCTCGGCGCGCGGGTGATGCGGCACGAGGACGTGGACGGCACGGCCTTCACGGTGTGGGCGCCGAACGCGCAGGGCGTGCGGGTGATCGGCGACTTCAACCACTGGAACGGCGGCGCCCACCCGATGCGCTCGCTCGGCAGGTCCGGCGTGTGGGAGCTGTTCATCCCCGACGTCGGCCCCGGCGCCCGGTACAAGTTCCAGATCCTCGGCCTCGACGGCGTGTGGCGGGAGAAGGCCGACCCGATGGCCCGCAGGACCGAGGTGCCGCCGGCGACCGCCTCCATCGTCGACCGGCCCGAGTACGAGTGGCGGGACGAGGACTGGATGGCCGCCCGCCCCGGGCGGTCGGCGCTCGCCGAGCCGATGAGCGTGTACGAGGTCCACCTGGGCTCGTGGCGGCCCGGGCTGTCGTACCGGCGGCTGGCCGAGGAGCTGGTCGCGTACGTGAAGGAGATGGGCTTCACCCACGTGGAGTTCCTGCCGGTGGCCGAGCACCCCTTCGGCGGCTCGTGGGGCTACCAGGTGACCTCCTACTACGCCCCCTCCGCGCGGTTCGGCTCACCCGACGACTTCCGCCATCTCGTGGACGAGCTGCACCGGGCCGGCATCGGCGTGATCGTCGACTGGGTGCCCGCGCACTTCCCCATGGACGAGTGGGCGCTGGCCCGCTTCGACGGCACCCCGCTCTACGAGCACGGCGACCCGCGCCGCGGCACCCACCCCGACTGGGGCACCTACGTCTTCGACTTCGGCCGCAACGAGGTGCGCAACTTCCTGGTGGCCAACGCGCTCTACTGGCTCAAGGAGTTCCACGTCGACGGCCTGCGGGTGGACGCCGTGGCCTCGATGCTCTACCTCGACTACTCCCGGCGCGAGGGCGAGTGGACGCCCAACGAGTACGGCGGCAGGGAGAACCTCGACGCCATCGAGTTCCTCAAGGAGATGAACGCGGTCGTGTACCGGGAGGAGCCGGGCATCGTGACCATCGCCGAGGAGTCCACGGCGTGGCCCGGCGTGTCGCGGCCCGTCCACCTCGGCGGGCTCGGCTTCGGCTTCAAGTGGAACATGGGCTGGATGCACGACACGCTCAACTATCTGGCCCACGAGCCGGTCTTCCGGCAGTACCACCACCACCAGATGACGTTCTCCCTGATGTACGCCTTCTCGGAGAACTTCGTGCTGCCGCTCTCCCACGACGAGGTCGTGCACCTCAAGGGGTCCCTGCTCGGCAAGATGCCCGGCGACGAGTGGCAGCGCTTCGCCAACCTGCGCGCGCTCTACGCGTTCATGTGGGCCCACCCCGGCAAGCAGCTGCTGTTCATGGGCGGCGAGTTCGGCCAGGGGGCCGAGTGGTCGGAGGCGAACGGCCTCGACTGGTGGGTGCTGGACTTCGACTACCACCAGGGCGTCCAGCGGCTGGTCAAGGACCTGAACCGGATCTACCGGGACACCCCCGCCCTCCACTCCCAGGACTACACGGCTGACGGCTTCCGCTGGATCGACGCCGACGACGCCCCGGGGAACGTGTTCTCCTTCCTGCGGTACGGCACGGACGGCTCGGTGGTCGCCTGCGTGGCCAACTTCTCCGGCGGCCCCCACGACGACTACCACCTGGGCCTGCCCGTCGGCGGCCGCTGGGAGGAGGTCCTCAACACCGACGCGTACGAGTACTCGGGCAGCGGCGTCGGCAACATGGGCGGCCTCGACGCCGTCGAGGTCCCCCGGCACGGCCTGCCGTACTCGGTGCGCCTGCGGGTGCCGCCGCTGGGCGCGGTGTGGCTGCGGTCGCGGATCGAGCCGGCCGTGGAGCTGCGCGAGGAGCCCACGAGCGAGCTCGTGGAGGAGCTGGTCGAGGAGATCGCGCGGGAGACCGTCGTGCCCGCGGAGGAGCCGGGACGCCCGAAGGAGGAGGGGGGCGTGGCCGAGCCGGCCTGACCCGGGCGGGCTCCTTAGGGGAGGCTTAAGCGGGGGTTAACCGCGTCCGGATCCGTTGACCGGCGGGTGAAGCGGTCCGTAGGCTCCAATTACTGATAGGAAACTTTCCTATGAGTAGTGCCAGGTCTCCCCTCCCCCCAACCTGGAGCCATCCTTGCGAAGAATCCTGCTCGGGTCCCTCCTCGCCGGCGCCGCGCTGCTGGCGCCGCTCGCCCTCGGAACCGCCGGCGCCTCCGCCACCGCTCCGCGCGCCGGGCTGGTCGCCATGGCCTACGCGGCGTGGGCCCCGAACACGTCCTACGCCGTCGGCGCCCGGGTCACGTACTCGGGCAAGGACTACGAGGCCATCCAGGCGCACACGTCCCTCGTCGGCTGGGAGCCGCCGAACGTGCCGGCCCTGTGGAAGCCCCTGTCGGGCACCTCCACGCCGACGCCCACGCCGACGGTCAGCCCCACCAGGACGCCCACGCCCACGCCGACCCCGACCGTGAGCCCCACCAGGACGCCCACGCCGACCCCGACGCCGACCGTCACCCCGACGGGGCCGGGCGGCGGCAAGAAGGTCGTCGGCTACTTCACGAACTGGGGCGTCTACGGCCGGCAGTACTTCGTCAAGAACCTGGTCACCAGCGGCTCGGCCGCCAAGCTCACGCACATCATCTACGCCTTCGGCAACGTGACCAACGGCCGGTGCGTGCTGTCGGACACCTACGCCGACTACGACATGGCGTACACGACCGCCAACAGCGTGGACGGCAAGGCCGACACCTGGGACGCCGGCGTGCTGCGCGGCAACTTCGGCCAGCTCCGCAAGCTCAAGGCGCTCTACCCGAAGATCAAGGTGCTGTTCTCCTTCGGCGGCTGGACCTACTCCGGCGGCTTCACGCAGGCCGCGGCCAACCCCACGGCGTTCGCCGACTCCTGCTACAACGTGGTCGAGGACCCGCGGTGGGCCGACGTGTTCGACGGCATCGACATCGACTGGGAGTACCCGAACGCCTGCGGCCTGAGCTGCGACAGCAGCGGCACCGCGGCGTACGGCAACCTGATGAGGGCGCTACGCGCCAGGTTCGGGCAGAACTACCTGATCACTTCGGCGATCACCGCGGACGGCACCGGCGGCGGCAAGATCGACGTGGGCGGCTACGACACGGCCGCGCAGTACGTCGACTGGTACGA
>NZ_KI866526.1:124219-132781 GCF_000511135.2 Microbispora sp. ATCC PTA-5024 | reverse complement strand
TCGGCGGCGCCTTCTTCTGGGAGGCGAGCGGCGACACCGCGAACGGTGAGCTGATCACCGCCATGTCCACCGGTCTCAACTAGATCGTCACGCCCTCGATCGGCACCCCCCCACCCGGCCCCCGCGCGCCTCGGCACGCGGGGGCCGGCCCCGTTCGCCGGGCCTCGCGTGACCGGCGTGACTTCGGGGAGACGCGTTGCCCAAGGGAGGTAGCAGGGAAGAAACCTTCGCTTATGGTGGCATTTATGGACGCGACGAGGACGATCCTGGAGACCGTCGACAAGCTGCGGCAGCGCCGTACCGCACCGCTCGTGCTCGAACTCGACCTCACCGAGGGACTGTCAGAGGGACCGCCCGCCGACCCGGTCGGCGCGTTGCTGTCCATGCGCAAGGCCCGGCTCGCGGACGTGCTGTCCGGGCTCAAGCGGGCCAGAAAGGACCCCCGGGTCACCGCCCTCATCGTGAAGATCGGCGGCAACCCCCTCGGCCTCGGCATGGTCCAGGAGCTCCGCACGGCCGTGCTGAAGCTCCGGGCCGCCGGCAAGCGGACGGTCGCGTTCGCCGAGACGTTCGGCGAGTTCGGCGCGGGGACCGTCCCCTACTACCTCGCGAGCGCGTTCGAGCGGGTCTACCTCCAGCCGTCGGGCGACGTGGGGCTCACCGGCATCGCGCTGGAGCAGCGGTTCCTGCGCGACGCGCTGGCGAAGGCCGGTGTGGAGTACCAGCTCGGCCAGCGGCACGAGTACAAGACCGCGGCCAACACCTTCACGCAGAACCACATGACCGAACCGCACCGGGAGTCGGCGGGGCGCATCGCCGAGTCGGTGACGGAGCAGATCACGTCCGGCATCGCCGAGGCCCGCTCGCTCGACCCGGCCCGGGTGCGGGAGCTGATCGACCAGGGCCCGTTCATCGGCGTCGAGGCCGTCGAGGCCGGTCTGGTGGACGCCCTCAAGTACCGCGACGAGGTCTACGAGGAGACGGTCGGCGCGGACGCCCACCTCCTGTACGTGTCCCGGTACGCCAAGACCGCTCTTGCCAAACGGCTGCCGCACCCCGGCGGCGACGTGGTCGCCCTGGTCCACGGCACGGGCATGATCCGGCTGGGCCGCAGCGGCCGCTCCCCGCTCGGCGGCGGAGGCGCGATGGGCTCCGACACGATCAGCGCCGCCCTGCGCTCGGCCCGCCGCGACGAGAAGGTCCGCGCCATCGTGTTCCGGGTGGACAGCCCTGGAGGGTCGTACGTCGCCTCGGACGCCATCTGGCGCGAGGTCGTGCTGGCCCGCAGGGCCGGCAAGCCGGTCGTGGTCTCGATGGGCGACCTGGCCGCCTCCGGCGGGTACTTCGTGTCGATGGCCGCGGACCTGATCGTGGCTCAGCCCGGGACGCTGACCGGCTCGATCGGCGTCTTCGGCGGCAAGCCCGTCGTCGGCGAGCTGCTCGGCAAGCTCGGCGTGGTCACCGAGGCGGTGACCGAGGGGGCGAACGCCGGCATGTTCTCCACGAGCCGGGAGTTCTCCGACGCCCAGTGGGCGCGGGTCAACGCGTGGCTGGACCGGATCTACGACGACTTCGTGGGCAAGGTGGCCGAGGGCCGCGGCATCAGCCGGGAGCGGGCCCACGAGCTGGCCAGGGGCCGGGTCTGGACCGGCGCCGACGCCTCGGGGAACGGCCTGGTCGACGAGCTCGGCGGCCTGGAGGACGCGCTGGCCCTGGCCCGCAAGAAGGCCGGCCTGGCCGTCGACGCGCCGGTGCGGACCTACCCGCGCCTGCACCCGCTGGAGCGGCTGCGGCCGGCGGAGTCGAGCGAGGACCGGTCGGCGGCCCTCGCCCGGGTGCGCCTGGAGGCGTGGGGCCCGCTCGCGCGCCTGGCCGGCGAGCTGAACCTGCCCTCGTACGGCCCGCTCGTGCTGCCCGGCTGGTGGACCATCCGCTGACGGGTCACGTCACCGGGCGGTAGCGGGACCGGAGGCGGACGAGGGGGGCGCGGGTCGCGTCGACGTAGTCCACGGACAGGAGCGCGCCGACGAACAGTGTGTGGTCTCCGGCCGGGACGACGCGGACCGTCTCCACCTCGACGGCGGCGACTCCCCCGTCCACCACGAGCGCCTCCGTGCGCTCCCCGCGGTGGTGGGGGACGCCCGCCAGCAGCAGCCGCGCGCTCGGCCTGCCGGGCGTCGCGAACCGGGACGCGACCGCCTGCTGACCGTCGGCGAGGAGCGTGGCCGCCCACAGGTCGCGGCGCAGCAGCACCTCGGCGAGGTAGCCCGCGGAGGCGAGGCTGACCAGGACGAGGGGCGGGTCGAGCGACACCGACATCAGCGTCGCGACCGTCGTCCCGAGGTCGTCGCGGTCGTCCCTGACCGTCACCACCCCCACCCCGGCGGCCAGCTGCGCCATCGCCTCGGTGAACGAACCCCCCACGGTCAGGCCTCCTTCGTCTCCCGCGGTTCATCATGCCGTCCCCGGCGCGGAGGCGGGGAACGGAGGGTTGGCCGGGTCCAGGCCGGGGCATGGTGATCGGATGACCACGGATGAGGCGCGCGACGGGGTGTCGCTCACGAACCTCGACCAGCCGCTGTTCGACGCGTCGGACGCGACCAAGCGCGACCTGGTGGACTACCTCGACGCCGTCCACGACCGCGTCGTCCCGGTCCTGCGGGACCGTCCCCTCTCGGTGATCCGGGTCCGCCAGGGCCAGGAGCCGTTCATGCAGAAGAACGTGCCCAAGTACGCCCCGGAGTGGGTGCGGACCGTCACCATGTGGGCGGAGAGCTCGCGCCGGGAGGTCGCCTACGCCCTGTGCGACGACCGCCGGACGCTGCTGTGGTTCGCCAACCAGAGGGCCGTGGAGTACCACCCGGCGCTGTTCCGGTCGGACGAGTGGGGGCGGCCCACGCATCTCGTGCTCGACCTCGACCCTCCGGAAGGGGACGCGTTCCCCCTCGCCGTACGGGCCGCCCTGCTGGTGCGCCAGGCGCTGGCCGACGCGGGACTGGCGGGCGCGGTGAAGACCAGCGGCGCCAAGGGCGTGCACGTGTTCGTGCCGATCGGCCCGGCGATCCCCGTGGAGGACGTGGCCGCGGCCACCCGGGCGCTCGCCGCGCGGGCCGAGCGTCTCGACCCGGCGCTCGCCACGACGGCGTTCATCCGGGAGGACCGGGGCGGGAAGGTGTTCCTCGACTCGACGCGGGCCGGCGGGGCGACGGTCGTGGCGGCCTACAGCCCGCGGGTGCGGCCGGGGGTGCCGGTGTCGTTCCCGGTGGCCTGGGAGGACCTCGACCGCGTCTCTCCGAAGGACTTCACGATCCGGACCGTCCCCGGGCTGCTCGGCGGCGGGGACCCCTGGGCCGAGCACATGCCCGGACCCCAGACGCTGCCCGCCGACCTGATCGCGGAGGGCCACACGATCCCGGTGGCCCGGGTGCAGGCCATGCACGAGGGCAAGCGCCGCGCCCGCGCCCGCCGCGGCGCCTGACGAGCCCGGCGAAAGCGGAGAGGGCCGGCTTCCCGTCGGGGAGCCGGCCCTCGTCCACCTCGGTTACCCGAGGCCGTTCTGGGTCAGCCAGTCCTTGGCCACCGCCGGCGGGTCGTCCTTGTCGACCGCGACCCGCTTCATCAGCGACACCAGGGTGGTGGTGTCGAGCTTCGCGGAGACCGCGTTCAGGGTGGACACGACGGCGTCGTTCACGCCCGCCTTGTAGACGAGGGGCGTGACGTTCTCCGAGCCGAAGGCGTTCTTGTTGTCCTGCAGCGGCACCAGGTCGTTGAGGACGATCTTCGGGTCGGTCGTGAACACGTTGCCCACCTGGACCGTGCCGCTCTTGATGGCGTCGGCGGTCGTGTCACCGGTCGGCTTCCACTGCTTGAACTCCAGGCCGTACACCGTCTTGAAGTTCTGCTCCTGGCGCTCCTTGAACTCCGGCGGCCCGCCCACGACGAAGTCCTTGGACACCTTGGCCAGGTCGTCGATCGTGGTCAGCTTGTACTTCGTGGCGGTCTCCTTGGTGACCGTCAGCGAGTTGTTGTCCTGCGCCTCGGCGGGCTCCAGGACCTCAAGCCCGGAGGGCAGCTTCTCCTTGAGCGACGCGACGATCTCGTCCTTGGTCTTCGCCGTGGTGTTCTTGTCGACGAAGGCGAGAAGGGAGCCGATGTACTCCGGCAGGACCGTGAGGCCACCGCTCTTGACCTGGTCGAAGACGACCTCGCGGCTGCCGATGTTGGGCTTCTCCTCGACCGTGACGCCCTTGGCCTTGAGGGCCTGGGCGTAGATCGAGGCCAGCAGGACGCTTTCGGGGAAGTTGAACGAGCCGACGACGACGGTGGAGGAGCCGGCGGCGCCGCCCGATGAGGCGGGCGCGGCGGGGGTGGCGGAGGTCAACGGGTCGGAGCCCCCGCACGCAGATAGCGAAAGCGCCGCGGTCAGGACGACCGCCGCGACGCCAAGGATGCGTCTCATCGTGCAATCCCTTCATTTTTGGGAGATAAATAGGAGATTAGCGGACGTTCCAACGTGCGCCTCCTCCCCTTCACCCCGATCGGCCACGGGTGGCACGCGGCCGTGGCCCAGACTAGCCACCTAGGAGTAGCACACAAGGCCGACAAAATCGGGTGACCGGAACCTGCGCCCTCTGCCCCGGCCTGACGCGCTCATCCCTCTCGGCGCAGGCCGCCTGCCGCCGTGGGCTACCGGGCGGCGTCCGCTCCCCGCTCCGCGCGGGGGCGCACGCCCGGCGAGACCACGAGCCGGTCCAGCAGCGTGAAGGCGAGCTGGACGGCCAGCGCGAGGGCCGCCACGAGCACCGCTCCCCCGATGACGCTGGAGTAGGTCTTGGTGGCCAGGCCGTCGATGATGAAGCGGCCGAGCCCGCCCAGCCCCACGAACGCCGCGACCGTCGCGGTCGAGACGACCTGGATGGCGGCCAGCCGCAGGCCCAGCAGGATCAGCGGCAGCGCCACCGGCGTGAGCGTCTGGAAGAGCACCTGCCGGCCGCGCAGGCCCATGCCGTAGGCGGCGTCGCGCAGGTCGGCGTCCACCCCGCGCACCCCCTCGTACGTGTTCACGAGGATGGGCGGGACGGCCAGCACGACCAGCGGGATGAGGACCGGCAGCACGGTGCCGACGCCGATCAGCAGCACGACCAGCACGAGCAGGCCCAGCGTGGGCAGCGCGCGGGCCGCGTTGGCCGAGACCACGACGAGCAGCGCGCCGCGGCCGGTGTGCCCGATCAGCATGCCGAGCGGTACGGCGACCACGGCGGCGATGAGGAACGCGGCCGCGGAGAACTCCAGGTGCTCCAGCAGCCGGGTCGGGATGCCGTCCGGGCCGGACCAGTTGGCGGAGTCGCCGAAGAAGCCGACCAGCCAGTTCACGCCGTCCTCCTCGCCCGGGACCAGGGGGTCAGCAGCCGCTGGGCGAGCACGAGCACGCCGTCGGCGGCCACCGCGAGCAGCACGATCAGCGCGATGCCCACGACGATCGGGGTGTAGAACTGCCGCTGCCAGCCGTCGATGAACAGGTTGCCGAGCCCGCCCTGCCCGATCAGCGCGCCGACGCTGACGAGGCTGATGCTCGACACGGTGGCCACCCGCAGGCCCGCCAGCACCACCGGCACGGCGATCGGCAGCTCCACCAGGAGCAGGCGGCGCGCCGGGCGGAACCCCATGGCGACGGCCGACTGCCGCACGTGGTCGGGCACCGACGTCAGCCCGTCCACCACGGACGGGATCAGGACGGCCAGCGCGAAGAACGTCAGCGGAATCACCACGGTCGTCCGGGTGAGCCCGGTGATCGACAGGAAGATCGAGAACAGCACCAGCGACGGCAGGGAGTACGTCACGTTCATCAGCGCCGCGGTGGGCTGGTAGAGCCACCGCCACCGGACGCAGGCCAGGCCGAGCGGCAGCGCCACCACGAGCCCGAGCACCACCGGCAGGAAGGCCATGACCAGGTGGCCCAGCAGCAGCGTGCTGATGGCGGACGGGTCCCCGTTGGCCCAGTTGCGCGCGATCCAGTCCCACCGGACCAGCGGCTCGCCGTTCATGACCCCGCCCGTCCGGTCTCGGCCCCGCCCTCCGGCGGGCTCTCGCCGCCCGGGGTGGGGTGCTGCTCGTGGAAGCGGCGGGCCTGCTCGGGCACCCCGTCGGCGTACGCGCCGAACAGCTCGTCGAGGGCCTCCCGCCGGGCCACGCCGCGGACCCGGCCGTCGCCGTCGACCGCCACCGCCGTGCCGTTCGGCGACAGCAGCGCGGCGTCCAGGGCGGCCCGCAGCGAGTCGGCCTCCGGGTCGAAGGTCCCGAACGACGACAGGCCGCCGCCGGTGCGCCAGCCGAGGGGACGGCCGTCCTCGTCCACGGCCAGCTCGCCCGGCGCCGGGTCGAGCCGCACCTCCTTGGCCGAGATGAACGACAGCCGCCGGATGCCGCGGTCGCGCCCGAGGAACCCGCGCACGAAGTCGTCCGCCGGCTCGGTGAGCAGCGTCGCCGGCCCGGCCATCTGCGCCAGCCTGCCGCCGACCCGCAGCACGGCCACGGTGTCGCCCAGCTTGATGGCCTCGTCGATGTCGTGGGTGACGAACACGATGGTCTTGCGCAGCTCCGACTGCAGGCGGAGCAGCTCGTCCTGGAGGCTGGCCCGCACGACGGGGTCGACGGCGCTGAACGGCTCGTCCATCAGCAGCACCGGCGGGTCGGCCGCGAGCGCCCGCGCCACGCCGACGCGCTGCTGCTGGCCGCCGGACAGCTGGAACGGGTACCGGCCGGCCAGCGCCGGGTCGAGCCCCACGCGCTCCAGCAGCTCCATCGCCCGGGCCCGGGCCCTCTTCTTGTCCCAGCCCAGCAGGTACGGCACGGTGGCGACGTTGTCCACGATCTTGCGGTGCGGGAACAGCCCGGCCTGCTGGATGACGTACCCGATGCCGCGGCGCAGCGTGGGCGGGTCGATCTCCCGCACGTCGCGGCCGTCCAGCGTGATGCGCCCCGAGGTGGCGTCGATCATGCGGTTGATCATGCGCAGCGAGGTCGTCTTGCCGCATCCGGAGGGCCCGACGAAGACGGTGACTGCGCCCGTGGGCACCTCGAGGCTCAGGTCGTCGACCGCCACCGTCCCGTCGCGGTAGCGCTTGGTGACGCCTTCGAATGTGATCAACGGGGGACCTCGCCCTTCGCAAGTCGGTGATCACGGCAACAGCGCGAGCGCCACGGCTCTTCCCGCAGAATGCCTCTTTACCCCCTGGCCGCGCCGATGGGCAAAACGACCTTCCGATTAGATTACGGCCGGGACACCCCCTCTGTCCCCTCCGGGCCGGGTGCGAACCGCCTGAACGGTCCGCGTGCTCGCTGACTGAATATCTATCAATAGGGCATCTGGTAGTGCGGTGCCACGGGTTGTCTTGGCATGATTACCCACACGCCCCACTCCAGCCCCTCGCAACGAACCACTAGGGAGCCGGTCGTGACACCATCGCTCACCGGTCGGCGCTCCCGGAGCGAGCTGATCGCCGAGCTCTACGAGCGTCACGCCGCAGGGCTGTTCGCGTACTGCCACGACCAGCTCGGCGAGACGGCCTCGGCCGGCGACGCGGTCGTCGCGGTCTTCACCGCCGTCCCGACCGTGGAGCCGCCGCCCCGCGCCGTCCTGTACGCGCTGGCCCGCCGCGAGATCTACCGCCGGGACGTGAGCTACGCCCTCCCGGCCGTCGACTCGGTCGCCGACCCCGCCACCGCCCTGATCGAGCGGGTCTTCCGGGACATCCGGCCGCACCAGCGGGAGGTCCTCCTGCTGTCGGCCGTCTGCGGCCTGGTCACGCCCGAGCTCGCGGTCGTGCTCGACGTGGCGCTCGACACCGCCGACGAGCTCACGGGCGGGGCGCGGCGCCGCTTCGCCCAGACGCTGGAGACGGCCGTGACGGCCGCCAGGTCGGCGCCGTTCCTGGCGGCGGGGGTGGCCGAGGTGTACGACGCGATCGGCGTCGCCCCCATCGAGGACGTGCTGGCCCGCCTGCCCTGGCGTCGCCCGGCCGCCGCCGTCCGGGACCGGGTGCTCTCGGCGCTGCCGTACGAGGACCCCGTCCCCGCGGCGCCCTCGTCGGCGCTGCCCACCAAAAGGCTCTGGCCGACCCCGCCGACGTGGCCGCTCCCGCTGAGCGACCCCAACCCGGCCAGCAGCACGATCGTGGTCAAGGCCGGCACCATCGGCACGCCCGAGGCCCCGGCGGACGGATCCGCCGCGACGGCCCCGGCGGGAACCCCGGCCGAGCCGCGCCGCCGTGCGAGGCACGAGGCGACGACCGAGCCGATGCCGAAGCTGCGCGGCTCACTCCTCGCGGCGCTCGGCGAGGGCCGCACCCGCAGGAGGCGCCCGTCAGGGCCGGCCCTTCCCGCCCCGGTCGCCGACACCCCGGCCGCCGGTGCCCCGATCGCCGACGCCCCGGAGACGGCCGCCCCCGCCGTGGACCCCGCCCCGGCGGCTCCCGGCCCGGCCGGCGCCCTCGACGCCTTCCGGGCGCCCGGCCTCACGGCGAGCCCGGCCGGCACGGCTGCGGACATGGCCGCGGACACGGC
>NZ_KI866526.1:92972-123946 GCF_000511135.2 Microbispora sp. ATCC PTA-5024 | reverse complement strand
CAGCCGGCCGCCGACCCCGCCGTACGGGAGCCGGGACGGCGCGCCGTCCAGGCGAAGGGACCGGCCGGCGCGGCACGGCGCGCGAAGCAGACGCCCGCCAGGGGCCGCGCGGACGGCCGGCCCGGCGACAAGCACTACGACTGGCTGTGGGAGCTGGTCGGGTTCCTGATCTGCCTGGCCATCGCGCTGATCGTGTTCTTCGCCGTCCCGACGATCGTCAGCCACTGAGCGGCGGCCCTCAGCGGTCGCGCGACAGCACCAGCCCGCTCGTCGGCACGCCCGTACCGGCGGTGACCAGCACGTTCTCGACGTCGTCGAGCTGGTTGGCCGCCGTGCCCCGCAGCTGCCGGACGGCTTCGGCGATGCCGTTCATGCCGTGGATGTACGCCTCGCCGAGCTGGCCGCCGTGGGGGTTGACGGGCAGGCGTCCGCCGATCTCGAGGCCGCCCTCCCGCACGAGGTCCGGGGCCTCCCCGCGGCCGCAGAAGCCCAGCTCCTCCAGCTGGGTGAGGACGAACGGCGTGAAGTGGTCGTACAGGATCGCCGTCCTGACGTCGGCGGGGCCGAGCCCGGACATCTCCCACAACCGGCGGCCGACGACCCCCATCTCCGGCAGCCCGGTCATGTCGTCCCGGTAGTAGCTGGTCATCATCATCTGCCCGGCCCCCGAGCCCTGCGCGGCGGCGAGCACCACGGCGGGCGGGCGGCGCAGGTCCCGGGCGCGCTCGGCCGAGGTGACCACGAGGGCCACCCCGCCGTCGCTCTCCTGGCAGCAGTCGAGCAGGTGGAGGGGCTCCACGATCCACCGGGACGCCTGGTGCTCCTCCAGCGTGATCGGCCTGCCGTGGAACCACGCCGCCGGGTTGGTGGAGGCGTGCCGCCGCATGGCGACCGCCACCCGGCCGAAGTCCTCGGAGGTGGCGCCGTACCGGTGCATGTACCGCCGGGCGAACATGGCCACCCACGCGGCCGGGGTCAGCAGCCCGTACGGGGCGTGCCAGCTCATCTCCAGCCCCTGCGACGAGGGTTCGCCGCCGATGCCGATGTTGGGCTGGCCGAAGCGGCGGCCCGAGCGCTCGTTGAAGGCGCGGTAGCAGACGACGGTGTCGGCGACGCCGGTCGCCACCGCCATGGCGGCGTGCAGGACCGTGCCGCAGGCCGCGCCGCCGCCGTAGTTCACCCGGGAGAAGAACGACAGGTCGCCGATCCCGGTCTCCCGGGCGACCGCGATCTCGGTGTTGGCGTCCTGGGTGAAGGTCACCAGGCCGTCCACGTCGGACGGCGCGAGCCCGGCGTCGTCGAGCGCGGCCAGGACGGCCTCGGCGGCCAACTGGAGCTCTGACCGGCCGGAGTCCTTGGAGAACTCGGTGGCGCCGATGCCGGCGACGGCCGTACGGCCGGACAGGGAGGTCATCGCGGAGCCCTTCTGCGGGATCTGACGGGATCTGACGGGATCTGACGGGATCGGACGGGATCGGACGGGGTCACGCGGCCTCGGGCAGGGCGAGACGGACGGTGGCGGTGGCGTGGGCGCCGAGGCTCACCGCGCCCGTCACCTCGACCGTGACCTCGCCGCCGGACGCCTCGGCCACCGTCCCGGAGAACGTCAGCGTGTCCCCCGCGTACGCCGGCACCCCGAGCCGCACCTTGATCCCGCGCAGCTCGGCCTCCGGGCCGGTCCAGTCCGTGACGTACCGCTCGACCAGCCCCATCGTGGTCAGGATGTTGAGGAAGATGTCCGCCGAGCCCTGGGCCCGGGCCACCGCGGTGTCGTGGTGCACGGGAGTGAAGTCACGGGTGGCGAGCGCCGTCGAGATCACGAAGGTCGGGGTGAGATCGATCACCAGCGTCGGCAGCGCGGTCCCGACGGCGACGCGCGTCTCCCCGCGCGTGAGCACGTCCTCCGGCTCGGCGACCTCGCCCATCACGACTCCCCTCCCGGCACCCACATCGGCAGCGTCAGCTCGTCGTCCATCTCCCGGAACTCCACCCGTACGGGCATTCCCACGGACACCTCGGACGGCGGGCAGCCGACCACGTTGCCGACGATCCGCACCCCTTCGGGCAGCTCGACCACGGCGACCGCGAAGGGCGTCTCCAGGCCCGGCACCGGGGGGTGGTGGTGGACCACGTAGCTGTAGACCGTGCCCTCCCCCCGCGCCACCACGTACGCGCGCTCGGCGGAGTGGCAGGACGGGCACACGGGACCGGGCGGGTGGCGCAGGAGCCCGCAGGCCGCGCACGTCTGCACGCGCAGCTCACCGAGGCGCGCGCCCTCCCAGAAGAAGGCGGTGTCGCGGTTCACCGCGGGCCGCAGCGGGTACGGCTCGCGCGGCGCGGGCCGCTCCCGCGGGCGGAACTTCAGCAGCCGGAACAGCATCTCCGCCACCGGCTCGTCCTGGGAGTACCAGGTGACCGTCCAGGTGACGAAGTACCCCTCGCCGAGCGCGGTCCGCTTCGGGCCGGCGATGTCCGTCATGCGGGTGCCGGCCGTCAGGTGCTCACCGGGCCGCAGGTAGCGGTGGTAGGTGTGCTCGCAGTTCGTGGCGACCACGCCCGTGTACCCGGTCTCGTCGAACGCGCCCAGCAGGTCGTCCAGCGGCGTGCGGGAGGCCCTGGCCGCCCGGCCGCCCGGCCCGGCCATCGTCCACACCTGGATCATGGCGGGCGGCGCGACCGCGTCCGGGCCGGCGTAGCGGGGGTTGGCGTCCCCCATCGCCTCGGCCCAGTGGCGGATCATGACCGGGTTCACCGGGTCGGGGGCGGGCATCCGCGGCCCCTCCCCCGCCCCGATGGCCTTGTCCGCCAGGGCCATCAGGTGGCCGTGCGTGTCCGGCTCCGCGGCCTCCTCGCCGGCCGTGCTCTCCGGACCGCCCGCAGGCGTCCCCGCCGTCATCGCCTCACCTCGGTTCGCTCTCGACGCCGCACCGTGCGCCGCTCATCTGGGGGGCTTGGGCAGCTGGAGGCCGAGCATCGCGATCAGCTCGCGCTGCACCTCGTTCACGCCGCCGCCGAACGTGAGCACGAGCCCGCCCTTGACCCCGCGGTCGACCCGCTCGATCAGGTCGCGGGTCTCCTCGTCGCCGGGGTCGCCGTACCGGGCCAGCGTCTCGCCGACGATCCTGCCGACGTCCTGCATCCGCTCCGAGCCGTAGATCTTGGTGGCCGAGGCGTCGGGGGCGCCCAGCCAGCCGAGGTCCATGTTCGCGGCGACCTGCCAGTTGAGCAGCTCGTTGGTACGGAAGTACGCGTACACGCGGGCGAGCGCCCGGCGCACCTCGGGCACGTCGTACAGCGGCCGGCCGTCGCGGCCGGGCTTCTCCCGGGCCCAGCGGACGAACCGGTCGTACGTGTGCGCGAGGTTGCCGGCCGGGCCCAGGGTCACCCGCTCGTGGTTGAGCTGGTTGACGATCAGGTCCCAGCCCTTGCCGGCCTCGCCGACGACCATGTCCACCGGCACCCGGACGTCGGAGTAGTACGTCGCGTTGGTGTGGTGGCGGCCGTCCATCGTGACGATCGGCGTCCAGGAGAAGCCTGGGTCGGAGCAGTCGACGATCATCATGGTGATCCCGCGGTGCTTGCGGGCGGCGGGGTCGGTGCGGGCGGCCAGCCAGATGTACTGGGCGTGGTGGGCCCCCGAGGTGAAGATCTTCTGCCCGTTCACCACGTAGTGGTCGCCGTCCCTGACGGCCGTGGTCTTGAGCGAGGCGAGGTCGGTGCCCGCCTCCGGCTCGCTGTAGCCGATAGCGAAGTGGCAGTCGCCGGCGAGGATGCGCGGCAGGAAGACGTCCTTCTGCTCCGGGGTGCCGTACTGCATGAGCGTCGGACCGACCGTCTGCAGCGTGATGATCGGGTACGGCACCTCGGCCCGGGCGACCTCGTTGGCGAAGATCTGCTGCTCCACCGGGCCGTACCCGCCCCCGCCGTACTCCTTGGGCCAGCCGAGGCCGAGCTTGCCATCGCGGCCGAGCCTGCGGCAGTGCTCCATGTACGCGGGGCCGAACGGGTCACGGGCGATGTTCCGCCGGTCGTCGTCAGAGAGGCAGGAGGCGAAGTACTCCCTCAGCTCGTCGCGGAGCCGTCGCTGCTCCTCCGTCAGGTCGATGAACATCAGGCCGGCGCTCCGATCAGGTCGAGCTGGGCCTCGGCGCCGCCGAGCAGGTGGGCGGCGTTCTTGCCCCAGGCGAAGTAGCGGTGCAGGGGGTAGGTCACGTCGAGGCCGATGCCGCCGTGCAGGTGCTGGCAGGTGTACAGGGCCCGCAGACCGGCGTCGGCCGCGTTGTGGGCGGCCACCGCGAGGTCCTCCTGGGCCGGCAGCCCCTCGGCGAGCCGCCACACGCCCGCCCACATGGCGACGTCGACGGCGCGGGCGGCGATGTAGACGTCAGCGATCTGCATGGTCACGGCCTGGAACTCGGCCAGCACCCGGTCGAACTGCCGCCGCGTCCGGATGTAGCCCGTGGTCAGCGCGAGCGCTCCGGCGAGGACCCCGGAGGCGGTCGCCGTGATCCCGGCCAGCGCGTGCAGGCGCAGCGACTCCGCCGCCCGCCCGTCCGGCTCGCCGACCATCTCGGCCGGCGCGTCGTCGAGCGTGACCACGCCGGCCGGCTCGCCGGTCGACAGCGTCACCGGCCGGATGCCGGCCGCGCCGGGCCGGACGAGGAACAGGGCCGTCCCGGCCCCCTCCACCCGCGCGGGGACGAGGACGGCCGACGCCTCGGCGGCGTACGGGACGAGCCCGGCGCGCCCGGTGACGCGCCCGCCGCGGGCCGTCGCCGTGGGCGCGTCGGCGAGGCCGGCCCCCGGCTCCCGTACGGCGAAGGTCAGCACCGCGTCCCCCTCGGCGACCGGGGCGAGGGCCTCGCGCTGCGCCGCCGTGCCGTGCCGGGCCACCACGAGCCCGGCGACCAGGCTCGGCAGGGCCGGGACCGGCGCGACGTGGGCGCCGGCCTCCCGGAGGATCACCGCCATCTCGACGGGGCCGAGACCGGCGCCTCCGGCCTCCTCCGGCAGGCACGCGCCGATCAGGCCGGCCTGCGCCATCGCCTTCCAGGTCCCCGTGTCGTACGGCCGGCCGCTCTTCTCGTGCTCCTCGAGCCTGGCCTGCGCGGCCTCGCGGGCCAGCACCTCGGAGGCCAGTGTCCGCAGCTCCGCCTGGGTCTCGTCCAGTTTGAAGTCCACAACCCGGAAACTAGAACACATTCTAATATCTGTCCAGAGGGTGAGGGGCCGAAGCACGCAGGACACCCGAACGAAACGCGAAAGTCATGCAAGCACGCGGTTATTTGTGACTGACGAGTAACCGTCCAAGAGAAGAGGAAATCAGATAACGTGTTCCTATGCGCTCGCACGCTGTCACGGACGCCCTCGCGCCGCCTCCGGAGGGGCAGCCCGTCGTGGACGGCCACCCGGTGACACCTCCGGCTCCCGGCGCCCGGACCCGCAGCCAGCACCAGCGGCGCCGGCGCATCGTCCAGGCGGCGGCCGCGCTCGCCTCGCGGGGCGGTGTCGAGGCCATGCAGATGCGGACGGTGGCCGAGCGGGCCGGCGTCGCGCTGGGAACGCTCTATCGCTACTTCCCCTCGAAGATGGACCTGGTGGTCGCGGTCGTCAGCGAGGAGATCGACCTGCTGGAGTCCAGCATCGAGCGGCGACCGCCGAGCGCCGCCACCCCCGCGGGCCGCGCGGTGGACGTCCTGATGCGGGCCACACGGGGACTCATGCGCGAGCCGGAGCTGGCCGACGCGCTCATCCGGTCACTGATCATGGCCGAGGTCGAGGCGCCGTTCGGCGACCGGATGGCCGGACTGATCCTGCGGGTCGCGGCAGGCGGACTGACGGTCGACCGGGCCACCGAGGAGCAGTTCGCGCTCGCGGGGTCGCTGGCCGGGGTGTGGGTGCAGGAGCTCCTGGAGATGCTCCGGGGCCGCCGCACCTACGACCAGATCCAGCGCCGGATCGAGATCGCGGCCGACCGCCTCCTGGTCGATTTCCAGGACCCGGACACCGCTATTCGATAAGGCGTCCAGTTTCCCGGCCCGACCCTTCCGCCCCTAAGTAGAACCGGTTACATTCGCACCGGAACATTATTCCGATGCGAGGAGGTCCCCGTGGCCACACCGGTGATCGTCGAAGCGGTACGGACGCCGATCGGGAAGAAGGGCGGCCTGCTCGCGGGGCTGAAGCCGCAGGCGCTGCTCGCGACGGCCCTCAACGGGCTGATCGGCCGGGCGGGGATCGACCCCTCGATCGTCGGGCAGGTCTTCGCCGGCTGCGTGACGCAGGCCGGTGAGCAGGGCGGCCACATCGGCCGGCACGCCTGGCTCTACGCGGGCCTGCCATACCGGACCGGGGTGACCACGATCGACGCGCAGTGCGGGTCGTCGCAGCAGGCGGTGCACCTGGTGGCCGCGCTTATCCAGGCCGGCGTGATCGACGCGGGGGTCGCCTGCGGCGTCGAGGTGATGAGCCGCCAGCCGCTCGGCAGCAACGTGCTCCCGGCCCGGCCGCGGCCCGACGACTGGTCGATCGACCTGCCCGACCAGTTCACGGCCGCGGAACGCATCGCCGCCCGGCGGGGGCTGACCCGCGAGCGGCTGGACGCCTTCGGCGCCCGGTCCCAGCAGCTCGCCGCTAAGGCGTGGGCCGACGGGCGGTTCGAGCGGGAGGTCCTCCCCGTCACCGCGCCCGTGCTCGGCGAGGACGGCGCCCCCACGGGCGAGAGCCGTACGGTGACCAGGGACGAGGGGCTGCGGGAGACGACGGCCGAGGGGCTCGCCCGGCTGCGCCCGGTGCTCGGCGAGGGCGGCCTGCACACGGCCGGCACGTCGTCGCAGATCTCGGACGGCGCGGCGGCGGTGCTGCTGATGAGCGAGGAGGCGGCGGCCCGGCACGGCCTGCGGCCCCGGGCGCGGATCCTGGCCCAGGCGCTCGTCGGCTCCGAGCCGTACTACCACCTGGACGGGCCGGTGGACGCGACCGCGCGGGTGCTGGAGCGGACCGGCATGACGATCGGGGACGTCGACCGGTTCGAGGTCAACGAGGCGTTCGCGGCGATCGTGCTCTCGTGGGCCTCGGCGCACGGGCCGGACATGGACCGGGTCAACGTGAACGGCGGCGCGATCGCGCTCGGCCACCCGGTCGGGGCGACCGGCGCCCGGCTGGTCACGACGGCGCTGCACGAGCTGGAAAGGTCGGACTCCTCGACCGCTCTGGTGACGATGTGCGCCGGAGGGGCGCTGGCCACGGCCACTGTTTTGGAACGCGCCTGACCGGTCAGGAGCCCGGGCGGAAATTCTGACGGCCCGGGCATCGGAGACGGCGGCACCGCGCCCTACACTCATGGACATCGGATGTCTTAGAGCCGCGCTGGGCAGCGGGGCCTCCAGGGAGTGCGTGCGTGGCAGTCACCGACACGGCGATCGACAGAATCAAAGACATGATCATCTCGGGCGAGCTGGCCCCGGGCGACCGGCTGCCCAAGGAGGCGGACCTGGCCGAGCGGCTCGGCCTGTCCCGCAACTCGCTGCGCGAGGCCGTCCGCGCGCTCGCCCTGATCAACGTCCTGGACGTGCGCCAGGGCGACGGCACCTACGTGACGAGCCTGGAGCCGCACCTGCTGCTCGACGCGCTGTCGTTCGTGGTCGACTTCCACCGCGACGACACTGTCCTGCAGTTCTTCGAGGTGCGCAGGATCCTCGAGCCGGCCGCGACCGCGATGGCGGCCACCACCATGTCGGACACGGACGTGGAGGACCTGCGCAAGATCCTCGACTCCCTGCCCGAGGACCCCAGCGTGGAGCAGCTCGTGGCCAACGACCTGGAGTTCCACCATCGGATCGCCGCGGGGTCGGGCAACGCCGTGCTCTGCTCGCTGATCGAGAGCCTGTCCGGCCCGACCGCGCGGGCGCGCATCTGGCGGGGCCTCACCCAGGAGGGCGCGCTCGGCAAGACGCGCGAGCAGCACGTGGCCATCTACGAGGCCATCGCGAACCGGCGGCCGGAGGTCGCCCGGGCCTGGGCGACCGTCCACGTCGCCGGCGTGGAGGAGTGGCTCCGCCAGGCCCTGTGACCCGGACGCCGGCCCGCCGTGCGCGGGCCGGCGACCGCCGGCCGGGTGGGGCCCGGCCGGGGAGAGGCAGCCGGGGAGAGGTCAGCCGGGCTGCGACGCGGCTCCACGGCCCGGTCAGCCGGTGACGATGTCGCCGCCGAAGGAGTTGAGGATCTGGGCGATCGAGGTGTACCAGATCCGCCACGAGCACTGGCGTGAGGCGCTGGTCGGAACGCCCGTGCAGGCGACCGGGCTGCCGCCCGGGTCCAGGCCGGTGAAGATGCCCTTGGCCCAGACCTTCGACGTGTCGACCGGGTCGACCTCAATCACGGGGCCGCCGCTGTCGCCGTTGCCGCCCGCGTTCAGGCCGTCCACCTGCTCGGCGAGCACCAGCCGGTTGAACGGCCCGACCGGCTTGCCGCCGAGGAAGAACGTCTGCGTGACGTTGGTGTCGACGATCTCGATGCCGCACCGGGTTCCGGAGTAGGCGCCGCTTGTGCACACGTAGTCGCCGGGGTGGTTGAAGTGGCGGCCGGCGACCGGATTGGTGTACTCGCCGGCGCCCGGGCCGCCGTCGAAGATGCGGCCCGCGGACGGGGTGGCGATCAGCAGCGCGTCCAGCTTGGGGTCGGACGACTTGGTGATCTTGCCCATGATGTCGTCGATCGTGCCGCCGCCGTCGTAGGCCCACTGGCCGTCCGACGCGCAGTGGCCCGCGCCGAGCATTTTGGACTGACCGCCGAGGGAGACGGCGAAGCCGGTCGAGCAGCTCGGGAGGCCGGTGGTGCCCCACCGCGCGCCGCCGTAGTACGGGCGGGAGTCGTCGTCGCGGCTCGCGAGCCGCGGCATGGTGGAGCCCCGCACGGTAACCGGCACCGAGGCCGACCGCACGTTGGGCAGCTCCCGGCCCGACTCCGCGTCGCCGCTCACGAACACCTGCAACCCGCCCGAGTCAGGTCGCGGGGCGACCCCGGTCACCTGGTTCGCCGACGCGTCCAGACCGGCCGGCTGGGCGGCCGTCATCCGGGTGATCTCCGCCTGAAGCTCGGCCGCCGAGTAGGCGGCGCGCTCGACCACCACGGACACACCGGTGTCCCTGGCCAGCAGGGCGCGCACGGACGCCGGCGGCGCGCCCTTCCAGTAGAGGCGGAGCCGGCCGGCCACGGGCTCGGTGACGATCGAGCCGAAGCCGGCGCCGTCCGGGGTGGCGGCGATCTCCTCGATCTGGTCGGCCACCGCGTCGATCTGCTGCTGGGCGCGGTTCACCTCCTCCCAGGAGGTGAACCCGTCCGGGACCGGGTCGGTGACGACGACGGGCCGGTCGGCGTCGGCCTTGCCCGGCGGATCCGCCGCGGCCGCACGGGCGGTCGTGCCGCCCGTCATCGCCGCGGCCCGGTGGGCGATCGTGCCGTCCGTCTCCGCCGCGGCGGCGCGGGCGGTCGTGCCGCCCCCTGCCATCGCGGCGACGGCCAAGGCCGCCGCGGCCAGCGCCATGAGCGGGCGCCTGGTACTCATCGCTGATCTCCTTGATGTGGTCGTGAGGATTGACCGCATCACGGTAGAAATCACGCGTCCGGCGCTCCGCGTCGAAGTACGCGGTCCGGTTGAGACCTGCGTCACACCGGGAGCGCGCCGCCCGGCGGGGGGCGCCGTCGTTCCGGCCGTGGGCGACGATCGCGGCCGGCGCGCCTAGCGGCCGGACTCGTGGGCGTCGACGAGCGCCTTCGGGGCCGTGAGGCACCACGCCTCGGTGACGAGCTCCAGCAGCTCGTCGGCGTCGATTCCGGACAGGTGCACCACGACCCAGCCGAAGCGGCCCGCGGTGAACTGGACCTCGAACACCTCGGGGCGCTCGGCGACGAGCGCGATCTGCTCCTCGATGGTCGCCTTGAGCCCCACCGTCTCGGTGCGCTCCCACAGGTAGCCGAAGCCCTTGCCGCGCACCTTCAGCGAGACCCAGTCGCCACCGTGGCCCTGCTCGACCTCGGGCAGCGTGGCCAGCATGTCGAGGAACTCGTCGACGCTCACACCCATGACCCCGGTCTACCAGAGCCCGCCGACATTTCCCTGCCGGTCAGGACAGGCCGTACCACTCCCGGGCCGAGCCGGCGAAGACGCGCGCCCGCTCGGCCTCGGAGAGCCCGGAGACCAGTTCCCGCGCCAGTCCCACCACCTGGCCGTACGACGCGGCCAGCTCGCACACGGGCCAGTCGGAGCCGAACATCACCCGTCCGGGCCCGAAGCTCTGGAGCACCCGGTCGGCGTACGGCGTGAAGTGCGGCGTCTCCCAGTCCGTCCAGGACGCCTCGGTCACCAGGCCGGACAGCTTGCAGGCGACGTTGGGCGAGGCGGCCAGGGCGGCGATCTCCGCGTCCCAGGGGTCGGTGCGGCCGGACGCGACCGGGGGCTTGGCCGCGTGGTCGAGCACGAACCGCAGGCCGGGCGTCTCCCGCACCGCCGCCCGCGCGGCGGGGAGCTGCGGCACCAGGACCAGCAGGTCGCAGGCGAGCCCGGCCTCCTCGACGGCCCGCAGGCCGCGCCGGACGTCGGGCCGGGACAGCCAGTCGGGGTCGGGCTCGTCCTGCACCTGGTGGCGGACGCCCGCGAGCCGGTCCCCGCCGGGGAGCTCGCGCAGCTTCGCGAGGCGCTCGGCGACGTCGGGGGCCGTCAGGTCCACCCATCCGACGACTCCGGCGACCAGGCCGTCCGAGCCGGCCGCGGTCTCCAGGAACTCCGCGGTCTCGCCCTCGTCGCCGACCGTCTGCACGAGGACGGTCGCGGTGACGCCGGCCGCCGCCGTCTCCCGACGCAGGTCGTCCAGCCGGTACGGCCTGCGAATGGGGGCCAGGGCGTCCCCGGCCATCCATCCGTACTCCCGCCGGGTGGTGTCCCACAGGTGGTGGTGCGCGTCGATCACGGCGGTCTCCGCAGGGTCGGTCCGCAGGGTCAGGAGGACGACGCGGCCAGGGCGTCGAGGTCGGCCCAGAGCGCGTCGGGGATCGGGCGGGCGGCGAGGTCCATGTTCTGGCGGACCTCGCCGGCGGACCGCATCCCGATCACGACCGAGGCCACGGCCGGGTGCCGCAGGGGGAAGGCCATCGCGGCCTGGGGCAGCGTGACGCCGTGCCGCTCGCACACGCGGGCGATCTCGCGGGCCCGCTCCAGCAGTTCCGGCGGGACCGGCCCGTAGTTGTACGTGCCGCCGGGGTCGTGGCGGGCCAGCAGGCCGCTGTTGAACACCGCTCCGGCCACCACGGACACCCCGCGCTCCCGGCACAGCGGGAGCAGCACGTCCTCGCCCGAACGGTCGAGCAGGGTGTAGCGACCGGCCAGGAGGACCACGTCGAGGTCGGTCTCCCTGACGAGGTCGGCGAGCATCTGCCACTGGTTCATCCCGGCGCCGATGGCCCCGACGACCCCCTGGTCGCGCAGCTCCGCGAGCGCGGGGTACGCCTCGGAGACCGCCTCCTTCCAGTGGTCGTCCGGGTCGTGGAGGAGCACCAGGTCGACCCGGGTGAGGCCGAGCCGGCCGAGCGACTCCTCCAGCGAGCGGCGCACGCCGTCCCGGGAGAAGTCCCACACCCGCCGCAGCGTGTTCGGCACGGCGAAGCCCTGGTCGTCCGTGCCGGTCCCGTCGCCGGGCACGAGCAGACGGCCTACCTTCGTGGAGATCGCGTACTCGTCGCGCGGCCGCTCACGCAGGGCGTCGCCGAGCCGGCGCTCCGACAGCCCGAGGCCGTAGTGGGGGGCGGTGTCGAAGAACCGGATCCCGGCGTCCCACGCGGCGTCCACGGCGGCCGTGGCCTCCTCGTCGGTGATCGCCGTGTAGAGGTTGCCGATCGGCGCGGCGCCGAATCCGTACGGGGTGAGCTTCACGGCAGCTCCCACACCATCGTCAGGCCGCCCGCGCCGGGGTCGAAGCCGCCGTCGAGGAGCGGGTTGATCCGTGCCTGCCACGCCACGTCCGCCGGGTTCTCGCGGAGGAACTCCTGCAGCCGGGCGTAGTCGTCGACCTCCACGAAGTGGAACAGGTCGAGGCCGTCCCGCCAGATCCGCCAGGTGCGCACGCCGCCCTCCCGCAACGCGGCGTCGAGATCGCCGGGGATGACCGCGTGGATCTTCTCGTACGCCTCCTCCATCCCGGGCTTGAGCTTGGTGTGCAGAGCGACCCGTTGCATGCGGCCTCCCGTCGGGTCGAGGGCTTCGGCGAAACGTGTGATCAGCATGGTGCACGCCCCGCGCGGCGTCGAGGGCGGGGTCAGCTCCGCGGGCGCAGCCGCAGGCCCTGCACGCCCCCGTCGACGGCGAGCGACGCGCCGGTGGTGGCCGAGGCCAGCGGGCTGGCGAGGTACGCGACGGCGTGCGCGATCTCCTCGGGGGTGACCAGGCGGCCCATCGGCTGGCGCTGCACCAGCGCGGCCCGCTCGGCCTCCGGGTCGGGGGCCGAGGCGAGCAGCCGGCCGATCCACGGGGTGTCCGCCGTGCCGGGGTTGACGCAGTTGACCCGGATGCCCTCCTGGAGGTGGTCGGCCGCCATGGCCAGCGTCAGCGACAGGACCGCGCCCTTGCTCGCGCTGTACAGGGCCCGGCTCGGCAGCCCCGCTGTCGCGACGATGGAGCAGGTGTTCACGATCGCCGCGTGCCGCGACTCCCGCAGGTACGGCAGGGCCGCCCGGGAGACCCGCACCATCCCGAGGACGTTGACGTCCAGGACGCGCAGCCACTCCTCGTCCGGGTTGTCGGACACGGTCCCGGAGGCGCCCACGCCCGCGTTGTTGATCAGGATGTCGAGCCCGCCGAGCCGCTCCGCGGCGGCCGTGACCGCCTCCCGCACCGAGGCGTCGTCGGTGACGTCGGCCTTGAGCCCGAGGAACGGCTCCCCGGGCGGGTTGAGGTCGAGGCAGGCGACCCGCGCCCCGCGCTCGGCCAGCAGCGTGGCCGTGGCGAGGCCGATGCCGGAGCCGCCCCCGGTCACCAGTGCGGTCAGGCCCTCGAATTCCGCGCTCATCCCAGTCCTCCGTGTCGTCGGGTCCCGCTCGTCATGACGATGCCCAGACCGGGCCGTCGGGATAGGAGTACTCCCGGATCGACTCGGGCCGCATCGTCGAGCTGAACCCCGGCGCGAGCGGCGCCCGGTACGCCCCCCTGTCGATCACGACCGGGTCCACGAAGTGCTCGTGGAGGTGGTCGACGTACTCGATGACCCGGTCGTCCGTGGAGCCGCTGACCGCCACGTAGTCGAACATGGCCAGGTGCTGCACCAGCTCGCACAGGCCGACGCCGCCGGCGTGCGGGCACACCGGCACGCCGAACTTGGCGGCCAGCAGCAGGATCGCGATGTTCTCGTTGACCCCGCCGACCCGGGCGGCGTCGAGCTGGAGGTAGGACAGCGCGCCCGCCTGGAGGAGCTGCTTGAAGACCACCCGGTTCTGCACGTGCTCGCCGGTCGCGACCCGCAGCGGCGCGATGCCGCGGGCGATGGCGGCGTGGCCCAGGACGTCGTCGGGGCTGGTCGGCTCCTCGACCCACCACGGGTCGAACTCGGCCAGTGCCCGCACCCAGGAGATCGCGGTCTCCACGTCCCAGCGCTGGTTGGCGTCGATCGCGATCCTGACGTCGTCGCCGCAGGCCTCGCGGGCGATCCGCATCCGCCTGACGTCGTCGTCGAGGTCGGCCCCCACCTTGAGCTTGATCTGGGTGAACCCGTCCTGGCACGCCTCCTTGCACAGGCGGCGCAGCTTGTCGTCGCCGTAGCCCAGCCAGCCGGGCGAGGTGGAGTAGGCGGGGTAGCCGCGCTCCCTGAGCAGGGCCGCCCGCTCGCTCCTGGACGGCTCGGCGGCCCGCAGGATCCCCAGCGCCTCGTCGGGGGTGAGCGCGTCGGTCAGGTAGCGGAAGTCGACCAGGGAGACGATCTCCTCGGGGGACAGCTCGCTCAGCAGCAGCCAGAGCGGCTTGCCCTCCTGCTTGGCCCGCAGGTCCCACAGCGCGTTGACCACCGCGGAGATCGCCATGTGCATGACGCCCTTCTCCGGGCCGAGCCAGCGCAGCTGGGAGTCGTGCGTCATCTCGCGGTACAGCGCGCCGAGGTCGTCGGTCGTCCGGCCCAGCACGTACGGCTCCAAAGCCCTGATGGCGGCCGTCTGCACGTCGTTGCCGCGCCCGATGGTGAACGCGAACCCGTGGCCCTCGTGCTCGCCGGCCCGCAGCACGACGTACGCCGCCGAGTAGTCGGGGTCGGGGTTCATCGCGTCGGAGCCGTCGAGCTCGAGGGAGGTCGGGAAGCGGATGTCGTGCGTCTCGATGGCGGTGATCGGCGCCGAGGTGAGAGTCGTCATCGTCACGCCTGCCCGAGCGTCTGGCGCTGCCGGCCGAGACCGTCGATCTCCAGCTCGACGACGTCGCCTGCCCGCAGGTACGGCTGGCCGGGCATGCCCATGGCGACGCCGGCCGGGGTGCCGGTGTTCACCACGTCTCCGGGCTCCAGGACCATGAACTGGCTCAGGTACCGGACGATCTCGGCGACGCCGAAGATCATCTCCTTGGTGTCGCCGTCCTGGCGCCGCTCGCCGTTCACCCAGAGTCGCAGGCCGAGGCTCTGCGGGTCGGGGACCTCGTCGGCCGTCACCAGCCAGGGGCCGAGCGGATTGAACGTCTCACACGACTTGCCCTTGTCCCACTGACCGCCGCGCTCCAGCTGGAACTCCCGCTCGGAGACGTCGTTGGAGATCGTGTACCCGGCCACGACGCGCAGCGCGTCCTCCCTCGATTCGAGGTATCGGGCCGTCTTCCCGATCACGATCGCGAGCTCGACCTCGTAGTCGGTCTTCACGCTCCGTCGCGGGATCAGCACCTCGTCGAAAGGTCCTATCACTGTGTCGGGCGCCTTCATGAAGACCACCGGCTCGGCCGGAATGTCCGCGCCAGACTCCGCCGCGTGGTCACGGTAGTTGAGCCCGATGCACACCACCTTGCCCGGCCGGACGACCGGCGCCCCCACCCGCAGCCCGTCCGCGTCCAGGACCGGCAGGTCGCCGTCCTCCAGAGCGGCGCGAACCCGCTCGATCCCGCCGCCGGACAGGAACCGCCCGTCGATGTCGGCCCCGCCGAGGACGGCGGTCAGATCGCGCGGGCGCCCGTCGGCGTCCAGCACCGCCGGACGCTCGGCGCCCCTCGCGCCCACCCGTAGAAGCTTCACCAGGCCCCCCTACCATACATCGGATGTTTCCAAGGAGAAGGGAACAGGGGATGGGCCACAGATGTCAAGTGCGCGATCACGTGGGACGACCGCCGGCGATCCGGGCGTGAGAGCTTGCTCACCGGAGGGCCGCTTGACGCGTCCCCGGCGTCGTAATAGAACACGTTTCAGTGAGGGTGCGTACCAAGCGCTTGATCGCCGCTTCGGCGACGCCGGCGCGGGCGAGGAGATCGTCCCACTGCACAAGGGCGGCGAAACCCGATTAGGTGGTCCCATGGAAATCAATCTGGTCGACCAGGACCGGTACGCGCGGCAGGGGGTCCCCCACGACCAGCTGCGCTGGCTGAGGGAGAACGCGCCGGTCTTCTGGCACGAGGGCGACGCCGAGCGCGGCTGGCCCGGGTTCTGGGCGGTCACCAAGCACGAGGACGTGGTCCACGTCTCGCGCCGCTCGGACCTGTTCTCCTCGGCCCGCCGGCTGGCCCTGTTCAACGAGATGCCCGAGGAGCAGCGCGAGCTCCAGCGCCTGATGATGCTCAACCAGGACCCGCCGGACCACACCCGGCGGCGGTCGCTCGTCAACCGCGGCTTCACCCCGCGGGTGATCGGCCGGCTGGAGGACCACATCCGCGACATCTGCCACCGGCTCGTCGACGAGGTCGAGCGCAAGAGCGAGGTCGACTTCGTGCGCGACATCGCCGCCCCGCTGCCGCTCTACGTGATCTGTGAGCTGCTCGGCGCCCCGCCGGAGGACAGGGACAAGCTGTTCGAATGGTCCAACCGCATGATCGGCAGCGAGGACCCCGACTACGCCAGCAGCCCGGAGGAGGGCCAGGCTGCCGCGGCCGAGGTCTACGCGTACGCGAACGCGCTCGCGGCGGCCCGCAGGCAGGCCCCGAGGGACGACATCGTGACCCGGCTCCTCCAGCCGGGCGACGGCGGCGAGGTGCTGAGCGAGGACGAGTTCGACCTGTTCGTGCTGCTGCTGGTGGTGGCCGGCAACGAGACCACGCGGAACGCGGCGTCGGGCGGCATGCTGACGCTGTTCGAGCATCCCGCGCAGTGGGACCGCCTGGTGGCCGACCCGTCGCTCGCGCGCACCGCGGCCGACGAGATCGTCCGGTGGGTCTCGCCCGTGAACCTCTTCCGCCGCACGGCCACGGCGGACACGGAGATCCGCGGCCAGAGGATCGGCGAGGGCGACAAGGTCGTGGTCTTCTACGCCTCGGCCAACCGGGACGCCGACGTGTTCGCCGACCCGGACGTCTTCGACGTGGGCCGCGACCCCAACCCGCAGATCGGCTTCGGCGGCGGGGGCGCCCACTTCTGCCTCGGCAACCACCTGGCCAAGCTGGAGCTTCGGGTGCTCTACGAGGTGCTCGCCCAGCGGCTGCCGGAGATCCGCCAGACGGGCGAGGCGAGGCGCCTGCGCTCCAACTTCATCAACGGGATCAAGACGCTGCCCGTCTCCCTGAAGGGCAGGTAGCCCGCGAGCGCTCGGGGCGCGGCCTCACTCGCGCGCCCCGGGCCCTCCTAGGGCCAGGAGGAGTCCTGCCCGGGGTCGCCCCCGCCGGCGAGGAGGCGCAGGTCGGACTCGACCATGGTGGCGACCAGCTCCTCGAACGACACGGTGGGCTCCCAGCCGAGCTGCGTGCGCGCCTTCTTGGGGTCGGCGCACAGCAGGTCGACCTCGGCGGGGCGGTGCAGCTCGGGGTCGCACACGACGTACCGCTCCCAGTCGAGCCCGGCGGCGCCGAAGGCGGCCTCGACGAGCTCGCGGACCGAGTGCGTGCGGCCGGTGCCGATCACGTAGTCCTCGGGCTCCGCGGCGGTCAGCATCAGGTGCATGGCGCGGACGAAGTCACCCGCGAAGCCCCAGTCGCGGCGCGCCTCCAGGTTGCCGAGCCGCAGCTCGCCGGCCATCCCGAGCTTGATCCGCGCGACGCCGAGGGACACCTTCCTGGTCACGAACTCGGCTCCCCGCCGGGGCGACTCGTGGTTGAACAGGATCCCCGACACGGCGAACATGCCGTACGACTCGCGGTAGTTCTGCGTCAGGAAGTGGCCGTACGCCTTGGCCACGCCGTACGGCGAGCGAGGGTGGAACGGGGTGCGCTCGGTCTGCGGGGTCTCCCTGACCTGCCCGAACATCTCGGACGACGAGGCCTGGTAGAAGCGGATCTGCCCGGCCGCCGAGCCGCGTGAGGCGGTGATGCCGGAGCAGACGCGGATGGCCTCCAGCATGCGCAGCACGCCCATGCCGGTCACCTCCGCGGTCAGCTCGGCCTGCTCCCACGACATCGGGACGAACGAGATGGCGCCCAGGTTGTAGACCTCGTCGGGCTGCACCTTCTCGACGGCCGAGATCAGCGAGCCCTGGTCGAGGAGGTCGCCGCGGACGAGCCGGACGTCCTGGAGCAGCTTGCGCACGCGCGGCACCCGGGGGTTGGCCTGCCCGCGGACCAGGCCCCAGACCTCGTAGCCCTCGCTCAGCAGATGCTCGGCGAGATAGGAGCCGTCCTGACCGGTGATGCCGGTGAGCAGCGCGCGCTTGGCCAACGGGGTCCTCCTCGTCGCGACCGGTCCCATCGCGAATGGTCTATGAGAGGCGAATGTACCGCCATGCCCGTCTCGCGGTGCCATCCAGCCGGGGAAATGGAGTAGAACGTGTTACACCGAATCTCGTTCAGGTAAGCTAACCGCGCAGTTCCGGCATGGTGCGTGCACAGCGAGAGACCAATTCCACCTGACCTGTCCAATCTAAGGTCAAATGGTAGGGTTCAGTGGCAGCAGCCCCGAGGGGGCACGGCGGAAAGGGGTGCCTCTTGGCGGAGAGGCTGCGAGTCGCGCTGCTGTCCTACCGCAGCAAGCCCACGTGCGGCGGCCAGGGGGTGTACCTGCGCCACATCAGCCGCGAGCTCGTCGCGCTGGGCCACCACGTCGAGGTCTTCTCGGGCCAGCCGTACCCGGAGCTGGACGAGGGCGTCGTCCTCAACAAGGTCCCGAGCCTGGACCTGTACAACGACGACGACCCCTTCCGAACCCCGCGGCTGGGCGAGTACCGCGACTGGATCGACCTCCTGGAGGTCGGCACGATGTGGACGGCCGGCTTCCCCGAGCCGCTCACGTTCAGCCTGCGGGCCTACCGGGAGCTCAAGAAGCGGCGGGGCGACTTCGACGTCGTCCAGGACAACCAGACCCTCGGGTACGGCGTGCTCGGCATCCAGCGGCACTTCCCGGTGGTCGGCACGATCCACCACCCCATCAGCGTCGACCGGCGGATCGAGCTGAAGGCGGCCAAGGGCTGGAAGAAGCTGTCGATGCGCCGCTGGTACGGGTTCGTGCGCATGCAGAGCCACGTCGCGCCGCGCCTGAGCCCGATCCTCACCGTCAGCGAGTCGTCCCTGGCCGACATCCACCGCGACTTCGGCGTCCCGCAGTCGAACATGCGGCTGATCCCGCTCGGCGTGGACACCCGGTTCTTCCACCCGCGCCCGCACCTGCCGAAGCGCCCGGGCTCGATCGTGGCCGTGGCCAGCGCGGACTCGCCGATGAAGGGCGTCGCCACGCTGCTGCGGGCGGTCGCCAAGCTCGCCACCGAGCGCGAGGTCGACCTGACCGTGGTGAGCAAACCCACGCCGGGCGGCCCCACCGAGAAGCTCGTCGCCGAGCTGTCCCTGCACGACAGGGTGCGCTTCGTCCACGGCATCTCCGACGAGGAGCTCGCCGAGCTGATCGCCACCTCCGAGGTGTCGGTCGTCCCCTCGCTCTACGAGGGCTTCTCGCTCCCCGCCGTGGAGCACATGGCGTGCGGCACCCCGCTCGTCGCGTCCCGCACGGGCGCGCTGCCCGAGGTCGTGGGCGACGCCGCCGTCCAGGTGACGCCGGGCGACCCCGAGGAGCTGGCCGCGGTCCTGCGCCGCCTGCTCGACTCCCCCGAGGAGCGCGCCGCCGTCGGCCGCAGAGGCTACGACCGCGTGATGGAGCGCTACGCCTGGCCGGTGGTCGCGCAACGGACCGTCGAGGCGTACCGCGAGGCGATCGCGGCCCGGACGGCCTCCGGCCGGTGAGCTCCCCCGCGCCGCACGGCCTCCGGCCGGTGAGCTCCTCGACGTCGTACGGCGGGAGCCGGGCCGATCTCCCGGGGCAGCACGCCCGGCGAGGCATGACTGTCGAAGATCACGAAAGGTGGGGCGTGTGCTGACCGTCGACTTCACCCGGCTGCCCGTCGGCCCGGGCGACCGCGTTCTCGACCTCGGCGCCGGCGGGGGCAGGCATGCCTTCGAGGTGCTGCGCCGGGGCGCCGACGTGGTCGCCTTCGACATGGACGCCGCCGAGCTCGAGGCCGTGGCCGCCATGTTCGCGGCCATGGACAAGGAGGGCGAGATCCCGGCGGGCGCGACCGGGGAGACGGTCGTCGGCGACGCGCTGCACATGCCCTTCCCGGACGCGTCGTTCGACCGGGTCATCGCCGCCGAGGTGCTGGAGCACATCCCCGACGACACCACCGCGATGCGGGAGATCGTCCGAGTGCTCAAGCCGGGCGGCCTGGCCGCGATCACCGTGCCGAGCTTCCTGCCGGAGCGCATCTGCTGGGCCCTGTCGGAGGACTACCACACGGCCCCCGGCGGACATATCCGGATTTATACGTTGGCGGAGCTCCAGGCCAAGCTGAAGGCCTCCGGGCTCGAGGTGGGAGACCACCACCACGCCCACGGCCTGCACTCGCCGTACTGGTGGATCAAGTGCGCGGTGGGCGTGAACAACGACGGCCACCCGCTGGCCAAGGCCTACCACGAGCTGCTCGTGTGGGACATCATGAAGCGGCCCCTGGCCACCCGGCTCGCGGAGACCGTGCTCAACCCGCTGATCGGCAAGAGTGTGGTGGTCTACGTCCGGAAGCCCGCATGAGGCGCCTTCCGGCCGTTCCGGGGATCATCACGGCCGAGCAGGTGCTGCGGACCGCCGAGAGCATCGCCGCCGTCCAGGAGGACGACGGCGGCGTCCCCTGGCCAGAGGGCCACGTGGACGCGTGGAACCACGTCGAGTGCCTGATGGCGATGACCGTGGCCGGCCTGCGCGACGAGGCGCGCCGCGGGTACGAGTGGCTGGCCCGGCACCAGCGTCCGGACGGCTCCTGGCCCATGAAGATGGCCGGCGGCGAGCCGGTCGAGGCCGGCGGCGAGTCCAACCACGCGGCCTACGTCGCCGTCGGCGTGTGGCACGACCTGCTCGTGACCGGTGACGAGGACTTCGCCCGCGCGATGTGGCCCGTCGTGTCCCGGGCCCTCGACTTCGTCGTCGGGCTGCAGACGACCCGCGGCGAGATCCTCTGGGAGCGCGCCGCCTCCGGCGAGCCCGCCTCCTACGCCCTGCTCACCGGCTCCTCCTCCATCCACCAGGGGCTGCGCTGCGGGGTGCTGCTCGCCGAACGGCTCGGCGACCCCCAGCCCGACTGGGAGCTCGCCGCCGACCGCCTCGGGCACGTGCTCGTCGCCCACCCGGAGGCGTTCGCGGACAAGAGCCGGTTCTCGATGGACTGGTACTACCCCGTCCTCGGCGGCGCCGTACGGGGACCGCGGGCGGCCCAGCGGCTCGACCTGGAGTGGGACGTGTTCGTGGTCCCCGGGCTCGGGGTGCGCTGCGTCTCCGACCAGCCGTGGGTGACCGGCGCCGAGTCGTGCGAGCTCGTCCTCGCCCTCGACGCCGCCGGTCGGCGCAAGCGCGCGCTCGCCGTCTACGCCGACATGCAGCACCTGCGGCACGAGGACGGCTCCTACTGGACCGGGTGGCAGTTCGTGAACCGCCGGCACTTCCCCCACGAGCGGTCGGCGTACACGGCCGCCGCCGTGGTCCTCGCGGCCGACGCCCTCGCCCGGGCCACGCCCGGCTCGGGCGTGTTCCGCGACGCGACGGCCCAGGAGGTCCGCGTAACCGGCGACTGCGGCTGCGAGCGCGCCCACGCCTGACCCCGCCGCCTGCCGGGACCGCCGCCGCGTGACAGAGCCGCCGTCCGGGAGAGCCACGCGGGACCGCCGCTCGCCGGCCCGGTGTCGTTGACCGTTACCTTGATCGTGCCGCCGGCGGGCACGTTGTATCCGCCGAGGTCGGCCCAGGCGTTGGTGAGCGCGGCCTGGCTCACCCGGACGAGCAGGCCGTACCCGCCGCTGGGGCCGGAGACCGCGACCGCGTACCCCGCCTGGGGGTTGCTGGCGTAGTTGTCCGGGACGAACGCGCGGACCCGCACGCAGCCGCCCGTCCGCGGCAGACCGCTCGGGGAGTACGTCGCGGTCGAGACGGACGTCGTCCCGCCCGCGTTGGTCCAGCGCTCGTTGCCGCGCAGCCCGTGGCCCGTCCGCCGGTACCAGCCGTGGTCGTCGCCGTCGCCGGTCGTCAGCCCGGCGAGGGCGAGGTCCGGGCCGCCGGGGTCGACGACCGTGGACATGCGCGCCGCGTTCGAGCACGAGGCGGGCGTGAACTTCACGGCGTCCGCCGCGACGTAGGCGCCCGTAGGGTTCTGGTCGGTGATCGTCACGGTCATCCGGCCGCTCGCGTCGCTCTGGAACACCCCGAGCGGGGCGAACGCGTTGGTGGCGCCGTTCTGGTCGACGTCCGCGAGCGTGGGCGTCGAGAATGCCGAGTCGGTCACCGTGTAGAGCGCGGCCGGGGAGTTGCTGTAGTTGTCGGGGACGAACGCTTCGACGAGGTAGCACCCGACCGGCAGCACCGGCCGGTACGTCGCCGTCGACACCGCGGTGACGCCGTTGGTGTGGGTGTAGCGCTCGTTGCCGCGCAGCTCGTGGTTCGCCTGGGCGTACCAGACGTCGGCGGTGCCGAACCCGGGCGTGCCGGCGTCCATCACCAGCGCCGTGCGGTAGGTGCTCGCGCACGACGCCTGGGGATGAACCGCATCGCGTCGGCGGCGACCTGGTGGCTCAGGTTGGGCGGCCCCTGGTCGGTCAGCAGCACGGTGATGCGTCCCCCTCCGTCCGCCTGGAAGAGGCCGAGCCTGACGTACTCGTTGGTGTGGACGTTCTCGTCGACCGGCACGACCGATGTGCCGAACTTCTGGTCCGTGACCGTGTACAGCGCGTGACCGGAGTTGGACCAGGTGTCGGGCACGAAGGCGTCGACCTCGTAGCAGCCGCCGGGGTTGCCGAGGACCGGACTCCACGTCGCCGTCGATTCGGCGTTCCCGGTGTGGGTGTTGGTGTAGAGATGATGGCCTGCCATGCCGTGCCCGTTGCTGGTGGACCAGCCGTGGACGGTGCCCGGGTAGGCCGACCCGGCGAGCGTGAACGAGGGGCCGCCTGAGTCGCTCAGCGGGCCGTACGTGCCCAAGGGATAGGAGTCGGTCCAGGAGCTCAGCCCGGGGCTCGGGGTGGCCGCGCCGTCGCCGAGGTGGACGAAGGCGGCCGGCCAGGAGAAGTGGAAGCTCCGGTTGTACTTGTTCTCGGTGCCGCCGCCGGACCTGGTCACCACGTCGGTGCTCCACATCCCGGTCCCCAGCAGGTTGTACTGCTCGATCTGGATCGTGTCGGCGTCGAAGACGTCCGTCACGTAGGCCACGTGGCCGAACTGGCCCATGCCGTGCGCGCCGTCCTCGGCCGACGTGGGCCACACGGCGATCGCCCCCGGCTGGGGGACGCCGTCGACCGGCACCCCGTAATAGGGCGCCGCGTGCAGGCCCTGGTCCGATCTGACCCAGTCGTGCGCGTCTCCCCAGGTGCCCGCCTTGCTCGACGATCCCGCGTAGCTCACGACCGGGCTGATCGCGGCGTCGTCCGGCTTCCATCCGACGGCTGGGAGCATCTTCGGGTCGGGCCGCTGCGCGCCGCCGAGGTTCTCGTACACCTTCCACGCGGCGAACGAGTCGCACTGGCCGTAGAACTCGGTCCAGCCGTCGATCCCCTCGTTCTTGCCGAACAGGCCCATCCCGCCGTACGGGTAGTCGTCGCCAGCGAGCAGTGGTCGGCCAGGCCCGGGCAGACGGTCATGTCCTTGACCTCCCTGCTGCCGTCGCTGACGTTGTAGACGGCGGCGTACACGCCGGAGAGCCCGCCGTGGGGGGTGGCGACCGTGACGACCCGGGCGACCAGGAGCGGGGTGTCCGGGAAGGCGGCCTTGTGGTTCGCGGCGCCGGAGAACGCGATCGCCGCCCTGGTCAGCAGCCCGCCCATGCTGTGGGCCAGGATGTTCACCGGCTGACCCTTGCTGATGAACCGGTCGTGGATGTACCAGGCGAGCATGCAGGCCAGGAAGTAGGCCTGGTCCTGCGCTTAGCCGTCGCCCCCCGCGCCGTACGTCCCCGCGCAGGTCGCCTGCCCGGACCCCGAATACGCGTAGCCGCGCACCGAGTCGGTGCAGTCGCGTCCCGCGTGGTCGTCGTACGCGATCGAGCCCTTGGTCATCGAGGTGGCGGTCCAGGCGTAGTCGTAGTAGCCGACCGTGTGGACGAGCCCGGGATCGAACCCGTGGGTCGTGAGGTAGCGAGCAGCGCGATCGCCAGGACGCGTGCGACGAATCGGGGCACAGGGGCCTCCTTGAGGGCGCGGCGGGGAACGGCGACGAGCCTGGGGGTGCGCGCCCAGCATCGGGCGGGTGAAATGTCCCTCCACAGGGGTTGCCTGTTGACTGTTGAATTGGCAACATTCGCGCCATGATCGGGTCAACGCGGTGCGGGGACTTCGGCAGCGAGTTGCGTCGCCTGCGTACGGCTCGCGGACTCTCCCTCACCGCGCTCGCCCGGCAGGTCAACTACACCAAGGGCTACCTCTCGAAGATCGAGTCGGGCCGGCGGCCGCCGAACGCCGAGGTGGCGCGCCGCTGCGACGCCGCGCTGAACGCCTCGGGCCATCTCATCGGGCTCGTGAAACCGCCGGGGTCGCCGTCGCGGGACTCCGGCACGCCGCCGCGGCAGATCCCGCCCGTGGCCGCCGGCTTCGTGGGGCGGCAGGTGGAGAGCGAGCGGCTCGACAGCCTCACGGCGCTGCCCGTGACGGCCGAGACGCCTCCCGCCGTCGTGATCACCGGGCCGGCGGGCGTGGGGAAGTCCACGCTCGCGTACTGGTGGGCGCGCCGGCGCATCGACCGGTTTCCCGACGGCGTGCTCGTCGCGAACCTGCGGGGGTTCGGGCCGGCCGAGCGTCCCGCCGACCCGTCCGGCGTGCTGGAGGGACTGCTGCGCTCGCTCGGCGTGCTCCCGCACGCGATCCCGGCCTCCCTCGACGAGCGCGCGGCCGCCCTGCGCACGGCGCTGTCCGGCCGCCGCATGCTGATCGTCCTCGACGACGCGGCCGGCCCCGAGCAGGTGCGCCCGCTGCTGACCGGCTCGCCCCTCTGCCGGACGATCGTGACCAGCCGGACCACGATGTCGGGCCTCGTGGCCAGGGACGGCGCGGTGCGCCTGCCGGTGGGCCCGCTGCCGTCCGGCGACTCCTGGGCGCTGCTGCGCTCGGCCGTGGGGGACGACAGGATCCAGGCCGGCGACGAGGCGGCCGAGCGGATCGTGCGGGCCTGCGCCGGGCTGCCCCTGGCGCTGCGGATCGCCGCGGAGCGGCTGGCCCGCCTGCCGGACTCCCAGCTCGCGGCGCTGGCCGACGAGCTGTCCGGGGGCGGGAGACGGCTCGACCTGCTGCGCGCCGACGACGACGACGCCGCGACCGTGCCGGCCGTGCTGCTCTGGTCGTACGAGCGGCTCCCCCCGGACGCGGCCCGGCTGTTCCGGCTGGTGGGGACGCTCACGACCGCCGACATCGGCGAGGCGGCCGCGGCCGCCCTGCTGGACGTGACGCGGGAGAAGGCGGGGCGGGCGCTCGGCGAGCTCGCCGGCATCCACCTGCTCGAACCGTCCGGGGGCGGCAGGTACCGCATGCACGACCTCGTCCGCGAGTTCGCGGCCGGTCTCGCCGAGGAGCGGGACTCCTCCTCCGGCCGTACGGAGGCGGTCGGCCGGCTCGCCACCTGGTACGTGCACGCGCTCGCCGCCGCCGACCGGGTCCTGATGCCCCACCGGCCCAACGCCGACCCCGGCCCCGCCCCCGCTGGGCTCGACGTGCCGGAGTTCGCCGGCCACGCCGAGGCCATGGCCTGGTGCGAGGCCGAGCGGGTGAACGTCGCGCCGGTCGTGCGGATGGCCGGCGATCACGGGCTGGACGAGCCGGCCTGGCAGCTCGCCGCCCTGGTCTCCGGCTTCTACATGCAGTCGAAGTACTGGTCCGAGTGGCGCGAGGCGACCGAGGCGGGGCTGCGCTCCGCGCGTCGCGCGGGCGACCTCGCGGGCGAGGCCCGCCTGCTCAACAGCCTCGGGGTCATCCACGGCGACCTGCGCCGGTACGAGGAGTCGCTCGAATGCTTCGAGCGGGTGGTGGACATCCGCCGCCGGCTCGGCGACCGGCGCGGGGAGGCCGCCGCTCTGACGAACGTGAGCAGCGTCAACCACCGCATGGGCCGTCCCGGACGGTCGATGAAGCTGCTGACGGCCGTGCTGGCGATCGACAGGGAGCTCGGCAACGAGTACGGCGAGGCGGTCACCCGCACCAACCTCGGCGCCGCCGCGCTCGACCTGAAGCGGTACGACGAGGCCCTCGGCCACTTCGAGACCGGGCTCGCGATCCTGCACCGGCTGGGCAACCGGTACGCCGAGGGCATGGCGCTGGACAGCATCGGGAAGCTGCACGCCGCCATGGGCGACTACGAGAAGGCCGCGCGCAGCCACCGGGCCGCGCTCGCGATCTTCCGGGAGATCGAGGACCGGCACAACGAGGCCGGCAGCCTGCACCTGCTCGGCACGGCCCTGCTCAACGCGGGCCACGGCCAGGAGGCCCGCCGGGTCCTGCGCTCGGCCCTGGCGATCTTCGAGCGGAGTGGGGCCCCCGAGGCCGAGGAGGTCCGGGCCCTGCTGTCCTGACGCCGTCGTCCTCGGTCGCGCGGAAGCCTGATCCCCAACCGTTTCGTGATCCGGCCCTTCGCGGCCGCGCGGCGACCGCCGGATTCGTCGTGTGATCCCGGTCTCATTCCGGATCCGCCCGTCACGATCGTCCGTCCGGAGGCCTCTGTACCCGTGTACCTCCCGACCCCGTTCCGAAAGGATCGATCGTGCGCAGAAACGCGTTCCGACTCCTGGGCGCCGCCGCCGTCATCGCCGCGACGGCCGTCGTCAGCACTCCCGCCGGCGCCGACACCTACATGGTGGGCAGTTGCGGGTCCGGATACTCCGTCCAGGAGGCGTTCCCCCTCAGCAGCGACACCGCCCCCGCCACCGGTTCCGGCATCATCTTCCTCTACTACAACGGCTCCACCGGCAAGAACTGCGCGATCCTGCGCCGTGACGTCGACTTCGTCGCGTCGGGAGGCATGGGCATCACGCTCCGGGTCTCCGACGGCCAGGTCGCCACCGACGCGAGCAGCACCTACCGCTCCTACGCGGGTCCTGTCTACCTGTACGGCCGGGGCCACTGCGTGAGCGTCGACGCCTGGGTGCGCGGCTTCTGGAAGGACAGCGCCTATTTGCCGCACACCGACACCGGCGGCATCGCCTGGAGCCACTGCGGCTGAGCGGTGATACCCGAGCTCACGAGATCGGCGTGAACGGCGCGGCGGTGCGGACGAGGAGGCGGAGCGAGCCGACCGCCCGCGCCTCGGTGAACGCCCCGGAGCCGAGGGCCCGCCGGTACACCCGGTAGGGGGCCTGGCCGCCGTCCGCCGGGTCGGGGTAGATGTCGTGGAACACCAGCGCCCCGCCCTCCATGAGGTGGGGCGCCCACCCCTCGTAGTCGGCCGTCACCGGCTCCTCCGAGTGCCCGCCGTCGATGAAGAGCATGGCCAGCGGCGTCGCCCAGTGGCGGGCCACGGTGGCGGACGCACCGACGACGGCGACGACCTCGTCCTCCAGCCCCGCCTCGGCGATCGTGCGCCGGAAGAACGGCAGCGAGTCCATCCTGCCGAGCCGCGGGTCCATCAGGTCGGGGTCGTGGTGCTCCCAGCCCGGCTGGATCTCCTCCGAGCCCCGGTGGTGGTCCACGGTGAACACGACGGACCCCGTCCGCCGGGCCGCCGCCCCCAGGTAGACGGCAGACTTGCCGCAGTAGGTGCCGATCTCGCAGATGGGCCCGCGGGGGCCGTACTCGCAGGCGATCTCGAACAGCGCCGCGCCCTCGCCGGGCGGCATGAAGCCCCTGGCCCGCTCGGCGTGGCGGCGGAGGTCCTCCGGCATCTCCGGCATCGTGGCGGCCAAACGATCATCCCTCCGTACGGCGTGTGGTGGAACCCTACCGACCCCGGACGGACCCGGCGAAACGACCCGAACAACATTCCGCCAGCCCCTTGTCGCCCCTTGTGGAACGTGTTCTACTTCACTTCGTGAACCAGCGAGCCCGCATCGCGATGACCGACGACGAGATCGCCGCCTTCCTGCGGGACGCCCGCAAGCTCCAGCTCGCCACGATCAACCCCGACGGCACGCCGCACCTGGTCACGATGTTCTACGGCCTCACCGACGGAAGGCTCACCTTCTGGACGTACGGCAAGGCCCAGAAGACCCGCAACATCGAGCGGGACCCGAGGGTGAGCTGCCTGGTCGAGACCGGCGAGGACTACGCCGAGCTGCGCGGCGTGCTGGTGTACGGCAAGGCCCGGCTCATCGACGACCCGGGGGCCGTCCTGGAGATCGGGCTGGACATCACCGCGCGCATGACGGGCGCCGGCGAGGCCGCCGCCGCGGACGAGGCCTTCCGCGGCTACGTCGAGCACACCGCCCGCAAACGGGTCGCGTTCGTGGTCGAGCCGGACCGCGTCGTCTCCTGGGACCACGCCAAGCTGGCCGGCGATAGCGTGGGGCGACAGCGGTCTCAGGCGTGAGACCGCGAGCCGCCGAAGAGGAGGACTGCGCCGTGAAGGTCAAGGTCGACTACCTGGTGTGCGAGGCGAACGCCGTGTGCATGGGGCTGGCACCGGAGGTCTTCGAGGTCGACGACGACGACCAGCTCCACGTCCTCATGCCGGAGCCGCCGGCCGAGCTGCTCGACCGCGTGCGCCACGCCGTGCGCTCCTGCCCCAAGGCCGCCCTGTCCCTCGAGGACGAGTGACCCCGATCAGTTCAGAACCATGACACTCGACGACGAGTAACCCCCCGGGAGGTCCCATGCGCGGCGCGCTCTTGCACGCGGTCGGCGACGACAAGCTCGACATCCGTGACGACTTCACCCTCGCCCCCATGGGGCCGGGCGACGTGCGGGTGCGGATCAAGGCGACCGGCGTCTGCCATTCCGACCTCTCGGTGCTCACCGGGGTCCTGCCGATGCCGCTGCCGGTGATCCCCGGCCACGAGGGCGCGGGCGAGGTCGTCGAGGTCGGCGACAACGTCACCACCGTCCAGCCGGGCGACCACGTCATCATCAACTGGACACCCGCCTGCGGCGAGTGCTTCCACTGCACGGTCGGCCAGCCCAACCTCTGCATGACGTACGTCATGAAGAGCTTCGCTGAGGCCCGCTTCCGGTACGGCGGCGAGACCCCGGCGTTCGGCATGGCGGGCTGCGGCACGTGGGCCGAGGAGATCGTCGTCCCCTGGCAGGGCGCCATCAAGGTCGACCCCGAGGTCTCCTACGAGGCGGCCGCCCTGATCGGCTGCGGCATCACCACGGGCGTCGGGGCCGTGCTCAACACCGCGAAGGTGCGGCCCGGGTCCACGGTCGCCGTCGTCGGCTGCGGCGGCGTCGGCCTGTCGGTCATCCAGGGCGCCCGGGTCTCCGGAGCCACCACGATCCTCGCGATCGACCCGCTGGAGTCCAAGCACGCGCTGGCCAAGAAGGTGGGCGCCACCCATGCCTGCACCCCCGACCAGCTCATGGACGCCATCGGCACCCTCACCGGCGGGCAGGGCTTCGACTACGGCTTCGAGGTGGTCGGGAAGTCGGCCGCCATCATGACGGCCTGGCAGGCGACCCGGCGCGGCGGCGACGTCATCGTGGTCGGGGCCGGCGCGATGGACGACCAGGTGCCGTTCAACGCCTTCAGCCTGCTGTTCGAGGGCAAGAACCTGCTCAGCTCCCTGTACGGCGGGGCCGACGTGCGCCGGGACTTCCCGCTGTTCGCCAACCTGTACAAGGCGGGCAAGCTCGACCTGGACAGCATGATCAGCTCGCGGATCAGGATCGGCGACCTGAACGACGCGGTCGCCGCCCTGAGGAGCGGCGAGGTCCTGCGGCAGATCGTCGTCTTCGACTGATCCCCGTCCCCGGGCCTACCTCGTCTCCCGGGCCCGCGGACGACGTGCTCCGCGGGCCCGTGCGAGATCTCCCGCGAGGGCCGGATATCGGCCGGCCCGCCGGGTAACCGAACGGGTACATGCAGACCTTCCTGCCGTACCCGGACTTCTCCGCCACGGCGCGCGTCCTCGACCCGCGCCGCCTGGGCAAGCAGCGCGTCGAGACGATCCAGGTGCTGCGCTCCCTGTCCGTCCCGGGGTACGGCTGGCGGCACCATCCGGCGGCGCGGATGTGGAGGGGCTACGAGGAGGCGCTGGTCCGGTACGGCCTGGAGATCTGCGCCGTGTGGTGCGCCATGGGCCGGGCCGACACCTGCGCGGACACGCTGACCCGCGAGCTCCTCGGCGTCCGGGGGGTCGGCCGGCCGCGCGGGCAGGAGGAGCTGGCCGCGGCCGGGGAGCTGCCGCCCTGGCTCGGCGACCCCGCCCTGCACCGCAGCCACCGGTCGGCGCTCCTGCGCAAGGACCCGGACTTCTACCGGCCCTTCTTCCCGGACGACCCCGACGACCTGCCGTACGTGTGGCCGGTCTCCGACCGGCCCCGCTCCGCCATGCCTCCGGACTGACCGCCGTACGAGGTCCGGCGCTGCCATGATGGGCGGATGCGCACCCCTCGCACGCCCGCCGGCGCCTCCGGCGACGCCTCCTCCGCGCTGCCCGGCCTGGAGGCCGTGACGCGCGCGCCCCGGCGCAGGGCGGCCGGGTACGAGATCGAGGAGGAGCTGCGCGCGGCCGGGGCGGCCGTCGTCGCCGGGGCCGACGAGGTGGGCCGGGGCGCCTGGGCCGGGCCGGTCGTGGTGTGCGCGGCGGTCGCCGGACCCGGCGCGCCGCCCGAGCTGCCCGGACGCGGCGGCAGGCCGGTACGGCTGACCGACTCGAAGCTGCTCCTGCCCGCCCACCGGGAGGCGTTCGCGCAGGCGCTCCCCGGGTGGCTGGCGGCCCACGCCTTCGGCGAGTCGGGGCCGGAGGAGATCGACGAGGTGGGGATGACCGAGGCGCTGCGGCGGGCCACCCGCCGGGCGCTGGAGGCGCTGCCCCGGCGGCCCGACGTGGTCCTGCTGGACGGCGCGCACGACTTCCTCGGGTCGCCCTGGCGGGTGCGCTGCGAGATCAAGGCCGACCAGCGGTCGGTGACGGTGGCCGCCGCCTCGGTGCTGGCCAAGGTCCGGCGCGACCGTGCGATGGCCGCCCTGGAGGACGACCATCCGGCGTACGGGTTCGCCGCCAACGCGGGCTACCCCTCCCCCGTCCACCAGGAGGCCCTGGCGGAGCACGGCCCGACGCCGCACCACCGGCTGTCCTGGTCCTACCTCGACGACCTGCCCCGCTGGCGGCACCTCAGGAAGCACCGCGACCCGCTCGCCGGATCAGGCCAGATCTCCCTCCTCTGACAAGATCTCCTCCCCGGCGGCCGCCTGCCGGGCCGGACTGGACGCGCCCGGCCCGGGAGGACGTCTCAGCCC
>NZ_KI866526.1:71880-92044 GCF_000511135.2 Microbispora sp. ATCC PTA-5024 | reverse complement strand
GGACGCCTTCGGGCTCGCCGTCGCCCCAGATGCGGGCGGGCAGGATGCCCTTGTGCCGCTCGTCGATGGGGTGGTCGCAGACGGCCTGGCCGACGAGGTGGTTGGAGATCGTCCAGACCTCCAGGTTGTACTTGGCCAGGGTCTCCTTCTTGCGTTCGACGTAGGAGTCGTCGGCCAGGGCTTTGTCCACCTCGAAGTGGTCGCCCCAGCAGGCGATCTCCAGCCCGTCGTAGCCCCATTCCGAGGCCAGGCGGCAGACCTCCTCGAAGGGCAGGTCGGCCCACTGGCCCGTGAACAACGTGATCGGTCGGCTCATCGCCCGCTCCATTTCGTCTTCGCGTAGTGCATCGGTCAGGGGGTGGTCCAGGCGGAGTCCTGGGCGGCGCTGCGTTCGACGGCCGCCAGCACGCGCTGGACCTGGGCACCGTCGTCGAAGCCGGGGGTGGGGTCGACCCCTGCGGCCACGGCGGTGAGGAAGTCGGTGATCTCGTGGACGAAGGCGTGGTCGTAGCCCAGGCCGTGGCCGGGGGGCCACCAGGCGCCGGCGTAGGGGTGGTCGCCTTCGGTGACCAGAATCCGGCGGAACCCGGCCTGGTCCTGGCTGGTCTCGTACAGCCACAGATCGTTCATGGCCTCGAAGTCGAAGGCGAGGCTGCCGGCCGATCCGTTGATCTCGATGCGCAACGCGTTCTTGCGGCCGGTGGCGAAGCGGGTGGCCTCGAAGGTGGCCAGCGCCCCGCCGTCCAGGCGGCCGAAGAACAGGGCGGCGTCGTCGACCGTGACCGTCCCCCGCTCGGGCTGTTCCCCGGCGGCCGCCTGGGCGGTCAGGCCGGTGGAGGTCTGGGGCAGGGGGCGTTCGGTGATGAAGGTGTGGGTCAGGGCGGACACCCCGGTCAGGTGCTGGCCGGTGAGGTACTGGGCGGTGTCGATGATGTGGGCGCCGATGTCGCCGAGGGCGCCGGAGCCGGCCTTGTCCTTCTGCAGCCGCCAGACCAGGGGGAAGTCGGGGTCGATGATCCAGTCCTGGAGGTATTGGGCGCGGACGTGGCGGATGGTGCCGATCCGGCCGGCGGCGATGAGCTGTCTGGCCAGGGCGACGGCCGGGACGCGGCGGTAGTTGAAGGCGACCATGGCGCGGACGCCGGCGGTGGCGGCGGCGCGGGCTGCCTGGGCCATGGCGTCGGCTTCGGCGACGGTGTTGGCCAGGGGCTTCTCGCAGATGACGTGCTTGCCCGCGGCCAGGGCGGCGATGGCGATCTCCGCGTGGGAGTCGCCGGGGGTGCAGATGTCGATGATGTGGATGTCGTCGCGGTCGATCAGGCGTTTGTAGTCGGTTTCCGCGCTGTCCCAGCCCAGCGTGCGGGCGGCGGCCTCGGCCTGGTCGCGGCTCCGGCCGGCCAGTGCGACCATCCGAGGCCGGACCGGCAGGTCGAAGAACGCGCCGGCGTTGCGCCAGGCGTGGGAGTGCACGCGTCCCATGAACGCGTACCCCACCATCCCGACGCCCAGCACGGGCCTGCTGTCACTCACGAAGATCCCCCTTGTGCGATGTCGGCGCCCGTCCCGCCCCCGGGGGTGCGGCCCCCGGAGGACGGGCGGGCATACGTCAGAGTCTCAGATCAGGGTGCGGGGTCAGGATTCGAAGCCCAGGGGCAGGTAGCGGGCGACGTTGTCCTTGGTGATGGTCTCCGAGGCCAGGGTGATGGACTGGGGGACCTCGTTCTCCATCAGGTCGCTCATGCCCTTGTTCTGGGCGATCAGGCGGGCCAGCCGGATCGCCGAGGCGGCCATGGTCGGGCTGTAGGTGACGGTGGCCTGCAGCACGCTGCTGCCGGACTGGATCTCCCGCATCGCGTTGGCCGACCCGGCGCCGCCGACCATGAAGAACTCGTCCCGCCCGGCCTCCTTGATCGCGGCCAGCACGCCGATGCCCTGGTCGTCGTCGTGGTTCCAGATGGCGTCGATCTTCTTGTGCGCCTGCAGCAGGTTCGCCGCGACCTGGGTGCCGGACTCGACGGTGAACTTGGCGTCCTGCTGGGCGGTCACCGAGAAGCCGTAGGTCTTCAGCGCGTCGGCGAAGCCCTTGCTGCGGTCCTGGGTCAGCGGCAGGGTGGCGATGCCCTGGATCTCCACGATGACCGGGTTGGACGCCCCGGAGCTCTTCAGCTTGTCGCCGATGAAGTGCCCGGCGGCGACCCCCATGCCGTAGTTGTCGCCGCCGATCCAGGTCCGGTACGACAGCTTGTCGGGGAAGACCCGGTCCAGGTTGATCACCGGGATGCCTGCGTCCATCGCGGCGCGGGCGACCTGGTTGAGCTGCTGGCCGTCGTTGGGGAGGATGACCAGCGCGTTGACCTTGGCCTGGATCAGCGACTCGACCGCGGAGATCTGCTGGTTGATGTCGTTGGTTGGCTCGACCGGCTTGAAGGTGACGTCGGAGTACCGCCCGGCGGCGGTCTGGGCGTTCTTGGCGATCGCGGCGATCCAGCCGTGGTCGGCCGCCGGGGCGGAGAACCCGATGGTGACCGCGGTGCCCGGCGCGTCGTTGGCCCCGGCCGGGCCCGACGGCGCCGCCGCCGCGGAGGCCGGGGCCGCCGCCGGCTCGTTACTCGTACAGGCTGACACCAGAGCGCCCGCCCCGAGGACCGCGCCGCCGAGCAGGAAACCCCGGCGTCCGGAGTTGTTGGTCATGTCGTTCTCCCTTGGTATCAGGGGGTGAAAAGGGCGTGAGAGGCCCAGACCGCGGCCATGCGGCCGCGGACCGGAGAAGGGACATCGAAGGACGAGAAGAAGCGAGAAGGCCGGGGACGGCCCCCGGCGACGGTCAGGTACCGGTGCGAAGGCTGCGCCGCTGCAGGAGCACGGCGACGACGATGATCAGGCCCTTGGCCACCAGCTGGTCGCTGGTGTTCAGGCCGTTCAGGATGAACAGATTCGTGATCACAGTGAAGATCAGCAGGCCCAGGATCGACCCGATGATGCTGCCCCGGCCCCCGGTCAGCAGCGTCCCCCCGATGATCACCGCCGCGATCGCGTCCAGCTCGTACAGATCCCCGTGCGTGGACGACCCGGTCGTGGTCCGCGCCATGATCAGCACGGCCGCGATCCCGCAGCACAACCCCGACAACGCGTACAACACCATCGTGTGCCGCCGCACATCGATGCCCGCCAGCCGCGCCGCCTCCGGATTGCCCCCCACCGCGAACGTCCGCCGCCCGAACGTGGTGCGGTTCAACAGCACCCAGCCCGCCGCGACCACCGCCGCGAACACGTACACCAGCAGCGGCAACCCCAGCACCCGCGTCGTGGACAACTCCACGATCGCGGTGTTGCCCGCCTGTACCAACTGGGTGCGCTGCCCCGACATCCGCTGGGCCAGGCCCCGCGCCGCCACCAGCATCGCCAGCGTCGCGATGAACGGCACCATCCGCCCATAGGCGATCAGGAACCCGCTGACCAGCCCCGCCCCGGTGCCGACCAGCACCGCGCAGACCACCATCACCACCGGCCCGTACGACTGGGTGGCCAGCGTCGTGGCCCACACCGACGCCAGCGCCATCACCGCCCCGACCGACAGGTCGATCCCACCCCCGATGATCACGAAGGTCATCCCCACCGTGATCACACCGATCGTCGAGGCCAACGCCAGGATGCTCACCAGGTTGGAGGAGGTCGCGAAGTTGTCCGGCCGGGTCACCAGCCCCACGATCGCCAGCAGCACCAGCGCCGCCACCAAGCCCAGGTGCCGGGCCTCGCCCACCCGGCCCCACCCCCACGAGCGGCCCGGCGCACCCGGCCGCCCCGCCACCGCCTCCTCCGCGGGACTCGCGTGCGTGGCGGGATCCACCTCAGTCATGGAACGCTCCTTCGGAAGAGATCTCTGCGTCGCCGTCGTCGTGACCGCGCCCCCCGGCCGCGCCGGGACCGACCCCCGTGCCCTCGCCGGCCGTGCCCCCGCCCGCGGCGTGGCCGCCCGCGGACACCATCACCAGGTCGAGCACCGTGTGCTCGTCGAGGTCGGCGGCGGGGGCCTCGTGGACCAGCCGGCCCTCCCGGATCACCAGCACCCGATCGGCCAGCCCGAGCACCTCGGGCACCTCACTGGACACCAGCAACACCCCCACCCCTTCATCGGCCAACCGGCGGATCAACGCGTACAGCTCCGCCCGCGCCCCGACGTCCACCCCCCGCGTCGGCTCGTCCAGCAACAGCAGCCTGCGCCCCTCCACCAGCCACCGCGCCAATACCGCCTTCTGCTGGTTGCCCCCCGACAACGTCCGGATCGCCCGCCGCACGTCCGGCGGCCGGATGTCCAGCGACTCCGCCAGCCGCCGCGCCTCGGCCGCCTCCGCCCGCCGATCCAGCCACCCCCACCGCGAATACCGGCCGAGACTCGCCAGCGTGATGTTCCCGGCCACGCTGTCGTCCAGCAGCAACGCCTGCGCCTTGCGCTCTTCGGGCGCCAGCCCCATCCCCGCCCGCACCGCGGCGACCGTCCCACCCCGGCGCACCGGGCGCCCCTCCACGAGCACCCGCCCCGACGCCCGCCGCGCCCCGTACACCGCCTCCACGATCTCCGACCGCCCCGACCCGACCAACCCGGCCAGGCCCACGATCTCCCCCGCCCGCACCCCGAACGACACATCGGCGACGCGGCCCGGCACGCTCAGCCCCTCCACCCGCAACACCTCGGCCCCCAGCTCGCCCGAGCCCCGCGGCGGGAACACGTACTCCACATTCCGTCCCGTCATCAACGCCACGATCGACGACGTCGCCGTCTCCCGGGCCGGCATCCCCACCGCGACCGTCCGCCCGTCCTTCAGGACCGTCACCCGGTCGCCGATCTGCCGGATCTCCTCCAACCGGTGCGAGATGTAGATCACCGCCACTCCCTGGGCGGTCAGCTCCCGGATCACCCGGAACAGATTGGCCACCTCGTCGTGCGCCAGCGCCGCCGACGGCTCATCCATGATGATCAACCGGGCCTCGCGCGACAGCGCCCGCGCCATCGAGACGATCTGCTTGCCCGCCGGAGCCAACCGCCCGACCTCCAGCCCCGGCCGGATCTCCGCGTGCCCCAACCGGCCCAGTAGCGCCGCCGCGGCCCGATGCGCCTCCCGGCGCCGTACGAACCCCCCGGCCGCCCGCTCATGCCCCAGGAAGATGTTGTCGGCCACGCTCAATCCGTCCACCAGGTCCAGCTCCTGGTAGATCGTCGCGATCCCCGCCGCCATCGCCGCCGTCGGCGACGACAGCCGCACCGCCCGGCCGTCCACCAGCACCGCACCCGCGTCCGGCTGCACCGCCCCCGACAAGATCTTGATCAGCGTCGACTTGCCCGCCCCGTTCTGCCCCAGCAGGCAGTGCACCTCCCCTGCCCGCACCTCCAGATCCACGCCGTCCAGCGCCCGCACACCGGGAAACTGCTTGACGATGCCCTGCACGCGAAGCAGAGGCTGCTCCTCGGCCATTGCTCTCCCTACGTGGCGGAGTAGACGTGGTCGCTGATGAGCCGGGCCGCGCCGACCACGCCCGCCGTGTCCCCCAGTTCGGAGAGCACGATGGGGAGGTTGCCCGTGGCCAGCGGCAGGGAGCGCCGGTAGACGACGCTCCTGATCTCGGCGAGCAGCACGTGTCCCAGCCTGGCCACGCCGCCCGCGATGATCACGAGTCCCGGGTTGAAGAAGCTGACGAGGCTGGCGAGCACCTGGCCGACCCGGCGGCCGCCGTCGCGGATGAGCGCGATCGCCCCCGGGTCGCCCTGCGCGGCGGCCGCGGCCACGTCCTCCCCGGTGAGCGCGCCGGCGACGGCCAGCCGTTCGGCCAGGCGCGCGGAGCCGCCCGCACGGGCGAGGGCGGCGGCCTCGCGGGCGAGGGCGGCCCCGCCGAAGTACGCCTCCAGGCAGCCGGAGTTGCCGCAGGCGCACACCGGCCCGAGGTCGTCGACGCGGATGTGGCCGATGTCCCCGGCGCTGCCGGAGACGCCCCGGTAAATCTTGCCGTCCACGACGATGCCGCAGCCGATGCCCGTGCCGATCTTCACGAGCAGGAAGTCGTCCACGTTTTTGGCGAGGCCCGCGTGCAGCTCGCCGAGGGCCATGATGTTGACGTCGTTGTCCACCATGGCCGGGCAGCCGAGCTCCTGGCCGATCGTCTCGCGCACCGGGTAGCGGTCCCACCCAGGCATGATCGGCGGCACGACCGGGACCCCCTCGGCGAAGCTCACCGGTCCGGGCACGCCGATCCCGACGCCGTTCAGCTCGGAGCACAGGCCCTCGCGGCGGAGCTTGCCGACCAGCTCGACGGCCCGCTCCAGCACGGCGGCCGGCCCCTCCCGGATGTCGGCGCGCTCGCTGAGGTGCCCGAGCACCTCGAGCTCGCCGGTGGTCACCGCGACGTCGATCGACGTGGCGCCGATGTCGATCCCGGCGAACCTGGTCCGCGGCGACAGCCGTACCCGGCCCGACCGGCGCCCGCCGCGCGAGGCGGCGAGCCCGTCCGGCTCGGCCAGTCCCAGCTCGACGAGCCGGTCGAGCTCGACGTTCAGCTTCGACCTGGATAGGTCCACCACGTCGCCGAGCTCGGCCCGAGAGCGGCCCCCGTCCCGAAGCAACCGCAACAGGGTCGCCTGGTGGACGTTCTCCGGCCTGGCTGTGCGCTTCACACCGCCTCCGCCTCCCAGTGATTGGCGTGAACGTACCTCTCTTCCGCAACCCTGGGAAGACCTTTTATAGATCTGATGCTAACTTTCGCTGGAATCAGCAAAAGTGCCAGGTGCGCGCAGGACTCCTCTCCCTGGGTAGGCATGGAGCCGGAGGAGCTCTCGGGAGGGAGAGGCCCATGCTGGGACTGCCCGACGGCGTCCGCGGCTGCCTGTTCGACATGGACGGCGTGCTCACCCGTACGGCCACCGTGCACGCCGGGGCGTGGAAGGCGATGTTCGACGACTTCCTGCGCGAGCGGGCGGAGCGGAGGGGCGAGCCGTTCGTCCCGTTCGACCGCGTGGCCGACTACGACCGGTACGTGGACGGCAGGAAACGGCTGGACGGCACCCGGTCGTTCCTGGAGTCCCGCGGCATCGGCCTGCCGGAGGGCACGCCCGGCGACCCTCCCGGCTCCCCCACCCTGTACGGCCTGAGCAACCGCAAGAACGACCTGGTCAGAGCCATCCTCGACCGGGAGGGCGTCGAGGTGTACGAGGGGTCGGTGCGCTACCTGCGCGCGGCGCGGGAGGCGGGCCTGCGGCGGGCGGTCGTCTCGTCCAGCGCCAACACCGAGCACGTGCTCGCCGCCGCGGGGCTCGCGGACCTGGTGGAGGCCAGGATCGACGGCGTGGTGGCACGGCGGCGCGACCTGCCGGGCAAGCCCGCGCCGGACATGTACCTCGCGGGAGCCGAGGCCCTCGGCCTGAAGCCCGGCGAGGCGGCGGTGTTCGAGGACGCGCTGGCCGGGGTGGCGGCCGGGCGCGCGGGCGGCTTCGCCCACGTCGTCGGCGTAGACCGCGTGGGGCAGGCGGACGCGCTGCGCGACGGCGGCGCCGACGTCGTCGTGACCGACCTCGCCGAGCTGCTGGACCGGCCGTGATCCAGCATCCGGCCTTCACGGCCGAGCCGTGGGCCGTCCGCGAGTGCCGTCTCCACCTGGACGTGCTCGCGCAGACGGAGTCGGTCTTCGCGCTGTCGAACGGGCACATCGGCCTGCGCGGCAACCTCGACGAGGGCGAGCCGCACGGGCTGCCCGGCACCTACCTCAACTCCTTCTACGAGGTGCGGCCCCTGCCGTACGCCGAGGCGGGCTACGGCTACCCCGAGGCGGGTCAGACCGTGGTGAACGTGACGAACGGCAAGCTGATCCGGCTGCTGGCCGACGACGAGCCGTTCGACGTGCGGTACGGCACGCTGCACGCGCACGAACGGGTGCTCGACATGCGCGCCGGCACCCTGGTGCGGCGGGTGGACTGGACCTCCCCGGCCGGAGGGCGGCTCCGGGTGACCTCCACCCGGCTGGTGTCGTTCACCCACCGCGCGGTCGCGGCCGTCCGCTATGAGGTCGAGGCCGTCGGCCAGCCGCTCAACGTGGTGCTGCAGTCCGAGCTCGTCGCCAACGAGACCGTTCCCCACCTGGCCGACGACCCGCGCGCCGCCGCCGCGCTCGAGGCCCCGCTCGTGCTGGAGGAGAACGAGGCGGCCGTCAACGGCGTGGGCGTGATGGTGCACCGCACCCGCCTGAGCGGGCTGCGGATGGCGGCCGCCATGCGGCACGAGATCGACGGCCCCGAGGGCACCCGGGTCGAGCCGGACGGCGGCGGCGACGTGAACCGGGTGACGGTGGCCACCCGGCTGGAGCCGGGCCGGTCGCTGCGCCTGACCAAGTTCTTCGCCTACGGCTGGTCGGCCAAGCGCTCCCGGCCCGCCCTGCACGACCAGGTCGTGGCCGCGCTGGCGGCGGCCCGGCTGACCGGCTGGGACGGCCTGTGCGCCGACCAGCGCCGGTTCCTCGACGAGTTCTGGGCCGGGGCGGACGTCGAGGTCGAGGGCGACGCGGAGGTCCAGCAGGCCGTGCGGTTCGGGCTGTTCCACCTGCTCCAGGCGGGCGCCCGGCTGGAGCGGCGGCCGATCCCCGGCAAGGGCCTCACCGGCTCGGGGTACGACGGCCACGCGTTCTGGGACACCGAGACGTTCGTGCTGCCCGTGCTCACCTACACCCACCCGCGGTCCGCCGCGGACGCGCTGGCCTGGCGGCGGTCGATCCAGCCGCTCGCCGAGGACCGGGCCGCGCAGCTCGGGCTGAAGGGCGCGGCCTTCCCCTGGCGGACCATCAACGGCGAGGAGTGCTCGGGCTACTGGCCGGCCGGGACCGCCGCGTTCCACGTCAACGCCGACATCGCCGACGCCGTGGTCCGGTACGTCGACGCCACCGAGGACGAGGCGTTCGAGCGGGAGACGGCCCTGCCGCTGCTCGTGTCCACCGCCCGGCTGTGGTGCGCGCTCGGCCACCACGACGCCGAGGGCAAGTACCGCATCGACGGCGTGACCGGCCCGGACGAGTACAGCGCGGTGGCCGACAACAACGTGTACACGAACCTGATGGCCCGGCGGAACCTGCGCGCCGCCGTCGACGTGGCGACGCGGCACCTCGACCAGGCCGAGGAGCTCGGGGTGTCGCTGGAGGAGGTGGCGGTCTGGCGTGACGCGGCCGCCGCCATGTTCGTGCCGTACGACGAGCGGCTCGGCGTCCACCCGCAGAGCGAGGGCTTCACCCGGCACGCCCTGTGGGACTTCGCCAACACCAAGCCCGAGCAGTACCCGCTGCTGCTGCACTTCCCGTACTTCGACCTCTACCGCAAGCAGGTGGTCAAGCAGGCCGACCTCGTGCTGGCGCTGCACCTGTGCGGGGAGGCGTTCACGCCGGAGCAGAAGGCCCGCGACTTCGCCTACTACGAGGCCCTCACGGTGCGGGACTCGTCGCTGTCGGCGTGCACGCAGGCGGTGCTGGCGGCCGAGGTCGGGCAGCTGGAGCTGGCCCACGCCTACCTGGGCGAGGCCGCGCTGATGGACCTGCGCGACCTGGAGCACAACACCAGGGACGGGGTCCACATGGCCTCCCTGGCCGGGGCGTGGACCGGGCTGGTCGCCGGGTTCGGCGGCATGCGCGCCGGGCAGGGCCTGATGTGCTTCGCCCCCCGGCTGCCCTCTGCGCTCACCCGGCTCGCGTTCCGGCTGCGGTACCGGGGCCGCCTGCTGCGGGTGGACGTCACTCCGGGCGCGGCCACGTACGAGTTGCTGGACGGGCCGCCGCTCACGCTCGCCCACCACGGCGAGGAGATCCGGCTGGGCCGGCAGCCGGTCACCCGGCCCGTCCCGCCGCCGCCGTTCCCCCGCCTGGAGGTGCGCCAGCCGCCGGGGCGCGAGACGGTGCCCCGCCGCCCCCGGGCCACGTGACGGTCAGGCCCCCACGGTCCCGTCGACGCCCTCGCGCAGGAAGTCGGCGTGCCCGTTGTGCCGGGCGTACTCGTGGATCAGGTGGAGCATCACCAACCGCAGCGAGACCTCCTGCTCCCAGCGGGGCTGGTAGGCGGTGACGTCGAGCGACTCCGCCTCGCGCTCGATCCGGCGGGAGTGCTCGACCTCCTCGCGCCAGGCGGCGAACGCCTCCGCGCGGGTCGCCCCGGTCGCGTCGTACGCCGCCTGGTAGTCCCCCTCGCCGGACCAGACGAGCGGGACGTCCTCCTTGCCGATCACGCGGCGGAACCAGGTGCGCTCGACCTCGGCCATGTGCCGGACCAGGCCGAGCAGCGACAGCGTCGAGGGCGGCATCGACCGGCGGCGCAGGTCCTCGTCGGACAGGCCCTCGCACTTCCATTCGAGCGTGGCCCGGTGGTAGTCGAGGAAGGCGCGCAGCATCTCGCGCTCCCCCGCGACCGTGGGCGGCCCGATGCGTTCGACGGTCACTGCCTGCGTCCTCTCCCCCGTGGCCGGAACCCGTTCACCCTACGGCCGCCCGGGTCCTGCGGCGGTCTCCAGGGTCCGCCTCATCTCCTCCGCGCCCCGCTCCATCCGGACGCGGACCTCCGGCGCCGCCGAGTCCGGCAGCACGTCGGTCGTCCACACGAGCCGGGTGCGGTCAGCGCCCTCCGGGAGCACCTGGAACGCCGCGTGATGGTGCGCGAGCGGCGGGCGGGCGCCCTCGACCACCGCGTAGGCAAGCCTGCGCGCGTCGTCGTCGACGTCCACGATGAGCTCGCGGACCACTCCCCCGTGCGGGAAGACGAGGGTCCGCTCGACTCCCTCGATCCGCGTGTCGAGGACGCGGCCGGGAAGCAGCCGCTCGTGCACCGCGCCCACGTCACGCACGGCGTCCCACACCGTCTCGGGACGGGCGTCGATCACGATCTCGTGCCGGATGGAGGCGATGGCGGTCTCCTCGGGGGATGCCGGGGCCGTACGGGCCGGGGGGCGGACGTCGGGCTCCATCCTGCCGCACCGGCCCGCCCGGCTCGCGCGGTCCGGCTCAGGGCCGGAGCATCGCCTGGAGCGACGCGGCGGCCTGCTCCCCCAGCGCGGTCGGCTGGAGGTACGGCTGCTCGGCCATCACGGCGTCCCAGTTGTCGCGGATCGCCTCCACCGTGAGGTCGTCGGTCCGCCAGCCCGGCCCCTCGGCGACGAACACGCGGGCGACCCGCCCGGCCCCGACCGAGAACACCTCGCCGCTGACCGGGCAGCTCTCGTGGGCCAGGTACGCCACCAGGGGGCTGATCCGCTCGGGGGTGAACCTCGACTCGAACTCCGCGGGCAGCAGCGACTCGGTCATCCGCGTCCAGGCGACGGGCGCGATCGCGTTGGCCTTGATGTTCGCCCGGGCGCCCTCGATGCCGAGCGTCTTGGTGAAGCCCACCAGGCCCATCTTCGCCGTGGAGTAGTTGGCCTGGCCGAAGTTGCCGAACAGCCCGGCGGGCGAGGAGGTGTTGACGATCCGGCCGTACGCCTGCTCCTTCATGTGGGGGAAGGCGGCGCGGCTGACGAGGAACGAGCCGCGCACGTGGACGGCGAGCACGGCGTCGAACTCCTCGACCGCCATCTTGCCGAACGACTTGTCCCGCAGGATGCCGGCGTTGTTCACCACGATGTCGATCCGGCCGAAGGCGTCGAGGGCGGCCCCGACCAGGGCCTGCGCACCCTCGGGGGTGGCGACGTCGTCCGTGCTGGCGACCGCCTCTCCCCCCTCCTTGCCGATCAGCTCCGCCACGTCGGCCGCCGGGCCGGCGGAGGCGCCGGTGCCGTCGAGGGCGCCGCCCAGATCGTTCACCACGACCTTCGCGCCGCGGCGGGCGAGCAGGAGGGCGTGCGAGCGGCCGAGCCCCTGCCCCGCCCCCGTAACGACCGCGACCTTCCCGTCGAACATGAGCTCGGAGCCCGCGTCGGAAACCGGGACCTCGGACATGGCGCCTCCTGAGAGAACAAGGTTCTGGTACTGCAGCACAATAACCGGCCGACGTGGGGACCCGAAGCGGGCGGAAACCGCGACGCCGCAGATAGTGATCAAAATTGTGAATTCCTGCTATAGTTCTGGCCCCCGCACGGGCGTGGGTCGACGATGACACCTCTCCCAGCACGGCCCCGCCCAGATTCGACTCTGGCTGGAGGCCCCATGCCCGCGACCCGACCCCTACGCGTCGTCCAGTGGGCCACGGGCGCGGTCGGGGGGTACGCGCTGCGCAGCGTGATCACGCGGCCCGAGTTCGAGCTGGCCGGCGTGCTCGTCTACGACCAGGACAAGGTCGGCCGCGACGCCGGGGAGCTGGTGGGCGTCGGGGAGGCCGGGGTGGCCTGCACCGACGACGTCGACCGCGTGCTGGCGCTCGACGCCGACTGCGTGCTCTACATGCCCCTGCCCGCGTCCTGCTTCGGCGGCGACCCCGCGACCGACGTGGAGACCATCTGCGCGCTGCTGTCGTCGGGCAAGAACGTCGTCACCACCACCGGCTTCGTCTACCCGCAGGCGTACGGGCCGGGGGTGGTCGACCGGCTGGAGACGGCCTGCGCGCGCGGCGGCGCGTCCCTGCACGGCACCGGCATCAACCCGGGGTTCATGAGCGACCTGCTGCCGCTCGCGCTGTCGGGCCTGTCGACCCGGCTCGACCACATCTACGTGCGCGAGACCTCCGACTACCGGGGTCACCCGTCGCGGGAGATCGTGACGGACCTCATCGGGTTCACCCGGGAGCCGAAGGACTACGCGGGCACGGTCCGGCCGTTCCGGGCGTTCCAGCGGTCGCTCTTTGCCGAGAGCGTCCAGCTCGTCGCCGCCGCCCTCGGCGTACGGCTCGACGAGATCGAGGAGACGGACGAGTACGAGCTGGCCGGCGAGGAGTTCGAGATCGCGGCGGGCACGGTGCGTCCCGGCACGGTGTGCGCCTCCCGCTGGATCTTCACCGGGCTGGTGCGCAACCGCCCGTTCATGACCGTCGAGTGCGTCTACAAGGCCGACGCGCGGAAGGTGCGGCGCTGGGCGGAGCCCGGTTTCGCCATCCACATCGAGGGCCAGCCGGGCATGGCGATCAGGGTGGACGAGGTCACCCACGGCCTCGCCGGCGCCGCCGCGCACGCGGTGAACTCGATCGCCTCCGTGTGCGCGGCGCCGCCGGGCATCCGCACGATCCTCGACCTGCCCCTCGCCACCGGCCGGGGCACGGTCCGCCTCGCCTGACCGGTCCCGCTCAGTGAGGGAGGAACCGCCCGAACCTGCCCTGGTGGTACAGCAGCGGCCGCCCGCCGCCCGCGATCGCCGTCGAGGTGACCAGCCCGACCACCAGGAAGTGGTCGCCGACCTCGACCGTGTGGTGGGGACGGCACAGGAGGTGGGCCGGCACGTCGTCGAGCAGCGGCACCCCGTCCGTTCCCGGCGTCCAGCGGGTGGGGTGGGCGAACCGGTCGATGCTCTTCCTCGCGAACCGGGCCGCCAGGTCGGCCTGGTGGCCGCCGAGGATGTTCACCGCGAACAGGTCGGCCCGCCGCAGCCACGGCCACGTCGTGGACGACCGCGCCACGTAGAACGAGACCAGCGGCGGCGACAGGCTCACCGACGAGAACGACGTGGCGGTGAGCCCGACCGGCACCCCCTCCGGCAGGGCAGTGATCACCACCACGCCCGCCGCGTGCTCGGCGAGCGCACGGCGGAACTCGTCGCCTCCGACGGACTCGTCGCCGTGCGAGGAGACGAGCCGCAGCCGCGCCGGGGCGGGGCCCTCCGGCGCGGGCCCGTGCACGGCCGCGCCGCCCTCCTCCCCGGCGGACGTGGCGGCGTCGCCCGTCATGCGGACACCTCCTGGCGGAACGGGAGCTGCGGGACCACCTGACCGGCCCACGCGGCCAGCACGCCGTCGAGGCCGGGGATCTGGGACTCCAGTACGGCGAGCCCCGGGGTGGGCACGGTCGCGCCGAGCTCGACCAGCAGCGGGCGCAGGTGCACCTCGACCGCCAGCGCGTGCTTCGCGTCCCCCATGACCAGCAGCGGCAGCGCCGCGGTGCCGGCCAGCGCCCGGTGCGGCAGCCGGTCGAGGAACGCCTTCAGCAGGCCTGTGTACGTGCCCTTGTAGGTGGGGCTGGCCACCACGAGGACGTCGGCCTCGCGAACCAGCTCGAGCGCCACCTCCACGCCCGACGACGGCCCGGGGGCGAACAGCTGCGCCGCCAGGCCGGCGAGGTCGACCACGTCCACCGCCGCGGACGTCCCGGTGCCCTTGGCGATCTCCTCGGCCGCCCGGACGGCCACCGCGAGCGTGCGCGAGCCGTCCCTCGGGTTCCCCACCAGCGTCACGATGCCCATGCGGTCCTCCCTAACGGTGCTGAGCTGTGCCGGTTGCCCTCCGGCGCGGTCACGAGGGGACCGCCACGGCGGGCTCCTCCTGCGACGGGGCGGCCGCGGCCGCCGCGTAGCGGCTCGCGGGCCTCGCCAGGCCGTAGTGCTCACGGAGCGTCCGGCCCTCGTACTCGTGGCGGAACAGGCCGCGGGCCCGCAGTTCGGGGACCACGTGGTCCACGAAGTCCTCCAGCCCGGCCGGAAGGATGGGCGGCATGACGTTGAACCCGTCGGCCGCGCCGTTCTCGAACCATTCCTGGAGCTGGTCGGCGACCTGCTCGGGCGTCCCGGCGACCACCCGGTGGCCGCGGCCGCCGAAGAGCCTGCCGACGAGCTGCCGGAGGGTCAGCCGCTCGCGCCGCGCGAGGTCGACGACCAGCTTCAGCCGGCTCTGCTGGCCCTCGGTGCGCTCCGGGACCTCGGGCAGCGGCTCGTCCAGCGGGTGCCCCGACAGGTCGACGCCGAGGACGTTGGACAGCTGGGCCACGCCGTACGCCGGGATGATGAGGTCCTCCAGCTCCTTCTCCAGGCGCAGCGCCTCCCGCTCGGTCGAGCCGAGGATGGGCGAGATGCCGGGCAGGACGAGGATCTCCTCGGGCCGCCTGCCGTACCGGGCCGCCCGCGCCTTGAGGTCGGCGTAGAACTCCTGACCCTCCTCCAGGGTCTGCTGGGCGGTGAACACGGCCTCGGCGTGCCGGGCGGCGAAGTCCCTGCCGTCGTCGGACGACCCGGCCTGGACCAGCAGCGGGCGGCCCTGCGGCGGCCGCTGGGTGTTGAGCGGGCCCCGCACCCGGAAGTGCTCGCCCACATGCTCCACCGGGTGGATGCGGGCCGTCTCGGCGTAGACGCCGCCGGCCCGGTCGGCCAGGACCGCGTCGTCCTCCCAGCTGTCCCACAGCTTGGTGGCCACCTCAAGGAACTCCGTCGCCCGCTCGTAGCGCAGGCGGTGCGGCGGGCGCTCGATGCCGAAGTTGTGCGCCTCGGCCTCGCCGGCCGAGGTCACGATGTTCCAGCCGGCCCGGCCGCCGCTGATGTGGTCGAGCGAGGCGAACTTGCGCGCCACGTGGAACGGCTCGTTGTACGTCGTGGACACGGTGGCGATGAGCCCCACGTGCTCCGTCACGGCCGCCAGGGCCGACAGCAGCGTGAGCGGTTCGAGCCCGCCGAGCGCGTTGTGCCGGACGTTGCCCCAGAGGGCGAGGCCGTCGGCCAGGAAGACGGAGTCGAGCTTCCCCCGCTCGGCGATCCGCGCGAGGTCCTGGAAGTGCCGGACGTCGGTCACGCGGCGCGGCTCGGTCCGGGGGTGCCGCCACGCCGCCTCGTGGTGCCCGACGCCCATCAGGAAGGCGTTGAGGTGCAGTCTCCTGGTCATGTGGTCCTCCACGTCGAGAAGCGGCGCTCCAGATGGACGAGGAGCTGGTTGAAGAGCAGGCCGATGACGGAGATCGTGATGATCCCGGCGTACATGTCCTGGATGCGGAAGCTGGACTGGGCCGCGTTGATGAGGTAGCCGAGCCCCGCCTTGGCGCCGACGATCTCCGCGAACAGCAGCACGAGGATCGAGTACGCCCCGGCCAGCCGGACGCCCGTGAAGATCGCCGGCACGGCGGCGGGCAGCAGCACCTTCTGGAACAGCCGGGCGGGCGGCAGCCCCATCGACCTGGCCGACTTGACCAGCAGCGGGTCCACCGTCTTCACGCCGCTGATCGTGTTGAGCAGGATCGGCCAGGCGCAGGCGTACAGCACGAACGCGATCTTCGAGGTCTCGCCGATGCCGAGGATCAGCGTGAAGACCGGCAGCAGCGCCACCGCCGAGGTGTTGCGGAACAGCTCAAGCACCGGGCTGAGGAACTCGGCCACGGGCTTGTACCAGCCGATCAGCAGCCCGAGCGGGATGGCGACGACGATGGCCAGGCCGAACCCGGTGAGCGACCGGGCCACGCTGGCCTCGGTGTGCTCCAGGAGCTCCCCGCTGCGCAGCAGGTCGGCCCACGCCGCCAGGTCCTCGGACAGGGGCGGCAGGAAGACGCGGTCCACCACGCCGGCCCTCGGGAGGATCTCCCACAGCGCGAGCAGCAGGGCCACGGCGAGCGACCGCTTGCCGAAGGCGCCCAGCCGGGCCGCGGTCCCCCCGCCGCCGGACGTTCCGAGCGCCGGCGCAGAGACGGCCGCGGGCGAGGTCAGCGTGTCAGCCAACGCGGGCCACCTCCTGCTCCGTGGCCGCGGCGACCTCGTCGCGCAGCAGTGTCCACAGCCGGTGGCGGTACTCCCCGAACCGGGGGTCCGCCCGCAGGTCGCCGGTCCGCGAGTCGAACTCGACGTCGATGACCTGCTTGATCCGGCCCGGCCGCGAGGTCATCACGGCCACCCGCTGGCCGAGGTAGACGGCCTCGTCGATGCCGTGGGTGATGAACACGATCGTCTTGCCGGTCCGCTCCCAGATGCCGAGCAGCTCCTCCTGGAGCGACTCCCGGGTCTGCGCGTCGAGCGCGGCGAACGGCTCGTCCATGAGCAGCACGTCCGGGTCGAACGCGAGGCTCCGGGCGATCGCCACGCGCTGCCGCATGCCGCCGGACAGCTCGTGCGGGTAGCGGTCCTCGAACCCGCGCAGCCCCACGAGGCCGAGCTGGTGGCGGGCCCGCTCCTCCCGCTCACGCCTCGGGACCGATTTCGCCTCCAGCCCGAACGCGACGTTCGCCAGGGCCGTGCGCCACGGGAACAGCGCGTACTGCTGGAAGACCACGCCCCGGTCGAGGCCCGGCCCGGTGACCGGCTCGCCGTCGAGGAGGATCTCGCCGGACGTGGGCGCGGCCAGCCCGCCGATCAGGTCGAGCAGGGTCGACTTGCCGCAGCCGCTCGGCCCGACCAGGGTGAGGAACTCTCCCTCCCGCACGTCGAGGTCCACCCCGTCGAGGGCGGTGAACGGCCGGTCGGCGTCGCGGGTGCGGAACACCTTGCCCACGCCGCGGACGGCGATCTTCGCCGCGGTGGCGGTCACCTCGCGCCTCCGTTCGCATAGGGGTTGTACGCGTTGGTGTAGACGTCGGCCGCCTTGACCTGGCCGGGCCGGAGCTCACCCTCCCGCTGCAACCAGTCGATCCAGGTCTGGAAGTCCTTGTCGTCGATCACCCCGCCGATGCTGGAGACGCCGAAGCTCTTCCAGTAGCCGACGGCCGTGGCGTCCTCGTTGCGCCCGCGCTTGGCGATGATCGCCTTCAGCCGGGCGACCACCTCCTGGCGGGGGTGCGTCCTGCTCCACTCGATGGCCTTGGCGACCCCGGCGACGAAGGCCCTCGTGGTGGCCGGGTTGTCCCGGATGAAGTCGTCCCGCAGCACGTACGTGCCGGCGTCGAACGCCCCGAGCAGGTCGTAGTCGGTGAACAGCGGGTGGATCCCGCCGCGCTCCAGGGCCTTGTCCCGCAGGATGCCGCCGAGCGAGGCCACGTCGATCTGCCCGCGGCGCAGCGCCTGCTCGGTGTCGACCGGCGGCACCACGACGAGCTGGACCTGCGCGACCTGCTCCTTCGTCAGGCCTTGCCGCTGGAGGTACTCCTTGAGCACCGCCTCCAGGTGGGCGCCGAGCGTGTTGACGCCGACCTTCTTGCCGATGAGGTCCCCGGCCGATCTGATCTGGCCGCCGTCGAGGACGTAGAAGCCGTTGTAGGCGTCCTTGTCGGAGCCGTAGTAGCTGATGACGGCCTTGATGGGCGCCCGCGCGGCGACGAGCTTGACCACCGCGCCGTTGAAGGCGCCGCCGAAGTCGGTCTGGCCGGTGGCCGCCGACTGGATGTCCTGGGGGCCGCTGATCGTGTTGCCGACCCATTTGAGCTTGACCGTGCCGAGGTAACCGAGGTCGGCCGCCAGTTCGGGGAGCGTGACGGCCCCCGCGTTGCCCTGGTAGCGCAACTCGGCGACCTCACCGCCTCCGGGCGGTCCCGAGGAGCCGCAGGCGGACAAAGCCGCGAGCAGCGTGGACACGAGAGCGATTCTGAACGCGCGCATGCGAAGTCCTCAGAGCTGTACACGCGGCGGCTCGACGAGCCGCCGACCGCTGGTCCGCGCGGCCGGGGACGGAAGGGGGCGCGCGCGGCGGGAAAGGGGGCGACGGGACGTCGGGTGCGCCGCGCCCGTCGTAGGGCGGACTTCCCCCCTGTGCTAGGGGGCGACGCGACGACACTGCGCGCTGAGGACGTGGCCGAAGTCCACGTGGACGCGCCGGATCAAGTACAGGCCCTGGCTCATACCCGAGACGCTAAACGCATCCCAGGGCATAGTCAACATTTCCTACTGCTTTTACAGGGATATTCAGGACTCCGCGGGATACCAGCGCTCCGGCTCGCCCGCGACGCGGGAGACCGTGCCGCGCGCCTCCAGCCACACCAGGTGCGCGAGGGCCTCGTTGTTGGCCGCCCGCCGCATGTGCGGCGGGATCGCGTCCCAGGCCCGCGACCAGCGCAACTGCCGCGCGATGTCCCAGCAGGTCGAGCCGGGGACGGCGGTCACCGCCTGCTCCACCTCGGCCAGCCGCTCCTCGTGGTGGCCGATCACGTAGTCGACCCGCTCGCCCAACTCGAGGAAGCGGAACTCGTGGGCGGGCAGCACCTCGTCGACGTCGAGCTTGCCCACCGCGCGCAGGGCGTCGAGGTAGTCGGCGAGGGGGTTCGGGCCCGACTGCGGGTGCACCGCCACCATCGGCGTGATCCTGGCCAGGACGTGGTCGCCGGAGAACAGCACCCGGCGGCCGGGCTCCACGAAGCACAGGTGGCCCGGCGAGTGGCCGGGCGTCCAGATGGCCCGCAGGTCCCACCCCGGCAGATCGAGCCGGTCGCCGTCCTCGATGAGCCGGTCGGGCGCCGCCATCGTCACGAACTGACGGATCATCATCGACGCCCCGGCCAGCTCCTGGGCCGTCATCTCGGGCACCCCCGACCGCAGCAGCAGCGACCGCTCCCGCAGCATCAGCGCCTCGATGGCCGAGTCGTCGTACCGGTCGTGGACGAGCCGCGCGTCGGCCGGGTGCAGCCCGATCCAGGCGCCGGACGTCTCCCGGATCCGGCCAGCCAGGCCGTAGTGGTCGGGGTGGATGTGCGTGACGAGCACGGCCTTGACGTCGGTGATCGCGTACCCGGCGACGCCGAGTCCGGCCGCGAGCGCGTCGAACGCCTCGTCGGTGTTCCAGCCCGCGTCGATGATCACCACGCCGCCGGGGACCTCCAGGGCGTAGACGAGCACGTACCGCAGGGGGTTGATCGGGATCGGCACCGGGATGGACCACAGCCCCGGCCGCACGCGCTCGACCTCGGGCAGCCGCCCGTCCAGCCATGCCGCGCGCTGCTCCTGGTTCGCCGCGGTCACCTTCGTCTTGCTCATCGGCCCCTGCCCCTCTCGCAGCCCGGTCCCGCCTGATTGTCCCCCTCTGCCGAACCTCGTTCTACTGCGGGTGGCTCAACGCGGCCTCCTGAGCCCGTACGGCGGCCTTCGGGGGTGGGAGCCGGACGAACAGCAGCGAGGAGGCGACGACGACCGCGGCGGTGACCGCCCAGGCGACGCCCGGACCGGCGGCGCCCGCCAGCGGCACGAGAAACAGCGCGGACAGCAGCCCGCCGAACTGCAACTGGAGCGAGTCCACCGACATCACGGTCGCCCGCTGGGCCGACGTGACCCGGTTGTGCACGAGCTCCGACCGGATCAGCCCGGCGACCGAGAGGGCCGCGAAGAGCACGACGTACGCCCCGCAGGCCGCGGCGACGCCCGCCCAGCCGTCCAGGGCCACGGACGCGGCCAGCGCGGCGACCGCCGCCGCGAC
>NZ_KI866526.1:64036-71672 GCF_000511135.2 Microbispora sp. ATCC PTA-5024 | reverse complement strand
GCGCCACCAGGCCGGCGCCGGGGACGGCCAGCGGCAGCAGGCCGCCGATGACCGTGCCGATCGCCAGGGCGGCCGACCCGGCGGCGCCGCCCGCCGCGAGGCCCGGCTTGAGGTCGGCGGACGGCCCCTCGGCGTCATGCAGGCGGTCGACGTACCACGCCTGGGCCGGCCCGCTGGACAGCGCCCGCGCCACCCCCTTGAGCAGCGACGACACCAGGAAGAGCCAGGCCGTGGTGGCGGTGGCCATCACCACGAGGGCCGCCACGCTGGTCGCGGCGGAGGCGGCCAGCACGGCCCGGCGGCCGAGGACGTCGGCCAGGCCGCCCGTGGGCAGTTCGAGCACGACGATGGTGACCGAGTAGGCCGCGCTCACGAGCCCGATCTCGGCGACGCTCAGCCCGCGGGCCGCCATGAGCAGCACCATCGGCGCCATCATGAGCCCCGGGGGCAGCCAGGTGAGGAACTCGATCGCGGCGTACCGCCCCCAGCCGCCGCGCCTCGGGCTCGCGGCACGGTCACGCACGGCCGGACTCCTCGGCCGGCCCGGACCCGGAGCCGCGGCGCGGGCGACGGTCCTCCGGAGGCGCGGAGCCCGCACCGGAGCCACGGCGCGACTCCTCGGACGCGGAGCCCGCACCGGAGCCACGGCGCGACTCCTCGGACGCGGAGCCCGCACCGGAGCCGCGGCGATCCTCCGGAGGCGGGGAGTCCGTCGCGGGGCGGCGGCGCGGGAGGGCGGCCACGAAGACGGAGACCTGCTCGGCGTCCGGCGCGCCCGCGTCGCGCTCGGCGGCCTCGCGCAGGAGGGCGTCGAACCGCTCGTGCAGCGCCGCCACCGTGGCCGGGCGCAGCCGCACGACCTCGTCGGACATCCCGGCCGCCTCGATCCACGCGCGGCTCCAGAAGCCGCGGTCGCGCTCGAACGCCTCCGCGTCGGCCGTGAGCACCTCGATCTGGCGGCGCCGCAGGAAGGCCGCCGCCTCCCTGCCCTCGGCCGTGGCCGCCATCTCGGCGCTGTCCCAGGCCGTCGCGCGGTGCGCGGAGCGCCAGCGCCGCTCGCGCCGGTCACGCTGGTCCTCGTCCTCCTCGACGTAGCCGTACCGCGCGAGTTGCCGCAGGTGGTAGCTGGTCGCCCCGGAGCTCTCGCCGAACCGCGCGGCCAGCTCGGTCGCGGTGGCCGGCCCGTCCGCCCGCAGCGCGCCGAGCAGCCGCACCCGCAGCGGGTGCGCCACCGCCTTCAGCGTGCGGGGGTCGCCGACGTGAAAGACCTCGTCGCCCATTGCCGACGCCTCCTTTCCCTCCCCGGAACGCTAACAATGCAAAGAGAACTTTGCAAACGATTCTTTGCGGAATTGAAACTTTCACCGGTGCGGGATCACACGGCACGGTCAGCGCCCGCGGCCTCCGGCCGTCGTTGACGCCCCGCGAAACCCAGGGCAAACATCGAGTCGCTCACCACTTTGGGAGCGCTCCCATATCTTCGAGGACCACCGTGCTCAGACGACTCAGCATGCTCGCCTCCGCGGCGCTGGCCACGACCCTGGCCATGGCGTCCGTGACCGGCGTGCCGGCCCACGCGGACGGCCCCGAGCAGATCCCCAACGGCACCTTCGACACGACCACCGACCCCTGGTGGCACACGGACAACCTGTCCTTCTCCCTCTCGGGCGGCCGCCTGTGCGCGGACGTCCCCGGCGGAACGGTCAACCCCTGGGACGCGATCATCGGCGTCAACGACATCCCGCTGGTCAAGGACGAGACGTACGGGTTCAGCTTCTTCGCCTCGGCCGACCCGGGGAAGGTCGCGCGGGCGTACGTCCAGCTCCCGGTGGACCCGTACACGCAGTACGTCTCGGCGGCGCCGGAGCTGAGCGTGTCGGGCGACACCTACAGCTACACGTTCACCTCACCGGTGGACCTCCCCAACGGGCAGGTCGTCTTCCAGCTGGGCGGCAGCGCGACGCCGTGGCGGTTCTGCGTGGACGACGTGTCGCTCAAGGGCGGCGTCCCGCCGGAGGTCTACACGCCCGACACCGGCCCCCGGGTGCGGGTGAACCAGGTGGCCTACCTCCCCAAGGGCCCGAAGAACGCCACGCTCGTCACCGACGCCACCACGGCCCTGCCCTGGCAGCTCAAGAACTCCTCCGGCACGACCGTCGCCCACGGCGTGACCACCCCGCGCGGCGTGGACGCGAGCTCCGGGCAGAACGTCCACTCGATCGACTTCAGCTCCTACACCCGGGCCGGCGCCGGGTTCACGCTGACGGCCGACGGCGAGACGAGCCGGCCGTTCGACATCAAGGGCGACTCCTATCGTGACCTCGAGCTCGACGCGCTGAAGTTCTACTACACCCAGCGCAGCGGCATCGCGATCGACGACGCGCTGCGGCCGGGGTACGGCAGGCCGGCCGGCCACGTCGGCGTCGCCCCCAACCAGGGCGACACAAGCGTGCCGTGCCAGCCGGGCGTGTGCGACTACTCCCTCGACGTCTCCGGCGGCTGGTACGACGCCGGCGACCACGGCAAGTACGTCGTCAACGGCGGCATCGCGGTGGCGCAGCTGATGAGCGAGTTCGAGAGGACCAAGAACGCCGCGACCGGCAAGCCGATCGGCTCCCTGGCCATCCCCGAGAGCGGCGACGCCGTGCCCGACATCCTGAACGAGGCCCGCTGGGAGCAGGAGTTCCTGCTCAAGATGCAGCGGCCGGACGGCATGGTCCACCACAAGATCCACGACCAGAACTGGACCGGCCTGCCGCTGCTGCCCAACCTCGACCCGCAGAAGCGTGAGCTCCACCCGGTCTCCACGGCGGCCACGCTCAACCTCGCCGCGACGGCCGCCCAGGCCGCCCGGATCTTCGCCCCGTACGACGCGGCCTTCGCGGCCAAGAACCTCGCCGCCGCGAAGAAGGCGTGGGCGGCGGCCCGGGCCAACCCCGATCTGCTGGCGTCGCCGTCCGACGGCAACGGCGGCGGCACCTACGACGACGCCGACGTCAGCGACGAGTTCTACTGGGCGGCGGCCGAGCTGTACATCACGACCGGCGAGGCCCAGTACCGCGACTTCGTGCTCGCCTCCCCGCACCACACGGCCGACCTGTGGAGCCCCTCCGGCGCCTTCGACTGGGGCCACGTCGCGGCGCTCGGCCGCATCGACCTGGCGACCGTGCCGAACGACCTGCCGGGGCGCGACGCCGTCCGCCAGTCGGTGCTCGACGGCGCCGACCGGTACCTCGCCATCGTGAACGACCACCCGTACGGGCTGCCGTTCAACCCGGGCGACTACTTCTGGGGCTCCAACAGCGCGATCCTCAACAACATGGTGGTCCTCGGGGCGGGCTACGACCTCACGGGGAACGTGAAGTACCGCGACGCCGTGCTCCAGGGCATCGACTACCTGCTCGGCCGCAACGCCCTCAACCAGTCGTACGTGACCGGCTACGGCGAGGTGGCGTCGAAGAACGAGCACAGCAGGTGGTACGCCCACTCGCTGGACACCTCGCTGCCCAACCCGCCCCACGGCACGCTCGCCGGTGGCGCCAACTCCGGCCTCCAGGACCCGGTGGCACAGGCGAAGCTGACGGGCTGCAAGCCCCAGTTCTGCTACATCGACGACATCGGCTCGTACTCCACCAACGAGGAGGCCATCAACTGGAACTCGGCGCTGTCGTGGGTCTCGGGCTTCATCGCCGGGCAGGGTGACGGCACCGTCCAGCCGCCCGCCGCGTGCAAGGTCACCTACACGGTGCACGGCTCGTGGCCGCAGGGCTTCACCACCCAGGTCACGCTGAAGAACACCGGCACCAAGAAGATCGACGGCTGGTCCCTGAAGTGGTCGTTCCTCGGCGGCCAGAAGATCGACCACGCCTGGAGCGCCGTCCTGTCCCAGCAGGCGGCGACCGTCACGGCGGCCAACGACGTCTGGAACAAGACCATCAAGCCCGGCCAGTCGGTGACGTTCGGCTTCAACGGCACCTCGGCGCCGGGGGCCAACCCGAGCCCCGACCTGTTCCTGCTCAACGGCGCGGCCTGCGCCTGACCGGCACACCGCCCGCACCATCCCGCCGCCGCCCGCTCCCACGGGGGCGGCGGGCGCCGGCCGCCGTCCCCCACCCGGGCGGCGGCCGGCGCGCGTCCGGACGTCAACCGTCGTCGCTCTACGATGGTGTCGTGGCCGTCGACCGCTCCGCCCCCGCCGAACTGCTCGCCGTCGAGGCGTTCCTCAACACGCTCGACGAACGCGCCTACACCCACCGCGGCACGCGGCACGCGGGCGGTGACCAGCTCACCACGCCCGCGGCGCTGTCGGCGTGGCTCGCGCGGGAGGGCCTCGTCCCCCCGGGCACGCGGGCCGGCCGGGACGACCTGTCCGTGGCGCGCGACCTGCGGGCGGCCCTGCGGGCCTCCCTGGCCGGGCGGATAGAGCCACCCGACGAGGACGCGGTCGCCGAGGCCAACACCACGCTCGGCTGGTTCCCGCTCCGGCTGGGGCTGACGCCGGGCGGCACGCCCCGGCTCGACCCGGACGGCGGCGGCGTGCTGGCGGAGGCCCTGGGCGGCATCGTCGCGGCCGTCGCGCGGGCGGCCGCCCGGGGCTCGTGGAACCGGCTGCGGATGTGCGCGGCCCCCGACTGCCACTGGGTCTTCTACGACACCTCGCGGAGCGGAGGCGGGCGCTGGTGCTCGATGGCCGTGTGCGGCAACCGGGCCAAGACGCGGCGCTACCGGGAGCGCCACGTCGGCGATGAGGACGCCTCCGCGTCGTAACCGGTCAGGCCGTCGCCCGCAGGGGGCGGAAGAAACGCCCGGATCTCCTCGGCGAGCGCCCGCGGCTCCTCCATCGCGGCGAAGTGCCCGCCCCGCGGCATCTCGGTCCACCCGCGCACGTCGAAGTACCGCTCGGCCGGCTCGCGCGGGCGGCCGCCCCTGGGGGGCGAACTCGTTCGCGAACGACGCCTACCCCATCGGCACCCGCACAGGGTCGTCCTCCCGCAGCGGCGCGCCGCGGTCGCGGTGGGCGTGGTACGGCCGCAGGGACGAGGCGGCGGTTCGCGGAACTGACAACGGTGTCGCCTGTGCGCAACCCCCATAGGCGTTATCCGGTGTCGCAGCGCGCCCCCCACGGCGCGCCGGTCAGAGGCCGCCGCCTCCGGTCGCGTCGATCGTGACGCCGGTCACCCAGCCCGCGTCGTCCGAGGCGAGGAACGCCACCACTCCCGCCACGTCCCGCGGCAGGCCGACGCGGCCCAGCGCGGATCGCCGCGCGGACGCCTCCCACGCCCCCGGGTCGCCCCTCAGCCAGCCGGCGTTGGCGTCGGTGTCGACGATGCCCGGCGCGACGTTGTTGACGGTGATCCCCCGCGGTCCGAGGTGCTTGGCCAGCGCGAGCGTGAACGTCTCCAGCGCCCCCTTGGTCATGGCGTACGCGATGGCCTCGGGGAAGGAGATCCGGGTCACACCGGAGGTGACGGTGACGATCCGGCCGCCGTCGGGGATGCGCGGCAGCGCCCGCCGCGTGACGAAGAACGGCGCCCGGGTGTTCACCGCGAACCCCCGGTCGTAGATCTCCGGGGTCACGTCCTCGATCGGCGCGTGCACGCTGATCCCGGCGTTGTTCACCAGGATGTGCAGCGGGGCGTCCGGGCCGAGCGCCTCGTCGAGGGCGTCGAACAGCGCCTCGACGTCCCCCGGCACCCCGAGTTCGGCCCGTACGGGGAAGGCCCGCCCGCCCGCGCCCACGATCGCGTCGACGACCTCCCGGGCCGCCGCCTGGTCCCGGGCGTACCCGACGGCGACCAGCGCGCCCTCGGCGGCCAGCCGCTCGGCCACGGCCCGGCCGATCCCTCTGCTCGCGCCCGTGACCAGCGCGTTCCTTCCGTCCAGAGCACGGCTCATGCCTGCATCCTTTCTGTAGCGATCACTACAATAAGGACGATAGCACGCTGTGTAGTGAGCGCTATAGAATCGGGCGATGGGGAGGACACGGGCGTTCGACCGGGACGCCGCCCTGGAACGGGCGCTCGAGGAGTTCTGGCGGAACGGGTACGAGGCCACCTCGATCGCGGGCCTCACGGCGGTGATGGGCATCAACCCGCCGAGCCTCTACGCCGCCTTCGGGGACAAGAGGTCGCTGTTCGGCGAGGCCGTACGGCGCTATCAGGAGACCCACGGGGCGTTCAGCGCCCGCGCGCTGTCGGAGGAGCCGACGGCCGGGCGGGCGGTCGAGCGCCTGCTCCGCGAGGCGGCGCGGATCTACACCGACCCCGCCCACCCGCCGGGCTGCTTGATCATCTTCGCGGGCGTCAACACCACGGACGCCGGCGTCGCGGCTGATCTAAGGGGCCACCGCGAGGCCGGCAGGCGGCAGATCCGGCGCCGGATCGAGGAGGACGTCGAGGCCGGGGTGCTTCCCCCGGACGCCGACGCGCACGGGCTCGCGACCTTCTACGCCGCCGCCCTGCAGGGCATGTCGGCGCAGGCCCGCGACGGCGCGACCAGGGACGATCTCGACGCCGTGGCGACGCTCGCCCTGCGGGCCTGGCCGTAGGCTGTGCCCGTGATCGACGACATCGCGGTGGACGCCGCCGTCACCGCCCTGCGCCCCGACTTCGCCGTCCTTGTGATGACCGCGCACGGCCTCGCGAACGGCCCGGCGGACGACCGGTCGCGCGGGTGGCTGGCCGAGGCCGCCGAGGCCGCCGTGCCGCCGGACGACGCCAGGATCGAGGCGTGGCGGGCGGCCTACCGGGCGTTCGGCGCCAAGCCGCAGCGCACCCGGCCGTCGGTCGACGCGCTGGTCCGGCGGATGCCGCTGCCCGAGATCAACCAGGTGGTCGACGCCTACAACGCGGTGTCCGTACGGCACGGGCTGCCGATCGGCGGGGAGGACCTGCGCCGCTACACGGGCCCGGCGCGGCTCGTGCGAGCGGCCGGCGACGAGCCGTCCGAGGAGGCGCTGGGCGAGCCGGAGATCGGCGAGGTCGTCTGGCGCGACGACACGGGCGTGACCTGCCGCCGATGGAACTGGCGCCAGTGCGTCAGGACGCGGATCACCGAGGAGACGGTGGACGCCCTCTTCCTGCTCGAACGGCTGGAGCCGCTGACGATCGAGGGGCTCCGCGCGGCCGGCGACGACCTCGCCGGGAAGCTGTCGGAGATCTCCCCCGGCGTCCGGATCGAGACGCGGCTCGTCGGCTGAGACGCCGCATCGCTCCGATGTGACCATCTGGTGAGGAGAACCTGACCACCCAGACGGGCTACTCCCGCGTGACCTGTTTGATCGGTCCTGGGAGGATGGGCCGGGACCTGCGACCCGACCGGCGCACGTCACCGCCCCGGGCGAGTAGCCTTGGACAGGTTCATCAAACATCAACGCCGATCTGCGGAAGAGGGCGATTTCCGCCGTGTCGTCTGAGTCGTCGCGGACAAACCCGCTGGCAAGCTTCGGGCAGAACGAATGGCTTGTCGACGAGCTCTATCAGAAGTATCTCGAGGATCCGGAATCTGTCGACCAGGCCTGGTGGCACTTCTTCGCGGATTACAACGGTGCCGGGAAGGCCGCTCCCAAGGCCTCCACCGGCGCGAACGGCGCGACCGCCGTCGCGGCGCCGGCCCCGGCGGCCCCCGAGACGGCCCC
>NZ_KI866526.1:0-63750 GCF_000511135.2 Microbispora sp. ATCC PTA-5024 | reverse complement strand
CGCCCGCGCCCGCCGCCAAGGTGGCGCCCGCGGCCAAGCCGAAGGCGGCGGGCACGCCGATCCCTGCCGGCGCCGCCGAGGAGCGCCTGCGCGGCGCGGCCGCCCGCACGGTCCTCAACATGGAGGCCTCGCTGGCGGTCCCCACCGCGACCAGCGTGCGCGCGGTCCCCGCGAAGCTGCTCATCGACAACCGCATCGTCATCAACAACCATCTCTCCCGCGGGCGCGGCGGCAAGATCTCCTTCACCCACGTGATCGGGTACGCGATCGTCCGGGCGCTGAAGACGATGCCGGAGATGAACCACGCCTACGCCGAGCTGGACGGCAAGCCGGCGCTGGTCAAGCCCGAGCACGTCGGCCTCGGCCTGGCCATCGACGTGCAGAAGGAGGACGGCAGCCGCCAGCTCCTGGTGCCGTCCATCAAGCAGGCCGAGACCCTCGACTTCCGGCAGTTCTGGGTCGCCTACGAGGAGATCGTCCGCAAGGCCCGCTCCGGCAAGCTCGGCGTGGAGGACTTCCAGGGCACCACGATCTCGCTGACCAACCCCGGCACCATCGGAACGGTGCACTCGGTGCCGCGCCTCATGCCCGGCCAGGGCACGATCATCGGCGTCGGCGCGATGGAGTACCCCGCGGAGTACCAGGGCGCGTCGGCGGAGACGCTGTCCCGCCTCGCGATCAGCAAGGTGATGACGCTCACCTCCACCTACGACCACCGGATCATCCAGGGCGCCCAGTCGGGCGACTTCCTGCGCCGCATCCACCAGCTCCTGCTCGGCGCCGACGGCTTCTACGACGAGATCTTCGAGTCGCTGCGCATCCCGTACGAGCCGGTCCGCTGGGTTCCGGACATATCGGCCACCCACGACGACGACGTGGCCAAGTCCTCCCGCGTGCTGGAGCTCATCCACGCCTACCGCGTGCGCGGCCACCTCATGGCCGACACCGACCCGCTGGAGTACCGCCAGCGCAAGCACCCCGACCTGGACATCCAGTCCCACGGTCTGACCCTGTGGGACCTGGAGCGCGAGTTCCCGACGGGCGGTTTCGGCGGCTGCGCGCTGATGAAGCTCCGCGACGTGCTGGGCGTGCTGCGCGACTCCTACGTCCGCACGGTCGGCATCGAGTACATGCACATCCAGAACCCCGAGGAGCGGGCCTGGATCCAGGCGCGGGTGGAGCGGCCCCACGCCAAGCCGAGCCGCGAGGAGCAGCTCCACATCCTCCGCCGGCTCAACACCGCCGAGGCGTTCGAGACGTTCCTGCAGACGAAGTACGTCGGGCAGAAGCGGTTCTCGCTGGAGGGCGGCGAGTCGCTGATCCCGCTGCTCGACTCGGTGATCAGCGCGGCGGCGGCCGAGGAGCTCGACGAGGTCGTCATCGGCATGGCCCACCGCGGCCGGCTCAACGTGCTCGCGAACATCGTCGGCAAGTCCTACGCCCAGGTATTCGGCGAGTTCGAGGGCAACCTCGACCCGCGCAGCGCGCACGGCTCGGGCGATGTGAAGTACCACCTCGGCGCCTCCGGCGACTTCGTCGCCCCGGACGGCAAGAAGATCGCCGCCTCCGTCGTGGCGAACCCGTCGCACCTCGAGGCCGTCGACCCCGTCCTGGAGGGCGTGGTCCGCGCCAAGCAGGACCTCCTGGAGCGCGGCGAGGAGGGCTTCACCGTCCTTCCCGTGCTCGTCCACGGCGACGCGGCCTTCGCCGGCCAGGGCGTGGTGGCCGAGACCCTGCACCTGTCCCAGCTGCGCGGCTACCGCACCGGCGGCACCGTGCACATCGTGGTCAACAACCAGGTCGGCTTCACCACCAGCCCGGCCAGCTCGCGCTCCTCGGTCTACGCGACCGACGTCGCGCGGATGATCCAGGCGCCGATCTTCCACGTGAACGGCGACGACCCCGAGGCTGTGGTCCGCGTCGGGCGGCTCGCCTACGAGTACCGCCAGACGTTCCGCAAGGACGTCGTCATCGACCTGGTCTGCTACCGGCGGCGCGGCCACAACGAGGCCGACAACCCGAGCTTCACCCAGCCGCTGATGTACGACCTCATCGACGCCAAGCGGTCCACCCGCAAGCTGTACACCGAGGCGCTGATCGGCCGCGGCGACATCACGGTCGAGGAGGCCGAGCAGGCGCTGCGCGACTACCAGGAGCAGCTCGAGCGGGCCTTCACCGAGACCCGCGAGGCGACCAAGCGGCCGCTGGAGCCGGGCGCCGTCGTCGCGCCCGAGCCGGACGAGGTGATCCCGTGGGCGCACGACGACACCAAGACGGCGGTCTCGGAGGAGACGGTCAAGCGGGTCATCGAGACCCAGTTCAACCTCCCCGAGGGCTTCACCGTGCACCCGCGGCTCGCCCCGGTGCTCCAGCGCCGCGGCGCGATGGTGTCCGAGGACGCGATCGACTGGGCCACCGGTGAGACCATCGCGTTCGGCTCGCTGCTCATCGACGGCCACCCCGTCCGCCTGGTCGGCCAGGACTCCCGCCGCGGCACCTTCGGCCAGCGCCACGCGGTGCTCGTCGACCGGGTCACCGGCGACGAGTACACCCCGCTCAAGACGTTCAACCAGGACACCACGAAGTTCTACGTCTACGACTCGCTGCTCAGCGAGTTCGCCGCGATGGGCTTCGAGTACGGCTACAGCGTGGTCCGGCCGGACGCCCTGGTCGCCTGGGAGGCCCAGTTCGGCGACTTCGCCAACGGCGCCCAGTCGATCATCGACGAGTTCATCTCCTCGGGCGAGCAGAAGTGGGGCCAGCGGTCCTCGATCGTCCTGCTGCTGCCGCACGGCTACGAGGGCCAGGGCCCGGACCACACCTCCGCCCGCATCGAGCGCTACCTGCAGATGTGCGCGCTCGACAACATGACCGTCGCCCAGCCGACCACCCCGGCGAACTACTTCCACCTGCTCCGCTGGCAGGTGCTGTCGAACCGCCGCAAGCCGCTGATCGTCTTCACGCCCAAGTCGCTGCTGCGGCACAAGAGCGCGACGTCGGCGACGTCGGAGTTCACCTCCGGCTCGTTCCGGCCGGTCATCGGCGACGCGACGGTCGACCCGTCGGCCGTGACCAAGGTCGTCGTCTCCTCCGGCAGGATCTACTACGACCTGCTCGCCCACCGCGAGAAGCTGGGGCGTGGCGACGTGGCCCTGGTCCGGGTCGAGCGGCTCTACCCCTTCCCGGAGAACCCGCTCAACGCCGAACTCGACCGGTACGGCGCGGACGTCGAGCTGATCTGGGCGCAGGACGAGCCGGTCAACATGGGCCCCTGGCCGTACCTGAGCCTGAAGATGACGGAGAAGCCCGACCTGCTGGGCGGCCGACGGCCGCGCCGGGTGTCGCGCACGCCGAACTCGTCGCCGGCTACGGGGTCGCACTCCACGCACGACTCCGAGGTGGCCGCCATGCTGAAGGAGATCTTCGGCTGACGCCGGGGACCTCGACGACGACGGAAGTCCCCCGCGGCCGGACCGCGGGGGACTTCCCCATACCCGACCACGTTCCATCGAGGAAGCGACCGGACATGTACTTCACGGACAGGGGCATCGAGGAGCTCGCCGAGCGGCGCGGCGAGGAGGAGGTCAGCGTCGGCTGGCTCGCCGAGCGGCTGCGCGAGTTCGTCGACCTCAACCCCGAGTTCGAGACGCCCGTCGAACGGCTGGCCACCTGGCTGGCCCGCCTCGACGAGGAGGACTGAACCACCCGCCGCCAGGCGACGGCCCGCCCGGTGGAGCGCGACAACCCCCGCCAGGCGCCCGTCGCGTACGGCCCACGCGAACCCGGGAGAGAAACGCGATACATCTTGACTTTCGCGTAACGCGACATATCGTGTCTTGTACAGCGTCGTCAGAGGACGACACGACGGACCAGGTCGCGTGGAAGGGCCGAGCAATGCCCCAATGGACGATCGACAAGCCCGGGCAGCTGACGTTCGACACCGTGAGCGCTCTCAGCGTGCGCATCGTGGCCGGCCGGCTGGCGCTGCTGGCGAGTGACGGCCCGCCGACCCTGGAGGTGACCGACCTCGAGTCGGGCCCGCTGCTGGTGACGCACGACGAGACGGACGGCCGCCTCACGGTGGCGTACAAGGACCTGACCTGGGACGGCATCCTGGGGTGGCTGCGTCCCGCCTCCCGGTCCAGCGTCCTGACGCTGACCGTGCCGAAGGACTGCCCGGTGCAGGCCGGGGTGATCAGCGCGTCGGCGGTCGTCGCGGGCTTCGAGGGCGCCACCGGCGTCAAGAGCGTCTCGGGCGACATCGTGCTGGACGGCGTGAGCGGCGAGGTGCACGCGGAGACGGTCTCGGGCTCGGTGGAGAGCCGGGGCCTGGCCGGCGACCTGCACTTCAACAGCGTCTCCGGGGAGCTGACCGTGGCCGGCGGCATCCCGCACCGCCTGGCCGCGAACACGGTGTCGGGGAGCATCACGGCCGACGTGGAGCTGACCCCCACCGGCAACCTCTCGCTGAACAGCATGTCGGGCTCCATCGTGATCCGCCTCCCCGAGACGGTCGACGCGGATGTGAGCGTCCACTCGACGTCGGGCAGGATCGAGTCCGCGTTCCCCCGCCTGACCGGCGCCCGCCATCCCGGCTCGCGCTCGCTCAGCGGCCGGCTGGGCGGCGGCATGGCCCGCGTCACGGCCACCACGGTGTCGGGACGTGTGACCCTGCTCAGCAAGCAGACGAGCGACAGGCGAGAAGAGGAGAGGGCATGAGCCCTGTGTTCGGCCACGGACGGCTCCGGCTGTACCTGCTGAAGCTGCTGGAGGAGAGCCCCCGGCACGGTTACGAGGTGATCCGGCTGCTGCAGGACCGCTTCCTCGGCGTCTACTCGCCGTCACCCGGCACGATCTACCCGCGCCTCGCCCGCCTGGAGGAGGAGGGCCTGGTCACCCACGAGGTGGTGGAGGGCAAGAAGGTGTTCACGCTCACCGACCAGGGCCGGGCCGAGCTGGCCGACCGGATGGACGAGCTGGCCGAGCTGGAGCGGGAGATCACCGCCTCCGTCCAGGACATCGCCCGGGAGGTCAAGGAGGACGTGCGGCAGACCGTGCGCTCCCTCCGCGAGGAGCTGACCCAGATGGCCAGGGACATCGGCAAGGAGACGCCCCGGGACAGCAGCGACGCCTGGCGCGACCAGAAGGAGGAGTGGAGGCGCCAGCGCGAGTGGCAGAAGGAGCAGTGGCGCCAGCAGAAGGACCAGTGGCGCCGCCACAAGCGCCAGATGCGCGACGAGGCCCAGCGCTGGCAGCACGAGTGGCGCCGCATCTGGGAGGACGCCTGGTCGCTGACCGGGATGCCGCCGGGCCCCGGCTACAACCGCGACGCCGAGCTGGGGCGCCTGCTGGCCGACTTCGTCGGCGACATCCGCCGGGCCGCCACGGAGGGCCGGCTCACCGACGCGGCGCTCGCCGAGTGCCGCGCCGCCCTGGACGACGCCGCCGAGCGCATCCGCGCCTCGCTGCGGCAGTGATCCCCCCACCCATCCTGGACCGTCGTGCGTGAGGAGGCGGCGATGGGCCCGTACGGCTGGCGCAACCCGTTCCTGCGCTCTCCCCTGCCACAGCCGCCGGCCGCCGGGGTCTCCCGGCCCGAGCGGCCCGAGCGGCCCGAACGGCACGAGCGGCCGGCCGGTCAGGGCCGCCCGGCCGGCGGCGAGGCCGAGGCCCGCCGCCCCGGCGCTCCCGCGCCCTCGCGTCCCTGACCGGCGCACCCGCAGGAGGCGACGGCGGCGCAGCGGGCCGCGTCGTTCTCAGACCGTGAAGACGATCTTTCCGAAGAGGTCGCCGCGGTGCATGGCGGCGAAGCCCTCCTCCGCCTCGGCGAGCGGAAGCACCCGGTCGATCAGCGGCCGGACGCCAGTCTGCTCCAGGAACACGGCGAGCCTGGCGAGCTGGTCCCGGGTGCCCATGGTGGACCCGATGATGGACTTCTGCAGGAAGAACACCTGCGCGAGCTGCGTCGGAGCGACCATTCCGCTGGTCGCGCCGCTGACCACGATGCGGCCTCCGGGGCGCACCGAGCTGAGCGAGTGGTTCCACGTCGCCTCGCCGACCGTCTCCATCACGGCGTCCACCCGTTCGGGCAGCCGCGCGCCGGTCTCGAAGGCCCGGTCGGCGCCGAGGTCCAGGGCCCTGGCGCGCTTCTCCTCCGACCGGCTGGTGACCCAGACGCGGAACCCGCCGGCCCTGCCGAGCGCGATCAGCGCGGTCGCGACGCCGCCGCCGGCGCCCTGCACGAGGATCGTCGACCCGGGCTCCAGCCCGGCCTTGTCGAACAGCATCCGGTAGGCCGTCAGCCAGGCCGTGGGCAGGCACGCCGCCTCCTCGAAGCTGATCGCGGCCGGCTTGGGCACCAGGTTGCGCCGCGGCACGGCGACCTTCTCGGCGAACGTGCCGTCGTAGCCCTCCGACAGCAGCGACCGCTTGGGGTCGAGGGTCTCGTCCCCGTTGACCGGCGTGCCGATCACCGAGTGGACGACGACCTCGTTGCCGTCCTCGTCGACCCCGGCGGCGTCGCACCCGAGGACGATCGGCAGCCGGTCCTGGCTGATGCCCACGCCCTTGAGCGTCCACAGGTCGTGGTGGTTGAGCCCGGCGGCCCTGACGGTGACCGTCGTCCAGCCCTCGGGAACGACGGGCTCGGGGTGCTCCCCGAGCGTCAGCCCCTTCAACGGGTTGTCGGGATCGGTCTGCGTGGCGGTTACGGCGAACATGTCCAGAACATTACTTCGTTGCCCCGTCCGATCCCCGGAGGGAGCACCGTGCCGCCGGAGTGCCGCGTCGATGGTCGCGACGCCCATCCCTTTCGATGCGGAGCACCCGAGAATGGGACGCATGACGCCATCGCTGACGGGTGCGATCGAGATCCCCGGCGGCATCCTGGTGCGCGGACGGGGCCTGCGGCGTCCCGCGCCCGGAGGCCCGCCCCCCGAGTTCGGGCTCTACCTCGGCTCGGACCGCCTGCGGCGGCGCCATGAGGAGGCGCTGCCGTGGCCGCACCAGTGGCTCCGCTGGCCCGACTTCCTGCTGCCCCTCGACCGGCAGGCCGCGGCCGCGGCCGTCACCGGCCTGCGCGAGCAGGCCCTCGCCGGCAGGCGGGTCGAGGTGGCGTGCGGCGGCGGCGTGGGCCGCACCGGCACGGTTCTCGCCTGCCTGGCGACGCTCGGGGGCCTGCCTCCTGGCGAGGCGGTCGCCTGGGTGCGCGCGAACTACCACCGCCGGGCGGTCGAGACGCCGTGGCAGCGCCGCTGGGTCGCCTGGTTCTCCGGGAACACCCCGCCCGCGTCCGATTTGTGACGCCACATCATCAGCGGGACGGAAAGAACCACCGAGGCGGACGAGAAGAAATACCGGTCGAGAATGCCGGTAAACCGCTCCACAGCCTGATGCGACCCTCTCTCGACATAGCGTCTGACCTGCGAGGACGGCATCCATAACCGCTCGGCATCGATAACGGATAGAGCAATCTGCTGATTGTTCTCGTTATATCCCGAGCATGGGTAATGATCGCCTTATTAATCTTCGGAGCGTTTTCCTGACGAATGGGACGCACCCTCAAACGTCCCGGGGAAAGGAGCTCCATGATCTCCCGAGCACGGCGCCTGACCATCCCCCTCGCCGGAGCGCTGCTCGCGTCCGGCGTGGTCGGCGCCACCCAGGCGGCCCCCAGTGCGGCCGCCACCACAGCCGCCGGCGGCGGCGTGACCACGGTCCACGCGGGATCGGGTGACGTCACCACCAAGGCCGCCTCCGGGTCGACGAGCGCGGCGGTCGCGTTCTGGTCGCCGGACCGCCTGCGGGCCGCCAAGGACTACACCGAGGATCTCGGCAACTCGGTGAAGGGCTTCGGCAAGGTCAGCAAGGCGACGCCGGACGGCAAGGCCGGCACGGTCCCGCCGATCGGCCAGGAGAAGGGCAAGGCCGGCACGTCGAAGCAGGTCAACCTGCCCAACACGGTCGGCCGGGTGTTCTTCACGCTGCCCGGCAAGAACCCCCTCGACCCGAAGAGCTGGAAGTACTGCTCCGGCACCTCGGTCCAGGGCAAGTTCCACAACGTCGTCGCCACCGCGGGGCACTGCGTCTACGACCCGGTGACCAATCAGTTCTACGACAACTGGGTGTTCATCCCGTCCTACTGGGACGGCAACCAGGCGTGGGAGGGCAAGGCGCCGTACGGCATCTACCCGGCCACCTGGTTCCAGGCGCACGACGACTTCGTGGTCAAGGAGGACTACGACTACGACTACGCGTTCGTCAACGTGGCGTCCGGCTTCAAGATCAAGTGGGAGAAGGTCGGCAACACCTACAAGGCGACGAAGACCCCCGTGGGCCGGCTCGGCGACAACGTCGGCGGCCAGGGCTTCACGTGGAACCGCAGCACGAAGGTCAAGGTCTTCTCGTTCGGCTACCCGGCCGGCCCCCACCCGGACGGCGACCGCCCCTTCACGGGTCGCACGATGAAGTGGTGCTACGGCCAGAGCACGCCGATGCCGGCCGCGCCCAAGTACAACATCCAGGAGCACATCGGCTTCAAGTGCGGGATGACCGCGGGCGCGAGCGGCGGCCCCTGGCTGCTGAACTACAAGAGCAAGAGCCGTACGGGCTACCTGAACGGCATCAACAGCGTCGCCTGGGACACGGACGGCAACGACCGCTACGACAGGATCTCCTCGCCGTACTTCAACGGCGAGACCTACGACGTGTACAAGGTGGCCGCCAACCGGTGGACGTCCTGACGCGCGCCGCCTGACCGCACGGCCATTCGGTCGGGCTCGGGGGCCCGGTGGCACCGCCACCGGGCCCCCTTCCGTTCCTCCCCTTTACGCTGCCCGTACGGACAGCGCGGTCAGATGTCGAATACGCCGTCGCCGACGGACCGCTTCTCGCAGCTGCTGGCGAAGGTGCGCTGGTACCAGACGTACCTGCCGTCCCAGATGCCGTTGGCGGTGACCGTGACCGGATCCCAGATGAGCGGGCAGACGAGGTTCGGGTCCGCCTTGAGCCGGGCCGGGTCGCCCTGGACCTTCTCCAGGGTCTGGCAGGCCTCCACGGCGCTCGGATGGGTGCCGGTGACCGGATCGCAGGTCAGCAGCGCGAACCGTTGCGCGGGACGCGGCTGCTCGCCGCGGCTTACTGTCACAATCAGTGTGCGGCCGGCCGCGTCGCGCGCGGTGGTCGCCGTGTTCCCACCCGCGTGCGGCGTCCAGGCGGGACGCGGCGGAGGAGGAATGTGAGTGAGCGCGGACGGACCGGCCGCGATCACCGTACCGGCGAGTAGAGCAAGGAGTGGCTTCATGTCGATCCCCCCGTTTCGGCTGGTCGTCAGCCTCGCCAGGGGAGCGCCCCCGTTCAAGCGCCCACTCCGCGCGCTGGGTCAAATCTGACGTCCCGTCATTCACCCTGGTTCCACTGGTTTCATAACGAGCTGGCCAAGAAGCTGTGCCGCAACCGTGTGGATCTGGAAAAATCACCCCTTACCATCCATTTCCCCACGTTGAGAGGTCTCCGGTGGCCAGGCAGCTCGCACTCCTCCTCGGCGGCGTCGCCGCCGTCGCGAGTGCCGCCGCCATGCTCTGGACCCAGGGAGCCTCCCTCCCGGCCTCGGCCGCCGCGCCGCGCACGGCCCCGGCCTCCGCCGTGTACGAGGCGGCCTCGACGGCGATGCCGGCCGCCGGCCCGTCGAAGAACGGCGTGAGCGCGTTCCCGCTGGCGCCCACCGACGCCGACATGCAGCGGGTCGCCGCGTACTGGAGCCCGGAGCGGCTCAAGCAGGCCAGCAGCTACGAGCCGAGCACGAAGCCGTCGCCGCCGGGGAAGAGCGCGTCCAAGAGCCCCGCGAAGGCCGAGGTGAAGGGCCCGGCGAGGGGATCGGCCACCACGTCGGCGTTCGAGGTCCCCAAGGGGCCGGCGACGGCCTCCGGCCGGGCCCCCCTGAGCGCCCCGGCCCCCACCGCGCCGCCGATGGTCGGCAAGGTCTTCTTCAAGGTCGGCGAGAAGGAGTACTGGTGCTCCGCCTCGGCCGTCCACTCGCGGTACCACAACCTCGTGGCCACCGCCGGGCACTGCGCGTACGCGCTGGGCCAGGACAGGCCGGTCGAGAACTGGATTTTCATCCCCTCCTACCACGACGGGGTCACCAACGCCGGGATCTTCGTCGGCAACACCCTCTACATGCAGGAGGACTTCGCGGGCCAGGGCGACTTCGACCGCGACTACGCCTTCGTCACCGTGCACCGCGGGTTCACCTGGCAGGCGTACAAGGACGGCGCCCAGGTGAAGTACCGGGCGGTGAGCGCGGGACGGCTGGAGGACAAGGTGGGCGCCTTCCAGTTCTCCTCGAACAAGCCGATCGGGCGGCCCGTCGACGCCTTCGGCTATCCCGCCGGGGCCAACCCCGACGGCAGCCGCCCCTACGACGGGCAGACGGTCAAGAGCTGCGCCGGGACGACCGAGAAGAAGTTCGTCAGCGCCCCGACCTGGCAGCTCGAGCACGGCGTCCGGCTGCCGGGCTGCACGTTCACCTCCGGCGCGAGCGGCGGCCCCTGGGTGGTCGGCTACGACGCCGCCAAGCGCACCGGCTACCTGATCGGCGTGACGAGCCTGACCTGGAACCTCAACGGCGGCGGCAAGCTCGACGCGATCTCCGCGCCCTACTTCAACACGCTCACCCAGCGGGTCTACCTCCAGGCCGCCCGCCAGTCGACGAGCTGACCGTCTCGCGGCGCCAAGAGGATTAGACGTAGTCGATCGCGCCGCGGTGCCATCGAATAAACGTGATCCTCGTCACATTCCCCCTGTCGGCTGCCACCCTTGGTGATCGCGTTCTGACTGACGGATCACGCGAGGCGACCTGCGCGATCGTCACAAGACGATCTCGAAGCTGACATCGGTTGTGGAAGATCACGGAAAAGTCACGGCCCGCTGTGTGCGATCACCAGGTAAAGCAGGCGTAAATCGGGAGGGTAGTGTCTTGACTATCCCTTTACTGACCAGTGGGACGCGTGGGGCGTCTCACGACAGCACAGGAGTTTCATGAACACCCGAGTCAAGCGCCTGATCCTCCCCCTCGGGGGCGTAGCGGCCGCCGGCCTCATCGGGGCCACCCTGACGGTGCCGGCACAGGCCGCAGGCGACACCGCCTCGGACCCGCTGGCCACCAGTGGCATCGCCGCCAAGAACGTGGTCGCCTACTGGCTGGGCCAGAAGGCGGCCAACCTCGTCAACGCCTCGCCGTACGAGACCCAGGTCGTCGCCAAGCACATCTCCACGGGCGGCCCCTCCGCGGACAGCAAGCCCGGCACCGTCCCCGCCATCGGCGACGAGAAGAAGTCCGGCGGCACGTCGAAGAACGTCAACCTCCCCCGGACCACGGGCAAGGTGTTCTTCCGCGGCGCCGACGGCCGTCCGCACTGGTGCACCGCCACCTCCGTGCAGTCCCACTACCGCAACCTGGTCGCCACGGCGGGCCACTGCGTGTACGACACCAAGAGCAACAAGGCCACGCTCGACCGGTGGGTCTTCATCCCCGGTTACTACCAGGGCAAGGCCCCGTGGGGCATCTACGTCGGCAAGCAGGCGTTCACCCACTACGACTTCGACGTCTACGAGGACGGCGACCGCGACTACGCCTTCGTGACCGTTTACAACGGCCTCAAGGCCGGCCACGGCAGCAACCTCCGCGACACCGCCGAGTGGAACTGGAAGCAGGTCGACAAGGCCACCTACGACAAGTACGACCGCCACATCCGCGCGGCCAAGGGCGGCAAGTACTACATCCTCAAGTTCGTCGACGCCGGTCGCCTCGGCGACAACGTCGGCGGCCAGGGCCTGGCCTACAACCAGAAGCTCGGCAAGTCCGTCTACGTCTTCGGCTACCCGAGCGGGTCGCACCCGGACGGCAACCACGCCTTCACCGGCCAGACCCTCAAGTGGTCGTACGGCAAGACGTTCGCCGCCAAGGCCCCGTCCGTGAAGGCGGAGGAGCTGGTGGGCGTGAAGTCCTCCTTCACCGGTGAGGGCTCGTCGGGCTCGGCCTGGCTGCTCAGCTACAAGAACAGCCGCCGCCTCGGCTACCTGAACGGCGTCACCAGCGGCGTCTCGGACACCGACGGCAACAAGCGGATCGACACCAGCGTCTCCCCGTACTTCGACGGCGAGCTGTACGGCGTGTACAAGGCCGCGGCCGGCGTCTGGTCGGGCTCTATCGCCTAGGGACACGACCCCCGTTCCCAGCACCCCCCGAAAGGGCCCGGTCGCCTCGCGCGGCCGGGCCCTGCCGCGTTCCAGGGCATTGGAACGAGCACATTAGACGTAGCCCATCGGGAATCGGTGCCATCCACATTGTGTGATTTACATCACATCGGATGGTCATGACCGGGCGCACGGCGCCGTGGTCTCGACACGACGGTGGCGGTTCGTGGACCGTGACCACCTGCGCGAAATCACGAGACGATCTCGCATCCGACAAGTCCTGTGAAATGTCACAGAAAAGTCACGCCTCGCAGGTGCCATAAAAGGTCGGATAACACCCCACCACCTGCAAGATCGTCGCAGTAGTGTCCTGACATCCCTTTACTGACGCATGGGACGCATGATGCGTCTCACGACAGCGCAAGGAGCACCATGAACACCCGAGTCAAGCGCCTGGCACTCCCCCTCGGTGCCGCCGCCGTCACCGCCCTCGTGGGCTCCAGCCTCACGGCACCCGCGCAGGCCGCCGGTGACACGTCCTCCGACCCGCTGGCCACCACCGGCATCGCCGCGTACAACATCGCCGCCTACTGGTTCGCCGAGGAGTCGGCCAACCTGATCAACGCCTCGCCGTACGAGACCCAGGTCTCCGCCAAGCACATCTCCACCGGCGGCCCGGCTCCCGACAGCAAGCCCGGCGTGGTCCCGGCGATCGGCGACGAGAAGAAGTCGTCCTCGAAGTCCAAGAACGTCAACCTGCCCCGGACGACGGGCAAGGTCTTCTTCCTGGGCGCCGACGGCAAGCCGCACTGGTGCACCGCCACCTCGGTCCAGTCGCACTACCACAACCTCGTCGCGACGGCCGGCCACTGCGTCTACGACACCGACTCCAACAAGACCACGTTCGACAAGTGGGTCTTCGTCCCCGGCTACTACCAGGGCAAGACGCCGTGGGGCGTCTACGTCGGCAAGCAGGCGTTCACCCACTACGACTTCGACGTCTACGAGGACGGCGACCGCGACTACGCCTTCGTCACGGTCTACAACGGCCTCAAGGCCCCGCACGACGGCATCCAGAAGGACAACTGGGACACGGTCGGCACCTGGAAGGAGGTCGACAAGGCGACGTACGACACGTACGACCCCTACGTCCGCACGGACAGGGACGTCCTCGACCTCGACAAGGACGGCAACAAGAACGAGGCGTCCGGCGGCCACTACTACGTCTTCAAGTTCACCGACGCCGGTCGCCTCGGCGACAACGTCGGCGGCCAGGGCCTCGCGTACAACCAGAAGATCGGCAAGAAGGTCTTCGTCTTCGGCTACCCGAGCGGCTCCCACCCGGACGGCAACCACGCCTTCTCCGGCAGGACCCTCAAGTGGAGCTACGGCAAGACGTTCGCCGCCAAGGCCCCCGCGGTCAAGGCCGAGGAGCTGGTCGGCGTCAAGTCGTCCTTCACCGGTGAGGGCTCGTCGGGCTCGGCCTGGCTGCTCAACTACAAGAACAGCCGCCGCCTCGGCTACCTGAACGGCGTCACCAGCGGCGTCGCCGACACCGACGGCAACAAGCGGATCGACACCAGCGTCTCCCCCTACTTCGACGGCGAGACCTACGGCGTCTACAAGGCCGCCTCGAACGTCTGGTCCGGCTCCATCGCCTGACCGGGCACGCGGTGCGCGGCGTGAGGAGGCCGCGCACCGGCTGAACGGGAACTCCACCCTCACAGGAAGGCCCGGCCGCTTCGGCCGGGCCTTCCTGCTGCTTCTCAGGGCGCCGCGGGGCCATTTCCCTCGCCCGGCGCGTACGGCATCCCCTGGCCCGCCCCACCCCCTCGCCGCGCGGCCTCTCGGACCGTCGCCGCGGACGCCTTTCCGGCCGCCCCTTTCAGTTTCCCCGGTCAGTGCGGTTTCCCGATGTCGCCCCACCCCTTTCCGCTCCCGGAAGGCGCCGCGTCGGAAAAATTCTCCGCCTCCGTGTAAACCGGCGGGCCAGGTCGAGCGACTGGGGCCCGGCCGCCACTGCCAGGGCGAAACGCCTGGTCATCGGGGGTTCGCTGAGCGTTTTCTGTGTGACCTTCGTCACAGTGCGGACCTTTGCCAGGGCATCCACAAGGAGTCAGCAAACGCCGGAAAACGTCCGGAACTGCGGCAATGGTCCGATTGCGAAATGACAGCCGAGGCTTCCGCCCGTCAACCCGCGCCGCAGCCTCGTCTCCCGCCGATCGCCGCCTTCGGCCAGCCCTTAAATGCCGATTTTTTGAGCTATGTTGCTCCCGATCCCTTTCCTGACGCATGGGACGCAAGAGGCGTTCCACGACAGACCAAGGAGCACCACAATGAAGCGCACCATCGCCTTCGGTGGCCTCGTCGCCACCGCTGGCCTCCTGGCCGGGGGCCTCGCCGCCCCGGCTCAGGCCGCCGGTGACACCGCCAGCGACGCGCTGGCCAACAGCGGCATCGCGGCCTACTCCGTGGCCGCCTACTGGAAGGCCAACAACGCGGCCAACCTGATCGGCGCCACGCCGTACAACGTCGAGACCAAGACGGTCGCCAAGCACATCAGCAAGGGCGGCCCGGCTCCCGACAGCAAGCCCGGCATCGTGCCGGCCATCGGCGACGAGAAGAAGACCGCCGCCAAGTCGAAGAACGTGAACCTCCCGAAGACCACCGGCAAGGTGTTCTTCAAGGGTGCGGACGGCAAGCCGCACTGGTGCTCGGCCACCTCTGTGCAGTCGGCCTACCACAACCTGGTCGCGACCGCCGGTCACTGTGTCTACGACACGGAGTCCAACGCCGCGACGCTGGACAAGTGGGTCTTCATCCCCGGTTACTACCAGGGCAAGACCCCGTGGGGCATCTACGTCGGCAAGCAGGCGTTCACGCACTACGACTACGACGTGTACGAGGACGGCGACCGCGACTACGCGTTCGTCACCGTGTACAACGGTCTGAAGTTCGCGCACGACGGCGTCGTCCGGCCCTTCACGGACAACCCCGGCGGGTGGAAGGAAGTGTCGGCCGCGACCTTCGCGAACTTCCCCCGGTGGTTCCGTGACTGGGACAACAACGGCACCTACTGGTGCAAGCACGACGACAAGTACTACGTCTGGGCCTTCGAGGACGCCGGTCGCCTCGGCGACAACGTCGGCGGCCAGGGCCTGGCGTACAACCAGAAGGTCGGCCAGCCGGTCTTCGTGTTCGGCTACCCGAGCGGGTCGCACCCGGACGGCAACTACGCCTACTCCGGCAAGACCCTCAAGTGGAGCTACGGCAAGACCTTCGCCGCGCAGGCCCCCGCCATCAAGGGCGAGGAGCTCGTGGCCGTGAAGTCCTCCTTCACGGGCGAGGGCGCGCTGGGCTCCTCCTGGCTGCTGAAGTACAACAACGGTCGTCGCCTGGGCTACCTGAACGGTGTGACCATCGGCGTCTCCGACACCGACGGCAACGACCGTTTCGACACCAGCGTCTCCCCGTACTTCGACGGTGAGCTCTACGGTGTCTACAAGGCGGCCTACCCGCTCTGGTCCGGCTCGATCGCGGTTCCGTTCGAGTCGCCGGTTCTGCACTAGTAGTACCGGTTCAGACGTCGCACCTCTGAACCGGACAGCTTCACCCGGAAGGGCCCGGCCATCGGCCGGGCCCTTCCCTTTTTCCCGGGAAAAATCTCTCGCGCGCCGGTAAACCCGAACGGCCCTTTGAACGACGCTGCGCCTTTTGCCGGACCCTTAGACGGGACGCGGCGCAGACTCGTGCCATACAAAGGGTGTGATTTGCATCACAGGCGTTCGCCGCCAAAAGCAGCCGGAGCATGGGCACGGTCCACGACGGAAAGACAGCAGACGGGCCGCCAACTGCCTTTACTTCCCCTTTAACGGGTTGACTCCACAGGCTTGCGGCATGTCATTCAGATAACGCGACGGTCTCGGGGCCTGCGGGGTCAGGGGAGATCACAAATGGGGCATCACACCCCGATCACCGCGCTGTATGTTTCTCCCGATCCCTTTCCTGACGCATGGGACGCAAGAGGCGTTCCACGACAGACCAAGGAGTTCCCCATGAAGCGCACTCTCGCCTTCGGTGGCCTCGTCGCCACCGCCGGCCTGCTGGCCGCGGGTCTTTCGGCCCCGGCTCAGGCTGCCGGTGACACCGCCAGCGCCCCGCTGGCTTCGACGGGCATCCAGGCCAAGAACATCGCCGCGCTGTGGCTGGCCGAGAACGCGGCCAACCTGGTCAACGCCACGCCGTACAACGTCGAGACCAAGACGGTCGCCAAGCACATCAGCAAGGGCGGCCCGGCTCCCGACAGCAAGCCCGGTGTGGTTCCGGCCATCGGCGACGAGAAGAAGACCGCCGCCAAGTCGAAGAACGTGAACCTCCCGAAGACCACCGGCAAGGTGTTCTTCGCGGACGGCTTCAAGTGGGTTGCCGGCCCCCGTGGCCACTGGTACCCGCAGGCCGTCAACCCGCACTGGTGCACCGCGACCTCGGTTCAGTCCGCGTACCACAACCTGGTCGCGACCGCCGGTCACTGTGTCTACGACACGGAGGCCAACAAGGCGACGCTGAACTACTGGGTCTTCGTCCCGGGTTACTACCAGGGCAAGACCCCGTGGGGCATCTACGTCGGCAAGCAGGCCTTCACGCACTACGACTACGACGTCTACGAGGACGGCGACCGCGACTACGCGTTCGTCACCGTCTACAACGGCATCAAGATGCCGCACGACGGCTTCGCGGGCTACTGGCAGCTCATCAAGGACGGCAAGTGGGACGAGCTGAAGTCGTACGCCGACTTCAAGGAGACCGACAAGGCCACCTACGACGCCTACAAGAAGGAGGGCGTCCTGCCCGCCTTCATGAAGGACGGCAAGTACTACGTGTACAAGTTCGCCGACGCCGGCCGGCTCGGTGACAACGTGGGTGGTCAGGGCCTTGCCTACAACCAGAAGATCGGCCAGCCGGTCTTCGTGTTCGGCTACCCGAGCGGCTCGCACCCGGACGGCGACCACGCCTTCTCCGGCAAGACCCTCAAGTGGAGCTACGGCAAGACCTTCGCCGCGCAGGCCCCGGCCATCAAGGCCGAGGAGCTGCAGGGCGTGAAGTCCTCCTTCACCGGTGAGGGCGCGCTCGGCTCGGCGTGGCTGCTGAAGTACAACAACGGCCGTCGCCTGGGCTACCTGAACGGCGTGACCATCGGCGTCTCCGACACCGACGGCAACGACCGTTACGACACCAGCGTCTCCCCGTACTTCGACGGCGAGACCTACGGCGTCTACAAGGCGGCCTACTCGCTCTGGTCCGGCTCGATCGCCTAACTCTCTCTCTGAGAGACCACGCGGTCAGCTCCTGTTCGACCCGAATGGCCCGGCTCTTGAGCCGGGCCATTCGGCGTTTTCCGGCATTGTCCGCCGAAAAGAGGGCCTGCTTTTCGTCAGGTCCGGGAAACGCGCGGAGGTAAACCTCTCGGCCTCCCTAGACGTCGTCCCCGGAATCGCCGCCATGCCGTTTCCGCGGGTGAGGTCGATTCAGCGGGACGGGTGGCCGCAATGGTGCCGCAGAAAGCCTGTGAAGCCATTCATCAATGGCCGGAGCTGCGGCGATGAACCGTTCCAGGAAGGTGACCGTTAGCTTTGCCAACGGTCATCGAGACAAAGAGAGCGTCACGACGCGGGCCGGTCCCACGACGCGGAGAAAGAGGGCCTACCGGACGCGAGCGCGTGCCGGCGGCCCCGCTCCCGTCAACACGCCGGGGTCGCCGACGTTCATCCGTTCCACCCCGAAGGGCCCGGCTTCCACAGTCGCGGCCCTTCGGCGTTCCCGCCCGCGGAACGCTCCACCGGAGCGCCTCCCCGTCGAGCCATGACGGCCGAAGCGGAGAAAGTTAGACGGAAAAGATGCCGATTCGGCTCCCTGATCTTGATGTGATTTACATCACATCGCGGACCTCGGAATTCGATCATCGATGATCCGGCAGCTAGGGACCACTACGCCCCCGAACTGCACACTCATCCTGGATCGCGGTGCTTCGACCTCCCTGGAAGCACGGTAACGGCTCGATAACGACCGATGGACCGGTCCCCCGGCTCGCCCGATCGTCGTCGAACTCCAAGGTTCGCCCGCTATGTTCCCAGCGATCCCTTTCCTGACGTTTGGGGCGCATGAGGCGTTCCGCGACAGACCAAGGAGTTTCAACCGTGAAGCGCACCCTCGCATTCGCTGGCCTCGTGGCCACCACCGGCATCCTCGCGGCGGGCCTGGCCGTCCCGGCGCAGGCGTCCGGCACCGTCTCCACCGACACCCTCGCCACCTCGAACTACGCCGCCCAGCAGGTGGCCGCGTTCTGGTACGGCCAGCGTGCCGCCAACCTGCAGAACGCGACGCCGTACAACGTGGAGACGGCCGTCACCACCAAGCACGTGTCGACCGGCGGGCCCGCCGCCGACAGCAAGGCCGGTGTGGTGCCGGCGATCGGCGACGAGAAGAAGTCGTCCAGCACCTCGAAGAACGTCAACCTGCCCAAGACCACGGGCAAGGTGTTCTTCCAGGGCGCTGACGGCAAGCCGCACTGGTGCTCGGCGACGTCCGTGCAGTCGACCTACCACAACCTTGTGGCGACGGCGGGTCACTGCGTGTACGACACCAAGTCGAACAAGGACACGCTGAACTACTGGATCTTCGTCCCGGGCTACTACCAGGGCAAGACCCCGTGGGGCATCTACGTCGGCAAGCAGGCCTTCACCCACTACGACTACGACGTCTACGAGGACGGCGACCGCGACTACGCGTTCGTCACCGTCTACAACGGCGTCAAGCTCGACACCACCAAGACCGGGTGGGTGAAGAAGTACACCGACGCGACCGCCGACGACAAGGCGGCGGCCGACGCCAAGAAGGCCGGCTACCTCAGCTGGACGGGCAAGGACGGCGTGCGGTACGTCGAGTACCTCCCGCTGGCCGACGCCGGTCGTCTCGGCGACAACGTCGGCGGCCAGGGCCTGGCCTACAACCAGAAGATCGGCCAGCCGGTCTTCATGTTCGGCTACCCCGACGGCAAGCACCCCGACGGCAACCAGGCCTTCACCGGCAAGACCCTCAAGTGGAGCTACGGCAAGACCTTCGCCGCGCAGGCCCCGGCCATCAAGGCCGAGGAGCTGCAGGGCCTGAAGTCCTCCTTCACCGGTGAGGGCTCGCTCGGCTCCTCCTGGCTGCTGAAGTACAGCAACAGCCGCCGCCTCGGTTACCTGAACGGCGTGACCATCGGCGTCTCCGACACCGACGGCAACAAGCGGTACGACACCAGCGTCTCCCCGTACTTCGACGGCGAGACCTACGGCGTCTACAAGTCCGCCGCCTCCACCTGGTCCGGCAAGATCGTCTGATCTCCTCGGAGATCGTGCCGATCATCGGCGTGACCGGACAGGGCCCGGCTCATTCGAGCCGGGCCCTGTGCCGTTCCCCGTCCTTCCGGCGTGAGATCGCCGGAAGTGGACGCGAGCCGGCCCGGCATGTGTATGCTTCCGACTGATCAGAGGGCTCCGGCGCGTGCGCCGGAGCCTTCGGCGTATCCGGGGCCGTTAGACGCGCGAGGGCCGGTTCCGGTGCCACAGGAGAGGTGTGATTTAGCTCACACCACTACTTTCGCTCCTGCCACAGAAGTCCCAGGGTTTTCCCAGGCTTCACTGTCCGTATCTGACCCGTGATCTGCGCATACGTCGGTCAAGTCAGCAAAGATCCGTCATGTCGGTCAATGTCACGGAACGATCACGCCGCTTCAGGGGTGCTCGGCGGCAGCTCGAACGGCTTCCGCAGCCGAAGATCGCCCATGTATGGTCCTGGCCATCCCTTTACTGACGCATGGGACGCATGAGGCGTTCCACGACAGACCAAGGAGTTCCCCCATGAAGCGCACTCTCGCCTTCGGTGGTCTGGTCGCCACCTCCGGCCTGCTGGCCGCCGGCCTCGCCGCCCCGGCCCACGCCGCGGGTGACGTCGCCAGCGACCCGCTGTCCGCGACCGGTATCGCCTCCCAGGCCGTCGCCTCCTACTGGTACGGAAACCACGCCGCGAACCTGATCGGCGCGACCCCGTACAACGTGGAGACCATGGTCACGTCGAAGCACGTGTCGACGGGTGGCCCGGCTCCCGACAGCAAGCCCGGCATCGTGCCGGCGATCGGCGACGAGAAGAAGACCGCCAGCAAGTCGAAGAACATCAACCTTCCCAAGACCACGGGCAAGGTGTTCTTCGAGGGCGCCGACGGCAAGCCGCACTGGTGCTCGGCCACCTCCGTGCAGTCCGCCTACCACAACCTGGTGGCGACCGCTGGTCACTGTGTCTACGACACGGAGTCCAACGCCTCCACCCTGAAGAACTGGGTCTTCATCCCGGGTTACTACCAGGGCAAGACCCCGTGGGGCATCTACGTGGGTAAGCAGGCCTTCACCCACTACGACTACGACGTCTACGAGGACGGCGACCGCGACTACGCGTTCGTCACCGTCTACAACGGCCTCAAGACGCCCCACGACGGGATCGGCGACAGCAAGGACGCCAACGGCAAGGTGATTCCCGACTGGTACGCCGTCGGGGACTACAAGGAGGTCAGCGAGCAGGACGCTGCCGCCTACGCCAAGGCCGGGTACTACAACGTCTACTACACGACGGACAAGGACGGCAAGAAGCACTGGTACACCTGGAAGTTCGTTGACGCCGGTCGTCTCGGCGACAACGTGGGTGGCCAGGGCCTCGCGTACAACCAGAAGGTGGGCAAGCCCGTCTTCGTGTTCGGCTACCCGAGCGGGTCGCACCCGGACGGCAACCACGCCTACTCCGGCAACACCCTCAAGTGGAGCTACGGCAAGACCTTCGCCGCCCAGGCCCCGGCCATCAAGGGCGAGGAGCTCGTCGGCGTCAAGTCGTCCTTCACCGGCGAGGGCGCCATCGGTTCGTCGTGGCTGCTGAACTACAAGAACACCCGCCGTCTCGGCTACCTGAACGGTGTGACCATCGGCGTCTCCGACACCGACAAGAACAACCGGATCGACACCAGCGTCTCCCCGTACTTCGACGGTGAGCTCTACGGTGTCTACAAGGCGGCGTACTCGCTCTGGTCCGGCTCGATCGCCTAACTCCTGGTCTTCCAGGACAACAGCGATCGGCGGTCAGGGGTCCAAACCCTGACAACCTGCTTCACACAGGGCCCGGCTCTCCAGCCGGGCCCTGTGCCTTTTCCGGGCCTGTCGGCATGCTCCGCCTACCGCGGCCGTGGGCGTCCTGACACGAGGCGCCGCGCGCGAACGCCGCAACCCCGACGCACGAGAGCCGACTTCGGTGCCCGCAGATCCCTGTGATTCCGGTCACACCAATAATCACAAAGGCACCAGATGCCCCCAAACTCCCAGGATCCTCCCAGAGTTCCCAGGAGCGTTTCTGTTCTGTGATCTGCAAGGACGATCACATGCGTCACAGTGACGTCACTAAAAGCAATGATCACGATCAGATCTCACAGCTTCACGTGTCCGTTCCGAGGCGAATCGGCGGGTTCCTGCGCCCAAGATCGCCCCTGTATGGTCCTGACCGTCCCTTTACTGACGCATGAGGCGCATGAGGCGTCTCACGACAGACCAAGGAGCTCCACCGTGAAGCGCACCCTCGCCTTCGGCGGCGTCGTCGCCGCCACCGGCCTCCTCGCGGCGGGCCTGGCCGTCCCGGCGCAGGCGTCCGGCACCGTCTCCAGCGACAACCTGACCACCACGAACTACGCCGCCCAGCAGGTGGCCACGTTCTGGTTCGGTCAGCGTGCGGCCAACCTCCAGCAGGCCACGCCGTACAACGTGGAGACGACCGTCTCCTCCAAGCACGTCTCGACCGGCGGCCCGGCCCCCGACACCAAGCCGGGTGTCGTCCCCGCCATCGGCGACGAGAAGAAGACGACGAGCACCTCGAAGAACGTCAACCTGCCCAAGACCACGGGCAAGGTGTTCTTCATCGGCGCCGACCACCGGCCGCACTGGTGCACCGCCACCTCCGTGCAGTCCTCGTACCACAACCTGGTCGCCACGGCCGGGCACTGCGTGTACGACACCGCGAGCAACAAGGCCACGCTCGACAAGTGGGTCTTCGTCCCGGGCTACTACCAGGGCAAGACCCCCTGGGGCATCTACGTCGGCAAGACGGCCTTCACCCACTACGACTACGACGTCTACGAGGACGGCGACCGCGACTACGCCTTCGTCACCGTGTACAACGGTGTCAAGCTGGGCGCGGACCAGTACAAGTGGGTGAAGTACGACGACGCCACCGCCGAGCAGAAGGCGGCGGCCGACGCCAAGAAGGCCGGCTACCTCGTCTGGACGATCAGGGGCGTGAAGTACATCGAGTACATCGCGCTCGAGGACGCCGGTCGCCTGGGCGACAACGTCGGCGGCCAGGGCCTGGCCTACAACCAGAAGGTCGGCGGCTCGGTCTTCGTGTTCGGCTACCCGAGCGGGTCGCACCCCGACGGGACCTCCCCCTTCACCGGCAAGACCCTCAAGTGGTCGTACGGCAAGACCTTCGCCGCGACCGCGCCCTCCATCAAGGGCGAGGAGATGGTCGGCGTGAAGTCCTCCTTCACGGGTGAGGGCTCGATCGGTTCGGCCTGGCTGACCCAGTACAAGAGCACCCGCCGTCTCGGCTACCTGGACGGCGTCACCGCCGCCGTCTCGGACACCGACGGCAACAAGCGCATCGACACCAGCATCTCCCCGTACTTCGACGGCGAGACCTACGGTGTCTACAAGTCGGCCTCCGCCACGTGGTCCGGCAAGATCGCCTGACGTCGCGGCACTCGCGCTGACTGATCGCCTCACACAGGGCCCGGCCTCCTTCCCGCCGGGCCCTGTGCCTTTTCCGGACCGGTTCCGCGAACCGTTTCCGAAGTGAAACCCATGCGCTGTATGTTCCGTTGCATCCCTTTACTGACGCATGGGGCGCAGGACGCGCTCCACGTACAGCGCGAGGAGTCCCGTTGAAACGCATCCTCATCCCCGTGTGGGGTGTGGTGGCGACCGCCGTGCTGCTCATGTCGGGCACGCCGGCCCCCGCTCAGGCATACGACATCTTCGTCACCCGGGTCCTGTCCACACCGGCCGAGGCCGGGACCACCCTGGCCTACTGGCTCAGGGACGACGGCCGCGCCCTCACCGAGGCGGCGCCGTACACCCTGACCACCCGGATCGCGGCGCTCCCGGCGGCCGCCCCCGTCCCCGACGGCAGACCCGGCCTCGTGCCTGCCGCCGGTCAGGAGGGCAGGGCGCCCGTCACGTCCAAGAACGTGAACCTCCCCAGGACCACCGGCAGGGCCTTCTTCGTCGGCTCCGGCGACCACCCGTACTGGTGCGCGGCCACCTCCGTGCAGTCCGACCACCGCAACCTGGTCGCGACAGCCGGTCACTGCGTCTTCGACATCGCCTCAGGCACGGCCTTCCGGCGCTGGATGTTCGTGCCGGGCTTCGCCGGCGGCGGCGCGACCCCCTGGGGCGTCTACGTGGGCAGCCAGGCCTACACCCACCACGACTTCGCCGCGTACCGGGACCTCGACCGCGACTACGCCTTCGTCGGCGTCCTCAACGGCGTCACCCCCACCCGCGTGCGCCTGCCCAGCCTGTCGCGGTACGCCGCGTTCGCCGGGGGCCTCAAGTACCGGGTGACCGGCGCGGGCGTGACGAGCTACGTCGGTGTGCGGCTGACCGACGCCGGCCGCCTGGGCGACAGGGTCGGCGGGCAGGGCCTCGCCTACAACCTCCGCGTCGGACGACCCCTCGCGATCTTCGGCTACCGCTCCGGACCCGGTACGGCCGCCCGGTCGGCGGGCACGCCGTTCGCGGCCCAGGACCTGTCGATCAAGGCCGAGGAGCTGGTCGGGATCCGGGCCGCGGCCCCCAGCGTGTCCGGGTCGTCCTGGCTGGCCGGCTACCGGAGCGTGCGCGGCCTCGGCTACCTGAACGGGCTGACGATCGGGCAGTCCGGCGCCACCAGCCTGTCGCCGTACTTCGACGGAGAGCTGGCCGCCGTTTACGGCGTCGCGCGCGGCATCTGGACCGGCTCCGTGGACCTGCGTCAGGACCTGTGAGAGCAGCCGCCGGGGGGCGCGGGTGCACGCGCCCCTCCCGGCGGCTGACGAGCGCCCGAATTAGCCCCTTTTTGGCAATTCCGACAGCCCATAGCCGCCCTCGGCCCACCTAAAACCCGAAAAACCCAAATTCCCCTTGAGTCTTCTTATTTCCGGCTTATCGACAGGTGCCCCGGTGCTGTAGGTTCCTGACATCCCTTTACTGACGCATGGGGCGCAAGTGACGTCCCACGTACAGCGCGAGGAGCGAACCCCTCATGAAGAAGCGCATGCTTCTCCCCCTCGGCGGCGCCGTCGTCGCGGCCGGTCTCACCGCCGCCGCGGCGGTACCCGTGCAGGCGGCCCCGACGACGTCCACCGCGAAGCTGAGCTCGGCTGCCGGCGCGGCGGACATCCTCACCTTCTGGACCGAGGACAACGGCGCCAACCTCAAGGCCGCCGACCCGTACGGCGTGGAGCACAAGTCCGTCCCCAAGCTCGTGTCGAAGGGCGCCCCCGCGGCCGACGGCAAGCCGGGCGTGGTCCCCGCGATCGGTGACGAGAAGAAGAGCACCGCCAAGACGAAGAACGTCAACCTGCCGAAGACGGTCGGCCGGGTGTTCTTCACGATCGGCAACGACCTGTACTCCTGCTCGGCCTCGTCGATCCAGTCGCAGTACCGCAACCTGGTCGCCACCGCCGGCCACTGCGTCTACGACCTCGACGGCAACGGCGCGACGGTCAAGCGGTGGATCTTCATCCCGGGCTACTACGACGGCAAGGCCCCCTGGGGCATCTACGTCGGCAAGCAGGCCTTCACCCACTACGACTTCGACGTCTACGAGGACGGCGACCGCGACTACGCCTTCGTCACGGTCTACAACGGCATCGGCTGGGACCACGAGAAGAAGGTCTGGGTCGACCTCGGCGCGCTGGGCAAGAACGTCGGCGGCCAGGGCCTCGCCTACAACCAGAAGGTGGGCGCTCCCGTCTTCGTGTTCGGCTACCCGGCGGCCCCGCACGACGACGGCGACTACGCCTGGTCGGGCGAGAAGCTCAAGTGGTGCTACGGCAAGCCGTTCTTCCCCGTCGCCGAGGCCTCGGTGAAGGTGGAGGAGCAGATCGGCCTGAAGTGCGCCATGACCGGCGGCTCCTCCGGCGGCCCGTGGATCCTGAAGTACAGCAGCGCCCGCCGCGTCGGCTACATCAACGGCGTCACCAGCCTCGGCGGGGACACCGACGACAACGGCCGCAGCGACCTGATCACCTCGCCGTACTTCGACGGTGAGACCTACGGCGTCTACAAGGCCGCCTACCCGCTGTGGTCGGGCTCGATCGTCCGCAAGGACGGCTCGCTCGGCATCACCGAGGCCCGCTCGGAGTAGCGGCACCCCTCATCGCGAGGATCGCTCGTCGAAAGGGGCCCGGCCGTCGCGCCGGGCCCCTTTTCCCGTCGAGGGCGCCGGGTCCCCCGAGCGGACCCGGCGCCGCGCCGTATAGCCGCGCCGTATACCCGTCCGGTGCGTCACACCGCCGCGGGCGCTCTCGCCTCGGCGGGGGCGGCGATCCGTTCGAGGACCTCCGCGACGTCCGGCTCCGCGGCGTACGGCGCGAGCCTGCGGCGCATGTCCCTCACGTACGTCGTGGTCCTGGCCGACTGGATGCCCCCGGCGAGGTCGAGGGCGGAATGGGCCGTCGCGCAGGCCTCCTCGATCTCGCCCTGCTGGACGAGGGCCGAGGCGAGCAGCGACAGGTTGAACATCTTCCCCCGCACGTAGCGCCCGTCCATCCGCAGGGACCGCCGGGCGTGCCGTACCGCCCTCGCGCCGTCGCCGAGGTCGCGCAGGCAGTGGGCGACCTTGGCCGACATGTACGCCTCGTCGAAGTAGCCGATCCACGGAGGCTCCTCCGTGGGCGAGCGGCGGTCGAACGCCACCTCCGCCTCGTGCAGCGACGCCCCGCAGGCGGCGGCGTCCCCCAGCCGGGCGTGCGCGTGCGCCTCCAGCACCCGCGCCTCTGCCGCCAGGGAGAAGACGCCCGACCGCTGCGCCGCCGCCGCCGCGGCCCGGGCCAGGTCGAGCCCGTGCCGGGGGTGCCCGATGTAGACGGCCTGGTGGCTCATGCCGGCGAGGATCTCGCCGCCGAGGCCGTGGTCGCCGGCGTTGCGGGCGAGCCCGAGCGCCTGGATGAGGTAGCGCTGGGCCAGACCGTGCTGCTCCAGGTCGTAGGTCATCCAGCCGGCGAGGCGGGTCAGCTCGGCCGCCGCGGTGGCGAGCGCCCGGCCGGTGCCCTCGCCGTACGAGCCGTCGCGCAGGAGCGGCGTCACGGCGGTGTGCAGGTAGCGCACGACCGGGCCGCGGATGCTGCCGCCGCCGAACCGGTTGTCCAGTTCGCTGAACGAGCGGGTGACCTCCCTGATCGCCGCGACGTCGGAGACGCCCACCCGGCGCGGGCCGTCCGCGGACAGCCGCTCCCGGGGTGCCTTCGTCAGCCAGTGGACGATCCCGGCGGAGCCGGCTCCCAGGGCGAAGGTGGAGTCGAGCAGGAACCTGCGCCGCTCGACATCGGCCTTCCACAGTGCTGTCACGCTTGCCACACCCTCCTCCCACGTATGGGGGAACTCCTGTCCGAGGTCGGAGGGGACGGCGCCGCACGACATGCCGAGGTCCTCGGCGGACACCTGCCGTCCGAGCCGCAGCGAGAAGATCTCCGCGAGCAGCGCGGGGACCGGCTCACGCGGGCGTCGTCCGCCGATCCAGCGCAGCACCGAGCCGTGGTCGTACCTCATCCCCCGCAGCCCGCGGGCCGAGCCGAGCCCGTTCAGCCGGCGCGCGAGGCCGGCGCGGGAGAGCCCGGCCTCGGCGAGGTGCTGCTGGAGCAGCCGGTTGGGGTCGCGTCGCATCCCTCTCCTCACCAGGACAGGCATAGCCGATAGGTAACGGAGAGCTTTCTTTATAGCACGGACCGTGAACCCCTAAAGGGATTCCCAAGCCTTCGCGGACGCGACAGGGCCGTGACCCGCCCTGAATGTGGGGGTCACGGCCCTTATCGGAACAGCGTGCGCCGAGACTCGGCGCCGTACGGAGCTACTTGCGGGCGACGCCGTCCTCGCGCGCCTGCGCGGCGACGGCGGCGCTCACGGCCGGGGCGACCCGGGCGTCGAACGGCGAGGGGATGACGTAGTCCTCCGCGACGTCGTCACCGATCACGGACGCCAGCGCCGTGGCGGCGGCGACCTTCATGTTCTCGGTGACGGTCCTGGCCCGGACGTCGAGCGCCCCGCGGAAGACGCCGGGGAAGGCCAGCACGTTGTTGATCTGGTTGGGGAAGTCGGACCGGCCGGTGGCCACGACCCGGGCGTAGCGGGCCGCCACGTCGGGCTCGACCTCGGGCGTCGGGTTGGACAGCGCGAACACGATGGCGTCCGGCGCCATCGAGGCGACGGCCTGCTCGGAGACCGTCGACCCGGACAGGCCGATGAAGACGTCGGCCCCGGCCAGGGCCTGCTCGGTCGACCCCTTGTGGCCCACCCGGTTGGTGTCGGCGGCGAGGGCCTCCTTGACGGGGTTCAGCCCCTCCCGTCCCGAGTAGAGGACGCCCTTGGAGTCGGAGACCGCGATGTCGCCGATGCCGGCGCCGAGCAGGATGCGCGTGACGGCCACGCCGGAGGCGCCCGCGCCCGCGACCACGGCGCGCAGGTCGCCGAGGGACCGCCCGGTGAGGCGGGCCGCGTTCTGCAGGGCGGCCAGCACCACGATGGCGGTGCCGTGCTGGTCGTCGTGGAAGACGGGGATGTCGAGCAGATCGCGCAGCCGGTTCTCCACCTCGAAGCAGCGCGGGGCGCTGATGTCCTCGAGGTTGACGCCGCCGAACGACGGCGCGAGCCGCACCACGGTCTCGACGAGCGCGTCCACGTCGGTGGTGTCGAGGCAGATCGGCACCGCGTCCACGTTGCCGAACTCCTTGAACAGCAGGGCCTTGCCCTCCATCACGGGCATGGCGGCGGCGGGCCCGATGTCGCCGAGCCCCAGCACGGCGGTGCCGTCGGAGACCACGGCCACGACGTTGGAGACCCAGGTGTAGTCGTTGACGAGGTCGTGGTTGTCGGCGATGGCCGTGCAGACGCGGGCGACCCCCGGCGTGTAGGCGAGGGACAGGTCGTCCGCGTCGCGGACCGGAACGGTGGAACGGACCTCGAGCTTTCCGCCGCGGTGCAGCGCGAAGGCGGGATCCAGGTCGAGAGATGCCAAGGAGACAGGTGAGACGGTCACAGCGACCCCAGTGTCGAAAGGACGAATTCCTTCGGTAGACGCCGTCAAGAGCACGAGAGCCCAGGCTTCGGTAGCCGCCGGAGGCCGTCGTCGTTGACGGTCGTCTCTTGAGGGGGTTACGGGGGTCACCCGTCTCCTGATTGTGCCACATCATGAGACACCCGCCGCTGTCACCTCCGACACACATCGTTCACGGTACGAGTGTTCCCCCTGGCCCGGCCGCGTGTAATACTCGTACCAACTCGTGACCTCTTACCTTCCTGGGCGTCCCCGTGGACCTGACCTCATATGCCGAGCTGGCCGTCCTCCTGGTGAACCTGGGCGACGAGTGCGGGAACAGCGCCACTGTGCGGAAGCTGCTCGAGGAGACCGGCCGCACCGAGGCCGCCGCCCGGCTGACCCGGCGCGACGTCGACGCCCTGTGCGAGCTGCGCGACGAGCTGGCCGAGGTCTTCCAGTCGGCCTCGGGCGGCGACGAGGACGACGTGGTCGAGCGGCTGAACGGCCTGCTGGTCCGTCACCCGGTCCACCCCCAGATCAGCGGCCACGACGGCCAGGCCTGGCACCTCCACCTCACCGAGGGCGGGCGGGTGGCCGACACCCTCGCCGTCGGGTCGGTCATGGGCCTGGCCAGCGTGGTGACCGGTCTCGGCGTCGACCGGCTCGGCACCTGCCAGGCCGCGCCCTGCCGGAACGCCTACCTCGACACCTCGTCGAACCGGTCCCGCCGGTACTGCTCCGAGCGGTGCGCCAGCCGGGCGAACGTCGCCGCCTACCGCGCCCGCAGGCGGGCGCCGGAGAGCGCCTGACGCGGCCGCGCCGCTCCGCCGGAGGGCCTCGCACGACGAGGACCGGCTCCGGCGGGGCGTTCTACCGGGAGGGACGGAACCGGGCGGTGGGCCGGGGCCAGTAGCGCAGGACGACCCGGCCGACGATCTCGGTCTCGGGGACGGCTCCGAAGTCCCAGCTGTCCTGCCGGCCGGGGGCCGCCTGGTTGTCGCTCTCCAGCCACCAGCCCTCGCCGGTGAGCCGCCACGCCCGCTTGACGATCAGCCCGTGCGGCCGCCTGGCGACCACCACGTCCCCCGGGCGCACGGCCGCGCCGCGCCGGACCAGCAGCCAGTCGCCGGGCCTCAGAGCCGGCAGCATCGAGTCGCCGGAGACATGGACGGCCGTGAGCACATCCCCCTCCGCGTACGAGTTGGGACCCGAGTAAGGTCGGTCTTGGACAGTGCTGTCACCAGCATTCCTAAGGAAGGATTCCGATGCTCGCACGACTGCTGCGACCGAGGCACGAGGCTTCCGCTCACTGCGACCTGCCCTGTGGAGTCTATGACCCGGCGCAGGCCCGCATCGAGGCCGAGTCCGTCAAGGCGATCATGAAGAAGTACGCCGAGAACGAGGACCCGGTCTTCCGCACCCGCGCGCTGATCATCAAGGAGCAGCGGGCCGAGCTGGTCAAGCACCACCTGTGGGTGCTCTGGACCGACTACTTCAAGCCCCCGCACCTCGAGCAGTACCCCCAGCTCCACCAGCTCTTCTGGGACGCCACCAAGCTCGCCGGCGCGGCCGGCGCCAAGGGCACGATCGACGCCTCCCAGGCCGACGAGCTGCTCGCGAAGATCGACGAGATCTCGAAGATCTTCTGGGAGACCAAGGCCGCCTGAGCCTCGCGTATCCCGGGCCCCGCACGGTCGGTCACGACCGCGCGGGGCCGGATCGTATAGACGGGCCGGGAGGAGCCGGGGAATGGCGAGGTGCAAACCCCCGCGATTCCCTGGATTAGGTACGACGGAATTTACGAGGAGTTACCACCAAGGAACACCACAATCGGCGCGCCCAAGCGGAGCAGCGATCGTCGAGTGGCGGTAGGTTGCAGTCAGCGGCAGTCAGCCGGCTCGAAGGGGCGAGGAGGAACGTGACCGAGGAAACCGAGACGCCTGCGGTGGATCTGACCGGGATTCGCGATGCTGTGAGTGTCCGGCTGCCCGCCGTGAGCGCCTATCTCTCCGTGCTGCGCACGGCCACAGCTGGGCTCGCAGCCCGGCTGGACTTCACTCTCGACCAGATCGAGGACCTCCGCATCGCGGTGGACGAGGCGTGCGCCATGCTGCTGCGGCACGCCGTCCCCGGCACCGACCTCCTCGCCGAGTTCGAGCTGACCGGCCAGGAGATGACGGTGCGCGTCGAGGTCAACACGCTCGGGGTCAGCTCCCCCAACCGGGAGGACTTCGCCTGGATGGTGCTCACGGCCCTGGCCGACGACGTGGACGCCACGTCGGAGCACGCCGATCACATGGCCATCGTGCTGCGCAAGCGCCGGAGCACGGCGAGGCCCGCGTGACCGAGAGGACGAGTGCCATGGCCTCCGGCGACTCGGCCGTGCCGGACCGCGTGCGCGCCCGCACGCTCTTCGCCGAGCTGTCGGAGCTGACGCCGGACGACCCCCGGCGTCAGCGCATCCGGGACGAGCTCGTCGAGCTCCACCTGCCGCTGGTCGAGTACCTGGCGCGCCGGTTCCGCAACCGGGGCGAGTGGCTCGACGACCTCACGCAGGTCGCCACGATCGGCCTGATCAAGTCGATCGACCGGTTCGACCTGGCCCGCGGGGTGGAGTTCTCCACCTACGCGACGCCGACGATCGTCGGCGAGATCAAGCGCCACTTCCGCGACAAGGGCTGGGCCGTCCGCGTCCCGCGGCGGCTGCAGGAGCTCAAGCTGTCGCTCACCAAGGCGATCAGCGAGCTGTCCCAGCGGGAGAGCCGCGCCCCCACGGTCGCGGAGCTCGCCGCGCACCTGGGGATGACCGAGGAAGAGGTCCTGGAGGGCCTGGAGTCTGCCAACGCCTACTCGACCGTGTCCCTCGACGCGCCGGACTCGGGCGACGACGACGCCCCCGCGGTGTCCGACTCGCTCGGCATCGTGGACGAGTCGCTGGAGGGCGTCGAGTACCGCGAGTCGCTCAAGCCGCTGCTGGAGCGCCTCCCGCCGCGGGAGAAGCGGATCCTGCTGCTGCGCTTCTTCGGCAACATGACCCAGTCGCAGATCGCGACCGAGCTGGGGATCTCGCAGATGCACGTGTCCCGGCTGCTGGCCCGGACACTGGCGCAGCTGCGCGAGGGGCTCACCGCCGAAGACTGACGACCGTCGACCGGCAGCCCCCCGCCGGTCGGCCGGCTACCGCGACCGCCCGTCCGGTGTGCCGTCCTCGCCCACCAGGGCCTGCGTGGACGGCGGCGCGAGCAGCGCGACGAGGGCGACGACCGCCCCGGCCACCAGCGGCACCCCGTACCCGTACTGCCCGGACTGGATCAGCGTGATCGCCACGGGCAGCGCGAAGATCTGCGCCACCACCGAGGGGCCGCGGCTCCATCGGAGCACCTGCCACAGGCCCCAGGCCACCCACAGCAGCCCGGCGCCGGCCAGCACGCCGAAACCCGCGACGGCGATGGAGCTCACCAGGTCGGCCGGCTTCCCGGCGACCGTCTCGACGGCGACGTACCCGCCCAGGGCGAGGGCCAGCAGGCCCTCCGCGGCGACGACGGCGGCGGCCACGACGAGGGTGGCGGGCCGCCCGGCGGAACTGCTGATCACACCGCCCAACCCTACCTGGACGGACGCCGGGTCCCTCCCTGAGGCGTCGCCCGGCGGAAGCGGTAAAACGTTCGTTAACCTTCAGGCATGCGGGCACTTCTCCTCGTGAATCCGAAGGCGACCTCGACGCACCGGCGCACACGTGACGTGCTGATCCGGGCGCTCGGGGCGGCCATGGACCTCACCGTGGAGGAGACCGCGTACCGGGGGCACGCCACGGCCCTCGCCGGGACGGCCCACGCCAAGGGCTTCGACGCGGTGGCCGTCCTCGGCGGCGACGGCACGATCAACGAGACCGTGAACGGCCTGCTCGACGGACAGCCGGAGGTCGACGCGAGCGGGCGTCCCGCGCTCGTCGTCATCCCCGGGGGCAGCGCGAACGTGTTCGCCCGGGCGCTCGGACTGCCGAACAACGCGGTCGAGGCGACCGGCGCGGTGCTGGAGGCGCTGCGCGAGGGACGGCGCCGGACGATCGGGCTCGGGCAGGCGATATGGCACGACGAGGTTTCGGGCCCCGATGGCGGGGCAGGAGCGGGCTCTGACCACACAAGGTCCCGATATTTCACATTTTGTGCTGGGTTGGGGTACGACGCGGAGGTCGTCCGCGCGGTGGAAGGCCTGCGGAGCGCGGGCCTGCGGGCGATGCCCGCCCTCTACGTGAACACGGCGGTCCGCCACTTCTTCGTGACGGACCGGACGCGTCCGGCGCTGCGGCTGAGGCGTCCGAACCGACCCGACGAGGATGGGATCTTCATGGCGATCGTGTCGAACACGGCGCCGTGGACCTATGCGGGGCCGCGTCCGATCAATCCGACGCCCTGGGCCGGCTTCGACACGGGGCTCGATGTGCTCGGACTGCGCAAACTGAATCTGCCGACCGTGCTCGGGTTCGTTCGGCAGATCATCGGGGAGCGTTCGGCGTTGCCGAGGGGTAAACGGCTCGTTCAGTTGCATGACGAGGACGAGTTCACCCTGCTGGCCACGCGGCCGGTCGCCTTTCAGCTCGACGGCGACTACCTGGGAGAACACGAATGGGTGGTATTCCGCGCTATCCCGGATGCGTTACAAGTCCTGGTCTAGCCTGTTACAAGTCGTCATAGTGTGACGCATCCGACAGCTATGGCAGGCAAAACCTTGTCCCAAACCTCTTGTGTGCTGTTGTAGAGGCTGAAAAGCTGACTACGACGTCGGAACGTAGGACCTTTACCTGGGCCACCGCCCCGGTGAAGGACCCCGGCGATCACGCGACAGCCCGGCCCCCCAACCCTGGATCCGGGCAAAGTCTCGCGGTAGCTAGTGAAAGAGTTCACAAAGTTGACGGCCAGCGGAGCCCGCAGGCTCCACCTGACGAAGGAGTGGAACGCATGGACTGGCGCCACCGCGCTGCCTGCCGTGACGTGGACCCCGAGCTGTTCTTCCCGATCGGGAACACCGGACCGGCGCTCATGCAGATCGAAGAGGCCAAGCAGGTCTGCCGCCGGTGCTCGGTATCCGAGTCCTGCCTGAAGTGGGCCCTGGAGTCCGGGCAGGACGCCGGAGTCTGGGGTGGGCTCAGCGAGGACGAGCGCCGCGCCCTCAAGCGCCGTACGGCCCGCGCCCGCGCCCGCGCCGCCGTCTGACCTCCTCTCCGCCCAACCGACGAAATCGGTGAATGCCCACAGACGTGGGGCATTCACCGACGCGCCTGGAGCGCTCAGGCGGACTGGATGGGGATGCTCACGGTGACCTCCGTGCCCCCGCCCTCCCTTTGCGAGATTCCGAGCCGGCCCGACAGCTCGCCCACGATGAGCGTCCGGACGATCTGCAGCCCCAGGCTCCCCGTCGCCTCCAGGTCGAAGCCCTCGGGCAGGCCCTTGCCGTCGTCGGCCACGACCACCTCCAGCCGGTCGGCGTCCCGCACCACGACGACCTGCACGTTCCCCGACGAGTGCGAGAACCCGTGCTCCACCGCGTTCTGCAGGAGCTCGGTCAGCACCATCGCGATCGGGGTGGCCACGGCCGCCGGGAGCACGCCGAAGCTGCCGACCCGCTTCGGGGTGACGTGCGCCACCGACACCTCCGCCGTCATCGCGATCACGCGGTCGGCGATGTCGTCGAACTCGACCATCTCCTCCGGCATCTGGGCCAGGATCTCGTGCACGATCGCGATCGATCCGACCCGCCGCACGGCCTCGGTCAGCGCCTCCTGCCCCTCGGGGTTGTTGAGCCGACGCGCCTGGAGGCGGAGCAGCGCGGCCACCGTCTGCAGGTTGTTCTTGACCCGGTGGTGGATCTCCCGGATCGTCGCGTCCTTGGTCAGCAGCTCGCGCTCACGGCGGCGCAGCTCGGTCACGTCGCGGATCAGCACCAGCGCGCCGATGCGGCCGCTGCCGACGATCAGCGGGATCGCCCGTAGCTGGACGACCGTCCCGCCGTTCTCCACCTCGGTCTCCCGCGGGGCCCGGCCGCTCGCGACCAGCATCAGGTCCTCGTTGATGGGCTCGTCCGAGTAGCACAGGTCGGCGGTCGTCTTGCCCAGGTCGGCCCCCACCAGGTCGGCGTGCAGCCCGAGCCGCCGGTACGCCGACAGGGCGTTGGGCGAGGCGTAGGTCACCCGGCCGGCCTTGTCGAGGCGGAGCAGGCCGTCGCCCACGCGCGGCGACCGGACCAGGATCGGCTCCTCCTCCGCGAACGGGAACCGCCCCTCGGCCACCATCTGGGCGAGGTCGGACGCGCTCTGCAGATAGGTCAGCTCCAGGCGTGAGGGCGTCCGCGCCGACGACAGGTTGGTGGAGCGCTGGATGATCCCGATGAAGTGGCCGCCCTCACCCCGCCGTACGGGGATCGTCTCCTCCCGGACCGGGACGCCGCTCGACCAGTCGGGGTCGCCCTCCCGGCAGATGCGGCGCTCGTTCCACGCGATGTCGATGAGCGGACGCTCCCCCCGCGCCACCGGCATCCCCACGACGTCGTCGTGGTACACGGTGGGACCGGTGGTCGGACGCATCTGCGCCACCGCCACCCAGCCGGTGCCGGACTGGTCGGGGACCCACAGGATGAGGTCGGCGAACGACAGGTCGGCGAGCAGCTGCCAGTCGGACACCAGGGAGTGGATCCAGTCCAGGTCCTTGGAGTCGAGCGCGGTGTGACGGGACACCAGGTCGCTGAGAGTCGGCACGTGTGCATGATGCGACGCAATCCCGTCCGAACGCGAATCGACCTTCGCCACCTGGCAGGATGCACTCCATGACACGGGCGATCGACAGACTGCGCACGGCCGCGGCCGAGCGGGAGGCCGCCGGCCTGCGGCGCGCGCTGCGCCCCCGCACCCCCGACCACGACGGTCTGCTCGACCTGGCGAGCAACGACTACCTGGGGCTGTCGAGGGACGAACGGCTGATCGAGGCCGCCGTACGGGCGACCCGGGAGTGGGGCGCCGGCTCGACCGGATCGCGCCTGGTGACCGGGAGCACCCTCCTCCACGCGGAGCTGGAGGACCGGCTGGCCGCGTTCGCCGGGGCGGCCCGGGGGCTGGTGTTCTCCTCCGGCTACCTGGCCAACCTGGCGGCGGTCGCGGCCCTCGGCCGCGGCGGGCTGGTGGTCTCTGACGCCGGCAACCACGCCTCGATCGTCGACGCCTGCCGCCTGTCGCGGTCCCGGGTGGTGGTGACCCCCCACGGCGACGCCGACGCCGTGGCCAAGGTCCTCGCCGAGCGCGCCGAGGAGCACGCGCTCGTGGTCACCGACGCCGTGTTCTCCGTGGACGGCGACCTCGCGCCGCTGCGCGACCTGCACGCCGCCGCGGAGCGCCACGGCGCGCTGCTCGTGGTCGACGAGGCGCACTCCCTCGGCGTCGTGGGCGACGGCGGCCGCGGCGCGGTCCACGAGGCCGGGCTGGCGGGCCGCCCGGACGTTGTGAGAACGATCACGCTGTCGAAGTCTCTCGGCTCGCAGGGCGGGGCCGTCCTCGGAGCCCGCGAGGTGATCGAGACGCTGGTCGACACCGGCCGGTCGTTCATCTTCGACACCGGGCTCGCCCCTGCCTCCGCGGGCGCCGCCCTGGCCGCGGTCGAGATCCTTGAGACCACCCCTGACCTGCCCGAACGCTCCAGGGCGACGGCTCGTAGGCTGGCGGCGACGGCACGCGACCTGGGCCTGGAGACCTCCGAGCCCGCCGCCGCCGTCGTACCGGTCGTGCTCGGCCCGCCTCTGCTGGCGCTGTCGGCGGCGGCTCTGTGTGGCGAGCTGGGTGTGCGCGTGGGATGCTTCCGCCCACCATCGGTGCCCTCCGGACGGTCGTGTCTCAGGTTGACCGCACGGGCCGATCTGGGGTCCGATGATCTCGCGGTGGTCAGGGACGCCCTCACCGCTGTGGCCGAGGTGAAGGTGGACAGGTGACGGAGCGCAGCGACGACACTCCCCGGGTTCCCAAGTACTACGACGTCAAGCGGAGCCTCCTGGAGCTGACCAAGAGCCTGCCGGCGGGCAGCGCCCTGCCGCCCGAGCGGACCCTCGCCGTGCGCTTCGAGACCTCGCGGACGACCGTGCGCCAGGCCCTGTCGGAGCTGGTCGTCGAGGGCAGGCTGCTGCGGATCCAGGGCAAGGGCACCTTCGTCGCCCAGCCGAAGGTCGCCCAGGTGCTCCAGCTCACCTCATATACCGGCGACCTCCGCACGGTCGGCCTCGAGCCGGACACGAAGATCCTCGACATCAGCTACATCACCGCCGACGAGGCGCTCGGACGCCGTCTGGCGATCAACCCGGGCGGGCGGGTGCTGCGGATCCACCGCCTGCGCCTGGCCAACGGCGAGCCGATGTCCATCGACACCACCCACCTGTCGGCGCGGCGCTTCCCCCGGCTGCGGCGCGAGCTCGAGGTCCACTCCTCTCTCTACGAGACCCTGCACAACGCGTACAACGTCCGGCTCACCGACGCCGAGGAGGTCATAGAGACCGTCCTGGCCACGCCGTACGACGCCCAGGTGCTCGGCGTGGACGTCGGGCTGCCGATGCTGCTGCTGACCCGGCACGCGTTCGACGCCGACGGCAACCCGGTCGAGTACGCCCAGTCGCTCTACCGGGGTGACCGGTACAAGTTCGTCACCCGCCTGCGCCGCCCCTGACCCCCTCCCCCTTCACGGCTCCCGCCCCGGCGGCCGCCGACCGCCGTCCCCCGACACCCCGTCGCCGGCGCTCCCCCCTCCCGCGCCCGCCCGCCGTCACGCCCTACGCTGCGGGGGATGAGCATTCTCGTTGTCACCGGAACCGACACGGGCGTCGGGAAGACGGTCGTCACGGCGGCGCTGGCCGCGCTGGCCCGGGAGCGCGGCGCGGCCGTCGCGGTCGTCAAGCCGGCGCAGACGGGCGTCGCCGAGGGCGAGCCGGGCGACCTCGACGAGGTGATCCGGCTGTCGGGGGTCACCACGACGTTCGAGCTGGCCCGCTACCCCGACCCGCTGTCGCCCGCGGCGGCCGCCCGGCTGTCCGGCCTGCCGCCGCTGTCGCCCGCATCCGCCGTCGCCCGCATCCGCGAGCTGGCCGAGTCGAACCGGCTGGTGCTCGTCGAGGGGGCGGGCGGCCTGCTCGTCCGCTACGACGAGGAGGGCGCCACGGTCGCCGACCTGGCCCGGAACCTGCGGGCGCAGGTCCTCGTCGTGGTCCGGGCCGAGCTGGGCACGCTGAACCACACGGCGCTGACCCTGGAAGCCATGGCGGGCCGGGGCCTCGACCTGGCCGGCGTGGTGATCGGCTCCTGGCCGGCCGAGCCCGGGACGGCCGAGCGGTCCAACGTCGCCGACCTGGAGATGCTGGCGGCCCGGCCGCTGTCCGGCGTGCTGCCCGAGGGCGCGGGAGCCCTCGGGCAGGAGGCGTTCGCGCGGGCCGCGCGGGCGGGGCTCGCCCCGGCGCTCGGAGGGGTGTTCGATCCTGCCGCGTTCCGAGCGACCCTTAAGCTTCCCTTGTGACCCGGGACCCTTACGTCGTGACCGAGACCAGGGAGCGCAGTGAACACTGACATCGTGGAGATCGCCCGCGTCCAGGTGCTCGAGGAGGGCCGGGGGCTCGACGCCGCCCAGGCCCTCGAGTGCCTGACGCTGCCCGACGACCGCCTGCCCGAGCTGCTCGCCCTGGCGCACGAGGTGCGGATGAAGTGGTGCGGCCCCGAGGTGGAGGTCGAGGGCATCGTCTCCCTCAAGACGGGCGGGTGCCCGGAGGACTGCCACTTCTGCTCGCAGTCGGGTCAGTTCACCTCGCCGGTGCGCGCGGCCTGGCTCGACATCCCGTCACTCGTCCAGGCGGCCGTCGAGACCGCCAGGACCGGCGCGACCGAGTTCTGCATCGTGGCGGCCGTGCGCGGCCCCGACCGGCGGCTCATGGACCAGGTGCGCGAGGGCGTCAAGGCCATCCGCGAGGCCGTGGACATCAACGTCGCCTGCTCGCTCGGCATGCTCACCCAGGCGCAGGTGGACGAGCTCGCCGAGATGGGCGTGCACCGCTACAACCACAACCTGGAGACGGCCCGGTCCCACTTCTCCCACGTCGTGACCACGCACAGCTGGGAGGAGCGCTGGGACACCTGCCAGATGGTCCGCGCGGCCGGCATGGAGCTGTGCTGCGGCGGCATCGTCGGCATGGGCGAGACGCTGGAGCAGCGGGCCGAGTTCGCCGCGCAGCTCGGCGAGCTGGAGCCGGACGAGGTCCCGCTCAACTTCCTCAACCCCCGGCCCGGCACCCCGTTCGCGGACCACCCGCTCGTCGAGGGCCCCGAGGCGCTGAAGACGATCGCGACGTTCCGGCTGGCCCTGCCGCGGACCATCCTGCGGTACGCCGGAGGGCGCGAGCTGACCCTCGGCGATCTGGGGACGCGGGAGGGCATGCTCGGCGGCGTCAACGCGATCATCGTGGGCAACTACCTGACCACGCTGGGCCGGGCTCCCGAGCAGGACCTCCAGCTCCTCGCCGACCTGCGAATGCCGATCAAGGCGCTCTCCCAGACGCTCTGACGATCCCCGCCCCTTCTCGGGGGCGGTGGCCGTGCCGCACCGGCGCCCGTCACGTCCCGGTGCGGCACGCACTGGAACATAAATAAGGGACATCTGCCGAAAACCTTCGCGCTTCCCTCGCCGTACCAGCCGAAATTCACGGCCGCACGTGTTACGGACGGGATGTGAGGGGCAGGGACAGGCGGACCACAGCGCTTCTGTCCGGCCACGTGACTGACTGGTAGGTTCACCGCATGGAGTCCCCCAAGCACGCGGGCGACGTCGCCGTCGCCGTCTCCCAGGCCTATGGCGTCGACACGATGTTCACCCTCTCGGGTGGGCACGTCTTCCCGCTCTACGACGGCGCCGTCCACCAGAACATGCGCATCGTCGACGTACGCCACGAGCAGAGCGCGGTCTTCGCCGCCGAGGCGACCGCGCGGCTGACCCGCAGGCCCGGCCTGGCGGTGCTCACGGCGGGCCCGGGGATCACGAACGGCGTCTCGGGGGTCGCCACCGCCCACTTCAACGGCTCGCCCGTCGTCGTGCTCGGCGGCCGCGCGCCGCGCTCCCGCTGGGGGTCGGGGGCGCTCCAGGAGATGGACCACCCGCCACTGTTCGAGCCCATCACCAAGCTGGCCTTCACCGGCTCGGGGGCCGACTCCATCGGGCAGGACGTCGAGATGGCCTTCCGCACGGCCCTCGCGCCCCACCGCGGCCCGGTCTTCCTCGACTTCTACATGGACGACCTGTTCTCCCCCTCGACGGGGGAGTACGAGGCCGAGACGCTCACCCCGTCCCCGCTCGAACCCGACCCCGAGGCCCTCGCCGGGATCGCCCGCCTCATCGCCGAGGCCGAGCGGCCGGTGGTCGTCCTCGGCTCCGACGTGTGGATGGAACGGGCCGAGGAGACGGCGCGCGACTTCGTCGAGGAGTGGCGCCTGCCCGTGATCCCGAACGGCCAGGGCCGGGGCATCCTGCCGGCCGGGCACGACCTGCTCGTCACCCGCGCCCGGGGGCTCGCCTTCGGCCAGGCCGACCTGGTCATCGTGGTGGGGACGCCGCTCGACTTCCGCCTCGGCTACGGCTGGTTCGGCGGCAAGGACGGCGCGCCGCTCGCCAAGGTCGTCCACATCGTCGGCGCCCCGTCCCAGCTCGCCACGCACACCGGCCTCGCCGGGTCCGCTGCGGCCGACCTGTCCCTCGTCCTGTGGGGTCTCAACGCCGCCTGCGCCACCGCGGGGGTGGACCCGAAGGCGTACGCCGCCTGGACGGACACCCTGTCGGAGAAGGCCGCGGCCGCCATCGCCGAGGACGCCCCGCTGCTCCAGTCGACGGCCGACCCGATCCACCCCATGCGGATCTACGGCGAGCTGGGCCGGCTGCTGGCCGACGACGCCGTGGTGATCGGCGACGGGGGCGACTTCGTCTCCTACGCCGGCAAGTACGTCGAGCCGCGCCGCCCCGGCAACTGGCTCGACCCCGGCCCGTACGGCTGTCTGGGCACCGGGCTCGGCTACGCGGTGGCGGCCCGGCTGGCCCGGCCGTCCTCGCAGGTCGTGCTCCTGCTGGGCGACGGCGCGGCCGGCTTCTCGCTCATGGACGTCGACACGCTGGTCCGCCACCGGCTGCCCGTCGTCATGGTCTGCGGCAACAACGGCATCTGGGGGCTGGAGAAGCACCCCATGCAGATGCTGTACGGCTACGACGTCGCCGCCGAGCTGCAGCCGCAGTGCCGGTACGACCAGGTGGTCACCGCCCTGGGCGGCGGCGGGGAGCTCGTCACCTCGCCCGAGGAGATCGGCCCCGCGCTGCGCCGGGCGTTCGACTCCGGCGTGCCGTACATGGTGAACATCGCGACCGACCCGCGGATCGCCTATCCGCGCTCCACGACCGGCGTCTGACCGCCCGCCCTCCGGAGGGGCCCGCGCCGCCTCAGCCGGCGGCGGGGCTCCCGGACGGCGAGGGCGAGGGGCTGGGCGACGGCGACGAGCAGACCTTCCTTGGGACCGTGATCCGCACCACCGAGCCGTCCGGCTTGAGCGTGCCGGCGGCCGGAGACTGCGCGGAGACCGGGCCGAGGCACTCACCCGTGCCCGGCCGGCTGACCGCGGGCTTGAACCCGAGCTTGGCCAGCCGGGCGACCGCCGCGTTCTCGGTCAGCCCGGTGACCAGCGGCACCTTCACCTGACCCGTCGTGTCGCTCGGCGAGGGGGAGGGCGACGGGGAGCGGCTGGGAGACGGACTCGGCGAGGGGCTCGGCTTGCGGCTCGGGCTGTGCGAGACGTGCACCGGCAGGCTGGGCGTGATCGTCCTGCTCACCCGCGGGGTGGGCTTCGTCACGGTCGGGCTCGGCGACTCGGGATCACCCACGGACAGCGGCGGCGCGGGGGTGGTGGGCGTGACCCCCGACCCCGCGGAGGCCATGTTGATGCCCGCCACGGCGAGTCCCGCCACGACGGCGACGCCCGCGACCCCGGCCGCGATCGCCCCGCCGCGTCGCCTGCGCGGGCGGGCGGCCGCCGCCCTGCGGGCCGTACGGGAGCCGGGCTGCGGCGGGGTGGCCACCGTGGGGGCCGGGAGGCCGTTGCCGTCGTTCCAGGCGTCCCTCGTGACCCGGTAGGTGTGACCGGTGGCCGGGGGACCCGCGTCGCCGGCGGTCGAGAGGTAGGCCTGCTCCGGGTAGGGCTCGGAGAACGCCTGCTCGGCCCGCGCGCCCAGGTCGAGCGCGGCCGCCATCCCCGCCCGCCCGTACGCCGCGGAGGTGCCGGTGTCGGGGGACGCGCCCGCGGGGAGGATCGACTGACGGGCGGCCTGGTGCATGGCGGCGGCGGACGGCCAGCGGCGCGCCGGGTTCTTCGACATGGCCCGCTCGACGACCGCCCGGACGGCGGGCGGCACATCGGCCGGCAGGGGCGGCGGCTCCTCGCGGATGTGCTTGAGCGCGATCGTCACCGGGGTGTCGCCGTCGAAGGGCCGATGCCCGGCGAGGCACTCGTAGGCCACCACGCCGAGGGCGTAGATGTCGACGGCGGGGGTGACCGGGGCTCCCTCGGCCTGCTCCGGAGCGCAGTAGGCCGCCGTGCCGAGGACCATGCCCGCGTCGGTGAGGCGGCTGTTGGCGTCGGCCCGGGCGATGCCGAAGTCGGTCAGGACGAGCGTGCCGTCCGGGCGGACGAGCAGGTTGCCCGGCTTGATGTCGCGGTGCACGATCCCCCGGTCGTGCACGGCCTGGAGCGCCGAGGCCGCCTGGGCGATGAGCTCCATCGCGGGCTCGGGACCGATGCGGCCGAGCCGCGCCAGCAGGCGGTCGAGCGGTTCCCCGTCGACGAACCGCATGACGAGGTAGGCGGTGGGCCCGTCGCCGGGGACGTCGGTGACGCCGTAGTCGTACACGTCGACCACGCCGGGGTGGTTGATGGTCGCCATCGCCCGCGCCTCCCCCTGGAAGCGGACGGCGAAGCCCGGGTCGTCCAGACGGCCGGGGAGCAGCACCTTGACGGCGACGGTGCGCGCGAGGACCGTGTCCTCACCCCGCCACACCTCGCCCATTCCCCCGGCGCCGAGCCGGGCGTCCAGCTGGTAGCGCCCAGCCAGGGTCGTCCCTCGCGCCACCATATGCGCCCCGTACCCCCTAAGTCACTCCGACCCCCGAAGGTGTCCCAAGAAAGCAGGTTTGTGTCGCGGGAAGATAACGACAGGGTCACGAAAGCCTGAAGGGGAGCGCGCTCCCCCAGCTCTTGGGGGTCGGATGTCGAGCCTATCTGTTACCCGTCCGTAGTGCCGTGCTGAGAGCAGGTGGCCGACCAGCTCCGCGGGGTCACCTGGACGACCATGCGGCGACGGCAGCTCGGACAGTACCGCGGCGGCTCCATCGTCCTGGCGGCGCGGCAGGCCGCGTGATCACCGTCGTCGGCCGGCAGGCCGCAGTGATCGCAGTAGAGGTCCACAATGCATCACCCTAGCCGGTGCGCGCCCGCGGAACCCGTGAAAACGGCCCCTGGCCGTCCCCGCGGGGCCGCGGACGGATGAGCCGGCAGGCCAAGGAACAACGAGCCGGCAGGCCTCGCAGGCGCGGGCCAATAGGCTGACCCGCATGAGTCTCGCTCCCGGCCTGCGCGCCGAGGTCCTGATCATGGTCGAGCGGGGGGACACCGCCATCCGGGTGGGCAGCGGCGACGTCCCCGTCCTCGGCACACCGCGCCTGCTGGCCTTCGCCGAGGCGACGACGGTCAAGGCGGTGCAGCACCATCTGGAGCCCGGCCAGACCTCCGTGGGCACGAAGATCCGGCTCGACCATCTGCGGCCGAGCCCGGTGGGCATGCACGTCGAGATCGTCACGGAGCTGACCGAGGTGGACGGCAGGCGGCTGGTGTTCTCCGTGACGGCCGTGGACAAGACGGGAGCCGTCGTCGCCACCGGCACGATCGAGCGCGTGGTCGTCGACCGGGAGCGCTTCCTGTCCCGCCTCTGACGCCGCGCCCGAGACCGCCCCTCGGCCCCGCCCAGCCCGGAGACCGCCCCTCGGCCGCGCCCGGACACCGCCCGGCACCGCCCGGCACCGCCCGGCACCGCCCGGCACAGCCACACCGGCGGGCCGGGGTGAGCGGCGTCCGGGATCGGCCGCGCTACTCGATGACGGCGATGAGGTCGCCCTCCTGGACGACGTCGCCCTCCGCCACCTTGAGCTGGGCCACCCTGCCGGCGTCCTCGGCGATGACGGGGATCTCCATCTTCATCGACTCGAGGATGACGAGCGTGTCGCCCTCCTCGACGGCGTCGCCCTCCGCCACGACGATCTTCCACACGTTCGCCACCATCTCGGCGCGTACCTCGGGCACCGCGGAACTCCCATCTATAGGTTCAGCAGATCGGGCTCATCTCATACGGGAGACGAGCCCGGTGTCGTAGTCCCCGCTCACGAAGTCGGGGTGGTCCAGCAGTTCGGCGCAGAACGGCAGGTTGTTCTTGGGCCCCTCCACGCGGAACGCGGCGACCGCCTCCCGCCCGCGGGCCAGGGCCTCCTCCCGCGTCTCGCCGTACACGCAGAGTTTGGCCATGAGCGGGTCGTAGAACGGCGTGACCGTGTTGCCCGCCGTGTAGCCGGAGTCGACGCGGATTCCCTCGCCGGACGGCTCCTCCCACACGTCGATCTTGCCGGGGCCGGGCAGGAACCGCTTCGGGTCCTCGGCGTACACCCGGAACTCGATGGCGTGGCCCCGCGGCCGGACCTCCAGGCCGTACACCTCCCCGGCGGCGACGCGGATCTGGTGCTCCACCAGGTCGAGCCCGGTGACCAGCTCGGTGACGGGGTGCTCCACCTGGAGGCGGGTGTTCATCTCCAGGAACACGAAGTCCTGCGCGTCGGCGTCGACCAGGCACTCCACGGTGCCGGCGCCGCGGTAGGCCACCGCCTCCCCCGCCCGCACGGCCGCGGCCAGCATGCGCTCGCGCAGCTCAGGGGTGAGGCCGGGGGACGGGCTCTCCTCGACGACCTTCTGGTGCCGCCGCTGGACCGAGCAGTCGCGCTCGCCCAGCGCCACGACCGTGCCGTCGGCCAGGCCGAGGATCTGCACCTCGACGTGGCGCGCCCGCTCGATGTACCGCTCCAGCAGGATGGCCGGCCCGGCGCCCGAGCCGCCGAAGCGGGCGGCCGCGCGGGACGCCTGCTCGAACGCCTTGGCGAGCGAGGCGTCGTCGCGCGCGACCCCCATGCCGATGCCGCCGCCGCCTCCGGCCGCCTTGACCATGACGGGGTAGCCGATCTCCCGCGCGGCGCGGGCGGCGGCGTCGAGGTCGGACACCGGCTCCCTGGTGCCGGCGGCGACCGGGACCCCGGCCTCCTCCATCAGGTTGCGCGCGTTGATCTTGTCGCCCATCCGCTCGATCGCGGCGGGGTCGGGGCCGATCCAGACGAGGCCGGCGTCGACGACCGCGCGGGCGAACGCCGCGTTCTCCGACAGGAAGCCGTACCCGGGGTGGATCGCCCGCGCGCCGGTGGCCCGGGCGGCCTCGATGACCTTGGCGGTGTCGAGGTAGCTCTGGGCGGGTGCGGCCGGGCCGAGCAGGACGGCGTCGTCGGCCTCGGTCACGAACGGCAGGTCGGCGTCCGCCTCGGAATGGACGGCGACGGCGCGCAGCCCCATGCCCCTGACCGTGCGGAGGACGCGGCGGGCGATTTCCCCGCGGTTGGCGACGAGAACTGAGTCGAGCACGCAGCCAACTCTAGGGTGATCCACCGGCCCCGCCCCCCGCCCGTTTCCGACTGAACACGAAGGGCGATTCTGTAGGGTCGCCACAACATCGCGGCGCCCGGCGTGCCGTTGAAGGCCCTCCGGTGCGACGTCTGCTACAAGTGCGTGACATCCGTGCAGCCGATGTGACAGGGGCCGCTCACAGGCGGGTCACGAGCACGAGCCGGTCGACGACGCGGGCCATCGCCTCGACGACCGCGGGGTCGTACTCGGTGCCGCCGGCCAGCCGGAGCCGTTCCAGCGCCGCGGCGGCCCTGTCCCGGTCGGTCGACCCGCTGATCAGGTCGTCGTACGCGTTGGCGGCCTTGATGATCCTGCTGGCGGCGGGGGGACCCTCGGCGACCGTGTCGCACTGCCGCCGGACGATCTCGGCGACGGCGTGCAGGACGCCGGTCTTGCGGATCACCTCGGCCCCCAGCTCGGCGATGCGGCGGGCCTGGACGGGGTCGGCGAGCACGGTGGCCCCGCCGGGGATCGGGTCGCGCAGGGAGAGCTGGCCGATGTCGTGCATGAGCGCCGCGTACTCCAGCTCCAGCAACTGGGGCTCCGACATGCCGAGCTCCCGCCCGATGGCGAGGGAGAGCTGGCTGACCCGGCGGGAGTGGCCGGGCTCGACGTAGCCGCCGACCTCGGTGACCCTGCTCAGCGCCCGGACGGTCTGCAGGTAGGTCGCCCGGATCCCCGCGTACTTGCGGAAGGCCACCTGCGTGACCAGCAGCGGCGCGGCGAACGCCGGCAGCGCGGTCATGTCCATGCTGTGCGAGGCGAGCGCGAGCAGCATGCCGGAGGCCGCGACGGCCGCGCCGAGCGGCGCGCCCATCCGGATCTCGTCCCGCAGCGCGACGCCGAACGCGGTCCTGACCTGCTCGGCCCGCAGCATGGCCGCGATGACGACGTCCGCCGTCAGCATGACCGTGACGAGCACGGCCATCACGCCCAGGGCGAGCCACCAGTCGCCGTGCTCCCCCGGCCGGTCACGGGAGCTCTCGAACAGGCTGTGCGCGAACGGCCGGTACGCGAAGGCCAGCAATGACCCGGCGAGCAGCCGCCGGGCCATGGCGTCGAGACGCGGCGGGCGCCCGACCGCGACGTGCGGCAGGCCGCCTGCGATCATCCCGACCGCCATCACGGCGACGACCTGGAGCGCCGAGTGCCTGGCCTCGGCGCCACCCACGTCGAGCAGCAGCGCGTATCCCAGCGCGGCGGCCGTGGACACCGGGGCGACCTCGCGGTTGCCCGGCATGGTCAGCCGGGCGAGCTCCCCTGCCGCGATGAGCGCGCCGAAGCCGACCGCCACGCGCGGCGCCTCGAGGCCCACGGCGGCCGTGTGCGAGATGGCCGCGACCGTGAGCATGCCGGCGGCGCAGATCAGCAGGAGCTGGCCCGAGTCGAGGCCCTGGGACGGCCGCACGGCGGCCAGCCGGCGTTCCCTCACCGCTCGGACACCACCTGGATAGGGGCCGTCGGGTCGTCGTGGTCCTTCATCGTCGTCTCGACCGGAAGGTCGCCGGGCGGGACGGGCACGGTCTCCGGCGGGTGCCAGCCGTCCCGGCCGAGCGCCTTGACGAACGCGCTCACCATGAGCGGGTCGAACTGTGTGCCCGCGTTCTTCTGCAGCTCCGCCACCGCGAACTCGATCGTCTTCGCCTTCCGGTACGACCGGTCGGAGGTCATCGAGTCGAACGCGTCGGCCACCGCGATGATCCGCGCGAACTCCGGGATCTCCGGGCCGGCCAGGCCCATCGGGTAGCCCTTGCCGTCGTGCCGCTCGTGGTGGTGCATGATCCCGGCGTACGCCTCGTCGAGGAAGTCGATCCCGCGCACGATCTCCAGGCCCCGCATCGGGTGCAACTGGATCGCGGCGTACTCCTCCTCGGTGAGCCTGCCCTCCTTCTGCAGGACCTTGGTGGGCACGCCGAGCTTGCCCACGTCGTGCAGCATGCCGGCGTACCGGATGGCCCGCAGGCGCTCGGTGCCCATGCCGATCTCCTCACCGATCATGGAGGAGGCGGCCGAGACCCGCGTGCAGTGGCCGCGCGTGTAGTAGTCCTTCGTCTCCACCGCCTGGCACAGCGCCGCGATCGTCGCGTCGTACGACCGCTGCTCGGCGTGGTAGTGGCCGAGCGCCCACCGGGCCACGAACAGCGGCAGCAGCACGAGCACCGTCGAGATCGACTCCACTGTCGACCACAGCGCGGCGATCAGCAGACCGAAGATCGCGTAACCGACGTACGACGCGAGGAACTGCACCACCGAGCGCAGCGACACCTGGTCCCTGCCGACGACCGCGGCGAGGTTGAGCATGATGGCGGTCAGCACGAAGTTGATGGCCACGAACGCCGCCGTGGCGGCCGCGTACGGCACGAGGATGCCGGGGAAGTCGGACACGTGCGGCAGGCCGAGCGTGCCGCCCGCCCGCTCGTACGCCCAGCCCGCGGCGTAGCCGCAGATGGCGTACTGCCCGCCGTTGAACAGGCGCTTCACGAGCGGGAGCCCGGGGCGGACGCTGAACACGGCGGTCAGGCCGACGAGCGCGGCCCCCTCCGGCCCGACCAGCACGACGGCCGCCAGGGCGGCGGAGTAGCTGACCGAGACCGCGACCTGCGGGACGTTCAGCAGGGTCGGGACCGATTCGCAGAGCAGGAAGAGGAGGGCGAGCACCAGCAGGGTGGACCAGTCGACGCCGGTGAGGGCGGGCGGCATGAGGGTGCCGCGCGCGAGCAGGAGACCGGCGGTCCCCACGAGTGCGACGAAGTAGACCTTGGCAGGCCACGGCAGTTCCCGCAATGCGGCCACCTTGGGTGAGGAAGGAGAACCGCGGACCCGCCGGCGCCCGGCGGGCCCACGGACATGACCTAGGTCCAGGAGATCCCCGGTGTACCGGCGAGCACGCCCCCGAGGGCGATCACCGGAGTGAGCAGCGTCAGCGCCACCAGCAGCCTGACGACGGTCTTCCCGAGCATTGCGCCGCCTCCACGTCGATTCGCCCTTCAGGCTACAGAAGGCCGCATCGCCGGTCAGGTGTGTCGCGCCTTCGCGGCCAAAACGTAATCAAGCCATCACAGCGCGTGCAATTGCACTGGTTTGGCGGGGGATGCCGGGACGCGTCAGCGGGCCTCCCGCGCCCACTCCACGGTGGCCTTCAAGCCGGACGCGAGATCGGTGCGGGGGCGCCAGCCGAGCCCCTCCAGGGCGGGGGCGGGGTCGACGGCCATGGCCGGCAGGTCGCCGAGCCGCGGCGGCTCGAAGTGGGGCTCGTCGGGGGCGCCGGCGGCCGCCGCGACGAGCGAGTGGAGCTCGCGGTCGGTCGTCTGGACCCCGGTGCCGAGGTTGAACCTGCGGCCGTCTCCGCCGGGGCCGCAGGCGCGGGCGAAGCCGTCGACCACGTCCTCCACGAAGACGTAGTCGCGGGTCTGCGCGCCCTCGCCGTACACGACGGTCGGGCCGCCGGTCAGCAGTGCGTCGGTGAAGATGGCGACCACCCCGGCCTCGCCCTCGGGCGACTGGCGCGGCCCGTAGACGTTCGACAGCACGAGCGTCGTGTACTCGAGCCCGTGCAGCGCCCGGTAGGTGGCGAGGTACAGCTCGCCGGCCAGCTTCGAGGCGGCGTACGGCGAGCGGGGGTCGGTGGCGGCGTCGCCGGGGACCGGGATGGCGGCCGGCCTGCCGTAGACGGCGACGGAGGAGGCGTAGACGACCTTGCGGGCGCCGGCCCGGCGGGCGACCTCCAGGACGTTGACGGTGCCCTCGACGTTCGTGCGGGCGTCCGCCAGGGGGTCGGCGACGCTCCTGCGGACGCTGATCTGGGCCGCCAGATGGCAGATCGCCTCGGGGCGCCACCGCTCGGCGATGCCGGCGAGAGCGGGGTCCCTGACGTCCATCACGTGAAGGGGGGCGGCGTCGTTGCGGTTGTGTCCCGACGACAGGTCGTCCACCACGGCGACCTCGTGGCCGTCCGCCAGCAGACGGTCGACCAGGTTCGACCCGATGAAACCCGCTCCACCCGTGACCAGTACCCGCATGTCCCGCCCTTCCCAGCGATGTAAGGGCAGATCCTAGTGGGGCGGCTACTCGGTCAGCTCGGCGCGGACCTGTTCGATGCGGGTCAGGACGCGGGCCCGGAGGTCCTCGGGCATCGGGTCGCAGCCGCAGTGCTTGGCCACGAGCCGCTTGACGGCCTCCTCGAGGCCGTACTCCTCGAGGCAGGGCCCGCACTCGTCGAGGTGCTGGCGGATCTCCGCGCACCGGCCGCTGTCGAGCTCGCCGTCCAGATAGGTGTAGACGCGGTCCAGGACCTCGCTACACGGCGTGTCGTGGTGTCTCCCGCAGCTCATGACCCCTCCTCACCGGGCGACTCGTCGAGGCCTCCGCCGCGGGAGTCCGGCCGCACGAGTCCGCGGTCGCGTGCGTAGTCCTGGAGTTGGTTCCGCAACTGCCGGCGTCCCCGGTGGAGGCGCGACATGACGGTCCCGATCGGAGTGCCCATGATCTCGGCGATCTCCTTGTACGGGAAGCCCTCCACGTCCGCCAGGTAGACGGCGATGCGGAACTCTTCCGGAAGAGCGGCGAGCGCGTCCTTCACGTCGCTGTCGGGAAGGTGCTCGAGCGCCTCGATCTCGGCGGACTTCAGCCCGCTCGAGGTGTGCGACTCGGCCCGCGCGAGCTGCCAGTCCTCGATCTCCTCGGTACCGGCCTGCTTGGGCTCCCGCTGCTTCTTCCGGTAGCTGTTGATGAAGGTGTTGGTGAGGATGCGGTAGAGCCAGGCCTTCAGGTTCGTTCCCGCCTGGAACTGGTGGAACGACGCGAAAGCCTTGGCGAAGGTCTCCTGCAGGAGGTCCTCCGCGTCGGCTGCGTTACGGGTCATCCGGAGCGCGGCCGAGTAGAGCTGGTCGAGATACGGCATGACGTCGCGCTCGAACCGCTCGCTGCGCTGCTCCAGAGTCTCCTCGACTGTCTTGGAGACCGGACCCACCCCCTTCGGAACGCCGTACCCAGCCGAGGATACCGGCCCGGGGACAGCGAACCCGTCGAGGGCTTCTGGCAGCACCAACGTCTTCACGCACATCTGCAACAGGGCGGGCGTAGAGTCTGTTCCCGGTGCAGTTTCAGGTGACGAACGACCCTGTGCGGGGAAAAAACCATGCACCGGCTGGTAGCCCGGAAACCGTGTTTTCGCTATCTCATGCGATCTTCCGAGATAGCCAGAGTCCAGGAGCCGCTCGTGCTGCCCATTCCGGCCAACGAACTCAACGGCTCGGGCACGCTCGGGCCGTACTGGACCTTCTACCACGCGGTGGTCGCCGAGCAGTTGCGCCAGTGGCTCCCCAAGCGTCCGTCCCTGCTGCTGGACCTGTCGGGCGGGCGCGGGCGCTGGCCCGCGCAGGCGGCCCGCGCGGGGCACCGGGTGATCGAGGTCATGGACTTCCGCCGGCCGGCCGACCCCTGGCTGCGCGACGCCTCCGACCGCATCCAGAAGGTGCGCGCCGACGACCTCGGGTTCCTGCCGGACGGCTCGGTCGACGGCGTCATCGCCGAGGAGCGGGCCCTGTCCGTGGAGATCATGGCCGAGTCGGTGATCGACGACGTGGCCCGCGTGCTGAAGCCGGGCGGCCGGGCCCTGCTGTGCGTCGACTCGCTGGTCCTCGGGATGGCGATCCTGGCCGAGCAGAACTACTGGGCGCACCTGTGCCAGACCGGCGAGGTCATGCTCATCCCCTGGCCGGACGGCAGCATCACGCGGTGCTTCACCAGCCAGCAGGTGCGCGAGCTGGTCACCGGCGCCGGGCTGGAGGTGGACTGGATCCGGCCACGGACCGTCCTGTCCCCCTCCACGGTCGACCACGTGCTCAGCTCGGAGAGCCGGTCGCTGTCGTGGCTCGTGCGGACCGAGCTGGAGACGCGGGCCGACGGCGACGACACGGTGGGCATCCACCTCGTGGCCGGCGTGCGAAAGCCCGAGTGAACGCCATCGCGGCGGCCCCCCGCCCCTCTACCTGCGCCGCTCCACGCGCGCCTGGCACTGCACGCAGCGGGCCGCCTCGGGGCGGGCCTCCAGCCTGCCCTCCGGGACCGGCCTGCCGCAGTCGACGCACTGGCCGTAGCCCCCGTCGTCGAGCCGTTTGAGCGCCGCGAGCACGGCCGTCCGCTGCCGCTTCGCGGCGTCGATCATCGCCTGGGTCCTGTCGGCGTCGGTGAGATCGGCGCCCGCGTCCGCGGCGGACCTGTCCTGAAGGGCGACCGGATCCCCCTTGAGCACGCCGATGGACCGGTCGAGCTCATGGAGCATGGTTTCCAGGCGCATACGCGCGGTCGCGTCGTCCACGAATCCGCACCTCCGGGAGTGGGGGGCACCCGCCGAGGAGCCCCGGCCTCCTGGCAGGTCAGCAGCCGTTCACGGGGCGTGAACCGCTTTGTTCACCGGATGCCCACTTCGCGACCTACTTACACCATTGGACTTTCACGAGGAGGACGCCGCGGCCTCTCCCTCGTCCTCGATCGGCTCGATCAGCTCGGGGCCGTTGTTGCGGACGTCGTTCACCGTGGTGGACACGGGGTAGACCGCGAGGCGGTCCGGCCCGGCGGGCACCAGGAGCCGCGCGGGGTCGGAGACCCGGGGGTCGAGCCACTCGCCCCAGTGGTCGCGCTCGATCATCATCGGCATGCGGTCGTGGATGCGGCCCAGTTTGTCCTCGGCCGTGGTGGTGATGACCGTGCAGGTGCACAACCACTTGAGCGGGTCGTCGTCGTCGCGGGCCGGGTCCTTCCAGAACTCGTACAGACCCGCCATCGCGAGCACACCGCCGTCGGCCGGGTGGATGAAGTAGGGCTGCTTCTTCTTGGACTCCAGCGTCATCCACTCGTAGTAGCCGTCGGCGGGCAGCAGGCAGCGACGCGACGCGAACGCCCTGCGGTAGGACGGCTTCTCGCCGACCGTCTCCACCCGCGCGTTGATCATGCGTGAGCCGACGGACGGATCCTTGGCCCAGCTCGGCACCAGGCCCCACCGGACCGTGCGCAGCTGCCGCACCGGCCGGCCGGCCGCCTTCCCGTCCTCGTCCTTCGGGACGCGGCACATCACGGCGTAGACGTTCTTGGTGGGGGCGACGTTGTAGTCGGGCCGGAGCTCGGAGTCGGGGACGCCGTCCAGCTCCACCTCGAACTCCTCCAGCAACTCCTGCTTCTTGCGCGCTGACGCGTACCTCCCGCACATGTCCTCAAGACTGCCATTTCCCCGCGGCCCGCGCGCCCCCGCGATCGGGACGCCCTACGGGAAGGGGCTGCCGATAAGCTTGTGGGCATGGCCTCTCCGCAGTCCGCGTCCGGCGGCGCCGAGCCCCGTGACGCCCACGCAGACGGTTCCGCCGGCGTCGCGCACTGGCCCGCGCCGGTCGCGTCCGGACCGGTCCGCGCGACCGTCCGGCTGCCGGGATCGAAGTCGGTGACCAACCGCGCGCTGCTGCTCGCCGCGCTGGCCGACGCCCCCGGCGCCGTACGGCTGGCCCTGCGCAGCCGCGACGCCGACCTCATGGCCGCCGCCCTGCGCGCGCTCGGCGCGGAGATGGCGCCCTCGAACGAGACGCCGTCCGGGGTGGACTGGGCGGTCACGCCCCATCCGGTCAGGGGCGGCGTGTCGGTCGACGTCGGCCTCGCCGGCACGGTCATGCGGTTCGTGCCGCCGGTCGCCGCGCTCGCCGACGGCCCGGTGTCCTTCGACGGCGACGCCCCCGCGCGCAAGCGGCCGATGGGCCCGATTCTGGGCGCGCTGCGCGCGCTCGGCGCGTCGGTCGACAACGACGCGCTGCCGTTCACGATCCGCGGCCCGGTCGCCGGCGGCGAGGTCGAGCTCGACGCCTCGGTCTCCTCACAGATGATCTCCGGTCTGCTGCTCGCGGCCGCGCGCTTCGACAAGGGCGTGACCGTACGGCACAGCGGGCCGCCCGTGCCGTCGATGCCGCACATCGAGATGACCGTGCACATGCTCCGCCAGGCCGGGGTCGAGGTCGACGACTCCGAGGCCGACGTGTGGCGGGTGCAGCCCGGGACGATCCGGGCCCGGAACGTCACGGTCGAGCCCGACCTGTCCAACGCCGCCCCCTTCCTGGCGGCCGCGCTCGTCACCGGGGGGACGGTCGTCGTCCCCGATTGGCCCGAGGAGACGACGCAGGGCGGCGACCAGTTGCGCCATCTGCTCGCCGAGATGGGCGCGTCGGTCACCCGGGTGCCCGGAGGGCTGCAGGTGACGGGCGCCGGCCGGGTGCGCGGCATCGAGGCCGACCTGCGCGACGTCAGCGAGCTGACCCCGACCGTCGCCGCGCTCGCCGCGCTGGCCGACGGGCCGTCGCGGATCAGCGGCGTGGCGCACATCCGGGGGCACGAGACCGACCGCATCACGGCGCTGGCCACCGAGATCAACCGTCTGGGCGGCGACGCCTCCGAGACCGACGACGGCCTCGTGATCCGTCCGCGGCCGCTGTCGGGCGGGGTGTTCCACAGCTACGCCGACCACCGGATGGCCACCGCGGGCGCCGTGATCGGCCTCGTCGTGCCGGGCGTCGAGGTGGAGGACATCGCGACCACGGGCAAGACCCTGCCGGAGTTCCCCCGCATGTGGGCCGAGATGCTGGGCAGCACCGGGTGACGGACGGCCGCCCGGTGGACCCGACGGCGATCCGCGCGCACGCGCGCGCGGGCGGCCACGCGAGACGATCGGGGCGCGGGCACTGAGAAAGCGGCAGTACGACGAGGACGACGTCAGGGTCAGACCGGGCAAGGGGTCCCGGCCCCGGACGCGGATCCGCCCTGCCCACAGTGAGGCGGTCGAGGGGTTCGTCGTCGCCGTCGACCGCGGCCGGTACACCTGCCTGGTGGGGCGCGACGAGGTGGCCCTGCCGTCGTCCGGGGGTGGCGGCCGGCGCGGGCGGGACGCCGAGCCTGTCCTCGTCGTCGCGATGAAGGCGCGCGAGCTGGGCCGTAAGGGCATCGTGGTCGGCGACCGGGTTGCGCTGGTCGGCGACGTGTCCGGACGGCCCGACACGCTGGCGCGGATCGTGCGGGTCGAGGAGCGCACCTCGATGCTGCGGCGCAGCGCGGACGACAACGACGAGGTCGAGCGGCCGGTCGTCGCCAACGCGCACCAGCTCGTCATCGTCACCGCGCTCGCCGATCCCCCGCCGCGCCCCCGGATGATCGACCGCCTGCTGGTCGCGGCCTTCGACGCGGACATCGAGTCGCTGCTGTGCCTCACCAAGTCGGACCTCGCGCCGGCGGACGAGCTGGTCGCCTTCTACGCGCCGCTCGGGGTGCCGTACGTCGTGGTGAGCAAGGGCGGCCCGCTGGACGAGCTGCGCGAGCGCCTGACCGGCCGGATCAGCGTCCTGGTCGGCCACTCCGGGGTCGGCAAGTCGACCCTGGTGAACTCCCTCGTGCCCAACGCGGGGCGGGCGGTGTCGCACGTCAACGCGGTGACGGGCCGGGGCAGGCACACCTCGACCTCGGCGGTGGCGCTGAGGCTGCCCGAGGGCGGCTGGATCATCGACACGCCGGGCGTGCGCAGCTTCGGGCTGGGCCACGTGGCGGTGGAGAACGTGCTCGTGGCCTTCCCCGACCTCAACGAGGCCGCGGTCGCCTGCCCGAAGGGCTGCACGCACCTGGGCGACGACTGCGCCCTCGACCGGTTCGTGGCCGAGGGGCACGCCGACCCCGCGCGGCTGGAGTCGCTGCGGCGGCTGCTGACCAGCCGCGAGGGGTCCGACGACGACTGACCCGGCTCAGCGGTTGGGCCGCAGGGTCCAGGAGACGACGACCTCCGAGACGACCACGCCGGCCGAGTCGCGGACCGCGACCTCCACCTCGAACTCGGGACGCCTCCCGTCGTCGAGCTCCGCGACGATCGCGGCGCGCTCGCCCCGCAGGACCGCCTCGGCCGTCACCTCGCCCCTGGCCAGCTTGACGTAGCGGATACGGGCCTCGGTCGCGAGCGGCACGGCCCGGGAGAGCTGGTCGCCGAGCGCCGACAGCATGGCCGCCCCGGAGGCCGACTCGGCAAGCGAGAACAGGGCCCCGGCGTGCGGTCCGCCCACGTGGTTGTGCAGATCCTCCCGGTCGGGCATGCGCGCGACGGCCGTACCGGAGTCGATCGAGTCGAACGAGATACCGAGCAGCCGCGCGAAGGGCACGCTGCCGAGCATGAAGGCGCCGATGTCCATGCCCGGATGTTACCGATCAGTACGGTCCGGGGCGATCCGGGCCTGATGCCGGAGGGGCCCGGCGCGATACCTTGGGGCCTGTGATGGGATACAGCGACGATCTGCGGCTCGCCCACGTGATGGCGGACGCCGCCGACGACATCACGATGCGCCGGTTCAAGGCCGTGGACCTGAAGGTCGACACCAAGCCCGATCTCACCCCGGTGAGCGACGCCGACCGGGCCGTCGAGGAGGCCATCCGCGGCACCCTGCGCCGCGCCCGCCCCCGCGACGCGATCATGGGCGAGGAGTACGGCATGACCGGGTACGGGATGCGGTCCTGGATCGTCGACCCCATCGACGGCACCAAGAACTACGTCCGCGGCGTCCCCGTCTGGGCGACGCTGATCGCCCTCATGGAACGCGGCAAGGTGGTCGTCGGCGTCGTGTCGGCCCCCGCGCTCGGACGCCGCTGGTGGGCCGCGAAGGACGGCGGTGCCTGGACCGGCCGCAGTCTGACCAAGGCCAGCCGCTGCCAGGTGTCGTCCGTCGGCCGGCTCGGCGACGCGTCCCTGTCGTACTCCGACCTGGAGGAGTGGGAGAAGGGCGACCGGCTCGACGGCTTCCTCGACCTCACCCGGGCGGTCTGGCGCAGCCGCGGGTACGGCGACTTCTGGTCCCATGTGCTGGTGGCCGAGGGCGCCGTCGACATCTCCGCCGAGCCCGAGCTGTCCCCGTGGGACATGGCCGCCCTCACCGTCATCGTGGAGGAGGCGGGGGGCGCCTGCACCGCGCTCGACGGCACGCCGCCCCTCGACGGCGGCAGCATCGTCTGCACGAACGGCCTGCTCCACGGCGAGGTGCTCAAGCGCCTGGCCCGCCCCTGAACGGCTCTCAGAGCGCGAGGACCTCGGAGGCCGCGGTGAGGAGACTGCCCCGGTAGGCCTCGCCGTACAGGCAGACGTGGACGGCGAGCGGGTGCATCTGGTGTAGCGGGACCCGCCCGCGCCAGCCGTCGGCGAGCGGCGCCGCCTCACGGTAGGCCCCGAGGATCGTGTTCAGGTGCGGCGCGCCGAACAGCGCGAGCATCGCGAGGTCGGTCTCCCGGTGGCCGCCGTGCGCGGCCGGGTCGACCAGCACCACGCGGCCGCCCGACCACAGCAGGTTGCCGCTCCACAGGTCCCCGTGGAGCCGGCTCGCCGGCTCCGGCGGCCCCGCGACCTCCGGCGCGTACACGCACGCCTCCTCGACCAGGGCGACGTCGCCGGGCGACAGCGCGCCGCGGTCGCGGGCGAGCCGGACGAACGGCAGCACCCGGCGGGAGACGTAGAACGACGGCCAATCGGGCGCGGGGGCGTTGTCCATCGGCAGCTCGGCGATCATCCCGGGCCACGGCGCCCCGAACTCCTCCGCCCCGGCGGCGTGCAGGGCGGCCAGCTCGCGCCCGAACCGCTCGGCGGCGTCCGCGGCGGCGCTCCCCGTGTCGATCCACTCCAGCACCAGCCGGTCGCCGTCCGCCTCGACCACCTCCGGGACGGCGACGGCCCCGGGCTCGGCGAGCCAGCGCAGCCCGGCAGCCTCCGCGGCGAAGTCGGCGCCCTGCTTCACGAACACCCTGCGGCCGTCGTCGAGCACGGCCTCGTGCAGGCTCCAGTCGTGGCTGCGGCCGAGGTCCCTAGTGATCCTCAAGGTGTTTCGCCAATCCCTCCGCGGCGGCCTCCACCATGCGGAGAACGTCGAGGAAGCCCTGCCGCCCACCGTAGTAGGGGTCGGGGACCTCGGCGCCCTCCGGCGCGGCCGGGTCGAAGGACCGGAACAGCCGCACGTCCGCGTCCGGGGGCGCGATGCGGCGGAGGGCGCGCAGGTTCTCCCGGTCCATCACGAGGATCAGGTCGCGCTCGGCGAACCACTCCGGCTCGAACCGCCGCGCCCGGTGAGCCGAGCCGTCGTAGCCGTGCTCGGTCAGCGTCGCCAGCGCCCGCTCGTCCATCGGCTCCCCCGCGTGCCACCCGCCGGTGCCCGCGCTGTCGACCTCGACGTCAAGGCCGCGATCGGCCAGCGTACGGCGCAGAACGATCTCGGCCATCGGTGACCGGCAGATGTTCCCCATGCAGACCAGACATACGCGCTTCATGAACCGATCCTCCCCCATAAGCGTCGTGACCTGGCCGTTATCTGTCTCACGCCCCAACGAGAGTGACCGTGGCCGTTCACCACTCGTTCACCTTTACCAGGGTTTGAGGTCACCTTTGCTCCTTACTGTCCCTGCTGTTGAAGTGACATAGGGGAGGAACAACCGTGAAGTATGCAGGCCGGCTCGCCGCCGTTGCCGCCATCGCCGGCGTGCTGTCGCTCGCCGCATGCGGGACCGACAACAACAACGACCCGGGGAACAGCACCTCGACCGCCGCCGCCCAGGGAGACGACAGCGGCCTGAAGGGCACCATCAACGCCGCCGGTTCGTCGGCCCAGGCGAACGCCATCGCGGAGTGGAAGAAGAACTTCCAGTCGCAGAACCCCGGCGTCAGCGTCAACTACCAGCCGAGCGGCTCCGGCGCCGGCGTCCAGTCCTTCATCCAGGGCACCGTGGCCTTCGCCGGCTCCGACTCCGCCCTCGACGACGCCAAGGGCGAGCCCGCCCAGGCCGACGCCCGCTGCAAGACCGGCAAGGCCATCGACCTGCCCATGGTCACCGGCCCCGTCGCCGTCGTCTACAACCTGCCGGGCGTGGACGGCCTCCAGCTGTCGCCGAAGACCATCGGCGGCATCTTCAACAGCAAGATCACCAAGTGGGACGACCCGGCCATCAAGGCGGACAACCCCAACGCCAAGCTGCCCTCGACCGCGATCCAGGCGTTCCACCGCTCGGACGAGTCGGGCACCAGCGCCAACTTCACCAACTTCCTCAAGGCGACCGCCGAGTGGCCGTACGAGCCCGCCAAGGCGTGGCCGGCCGAGGCCCAGGGCCAGGGCGCCAAGGGCTCCGACGGCATCGCCTCGGCGATCAAGAGCACCGAGGGCGCGGTCAGCTACGTCGAGCTGTCCTTCGCCGAGAACTCGCAGCTCCAGAAGGCCAAGGTCGCCAACGGCTCCGGCGAGTTCGTCGAGCTCACCCCGGACAGCGCCGCCAAGACCGTCGAGGCCGCCCAGATCGTCGGCACCGGCAACGACCTCAAGCTGAAGATCGACTACGCCACCCAGGCCGCGGGCGCCTACCCGATCGTCCTGGTGACCTACGAGATCACCTGTGAGAAGGGCCTGTCGGCCGACGACTCGAAGCTGGTGAAGTCGTTCCTGACCTACACCGCCAGCGACGAGGGCCAGCAGGCGCTGACCACCCTCGGCTACGCCCCGCTGCCGGCCAGCCTCCTCACCAAGGTCCGCACCGCCGTCGAGGCCATCTCCTAATCCAGATGGCGACATCACTCCACAGCAGGGAGAGCGGACCGGCCGTGCGCCGGTCCGCCTTCCGGCGCAGCCGCGGTGACGCGCCCTTCCGCTTCGTCTCGATCGCGGCCGGCGTCTTCCTGCTGGCGCTGATGGCCGCGATCGGGGTCTTCCTGGTCGTCAGGGCCGTCCCCGCCCTCCAGGCGAACACCTCCCACTTCCTGACCGAGCTGACCTGGCAACCGAACTCCGCGAAGCCGGTGTTCGGCATCGGGGCCCTCGCGTTCGGAACGGTGGTGAGCTCGCTCCTCGCGCTCGTCATCGCCACCCCCGTGGCGGTGGGCGTCGCGCTGTTCATCTCCCACTACGCGCCCCGCCGGCTCGCCTCGGTCCTGGGCTACGTGGTCGACCTGCTCGCCGCCGTCCCCAGCGTGGTGTACGGCTTGTGGGGCGTCACGTTCCTGGTGCCGTTCATGCTGGGGCCCTCGTCGTTCCTGAACGAGTACTTCGGCTGGATCCCGCTGTTCGGCGGCGACCAGGTGGTGGGCAGGAACATGCTCACCGCGTCGCTCGTACTCGCGATCATGATTCTCCCGATCATCGCCGCGATCTCCCGTGAGGTCTTCCTGCAGGCCCCCAAGATGCAGGAGGAGGCCGCGCTGGCGCTCGGCGCGACCCGCTGGGAGATGATCCGGATGTCGGTGCTGCCGTTCGGCCGGCCCGGCGTCATCAGCGCCGCGATGCTGGGCCTCGGCCGCGCGATGGGCGAGACCATCGCGGTCGCCCTCATCTTCCCGGCGACGTTCAACATCACCCTGCGCGTCCTCAGCCCGAACGGCAACAGCATCGCGGCCAACATCGCCAACGGCTTCGGCGAGGCGACCCCCATCGGCACCGGCGCGCTGATCGCCTCGGGTCTCGTCCTGTTCCTCATCACCCTGCTGGTGAACATGGGCGCCCGCTTCGTCATCGCCCGCCGCAAGGAGTACTCGAGGGCCGCCGCGTGACCGTACAGACCGGAATCCACTCCATCTCGGCCGCCAGGCGAGCCAAGGACAGATTCGTCCAGGTGCTCGTCTACCTGTCGTTCGCGCTGGCCGTCATCCCGCTGCTGTCCGTGCTGTGGCTCGTCGTCGGCAACGGTCTCAAGCGGTTCGACCTGACGTTCCTCACCCACTCGATGCGGAACATCGGCGCGACGGACCCCGGCGGCGGCGCCTACCACGCCATCATCGGCACCCTGGAGCAGGTGCTGCTCGCCTCGCTCATCGCCGTGCCGATCGGCCTGCTCACCGCCGTCTACCTCGTCGAGTACGGCAACGGCGGCCGGCTGTCGCGGATCATCAGCTTCTTCGTGGACGTCATGACCGGCGTCCCCTCCGTCGTTTCCGGCCTGTTCATCCTGGCGTTCTGGATCCTCATCCTCGGCATGACGTACTCCGGCTTCGCCGGTGCGCTGGCGCTGTCGATCCTGATGATGCCGGTGGTCGTCCGGTCCGCGGAGGAGATGCTGCGCCTCGTCCCGCACGAGCTGCGCGAGGCGTCGTACGCGCTGGGCGTGCCCAAGTGGCGCACCATCGTCAAGGTCGTGCTGCCCACCGCCTTCACCGGCATCGTCACCGGCGTCATGCTCGCCGTCGCCCGCGTGGCCGGCGAGACCGCGCCGCTGCTCCTCACCGTCTTCATCACGGACTCCATCAACACCGACCCGTTCGACGGGCCGCAGATGGGTCTGCCTCTGTACGTCTTCGATCAGGCGCAGCGCCCGACGAACACCGCCATCGACCGCGCCTGGACCGGCGCCCTCACGCTGATCCTGATCGTCATGCTGCTCAACCTGGTGGCGCGCCTCATCGCGTGGTGGCGTTCGCCCGCCAAGAGGGGGTCCTAGACAATGGCCAAGCAGATCGAGGTCTCCGAGCTCGACGCCTACTACGGCTCGCACAAGGCCATCGAGGGCATCTCGATGACGATCGAGCCCCGCTCGGTCACCGCGTTCATCGGGCCCTCCGGCTGTGGCAAGTCCACGTTCCTGCGTACGCTCAACCGCATGCACGAGGTCATCCCCGGCGCCCGCGTCGAGGGAAAGGTGCGGCTCGAGGACCAGGACCTCTACGGCCAGGACGTCGACCCCGTGTCGGTCCGCCGGACCATCGGCATGGTGTTCCAGCGGCCCAACCCGTTCCCCACGATGTCGATCTTCGACAACGTGGCGGCCGGGCTCCGGCTCAACGGCCGGTTCAGCCGGTCGGAGCTGGAGGGCGTCGTCGAGGACTCCCTCAAGGGCGCCAACCTCTGGAACGAGGTCAAGGACCGGCTCGGCAAGCCCGGCGCCGGCCTCTCCGGCGGTCAGCAGCAGCGCCTGTGCATCGCGCGGGCCATCGCCGTACAGCCGCAGGTCCTGCTGATGGACGAGCCCTGCTCGGCGCTCGACCCCATCTCCACGCTGGCGATCGAGGACCTGATCTCCAAGCTGAAGCAGGAGTACACGATCGTCATCGTGACCCACAACATGCAGCAGGCCGCGCGGGTCAGCGACAAGACCGCGTTCTTCAACCTGGCGGCCCAGGGTCAGCCCGGCAAGCTCGTCGAGATGGACGAGACCTCGAAGATCTTCACCAATCCTGCCGAGAAGGCGACCGAGGACTACATCACAGGGCGCTTCGGCTGACACGCGCATTGGAGGACCCGGGTGACGGCACCCGCAGTGGAGGGGGACACTCGGTCGGCGCCCATGCTCCTGGTGGCCGATCCGGACGCCGGTCTCGTACGGCAGCTCTCGGCCGCTCTGCAGGCCGAAGGAGTCGACGTGACCGGCGTGCCGGACGGCGCCCAGGCGCTGCTCCAGGCCGGAGCGCTCCGGCCCGACGCCGTGCTGATCAGCGCGTCCCTGCCGATCGTCGGCCCCGTCGACTTCGTGCGCGCCGTACGGCTCGCACGAACCGTGCCGGTGCTGCTCGGCATTGATTTCGGGAGTGATGCCGAGCAGGCGCTGCAGGCCCTGGAGGCGGGGGCGACCGCCTGCGTCGCCCGGCCGTACCGGGTGCCGGAGCTGCTGCCCCTGGTCCAGGCCGCCTTCCGCCGGCAGGACGCGAACCGCACCGTGCTGACCATCGGCGACGTCGAGCTCGACGTCACGGCGTACCAGGTGAAGGTCGGCGGGCGCGTCGTCCACCTGCCGCTGCGCGAGTTCGAGCTGCTGCACTACCTGATGCGCAACGCGGACAGGACGGTCACCCGCGAGCAGATCATGCGGAACGTGTGGCACTCGAGCGACGGCATGTCGACGAACACCATCGCGGTCCACGTGAAGCGGCTGCGGGCCAGGCTCGGCGACCTCGACGACGCGGTGATCCAGACGGTTCGCGGAGTCGGGTACCGCCTCATCTCCGGCTGACCACGGTCGGCGGCGTCAGGGGGCGTCCACGGGCGGCGTCCACGGGCGGCGGGCGTCCTCGGCCGGGGGCCGGGGCGGCGTCGGGAGGAGCGTCAGCGGGTCCGGAGGACCTCCAGGCCGAGCCACCGGGCGAGGTCCTCGATCTCGCGGCCGACCTCCTCCGTCATCGCCGCGGTGAAGGGCACATCCTCGTGGATCGCCTCGACCCGCAGCACCCCGCCCTTACGGTCCGCCTTCGCGTCGAGCTTCCCCACCAGCCGGTCGCCGTACAGGATCGGCAGCGCGAAATATCCCCACCGGCGCTTCGCCGCGGGCTTGTACATCTCCAGCTGGTAGTCGAACTCGAAGAGCTCGACCGTGCGCCTGCGGTCATGGACCAGCCGGTCGAACGGCGACAGCAACGCAGCCCGGCCATCGAAGGGCAGGCCCAGCTGCGACGGATCGACGCGCCACGTGCCCTTCACCCCCTCGACGACCGCCGGCTCTCCGGCATCGCCCACGTCCGCCGGCTCGACAGGCACCTCCTGCGTCCGGGCGCGGGCGATCCCGAGCGAGCGGAGTCTTCGCTCGTTCCGGATGCGCAGCGCCTCGTCGACCGGGACCACCGGGTCGTCGGGATAGACCCGCTCCGCCAGGTCCCACAACCGCTCAAGGCCACTGCGGCCGGCGATGGCAACCTCGCCCCGCAGCGCCATGAACTCCAGCAACTGCGTCACATTGCGGTCGTTCGTCCACCCGGTCGACGTCCACGGCACCGCACAGGTGTCCGGCAGCTCTCGCGACGGCAACGGCCCGGACGCCCCGAGCCGTGCGAGAATGTCCAGGCGGCACGCCTCGTTGGCGCGCACCCAGTCCCGTCGGTGTTCCTGCCATCCGGTCAGCGTGCCGGCCCCCGGCCACTCGGCCATCTGGCCGCGGTACAGCGCCATATCCTCCGCAGGCCGGATCAGCGCCTTGAACTCGATCAGCTCCCGCTTCTCCAGCGCCGTCGTAAGGTCCGCCGGCCTGTACGACGATCCGAGCCGGCTCCACGCCACCAGATCCACGTTCGGCGCGACGGCCGCCGTCGGGTCGAGCTGCAACAGTGTCAGATGACGCACCACGTCGAGCAGCGCAGCCGGTCGCGAGCTGTCGAGCAACTGCGCGCGCACAGCGATCCGGCGCGCCTCGGTACGCGAAAGCTCATGGACGGTCACCCCCCGAGGGTAGACGGCCGCTCATCCGTTCAAAAAGCGATGTCCGGTCGTTTGTTGATCCGCGTTGTGCTGTGTTGCATCCGCGGCCGAGACGAATGGGCGGGTGGTCCTTGTGCCGGTGGCGACACCGTGTTCGTTGTGCGGGGCGCCGGGGTGGTGGTTGTGCGGAGGGGCGAGGTGCTGGTTTGCGCGGAGGCGCTGGGTGATGGTTGTGCGGAGGGA
>NZ_KI866525.1:1044586-1051106 GCF_000511135.2 Microbispora sp. ATCC PTA-5024 | reverse complement strand
AGCGCCTCCGCGCAAACCCACCACCCAGGCCCCCGCACAACCCACCACCCCGACCCGCCGCCGGCACACGTCATCGGCACAACCAGACCAGCCATCGCGCTGCCACAACCCTTCACGGCGACTTATCCACAGGCCACTGCCCCGGACCGGAACCTGCGCGGTGAGCCCGTACGCTGATGGGCGTGGAATATCGAGCCGCCGAGCAGGCGATCATGGCGCGGGGCGTCGAATGGAACTTCGACCCCTCGCTCGATCGCATCACCGCGTTGTTGGAACTCCTTGGCGACCCTCAGAAGGCCTATCCCGTCGTCCACATCGCGGGGACCAACGGCAAGACCAGTACTGCCCGCATGACCGAGGCCCTGCTGCGTGAGCGCAATCTGCGGGTGGGCCGCTACACGAGCCCTCACCTTGTCTCCATGCGTGAGCGGATCTCGCTCGACGGTGAGCCGTTGTCCGAGGACCGGTTCACGGAGGTGTACCAGGACATCGAGCCGTACCTCGAAATGATCGACGGCAAGATCGGCCGGCTCAGCTTCTTCGAGGTGCTGACCGCGATGGCGTACGCCGCGTTCGCCGATGCGCCTGTCGACGTGGCGGTCATCGAGACCGGCATGGGCGGCACGTGGGACGCAACGAACGTCGCGGACGGCACGGTGGCGGTGATCACGCCGATCTCGCTCGATCACACCGACTACCTCGGCCCCGACGTCGCCACGATCGCCGGGGAGAAGGCGGGCATCATCAAGCCGGGCGCGACGGCGGTGCTGGCGCAGCAGCCGCTTCCCGCGGCCGAGGTGCTGATGCGGCGCGCGGCCGAGACCGGAGCCGTGGTCGCCCGGGAAGGCCTCGAGTTCGGCGTCCTCCACCGCGAGCTGGCGATGGGTGGCCAGGTGCTTCAGCTCCGGGGTCTGAAGGGCGTGTACGAGGACGTCTTCCTGCCCCTGTACGGCGCGCACCAGGCGAGCAACGCCGCGGCGGCCCTGGCGGCCGTCGAGACGATGACCGCCGGCGAGGATCCGCTCGGGGACGAGGTCGTACGGCAGGCGTTCGGCCAGGTGGCCAGCCCCGGACGGCTTGAGGTGGTCCGGCGGGGTCCCACGGTGGTGTTGGACGCCGCCCACAACCCGGGAGGGATGGAGGCGACCGTCGACGCGATCAGCGAGGCGTTCGGGTTCACCCGGCTCGTGGGAGTGGTGGCCGCGATGGCGGACAAGGACGTCGACGCGATCCTGGAGCTGCTCGAGCCGGTCGTGGAGGAGCTCATCGTCACGCGGAACTCCTCGCCGCGTTCGATGAGCCCGGAGGAGCTGGCCGCGCGCGCCGAGGGCATCTTCGGGCAGGAGCGGGTCCACCCGACCGAGCGGCTGGACGACGCGATCGACATGGCGATCGGCCTGGCGGACCAGGGGGACGAGTTCGGCTCGGGCGTCCTGATCACCGGCTCGGTCGTGACGGTCGGCGACGCCCGCATCCTGTTGAAGGGCGAGCGATGAGCACGCGGGCGCCTGAGGAGGCCGCGCGGCAAGGGCCCCAGGAAACGACCGCGCAAGGGCCGCGACAGGCGACCCGTACAACGGCCCAGGCAACGGCCCAGGCAACGGCCCAGGCAGAGAACCAGGTAACGACTCGAGAGACGAGCAGGTGGGACGGCGTGTTCGAGGTGACTCCCGGCATGCGCAGGCTCGGCGCGAGCGTGCTGGGCATGGAGGCGATCGTCGTCGCGCTGACGACCCCGGTCGCCATCACGATCAACAAGGTCGCCCCGTCGGTCGCGCTGACGGTCGGGCTGGGGCTGGCGGTGCTGTGCGTCCTCGTCACCGGGATGCTCAAGCGACCGGCGGCGTACATCGCGGGGACCGTCATCCAGGTGCTCGCGATCGCGACCGGGTTCCTCGTCCCGGCCATGTTCTTCCTCGGGGTGATCTTCGCGGTCCTGTGGATGGCGGCCATCTTCGTCGCTCGCCGTGTCGAAGGGGCGACTAAGCGCTAAAGTCGGCAACCATGGCCGTCCCTCCCGTTCCGCAGGCCCGGACCGCCGTCGCGATCCGCGCCGTGCGCGCCCCTCTGCTGCTCGACGTCGTGGTCGGGTTGCTCACCGCCGTCGCGCTGCCGCTGGCGATCGTCGCCATCCCGAACACCATCTCGGTGGTGGCGGCGCTGCTCCCGCCCGGCGTCTCGCAGGTGGAGATGATGCGGGCGCACGGTCTGGCGCTGCCCGCCATGCTGCTGACCGTGCCGCTCGCTGCGGTGGCCGTGCGCCGGTTCCGCGCCGCACCCATCCTCGTGGCCGGGCTCGCGCTGCTGGCGCTGGCCGACGCGGCGGGCGGCTACGCCGGCAGCACCGCGCTGGTCGCGGCGCTGCGCGTGCTCCACGGCGTCGGCGCGGGCATGCTCGTGCCGGCGACGCTCGTGGCCGTCTCCGAGCGGCCGAGCCGCGACGTGCTGCTGCCCGTCTGGGCCGGGATGCTCGGGGCGGCGCTGCTGTCCGCGCAGGCGCTCGCCTTGTGGCCGCTCGACAACGTGGACTCCTGGCGCGTCACCCTCCAGCCGTACCCGCTGCTCACCGGGATCGCCCTCGCGCTCGCCGCGGTCTACCTGGTGCTGTGGCTGCTGTCCGGGGAGGAGGAGAGCGCGCGAGCGGCCGCGTCCGTGCGCCGGCCCTCGTCGGCGGAGCGCGGACGGCTCACGCTCGCGGCCGTTCCCTCCGCCGGCATCGCCGTTCTCGCCGTCGGCACGACCTTCGACTGGCCGCCGACGCTGGTCGTCGTGGCCGCGGCTGTCGCCGTCGTCGGGATGCTGGCACTCGGCGCGGTGGGCACGTTCGAGGGTCCCGGCGGGCGCATGCTGGCCTTCACATACGTGGCCGTCGGCCTGGTCGTGCTCCCCACGGCTGCTCAGGCGACGTACGTCGAGCTGGGCGGGCTCGGCGGCCCCGGGCTCAGAGGCCTGTGGCTGCCGTTCGTGATCGCGGCGGTGGCCGCGCTGGGCGCGGCCGTGGTGGCGGGGCTGCTGCCGGAGGCGCTGGCGGCGCGGCTGACCAACGGCGGGCTCGTGGCCGTGGTGGTCGGCCTGGCCGCCATCCGCGTGGTCGTGCCCGAGCCGGACGGCCCGCCGCTCGTGGTGCCGTTCGTGCTGCTCGCGGCGGGGTCGGCGGTGGCGCTGGTGAGCGCGTTCCGGCTGGCGGGCGTGGGGTCGGCGCTGCTCGGGCTGTCGCTGTGCTTCCCCGCGGTGCTGGCGGGCTTCCTGCTCGGCACCGGCATCCAGGTCGACAGGCTGCAGGAGGCCACCCGCACGGCGGCGGGCGACCGGCAGGCCCTCGTCGACGGTTTCATCGACGCGCTGCACGCGTGGGCGCTGGTGGGCGGGTTCGTCGTGGTCGGTGTGATCGTGCTCGGCGCGCTCTTCGCCCGGAGGGCCGGATCCCCACCGAGCACGGCATCCGCGGGCGCTCCCGTCGTCCCCGCTCCGACGCCCTCACCTGAAGGGGAGACCGGGGCCACGACCGAGCAGCGCCCCGAACACTGACCCCGGGCGGGCGGCGCCACGAGACTCCTTCCGCCGGAGACGGCAGACGCCCCGCAAGGTGTCCCGAGAGCTCTGCCCGCGACACCCGACTCCCCGCGCGGTGCCGCGAGGTCTTCGTCAGGCATGTCCGACGCTCCGGGCGGTGTCGTGAGGACCGGGGGGCGGCGCCGGGACCGGTAAGCTGCGGTTGCGTTGGAGCTCCCGAACCGCTGCGGCATCACGCGCGCGGAGCCCGGCGTCCTGAGCACATCCGCTTCACACCAAGGAGAGAAACAGTGTCCGAGCGCACGCTTGTCCTGATCAAGCCCGACGGAGTCCGTCGCGGCCTCATCGGGGACGTCATCGGCCGCATCGAGCGCAAGGGCCTCAAGATCGTGGCGATGGACCTGCGCACGCTGGACGCGGAGACGGCCAAGGCTCACTACGCCGAGCACTCCGAGCGGCCGTTCTTCGGCGAGCTGGTCGAGTTCATCACCGGCGGCCCGCTGGTCGCGCTCGTCCTCGAGGGCCCGCGCGCGGTGGAGGCGTTCCGCGGCCTGGCCGGCCTGACCGACCCGGTGAAGTCCGCTCCCGGCACGATCCGCGGCGACCACGCGCTGGAGATCGGCGAGAACGTCGTGCACGGCTCCGACTCGCCCGAGTCCGCGGCCCGCGAGATCAAGATCTTCTTTCCGGACCGTTTCTAGCGTTTGCCACACGAGAGGCCCCGGGCTAAACCGGGGCCTCTCGTGTTTTCCAGGGCGGTGACCGATCTCTGGTTGGGAGACCCCGAATTTTCCCGGGGCGTGAGGGCTCGATGTGCCCAGTCATGAGCACGTGCCGTTACGATTCGAATGCGATGCGTTATCCCGCCTACCCGCTCACCACCTGAAGGAAGGCTTCCTTCCGCATGGGCAGCAAGCTGACATTCCTGGGCCGTGACATGGCCGTCGACCTTGGCACGGCGAACACTCTGGTCTACGTGCGAGGACGCGGCATCGTTCTGAACGAGCCGTCCGTCGTCGCCATCAACGTCACGACCGGCAAGATCGTGGCTGTTGGGATAGAAGCGAAGCGGATGATCGGGCGAACGCCCGGAAACATCGTGGCGATACGGCCCCTGCGCGACGGGGTCATTGCGGATTTCGATGTGACCGAGCGCATGCTGAGGTACTTCATCCAGAAAGTGCACAAGCGCCGGCACTTCGTCCGGCCCCGCATCATTGTGGCCGTGCCCAGCGGGATCACCGCTGTTGAGCAGCGCGCGGTCAAGGAGGCGGGGTACCAGGCCGGAGCGCGGCGGGTCTACATCGTCGAGGAGCCCATGGCCGCCGCGATCGGCGCCGGCCTGCCCGTCCACGAGCCGACCGGCAACATGGTGGTCGACATCGGGGGCGGCACCACCGAGGTCGCGATCATCTCGATGGGCGGGATCGTGACCAGTCAGTCCATCCGCGTGGCGGGCGACGAGCTCGACCAGGCGGTCCTGGCCTTCGCCAAGAAGGAGTACTCCCTGATGCTCGGGGAGCGCACGGCGGAGGAAGTGAAGATCGCCATCGGGTCCGCGTGCGCCATCGGCGAGGACTTCCACGCCGAGGTCCGCGGCAGGGACCTGGTCAGCGGTCTGCCGAAGACCGTGGTCATCTCCGCCGAGGAGATCCGCCGGGCGATCGCCGAGCCGGTGAACGTCATCGTCGACGCGGTCAAGTCGACGCTGGATAAGTGCCCGCCCGAGCTCTCCGGAGACCTCATGGACCGGGGCATCGCCCTGACCGGCGGCGGCGCGCTGCTGCGCGGCATGGTCGACCGGCTCCGCGACGAGACCGGCATGCCCGTCCACCTGGCCGACAACGCGCTCGACTCGGTCGCCCTCGGCTCCGGAAAGTGCGTGGAGGACTTCGACGCGCTCCAACAGGTGCTCGTGCCGGAGCCCCGCAACTAAGGAGCGGTCATGAGAGACACCCGCCGCGCCCGTCTCGCACTCGGCCTCCTCCTCGCCGTCGCACTGATCCTCATCACGGTGGACCACCGGTCCGCGGGACTTCCCGTCCTGGGCCCGATCCGCCAGACGGCGGCGGGCCTGTTCGGCCGGCTGGAGAGTGCGACCGCGACCGTCACCGGCCCGATCACCGGCTTCGTCGGGATGGTGCGGGGCGCGCCCGGCGCCGAGCGGACGGTCGCCGCGCTGCGCAAGGAGAACGCGCAGCTCAGGAGTGAGTTGTCGGCGCAGCGCCTCGACAAGGACCACCTGGCGAAGCTCGACAGGATGCTCGGCCTGGCCGGGCTCGGCCGCTACCGGGTCGTGCCCGCCCAGGTCGTCGCCCGTCGTACCGTCCCGGGGTTCGAGGACGCGGTGGAGATCGACGCCGGGTCGGGCGACGGGGTGCGCGCCGACATGAGCGTGCTCACAGGGGAGGGCCTGGTCGGCCGGGTCGTCCAGGCGGGGCCGGACACCTCGACCGTCGCGCTTCTCACCGACCCCGCCCTGTCGGCGGGCGCGCGGCTCGAGGGCGGCAACGAGATCGGCGTCGTGAGCGGCCTCGGCGAGGCGGGCGGCGGCGACAACATGATCAGATTTCGGCTGTTCGACTCCTCGGCTCCGCTGAGCGTGGGCAAGCGGATCGTGTCCTTCGGCTCCCAGCAGAGCAAGCCGTACGTCGCGGGGGTGCCGATCGGGATCATCGAGCGGGTCGAGAACACGCCGGGCGAGCTGGTCAAGACCGCGTACGCCCGGCCGTTCACCGACTTCTCGTCCCTCGACGTGGTGGGGGTCGTCGTGCAGGCGCCCAAGCGCGACCCGCGCGACTCGGTGCTGCCGCCGGTGCCGCCGCCGGCGAAGCCGGTCGACCAGCGGAAGAAGCGGGACCGCGACCTGCTGGGACCGCTGATGGAGGCGGGCCCGGGCGGACGCCGCCACGACGGGCCCCGCGACTCGCTGCGCGCGCCCGCCGACCGGGGCGGCGCGGGGGAGACGCTCGACGGCGCTCGCGCGCCAGGTCCGGACTCCGGGCCC
>NZ_KI866525.1:1034407-1044231 GCF_000511135.2 Microbispora sp. ATCC PTA-5024 | reverse complement strand
CCGGACACGCGGACCGCCCACCGGTCGAACGCGGATACCGCGCGGGCGGTCACCCCGACCCGCCCCGGCGCCGCGGCGCAGGATCGGGCGCGGCCCCCAGCGGCCGAGGCCACGTCCGGCCGTCAAGGGGACACCTCGCACGGGCGCCGGCCCGAGCCGCGGGCGGCGCCGGCGCACCAGGCGCGCGGGCGTGACGGGAGGGCCTGACCCATGCTGCGCAACCTGACCGCAGCGCTGCTGCTCGTCGCCGCCCTGGTCCTTCAGGTGAGCTTCGCGAACCGGCTGCTGGGCTCGTTCGCGCCCGACCTCGTCCTGCTCACCGTGGCCGCGCTGGCCGTGCTGCGCGGGCCGGTGCCCGGCGCCGTCATCGGCTTCTTCGGGGGGCTCGGCTACGACCTGCTGCCCCCCGCCAACCACACGCTGGGGCAGTACGCGCTGGTGATGTGCGCGCTCGGGTACGTCGCCGGCCGGACGGGGGAGCGGCTCCCCCTGCTCGCAGTGCTGCTGTGCGCCGTGGCCGAGCCGGGCCTGGCGGCCGGGCTCGGCGCGCTGATCGGGAGCCCGGGGGTCACGTGGACCGTCCTGCGGACGGCCTGGCCCCGGGAGGCTCTGTGCAATCTCGTGGTCGCGCCGCTGGTGCTGCGGGCGGTGACCGCCCTGCACAGCCAGAGGAGGCGCGGCGGCGGTGGTGAGCTCGTGACGAGCTGGAGACGGGGGACGGCATGACACGGTTGCGGGGGCGGCTGTTCGCCCTGCAGGTGATCGTCATCGCGATGATCGTGGTGCTGGTCGTCCGGTTGTGGCAGGTCCAGGTGGTCCAGGGGCCGAAGTTCGTGACGGTGGCCACCGAGACCCGCACCCGGGAGGTCCGGGTGCCGGCGCTGCGCGGGGCGATCCTCGACTCGTCGGGACGGCCGCTGGTCGTCAACCGCAGCACGCTCGTGGTCTCCGTCGACAGGTCGAGCCTGGAGCGCATGCCCGACGGCGGCGACGCGGTGCTGCGGCGGCTGGCCGCTGTGCTGAAGAAGCCGGTGGCGCAGCTCAAGCAGCAGATCCGGGCGTGCGGGCCGGGCGTCGCCCGCCCCTGCTGGCCGGGCTCGCCGTACACGCCGATCCCCGTCGCGAACCACGTGAACATGCGCTCGGCGCTGCAGATCATGGAGCGGCAGGAGGACTTCCCAGGCGTGACGGCCGAGATCGAGTCGTTGCGCGACTACCCGAACGGCAAGGACGCGGCCCAGATGCTCGGCTACCTCCAGCCGGTCACCGAGAAGGAGCTGGAGAAGCGCGAGGGTCTCAAGGCCAACTACTCGGGCGTCGACCTGACCGGCCGCGACGGCCTGGAGGCCGTGTACGACTCGGCACTGCGCGGCACGCCCGGTCTGCGGCGGGTGCAGGTCGACCGGATGGGCAAGGTCATCACGGTCGACCAGCAGTCGGCGCCGACGGCCGGCGACATCCTCATCACGAGCATCGACGAGAAGGTCCAGCGCGTCGTCGAGAACTCGCTCGCCCAGGCCATGCAGGAGGTCCCGCAGTCGGACGGCGCGGCGGCGGTGGTGCTCGACGTCAAGACCGGCCGGGTGATCGCCATGGCCAGCCGGCCCACGTACGACCCGGCGGTCTGGACGGGCGGCATCTCCGAGAAGGACTACCGCTGGCTCCTGTCGAACAAGTCGGGCAAGCCGCTGATCTCCCGGGCGCTCAAGGGCGAGTACGCCCCCGGTTCGACGTTCAAGATCAGTTCGGCGTCGGCGATGATCGCGGACGGCGAGCCGCTGCACGGGACCTACCAGTGCCCGAGCTCGTACAACGTGGCCGGCCGGGCGTTCGGCAACGCGGGCGGCATGAGCCTCGGATCGATCTCGCTGCACGAGGCGCTGGTCAAGTCGTGCGACACGGTCTTCTACCGGGCCGGCTACGAGGAGTGGCAGCGCGACGGCGGCAACAAGCCGAAGCCCCACACGAAGGAGCCCATGGCGAACATGGCCCGTGCCTTCGGGTTCGGCAAGCCCACCGGCATCGACCTGCCCGGCGACTCGCCCGGCCTCATCCCTGACCGGACGTGGAAGCACAACCTGTGGACCAGCACCAAGGACCAGATGTGCCGCCGGGCCAAGACCGGCTACCCGGAGATCAAGGACGAGGCCCGCGCCGCCTTCTCGAAGCGGCTGGCCAACGAGAACTGCCTCGAGGGCTTCCTGTTCCACGCGTACGAGGCGGCGAACTTCTCGATCGGCCAGGGCGACGTGCTCGTCACGCCTCTCCAGCTGGCCCGGGCGTACGCCGCGCTGGTCGGCGACGGCAACGTGCGCAGCCCGCGCGTCGGCTGGGCCCTGGTGCGGCCGGACGGGACCCTGGTCAAGGAGATCCCGGTGCCGATCGTGAGTCACCTGCCGGTCAGCGACGAGACCCGGACCTACATCCGCAAGGCGCTGTCGGAGGTGCCGTCGGACGGTACGGCGGCGGCGGCCTTCCGCGGGTTCCCGATGAACGTCGTGAAGATCGGGGGCAAGACCGGTACGGCCGAGGTCTGGGGCAAGGAGGACACGTCATGGTTCGCCTCGTTCGCGCCGGCAGACGACCCGCGGCTGGTGACGGTCGTGATGGTGTCCCAGGGCGGCTTCGGCGCCGCGACCGCCGCCCCGGCCGTACGGCGGATCTGGGAGGGCATCTTCGGACTCGGCAAGGGCGAGGACAACAAGCCGGTCAAGGCGGCGATGCCGGACGGGCGGCCGCCCACCCGGCTGCCGGTCATCCGGAAGGACGGGACGGTCGCGCAGTGAGGGAGGCCCGCCATGCCTGAGGCCATGAGTGTGGGACGCGGTTCCCTGGCGAAGCGGGCGGTCGGCCGTGGCGCGACCGTGTGGAAGATGGACGGCGTCCTGTTCGCCGCCGTGATCGCGCTCAGCGTCATCGGGACGCTGCTCGTCTGGTCGTCCACCCGGATGTGGTCGTCGGCCGAGCCGACCGGGTTGCTGAAGAAGCACGTGCTCAACGTGTGCATCGGGCTGGCCCTCTACAGCGCCGTGGCCGTCTGCGACTACCGGCGGCTGCGCACGTGGGCGCCGCTCTTCTACGGGGTCGCCCTCCTCGGGCTCCTGCTGGTCATCACCCCCATGGGGTCGACGATCAACGGCCACCACTCGTGGATCATGCTGGGCGGCGGGTTCGCGGTTCAGCCGGCGGAGCTCGCCAAGCCCGCCCTGGTCGTGATGCTGGCGCGGCTGCTCTCGCCGACCGCCGAGGGCACGAAGGACCGGCCGACGGCGATCGGCGTGCTGCTGTCCCTGGCCGCGCTGGGAGGCGCGGCGGTTCTGGTCATGCTGGAGCCGGACCTCGGCACGACCATGGTGCTGCTGGCCACCACTGCCGGGGTGATCGTGTTCGCGGGGGTGCGTAAGCGGCTGGTCCTGCTGGCGGTGGGGCTGGCCGTGGCGGGCGCGGGCGCGGTCTGGTCGCTCGGGCTGCTGAAGCCCTACCAGGTGGCCCGCTTCACGGCGCTCATGGACCCCTCAAGCGACCCGCGGGGCGTGGGCTACAACAGCACCCAGGCACTGGTCGCCGTGGGCTCGGGCGAGGTGTTCGGCAAGGGGCTGTTCCACGGCGGGCAGACCACCGGGCGGTTCGTCCCCGAGCAGCACACCGACTTCATCTTCACGGTCGCGGGGGAGGAGCTCGGCTTCGTCGGGACCGTCACCGTGGTCCTGCTGCTCGGCGTCGTGCTGCTGCGCGGCCTGCGCATCGCCCGCGCCTGCGACGACCGGTTCGGCGCGCTCGTCGCGGGCGGCATCGTCGCCTGGATGGCGTTCCAGACCCTCGTCAACGTCGGCATGACCATCGGCATCATGCCGATCACCGGTGTGCCGCTGCCGTTCGTCTCGTACGGAGGCACCGCGACGTTCGCGAACATGATCTCCGTCGGCATCCTCCAGGCGATCCACGTACGGAGGCCGTTCGCCGCCTGAACGGCGTCGGGTGAACGGCGGCCGGGCGGCATGAGAGCGCCTCGCAGGGTTCCTGGCTCCCGCTCTCACTGGTGTGCGCACCGTCAGGCGAACACCATGGGAACGGAACTGGTTCGGGGGCTGAACGAACCATTACGGAGGAACCGTGACTCCGGACGACGAGGCGCGCCAGCGCGAGCGCGCCCTGGAGATGCTGCGTACGGCCTTCCCCGACTACCGGATCGTCTACGGCGGGGGCCGCTGGGCGGCCGCCGCGGCCGGCGACCCGCCCGCGGTGTGGTTCGCCGAGACGCCGGGCAGCCTGTGCGGGCAGCTGTTCATGGCCCAGCTCAGGAACGGGGGGACGATGGCCCCTCTCCGGGCGAAGGAGAGCAACTCGCAGTGCACGGGGTGACCGGTTCGTGACGTTGACGACGCTAGCGTGCGGGTGTCACCCGATGGAGAGCCGATGACATCACCCCCACGCGGCGGCGACCGGTCCGCCATGCAGGTCGCGACGACAATCCGCGAGCGCACCCTCGCCGGCCTGGGCGAGCCGCCGACGACGGCGGTGTTCCACCAGATCGCCGAGGAGATCCACCTCTGCTGCCCGCAGCTGTCGCGGTTCAAGTGCCTCCGCCTCGCGCACGGCTGGACGGTCGAGGAGGCCATCGAGCGCTTCCACGCGATGTGCGACCGCGAGCAGATCAAGCGCAGGGGCCTGACCGAGCGGTCCTGGCGGGAGTGGGAGGCCGGGGCGCGGCCCGACCGCGAGTACACCGACCTGCTGTGCCGCCTGTACGAGACCGGGCCGGTCCAGCTCGGCTTCGCCCGGGACTACACCCCGGAGGAGCTGCGGCGGCCCCGGGTCACCGCGCCCGACCTGATCACGACGGCCGCCCAGGAGGCCAGCGAGCACGCCGAGCGGGTGGAGACCAGCGAGATCGGCGACAGTGCGCTGGAACGGCTGCGCACCCAGGTCATCTGGCTGGCCAGGCGGTACGTCTGGGAGGCGCCGCTGCCGCTGTTCGTGGAGATGCGGGCGCTGCAGGAGCAGGCCCGCCGCGCACTGGAGCGGCGCATCCACCCCGCGCAGGCGGGTGAGCTGTACTTCCTCGCCGGCGCCCTGAGCGGGCTGATGGCCAACGCCAGCATGGACATGGGCCGCCGGGTGCCGGCCGACACCCTCGCCCGGGCCGCCTGGACGTACGGCAGGGTCGCCGGGCACCCGTCGCTCATGGGGTGGGCGCGCGGGATGCAGGCGTCGGTCGCGCTGTGGGACAAGCGGTACGAGGACGCGGCCGGGTACGCCGGGGACGGCCTCACCCATCTGTCACGCGGGCAGGGCGGCGCCCGCCTGCACATGCTGCGCGCCCGCGCCGGCGCCATGCTCGGCTGGACCCGCGAGGCCGAGGACGAGCTGCTGCGGGCGGCCGACGCCCGCGAGTCGGGCGCGGGCGACGAGCTGCACGACGGGTTCGCGGGCGAGTTCGCCTTCCGCCCCGCCAAGCACGCCTACTACTCGGCCGTGGCCCACCTGCACCTCGGGCAGCCCGCGCTCGCCATCGAGCGGGCCCGCACCGCCCTCGACCTGTACGCCGGGGAGGACCGGCAGAACCGGTCGTACGGCTGCGAGGCCATGGCAGGGGCGCACCTCGCGGTGGCCCACCTGATGGAGGACGACCCCGAGGGGGCGGAAGAGGCCCTCACGCCCCTGCTCGAGCTGCCGCCGGAGCGCCGGATCGACAGCCTCGCCGAGACTCTCCAGTCGACCCGCCCCCTGCTGAGGGGGCCGCTGGTCGACCGGCTGGAGGGGTTCTGCGCCGTCGGGCTGCCGGAGTCGGCGGCCCGGGCCCTCCCCGAGGCCGCCGGTCACGCCCCGCACCAGGAAGGCCGTCCATGACCGTCTCCACCGTCGCCGGCACTCCTCCCGCGCTCGCGGAGGCGTGCCGCCAGGCCGGTCTGAGCAGCGCGGGGGCGCGGCTGCTGCGCAGCGTCGCCAACGTGGTCTACCACCTGCCCGCCGAGGGGGTCGTCGTCCGCCTGGCCGAGGCGACCGCGCCGGGCAAGCTCGACCGGCTCGTCACCTCGCTCAAGGTCACCCGGTGGCTGCACGAGCAGGGCTTCCCCGTCACGCGCCCGCTCGACGTCCGGCAGCCGGTCGCCGCCGAGGGCTGCCTGGCGACGTTCTGGCACTACGAGGAGTCCGGCCCGGGCGGCGGCGCGGAGGCCGACCCGGCGCCGCTCGGCGTCCTGCTCCGGTGGCTGCACACGCTGCCGCCCCCGCCGTTCGCGCTGCCCACGTACGACCCCTTCGGCCGGATCCGCCGGGCCGTCCGGGCGAGCCGGGTGCTGGCGGACGACGAGCGCGAGTGGTTACTGGAGCGGAGCGCGGGCCTGGAGGAGGCGTACTACGAGCGCGTCGGGTTCGCCCTGCCGTACGGGCTGATCCACGGGGACGCGCACCGCGGCAACCTGATCCGCACCCCCGAGCGACTGCTGCTGTGCGACTGGGACTCCGCCAGCGCCGGGCCGCGGGAGATCGACCTCGTGCCGACGCTGCAGGGCGTGAGGTTCGGGCTGTCGGACGACCAGCGGGCCGGTTTCGTCGAGGCCTACGGGCACGACATCCGGGACTGGCCCGGCTACCCGGTCCTGCGGGACATCCGCGAGCTCCAGACGCTCACCGCCGTGCTGCGCAACGCCCACCGGGACGAAGACGCCGAGGCGGAGCTCAGGCACCGCCTGTCGTCCCTGCGGGCCGGTGACGACAGGACCTGGCACCCCATTTAGAGCCGATACCCTGGACCCATGTCTGTCGAGTCGTTGTTTCCCCGTCTGGAACCGCTCCTGCCGAAGGTGCAGAAGCCGATCCAGTACGTCGGGGGTGAGCTGAACTCGACGGTCAAGGACTGGGACGAGGCGGCCGTCCGGTGGGCGTTGATGTACCCGGACGCCTACGAGGTCGGCCTGCCCAACCAGGGGGTGCAGATCCTCTACGAGATCCTCAACGAGCTGCCCGAGACGCTGGCCGAGCGCACGTACGCGGTCTGGCCGGACCTCGAGGCGCTCATGCGGTCCGAGGGCGTCCCGCAGTTCACGGTGGACGCCCACCGGCCGGTCCGCGCCTTCGACGTCCTCGGGGTGTCGTTCGCGACCGAGCTCGGCTACACCAACCTGCTGACCGCCCTCGACCTGGCGGGGATCCCGCTGGAGGCGGTCGACCGGACCGACGAGGACCCGATCGTGCTGGCCGGGGGCCACGCCGCGTTCAACCCCGAACCCATCGCGGACTTCCTCGACGCCGCCGTCCTCGGCGACGGCGAGCAGATCGCCATCGCGATCAGCGAGGTCATCCGCGAGTGGAAGGGCGAGGGGTCGCCCGGCGGCCGAGACGAGCTGCTCATGCGCCTGGCCGAGACCGGCGGGGTGTACGTCCCGAAGTTCTACGACGTCGAGTACCACCCGGACGGCCGCATCAAGCGCGTCGTCCCCAACCGCGCCGGGGTGCCGTCGCGGGTCTTCAAGCACACGGTCATGGACCTGGACGAGTGGCCCTACCCGAAGAAGCCGCTCGTCCCGCTGGCCGAGACCGTCCACGAGCGGTTCAGCGTGGAGATCTTCCGCGGCTGCACCCGGGGCTGCCGCTTCTGCCAGGCGGGGATGATCACCCGTCCGGTGCGGGAGCGGTCGATCACCACGATCGGCGACATGGTCGAGGCGGGCCTGCGGGAGTCCGGCTTCAACGAGGTCGGGCTGCTGTCGCTGTCGAGCGCCGACCACTCCGAGATCGGCGACATCGCCAGGGGCCTGGCCGACCGCTACGAGGGCGGCCAGGTGGGCCTGTCGCTGCCGTCGACGCGGGTCGACGCGTTCAACATCGACCTGGCGGGTGAGCTGTCCCGGGGCGGGCGCCGCTCCGGGCTGACGTTCGCCCCCGAGGGCGGGTCCGAGCGCATGCGCAAGGTGATCAACAAGATGGTCACCGAGGAGGACCTGATCCGCACCGTCACGACGGCCTACGGGCAGGGGTGGCGGCAGGTGAAGCTCTACTTCATGTGCGGGCTGCCCACGGAGGAGGACGTCGACGTCCTCGGCATCGCCGACCTGGCCAAGAAGGTCATCAAGGCGGGCCGCGAGGCGACCGGGTCCCGTGACGTGCGGTGCACGGTCTCGATCGGCGGGTTCGTGCCCAAGCCGCACACGCCGTTCCAGTGGGCCGCCCAGTGCGACCACGAGACGGTCGACCGGCGGCTGCGGGAGCTCCGCGACGCCCTCCGCGGCGACAAGGAGTACGGCCGGGCCATCGGGTACCGCTACCACGACGGCAAGCCGTCCATCGTGGAGGGCCTGCTGTCGCGCGGCGACCGCCGCGTCGGCAGGGTCATCCGTGCCGTCTGGGAGGACGGCGGGCGGTTCGACGGCTGGAGCGAGCACTTCTCCTACGACCGCTGGATGGCCGCCGCCGAGAGCGCCCTGGCCGGGGAGCCGGTCGACGTGGACTGGTACACCACGCGCGAGCGCGACGAGCACGAGGTGCTCCCCTGGGACCACCTCGACGCCGGGCTCGACCGCGAGTGGCTCTGGCAGGACTGGCAGGACGCGCTGAACGCCGGTGAGGTCGAGGACTGCCGCTGGACGCCCTGCTACGACTGCGGCGTCTGCCCGACCATGGGGACGGAGATCCAGATCGGCCCCACCGGGAAGAGGCTGCTGCCCCTCACCGTCCTCTGACGTGCCCCCGCCGGTGACCGGCCTATTCTGTAAGACGACGAGATCGGAAGGACGACGGCTCTGAAGAAACCCGTTCCCGAGGGGCCTGCGCCCGAGCCCGTGGCGCAGCGCCTGCGCGTGCGCTACGCGAAGCGGGGGAGGCTGCGCTTCACCAGCCACCGCGACATCTCGCGGGCCGTGGAGCGGGCGGTCCGGCGTGCCGGGCTGCCCGTGGCCTACAGCGCGGGCTTCAGCCCCCACCCCAAGATCTCCTACGCCGGCGCCGCCCCCACCGGGGTGGCGAGCGAGGCGGAGTACCTCGAGATCGGCGTCAGCAGGCCGTGCGATCCGCGGAGCGTGCTGGCCGACCTCGACGCCTCGCTGCCGCCGGGCCTGGACGTGGTCGACGTCGTCGAGGCGCGATCCGGGACGCTGGCCGACCGGCTGGAGGCGTCGGTGTGGGAGGTGCGCCTCCCCGGGGCCGACCCGGCGGAGGCCGAGGCGGCGGTCAAGGAGTTCTGGGCGGCCGACCTCGTCGAGGTCGAACGCCTGACGAAGAAGGGGATGCGCCGCTTCGACGCCCGGCAGGCCGTGCACGCGCTGGCCCTGACGGACGAGGCGGCGGACGGCGGCATCGGCGAGGCCGCCGGGGCTTCGGGGAGAACGGCAGGTCAGAAGCCCGTTCAGCCGTGTGTCATACTTCGTATGGTTGTTCGGCACGAAACACCTGCCGTACGGCCCGACGACGTGCTCACAGGTCTGCGTCTCGTGGCCGGCTTCGCGCCGCCGTCGCCCCCAGAGGTGACCAGGCTGGCGCAGGGGCCGCTCGACGCCGTGACCGGTGAGCCCGCCGACCCGTTCGACCTCGATCGGGCCGGTGGAGACCGATAAGACTTGCCGCCGCGGCACCGACAGGAGGCCCGGCGGACCGCGAGAGACGAGAGCCTCCGCGCGGCGCGGAGACGTGCCCGGAGGCTGACGGGAGAGCGCCCGCATGCTCGAGAACGAGCCCACTGACGGGGCTGTGAGCCTTGACGGTGACACGACAACTGAACGCAGCGACAGCGCCGCCGGGACGAGCGTCCCGGCCGGCCGCGCGACCACGCCGTCGCGCCGCCGTGCGGCGAGCCGCCCGGCCGGGCCTCCGCCCGAGCCGGACGACCT
>NZ_KI866525.1:1025936-1034242 GCF_000511135.2 Microbispora sp. ATCC PTA-5024 | reverse complement strand
CGGGGAGCGGCGCCGGGGAGCCGGGCGAGACGGCCGCGGCCGAGACCGCTCCCGCCGAGGAGCCCGTACGGCGCCGGCGCACGCGCAAGCGGACCGAGGAGCCGGCGCCCGAGCCGGAGCCCGTGGCGGAGGAGCAGGCGCCGGTCAGGCGCAGGCGCACCCGCGGCAGGAAAGACGAGGTCGCGCCGGAACGATCCAGGGCGATGAGCGCCGCCGAGGCCGAGGTGGCCGCCGCGCTGCGGCTCAACATGCCAGGTGAGGAGGATCTCACCGAGCCCTCGGCGTTCGAGCCGCTGAAGGGTGAGCTCCTCGACGTGGAGCCGCTCGACGACGACGGGACGCCCGAGGCCGCGGACCTCGACGAGGATCTGGCCGACGATCTCGACGAGGACCTCGACACGGATCTCGATGAGGACGACGAGGGGCCCGCCGGCCGGCCGAGCCTCGTCAACGACCCGTTCGGGCTGTCGGCGCGGCAGGCCGAGGTCCCGTCGGTGACCTTCCAGGCGCCCCAGGCGGTGTTCCAGCCGCTGTTCCAGGCTCCCGACCCGTTCGCCGTCCCGGCGCCGCGGCCCGCCGCTCAGGCCGACCGCCTGGACCGGGCCGACGACGAGGCCGAGCCGGAGGAGGCCGACGAGGCCGCCGAGACGGGCGAGGAGGAGTCCGAGGGCGAGGGCGGCACGCGCCGGCGGCGCCGTCGTCGCGGCGGCCGCGGCCGGGGCTCCCGGACCAGGGACGCCGAGGACGGCGACGACTCCGAGTCCGAGGCGGAGGGCGAGGAGCCGCAGGCCGCGCAGGGCGAGGAGGAGGACCGCGAGAGCGAGGCCGACGACGAGGGCGGATCCACCGGGTCCCGCCGCCGTCGCCGCCGTCGCCGCCGCGGGGGCGACGACGCCGACACCACCCCGGACGACCCGCCGAACACGGTGGTCCGTATCCGGGCCCCCCGCGCCACCCGGTCCACCTCGGTCGACGAGGTCCAGGGCGTGCGGGGATCGACCCGGCTGGAGGCGAAGAAGCAGCGCCGCCGCGAGGGCCGCGAGCTGGGCAGGCGCCGCCCGCCGATCATCACCGAGTCGGAGTTCCTGGCCCGGCGCGAGGCGGTTGAGCGCGTCATGGTGGTGCGCCGCCACGGCGGCCGCACCCAGATCGCGGTGCTGGAGGACGGCGTCCTGGTCGAGCACTACGTCGACCGCGAGTCCAGCCAGTCGTACGTCGGCAACGTGTACCTCGGCAAGGTGCAGAACGTGCTGCCCTCGATGGAGGCCGCGTTCGTCGACATCGGCAAGGGCCGCAACGCCGTCCTGTACGCCGGCGAGGTGAACTTCGACACGGCCGGCCTGGAGGGCCAGCCGAAGCGGATCGAGGCGGCGCTCAAGTCGGGCCAGTCGGTGCTCGTCCAGGTCACCAAGGACCCGATCGGCCACAAGGGCGCCCGGCTGACCTCCCAGGTCAGCCTGCCCGGCCGCTACCTCGTCTACGTGCCCGACGGCTCGATGACGGGCATCTCCCGCAAGCTCCCGGACAAGGAGCGGGCGCGGCTGAAGCAGATCCTCCGCAAGGTCATGCCGGAGAACGCGGGCGTGATCGTGCGCACCGCCGCCGAGGGCGCCTCGGAGGAGGAGCTCGGCCGCGACGTGGCCCGTCTGTCGGCGCAGTGGGAGAACATCCAGCGCAAGGCCAAGTCGGCGAGCCCGCCTGAGCTGCTGTCCGGCGAGCCCGACCTCACGGTCCGGGTGGTCCGGGACGTCTTCAACGAGGACTTCACCCAGCTGGTCGTCGAGGGCGACGAGGCGTGGACGACGGTCGACGAGTACGTCCGGTACGTCGCGCCGCACCTGGCCGACCGGCTGAAGAAGTGGGACCCGGCGTCCGACGTCTTCGCCGCTTACCGGATCGACGAGCAGATCGCCAAGGCGATGGAGCGGAAGGTGTGGCTGCCGTCCGGCGGCTCGCTGGTGATCGACCGCACCGAGGCGATGACCGTCGTCGACGTCAACACCGGCAAGTTCACCGGCCAGGGCGGCAACCTCGAGGAGACCGTCACCCGCAACAACCTGGAGGCGGCCGAGGAGATCGTCCGCCAGCTCCGGCTGCGGGACATCGGCGGCATCATCGTGATCGACTTCATCGACATGGTGCTGGAGAGCAACCGCGACCTCGTGCTGCGGCGGCTGCTCGAATGCCTCGCCCGCGACCGGACCAAGCACCAGGTGGCCGAGGTCACCTCGCTGGGCCTGGTGCAGATGACCCGCAAGCGGGTCGGCCAGGGCCTGCTGGAGGCGTTCTCCACGCCGTGCGACTGCTGCCACGGCCGCGGCATCATCGTCTCGACCGAGCCGGTCGAGGCCAAGCCCGAGCCGCGCGGCACGCAGGGCAAGATGGCGGTCGAGAAGGCCGTGGCCGACAAGCTCGCCGCCTCGGAGGGCTCGGTGGCGGCAGCGTCCGGCAGCTCCCGGGAGAGCGTCACCGACGCCATCGACGGCGAGGAGGACGAGGTCTCCGCGTCCCACTCCCGTGGCCGCCGCCGTTCCCGGAGGAAGGCGGCCGACTGACGGTCGCGTCCCCGGAGCCCGCCTGGGGTCCGGGGACGTGCCGGTTGAAATCGTCACCCGGTGGTCCGCCGGTTCGACCTCGGTACCGAACATCCGGTACCCTTGTCATCCGGTGCGCCCCGAGTCGGCGCGCCTGGCTTCGCGCGCCTGCCCGGATCGCCGGTCGTCTCATCGACAGCTGACTGGATGCGGGGCGCGGCATCTCAGCATTAGCCAGAAGAAGGGTTCCGCGGTGTACGCGATCGTTCGTTGCGGCGGCAGGCAGCAGAAGGTCTCCGTCGGGGACGTCCTCGAGGTGGACAAGGTCGCCGGAGAGGTTGGCTCCTCGGTGTCGCTGCCGGCGGTGCTCGTCGTCAACGACGGCGATGTCACCACCGACGCCGCCACGCTTGCCCGGTTCCAGGTGACCGCCGAGATCCTCGGCGAGACCAAGGGCCCCAAGATCCGCATTCTGAAGTACAAGAACAAGACCGGGTACAAGAAGCGCCAGGGTCACCGCCAGCGGTACACCCAGGTCAAGGTCACCGGCATCAACCCCGGACAGTAATTTCCCGGGGGACGACCCCCGCTTACCCCCGAAAGGGAGTGAACCATGGCACACAAGAAGGGCGCCTCGTCCACCCGGAACGGTCGTGACTCGAACGCCCAGCGTCTCGGCGTGAAGCGTTTCGGCGGTCAGCTGGTGAACGCCGGCGAGATCATCGTCCGGCAGCGCGGCACGCACTTCCACCCGGGCGACAACGTCGGCCGCGGCGGCGACGACACCCTGTTCGCGCTGGCCGCCGGCCACGTGCAGTTCGGCACCAAGCGCGGGCGCCGCGCGGTGAGCATCATCCCGCTCGCGGAGTAGATCCGCCCACGGGGAACACAAGCGCCAAAAACGCAGCTGGATGAGGCGGATCGAGCACTCGGTCCGCCTCATTCGCTTTTTCAGAAAGGGGGGAGCGGCTGATGGCCGACTTCGTCGACCACGTCGTCCTGCACATCAAGGCGGGAGACGGGGGGAACGGCTGCGCCTCCATCCACCGGGAGAAGTTCAAGCCCCTGGGCGGCCCGGACGGCGGCAACGGCGGCCGCGGCGGTGACGTGATCCTGGAGGTGGACCCCAACACGTCCACCCTCCTCGACTACCACCACCGGCCCCACCGCAGGGCCGGCAACGGCAAGCAGGGCATGGGCTCCAACAGGGACGGCGCGAACGGCGAGGACCTCGTCCTGCCGGTCCCCAACGGCACCGTGGTCAGGAGCGCGGAGACGGGCGAGGTGCTGGTCGACCTGGTCGGCGCGGGCACCCGGTACGTCGCATCCCAGGGCGGGTTCGGCGGCCTCGGCAACGCCGCGCTGGCCAACTCCCGGCGCAAGGCCCCCGGGTTCGCGCTGCTCGGCGAGCCGGGCGACGAGGCCGACGTGGTCCTGGAGCTGAAGACCGTCGCCGACGTCGCGCTCGTGGGCTTCCCCAACGCCGGCAAGTCGTCGCTGATCGCCGCCCTCTCGGCGGCCCGCCCGAAGATCGCCGACTACCCGTTCACGACGCTGATCCCCAACCTCGGGGTGGTGACGGCGGGCGAGACCGTCTTCACGGTGGCCGACGTCCCCGGCCTCATCCCCGGCGCCTCGGAGGGCCGGGGCCTCGGCCACGAGTTCCTGCGCCACGTGGAGCGCTGCTCGACGATCGTGCACGTCCTCGACTGCGCCACGATGGAGCCGGGACGCGACCCGCTGACCGACTTCGACGTCATCGAGGCCGAGCTGGCGGCGTACGGGTCGCTGCAGGACCGGCCGCGGCTGGTCGCGCTGAACAAGGTCGACGTCCCGGACGGCCGGGAGCTCGCCGACATCGTCACGCCGCTGCTGGAGGAGCGCGGCCTGCGGGTCTTCGAGATCTCGGCGGCCAGCCACGAGGGCCTGCGGCCCCTGACGTACGCGATGGGCGAGATGGTCGCCCGGGCCCGGGCCGAGGCGCCGGTCGAGGAGCCGACGCGGCTGGTCATCCGGCCCAAGCAGCTCGGCGAGACCGGCTTCGCGGTGCGGCGGGTCGCCGAGAACACCTTCCAGGTCACCGGCGAGAAGCCCGAGCGGTGGATCCGCCAGACCGACTTCGCCAACGACGAGGCCGTCGGCTACCTGGCCGACCGGCTCGAACGGCTCGGGGTCGAGGAGGCGCTGATCGGGGCCGGCGCGCTGCCGGGCGCCGAAGTGGTCATCGGCCCGATGCAGGGCGGCTACGTCTTCGACTGGCAGCCGTCGCAGGGCGAGGCGGCCGCGGCCCTGGGGCCCCGCGGCACCGACAGACGCCTCGGCTAGATAATCGGCGGGAACCCACCGTACGGGCGGCACGCCCGGCGGGGGACGAGCGGGACAGGGAGCGGCGTGTCAGGCAGGGACCGCATCCGCGCGGCCGCGCGGCTGGTCGTCAAGGTGGGCTCGTCCTCCCTGACGACCCCCGAGGGCATGATCGACGTCGACCGGGTCGACGCCCTCGTCGACGTGCTCGCCGCCCGGCGGCGGGAGGGCACCCAGATCGTGCTCGTGTCGTCCGGGGCCATCGCGGCCGGGCTCGGCCCGCTCGGGCTGCGCGCCCGGCCGAAGGACCTGGCGACCCAGCAGGCGGCGGCCTCGGTCGGGCAGGGCGTGCTGGTCGCCCGCTACACCTCCTCCTTCGCCCGGTACGGCCTGCGCGTCGGCCAGGTCCTGCTGACGGCCGACGACATGATGCGCCGCTCGCACCACCGCAACGCCCAGCGGACGCTCGCCCGGCTCCTGGAGCTCGGCATCGTCCCCGTGGTCAACGAGAACGACACGGTGGCCACCGACGAGATCCGCTTCGGCGACAACGACCGGCTGGCCGCGCTGGTGGCCCACCTGATCCACGCCGACGCCATGGTGCTGCTGTCCGACGTGGACGCCCTCTACGACGGCGACCCCAGGAAGGACGGCGCCCGGCGGATCGCGGAGGTCCGCGGCCCGGAGGACCTGGAGGGCGTGGAGCTCGGCACCTCGGGACGCGTCGGTACGGGCGGCATGGTCACCAAGGTGCAGGCGGCCCGCATCGCGACCGGCGCCGGCGTGCCGGTCGTGCTGACCGCCGCGGCGCACGCCGCGCAGGCGCTGGCCGGTTCCGACGTCGGCACCTACTTCCGGCCCGGCGGCCGCCACCCCGGCACGAGGCTGCTCTGGCTGGCCCACGCGGCCACCGGCCGGGGACGGCTGCACCTGGACCAGGGGGCGGTCGAGGCCGTCGTCGGGCGGCGCAAGTCGCTGCTGCCGGCGGGTGTCGTGAAGGTCGAGGGCGACTTCGCCGCCGGCGACCCGGTCGACCTCGTGGGCCCGCGGGGCGTCCCGGTCGCCCGCGGGCTGGTGAACTACGACGCGGCGGAGATCCCCGAGCTGCTCGGCCGGTCCACCCGCGAGCTGGCGAGCACGCTCGGCCCCGAGTACGAGCGGGAGCTCATCCACCGGGACGACATCGTCATACTGGAGCACACGCACTGACGACAGGAGCGCGAGGCAATGTCTGAGGCAGAGGACTTCCTGAAGGTGGCGCGGGCGGCCAGGGAGGCCGCGACGGCCCTCGCGCCGCTGCCGCGCGCGCCCAAGGACGCGGCGCTGCTGGCGGTCGCGGACGCCCTGGAGGCGGCGACCGCCGAGATCGTCGCGGCCAACGCCGACGACGTCGAGCGGGCCCGGGAGGGCGGCACGTCGGAGGCCATGATCGACCGGCTGCGGCTCGACGCCGGGCGCGTCGTCAAGATCGCCCAGGCCGTGCGGCACGTGGCCGGCCTGCCCGACCCGGTCGGCGAGGTCGTGCGCGGGAGCACGCTGCCGAACGGCCTGGAGCTCCGCCAGGTGCGGGTGCCCCTCGGCGTGATCGGCATCGTCTACGAGGGCCGGCCCAACGTGACCGTCGACGCCGCCGCCCTGTGCCTGAAGAGCGGCAACGCCGTGCTGCTGCGCGGCTCGTCCAGCGCGTACTCCTCGAACACCGTGCTCGTGCGGATCATGCAGGAGGCCCTGGCCGGGACCGACGTGCCCGCCGACGCCGTGCAGCTGGTGCCGGGCCGTAGCCGTGAGTCGGTCAAGCACCTGATGCGCGCCCGTGGCCTGGTCGACGTGCTGATCCCGCGCGGCGGCGCCTCGCTGATCAACAGCATCGTGGAGGAGTCGACCGTCCCCGTGATCGAGACCGGCGTCGGCAACTGCCACGTCTACGTCGACGCGGACGCGGACATCGACACCGCGATCACGATCCTCGTGAACGCGAAGGCGCAGCGTCCCTCGGTGTGCAACGCGGCCGAGACCTTCCTCGTGCACGCCGGGATCGCCGACGCGTTCGTGCCCCGGGCGCTGGCGGCGCTCAAGGACGCGGGCGTGACCGTCCACGGGGACGAGCGCACCCGGGCCTACAGCCCCGACGTGGTGCCCGTCACCGAGGACGACTACCGCGCCGAGTTCCTCTCGCTCGACATCGCCGCCGCCGTGGTCGACTCGCTCGACGAGGCCGTGGCGCACATCAGGCGGTACGGCTCCGCCCACACGGACGCCATCGTCACCCGTTCGCAGCAGGCCGCGCGGCGGTTCGTGGCGACCGTGGACTCGGCCGCCGTGGCCGTCAACGCCTCGACCCGGTTCACGGACGGCGGCGAGTTCGGGTTCGGGGCGGAGATCGGCATCTCGACGCAGAAGCTGCACGCCCGCGGCCCGATGGGGCTCCCGGAGCTGACCTCCACCAAGTGGATCTACACGGGCGACGGGCACATCCGGGTCTGACCGCCGCGTCCGGACGGCGGCCGCCTCGGGCCGCCTTGGCCGATCGCGTGTCGTGGGGTGGTGGCGCCGGCTTCAACCGGCTTCAACCCGTTCGCAACCCGGCGCGCCTCCGAGACTCCGCCGTCCCGGGCCGCTATGGTTGGCGCTCCTATGGCTGGACGTCTGGGGCGGGTCGGCCCGTACACGCTGCTGCGGCGGCTGGGCCGGGGCGGCATGGGCGAGGTCTACCTCGCCGCCAACCGCCGGGGCGACCACGTCGCGGTGAAGCTGCTCCGCGACCCCATCGAGAACGACCCGGACGCCCGATTACGGCTCGAACGTGAGGTCCGGGCCCTGCGGCGGGTCGAGAGCCCCTACGTCGCCCAGGTGCTCGACGCCGACCTGTCGGGTGACCGGCCGTACCTCGTCATCGAGTACATCGAGGGCGAGACGCTGCTCGACGCCGTACGGCGGACCGGGCCGTTGACGCGCGGCGGTCTCGTCGCGCTCGCCCAGGGCCTCGCCACCGCGCTTGCGATCATCCACGCCGGCGGCGTGGTGCACCGGGACGTCAAACCGGCCAACGTGCTGCTGGCCGCCGACGGGCCCGTGCTGATCGACTTCGGGATCGCCCAGGTGTTCGACGCCACCCGGGTCACGATGACCGGGACCTTCCTCGGCACCCCCGGCTACTGCGCCCCCGAGCTGTACGCGGACGAGGAGGTGGGGGCGCCCGCGGACGTCCACGGCTGGGCGGCGACCGTGGCGTTCGCCGCCACCGGCCGCCCGACGTTCGGCAGGGGGACGGCCGAGGCCCAGATGTACGCCGTGCTGAACGGCAAGGCCGACCTGGTGGGCGTGCCGGCCGCCCTGCTGCCCCTCGTCCGGGCCGCGCTGCACCGCGACCCGGACCGCCGCCCGACGGCCGCGCTCCTCGCCGACCGCCTCCTGCGCCTCGCCCGCGCCTACGAGACGCCCGCGCCCCGGCGGCGCGCCGCGGACGAG
>NZ_KI866525.1:1003333-1025389 GCF_000511135.2 Microbispora sp. ATCC PTA-5024 | reverse complement strand
GGACGGGGCTGCCCGTTCCCGCCCCGCCGTGGCTCCCGCGGGCGGGCGCCGGCCCAGGGCGGCGGGCCGCGACGGACGGGCGGAGTCGGCGCTCGCGGTGGAGGCGCCGCCCGAGGAGGGCGCGGCCGAGACCGCGATCGGCATCCCGACCGGCAGCGCGGCCATGCTCGTGCTCGCGGTGATCGCCGTTCCCTGCGTGGTGGTCGCCGTGATCTACCCGCTGACCGCGTTCGCGATCACGGCGGCCTTCGGCGTGGTGACGAGGGCCGTGTGGACGAGCCACTGGCTGGTCCGCAACCGCAGGCCCGGGCGGTTCCGCGGGGTTCTGCGGGTGCTGACGTTCCCCGTGGCGCTGGCCGGCTCGCTCGTCTCCGCCGTCGCGTGGCCGGGCCTTCCGGCGGCCGCCGCCGGCTTCGTCGCGCTGTGGGTGGCGGCCGGGACGCGCCTGGAGCCGCAGTGGTGGACCCAGGCGGTGCCCGTCACGGTCGCCGGGGTCGCCTTCGGCGTGGTCAGCGGAGGCATCCTCGGACGGGAGGTCGAGCGGGCCGGAGCCGCCATGCCGGGACTGCGCAGGGAGGGCCTGCGGGCGCTCGCCGTCCTCGGCGGCTTCGTGGCGCTGTGCGCCGCCGCCGTGCAGGCCGTCGCGCTGTTCGTCTGACGGCCGGTCACGCCGTCGCGCGTCTCGCCGGGTGATCGGCGCGCCGTGCCCTCTCATCCGGAGCGGTACGGGCCCTGGCGCCCGCCGCCGAACGGGCCGCGGGACGGGCGGGACGCGAACTACGGGGCGGTCAGTTCTCCCGGCGGGCGAAGCGGTTGAAGATGCGCTCGCCGGCGTTCACCGCGCCCTCGGCGACGTCGCGGAGCACGCCGATGAACGGGTCCTGCGACTGCGCCCACGACTCGCGATAGGAGTTGGCCGCCGCCTTGACCTCGTCGGTGATCTTGGCGTTGGCGTCGTCCGCGCGGCGGGGGTAGTCGCCCGCCAGGATGCGCTCGTACTCGCCGCTGCGCCGCCACCGGTCGAGCTCGGCCACCCGGGTGACCGCGAAGGGGTGCGTGGTGCCGAGCATGTTGAGGACCTTGAGCAGGCCGTCGCGGACGTCGCCCGCCGTGTCGTACTCCCGGGCCTGGTCGAGGAAGGCCTCGATGTTCATCTCGTGCAGCCGCGAGCCGCCGGCCAGCTTCATCAGGGCCCGCAGGGCGGCGTCGGGGTCCTGCCCGGCCACCAGGCCGCCGCGGTCGGCGGACATCTCGGCCTTGCGCTGCCACTCCTCCAGGGCGGCCACGATCACGCGCAGGCCGATGTACCCGAGCGGGATCCACGCGACCCGGGTGGCGAGCCGGGTGAGGACCGCCAGCATGGTGCCGTAGACGGCGTGCCCGGACAGGATGTGGGCCGTCTCGTGGCCGATGACGAACCGCAGCTCCTCCTCGTCCATCAGGTCGAGGATCCCGGTCGAGACGATGATGAACGGCTCGTCGAAGCCGATCGCCATGGCGTACGCCTTCGGGTCCTGCTGGACGTAGATCTCCGGGATCCGGTGCAGGTCGAGGATGTACGCGCTGTCGCGGCCCATGTCGTAGAGCGCGCGGAACTGGGTGTCGGTCGTGCGCACCGCGGAGGCCAGGAACATCAGCCGCAGCCGGCGCTCGCTGAAGAGCCCCGACATGCGCTTGAGCACCGAGTCGAACCCACTGAGCGAACGCATCGCGACCAGCGCGGACCGGTCGGCGGGGTGTTCGTAGGCTCGGGAGCTGATGCCGGGCAGCTGCACGCGATTGCGATCGGGAGTGGTCATGCTCCGCATGCTATGTCCCACGGACTGGACGCGCGCGGGAGCGCCGTACGAGGCGAAAACGTGACCAAGCCGGGGCCGGTTTCGGGCCTGTCCGGGCATGCACTTTATGCTCCGTTCCATGAGAAACGGGGCCGCGACCAGGCGGCTGGGCATCATGGGCGGGACCTTCGATCCCATCCATCACGGCCATCTCGTCGCCGCGAGCGAGGTCGCGCACCACTTCGACCTGGACGAAGTGGTGTTCGTCCCGACGGGTCAGCCGTGGCAGAAGGCCGACCAGATCGTGTCCTCCTCCGAGGACCGCTATCTCATGACCGTGATCGCGACCGCGTCCAACCCGCGCTTCTCCGTCAGCCGGGTGGACATCGACCGTCCCGGTCCGACCTACACGATCGACACGCTGAGGGACATCGCCGCGACGTACGGGCCGAAGGCGGACCTCTACTTCATCACGGGCGCCGACGCGCTCGCCCAGATCCTCAGCTGGCGGGACGCGGACGAGCTGTTCACGATCGCCCACTTCGTGGGCTGCACCCGGCCCGGGCACACCCTCCAGGACCCGGGCCTGCCCGAGGGCAAGGTCAGCCTGATCGAGATCCCGGCGCTGGCGATCTCGTCGTCCGAGTGCCGGGAGCGGGTGGCCGCAGGCGAGCCCATCTGGTATCTCGTCCCGGACGGCATCGTGCAGTACATCAACAAGCGCGGCCTCTACCAGCAGCCCGAGGACTGACCGGCACACCCGCGAGACGTGCGCCGGAGAACTCTCCGCACAAGTACAAAAGTATTTGTACAAGAAATCCGGAGTATCTAGCATCGACGGGTGCATGACGACTCCACGCGCGAGGTGCGCGACTCCAAGGTGCTCGCGGCGATGGCCCACCCGCTCCGCCGCCGCTTGCTCGACGTCCTGCGGGTGGACGGCCCGTCGACGGTGTCGGTCCTGGCCGAACGGACCGGGGAGGCCGTCGGCAAGGTCAGCCACCATCTGAGGGTCCTCGGCGCGAGCGATCTCGTCGAGGAGGTGCCGGAGCTCGCGCGGGACCGCCGGGAACGCTGGTGGCGCAGGACCTCCGGCAGGCTCGACTGGTCGCCGTCGGACTTCCCGGACGATCCCGTCGCGCTGGCGGCCGAGTCGCTGGTCCTGGAGCGGCAGACCGCGCTTGCCAGGCAGTGGTTCGCCGAACGCGAGGACCATCCCGAGCCGTGGCGCCGGGCCGCCTTCACCGCCGACCACTGGGCCCGCCTGTCGGTCGCCGAGCTCGCCGAACTGGAGGAGCGGATCGTCTCCCTCATGGCCTCGCTGGCCGACCGGGAGGTTCCCGACGACGGCCAGGAGCGGAAGCTCGTCTTCCTGACCGTACGGGCCGTTCCGGGGCGGCCGTGACCGCCCCCGATCCCGCAGCCGCCGATCCCGCTGCCGCCGATCCCGCTGCCGCCGATCCCGCTGCCGCCGATCCCCCAGCGGCCGTGAGCGGCGGGCCGCGCCGGCCGAGGGACTTCCGGCTGCTGTGGGCCGGTGAGACGATCAGCCTGCTCGGCGGCTCCGTGGCCGCCGTGTCGCTGCCGCTGGTCGCCGTGGTGACCCTGCACGCCGGCACCTTCGCCACCGGGCTGCTGACCGCGGCCGCCTGGCTGCCGTGGCTCCTGGTCGGGCTGCCCGCCGGAGCCTGGGTGGACCGGCTGCCGAAACGGCCGCTGATGCTGGCCTGCGACCCCTGCGCGGCGGCGGTGTTCGCCACCGTGCCGATCGCGGCCTGGGCCGGCGCGCTCACGATGACGCACCTGATCGTGGCGGCCGCGGCGGGCGGCGTCGCGCAGGTGTTCTTCACCCTCGCCTACCGCGCGTACCTGCCGGTTCTCGTGGGGCCCGAACGGCTGTTGCACGCCAACACCCGGCTCCAGGGCAGCGAGTCCGCCGCCGGCGTCGCCGGTCCCGGGCTGGCGGGGGTCCTCGCCCAGGCGTTCGGCGCGGTGAGCGGGGTGCTGGCGGACGCGGTCAGCTTCGTGGTCTCCGCGGTGTGCCTGCTGTGCGTGCGGACGCGGGAGCCGCGGCCCGCCCGCGGAGCGCGGCGGCGGCTGCCCGCGGAGATCCGGGACGGGCTCCGCTTCGTGGCGCACGACCGCTACCTGCGCGCGCTCGCCGTCTTCAGCGCGATGTCTAACATCTCGCTCATGGGCTACCAGCCGGTCCGGATGGTGTACCTCGCCAGGGACGCCGGTGCCGGGCCGGGCGCCATCGGCGTCGTGCTGGCGCTGGCCGGGGTGGGCGGAGTGGCAGGTGCGGCCCTGGCCGGACGGATCGCCGGGCGGTTCGGGACGGCGCGGGGCTTCCTGCTGTGCGAGGCGTTCGCCGCGCCGATGCTGCTGCTCGGCCCGATCGGCGGCGGCCCGGCGTGGTTCGCCGCCGGGGGGTTCGGCGCGGGGATGGGGATCGTCGCCTCGAACATCCTCACGGGGACGTTCCGCCAGCGCTACAGCCCGGCCGGACTGTTCGGGCGGATCACCGCGAGCACCGCCGCCCTGAACTACGGCGCCATCCCCCTCGGCGGGCTGCTCGGCGGCACGCTGGGCGAGCTGATCGGCCCACGGGAGACGCTTGCGGTGACGGCCGGCCTCGCGATCCTCTCGGTGGGCGTCCTGCTGCTCGGCCCGTTCCGTCCCCTGCGCGACTTCCCCGGCCCGGCCCGCCGCGACGGGCTCCTCGCCGGGGGAGCCCTCAGTCCTGGGCCGCCGACGTGAAATGGGACGGCGGGCGGGGCGCGAGAGTGCTGGTCGCCCGGCGCAGGACGGCCTCCGGAACACGGGAGCCCGCTCTCACGACGACCGTCGCGTCGTCGCGGTCGACCACGTGGATCGTGGCCTCGTCCACCGCCCGCGACCAGGTCCGCGGCCCCGCCTGCTCATACGGGCTGTCCTCGCCGGGCGGGTCCACGCGGGACCGGACGACGATCGTGACGGCGGAGGCGGATCGCTCACGCGGGGTGGCGGCGCGGTGAAGGGCCGCCGGGCGCAGGACGTAGCGCAGCTCACCGGGCCGGGACGCCACCCGCTCGACCACGTACCCCGGGAGGTCGGGCCCGATCAGGGGGATCCCGGGATCGAGGGGACGGCGGGGAGGCGCGGTCGGCGCCACGAGAGGCGGAGGGCCGCCCACGGCCATCAACGGCACCTGCTGGGCCCACCACAGCGTCCCCGGTGTCGTGAGCAGGGCGGTGAGCGCGTACGCCAGTCCCAGGACGAGGCACACGGCGACCAGCCGGTTCGGGACGAGCCGCCAGGCCACGGTGTCGAGGAGGGTCCACAGCAGGAACGCCGCCGGCGGGGCCGGAAGGGCGACGTGCCAGGCGGGCCGCACGCGCACGGCCCACAGCGACGGCCAGGCCGTGACGAGGAGGAACGGCGCCGCCCCCATGAGGATGACCGCCCCCTGCCCGAACCGGGCCGAGGGGTCGTACGGGAGGACGGCGAGTCCGGCCGCGGTGAGCGCCCACGCGAGCGGCGGGAGCGCGAGACCGACGAGCGCGGCGGCGAGCGTGCGGCGCAGCGCCGGCGGCACGGCGGGCCGGCTGGGGGGAGCCATGCGATCAAGGGTGGCACGCGGTGCCGACCACGGCCACGACTCACCGGGACTTTACCCGGGGATATCGGCCTGACCTGCGGGAACGTCAATGGCGGGGGTGTGGTTAGGAAAGTTGTCCAGGAGGCGGCAGGCAGGCTTTGCGCGGGGATGGACGACCCGGCGGCGGTCCGGCGGTTAACGTGCGAAGCAGGAGCCGGGCCGCGTGAGGCCCCCCGCTCCCTGGATATTGATCCGGCGCTCCGTACGCCCCGGTCCGGCCGGGGCCACGACCGTCACAGTACGGAGTGATCCCATGCTCAAGGAAGCTCTCGCCGCGGGCGCGATGGCCCTGTCGGCCCTCGTCGTGCCCGCCACGATGCCGGCGCAGCCCGCGCACGCGCTGACCGTCACGCAGCCGACCGACCACGGACGGCCCTGTTGTGGCCATCGACGCCACCACAGGCACCACCGTCACCACCACCGGCCTCAGCAGCAGCAACAACAGCAGCAGCAGCAGGGAGGCCGGCACCACCGATCCCAGCAGCAGCAACAGCAGCAGCAACAGCAGGGGTCGGGAGGCCAGCAACAGCAGCAGCAACAGCAGCAGCACTGAGCCAGCACCGGCAGCGGTGAGCCGCTGCAGCGCCGGATCAATTCCGCAGCACGACCGCCCCACGAGGACCGTCCTCGCGGGGCTTTCTCCTGCCCCCGGCGGCTTCCGTCTCCCCGTCCCCGCAGGAATCAGGGCGCCCCGGAGGACGTTGAATCCCTGATCCGGGGCATACCCCCGATAACGGGGGCGTCCCGATAGGGTCGTCACCGCGTAAGTCGGTTGTACGGCGCACGATGACTGTGCACCCTGGAAGAGCCCGACAACGGAGGACAGAACCGAATCGTGACAGCATCTGAGAGAGCGATCCAGTTGGTCAGAGTCGCCGCCGAGGCGGCGGCCGAGAAGCTGGCCGACGACATCATCGCCTACGACGTGAGCGACCAGCTCGTCATCACCGACGCCTTCCTGCTCTGCTCCGCCTCCAACGACCGCCAGGTGCGGGCGGTGGTGGACGAGATCGAGGAACGCCTGCGCATCGAGGCCGACGCGAAGCCGGTGCGCCGCGAGGGCGAGCGGGAGGGGCGCTGGGTGCTCCTCGACTACCTCGACATCGTCGTCCACGTCCAGCACGAGGAGGACCGGGTCTTCTACGCGCTCGAGCGCCTGTGGAAGGACTGCCCCTCCATCGAGCTGCCGGAGAGCGTCAAGCGGGTCGCGGCCCAGCGCGGGCACGGGGCGGCTCGGTGACGCACGACCACGGGGCGGCGCGATGAGCCGCCGGATGGTCTGCCTGCGCCACGGGCAGACGCTCTGGAACGTGGAGCAGCGATTCCAGGGGCACACCGACATCGGGCTCGACGAGGTGGGCGTCGCCCAGGCGGCCCGGGCGGCCTCCCTGCTCGCGTCCCTGCGGCCCTCCATGATCGTCTCGTCCGATCTGCGCCGCGCCCACGACACCGCCTCGGCCCTCGCCCGCCTCACCGGCCTTGACGTCTTCGTCGACAAGGACCTGCGGGAACGCGGCGGCGGCGCCTGGGAGGGCCTGACCCGCGAGGAGATCAAGGCCGGATGGCCGGTCGAGTACGAGGCGTGGGAGGCCCCGGGCGGAGAGGTCGTCACCGACGTCGCCGACCGCGTCGCCGAGGCGATGACCCGCTGGTCGGGCCGGCTCGACGACGACGGCCTGCTGGTGGTCGTCTCGCACGGCGCCGCCACCCGTCTGGGCATCGCCCGGCTGCTGGGCCTGCCGCAGGAGCTGTGGTCGGTCCTCGGCAGCCTCGGCAACTGCTCGTGGTCGGTGCTGGAGGAGGGACGCCGGGGCTGGCGTCTCCTGGAGCACAACGCGGGCACCCTGCCGGAGCCGGTCAGCAGCGACGACAGCCCGGCGGTCACGGCCGACGGCTGAGCCTCAGTGGCCGGTGTGACCGGTGACGATTAGGTAAACGGATGGGCGTGCTTGTATGCTCTCCGAGCGCCGCGCCGGGAACACCCGGAGCGGTGGCAAGGGGCTATAGCGCAGCTGGTAGCGCACCTCCATGGCATGGAGGGGGTCTGGGGTTCGAGTCCCCATAGCTCCACCCGCTTTCTCCCGCCCGTGATCTCGCGTTCACGGGCGCACGGCCGGGTCGCGCGGCCGGCCGTACGCCCGCGGCTCACGGGCCGCCCGCTCAGCCCAGGCTCTTGAGGTAGGCGAGCGACGGCATGAAGAAGTACTCCCCGCCCTTCATGGTCACGGTCTGCGGCACCTGGTGCTGGGGAGCGCCGAGCGCCGAGGAGCCCCACTGCTTCGGGAAGCGCACCTTGACGTCGCGCTTGCCCTGGCCGATCACCGGGTCGTGCCCGGTGCCCCCGGCGGGGAAGTCCGGGTTGTCGGCCCAGCTCTGCTGGGTGAACTCGAACTGGCCCTGCAGGCTGGAGTTGAACGCCATGAACAGCAGGCCCACCCCGCCGGTGGGGCGCGTCTGCGGAGGGGCGTCGTCCCACGGCCGGTCGGTCCGGGAGCCGTACGTCTGGCCGCGCCGGGCCATCATCACGCCGAGCACGCGCTCGAGGCCCTCGTCCCGGGAGTCGCGCGGGTTGGCCTTGCGGATGTGCGCGCTGACCGGGCACCGGGACCCGGGGTCGTCGCGGTAGCTGAAGTCGTTCTGCACGGGGAAGCCGGCCGAGCTGGGCCGGTCGTGCAGCCGCAGCGGGGTGCCGTTGCGGAACCGGCCGACCAGCATGGCCCCGGCGCGCGCGCGGTCGGCCCCGGTCAGGCCCAGGGCGTCGGCGAGGGAGTCCTCGGCCTCCCGGAACGCCCGCACGTTCTGCTCCAGCTTGCGCAGCACCAGGTAGCTGCCGAAGTGCCGGCTGGGGTGGGGCGCGAGGGGGTCGGCGACCAGGACGTGGCTCAGCGGGAAGAACGGGTTCCAGTTGGTGCCGGACTCCTGGGTCACCTGGTCGGCCAGGAAGAGCGGCTGGCTGCGGCCGTCGACGTACCCGAAGTGCTCGATGCCCCGCCCCTGGTCGTCCCGCAGGCCGGCGCCGGTGTCCTCGCCGAGGACCTTCGCGGTCTTCGGCAGCAGCGCGAGGACCCGCTTGCGGGTGGCCGCGACCGGCTCGGGGGTGGCGTCGCCGATCAGCACGACGGCGTGGATCTCGCCCTGGTACTGGGGCTCCCACGCGCTCACCGGGGGGTCGCTCAGCGTGTCCTGGCGCCGCTTGAGGCCCGACTTGAACGCGTTGTCGCCGAACTTCGCGGTCTCGTGGCCGAGCTTGAGGTAGCCGAGCTTGCTGATCCCCACGCCGACGTACGGCGTGCCGGGGGCCTTCGTCTTGTTGAAGGCCCGCACCTCGTCGAGGTGCTTCCTGGCCGACTTCATGAGCGGGACGAGCGCCTTGAGGAAGCGCCTGCCGTCCGCGCCGTCGCCGAAGTTCAGCAGCAGCAGGGACAGGCTCTCCCGGACGTGCGCCTGGAGGATGTTCGGCTGGAGGTTGTCCAGCATCGCCTTGGTGTCGGCGTCGAGGCTCGCCGCGTCCCACGCGAGCGGTTTGGTGTTGGACAGGTTCACCGGCATCGTCGGTCCTTCTCCATCGTCGTCTCGGCTGGGCCCCCGATCCCTAAGAGTCTTCTCCCACGCAACCGGTTCTCCTGGATAGTCCGGGAAATCCCGCACCCGCCGTCCACACAGCGGGGGAACGGCGACGTGCCAGGTCAGGCCTAACCCGTGCACGGTGGGTAGTGACCGGCCATGACGAAGAGACGACCTGTCGGCGTGGAAGAGGAGTTCCTCGTCGTGGACCTGGAGAGCCGGCGGCTCACCCCGCTCGCCCAGGCCATGCTCGACCGGCTGCCGGGGGAGGGGTTCGCCGCAGAGCTGCAGCGGTCCGTGGTGGAGACCAACAGCACACCCCTGGAGGACCTGGGCGACGTCCGGGCCGAGCTCGTACGGCTCCGCGGCGCGCTGGTGTCGGCGGGGGAGCCGCTGGGCGTGGGGGTGATCGCCTCCGGCACGACTCCCCTGACCGGAGTCGACGGGTACACGATCTCCCCGGGGGAGCGGTACCGCTACCTGTCCGACGAGTACCGCTTCCTGGCCCAGGAGCAGCTCATCTGCGGCGCCCAGGTGCACGTGGAGATCGACGACCGCGACGTCGCTGTGCTCGCCGCGCAGCGCGCGGAGGCGTGGCTGCCGCCGCTGCTCGCGCTGAGCGCCAGCTCGCCGTACTGGGAGAACGAGGACACCGGGTACGCCAGCAGCCGGACCCTCGCCTGGCAGCGGTGGCCGACGGCCGGGTCGCTGGGGCCGTTCGCCGACGCCGCGCAGTACGACCGCACGGCCGAGGATCTGGTCGCCTCCGGCGTCATCGAGGACCAGGGCATGGTCTACTTCGACATCCGGCTGAGCGCCCACGTGCCCACGGTGGAGATGCGGATCTGCGACTCCTGCCCGCTCGTGGACGACGTCGTCCTGCTCGCCGGGCTGTTCCGCGCCCTGATCACGAGGGAGAGCGAGGCCGTCGAGCGCGGCGAGCCGCCGCGCGGAGAGCAGCGGCCCGCGCTCTTGCGCGCCGCCAACTGGCGGGCCGCGCGGTCGGGGCTGGAGGGCGACCTGCTGTCGCCGCTCACCAGCAGGCCGTCCTCGGCGCCACAGCTGATCACCTGGCTGCTCGACGACCTGCGGCCCACGCTGGAGGAGCTGGGCGACTGGGAGCTGGTCTCCGAGCTGGCCGACGAGGCGCTGCGGCGGGGCAGCTCGGCGTCCCGGCAGCGCGGCGCGCGCGCCGTCAACGGCCGTCCCGAGGACGCCGTCGGCCTGCTGCTCGACGAGACCCGCAAGGCCTGAGCGTCGGCCCGCCCGTCCCCCTGCCTGAGTGACAGGGGGGACGGGCGGGCCGATACCCTACTGGCCATGTCACTGGCCACGTCCCCCATCCGCGGCGCCCGATGACCGGGGCGTACTCGGGCTGGCTGATCGGTGCCGGCCTGCTGCTGGCGCTCGTCGCCGTGATCACCGCGATCCGGGACCGTCCGATGGGCACGGTGCTGCTGGCCGGGCTCGCGGCGCTGGAGGTGGCGCTGCTGGTGCAGGCGGCCCTCGCCCTGGCCCGGATCGGGCACGTGGGGGAGAAGGCCACCTTCGTCGGCTACCTGCTCGGCACGATCGTGATCCCGCCCGCCGCGGTGTGGTGGGGGCGGGCCGAGCGCACGCGCTGGGGTCCGGGCGTCATCGCGGTCGCCGCGTTCACGGTCGCGGTCATGACCGGCCGGCTGCTGCAGATCTGGAACGCGGGCGCATGACCGGGGAGGATCGGCCGATCCGGTCGGGGCCGGGCCGCGTGCTGGTGGCCGTGTACGGGGTGTTCGCGCTGGCCGCGACCTCCAGGGCCGGTGTGCAGATCGCGACGAGGTTCGGCGAGGCGCCGCTCGCGTACCTCCTGTCGGCCGTCGCCGCGGTCGTCTACATCGTGCTGACCGTCGCGCTCGCCCGGGGCGCCCGCCGCGTCGCGGTCGCCGCGTGCCTGGTGGAGCTGGCCGGGGTCCTGGTCGTCGGCACGCTCAGCCTCGTCGACGCCGCCGCGTTCCCCCAGGCGACCGTGTGGTCCGGGTACGGCAGCGGCTACGGCTTCGTGCCCCTCGTGCTGCCCGTCGTCGGCCTCTTCTGGCTCCTGCGCCGGCGCCCCGTCTGACCCGTACGGCCGGGCTCTCCGCGCCCTTCCGGCACCTCACCCTGGCCGGCGCCGCCGCCGAACCTTGGCACGCGTCGTCAGTGGTCTGGCACTCGGGCATCACGACATCCGACCGCCGCGCCGCCTCCGTGAGCTCATCGGCGGGAGCGGCGACGCGGCCCCCGGCGTTCCGCAGCCCTGAGGCCGTCGGCCCGTCGAAGCCCCGAGCCTGCCGACCGGGCATTTTGACAGCGCTGATACGTTTATCGGGTCATAGGACGTTTGGTGTGGGTTGAAGGAGTTGTGTCGGCATGAGCGTCGTCGTGACGCACAGGAGACCGGGCGGATCGATGGCGTGGTTCATCGCGGTGGGCATCGCGCTGGCCGCGCTCAACCTGCGGACCGCGGTGACCAGCGTGGGAACCGTGCTGGACGAGGTCAGCGCCGGACTCGGCATGTCGGCCGCGGCCACCGGGCTCCTCACGACCTTGCCCGTGCTCTGCTTCGCGCTCTTCGGCGCGGTGACACCCGCGCTGTCGCGCCGCGTCGGCGAGCACGCCCTGCTCCTCGGCGCGATCGTCCTGCTCGGCGCCGGTCAGGCGGTCCGCTCGGTCGTGGACTCCGCTGTGCCGTTCCTGGCCGCGAGCGCGGTGGCGCTCGCGGGCGGCGCCATCGGCAACGTCGTCATCCCCGCTCTCATCAAGAGGCACTTCCCCCGGCGCGGCGGCGCCATGACCACCGTCTACTCGACCGCGCTGGCGGTCGGGACGATGGTCGCCGCCGCCGCGACCGTTCCGGTCCAGGAGGCCGCGGGGGGCAACTGGCACGTCGCACTAGGGGTGTGGGCGGCCCTGGCCGCCGTGGCCGTCATTCCGTGGCTTGCGCTCGCGCGGCGCAGTGAGCCGGAGCGGCGCAGCACCCACGCGCGTGCGGGGCGAGCCGCACTCCTGCGCAGCAGGCTCGCCTGGGCCGTGGCCGGATACTTCGGCTCCCAGTCGCTCATCGCCTACGTGATGTTCGGGTGGCTGCCGCTGCTGCTGCGGGACAACGGGTACACCTCCGGCCAGGCCGCGGTGATCCTCGCCGTGTTCACCGGTCTCGGCATCCCCATCTCGCTCGCCGTGCCCCCGCTCGCGACCCGCCTGCGCGACCAGCGGCCGCTCGTCGCCGCGTTCGTCGTGCTGTACGCGGCGGGCTTCGCCGGCCTGCTCAGCGGCCACGCGCTGTGGGCGTCGTCGATGGCGGTCGCCGTCGGGATGGGCTCGTTCCCGCTCGCGCTGTCGATGCTGGCCCTGCGCACCCGTTCGGGCGCGGCCACGGCCGCGCTTTCCGCCTTCGGGCAGAGCACCGGCTACCTCATCGCCGGCGCCGGTCCGATCACCTTCGGCCTCCTCCACCAGGTCAGCGGTGGGTGGGCGCTGCCGTTCGGCCTGCTGTTCGCCGCGGTCGCGGTCCAGTTGGTCACCGGCTGGTACGCCGGGGGCGAGCGCACGCTGGAGGACGAGGGCGGTGCCGTGCCGGCGGGTCCGGACGCTGAGGCCGGGGGTGTGGAGGCCGGGGGCGTGGAGGCCGCGGAGCGGGCGGCGGACGCGGCCGATCACGCGGAGGGCGCAGGAGGGGGCGGCCACGCCTCGCGCGGCGTCCCCGGCCCCGTCACCGGGCACCCGGCGCTCGGGATCCGGGACCTGGTCGCCGGTCGCCACCACACGTCCGACGAGCGGGGGCGCCGGTCGGACGCCGTCCCCGCCGGCCCTCGTCAGGGGCGTCGCTCCGCACGGCCGGGACGCCGCCGCGGTTCCCGCTCGCGCTGACGCGACCGGGCGCGTCGCCGCCGTCCGGGCCGCCGGTCTCGTGGTTTAGGCCCCTGACAGGGGGCAGGGCATCCTTCGCAACCACGAGAGAAGGAGGAGGCATGAGCTCGATCGAACAGTCCATCGACGTGAATGTCCCGATCCGTACGGCGTACAACCAGTGGACCCAGTTCGAGAGCTTCCCGGAGTTCATGGAGGGCGTGGAGTCGGTCAAGCAGATCGGCGACACCCGTACCGACTGGGTGGTCGAGATCGCCGGCGTCCGCAGGGAGTTCGAGGCGGAGATCACCGAACAGCACCCGGACGAGCGCGTGGCCTGGCGGTCGCTGGACGCGCCGCGGCAGGCCGGCGTGGTGACCTTCCACCGCATCGACGACGCCACCACCCGTGTGACGCTGCAGATGGAGTACGACCCGGAGGGCTTCCTGGAGAAGGCGGCCGACGCGCTGCAGATCGTGCGCCTGCGCGTGCGCGGGGACCTGGAGCGTTTCAAGACCTTCATCGAGTCGCGCGGCGCCGAGACCGGCGCCTGGCGTGGAGAGGTCCCCGGCCCGCACCAGCAGGGCACCGGCACCACCACCACGGGCACCGGATACGGCTCCGGCACCGGGTACGACATCGGCGAGCCGATGCCGCCCCAGCCGGTCGACCCCGACTACCCGCGTGACGCGCCGCTCCCGCCGCCCGGCAGCGGCCCGATCCCGCCCGCGCCCGGCACGGGTCCCGCGCCCGGCACCGGCCCGGTGCCGCCGCGCGACACGCCCGGACCGGTCATCTAGCCGTAACGCCGGCCGTCATTTGGCGGTAGCGCCGGACTGTCAGGAGCCCAGCCTCCCCGAAAGGGGCGCTGGGCTCCTTTCTGGTACATTCCTTCGTGTAGTCATCCTACGAATACGGCCTGCGTCATCGCGGGGGCGGCGCAGGCCGTACGGAGGACTACTCCTGCAGGTGGCGCGGGTCGAGGACGAGCGTCGTCTGCCGGTCGGCGGCGACCTGGAGGGTGCGCAGGCGCAGCAGCGCCGGGTGCTCCTCCAGGAGCCGGGCCGTGTTGGCGAGCGAGCGAAGCGCCGCCGCCTCCGCCCGCGCCTCCTCCAGCGCGGCCTTGCCCCGCTCGCGGGCGACCACCGCGTCCATCGCCGCCCGGCGGAGCTCGCCCGGCAGCATGAGGTCGCGCACCCGCACCTCGTTCACCACGATCCCGAGCCCGGAGACCGCGGTACGCACGGCCTCGGCCAGCCCGTCGGAGAGCGCGGCGCGGCTCTGGAGGGCGTCGTCGAGCGTCACCGCGGCCACCCGATCCCTGAGGGCGTCCTGCACCGCGGCGTAGAGAAGGGCCTGGGGGTGCTCGGCGCCCGTCGTGTAGGCGACCGGGTCGTCCACCCGCCACAGCGCGGTCAGGCTGGCGCGCACGGTGACGCCGTCGGCCGTGATGACCTCCTGGCCGGACACCGTGAGCAGGCTCGGCCTGACGTCCACCGTGACCAGGCGCGTCCTGCGCTCGCGGTACCGATGCCGCCCGGGCGCGAGGACCCGGTCGAACCGTCCGTCCACGTAGGCGAGCACGCGCTGCCACTCCATCACCGTCACATGAGCCACTGCTCACCTCCGATCCTGGGAACGGCTCCGGACGCCGCGCGGCGGCGGGGCGGGGGCGCTCCCGGCACGCCGGGCGCCCGCATGGCCCTGCCGTCGCCGGTGCGGCGTCCGGAGCCGTTCGGGTGAGAGGAATCGAACCTCGACCTCGCGGTGACCAAGAAAGCCGGAACCGCGATGCGGGGAACGCGATCCGGCGATGCCGGTGCGCCCCTGCGTCGTCCCGGATCCCCCACGGTAGCGGCGGCCGCCGGCCGAGATCGATCGGTTTTCCGGTCCTCGCCGGGGGCGCGACGGCGTCGTGAAACCGGGCGGGAACGCGCGGCGCGGGAAAGGCGGACGCGCGGGGAGGGCAGCCGCGGGGGCCGGAAAGGCGTGGGGTGGGAAAGGCGATGCCCCTCAGGGACGAGGGTGCGGCCGGAAAGGCGTGGTGTGGGCCGGGATCTTCGGCCTCAGGGGCGCGGGCGCGGCCGGAGAGGCGTGGCGCCGGGACCGGGAACGCAGTCCGGGCTCGGGGCGCGAAGGTGGGCAGCCCGAGGCGACCTGACCTCGCCTCGGGCTGCCACGAAGCAAGAGTAAGCCTTCGCCTCCCGGCTTCGCGCCCCGGCACCCCCAAAACGTGGTGCGACGCCTGCGGCGGGCGCGGTAGCGTGCCCGCGTGCGTCTGATCGTCTCTCCGCCCCCCGCCCGCTAGCGGGCGGTCTCCCCTGGTGAGCCGGGCCTGGGCGGCCCGGCCGGTGGCTGCTGCCCGCGTACGGGATCCGGTAGGCCAACTCACCGAGAGAGACGTCGATGACGCGTGTTTCCGCCCTGCCCGTACGGCAGGGTCTCGTCTACCTGTCCATAGCGGCCGTCGCCTGGGGCACCGGGGGCGCCGCGGGGGCGCTGCTCCACCGCACCGGCCATCTCAGCCCGGTCGCGGTCTCGTTCTGGCGGTTCGCCTGCGGCGCGGCGCTGCTCGTGGGCGCGAGCCGCCTCGCCGGGCGATCGGGCGCGGGCTCCGCGGCGCGGCGCGGCGGACGGCCCTCCACCCGGGCCGTCCTCGTGCTCGGCCCGGCGATGGCGGTGTGCCAGGCCGCCTACTTCGCCGCCATCGCCGAGAGCGGCGTGGCGGTCGCCACGATGATCACCATGGGGGCCACGCCCGTGCTCGTGGCGCTCGGCGGGCGGGTCGTCCTGCGGGAGCCGCTGGGTCGGACGGCCCTCGCCTGCCTGGGACTCGCCCTCGCCGGTCTCGTCCTGCTCGCGGGCGGCACAGGCGGCACAGGCGGGGCGCACACCGGTGCCGAGACGCCGTCGCCGGCGGGAGTGGGGTACGCGCTGCTGTCGGCGGCCGCCTACTCCCTTGTAACGCTGGCGAACCGGCGCTCGCCGGCCGGCGGCGCGGCGACGTGGGGGTTCGCGGCCGGCGCGGTCTGTCTGCTGCCGCTCGCGGCGGCGACCGGGCTGTTCCCGGCGGCGGCCGACGCGGGGGTCACCGCGCTGCTGCTCGCCTACCTCGCGGCCGTGCCGACCGCGCTCGCGTACGGCCTGTTCTTCGCGGGCCTGCGCGTGGTCACCGGGACGACGGCGGCCGTGGTCTCGCTGCTGGAACCGCTGGTGGCGGCGGTCATCGGCGTGGCCCTGCTCGGCGAGCGGGTCTCCCCGGCCCAGGTGTGCGGCGGGCTCGCGCTCATGGCGGCCGTCGCCTGCCTCGCCCGCGCCGAGCTGGCCCGCGCGGAACCCGCCCGAGGAAGGCCGGAACGCGCGGAGCTGCGGCGGCGGTGGCGGCGCCTGCTCTAAAAGGGAATATTGTTACCGCAAAAACTCAGGAATCCTGAGCGGAAGACGAGCGGGGACGAGATGACGACGGCCGGGTCCGGCGACCGACCCGTGGAGCGCCCGAAGGCGGCGGTCATGGAGGACGTCGCCGAGCTGGCGGGCGTGTCCGCGATGACGGTCTCCCGTGTGCTGAACACGCCGGAGAAGGTGCGGCCGGAGACGAGGGAACGGGTCCTCGCGGCGGTCCGCAAGCTGGACTACCACCCCAATTCGGCGGCCCGCGTCCTGGTGACCGGCCGCTCGGGCGTGCTCGGCGTGGTGTGCTTCGACACCACCCTGTACGGCCCGGCCTCGACGCTGTACGGCATCGAGCAGGCCGCCAGGGAGAACGACTACCTCGTCAGCATCGCGAGCCTCCCGTCGCTGAACCGCAGGTCCATCGCCGAGGGCGTCGATCGGCTGCGCTCGCAGTCGGTCGACGGCGTCATCGTCGTCGCGCCGCACGAGTCGGCGGCCGAGGGACTGCGCCACCTGCCGGCGGGCCTCCCCGTGGTCGACGTCGGCGGCGGCGGGGACCTGCCGGTTCCGGCGGCCGCGGTCGACCAGCACGCCGGCGCCGTCCGCGCCACCCGTCACCTCCTGGGCCTCGGGCACCGGACGGTGTGGCACCTGGCGGGCCCGCCCAACTGGATCGACTCCAGCGGCCGGGCGGCGGGGTGGCGCTCGGTGCTGGAGGCTGAGGGGCGGGAGGCGCCCGAGCCGCTGGCCGGCGACTGGAGCGCCCAGTCGGGCTACGAGATCGGCAGACGGATGGCCGGCGAGAGGGAGCTGACCGCGGTCTTCGCCGGCAACGACCACATGGCCATGGGCCTGGTGCGCGCGCTGCGCGAGGCGGGCCGGCGCGTGCCGGAGGACGTCAGCGTGGTCGGCTTCGACGACGTCCCGGAGTCGGCGTACGTGTGGCCGCCGCTCACGACCGTGCGGCAGAACTTCGGCGAGGTCGGCAGGCGCGCCTTCCGGCTGCTGCTCGACCGGATCGCAGGGGCGGAGGGACCGGTCCGGCGGCTGGTCGAGCCCGAGCTCGTCGTGCGGGGGAGCACCGGCTCGCGCCCCTGAACGTCTCCGACGTCCTCGCCGGTGGGCGCTGTGTCCCCTGGTGTCGCGCCGTGTCCCGCGGTGTCCGGCCGGACCTTTCCGGCCCGCTGGGGGCATGTTGACGCGACGTTAACGGGTGGTTTCGGCGTGACCGGACCGTAACCGGCGGCCTCCTTGACGACAGGGTGTGTTAACGCTCACAGTCTTCCCAGGCCGACAGAGAGGAGCAGCCGGTGGGACCCAGCCCGGAACGCCGCCCGCCCGTGATGGCGGACGTGGCCAAGGTGGCGGGCGTGTCGCACCAGACGGTCTCGCGGGTGCTCAACGACCATCCGAACGTCCGCGCGGAGACCCGGACCCGGGTGCTGCGCGCGATCGACCAGCTCGGCTACCGACGCAACCTCGTCGCCCGGGCCCTGGTCACCAAGCACTCCCGCACGCTGGGCGTCGTCAGCTTCGACACCACACTTTACGGCCCCGCCAGCACCGTCTACGGCATCGAGCAGGCGGCCAGGGAGGCCGGCTACTTCGTCAGCATCGTCAGCCTCCGGACCATCGACAGGGCCGGAGTCCACGACGCGATCGACTATCTGACCGACCAGGGCGTGGACGGCATCGTCGTGGTCGCCCCACAGCGGTCGGCGGCGCAGGCGCTGGAGGACATGCCGACGGGCATGCCGGCCGTCGCCGTCGAGGGCGGTCAGGCGGGCGAGGTGTCCGTGGTCAGCGTCGACCAGGTGGAGGGCGCCGCCCTGGCGACCCGTCACCTGCTCGACCTGGGGCACGAGACGGTCTGGCACATCAGCGGACCGGCCGACTGGCTGGAGGCCGAGGGCCGGGTGCAGGGCTGGCGCGAGGCGCTGACCGCCGCCGGCCACCGGGTGCCGGACGTGCTGACCGGCGACTGGAGCCCCCGTTCGGGCTACCGGGCGGGCAAGCGGCTGGCGGAGATGACGAGTGAGGTCACGGCGGTCTTCGTGGCCAACGACCAGATGGCGCTGGGCGTGCTGAGGGCGTTCGCGGAGGAAGGGGTGAGGGTCCCCGAGCAGATCAGCATCGTGGGTTTCGACGACATCCCGGAGTCGGAGTTCTTCTCCCCTCCTCTCACCACCATCAGGCAGGACTTCGGGGCCGTGGGCAGGCGCAGCATCGACGTGCTCCTGCGGCAGATCGAGGCGGAGGGTCCGTGCGAGCGCGAGCGCCACGTGGTCCCCCCTCGGTTCGTCGCCAGGGCCAGTACGGCGCACGCGCGTTAGCCGCCCGCGGAAGTCATGAAGGTTGACGCGGCTCCGGCCGTGTTAGCGTTAACATCCAGAAAGGAACACCCCCCGTGTTGAAGAGGTTCTCGGCGCTGGTTCTGGCCGGCGTCACGGCGTTCGCCATGGCCGGATGTGGCTCCGGTTCGGGCGGTTCGGGCGGCTCGGGCGACGGCAAGATCGTCATGGGCTTCTCCCAGGTCGGTGCGGAGAGCGGCTGGCGCACCGCCAACACCAAGTCGGTGCAGGAGTCCGCCAAGGAGGCCGGCATCGACCTGAAGTTCTCCGACGCGCAGCAGAAGCAGGAGAACCAGATCAAGGCGATCCGGTCCTACATCCAGCAGAAGGTCGACGTCATCGCCTTCTCCCCGGTCGTCGAGTCGGGCTGGGACACAGTCCTGCAGGAGGCCAAGAGCGCCAAGATCCCGGTCATCCTGACCGACCGGGCCGTGGACTCCAAGGACACCAGCCTCTACCGGACCTTCCTCGGCTCCGACTTCGTCGAGGAGGGCAAGAAGGCCGGCCAGTGGCTGGTCGACCAGTACAAGGACAGCAAGGACCCGGTCAACATCGTCCAGCTCGAGGGCACGACCGGCTCCGCTCCCGCCAACGACCGCAAGGCGGGCTTCCAGCAGGTGATCTCGGCCGATCCCAAGTTCAAGGTCATCGCCTCGCAGTCGGGCAACTTCACCCGGGCCGAGGGCAAGCAGGTCATGGAGGCCTTCCTCAAGTCGAACCCGAAGATCGACGTCCTGTACTCGCACAACGACGACATGGCGCTCGGCGCCATCGAGGCGATCGAGGGCGCGGGCAAGGTGCCCGGCAAGGACATCAAGATCATCTCGGTCGACGCGGTGCACGACGGCATGCAGGCGCTGGCCGACGGGAAGATCAACTTCATCGTCGAGTGCAGCCCGCTGCTCGGCCCCCAGCTGATGGACCTGGCCAAGAAGGTCGTGAAGGGCGAGCAGGTCCCGGCCCGCGTCGTGACGCAGGAGACCACGTTCACGCAGGACCAGGCGAAGCAGGCGCTGCCCAGCCGTAAGTACTGATCCCCGACCGGGCCGCCCTCCCACCGGGGGGCGGCCCGGCGGCTCGACGAGGAGGGGGCGCCGCATGGCCGAACCCGCGCCGATCCTTCAGATGAGGGGGATCGGGAAACAGTTCCCCGGCGTCAAGGCGCTGGACGGCGTCGACTTCCGCCTGCTGCCCGGCGAGGTCCACGCGCTCATGGGTGAGAACGGCGCCGGCAAGTCCACCCTGATCAAGGTGCTGACCGGCGTGTACGACATCGACGCCGGCGAGATCGAGCTGAGGGGCGGCCGGGTGGCCTTCTCCAGCCCGCTCGCCGCCCAGCACGCCGGCATCAGCACGGTGTACCAGGAGGTCAACCTCTGCGCGAACCTGTCGGTCGCGGAGAACATCTTCATCGGCCGTGAGCCGCGCCGCCTCGGGCGCATCCAATGGAAGGAGATGCGACGCCGGGCGGCCGAGCTGCTGTCGCGCCTCGAGATCGACATCGACGTCTCGGCGGCCCTGTCGTCGTACTCGCTGGCCGTCCAGCAGATGGTGGCCATCGCGCGGGCCGTGGACATCGACGCCCAGGTCCTGATCCTGGACGAGCCGACCTCCAGCCTCGACGCGAGCGAGGTGGCGCAGCTGTTCCGGGTGATGCGGCGGCTGAAGGAGCAGGGCATCGCGATCCTGTTCGTCTCGCACTTCCTCGACCAGATCTACGAGGTCGCCGACCGCATGACGATCCTGCGCAACGGCCGGCTCGTGGGGGAGTACCTCACCAGCGAGCTGAGCCAGGTGGAGCTGGTCGGCAAGATGATCGGCCGCGAGCTCGCCGACCTGGAACGCCTCGAGGGCAAGCCCCTGGCGCGGCAGGCCCCGGCGCTGGTGGAGGCGGACGGACTGGGCCGGTCGGGCGCGATCGAGCCGTTCACGCTGACCATCCACGAGGGCGAGGTCGTCGGGCTGGCCGGCCTTCTCGGCTCCGGCCGCACCGAGGTCGCCCGGCTGCTGTTCGGCGCCGACCACGCCGGCTCCGGCACCCTGCGGATCGGCGGGGAGCAGGTCAGCCTGCGCACCCCGCGCGCGGCGATCCGGCATCACGTCGCCTTCTGCTCGGAGAACCGGAGGGCGGAGGGGCTGGTGCCCGAGCTCACCGTCCGGGAGAACATCGTGCTCGCCCTCCAGGCCGCCCGCGGCTGGACCCGGCCCATCCCGCGGCGCCGGCAGGACGAGCTGGTGAGCAAGTACGTGTCCGCACTGAACATCCGCCCGGCCGACCCCGAGCAGCTCGTCCGCAACCTCAGCGGCGGCAACCAGCAGAAGGTGATGCTGGCCCGCTGGCTCATCCTGGAGCCCCGCCTGCTCATCCTCGACGAGCCGACCCGGGGCATCGACGTGGGCGCCAAGGCGGAGATCCAGCGGCTCGTGGCGGAGCTGTCCGACGGCGGGATGGCCGTGCTGTTCATCTCCGCCGAACTGGAGGAGGTGCTCCGGCTCAGCCACAAGGTCGGCGTGCTGCGCGACCGGAAGCTCGTCGCCGAGATCGACAACGACGAGCGGCTGACCACCGACGCACTGACGGAGACCATCGCGAGCGGAGCCGCGTCATGACCGCGTTCCTCGGACCCTTCCTCAGACACCGCCTGTTCTGGCCCGTCGTGATCCTGGTGGGGCTGCTCCTGCTCAACCTGGCGTTCACCGACAACTTCTTCCACGTCGAGATGAAGGACGACCACCTCTACGGCAGCCTGATCGACATCTTCCGGTTCGGCGCGCCGCTGATCCTGGTGTCGCTCGGCATGACCCTGGTCATCGCCACGAGCGGGATCGACCTGTCGGTGGGCTCGGTCGTCGCGATCTCCGGCGCCCTCGCCTGCCTGCAGATCAGCGACCTCGGCAACCAGAACTCGGTGGGCGGCGTGCTGAGCGCCGTGGGCGTGGCGCTCCTGCTCTCGCTGGTGCTCGGCGCCTGGAACGGCCTGCTGGTCGCGGGCGTGGGGATCCAGCCGATCATCGCGACGCTCATCCTCATGGTCGCCGGGCGCGGCCTCGCCCAGCTCATCACGCAGGGCCAGATCATCACGATCAACAGCTCGCCGTACAAGCTGATCGGCGGGGGGTACTGGCTCACGGTGCCGTTCGGGATCATCATCGTGGTCGCGGTGCTGGCGCTGACCGCGTTCCTCACCCGGCGCCTCGCCCTCGGCCTGCTCATCGAGTCGGTCGGCGGCAACGCGGAGGCGAGCCGGCTGGCCGGCATCGGCTCCCGAGCAGTGATCATCACCGTCTACACCTTCTGCGCCCTGTGCGCGGGGATCGCCGGGCTGATGATCAGCTCGAACGTCTCCAGCGCCGACGGGAACAACGCCGGCCTGTGGATCGAGCTGGACGCGATCCTGGCCGTCGTCATCGGCGGCACGCCCCTGTCGGGCGGCCGGTTCTCGCTCGGCGGCACGGTGCTGGG
>NZ_KI866525.1:986829-1003254 GCF_000511135.2 Microbispora sp. ATCC PTA-5024 | reverse complement strand
GATCTACTCGATCGGCGTGCCGCCGCAGACGACGCTGCTGTTCAAGGCCCTCGTGGTGACCATCGTCTGCCTGCTCCAGTCCCCGGCCTTCCGCGCGAAGGTCTTCCATCGGCGCCGCCGCCCCGCCGGCGCGCCTCCGGTGGCGGAAGAGAAGGTGAGGGTCTCGGCATGACCACCGTGACCGTCCCGGGCCGCGTCCGGGTGCCGCGCAAGTACGTCCCCGTCCTGGTCACGGCCGGGCTGTTCCTCGCCATGTTCGCCGCGGGCGGCATCCGGTACGAGGGGTTCGCGACCGGGCAGATCATCCTCAACGTCTTCATCGACAACGCGTTCCTGCTGGTCGTGGCCGTCGGCATGACCTTCGTGATCCTCACGGGCGGCATCGACCTGTCGGTGGGCTCGGTGGTGGCGCTGTCCACCATGGTGGCGGCGACGCTGCTGAAACACGGCTGGTCGCCCTGGCCGGTGATGGTGCTCGTGCTGCTCATCGGGGCCGTCCTGGGCCTCGGCATGGGCGCGATCATCCACTACTTCGAGATCCAGCCGTTCATCGTGACGCTCGCCGGGATGTTCCTGGCCCGCGGCCTGTGCTTCACGATCGACACCGAGTCGATCCCCATCGACAACTCCACGTTCACGGCCTTCGCCCAGACGCGGATCGACCTCGGCGGGGACATGTGGATCTCGCCGAGCGTGGTGATCGCCGTCGTCGTGGTGATCGCGGCGGCGTACGTGCTCCACTACACGCGCTTCGGCCGCAACGTCTACGCGACCGGCGGCAGCGAGCAGTCGGCGCTGCTCATGGGCCTCCCGGTGGCCCGGACGAAAATCGGGGTCTATACGATCAGCGGGTTCTGCTCCGCTCTCGGCGGGCTGCTGCTGTCCTTCTACATGCTGTCGGGGTACGGCCTGCACGCCGTCGGCATGGAGCTGGACGCCATCGCGGCGGTCGTCATCGGCGGCACGCTGCTGACCGGCGGCAGCGGGTTCCTGCTCGGCACCGTGCTCGGTGTGCTCGTGCTGGGCCTGATTCAGACGATCATCAGTTTCGAGGGGACGCTCAGCTCGTGGTGGACGCGAATCTTCATCGGATTGTTACTGTTCGTCTTCATCCTCCTCCAGCGCCTGTTCTCCGCCCGCTCGCGCCGATGAGATCCTGACCTGCGGGCGGTTACCGCAACGTTTCCGGAACGTTGCCCCCACCCGTTGACATCCGTGTTGTTAGCGATAACAATGCACGACAGCGAACTTTGTCCCTGTTTGTAACGTTTAATCTCTATCACCCCTTATATCGGCAGTAGCCGCACCCAGCTCTGCCGCGACCCCCATCGCAAGGAGATACACATGAGGTTGGGACGGATCGGGGGCGTGGTGTCCGCCATCGCGCTCGCCGCGACCATGTCGGCCTGCGGCTCCAGCCAGAAGACGGTCGACACCCAGGCCACCGCCGGCTCCTCCGCCGGAGGCGGCACCGCCGGCGCCCTGATCGGTGTCACCATGCCCACCAAGTCGTCGGAGCGCTGGATCCACGACGGCGACAACCTGAAGCAGCAGCTCGAGCAGCTGGGCTACAAGGTCGACCTCCAGTACGCGGAGAACGACATCCCGACCCAGGCCAACCAGATCGAGAACCAGATCACCAAGGGCGCCAAGCTCCTGATCATCGCCTCGATCGACGGCACGGCGATCACCTCGCAGCTGCAGGAGGCGGCCGACAACAAGATCCCGGTCATCGCCTACGACCGGCTCATCCGCAACAGCCCGAACGTCGACTACTACGCCACGTTCGACAACTTCAAGGTCGGCGTGCAGCAGGCGACCTCGCTGCTGAAGGGCCTCGGCGTCGACAGCGGCAAGAAGGGCCCGTTCAACGTCGAGCTGTTCGCCGGTTCGCCCGACGACAACAACGCGACGTTCTTCTTCAACGGCGCCATGTCGGTCCTCAAGCCGAAGATCGACGACGGCACGCTGAAGGTCAAGAGCGGCCAGACCGACTTCAAGCAGGCCGCCATCCTGCGGTGGGACCCGGCCACCGCGCAGAAGCGCATGGAGGACATCCTCACCAAGACCTACAGCGGCGGCGCCAAGGTCGACGGTGTGCTCTCCCCGTACGACGGCCTGTCCATCGGCATCCTGTCGGCGCTCAAGAGCTCCGGCTACGGCACCAGCGGCCAGCCGTACCCGATCGTGACCGGCCAGGACGCCGAGCTCGCGTCGGTGAAGTCGATCATCGCCGGTGAGCAGTACTCGACCATCTTCAAGGACACCCGCAAGCTCGCGGAGCAGACCGTGAAGATGGCGGACGCGGTGCTGAAGGGTCAGAAGCCCGAGGTGAACAACGAGAAGGACTACGACAACGGCAACAAGGTCGTCCCGTCGTACCTGCTCGACCCGGTGGTCGTCGACAAGGACAACTACAAGGACGTCATCGTCGGCAGCGGTTACTACACCGAGGACCAGCTCAAGTAGGGATCCGGGCCCGGGGACGCGTCCCCGGGCCCCTCCCTGAGCGAGGGGCACATGACCGAGCACATCTTGCGGATGAGCGGGATCACCAAGACGTTCCCCGGCGTGAAGGCGCTGCAGGACGTCAACCTCTCCGTACGGCGGGGTGAGATCCACGCGATCTGCGGCGAGAACGGCGCCGGCAAGTCGACGCTGATGAAGGTGCTGTCCGGGGTCTACCCGCACGGCGACTACGAGGGCGAGATCACCTTCGAGGGCAAGCGCTGCGAGTTCGGCGGCATCCGCGACAGTGAGCACGCCGGCATCGTCATCATCCACCAGGAGCTGGCGCTCAGCCCTCAGCTGTCGATCGCCGAGAACATCTTCCTCGGCAACGAGCGCGCCAGACGCGGCGTCATCGACTGGAACCGCACCAACTACGAGGCCGGCGAGCTGATGAAGCGGGTCGGCCTGCGTGAGAACCCGACCACGCCCATCGCGGACATCGGTGTCGGCAAGCAGCAGCTCGTGGAGATCGCCAAGGCGCTGTCGAAGGAGGTGAAGCTCCTCATCCTCGACGAGCCGACCGCGGCGCTCAACGACGACGACTCGGCCCACCTGCTCGACCTGCTGCGCGGGCTGCGCGACGAGGGCATCACCTGTGTGATCATCTCGCACAAGCTCAACGAGGTGATCGCCATCGCCGACTCCGTCACGATCATCCGCGACGGGCGCACGATCGAGACGCTGGACATGGCCGACGATCACGTGACGGAGGACCGTATCATCTCCGGCATGGTCGGCCGCGCGCTCGACAACCGCTTCCCGCCCCACGAGGCCGACATCGGGGAGGAGGCCTTCCGCATCGAGGACTGGACGGTCTACAGCCCCAGCCAGCCCGGCCGGAAGGTGGTCGACGGCGCCTCGCTCAGGCTGCGGCGGGGCGAGATCGTCGGCCTCGCGGGGCTGATGGGCGCCGGGCGCACCGAGCTCGCGATGAGCGTGTTCGGCCGGACGTACGGCGTGAACATCTCGGGCCGGCTCTTCAAGGACGGCAAGCCGATCGACATCCGCAACGTCCAGGACGCGATCAGGCACGGCGTCGCCTACGCCACCGAGGACCGCAAGAGGTACGGCCTCAACCTCATCGAGGACATCAAGCGCAACATCAGCGCGGCCGGGCTGAAGGGCCTGTCCTCGCGCGGCTGGGTCAACGAGAACGAGGAGTACCGCGTCGCCGAGGGCTTCCGCAAGAGCATGAACATCAAGGCTCCCGGGGTGACCAGCGTCGTCGGCAAGCTGAGCGGCGGCAACCAGCAGAAGGTCGTGCTCTCCAAGTGGATCCTGACCGAGCCGGACGTGCTCATCCTCGACGAGCCCACCCGGGGCATCGACGTCGGCGCCAAGTACGAGATCTACACGATCATCAACCGCCTGGCCGACGAGGGCAAGGCCGTGCTGGTGATCTCTTCTGAGCTGCCCGAGCTGCTGGGCCTGTGCGACCGCATCTACACGCTGTCGGAGGGACGGATCACGGGCGAGGTGCCGCGCGGGGAGGCCACGCAGGAACGCCTCATGTATCTCATGACCAAGGGACAGGAGTAGCTCGAAATGAGCAGCATCACGCCCGCCGACGTCGCGGTCGGCGCCACGGGCGACGGGGGAGCGCCGCGGCAGCCGGGACGGGTGTCGCTCGGCGGCCTGTCGGTCAACCTGCGCTCCAGTGGCATCTACATCGCGTTCGCGCTGATCATCGTGCTGTTCTCGGTGCTGACCGACGGCGCGCTCCTCCAGCCGCAGAACATCTCCAACATCATCGTCCAGAACTCCTACGTCCTGATCCTCGCGATCGGGATGATCCTGATCATCATCGCCGGGCACATCGACCTGTCGGTCGGCTCGGTGGTGGCGGTCACCGGGGCGCTGGCCGCCGTGCTCATGGTGAACATGGGCGTGGCATGGCCGCTGGCGCTGCTCATCACGATCGTCGCCGGCGGCGTGATCGGGGCGTGGCAGGGCTACTGGATCGCGTACTTCGGCATCCCCGCGTTCATCGTGACGCTGGCCGGCATGCTGCTGTTCCGGGCGCTGACCCTGACCGTGCTCGGCAACCAGGGCATCGGGCCGTTCCCCGACCAGGTCCGCACGCTCGCCAACGGCTTCACCGACGGCTACCTCGGCAACATCGGCCTCGGCCCGCTCGGCGGCGCCGACCTGTTCAGCCTGCTGATCGGCATCATCGCGATCGCCGGCATGGTCCTCGCGCAGTGGCGCACCCGGGGCGCCCGCAAGGGCTACGGCCAGGCGGTCGAGCCCGTCGCGCTGTTCGTGCTGAAGATGGCGGCTGGGGCCGCGCTGATCCTCTTCGTCGTCGTGCAGCTGGCCCGCTTCAAGAACCTGCCGTGGGTGCTGGTGCTGCTGGCGGTGCTCGTGCTGGCGTACTCCCTCATGGCCAACCGCACGGTCTTCGGCCGGCAGATCTACGCGATCGGCGGCAACCTGCAGGCGGCCGTGATGTCCGGCGTGAAGGTCAAGTCGGTCGTCTTCTGGATCTTCGTCAACATGGGCGTGCTGTCGGCCATCGCCGGCGTCATCTTCGCCGGCCGGCTCAACCAGGCGGGTCCCACCGCGGGCAACAGCTTCGAGCTCGACGCGATCGCGGCGGCCTTCATCGGCGGCGCGGCCGTGCAGGGCGGTGTCGGCAAGGTGGTCGGTGCGATCACCGGTGGTCTGATCATGGCGGTCATCAACAACGGCATGTCGCTGATCGGCTCGCCCAGTGAGCGCGTCATGCTCGTCAAGGGCATCGTCCTGCTCGCCGCGGTGGCGTTCGACGTGTGGACCAAGCGCAGGACGGGTGCCTCACGGTGACCGGGTGCGACATCGAAGGGGACCGTCTCCCTGACCACAGGGTCAGGCGGCGGGCGGTCCCCGGCCGGAAAAGATGATGCCCATGCCCCCCAAGATCCCTGGAGTGCAGTGTGAACGCTAACAGCGAGCGCTACGTCGTCGGCGTCGACTTCGGCACGCTGTCGGGCCGGGCCGTGGTGGTGCGCGTGAGCGACGGCGCGGAGCTCGGCGCGGCGGTCCACGAGTACGCCCACGGGGTGATCGAGGACGCGCTCCCCGGGTCGGGCGTGCGCCTCGGCCCCGATTGGGCGCTCCAGTCGCCGCAGGACTGGGTCGACGTGCTGCGGCACGCGGTGCCCAAGGCGCTGGCGGCGGCGCAGGTGCCCGCCGCGCAGGTGGTCGGCATCGGGACCGATTTCACGGCCTGCACGATCCTGCCGGCCGCGGCCGACGGGACGCCGCTGTCCGAGACCCTCCCCGACCGCCCGCACGCCTGGCCGAAGCTGTGGAAGCATCACGCGGCCCAGCGGCACGCCGACCGCATCAACGAGCTGGCGGCCGAGCGGGGCGAGTCCTGGCTGGCCCGGTACGGAGGGAAGATCTCCTCGGAGTGGGCCTTCGCCAAGGGCCTGCAGGTCCTGGAGGAGGACCCGGAGGTCTACGAACGGGCCGACCGCTGGATCGAGGCGGCCGACTGGATCATCTGGCAGCTGTGCGGCGTGGAGACGCGCAACGTCTGCACCGCCGGCTACAAGGCCATCTACCAGGACGGGGGCTACCCCTCGGACGACTTCCTGGCCGCGCTCAACCCCGCCTTCGCCGGGTTCACCGGCAAGCTCGGCCGGGAACTCGCGCCGCTGGGCGGCCTCGCCGGTCGCCTGACCGCGCAGGCCGCCGAGTGGACCGGGCTGCCCGAGGGCGTCGCCGTGGCGGTCGGCAACGTCGACGCGCACGTGACGCTCGCCGCGGCCGACGCGGTGCGCCCGGGTCAGATGGTCGCCATCATGGGCACCTCCACCTGCCACGTCATGAACTCCGACCACCTCGCCGAGGTGCCGGGGATGTGCGGCGTGGTCCGCGACGGCATCGTCCCCGGCCTGTGGGGCTACGAGGCCGGGCAGTCGGCCGTCGGCGACATCTTCGCCTGGTTCGTCGAAAGCTCGGTCCCCGCCTCGTACGCCGAGCGGGCCGCGGAGCTTGGCCTCGGCCTGCACGAGTACCTGACGCAGCTGGCCGAGGCCCAGCCCGTCGGCGGCCACGGGCTGGTCGCGCTCGACTGGCAGGGCGGCAACCGGTCGGTCCTGGTCGACCACAACCTGTCCGGTGTGATCGTCGGCCAGACGCTCGCCACCCGCCCCGAGGACGTCTACCGCGCCCTGATCGAGGCCACGGCGTTCGGCGCCCGGCTGATCGTGGAGACGTTCGAGAAGGCCGGAGTGCCGGTGGAGGAGTTCGTGGTCGCCGGCGGCCTGCTCAAGAACGCCTTCCTCATGCAGGTCTACTCCGACGTGCTGCGCCGCCCGCTGTCGGTGATCGGCTCGGACCAGGGACCGGCCCTGGGGTCGGCGATCCACGCCGCCGTGGCGGCCGGGGAGTACCCCGGCATTTCGGAGGCGGCCGCGGCCATGGGCAAGCGGGAGGCCGCCGTCTACGCGCCGGATCCCGAGCGGGCCGACGCCTACGACCGGCTGTACGCCGAGTACCGCCGGCTGCACGACCACTTCGCCGACGGCGAGGTGCTGCACCGGCTGCGGGCGATCAGGAACGGGGCGACCGCGTGAACAAGGAGGAGCGTGTGATCGAGGAGTTGCGGGAGACCGTCTGCCGCCTCCATGCCGAGCTGGTGCGCTACAACCTCGTGGCGTGGACCGCGGGCAACGTCTCCGGGCGGGTGCCCGGGGAGGACCTGTTCGTCATCAAGCCCAGCGGGGTGTCCTACGACGACCTGACCCCGGAGTCGATCGTCGTGTGCGACCTGGACGGCAACCTCGTCGAGGGGTCTCTCGCGCCCTCCAGCGACACGGCCGCGCACGCCTACGTGTACCGCCACATGCCGGAGGTGAACGGCGTGGTGCACACCCACTCCACGTACGCCTCGGCGTGGGCGGCCCGCGGCGAGGCGATCCCCTGCGTGCTGACCGCGATGGCCGACGAGTTCGGCGGCGACATCCCGGTCGGGCCGTTCGCCCTGATCGGCGGCGACGACATCGGCAAGGGCATCGTGGAGACCCTGACCGGGCACCGCTCCCCGGCGGTGCTCATGCGCAACCACGGAGTGTTCACGATCGGGGAGTCGCCGAAGGCGGCCGTCAAGGCGGCCGTGATGTGCGAGGACGTGGCACGTACCGTGCACGTGTCGCGCCAGCTCGGTGAGCCGGTGCCGATCGCGCGCGACGACGTGGACAGCCTGTACGACCGCTACCAGAACGTCTACGGACAGAGGAGTCACCGGTGAAGCTATGGTTCCTGACCGGCAGCCAGGGCCTGTACGGCGAGGACACGCTGCGCCAGGTGGCCGAGCAGTCCCAGCGGATCGCCGAGGAGCTGGGCGCGTCGCTGCCCTTCGAGCTGGTGTGGAAGCCGGTCCTCACCGACGCGGCGGCCATCCGCCGGCTCTGCCTCGAGGCGAACGCCGACGACGAGTGCGGCGGCCTGATCGCGTGGATGCACACGTTCTCTCCGGCGAAGATGTGGATCGCCGGGCTGGACGCGCTGCGCAAGCCGCTGCTGCACCTGCACACCCAGGCCAACAGGGAGCTGCCCTGGGACACGATCGACATGGACTTCATGAACCTGAACCAGGCCGCCCACGGCGACCGTGAGTTCGGGTACGTCCAGTCGCGGCTCGGGGTGGCCCGCAAGACCGTCGCCGGGCACGTCAGCGACCCGGTCGTGGCGGCGCGGATCGCGACCTGGGCGCGGGCCGCGGCCGGGCGGGCCGAGGTCGGCTCGCTGCGGCTGGCCCGGTTCGGCGACAACATGCGCGACGTGGCGGTGACCGAGGGCGACAAGGTCGAGGCGCAGCTGCGGTTCGGCGTGTCGGTCAACACCTACGGCGTGAACGACCTGGTCGAGGCCGTGGACGCCGCCTCGGACGCCGACGTGTCCGCGCTGGTCAAGGAGTACGAGGACCTCTACGAGGTGGCCTCCGAGCTGCGGGCGGGCGGCGAGCGGCACGACTCCCTGCGCTACGCGGCCCGGATCGAGCTCGGCCTGCGCGGCTTCCTGGAGGCCGGGGGGTTCCGGGCGTTCACCACGAACTTCGAGGACCTCGGCGGGCTGCGGCAGCTTCCCGGCCTCGCCGTCCAGCGGCTCATGGCCGACGGCTACGGCTTCGGCGGCGAGGGCGACTGGAAGACCTCGGTGCTGCTGCGCACGCTGAAGGTGATGTCGGCCGGGCTGCCCGGCGGCACCTCGTTCATGGAGGACTACACCTACCACCTCACGCCCGGCGAGGAGCTGATCCTCGGGGCGCACATGCTGGAGGTCTGCCCCACGATCGCCGCGGGCACGCCGTCGTGCGAGATCCACCCGCTCGGCATCGGCAACCGCGAGGACCCGGTGCGGCTCGTGTTCGACGCCCGGCCCGGCGCCGCCGTCGTGGTCGGCCTGGCCGACATGGGGGAGCGTTTCCGCCTGGTGGCCAACGAGATCGACGTCGTCGCCCCGCTCGAGCCGCTGCCGAGCCTCCCGGTGGCCCGCGCCGTCTGGCGGCCGCGTCCCGACCTGCGCACCTCGGCCGAGTCGTGGCTCACGGCCGGCGCCCCGCACCACACCGTGCTGTCGGCGGCGGTCGGGGCCGAGGAGCTCACCGACTTCGCCGACATGCTCGGGGTGGAGCTGCTGGTCATCGACGCGGACACCACCTCGCGCCAGTTCGCCAAGGAGCTGCGCTGGAACCAGGCCTACTACCGCCTGGCCCAGGGGTTCTGACCGCGGCGGACGGCCCACGCGCGCCGGGCCCCTCCGTCTGGCTGGGGGAGGGGCCCGGCCACCACCTCCGTCCGCCCGCCCGTACGGCGAGGGCGGCGGACGGCCGGGGCCGGCGTCGCGGGTCGCCCCGCGTCCACGGCGGTGCCGCGCCTGACATGCCCGGCGTCCGGTTACCGCCAATGCGCGGAGTCCTATACACTTGCAGGCATCGCACGGGGCTATAGCGCAGCTGGTAGCGCACCTCCATGGCATGGAGGGGGTCTGGGGTTCGAGTCCCCATAGCTCCACCATTGCAGCCTTACTCGAACCCTCGCCCTCCAGGGCGAGGGTTCGAGTAAGGCTGCAGAGGTCATATCAACCCAAGAGCCGCCTTCCGCCAGGGAGGCGGCTCTTGGCTTTCTGGTGCGTCAGGCTCAGCCGCATAGGTGGCGACTTCGGCCGTCCCGGCCCGTGCCTGTTCGACCAGCGCCACGTACACCTCGGTCACATCCAAGGTATGCGCCACGTACTGTTCGCCCGGCGCGACCGCACGCCGCTTGTCCCGGCTGAGTAGCCGGTTGGCGACTGTATCGGGGTGAATACAGCCCCGCCGATCCTGCCCGCACGCCGCCAATCCGCCGCTCCAAGGTTGCGAGTGCGCGCCACTGCACGAGCCGCCCCAGTACCCGCCGCACGACAGCCCGGCTTGGATGTTCAAGGTCAGCGAAGTGGAGACGTTCCTGTTGACCACCCGTCACTGGCCGCAGCCCAATACTCTGTTCGGCGACCGCGTCACCGAGTCGGATGTGCGCCTGTGGGTGACACTCGCCCGGTTCGACCTCGGCTACAACCCGCACGGCGGGATCAGCGAGCGCCCGCTCACCGCGTTCCCCAGCCTCTGGGCGTACGCGCGCGACCTCTACCAGCGGCCCGCCTTCCGGGAGACGACGGATTTCACGGTCTTCGGGCTGGGCGCGCCGCCCGCGATCCCGGGCGGGCCCAAGCGCATCGAGGTCGAGCCGGTCGACGCCGACTGGGACGCCCCCCACGGCCCCGCGTCCCTGGCCGCCTGATCGGGCGTGTCGCCCCCGCCGCTCGCTCCGTCCTGTTCCGGCGGCCCGCTCACGACGACGCGGCCGCGGCGGCCGCCGCGGCACGGTGGCGTGCGGCGGCGTCCCAGACGGCCACCCCGGCCACGACGGCCGTCGCGCACGCGGCGAGCCCGAGCGGCGGCAGGAGGAGGGCCGCGGGCGCGAGCGCGGCCAGCAGCAGCACCCCGGCCGTGTGCGAGAGCGGCGGCCGCCCCCACACCGCCCGCTTGAACAGGGCGTGCCCCGCGAGGAACAGCGCCGGGCCGCCCAGCGCCGTCAGCGCCGTCGCCGCGGCCACCCGCCCGCCCGGGTGCGCGATCACGAGCTCGTCGGCGACGGCGCACACCACGATCCCCGCGACCATCGGCAGGTGGAGGAAGGTGTACGCCGAGCGGGCCAGCCGGCCAGGGTCGGGGGAGGAGGCGATCACCCGGCTGCCCGCCTCGGCGCTGCGGCCGAAGTAGGTCCACCACAGGCCGACGCTGCCCAGGAACGCCGTCACGAACGCGGCGGCCGACGCCGGCGACGGGTGGCCGCCGAACGTCGCGCCGGTCACCAGGATCGACTCCCCGAACGCGATGATGAGGAACAGCTGGCACCGCTCGGCCATGTGGGCGCCGTCGACCGACCAGTCCGTCGTCGCCGACCTGCCGAGCCCCGGCGTCACGAACCCCAGCCACGGCGCGAGCAGGTCCGCGCCCACGGCGAGCGCCCACAGGAGCTCCCGCGCAGGCCCCTGGGCGAGGCAGCCGGCGATCCAGAAGACGCCCGACAGCACGGCCCAGGCGAGCACCCGCAGCAGGTTGCGCCGCAGCGGCGTGCCCGCGGGGGCGCCGACGACCGAGTGCAGCGTGCGGCCGACCTGGATGACCACGTAGGCCGTCGCGAACATCGGGCCCTGCCCGCCGAACGCGTCCGGGATCGCCGCGGACATGAGCAGGCTCGCGAGCATGACGCCCACCAGCACCAGCCGCACCGACGGCCGGTCGGGATCGAACCAGTTGGTGTGCCACGCGGTGTAGACCCACGCCCACCACACGGCGAGCAGCAGCAGGAGCGTCTGCGCCGCGCCGTGCCAGGACAGATGGCCCAGGAGCAGGTGTGACAGCTGGGTGACCGCGAACACGTACACCAGGTCGAAGAACAGCTCGGTGAACGTGACGCGCTGGCCCTCCGCGCGCGAGCGGAGCAATCCCGTACGGACGACCGTCACGGCTGTCCAGGGTAGGGATCTTCCGTACGGGTGGGAAGCCCCGGGACGCGCTCGTGCCCGCCTCCGGAGCGCGGAGGCGGGCACGACCGGCCGCTCAGCTCAGTTGCTGGAGAGGAACTGCTGGGCGAGCTGGTTGCCGAGGGTGACGGCCTGGCTGTGGTTCTCGATGGTGGAGACCTTGGTGCCCGAGCCGGTGAAGACGATGTACGTCACACCGCTGTCGGTGCCGCCGGTGCTGGGGTCGGGGTCGATCCCGAGGTCGGAGGCCGTCTTGTAGGAGGCCTCACCGATGATCTGGGTGGGCCCGGTGTCTCCCACGACCGCGTACTCGATCTTGCCGTTGTAGATGACGGCCACCACCGATCCGCAGCCGATGCCCACGCTCGTGTACTTCCAGATGCTGCTGGTGCTCGGCACCACCACGTACGGCAGGCCGGCGGCGTTCAGCGGGGAGTCGCCGCTCGTGTGGCACGCGGTGTCCGCCTGGAAGCAGCAGTCGGTGTTCTCGTTGCACTGCGTGGTCCGGACGCCGTCGCAGTCGATGTCCATGTCGGCCTTCCAGAAGACCGCGCCGGTCTTGCCGCAGACCGGGACCGTGGCCGTGCTGACGTCCTCGTCGGTCTTGTACTTCCCGCTGGAGATCTGCGAGCAGCTCGTCACCTTGGCCAGGAGCTGGTCGGCGGTGACGGTGCCGCCCCCGCCGCCGGTCGCCACGTCGATCTTGTCGACGTTGGGGCCGCCCTCGGAGCCGGTCGCGGTGGCGCGGATCGTGTTGGACCCGGCGTTGAGGTTCGCGGTGACCGAGGTGGTCGTCCAGGTGTCCCAGTTCGTCGTGGGGTTGAACGCCTTGCCGCTGCTGACGACGGTGCCGTTCACGGCGACGTTCATCGGCCGGTTGGCCGTGGTGCCGTTGGAGTACCGGAACGTGATCGTGGCGCTTCCGGCGGCCGAGGCGGTGACGGTCCACTGGATGTACCCGCCGGGCGTGTTGACGTAGTCGACGAAGCCGGAGCCCGTGTAGCCGGTGTGGTTGGTGGCCACGTTCGCCTGGGACAGGGTCGCGCTCTCGGCCTGGTACTCGGTCGTGGCGGCGCTCGCGGGACCGGCCATGGCCAGCCCTGCGACCGCGACGGCCAGGCTCACGAGCACGGATGCGAAGCGGGGGGCTCTTCGCATCGCTCACCTCCCTGAAAGTTAGGAAGCCTTCTTAACAATTGGCGGTAACGCTAGGCCCAGTCAGCGATCTGGTCAAGAGGGGGCAAAGGCGAGAGGAAGGAAATATCTTGATATATCAGCGTTCCCTGGTTACCTTCGAGCAGATGAGACCGGAAGAGCTGCGCAGTCATCGCTGGTACGGCACCGACGGCCTGAGGTCGTTCAGCCATCGGGCCCGGACCCGGCAGCTGGGCCTGTCGGCCGAGGAGCACCTGGGCAAGCCGGTGATCGGCATCCTCAACACGTGGAGCGAGCTCAACCCCTGCCACATCCACCTGCGGGAGCGGGCCGAGGACGTGCGGCGCGGCGTGTGGCAGGCGGGCGGCTACCCGGTGGAGCTGCCGGTCATGGCCGTGGGGGAGACGTTCCAGAAGCCCACCGCGATGCTGTACCGCAACCTGCTCGCCATGGAGACCGAGGAGGTCCTGCGGTCCTATCCGGTCGACGCCGCCGTCCTGATGGGCGGGTGCGACAAGACGACGCCCGCGCTGCTCATGGGCGCGATCAGCGCCGACCTCCCGTCGATCTTCGTGCCGTGCGGGCCCATGCTGCCCGGCGACTGGCGCGGCCGGCGGCTCGGCAGCGGCAGCGACATGTGGAAGTACTGGGCCGACCGGCGCGCCGGGCTCGTGACCGACGAGGAGTGGCGGGAGATCGAGGACGGCATCGCCCGCTCGCCCGGCCACTGCATGACCATGGGGACGGCGTCCACGATGACGTCGGTTGCCGAGGTCCTCGGGATGACGATGCCGGGCGCCGCCTCGATCCCGGCCGTCCTGTCCGCGCACAACCGGATGGCCGCCGAGAGCGGCCGGACCGCCGTCCGGCTGGCCTGGGAGGACGTGCGGCCGTCCCGGCTGCTCGGCGAGCGGGCCTACCGCGACGCGCTGACCGCGGTGCTGGCCCTCGGAGGCTCGACGAACGCGGTCATCCACCTCATCGCCATGGCGCGGCGCAGCGGGGTCGCGCTCACGCTCGACGACTTCGACGAGGCGTCCCGCCGGGTGCCCGTCCTCGCCGACATCCGGCCCACCGGCGCGTTCCTGATGGAGGACTTCCACCGGGCCGGCGGGGTGCCCGCGCTGCTCCACCGCGTCGCCGACCTGCTGCACCTCGACCGGCCCACGGTCGCCGGGCACGGGGTCGCCACCCGGGAGCCGTACGACGACACGGTGATCAGGCGCAGGGACGACCCGCTGTCGCCCGAGGGCGGCCTCGCCGTGCTGCGCGGCAACCTCGCCCCGGACGGCGCGGTGATCAAGCACGCGGCCGCGGAGCCGCGCCTGCTGAGGCACACGGGCCCGGCGATCGTCTTCGACGGCCACCGCGACCTGCTGGCCCGGATCGACGACGTGCCCGCCACCCCCGGCAGCGTGCTCGTGCTGCGCGGGGCGGGCCCGAAGGGCGGCCCCGGCATGCCCGAGCACGGGATGCTGCCGATCCCCGGCCGGCTGCTCAAGCAGGGGGTGCGCGACATGGTGCGGATCTCCGACGCCCGGATGAGCGGCACCAGCTACGGCGCCTGCGTGCTGCACGTGGCGCCCGAGTCCCACGTGGGCGGCCCGCTCGCGCTGGTCAGGGACGGCGACCCGATCACCCTCGACGTCGAGGCGCGCCGGCTGACACTGGAGGTGTCCGATGAGGAGCTCGACCGGCGACGGCGCGGCTGGACGCCGCCGCCCCCGCATCACAAGCGGGGGTACGGCGCGCTTTTCGACGCCCACATCCTGCAGGCCGACCAGGGGTGCGACTTCGACTTCCTGGAGGGCGCGGGCGGGCCTGAGCCCGAGGTCGACTGAGGTCGCGGTCCTGGCCGCGCCGCGGACTTGGTATATCAGTACGCATGACCGCTGAGCACATCCTGCAGCCGGTGGCACGGTCCACCACCCGTACCGACCTCGTCGCCGACTCCATCCGGGCCGCCATCCTGTCCGGGCGGATCCGGCAGGGGGAGACGCTGGTCGAGCGCCGCCTGGCCGAGCAGCTCGGGGTCTCCAAGACGCCGGTCAGGGAGGCCCTGATCGGGCTCGCGGCCACCGGGCTCGTCGTGATCAGCCCCAACCGCGGCGTGACCGTGCGCGTGGTCGGTCCCGACGACCTCCGCAAGGCGTACGAGGTCCGGCTGCTGCTGGAGCCCTGGGCGATCGGGCGCGCGGCGAGGACCGGCGGTCCGGAGGCGGCCCGGCACGCGAGGGCCGCCCTGGAGGAGGCGAAGGCGCTGCTGGAGGGCTCGGACATGACGGCCCTCAGCCTCGCCAACCGGCGCTTCCACCGGGAGCTGTACGCGCGCTGCGGAAACGACCTGGTCGTCACCCAGCTCGACAACCTGCAGGACCTGGCCGCGCTCGGCACGGTCACCGTGCTGTGGCGGCACTGGCCGACGTGGCGGGAGGAGTACCAGGAGCACGAGGCCGTCCTGTCCGCCGTGGAGAGCGGCGACGGCGCGCTCGCGGAGCGCCTGACCCGCAGGCACATCAGGCGCTCCGTCGTGCACCTCTCCAAGCCGCTGTGACCCCTGGGAGCGGGTGAGAGGCTCTACAGGTCGGCGGCGAGCGTGCGCAGGATCGCGGCCACCTCCTCGCGGCCCTGCCCGGACAGCTCCGAGATCGGCGGACGGACGGCCCGGTCGCAGACGCCGAGCTGCGCGAGCGCCTCCTTGATGACCGACACGTTGTGCTCGCCGCCGTTCCTGGCCCGCATGTCCTCGATCGGCTTGAGCCGCCGCCACAGCTCCAGCGCCTTGGCCCGGTCGCCCGACCGGAGCAGGCCGAGCAGTTCGAGCGACAGCCGGGGCACGATGACGGCCAGGCCCGAGGTGAAGCCCTCCGCGCCTCCGGCCCAGAAGAACGGCGCCCAGGCCTCCGCCAGCCCGCACACCCACACCGGGCCCTCGACCTCGGAGGCGAGGGCGGCGAACCCCACCGGGTCGGGCACGGCGTACTTGATCCCCACGACGTTCGGGCAGGTGCGGACCAGCTCGCCGACCGCGGCGGCGGTGACCGCGGGGGAGCGCACGTAGCAGACCACGCCGCGGTCGGGCACGGCCTCGGCGACCGTCCGGTGGTAGGCCGTCCAGCCATCCTCCGACTGGTACGGGTGGACCGGCTGGTGCACCATCACGCCCTCGCACCCCAGGCGGGCCGCGTCCCGGGCCAGCCGCACGGCGCGTCCCATGTCGTGCCCGACGCCCGCGACGAGCACGGCGTCGGGGGCGGCCTCCCGGGTGAGGGCCACGGCGCGGGCGAGCTCGTCGTCGCCGAGCGCGTAGAACTCGCCCGTGTTCCCGTTCGGCGTGAGGGCGGTCACGCCGCCGCGCACGAGGCGGCCGACCGCGGCGGCGAAGGCCGGCTCGTCGATCCGGCCGCCGGGCCCGAACGGGGTGACCGTCACCGCGACGACGGATCGCAGGGCCTGCCGGACTTCATCGATCATGGGGAACCTCCTCAGGCTGTGGTATCTGGTATATCAGCATGCCGTCATCTTGACCTATTGACATGTTTCTCAAAGGTTTCCACCATGGGTCCACTATGGAAGGGCGCGCGGGAGGTCACGCGAGCGGTCACGAATCCACGCCGTGGCCGCCTTCGCCGGTGTCTCGCCAACCACCGTCTCCCGTGCCCGCCCTTCCAGGGCCCGCGCGCGCCGCACCCGGCCGCGCCGGCCCGTGGGGCGCCGGGCGGACCGGGTGCCGACCCGGCC
>NZ_KI866525.1:971356-986642 GCF_000511135.2 Microbispora sp. ATCC PTA-5024 | reverse complement strand
GGAACCGGCGGATGGCCCCCGGCCACGCCTCAACGTCGCCGACCGGGTCGCCGCTGGCCAGCATCACCCCGGCGACCACGCGGTAGCCGATGGCGGCCTTCCCCGACGGGGAGAAGATCATGCCGACCCGGCCCGGCCGTCCGGTCGCCCGTCCGAGGGCGGCGCCCCCGCCCGTCGTCGTCCCCGCCGCCCCCGCCGCCACGGCGCCGGGGGATCCAGGTCCCCGGCGGGACGCGTGTTCTCACCCCCACGGAAGGCCCGCGCAGCGGGCACGAGGAGGACCGCACCCCCATGAGACACTCCCGTCTCGCCGTACTGGCGCTCGCCGGGCTGCTCGCCGCCTGCGGCGCGCCGGACCAGGGCAAGGCCTTCGTGCCCGAGCCCCCGGCCGCCGACGTCGTGATGCCGTCCGAGCCGGTGACGCTCAACATCGTGGACGTCGCCGGCAACCTGCAGCTCACGCAGCAGATATTCGAGAACTACAAGGCTCAGCACCCGAAAGCCGTGAGCAAGATCACCTACACCAAGGTCACGGCGCCGGAGCTGGCCGGCAAGGTGAAGGCCCAGCAGGACGCGGGCCGCCTCGACATCGACCTCGTCCTCACCGGCACCGACGGCCTGTCGGCCGGCCTGGAGCAGAACCTGTGGGTGGACCTCCAGGGCAGGTACGCCGGCAAGACGCCCAAGCCCGACTACCTGGAGCCGGCGGCCAAGATGGCCGAGCTGGCCCAGGGCAGGGGCGTCGTCATCACCTACTACCCGTCGGGGCCGCTCATCGAGTACAACCCGGCGACCGTGCCCAACCCGCCGAAGACCGCCGAGGAGCTGCTGGCCTGGGCGAAGGCCCACCCCAGGAAGCTGGAGTACGCCCGGCCGGCCAATTCAGGGCCCGGACGCACCTTCCTGATGGGCCTGCCGTACATCCTCAAGGACTCCGACCCGAAGGACCCGGTCAACGGCTGGTCGAAGACCTGGAGGTACCTCAAGGACCTCGGGCAGACCATCGAGTACTACCCGAGCAAGACGTCCCAGACCATGAGCGAGCTCGGCGACGGCACCCGTGACATCGTCATCACGACGACCGGCTGGGACATCAACCCCCGGGTCCTCGGCCAGGTGCCCAAGGACTACAAGGTCCAGAGCCTGGAGGGTTTCACCTGGGTGACCGATGCGCACTACGCGGTCGTGCCCAAGGGCGTCTCGGGCGCCAAGCTCGCCGTGATCCTCGACCTGCTGAAGTTCGCCCTCACCCCCCAGCAGCAGGCGATCACGTACGACAAGGGCTACTTCTACCCGGGCCCGGCCGTGCGGGGCGTGACGCTCGACATGGCCCCGCCGGACAGTCAGCAGGCGATCAAGGAGTACGGCCGGCCCGAGTACGACCGGCTCATCGAGGACAACCCCAAGGCCGTCCCGCTCGACGCGAAGCTCATGGTCACGGCGTTCGACACGTGGGACAAGGAGATCGGCGGCGACAAGGTGAAGACATCGTGAGCCACTCGGGCGTCCTTCCCGGCAAGCTGCGCGGAGGCTTCCGCGAGCTGCGCATGGAGGGGGTGACCCGGCGGTTCGGCCAGGCGGTCGCGCTCGACCGGCTCGACCTGACGATCGAGGGGGGCGAGTTCCTCGCCCTCCTCGGCCCCTCGGGCTGCGGCAAGTCCACCGCGCTGAACTGCCTGGCCGGGCTGCTGCCCTTGTCGGGCGGCGGCATCTGGCTCGACGACGAGCGGATCGACGGGCTTCCGCCGGAGCGGCGGGGGTTCGGGATGGTGTTCCAGAACTACGCGCTGTTCCCGCACCTGTCGGTGCGCCGCAACGTCGGCTTCGGCCTGGCCGTGCGGCGGCTGCCGAAGGCGGAGATCGCCCGCCGGGTCGACGAGGCGCTGGCGCTGGTGGAGCTGTCGGAGCACGCCGGCAAGCTGCCGGGCCAGCTGTCCGGCGGTCAGCAGCAGCGGGTGGCCATCGCGCGGGCCGTGGTGCTGCGGCCCCGGCTCGTGCTGATGGACGAGCCGCTGTCGAACCTCGACGCCAAGCTGCGCCTGCAGATGCGCACCGAGATCCGGCGGCTGCACCAGTCCCTCGGCCTGACGACGGTCTACGTGACCCACGACCAGGAGGAGGCGCTCGCGCTGGCCGACCGGATCGTGGTGCTGCGCGGCGGGCTCGTCGAGCAGGTCGGCTCGCCCGAGGAGGTGTACACCTACCCGGCGAACACCTACGTGGCGGGCTTCATGGGCTACCGCAACCTGCTCGACCTGCCCGTGGCGGCGCACGACGGCGCCCGGGTGATCCTCGCCGAGCCCGGCATGCGGCTGACCGGCCTGGCCCAGCGCGGCGGCCGGGCGGGCGGGGCGAGGGCCGTGGCCGCCGTCCGCCCGCACGACTTCCGGCTCGGCGCCGGCCGGGACAACGCCGTACAGGTACGGGTCGAGGTGGTGGAGTTCCACGGGCGGGAGGTGGCCGCCGAGGGCGTCACGGAGACGGGCCGGGTGGTGCACGTCCGCCTGCCCGAGCGTGTCGCCCCGGGCGACCGGATCGACCTCACCGTGCCCGTGGAGCGCGTGCTGGTCTACCCCGTCGACGCCCCGGCCGCGGACGTGGCGGAGGTGCCCGAGTGACGACCGGCCTGCGGCACCGGCTGGCCGAGCGCGGGGTGGACCGGGTGCTGCTGCTCCTGGTCCCCGCCGTGCTCACGCTGGTGCTGCTGTTCCTCTACCCCATGCTGTACGGCGTGGGCCTGTCGCTCCAGCCCAGGACCGGCGGGCTGCTCGACAACTACCGGGCGTTCTTCGCCGACCCCTACCAGAGCGGCACGATCGGCAAGACGATGCGGCTCGCGCTGCCGGCCGCGCTGATCAACGTCGGGGCGTCGGTGCCGATCGCGTACCGGCTGCGGGGCAGGTTCCGCGGCAGGCGGCTGCTGACGGCCATCCTGGTGCTCCCGGTGACGCTCGGGACCGTGCTCGTGGCCGACGGCCTGCTGCGCTACCTCGGCCCCAAGGGCTGGTTCAACCGCGTGCTCATGGGGATCGGCCTGGTGCACGAGCCCGTGCGGCTCATCTACAACTACTGGGGCGTGCTGTTCTCCCTGGTCATCACGGGTTTCCCGTTCGCCTTCCTGCTCGTCCTGTCGTACATGTCGGGCATCGACCCGACGCTCGAACGGGCGGCGGCGACCCTGGGGGCGGGGCCGTGGGAGCGGGTCAGGCGGATCACGCTGCCGCTGCTCGCGCCGGGGCTGGCCACCACGTTCGTGCTCGCCTTCGTGCTGGCGTTCTCGGTCTTCCCCTCGGCGAACCTCGTGGGCGAGCCGGCCAACGAGACCCGGGTGATGGCGATCGCGGCCTACGACGCGGCGTTCGAGAAGTACGACTACTCGATGGCCTCGACCATCGCCGTCCTGATGGGCGTCTTCGAACTGGTCGTCATCGCGCTCGTCCTGCTCTGGCGCGGGCGGCTCTACACCGGCTCGACGGGAGGCAAGGGCGCATGAGCGTGCCGATCGGAAGGCCCCGCCGGCGGGGCGGGCCGTACGCCTGGATCGTCTGGGGCGGCGTCGCCTTCTTCCTGGTCAACCTGCTGGCGCTGATCCTTTCGGTGGTCGTGGACTCGTTCGCGACCAGCTGGTTCGGCGACTGGCTGCCGCGCGGCTTCACCATGCGCTGGTACGCCGAGGCCTGGGACGAGTTCGGCCTCGGCGACGTGCTCCGGGTGACGCTCGTCGTCGCGCTGGCCGTGGTGCTCGTCGCGCTGGCGCTCGGCGTCCCCGCGGCGTACGCGCTGGCGCGGCGGACCTTCCCCGGCAAGCGGCTCGTCCTGCTGCTCCTGCTGCTGCCGGTGCTGCTGCCGCCCATCACGTACGGCATCCCGCTGGCGACCGTGCTCTACAAGTTCCAGCTCGCGGGGAGCATGGCCGGGGTGATCGCGGCCAACCTGGTGCCGGCGCTGCCGTTCGTGGTGCTCGTCATGACGCCGTTCATCGAGCAGATCGACACGACGATCGAGTCGGCGGCCCGGATGTGCGGGGCGGGCACCCGGCAGGTCTTCCTCCGCGTGCTGGTGCCGCTGCTGGTGCCGGGCATCCTCGCGGCGGGGATCCTGGTGCTGGTGCGCACGGTCGCGATGTTCGAGCTGACGTTCCTCGTGGCCGGGCCGGACAGCCAGACGCTCGTCGTCGCGCTGTTCAGCGCCGCGTTCACCCCCGGTATCCGGGCCGCCCAGGCGATCGACGCGATGGCCGTGGTCTACACGATGCTGTCGGCGGCGTTGCTGGCGGTGGCCCTCGTGTTCGTCAACCCGACGCAGATCGTGGCGCAGGTCAAAGAGACGCCCGTCGATTGACAGCGATCTCTGACTCCATGAACTGGTGAAATGACAAATTAATCCTGGAATGTCTTGACTTGAAAGGGCGCGGACCCCTATCTAAGAGGAGGCATAGACGGCTGATCACAATGGCGGCACACATGACAACCGAGTCCGGCGCGGACAATCCTCGTCACGAGTACCGAACGATGCAGGCCGAGGCGTTCAATCGCATCGGTGCCCGATATGACGAGGCGTTTCCGCACAAGGAAGGACAGATCGCCGCCGGTGAGTGGATGATCAAGCAGCTCAAGCCCGGTGCCCGCGTGCTCGACGTCGGCTGCGGCACCGGGTCTCCCACCGCCCAGCAGTTCGCCGACGCGGGCTGCGAGGTGACGGGCATCGACATCTCCCCGGTCATGCTCGACCTGGCCAGGAAGAACGTCCCGGTCGGCACCTTCCTCGAGTTCGACGTGCTCGAGGTCGACGGGTCCCTGGGCGTGTTCGACGCCGCCACCGCGTTCTTCAGCCTGCTCATGCTGCCGCGCGCCGACATCGTGGCGGCGCTCGGCAGGCTGCACTCGGTGCTCGCGCCGGGCGCCCTGTTCTCGCTGAGCATGGTGGAAATCGACCTCGACGACGTGCCATTCCAGTTTCTGGGCGCGCCCGTTCGGGTGACCGGATATCTGCGCGACGAGTTGCGGGAGGTCGTCGAGGCCGCCGGTTTCAGCGTGCTGTCGGAGAATCACATTTCGTACGCGCCCGCGACGACCCAGGCGCCACCCGAAATCCAGCTCTTCTTCAATTGCCGTCGCGACCAATTCTGAGAGGCTGCCCACCCGTGTCGTGGGACGGGGAAACGCTCGACCTGCTGGGGTACCTGAGCGAGGCGGCTCAGGCCATCGGCGACAGCCCGAGCCCCGAGGAGGCGGCCCGGGTGCTGTGCGAGGCCGCCGTACCCCGGCTGGCCGACGCGGCGGCCGTCTACGTGGACGGCGGCGTGCGGCACCGGGTCGACCGCGCCGGGCGCCTGCCCCCGCGCTGGCACGACGACCGGCGGCGCGGCCCCGCCCGGCTCGACGACCACCTCATCGCCGTTCCCCTGCGCGCGTACGGCAAGCCGGTCGGCTGCGTCGTGCTGGCCAGGGACCGGCAGCGTCCTTCCTTCGCGGACGCCGACCTGCTGGCGGCCGCCCAGCTCGGCGTCCCGGCCGCGCTGACGATCTTCCATGGTCACCGGCACCGGCAGCAGGTCGAGGCCGTCGAGATCCTCCAGCGGGGGATCAGGCCGGGCGCCCCGCCCGTGCTGCCCGGGCTGGAGATCTCGTTCCGGTACGAGCCGGCGGCCGAGCGGGTCGGCGGCGACTGGTTCGACGTGATCCCGCTGCCCGGGAGCAGGGTCGCGCTGGTGGTGGGCGACGTCATGGGCCACGGCCTGCCCGCCGCCGCCGTCATGGGCCAGCTCCGCACCGCCGTCCAGACGCTCGCCTCGCTCGACCTGCCGGCCGAGCAGGTGCTCCACTCGCTCGACGAGATGGCCCAGCGGCTCGCCGCGCAGACGCTCACCACCTGCGTCTACTGCGTGTACGACCCCGTGCTGCGGCGCTGCACGATCGCGAGCGCCGGCCATCTGCCGCCCGTCCTCGTACGGCCGGACGGCGGGGCCGACCTGCTGTCGCCGCCCCGCTGCCCGCCCATCGGGCTCGGGCGCACGCCGTTCGAGACCATGGAGATCGCCGCCGAGGACGGCAGCATGCTCGTGCTGTACACCGACGGCCTGGTGGAGCAGCGCGGGCAGGACATCGGCCAGAGCGTCGAGACCCTGCGCCGCCGGGTCGCCGGGGGCGCCCATGTCGAGGACCTGTGCGACGACGCGCTGTCCTCCGGCCGGTCGGACGACGTGACGCTGCTGGCCATCCGGTTCCGGGGCATCCCCAGCGGGCACGTGGCGCAGTGGATGATGGAGCCGCAGCCGGCGACGCCGGGCCGGGTGCGCGGCCTCGTCCGTCGGACGCTGACCTCGTGGGGCCTGGAGCCGATGATCCCCGTGGCCCAGCTCCTCGCGTCCGAGCTGGTCACGAACGCGGTGCGGCAGACCTCACGGCCCATCACGATCCGGCTGCTGCGCACCGACGCGCTGCTGTGCGAGGTCAGCGACGACGACCACCGGCTGCCGATCCTGCGCGAGCCCGGCGTGCTCGATGAGGACGGCCGGGGGATGTACCTGGTCAGCCAGCTCGCCGAGCGCTGGGGCGCCAGCCGGGTCGCCGGTGGCAAGACGGTCTGGTTCTCGATGCCCATCCCGGCGGGACTCGCGGCCGCCCGGTCTTGATTCGTTGACGCCGGAGGAGCGGGCGCGTAGGTTCCGATACCGACTGGTCGGTTTGGAGGGGTCATGCGGGTCGAGGACAAGATCGTCGTCGTGACGGGCGCCGCGGGCGGCATCGGGCGCGCCCTGGCACTGCGCTTCGCCGCCGAGGGGGCGGCCGGCGTGCTCGTGGCCGACCTCGACGAGGCGGGCGCCGCGGCGGTCGCCGCCGAGATCGGCGGGCGCGCCCTCGCCGTGGGGGCCGACGTGACCGTCGAGGACGACGTCCGCGCGCTGGTGGACGCGGCTGAGCGGGACCTCGGCCCGGTGGACCTGTTCTGCTCCAACGCCGGCGTCATCACCGGCCACGGCCTGGACGCCTCCGACCTCGACTGGAGTGCGACGCTCGCCGTCAACACGATGGCCCACGTCTACGCCGCGCGCGCCGTCGTGCCCCGGATGGTCGAGCGCGGCGGCGGATACCTGCTGAACACGTGCTCGGCCGCCGGGCTGGTGAGCTGCCCCGGCGACGCGCCGTACGCCGTGAGCAAGGCGGCGGCGATCTCCTTCGCCGAGTGGGTGGCCATCCACTACCGCGCCAGGGGCATCCGCGTGAGCGTGCTCTGCCCGCAGGGCGTCCGCACCCGGATGATGGAGCGGGGGCTGGAGGAGGACCACGTCACCGCGCGCGCCGTCGCCTCGTCGGGCGCCGTGCTCGACCCGGCCGAGGTGGCCGGCCACGTCGTCGAGGGCCTGGCCGACGAGCGCTTCTACATCCTGCCGCACCCCGAGGTGGCCGCCTTCCTGGCCCGCAAGGTGGCCGACCCGGACCGCTGGCTGGACGGCATGTCCCGGTTCGTGGAGTCGCTCACCTGACGCCGTACGGGATCGCCCCGCGACGACCCATCCGGAACGGACGGACCCTGCCGAATCCGGCACCTTACGTTAATCGTTCGTTCTCTTGTATGGTTCGCCTTTATGACGGTAGGTTGTGCGCGATGATCGCACCCAGGACCCCGACCACCGCCGACGAGCTGCGCGGCGCCGGCCTGCGCGTGACGGCCGCCCGCGTCGCACTGCTCGAGACCGTCCGGCACGGTGACCACCTCGACGTCGACGCGATCGCGTCCGGGGTGCGCGACCGCGTCGGCCACGTCTCCCTCCAAGCCGTGTACGAGGCCCTCCACGCGCTCACCGCGGCGGGACTCGTCCGCCGCATCGAGCCGGCCGGCAGTCCGGCCCGGTTCGAGGGGCGCGTCGGCGACAACCACCACCACGTGGTGTGCCGGTCGTGCGGCGCCGTCGCCGACGTCGACTGCGCGGTCGGTCACGCCCCCTGCCTGACGGCGTCCGACGACCACGGCTTCTCGATCGAAGAGGCCGACGTCATCTACTGGGGCCTGTGCCCCGGCTGTTCCACCGCCCGCGGTTGACGAGCCGCGTGATCCACCTCTTTCAGAAGGATTCCCATGTCTGAGAACCATGATGCAATCGTCACCGACCCGAAGACGGAGGGCGAGGGCGGCTGCCCCGTCGCGCACGGGCGCGCCGCGCACCCGACTCAGGGCGGCGGGAACCGCCAGTGGTGGCCGGAGCGGCTCAACCTGAGGATCCTCGCCAAGAACCCCGCCGTGGCCAACCCCCTCGGCGAGGAGTTCGACTACGCCGCGGCGTTCAACAGCCTCGACCTCGCGGCCGTGAAGCGTGACATCGCCGAGGTGCTGACGACCTCCCAGGACTGGTGGCCCGCCGACTTCGGCCACTACGGTCCGCTGATCATCCGGATGGCGTGGCACAGCGCGGGCACGTACCGCATCAGCGACGGCCGCGGCGGCGCCGGGGCCGGTCAGCAGCGCTTCGCCCCGCTGAACAGCTGGCCCGACAACGGCAACCTCGACAAGGCCCGCCGCCTGCTGTGGCCGGTCAAGAAGAAGTACGGCCAGAAGATCTCGTGGGCCGACCTCATGATCCTCGCGGGCAACGTCGCGCTGGAGTCGATGGGCTTCACGACCTTCGGCTACGCGGGCGGCCGTGAGGACGTCTGGGAGTCGGAGGAGGACGTCTACTGGGGTCCCGAGACCACCTGGCTCGGCGACGAGCGCTACACCGGCGACCGCGAGCTCGAAAACCCTCTCGCCGCGGTCCAGATGGGCCTCATCTACGTCAACCCGGAGGGCCCGAACGGCAACCCGGACCCGCTGGCGTCGGCCCGCGACATCCGTGAGACGTTCCGCCGGATGGCGATGAACGACGAGGAGACGGTCGCCCTCATCGCGGGCGGTCACACCTTCGGCAAGGCCCACGGCGCCGGCCCGGCGGACAACGTCGGCGCCGACCCCGAGGCGGCCCCGATCGAGCAGCAGGGCTTCGGCTGGAAGAACAGCTTCGGCACCGGCAAGGGCGGCGACGCGATCACCAGCGGTCTCGAGGTGACCTGGACGCCCACCCCGACCACGTGGGACAACTCCTTCTTCGAGATCCTGTTCGGCTACGAGTGGGAGCTGTTCCAGAGCCCCGCCGGCGCCCACCAGTGGCGGCCGAAGGACGGCGCGGGGGCGGGCACCGTCCCCGACGCCCACGACCCGTCGAAGAAGCACGCCCCGACGATGCTGACGACCGACCTGGCGCTCCGGTTCGACCCCGTCTACGAGCAGATCTCGCGGCGCTTCCTGGAGAACCCGGACGCGTTCGCGGACGCCTTCGCCCGGGCGTGGTTCAAGCTGACCCACCGCGACATGGGCCCGGTCGTGCGCTACCTCGGCCCCGAGGTCCCGAGCGAGGTGCTGCTGTGGCAGGACCCGCTGCCGGCGCGGACGTACGAGCTCGTGGACGCCGGCGACGTCGCCGCCCTCAAGGGCCGGATCCTCGCCTCGGGCCTGACCGTGTCCGAGCTCGTCTCCACCGCGTGGGCCTCGGCCTCGTCGTTCCGCGGCAGCGACAAGCGCGGCGGCGCCAACGGCGCCCGCGTCCGCCTGCAGCCGCAGAGCGGGTGGGAGGTCAACGACCCCGACCAGCTGGCCGCGGTGCTGCGCACCCTTGAGGGGATCCAGGAGTCGTTCAACGCCGCGCAGACCGGCGGCAAGCAGATCTCGCTCGCCGACCTGATCGTGCTCGGCGGCTCCGCCGCCGTCGAGAAGGCGGCCAAGGACGCCGGCTTCGACGTCGAGGTCCCCTTCACGCCGGGGCGTGTGGACGCGTCGCAGGACGAGACCGACGTGGAGTCGTTCGCCGCCCTGGAGCCGGCCGCCGACGGGTTCCGCAACTACTACGGCAAGGGCAACCGCCTTCCGGCCGAGTACCTGCTGATCGACCGGGCCAACCTGCTGACCCTCAGCGCCCCCGAGATGACGGTCCTCGTCGGCGGCCTCCGCGTCCTCGGCGCCAACCACCGGCAGTCGAAGGCCGGCGTCCTCACCTCGACCCCCGGCGTCCTTACCAACGACTTCTTCGTCAACCTGCTCGACATGGGCACGGAGTGGAAGTCGGCGTCGGAGGACCAGACCACGTTCGAGGGCCGCGACGCGGGCACGGGCGAGACCAGGTGGACCGCCAGCCGGGCCGACCTCGTCTTCGGCGCGAACTCCGAGCTGCGGGCGCTCGCGGAGGTCTACGCGAGCGACGACGCGAAGCAGAAGTTCGTGAACGACTTCGTCGCGGCGTGGTCCAAGGTCATGGACCTCGACCGGTTCGACCTGGTCTGATCGATCACCCCGTCCGGGCCGGCCTCGTCAGGCTGGCCCGGACGTCTGTCCGGGGCCGGACGCGGGTGGACCTTCTGGTGATATGTTCGGCGTCGCCGTTTGTGCTGCGAACTGAGGAGGTGAGACCGATCAACGCTGTGACAGGTCGGGGCTCCCTCCCTCGCATGGCCTAGGGAGCGCCCGCGGAAGGCATCCCGAAAGGCTCGAAACGCAATGCGCTTCATCTCTGAGACGTCGTCGGACGGCGTCCGCGAAAGGCTCTTCACCCTCGGTGAGATTCCCGGCGTGCTGTGGACGCCGGAAGGCGCCGCCGGCACTCGTCCCCTCATTGTCATGGGACACGGCGGCGGACAGCACAAGAAGGCCCCCGGCATCCTGACCCGTGCGCGCCGGTTGGCGACCGACTGTGCCTTCGCGGTGGTGGCGGTGGACGTGCCCGGCCACGGCGACAGGCCGAAGGATGAGGAGTACGACCGGATCGCCACAGAGAACCGGGCGCGCATGGACGCCGGGGAGGATCCGGCCCCGCTGATCGCCGTCTTCCAGGCGCTCGTGGCTCGCCAGACCGTCCCGGAATGGCGTGCCGTCCTGGACGCGGTCCAGGACCTCGAGTACGTCGGTGCCGGTCCGGTGGGCTATTGGGGTGTGTCGCTGGGGTGCGGACTCGGGATTCCGTTCGTCGCCGCCGAACCCCGGGTCCGCGCGGCGGTGCTGGGTCTGGGCGGGGCGACGGCATCGGCGGAGGACGCCGCGCGGATCACCGTCCCGGTGGAGTTCCTCCTGCAGTGGGACGATGAGCGGGTGCCGCGGGCCCAGGGCTTGGCGCTGTTCGACGCCTTCGCCTCAGCCGAGAAGACGCTGCACGCGAACCCCGGCAGGCACGGCGAGATCCCGGCGTTCGAACTGGACAGCACGCTGCGGTTCTTCGCCCGGCACCTCGGCTGACACCGCCGCCTGATGGGGGGCTAGCAGCCGCTCTTGGCGCACTGGCCCTCGACGACCCCGCCGGGGCCGTCGGCGGGGGCCTGCGAACCGGACGACCCGCCGCCCTGGGGCTTGCCGGTGCCGCCGCCGTTCGACGTGCCGCTCTTCGTCCCGCTCCTCGTGCCGCCCGTCCCGGAGGAGCCCGAGGACCCGGAGGAGCCGGAGCCGGTCGAGCCGCCGGACCCGCCCGCGCCCGTCCCGGTGCCGCCGCCGGAGGCGTCCTGGCCCGTGCCGTCGCCGCCTCCTGTGGCGCCCGTGTCGTCCCCGCCGTCGCCGGGCTGGTCGCCCGCGCCGTCCTGGGATCCGGCCTGATCGGTCCCTCCCTGCCCGGCGTCGCCGGCGGGGGCTCCGGCGTCCTGGCTCGCGGCCGGTCCCGCGCCGCTCGGCGCCGGACCGCCCGAACCCTTGGCGAGCACGAACCCGGCGCCGCCGGCGACGAGCAGCGCCACCAGCGCGGCGGCCGCGATCACGGCCTTCTTCGTGGTGTTCCCGGAGCCGCTCCGGGAACCGCCGGCGCCGCTGTCGAGGATCTCCTCCTGGCGGAAATCGGGCCGGCTCGTCGGGGGGTGGACGTCCCCTTGCATGTGGAAACAACTCCCTGCGGTCGTTTAGGGGGAAAGCTCCTCGGCTTCCGCGGGTGGTTGACCACCTTAACCACTACATTGGACAAACCGCACAATCTTCCATCAATAATCATGAATCTCCCAGACGTGCAGGTCGGGGCGCGAACGCCCGGCGGTACGCCGAGGGGGAGGTGCGCATCGCCCGCGTGAAGTGGTGACGGAACGTCACCGGGCTCTCGAAGCCCACCGCGGCCGCGACCTCCTCGACCGGGACCGCCGTGGTCTCCAGCAGGGGCAGGCTGGCCGCGATCCGCTGCGCGATCACCCAGCGGACGGGGCTGGTGCCGGTCCTCCGGTGGAAGTGCCGCACGAAGCTGCGCCGGGACATCGCGGCGACCCGGGCCAGGACGTCCACGGTGATCGGGCGGGCGAGGTCGGCCAGCGCCCACTCCATCGCGCGGGCCACCGCGTCGTCCTCCGCGACGGGCGCGACCGGCGCCTCGACGAACTGCGCCTGCCCGCCCTCGCGGTGCGGCGGCACGACCAGCCGGCGGGCGACGGCGTTGGCCACGCTCGGGCCGTGGTCCCGCCGTACGAGGTGGATGAGCAGGTCGAGACCGGCGGCGCTGCCGGCGCTGGTCAGCACGTCGCCCTCGTCCACGTACAGGACGCCGGGGTCCACCGTGACGCGGGGGAAGCGGCTCTGGAGGAGCGCGGCGTACCGCCAGTGGGTGGTGGCGGTGCGCCCGTCGAGGAGCCCGGCCCCGGCGAGGGCGAAGGCTCCCGAACAGATCGACACGATCCGCGCGCCGTGGTCGCGGGCCTGTCGCAGAGCGCCGGCGAGCGCGGGGGAGACGTCCGCGTGGACGTCGGGCACGCCCGGGACGATCACGGTGGAGGCCGCGGCGAACGCGTCGAGGCCGTGCGCGGCCTGCACGGTGAAGCCGCCCACGGCCCGCAGCGGGCCCTCGCGCTCGGAGCAGACGACGAGGTCGTACCAGGGCACGTCGAGCTCGGGGCGGGGAAGCCCGAAGACCTCGACCACGCACCCCAGCTCGAAGGGGCTCATGCCGTCGAAGGCCAGGACCGACACCGTACGGCCGGGCTCGGAGAGGGACAGGAGGCTCGGCATGGCCAGATCTTAGCGATGGTGGGCACGCGTGCCACTGGCGGACGGGGACGCCGCGGCGGCACGATCGGGACGACCGACTCCCGGAGGTGTCCTGATGTCCGCCGTTCTCAACGTTCCCGCCGCCGCCCCGGCCGCGGCCGCCGCCCACTTCGCCGCCCGCCTGTCGTTCGAGACCGACGTGTCCGACGTGCACGCCGACCTGGAGTCGGGCGAGCGCGGGATCGTGGTGGTGGACGTCCGCAGCTCCGAGAGCTGGCGGCAGGGGCACGTGAGGGGCGCGCTCCACCTGCCGGCCGCGCGGGTCGCCGCCCGCGCGCCGGAGGAGATCCCTCGCGACGTCACTGTGGTGACGTACTGCTGGGGTCCCGGGTGCAACGGCGCGACGCGGGCGGCGCTCGAGTTCGCCCGGCTCGGGTACCGGGTGAAGGAGATGATCGGCGGCTTCGAGTACTGGGCCCGGGAGGGCTTCGCCGTCGTGACGGCGTCCGGCGTCGAGCGGCGCCCGGCGGACCCGCTGACGGCCCCGGCCGCCGGCATCTCCTGCGGCTGCTGACCCGCCGTCCCGCACGGTTACGCTCTCGCGCCGGACGTCCTATACACTGGCCGGGCGCCGCTGCGGTGGCGTGACCAAGGGGCTATAGCGCAGCTGGTAGCGCACCTCCATGGCATGGAGGGGGTCTGGGGTTCGAGTCCCCATAGCTCCACCTTTCGCGGACCCGCGGGGTCCGCTCACCCGATCACCGTCAGCGGCACGCACCCGCACGCGGGTCGCAGCAGGAGCCCGACGTCGAGCCGGATCAACGGCCACACCACCGCCACCGGCCGCCACTGCGGCTCCGAGACCGCCTGCACGGGTTCCTCGGACGGCGTGGGAGTGGGGCTGGGCGTCGGAGTGGCCGCCGGGGTCGGCGTCGGCCGCGGAGTCGGGGCGATCACCGTCACGTTCTGGGTGATGTTGCAGACCCGGCTCCTCCGGCACAGGGCGTTCTGGACGCTCGTCACGCCGTCGGCCGCCTCGGTGGAGGTGTGCTGGTAACCGCGGTTGTTCGTGGGGCTCTTCACCGACAGGACGCTGCGGTTGCGCCGGCCGTTCCCGCTCGTCACCGTGTCGTCGCCGGGCGGGTCGGCGCGCAGCCGCCCGTGCGCCCGGGCGGCCCGCTCGCGGTCGGTGCCCGCGGCCGCCGGGAGCGGGTCCAGGGCCGCGAGGAACACGGCCGAGGCGGACGCGCCGATGAGAGACACCAGGGCCAGGGTTCTCATGCCCCCCGCGCCGCCAACGAGCCGAATTGTCATTCTTCGTCGCCCCCTGCCGAATCCTGATGAGTCCGGACGTCGTTCTCCGTCCGTACTGCTTGCTCAGGATAATCGGGGGCCGGGCGCAACCCGCGCCACCGACGGACGGGGCGCGGGTTATTACCGGAGTATTGCCAACGGCAGCGTCAATAACTGCTCGGATCGGACCGATCGGACAATTGTCAGTTTCGGCTCACCGTCCACTGGCTCTGGTTGACCTTGCAGAGCTTGTGGCGCTTGCAGTTGACGTTCTGCGTGTTGGTGCTGCCGTTGTTACCGGTCGAGACCTCCTGGATGCCGTCGACCACGGTGGGGGTGTCGATCGCGAAGTTGTTCTGGTTGTGCTTGCCGTTCCCGGCGTTGATGGAGATCTTCCCGCTGTTGCCGGAGCTGGCGGTGTCGCCGTTGCGGCCCTTGTGCCCCCCGCCCGAGCCGGCGGACGCCTCCGTGGACAGCGCGGCCGTCGCGATGGCGACGATGAGGGCGGTCAACGCCGACCGCAGGGCGATCGCTCCGATACTGGCGAGCGGCTTACCCGCACGGCGACGGCTCATCTCGGTGCACCTGCCTAGCTTTCCACACTGGACGTCCGTTTGATTGGACATAAACGACGTCCACCTCCATACCCTGATTTCGGGCCGCGGTCCCGGCCGATACGGCAGGCCGCGCGGATGATTACCCCTCCTTTGTCGTACGGCGGAATCCGGGCGCATCACGATGCCGTTTCCCAGTGGAAATCCGATCCGTCGGCATTCGGGCCCCCGCCGGAGCGGCGGGAGGCCGCGTACATGAACGTGACCGGTGGTGGTAGGGGCAAACGCCATGAAACGGATCCTGCAGCTCGTCGCCACCCGATGGCTCGCCCGCACGCCGCTCGGACTGGTCGTGCTGGGCATCGGCTGGCTGGTCATGCGCAAGCGGCGCGGCGCCCAGCGGCCCGGAACGTCCGAGGCGCTCCGCGAGCCCGGCCGCGGGTCGCGCACCCCGTACGCCTCGCGCGGCC
>NZ_KI866525.1:966050-971336 GCF_000511135.2 Microbispora sp. ATCC PTA-5024 | reverse complement strand
AGCCCCTTCGGCCGGGGATGGCCAGCGCCGCGGCGGCCAGCGCCAGCGCGGCGAAGACGGCCGCGGCGGCGAACGCGGCGGCCATGCCGCCGACGAGCGTGCCGTCGCGCATGGCTGTGCCGAACACGGTCACCAGGACGGCCGATCCCAGCGCCCCGCCCGCCCAGACCATCGTCTGCGCCAGCCCGGACGCCGCCCCCGACTCGCGGGGGCCCACCCCCGCGAGGATGGTCGCGTTCAGCGGCATGAAGGACAGCCCGCCGCCGATCCCGAGCAGCAGCATCGGCCCGAGCAGGCCGTCCGTGTACCCGGTTCCGGGCCCGACCCGGGTGAGCCACACGAGCCCGGCGAGCGACAGCGTGGTCCCGGCGACGATGACGGCCCTGGCGCCGAACCGGGGGAGCAGCCGCGGCACCACCCGTACGACGGCGAACTGCGTGAGCGCCATCGGCAGGAACGCGAACCCGGCCCGCAGCGGGTCCAGGCCCAGGACGAGCTGGACGAACTGGGTCATCAGGAAGAAGAACCCGAACATGCCGGCCGCGAGCAGCAACTGGACGAGGTAGGCGGCGGCGCGGGCCCGGTCGGCCAGCAGCGCCGGCGGCACGATCGGCTGCCGCGCCCGGGTCTCCACGGCGGCGAACCCGGCCAGCAGCGCCGCCGCCGCGACGAAGGCGGGGGCGGCCTCGCGCCAGCCGGCGTCGGCGACCGTGACCAGCGCGTACACGAGGGAGACCATTCCGCCGGTCACCGTCACGGCCCCGGCGACATCGAAGCGGCCGGGGTGCCGGTCGGGCTCGCGGATGAAGCGCGGCGCGAGCGCGACCACGAGTAGCCCGATCGGGACGTTCACGAAGAACACCCAGCGCCAGGACGTCGTGTCGGTGAGCAGACCGCCCAGAATCAGGCCTATGGAGCCGCCGGCCCCTGTGACGGCGGAGTAGAGGCTTATCGCGCGGTTGCGGGCCGCGCCCTCGGGAAACGTGGTGGCGATCAGGGCGAGGATGCTCGGGCCGGCGACCGCGGCCCCGACCCCCTGGGCGGCCCGCGCGGCCAGCAGTCCCCAGGCGGCCGTGGCGAGCCCGCCCATCAGTGAGCCGAGCGTGAAGACGAGGACGCCCGCGACGAAGACGCGGCGCCGGCCGAGGATGTCCCCGGCCCGGCCGCCGAGCGTCAGCAGGCCGCCGAAGGCGAGCAGGTAGGCGTTCATCACCCAGGACAGCCCGGTGGGGGAGAACCCGACGTCCTGCTGGATCCTGGGCAGGGCGATGGTCACGATGGTCGAGTCCAGGCCGATCATGAGCTGGCACGTCACCACCACGGCGAGCGCCAGGCGGGTGTGCGTCCGCGCGCGAAGGGATACCGTGAGCGTCGACAAACGAGCCTCCGAGGGATTAAGTGGAGGTAACCTCCGGTAAAGGAATATACGGAGGCGACCTCCGCTTCGCAAGGGTGTTGCCATGAACAGGCCCATGCGCGCCGACGCGCGCCGCAACTACGACCGCCTGCTCGCCGAGGCACGGGTGCTGTTCGAGGAGCAGGGGCCGGACGCGCCGCTGGAGGACATCGCACGGCGGGCCGAGGTCGGCATCGGCACGCTCTACCGGCACTTCCCCACGCGGCAGGCCCTTCAGGAGGCGGTCTACCGGGACCAGATCGAGGCGCTGGCCCAGGAGGCGTACGACCTGGCGGAGCGGAGCCGGCCGGAGGAGGCGCTCATGCGCTGGATCCGGTCGATGCTGGCGCACGCGGTGGCCAAGCGCGGCCTCAACCGGGCGCTGATGGCGACGCTCGGCAAGGAGTCGGACCTGTTCGCGGCGTGCCGGCAGCAGATCAACGCCGCCGGCGAGGCGCTGCTGGCCCCCGCGCAGGAGGCGGGGGCGGTCCGCAAGGACCTGGAGGTGGGCGAGCTGCTCAAGCTGGTCCACGGGGTGTCGGTGGCGACCGAGCGGTCACCCGACGGCGCCGACCGCCTGATCACCCTCATCATCGAAGGGCTGCGGCCCCTGGACGACCGGCCTCGGTGAGGGGGCTGCGGAACGTCTGCCGGTAGGCCAGCGGCGGCACGCCTACGGCGGCGTGGAGGTGCTGGCGGAGCGAGACGCCCGTGCCGAACCCCGCCTTGCGGGCGATCAGGTCGACCGGCAGGTCGGTGGTCTCCAGCAGGTGGCGCGCGTGCTCGACCCGCTGCCGGGTGAGCCACCTGGCCGGGCTGAGGCCCGTCTCCTCGCGGAACCTGCGGGTGAACGTCCGGATGCTCATCCTGGCGTGCGCGGCCAGCGCGGCCAGGTCCAGCGGCTCGTGCAGGTTCTCCAGCATCCACGCCCGGGTGGGCGCGGTGGTGGTCCCCGCGGGGTCGGGCACGGGGCGCTCGATGTACTGCGCCTGGCCGCCCTCCCGGAACGGCGGGGTCACGCAACGCCTGGCCGTCCGGTTGGCCACCTCGCTGCCGTGGTCGCGGCGGATGACGTGCAGGCACAGGTCGATGCCGGCCGCGACGCCGGCCGAGGTGAGCAGGTCGCCGTCGTCGATGAAGAGGACCTCGGGATCGAGGCGCACCCGGGGGAACAGCGAGCGGAACCGGTCGGCGTTGCGCCAGTGTGTCGCGGCCGGCCGGCCGTCGAGCAGCCCGGCCGCGGCCAGGACGAAGGCGCCGGTGCAGATGGAGATCAGCCGCGACCGCCCGGCGGCCTCGCGCAGCGCGTCCCGCACCCGCGGGTCCAGCGTGCCGTCCTCGATGGGAGGACCGCCGTGGATGCCCGGCACCACCACGGTGTCGGCCGTGGCGAGCACGCCGAGGTCGTGGTCGGGCACCACGCTGTATCCGGCGCGCGTGCGGACCGGGCCGCCGTCGGGCGTGCAGGTGACCACCTCGTAGAGCGGCCCACCGTCCTCGGCGGCCCAGAACACCTGCCCCGGGACGCCCAGGTCGAGGGTGGCGAAGTCCTCCAGCACGAGGACGGCGACGCGATGCATGGCCCGATTGTTTCACATATTGGCTTTCGGGCCACTGGCTGGGGCGGATCCCCCCCACCAGGATGGGCGCATGAGATCGCTTCATCGGGCCTGGTTCGTGGCCGCCGCCGCCTTCGTCGCCATCCTCGGAGCCGCGGGCTTCCGCGCCACGCCGGGCGTGCTGATCACTCCGCTGCAGGACGAGTTCGGGTGGTCCAGGGGGACGATCTCGCTCGCCGTCTCGGTGAACCTGATGCTGTACGGCCTGTGCGCGCCGTTCGCCGCGGCCCTGATGGACCGGTTCGGCATGCGCCGGGTGGTCACGTGCGCCCTCGCGCTGGTCGCGGCCGGCAGCGGGCTGACCGTGTTCATGACTGCGAGCTGGGAGCTGGTCGCGCTGTGGGGCGTGCTCGTCGGGCTCGGCACCGGCTCGATGGCCCTGGTGTTCGCCGCGACGCTGACCGATCGGTGGTTCGTCCGGCACCGCGGGCTCGTGACGGGGATCCTGACGGCCGGGGGGGCCACCGGCCAGCTCGTCTTCCTCCCGGTGCTGGCGCACCTCGCCGAGATGCAGGGCTGGCGGTACGCCGCCCTCACCGTGTCGGGCGCGGCCCTGGCCGTCGTCCCCCTCGTGTGGTTCCTCATCCGCGACACCCCCGAGGAGCTCGGGCTGACCGCGCTGGGCGCCGCCGAGCCCGTCGTGCGGACCCCGGGCAGGGGGGCGTCGGCGCGGGCGCTGCGGGTCCTGCGGTCCGCGTCCAGGAAGCGGTCGTTCTGGTTCCTCGTGGGGGGCTTCGCCATCTGCGGCGCGAGCACGAACGGCCTGGTCGGCACGCACTTCATCCCGGCCGCCCACGATCACGGCATGGGGGAGACCGCCGCCGCCTCGCTGCTCGCGCTCGTCGGGGTCTTCGACATCGTCGGCACGGTCGCCTCCGGGTGGCTGAGCGACCGGGTGGACTCGCGGGTCCTGCTCACCGTCTACTACGCGCTGCGCGGGTTGTCGCTGCTGGTCCTGCCGCAGCTGTTCGCGGCCACCTCCCATCCCAGCATGCTCGTGTTCATCGTCTTCTACGGCCTCGACTGGGTGGCGACGGTGCCGCCCACGGTGGCCCTGTGCCGGAAGATCTTCGGGGCGGAGGGCGCGGTCGTGTTCGGCTGGGTGTTCGCCTCGCACCAGGTGGGCGCCGCGATCGCCGCCACCGTCGCCGGCGTCACCCGCGACCACCTCGGCAACTACGACGCCGCCTGGTACGGCGCGGGGCTGCTGTGCCTGCTCGCCGCCCTCATGTCGTCCCGCGTGGTGACCCGTGCGGAGCGGCCCAGGGAGGCTGCGATCCTGGTCGGGTGACAGAACGCGTGCTCCCCCTCGTCGTCCGCATCGAACGCGCGGCCCCGCCCGAGCGGACCGACGCGCTTGAGGCGGCCGCGACGGCGGTCCTGCGGATGCTCGACCAGGACGACTGGGCCGGCGAGATCGAGGAGTGGCAGGACGGCCGGATCAGGAAGGTGGTGCGCCGGGCGCGCGGCGCGGAGTGGCGGCGCGTGCTCGCCCTTCCCGGGATCACGGTCACGGCCGGGACGGCCGAGGTCCGGGTGCACCCCCCGGTGCGGCTGGACGACTGGCCCAAGGACCTGTCCCGGCTCCAGGTCTCGGGCACCGAGCTGGGCGACTCCGCCCCGCCGCCCGTCCCCGATCCGGACGTCCCCGTGCTCTGGGTCAACCCTCACCTGGACATGACGGCCGGCAAGGCCATGGCGCAGGCCGGCCACGGCGCCCAGTTCGCATGGTGGGGCGCCGGCGAGGAGGACCGGGCCGCCTGGCGGGAGCGCGGTCTCGCCGTGAGCGTCCGCACGGCCCCGCCCGGGAGCTGGGCCGATCTGGCCGGCGGCGGCCTTCCAGTGGTGCGGGACGCCGGCTTCACGGAGATCGAACCGGGCAGCGCCACGGTGGTCGCCGACGCGCCCTGGCTGCGTACGGGCGTTCCCGAAGTGTGATGGGGAACGCACCCGAATTACCCCGATATGCCGTACGCTCCCGATCGTGTCACCTGGGGACTATGGGACGAAAGCCGTACCGTCGTACGTAGCAGCCGAGGCGGAGACGACTCCGCTGCCGAAGATCACGGTCCCCGAGCCCCCGCCACCCCCCGGCTCCGGCAAGGGGCTCGGCGACCTGCCGATGCGGGTGGTCTACCGGGTGATCGCGGCGGGTGTCGCGGTCGCCGTCGTCGGGGGGATCGGCGCCGCCGTACTGCTCGGCAGGGGGGACTCCGGCTCCCGCGTCACCGCGGCCGGCCCGCCGCCCGCCGCGAGCGCCCCGGCCGGGGT
>NZ_KI866525.1:937976-966023 GCF_000511135.2 Microbispora sp. ATCC PTA-5024 | reverse complement strand
CGGGCGGCGGGGTCTCCGTGGATCCCACGGTCGCCGCCTCGGCTCCGGTGACGGCCGGCGCCGCCGTCGACGCCGCGTCGGCCGTCCCGTCCGCGTCGGGCGCGCCCTCCTCTGCGGCGACGCCCGAGCCCACGCCGTCCCCCGGCACGACCGCCATGGAGGCGGCGCTGACGGACCCGCGGGTCCCGGCGCTGCCCGCGAGCGACCGGAGGCTGCGGAAGTTCTCCGGGCACGCCGCCCCCACCCGAGGGCTGATCAAGGACAAGCGGTCGGGCGTGGCCTTCGCCAGGTTCTCGAAGCTGTGGAAGCTGGCCAAGGCGAGCCCCTTCGCCTCACGGCAGGTGCTGCCCAAGGTCAAGGGCTCGGCGTACCAGGGGATGCTGGTCTCCTGCCCGGTGCCGATCCCGGTGCAGGACAGCCTGCGCGACACCGCCTTCCTGGCCGCCCGCTGGACGCTCAACCACCACCCCTCCGGGGCGACCGTCACCTGGACGGCGTCACAGAAGATCAAGGCGGGCAAGCGTGACGGCTGGCTGCTCGGCTACACCGTGCACTACGTGGTGAAGGGCAAGAAGCGTACGTCGAACGCCGCGGTGGCCCTGGTGGACGCGCGCGACAAGAAGCCGGCCCTGGTGTTCGTCACGATCCCCGACAGCCAGCGGAGTCGCTGGCACGACATCAACGTGGTGGTCTCCTCCGTCAGGGCGCTGTGAGGGCCTCGCCGGATCCCACCTCGGCCAGCACCGGCTCGACGATCTCCCTGACGGCCCAGCGGGCGACGCCGGCCGGGAACGGCGTGCGCAGGTTCAGCGCGATGTGCGTCACGCCCGCCCGGACCGCGCCGACCACCGCGGCGCGGCCCGCGGCCGGGTCGTCGTACGGCACGATGATCTGGGCCGAGCGGACGATCTCGGCGGGGTCGCGGCCGATCGCGCGGCAGTGCTCGTCGAGCACCCGGCCGCGCTCGGCGATGAAGGCGGGGTCGTTGTGCGGCGGCCCCGGGATGTTCCAGATGTCGGCGTGCTCGGCCACGACCCGGAGCGTCCGGGTGCCCCAGCCGCCGATCATGATGGGCGGGCCCGGCCGCTGGACCGGCTTCGGGGCGCAGCGGGCGCCCCGGAGCGTGTAGTGGCGGCCCTCGAAGTCGAAGACGTCCTCGGTCCACATCCGGCGCAGGATGGCGCACGACTCCGCCAGCCGCTCGACGCCCTCTCCGGGAGACACCAGGCGCAGGCCGTACGCGTCGTACTCCCGCGGCGTGAGCGTGTCCCCCGGTTGGACGGTGCCGCCGACACCGATCCCCATCACCAGGCGCCCGCGTGAGACGACGTCGACCGTGGCGGCGATCTTCGCGAGCACGGCCGGCGGCCGGGTGCGGTTGCTGGTCACCATCAGGCCGAGGCCCAGCCGCTCGGTCCGGGCGGCGAGGGCGGCCAGCAGCGTCCACCCCTCCAGGATCGGCCCTCCGGGGTCGCCGAACAGGGGGATCATGTGGTCCCACAGCCAGGCGTGCTCGATCTCCGGGGTCGCGTCCGCCTCCTCCCAGACCCGCAGGATCTCGTCGTACGTCGTGTGCGCGGGGACCGTCTTCAGGCCGAAGCTCAGCGTCATGCGATCGTCTCCAGGGATATCGTTAGCACGGCAACGAAAGACGTTAGCGAGCTAACGAAATGCCGTCAACCCTGCTTTTGCTAGCGTGCGAACGCACGAGGGGACGGGACGGAGATCGCATGAGCGCGGCGGAGGACTTCCACACGGCCTTCTGGAACGCCAAGCGTGCGATGGCGCAGGCGGCGGAGGCCGCCTACAGCCGGCACGGCGTGGGCTCCGGGCAGCAGTTCATCCTGCGCTGCCTGTGGGAGGACGACGGGCTCACCCCCGGCGAGGTCGCCCGCCGTCTGGAGCTCGCCACGCCGACCGTCACCCGGGCCGCCACCCGCATGGAGGCGGCCGGGCTGCTGCGCCGCGAGCCCCACCCCACCGACGCCCGGCTCGTACGGCTGCGCCTCACCGACCGCGGGCGGGCCCTGGAGGGCGTGATCGCCGAGGAGGTGGCCCGGCTCGGGGAGCGGGCGCTGCGCACGCTCGACCCCGCCGAGCGCGAGCAGGTCGTCCGGTTCCTCGGGGAGATCCGCCGCAACCTCGTCTGAGTCTGGGCCGCCCGGCCGGGTCGGGCGCCTTCCGGCGCTGCGGCGGGCGCGGGACCGGAAGCCGTTAGGCTTCGCGTGTGAGCGAATTGGTGCTGGCCTCCGCTTCCCCGGCCCGCCTCGGCGTGCTGCGGTCCGCCGGGCTCGACCCCAAGGTCATCGTCAGCGGGGTGGACGAGGACGCGATCACGGCCGACTCGCCCGCGGCGCTCTGCCTCGCCCTCGCCGAGGCCAAGGCCGCCGCCGTCTCCGGCACCCTGTCCGACGGCGTCGTCATCGGCTGCGACTCGATGCTCGAGCTCGACGGCGTCGCGTACGGCAAGCCGTCCTCGCCTGAGGAGGCCGTGCGCCGCTGGCGGTCGATGCGCGGCAGGACCGGGCGGCTGCTGACCGGGCACTGCGTGGTCGACGTGACCGGCGGGCGCGCGGTCTCGGACGTCGCCTCCACGGTGGTCCGGTTCGGCGCGCCCACGGACGACGAGATCGACGCGTACGTGGCGACGAAGGAGCCGCTGCGGGTCGCCGGCGCGTTCACACTGGACGGCTACGGCGGCTGGTTCGTCGAGGGGATCGAGGGCGACCACGGCAACGTGCTCGGCATCTCGCTGCCCTTGCTGCGCCGCCTGTTCGCCGACCTGGGCATGGTGTCCGTGACGCGCCTTTGGCGCTAGCCTGCCCGGCATGAGCAGCAACGGACGGCGCGGCGTCGGCGGGTTCGCCGAGGGGATCGGGTTCTGCCTCAAGGGCCTCGGCTGGGTCGCCCGGCACCCCCGCTGGTGGGTGTTCGGGCTGGTCCCCGCGCTCGTGTCGACCGTGCTCTACGTCATCGCGCTCGTGTGGCTCGGGACGCACGCGACCGACGTCGCCGCCTGGGCCACGCCGTTCGCGGACGACTGGGGCTGGCGGGACGCGTTCCGCACGCTCGTCGGCGTCATGATCTTCGTGGTCGGCCTCGTGCTGTCCGTGCTGACGTTCACCGCGGTCACACTGGCCATCGGCGAGCCGTTCTACGAGAAGCTGTCAGAGAAGGTCGAGGAGGACCTCGGCGGCCTGCCCGAGGGGGCGGACACCTCCCTGTGGCGGTCGTTCCTGCGGTCGGTGCGCGACAGCGTGGTCACGCTGTTCTACGTGCTGATGTTCACGATCCCGCTGTTCGTGCTCGGGTTCGTGCCGGTGGTGGGGCAGACCGTGGTGCCGGTGCTCGGGGCGCTGGTGTCCGGGTTCTTCCTCACGGCCGAGCTCACGGGGCTCGCCCTGGAGCGCCGGGGCGTCGGGCGGAAGGGGCGCTTCGCGCTCCTGCGGGGTGACCTGGGCCTGGCGCTCGGGTTCGGCGTGCCGCTGTTCCTGGCGTTCCTCGTGCCGCTCGTCAGCATCGTCGTCATGCCGGCCGCGGTGGCCGGCGCCGCGATGCTGGTGCGGGTCCGGCTGACCCGGCCCGCGCGCGAGCGTCATCCCGCGTAGACCTGGAGCTCGCAGAGCCGGGCGGCGGGGCGTCCGGTGCGTGCGTCGTCTATCCGAGGTTTTCCACAGGCGCGGCGATCACGGCCCGGGACGGGACGGGCGTGGGCCAGGCTTACGCCTCATGACCGCTACGCCGACGCTCGTGCTCTCCACCCCGGCGGACATCCTCGCCGCCGTGCCGTACCTCATCGGGTTCCACCCGGCCGACAGCCTCGTCGTGACCGGCTTCGCCGGGCCGTCCCTGCGGCTCAGCACGCGGTGGGACCTGCCACCCGACCCCGGCGACCTCGACCGGCTGGTCCCGCTGCTGCGGCGCGAGGGGGTGACGACGACCTTCGTCGTGGGGTACGGCTCCGGCGCGCTGGTGACCCCGGCCGTCGACGAGGCGCTGCGGCTGCTCGGCGGCGCGGGCATCGCCGTGGCCGAGGCGCTCCGGTCGGAGGACGGGCGCTACTGGTCCTACTCCTGCGACAGCGCCTCGTGCTGCCCGGCCGAGGGCACGCCGTACGACCCGTCCGTCAGCCACGTGGCCGCCGAGGCCGTCCTGCACGGGCTGGTGGCGCTGCCGGGCCGGGGGGCGCTCCGCGCGTCCGTCGAGCCGGAGGCGGGGCCGGCGATGCGGGCGGCCACGCGCTGCACGGCCGCCGCCCTCCGCGCCCGGTTCGCCGCACTGAACAGCCCCGACGCCCGGTGCGAGAGGGCGCGCGTGCGGCCCGGCGCCGACCCTCTCGCGGCCGCGCTCGTCTCCGAGGGCACGGCGCGGGTCCGGGCCGCCATCGCCCGGTACGAGTCGGGCGGCCGGCTGGGTGACGACGACGCGGCCCGGCTCGGGTTCGACCTCGCCCTCATCCGGGTTCGCGACGAGGCCTGGACGCTGATCGACGATCGCGACGTCCACGTGGACCTCTGGCGTGATCTGACCCGCAGGCTGGAGCCCCGCTACGTGGCGCCGGCCGCGTCCCTCCTGGCGGCGGCCGCCTGGCAGCGGGGAGAGTGCGCGCTCGCGGGCATGGCGCTCGACCGGGCGCTGGCCGCCGACCCCGGATACTCGATGGCGCTCCTGCTCCGGCAGGCGCTCGCCCACCTCATGTCACCCGCCGCGCTGCGCGACCGCATGCCCGCTCCGGAGGAGCTCGACGAGGAGATGGGCCCGCCCCGCCGTTCCTGGCTCGACCCCCTGCGCGCCCTGCTCGCCGAGCCTCCCCGCGCCGGCGCGGCCTGAGACCGCTCATTGTCGCGAAGCGGTGCGATCGGCCGGGGCATGCCGCGGGACGGGGAAGAGCGAGGTCGTGCGGGGGGTGGGGGTGCGAGCTGGGGGCGGTGCCGGGCGCGGGATCAAGGAGGGGTGAGGCGTGGAGGCGCGGGGGAGGGGTGTGGCACGCCGAGGTGCCGGGGAGGGGGGAGGCTCAGGCGAGGCCGCCGCTCTCGGCCCGGCGCCTGCGTTCGTTGTAGGCGCGCATCCGAGGCGGATAGCCGGTCAGCTGGACGTCGTACACGGGGAGGGCGAGGTCTCTGGCGACCCTTCCGATCACCGCGGGGGACCCGACCCGGCGGCGCGTCCACTCGCCGTCGTGCGCCACCGCCACCGCCGTGGTGTCGGTCGCGAAGGTCTCCGGCTCGACGTAGAACTCGACGCCGCGACGCGACCGGGCGAACTCGATGAGCGCCTCGATGTCGGCGTCCGTCGCCTCACGGTCGAACCTCGCCACGCGATTGCCGCGCAGCCGCCGGATTCCGTAGCGATCTCGCCATCTCATAGTGTCTGTATACAGCCCTGGGGATCACGAACGTGTTAAGACCGTTTCTCCGGGCTGAGTCGGGGATGTCCCGGATGGACCATCGCGCGTGCCGGGCCGAGGATGGAGGCAGACTCGACATAGGCGAGACGACCGTTGACGGAAGGCGACTCTGCGATGCCCGCGGCAGCGACACCATCGTGGCAGGGGCGGGCCCCGATGCCACATCCCCAGTTGCGCGTGACCAACGAGGACCGGGACCAGGTCGTCGAGCACGTCAAGGCGGCGTACGCCGAGGGCAGACTCGACAAGGACGAGATGGACGAACGGCTCCACCTCGCTATGACGGCGCAGACCCACGCCGACCTCATGCCGATCATGACGGACCTCTACGGCACCCGTCCGGCCTACGTGCCGCGGCCGCCGGTCCGGCCGGCCCCGGCGTACGCGTACGCGCCGGGCGTGCCGGGCGTCCCTGACGGGGGCGACCGGGTGGCGGGCGCGGCCGCGCATCTGCTCACGCTGGCCGGGCTGTTCGTCGTGGGACCGTTGCTGATCATGGCGACGGCCGGCCGGACCTCGCCGTACATCCGCAGGCACGCGGTGGAGTCGCTCAACTTCCACCTCACCGTGCTGGGCGGGAGCATCCTGCTGCTGGTCACCGTGGTGGGCGCGATCCTGCTGCCCGTGATCTGGGTCCTCGGCATCGTGCTGTCCATCGTCGGCGGAGTCACGGCGCTGACCGGCACCGACTTCCGCTACCCCCTGACGCTCCGCCTGGTGAAGTAGACCCCCGCGAGCTCAGAACAGGAGCGCGCGGACCGAGGCGACGGTGTCGGCGTCCTCGGCCCGCTTGTCGGGCCGGTAGCGGAGCACCCGGGCGAACCGGAGCGCCATGCCGCCGGGGTAGCGGCTCGACCGCTGCACGCCGTCGAAGGCGATCTCCACGACCAGTTCGGGCCGGAGGGCGACCACGTACTCGTCCGTGGGCCCGTCGGCCAGCCGCAGGAACTGCTCGGTCTGCCAGGCCAGCAACTCGTCGGTGAGGCCCTTGAACGTCTTGCCGAGCATCACGAAGCCGGCGGTCTCCGGGTCGTACGCCCCGAGGTGCAGGTTGGACAGCCACCCCTGGCGCCGGCCGTTGCCCCACTCGGCCGCCAGCACGACGAGGTCCAGGGTGTGCCGCGGCTTGACCTTGATCCAGCCCGCCCCGCGCCGGCCCGCCGCGTACGGCGTGAGCGGCGCCTTGACGACAACGCCCTCGTGGCCCCGCCTCACGGCGTCGGTGAAGAACTCCTCGCCCTCCTGGGCGTCGCCCGTGACCAGTCGCGGCGTGATCAGCTCACCCGGGACCGCGGCCTCCAGCGCCGCGTGCCGCTTCTCGTCGGGCAGGTCGAGCAGGTCGGCCCCGCCCACCCGCAGGGCGTCGAAGAAGAACACGCTCAGCGGCACGGTCTCGCGCAGCGACGCGACGTCGAGCTTGCTGGCCACGCGCCCGGAGGTCACCTGGAAGGGCTCGGGGCGCCCGTCGGGACGCAGGGCGATCACCTCGCCGTCGAGCACGAGGTCGGTCTCGGGCAGCGCCCGCACGGCCTCGACCAGTTCGGGCACCTGGGCGGTGATGTCGTCGAGCGTGCGGGTGAACACCGACACCTCGTCGCCGGTCCGGTGCGCCTGGACCCGGATCCCGTCGAGCTTCCACTCGATCGCGACCGGCCCGCCGACCTTCTCCAGGGCGGCCGCCACGCTCGGCGCGCTCTGCGCGAGCATCGGCGCGACCGGACGGCCCACCTCCAGGTGGAACTCCCGCAGCGCGTCCACTCCGCCCCGCAGGGCGGCGGCGCCCACGGCCGGCAGCCAGCCGCGCAGGGTCAGCGCCCGCCGGACCTCCGCCGACGGCACGCCGGACGCCTTGGCGATCGCCTCGATCATGACGCCGTCGAGCGCCCCCTGGCGCAGCTCGCCGGTGAGCAGCCGCAGCAGGAACGACTGCTCCTGCCGGGTGACGGCGCCGAAGAGCCGGGCCAGCAGTTCCTTGCGGGCCGCCTGCGAGCCGGCGCCCGCCTGCGCCTTGATGCGGCCGAGGTGCTCGTCGACCTCGGTCAACGTCGCCGTGGCGACCTGGCGCGGCTCGGGCAGGTCCCGCAGGCTCCGCCAGCCGACGCCGATCTGCCGCTGCGGCAGCTCGCCCGACAGGTACGCGATGGCGATCTCGGCCTCGTCCGGGCCCACCCTGCCCAGCAGCTCGGCCAGATGCCGGATCTTGGCCAGCCGGGCCGAGTCGGCGGCCACCGCCGCCGAGGTCCGGGCAAGGTCGATCAGCAACACACCGTAATCCTGCCTCACCGGACCGGCATACGCCCACGCCGGGGGCGGACAAGTCTCAGCTGTAGTGGCGGGCGCGGGGCCACAGGTCGCGCCAGGACAGCCGGGGGTCGTGGCAGACCGTGATCGGAGCGTCCTGCTCCTCGCCCGGCATGCCGTCGACCCTCGCGGCGAGGGAGCAGCGGGTGAAGACCGTGGACAGCTGATCCGGCGGGAAGCCCACGGACACCACGACGCGCGTCCCCTCGGGCGGCGGCCCCCACCACCACAGCTCGTTGTGCCCGCTGTAGACGCGTGACGGCAGCCCGAGCTCGCCCGACCAGCGGTCGAGCGCGCCGGCCTCGCCGTAGTTCTCCGCGAGCAGCACCGCTCCGGCGCGGTCCTTGTCGGGCAGCGCGCGGTAGACCTGGGCGACCTGCTCGGCCAGGCTCCGCATGCCGACCGACTCGCGGGCCACCTCGTTCACCGCCGCGACCGGCGTGCCGCGCAGCGACCCGGCCGGGACGACGGGCAGGGCGAGCACCACGGCGACGACCGCGTTGAGGGCGAGGGCCGCCACGAGGACCGGGCGCCACCGCCAGGCGGCGGCCGACACGCATCCCGCGGCGAACAGGTACAGCAGGAACGCCCCCACGTAGTCGGGGCGGCCGCCCGAGTAGAGGGTCAGAGCGCAGGCGACGGGATAGGCGACGGCCAGCGCGCGCAGCCGCCGGTCGCGCCACAGGCGCCGCCACCCGGCGACGCACACGACGGCCTGCGGCGGCCCGAGCAGCAGCACCTGGAGGGGCAGGAAGGTCAGCCGGTTGTCCGCGCCCTCGTCGATCTTCAGGGCCTCGGCCATCTGCAGCTGCGGCCACGCGTGGGTCGCCTGGTAGACGAGGTTGGGCGAGGCGATGACCAGCGCCAGCGCGGCGCCGATCCACAGCCGCCTGTCGCGCAGCACCTCGCGCGGACCGGTGGCCAGGATGCCGACGCCGATCGCGGCCAGCAGCATGGCGATGAGATCGCGGTTGTACGTGGCGATCCCGGCGAGCACGCCGATCCAGATCCAGAGGCGGCCGTCCCCATGGAGCAGGACGCGGATCACGAGGAGCGCGACGGCCATCCACAGGACGAGGTCGGGGGTGAGCGTCAGCAGGGAGTGCCCGCCGACCAGCGGCAGGACGCTCGTCGCGGTGCCCGCCGCGGCCAGGGCCTGCGCCGTGCGTTCGCCGCCCAGCTCACGCGCGACCAGCGCGACGAGCAGGACCACGGCCCCGGCGCACAGGGCGGGGACCACGCGCAGCGCGACGACCGTGTCGCCGAAGACGGCCGTGGAGACCCGCGCGATCATCGGTGTGAGCGGCGGGGTGTCGAAGTAGCCGAGGCGCGGACGCTCGCCGAGCATCCGGAAGTAGAGCTCGTCGCGGTGGTAGCCGTACCACGGGCTGACGGCCAGCAGCACGGCCGTGGTCGCGGCCGCGGCGATCAGCGCCGCGCGGGACAGGGGGAGCCGGGTGGCCGGGCGGACCTCCGTGATCGTCGTGGTCACCAGACCATGATGGGGCCCGGAGCCCGCCCGCGACACCCGTAAGTTCTGCTCAGTTGACGCCGAGCAGGTCGACGACGAAGATCAGCGTCTCACCCGGCTTGATCATGTTGCCGGCGCCGCGGTTGCCGTACCCCAGGTGCGGCGGGATGGTCAGCCGGCGGCGGCCGCCGACCTTCATGCCGGCGACGCCGCGGTCCCACCCCGCGATGACCCGGCCCCCGCCCAGCGGGAACTGGAAGGGCTGGCCCCGGTTCCACGAGGCGTCGAACTCCTCGCCCGTCGAGAACGTCACGCCGACGTAGTGCACGGTGACGTTCTGCCCCGGCTTGGCCTCCGGTCCGTCCCCCTCGACGAGGTCGACGATCTCCAGGTCCGCGGGCGGCTCGCCCTCCGGAAAGTCGATCTCGGGCTTCTCGAATGCCACGTGGCTCTCCTGTTCTGTCCGCGCCGGATGATCCGGCAGGCGACCCGACTTTACCGGGGAGCGTCCGCACGGAGACGCTCTCCCCACGAGACTGGGGAGAGCGTCTGCGTCGCGTACGGCCACCAGGGGTCCGGCCCGGGGAGGAGGCGCATCAGCGGCGCCGCGAGGCGTCCTCCGCGGCCCGGGCCTCCGCCGCGCGGTCCTCGTAGGCGCGGTCCGTGATGACGCTGTCCTCGGCGGCGCGCTCCTCCGCCAGACGCTCCTCGGCCAGACGCTCCTCAGCGGCGGCGTCGGGCGCGCCCGCGGGCGGCGTCACCGGCGGCGTCACCGGCGGCGTGACCGGCGGGGTCAGCGGCGAGGTCGCGGGCGGGGTCACCGGCGCGGTGGCCGGGCCCGCCGACGGCGGCCGCTGCACGACGACGGTGTCGGCCGGCTGGAGGCCGCCCTGCAGCAGGGCCTGCGCCTGGTCCAGCATGGACGAGGCCACCAGGACGTCGTAGCGGCCGGCGACGATGGAGCTGCGGGAGGAGAAGTCGCGGGTCCCGCCCTGGAACGCGTGGCTGGTGAACCCGAAGGCGGCACCCGCGATCGCGCCCCAGAGGATCGACCACAGGACCAGGCCGACGAACGAGGTCGTGGTCGAGGTGAACAGGCCGAGGAACAGTCCGACGATGAGGCCGAAGACGGCGCCGCTGACCAGCCCCATGAGCGCCGCCCTGCCGTTGGTGAGCCGCCCGGTGACGGTCTCCTCCAGCCGGAGGTCGCTGCCCACGATCGCCGCCGTCTGCACGGGGAACCCGGCGTCCGACAGCGTGTCGACGGCGCGCTGCGCCGCCGCGTAGTTGTCGTAGCTGACCAGCAGCCGTCTGTCGACCGCCGGCGAGGCCGGCTCGGCAGGGGAACCTATCATGATCGCCTCCGCGTGTGGTTCGGTCGTCACCCGACGCACCTACCCGCGGTGTGGCGAAAATGCGTGGAGATCACCAGCTCTGGTGCAGCGGCATGCCCTCCGTGTAGCCCGAGGCGCTCTGCACGCCCACCACGGCCCGCTCGTGGAACTCCTCCAGGTCGGTGGCCCCCGCGTACGTGCAGGAGGAGCGCAGGCCCGCCACGATCGCGTCGATCTGGTCCTCCACGCTGGGCCTGACCGGGTCGAGGTACATCCGCGAGGTCGAGATGCCCTCCTCGAACAGCGCCTTGCGTGCCCGCTCGAACGGGGAGTCGTCGGCCGTGCGCAGCCGTACGGCCCGGGCCGAGGCCATCCCGAAGTTCTCCTTGTACTTGCGGCCGTCGGCCGCGGTGCGGGTGTCGCCGGGGGACTCGTACGTCCCGGCGAACCACGAGCCGATCATCACGTTGGACGCCCCGGCGGCCAGCGCCAGCGCCACGTCTCGGGGGTGGCGCACTCCGCCGTCGGCCCACACGTGGCGGCCCAGCCGGCGGGCCTCGGCGGCGCACTCCAGCACGGCGGAGAACTGGGGGCGGCCGACGCCCGTCATCATCCGGGTGGTGCACATCGCGCCCGGCCCCACCCCGACCTTCACGATGTCGGCGCCCGCCTCGACGAGGTCGCGCACGCCCTCGGCCGTGACCACGTTGCCCGCGGCTACCGGGACGGACGGCCCGAGCGCCCGCACGGCCCGCAGCGCGGCGATCATCTTCTCCTGGTGGCCGTGGGCGGTGTCGACGACGAGCACGTCGGCGCCGGCGTCAAGGAGCTCCTTGGCCTTGGCCGCGACGTCGCCGTTCACCCCGACGGCGGCCGCCACCCGCAGCCGGTTCCGGTCGTCCACGGCCGGCTGGTACAACGTGGAGCGCAGGGCGCCCGTCCGGGTGAGGATGCCGACGAGCCGCCCGTCCTCGTCGACGACCGGGGCCAGCCGGTGGCGGCCCTCGTGCAGCGCCTCGAAGGCGGCCTGCGGGTCGGCGCCGCGGGGCAGCGTCTGCGGGGACGCGGTCATGACCTGGGAGAGCTGGGTGAACATGTCCACGCCGTGGCAGTCGGCCTCGGTCACCACGCCGACCGGGCGGTTCTCCCAGTCGACCACGATGACGGCGCCGTGGGCGCGCTTGGGCAGCAGGTTCAGCGCCTCGCCCACCGTGTCGTGCGGGCCGAGGGTGATCGGCGTGTCGTGGACCAGGTCGCGGCCCTTCACCCAGTCGATCACGTCGGTCACGACGTCGATCGGGATGTCCTGGGGGATCACGGCGAGCCCGCCGCGCCGGGCCACGGTCTCGGCCATCCGGCGGCCCGCCACCGCGGTCATGTTGGCGACGACAATGGGGATCGTGGTGCCGGTCGCGTCCCGCGTGGACAGGTCGACGGCGAGCCGCGACCCCACCGAGGACCGGGACGGCACCATGAAGACGTCGCTGTACGTGAGATCGTAGGGCGGGGTCAGATCATTAAGGAATCGCACGTTTGTCCAGCCTACGCTGTTATTGGTCAATATCCGACATTCCCGGCAGGGGGTGGATCAGACGCCGGCGCCGGATACATTGACCTCGCCCGAGAGGAGAACATGTGATCACCGTTGACCGGCCCGAGGCGCTCGTCGTCGGCTACGCCGTACGGACGTCGAACGCGGCGGAGGCGGACCCGGCGAGGGCCCAGCTGCCGGGCCTGTGGGCGCGGGCGGGGGCGCCGGGAGCCTTCGCGCACGTGCCCGGACGGGTCGACGAGAACCTGTACGCCGTGCTGACCGACTACGAGAGCGACCACCGGGGGGCCTACACGCAGGTCGTGGGCGTGGCGGTGCACACGGCCGCGCGCCTGCCCGAGGGCATGGTCGCGGTGCGGGTGCCCGGCGTGCCGTGCCTGCTGTTCGAGGCCCGCGGCCCGATGCCGGCCGCGCTCCTGGACGCCTGGCAGCAGGCGTGGAAGCACACGGAGTCGGGTGCCGCTCCCGCCCGGGCGTTCACGACGGACCTGGAGGTCCACCACCCCGGGGGGACGGACCTCTACGTGGCCACGCTGCCCTCGTTCGGCGACTCCTGATCGTCGCCCGGGTCGTCCGGCGGCGGATCGGGCAGGCGCCATCCGGCGACCAGCAGTGGCAGCAGATAGTGGGTCCACAGCAGGGCCAGGACGCCCAGGAAGACGGCCGCGCCCGGCACCCGCACCGCCGGGCCGCCCTCCCAGGTGCCCGCGACGATCGCGACGAGCACGGCCCCGAGGATGAGCCGCATCGCGATGTTGGCCTGGGTGAAGGCCCGCAGCCGCTCGGCCACCTGGCGCTCGTCCAGCCGGCGCTCGGGCAGCGAGGCGAGCCCGCGCGTGGCGATGTTCAGCGCCGTCACCGCGGGGACGAAGAACGCGAGCATGACCAGCAGCAGCACGAGGTTCACCAGGACCGCCGTGTCGCTCGGCGCGATGAACCAGGAGACCGTCGCGTCGGCCCACAGGACCAGGACGCTGACCGCGCCGGCGGCGACCAGCAGGCGCCGCCGCGGGCGGGACCGGTACAGGGCTGTCATCCGGTCCTCCTGCACCGACTGCTCGACGCGGCGGTTCCACCGTTCCCAGGCCCTCACGACGGGCTGCCCAGTCTGGGGAACGGCTTGAGCGAGAAGACGACCTCCACCGGCACCTCGAAGAACTCCGCGATCCTCAGGGCCAGATGGAGGCTGGGGCTGTACTCGCCCCGCTCCAGGTAGCCCACGGTCTGGTAGTGCACGCCGAGAGCCGCGGCGAGGTCGCGGCGCGAGACGCCGCGGTCGGCCCTCAGCACCGCGATCCGGTTGTGCACCGTCTCCTCGGCCACTCGTCACCTCCGTCGGGCCCACCGGTCCGCTCATCTCCCGCGAACCCGGCGCAGCAGCCAGGGGGCTAGAACCATACCGCCGGCGGCCCAGGCGCCCAGAACGATCGCCGCCTGGCCCAGCCGCCAGCTGTGGCCGATCTCGGCCGCGAGCATGGAATCGGGCAGGAACGCCGCCCGCAGCCCGAGTGCCTGCCAGTAGAGCGGGAAGACCTGGGCGATCCCGCGGACCACGCCCGGCATCGCCGACAGGGGCACCATCACGCCCGACGCGGTGAGCAGCGCCATCGCCGGCAGCGCGAGCAGCGCCGCGCCCGTCTTGGGGCCGGGGAGCAGGATCCCGAGCGCCGCGCCGAGGGGGACCACGGCCAGCGTGCCCAGCGCGAGCACCCACGCCAGGGTGAGCCAGCGCCCCGGGGAGGACGGCAGGCTCACACCGGTCAGCGGGAGGGAGACGAGCAGGATGAGGACGCCGTTCGTAGCGATCGTGAGCAGCACGCCGGTGGCCCGCCCGGTCAGGTAGACGCGGGTGCCGCGCGGCAGCGTCCGCGCCCGCAGCAGCACGCCCTCCTCCCGGTCGCCCGCGATCACGAGGGGCAGGCCCATCAGGCCGGTCGAGAAGACGGCGAACCCGAGGAACCCGGCGGTGAGGTAGGTCCCCGTCCGCACGTCCGTCCCGGGGACGGTGTTCCCCCCGAGCCAGGCGACCAGCAGCGCGTAGACGCCCACGGACCCGGCCAGGGCGTTGACCAGCTCCCTGCGGTCGCTCAGCTGGTTGAGGTGCTCGGTCCAGCCGCGCCGCAGCCCCAGCGCCGTCGTGTTCATCGGGCCTCCCCCACCAGGTCGAGGTAGCTCTCCTCCAGCGTCGGTCGGCGGATCTCCAGGCCCGGGACCGGGCCGTCGTAGCGGCGGTGCAGCTCCCAGGCCGCCCGCGAGGGGTCGTCGGTCTCCAGCTCGCCGCCGTCCCACCGCACCCGGGCCGGGGCCCGTACGGCCCGGGCGAGCTGGGCCGGGCTGCCGCAGGTGACGATCCGGCCGGCCACGAGCACGGCGACCCGCCCGGACAGCCGCTCGGCCTCGGCCAGGTCGTGCGTGGTCAGCAGCACGGTCAGCCCCTCGCCGGCCAGCCGCTCCACCAGCAGGTGGAACTCCCGGCGGGCCTCGGGGTCGAACCCGGTGGTCGGCTCGTCGAGGAACAGCACCTCCGGCCGTCCGGCGAGGGCGAGCGCCACGTCGAGCCGCCGCCGCTGCCCCCCGGAGAGCAGGACGGCGCGGGTGCCGGCCTGCTCCGTCAGCCCGAGCGCGTCGAGCAGGCCGTCCGCGTCTCGGGCCCGGTCGTAGTGGGCGGCCACGTGGCGCACCAGGTCCCGCACCCGCCAGCGGCCGTGGTCGCGCCACGACTGCAGCACCACGCCGAGCCGCGCCCGCCACGCGTCGCCGCCGCGGCGCGGGTCCTCGCCGAGGACGGACACCTCGCCCGTCCAGCCGGCGCGGAACCCCTCCAGGATCTCGACCAGCGTGGTCTTGCCCGCGCCGTTGGGCCCGAGGAGCGTGAGCACCTCCCCCCGCCGCACGTCGAGGTCGACGCCGTCCAGCACCCGGGTCCCGTCGTACGCCATGGTCAGCTGCCGCACCCGGATCGCGAAGTCGTCCATGCATCCCTCCAAATGGCATAGCTCTACTGTCGAATGTAGTAGGTATACTACATCCGAGACAAGAGCTGCTGCATCAGGAGGGCGTGCTGGGGCTCCACAGGGGCTCGGGGACCTCGAAGCCGACCGCCTCGCCCCACCGGTTCCGGTACGCGACCTCGTGGGCGGGCCGGCGCGGGGCCACGCCCCACCGGCCGGTCGGGTAGCCGAAGGTGACGGTGCAGGCGAGCTGCCAGCCCTTGCCCTCGGGGACGCCCAGGACGCGCATCGTCTCGCCGGAGTGGAAGAGCCCCAGCACGGTGGTGAGCGCGCTGCCGACGCCGTACGCCCGGGCCGCGAGCTGGGCGCTCCAGACCGAGGGGAAGATCGAGCCGCCGCTCGGGTCGTTCCTGGTGAAGGCGAACAGCAGCAGCGGATAGCCCTCGAAGTTGTCGGCCAGGTGCTGGGCCGAGCGCAGCACGCTCAGCGTCCGGGTGTCGCCGGTCGCCTCCGCCCGCTCGCGCATCTCCTTGTAGTGGCCCTCGAACAGCACGCCGAGGGCCTGCCGGTAGAGCGGCCCGAGCGCGGCCTTGACCCCGGGGTCGTCGACCAGGAGGAACCGCCAGCCCTGGACGTTGCCGCCGCTCGGGGCGCGGACGGCCGCGTCCAGGATCCGCTCCTGGACCTCCGCGGGGACGGGGTCGGGTTTGACCCGGCGCATGGCCCTGGTCGTGTAGAGGGCCTCGAAGACGTCCATGGTCACCGGCTCACTCCTCGTGTGGGGGGTCATCAGGCCAGGACTCCGGCGGCGCGCAGGGCCTTGGCCTCGTCGTCCGGAAGTCCCCAGGCGGTCAGGTCGTGCAGGCGGGTGGCGGGGGCGAGGTCGCCCCGGCCCGCTCCCAGCAGGCGGGGCGCGGGGGCGGCCTGCATCAGGCCGGCGACCTCGACGAACGTCCCTCGGGCCCGGTTGTGCGGGTGCCCGGCCGCCTCCGCCGGGTCGAGGACGGGGGCCACGCAGGCGTCCGAGCCCTCGAAGATCCGCTCCCACTCCTCCCGGGTCCGCTCCCGGAAGGCCGCCGTCAGCCGCTCGCGGATCTCCGGCCAGTTGGCGCGGTCGCCCCGGTCCGGCAGGTCGTCCAGCCCCATGCGCGCCACCATCTCGGCCCAGAACTGCGGCTCCAGCGGCCCGACCGCGAGGTGGCGCCCGTCCGCGGTCTCGTACGTGTCGTACATGGGGGCGCCGGTGTCGAGGAGGTTGGTGCCCCGGGGGCCCCAGGCGCCGCTGCGCACCCCCTCGTAGAACATGCTGAACAGCAGCGCCGCCCCGTCGACCATGGCGGCGTCGACGACCCTGCCCCTGCCGGTCCGCTCCCGCTCGAAGAGGGCGAGCAGCACGCCGTACGCCAGCATGAGGCCGCCACCGGCGAAGTCGCCGAGAATGTTGATCGGGGGAGTGGGCCTGTCGCCCTCCCGGCCCAGCATGGACAGCACGCCGGCGATCGCGATGTAGTCGATGTCGTGCCCGGCCGCGGTCGCGAGCGGCCCCTCCTGGCCCCACCCGGTCATCCGGCCGTAGACGAGCCGGTCGTTGACCGCGCGCAGGTCGTCCGGGCCGATGCCGAGCCGTTCCGCGACGCCCGGCCGGAAGACCTCGATCACCACGTCGGCGCCGGCCGCGAGGCGTTTGAACGCGGCCACGCCGTCCGGCGACTTCAGGTCGAGCCCGATGGTGCGCTTGCCGCGGTCCATCACGTCGCGGCGGGGCTCGTCGCGCACCGCCCCCACGCGGTCGATCCGCAGCACCTCGGCGCCGTGGTCCGCCAGCATCATCCCGGCGAACGGCCCCGGCGCGAGACCGGCCAGCTCCAGCACCCGTATTCCCGTCAGCGGGCCCGTCGGCGCCTCATCCATGCGATCCTCCCGCCTGCGTCGTGCGCTTCACGCGCTTAGTAGAACATGTTTCGGTCTCGTGCCAGACTTCCGCCCGTGACGTGGAAGCTTCTCGCACTGCCGCCGCTGCCGGAGGACGCCGTGCGCGGCCTGCTCGCCGGGCTGGGCGACCGGGTGGAGGTCGCCGTCCCGGCCCGCCGCGACCGGGACGCCCTGCTGGAGGCGCTGCCCGGCGCCGAGATCGTGGTGGGCGACTGGAGCGGCGCGCTCGCCCTGGACGCCGAGGCCGTCCGGCTCGCGCCGCGCCTGGCGTTCGTCCAGCAGCCCTCGGTCGGCGTGGACGGGCACGACCTGGACGCCCTGACGGCCGCGGGGGTCCCCCTCGCCAACACCGCGGGCGTGAACGCGCAGTCGGTGGCCGAGTGGTGCCTGGCCGCGGCGCTCGCGCTGCTGCGGCACCTGGCGGACGGCGACCGGGAGATGCGGGCGGGCGGGTGGCCGCAGTTCACCCTCCAGCGCCGCGAGCTGTCCGGCGCGCGCGTGGGCGTGGTCGGCTTCGGGCCGATCGGCGCGGCCTGCGCCCGCCTGTTCGGCGCGCTCGGCTGCCGGGTGTCCTACTGGTCGCGCTCGCCCAAGCCCGAGTCGTACGGCGCCGTCCACCTGGACCTGGACGAGCTGGTCGCGAGCAGCGACGTGCTGGTCCTGGCCGTGCCGCTGGCGGAGGAGACGCGCGGGCTGATCGGCGCGGAGCGGCTGGCGCGGATGCCGGCCGGGTCGGTGCTCGTGAACGCCGCGCGGGGCGGGGTGGTGGACCAGGCCGCGCTGCTGTCCGCGCTGGAGTCGGGGCACCTGTCCGGGGCCGCGGTCGACGTCTACGAGCAGGAGCCCCCTGCCGCGGACGACCCGCTGCGCTCCTGCGACCGGGCCCTGCTGTCGCCGCACGCCGCCGGGGTGACGCCGCAGGCCACGACCCGGCTGCTGGAGTGCGTCACGGCGAACCTCGGCGCGGTGCTGGAGGGGCGGCCGGTGACCAACGTGGTCAACGGAGTCGACCCCGTCGTCCGCCGCCGTTAGACGCAGGATACGATCAGCGCTGCTGGGCGGCTCTCCCCGGGCGCCGGGCCGGATTCCGGATAGTTTTCGCGCACGTAACGTGTCTAGTCTGGTCCGCGATGTGTTCCGGGGTTAGCGTGCCAAGAGGCGATCTCTACGATCCATGGGGGTGGTGTCATGCCAGAGCGCACGGCCAGTATGACCGCCCATAATCAGGCTGTCGAGCAGATCAGGGACTCCTACGCGGCGATCCCCGCCGACGCCGCTCCGCGGCTGGGGAAGGCCACGACGAACCTGTTCCGCTTCCGCACGCCGGGGAAGACGGCCACGCTGTCCGCCCGCGACCTGGACCAGGTGATCCAGGTGGACCCGGAGACCATGACGGCCGAGGTCCAGGGCATGACCACGTACGAGAACCTGGTCGACGCGACCCTGCCGTACGGGCTGATGCCGTTCGTGGTGCCGCAGCTCAAGACCATCACCCTCGGCGGCGCCGTCACCGGCCTCGGGATCGAGTCCAGCAGCTTCCGCGACGGCCTGCCCCACGAGTCGGTGGAGGAGCTTGAGATCCTCACCGGCGACGGCCGCATCGTCGTCGCCCGCGCGGACAACGAGCACGCCGACCTGTTCCGGGCCTTCCCCAACTCGTACGGCACCCTCGGCTACGCGCTGCGGATCAGGATCAGGCTCGCCAGGGTCAAGCCGTACGTCCGGCTGACGCACCTGCGCTTCACCGACGCCGACAAGTGCATGCTGGCCATGCAGGAGATCTGCGAGAGCCGCGAGCACGACGGCGACCCGGTCGACTTCGTCGACGGCACGTTCTTCGCCCCCGACGAGCTGTACATCACGCTCGGGACCTTCTCCGACCAGGCGCCCTACACGTCCGACTACACGGGCATGCGGATCTACTACCAGTCCATCCGCAGCCGTGCCCGCGACTGGCTGACCGTGCGCGACTACCTGTGGCGCTGGGACACCGACTGGTTCTGGTGCTCCCGGGCGTTCGGGGTGCAGCAGCCGCTGGTCCGCTCGCTGCTGCCGCGCCGCTGGCTGCGCTCGGACGTGTACCGCAAGCTCGTCGGCCTCGACCAGAGGTACGGCGTGACCGCCCGCATCGACCGCTGGCGCGACAATCCCGCGCAGGAGTCGGTGATCCAGGACGTCGAGGTGCCGGTGGAGCGGGGGGCCGAGTTCCTCGACCTGTTCCACCGCCGGGTGGGCATGGCCCCGGTGTGGATGTGCCCGCTCAGGGCGACGGGGGAGTGGCCGCTCTACCCCCTGCAGCCCGGGCGCCTGTACGTGAACTTCGGTTTCTGGGGAATGGTCCCGCTGCCGCGCGGCCAGTTCGACGGGTACTACAACCGGCTGATCGAGCACGCGGTCCACGACCTCGACGGCCACAAGTCGCTCTACTCCACGTCTTTCTACGAGCGCGAGGAGTTCTGGCGGCTCTACAACGGGGACGCCTACTGGCCGGTCAAACGGTCGTACGATCCGGGCGGGCGCATGCTCGACCTGTACGACAAGTGTGTCCGGGGCCGGTAGGCGTCACGTATTCGGGAGAGGTGCACATGACTCTTGCGAACATCTTCGGGAAGATCGTCGGTCCCGACGCGGGTGTCGAGTTCGTCGCCTACGACGGGAGCAAGGCGGGAACGCCGGATTCCGACGTGCGGATCGAGGTGAAGTCGCCCGCCGCGGTCGCCTACCTCGCGCAGGCGCCCGGCGAGCTCGGGCTCGCCCGGGCGTACATCGCGGGGCACATCGACGTGCACGGTGACATGTACACCCTGCTCGACCGGATGTGGTCGCTGACGCTCAACGACCTGCCGCTCGGTGAGAAGGTGGCCGCGATCCGCTCGCTCGGCGTCAAGCCCCTGATGATGCGGGTTCCCCCGCCGCCGCAGGAGGTCCGCCGCAGCACGATGGCGAGACTCGGCAGCCGCCACGCCAAGCAGCGGGACGCCGAGGCGATCCACCACCACTACGACGTCTCCAACAAGTTCTACGAGTGGGTGCTCGGCCCGTCGATGGCCTACACCTGCGCCGTCTTCCCCCGGGCCGACGCCACGCTGGAGGAGGCGCAGTTCACCAAGTTCGACCTGGTGGCCAGGAAGCTCGACCTCCAGCCCGGCATGCGGCTGCTCGACGTCGGCTGCGGCTGGGGCGGCATGGTGATGCACGCGGCCAAGCACTACGGCGTCAAGGGGCTCGGCGTCACGCTCTCCCGGCAGCAGGCCGAGTGGGCGCAGAAGGCGATCGCCGAGGCGGGCCTGTCGGAGCTGGCCGAGGTCCGCTACATGGACTACCGCGACGTGCCCGAGACCGGGTTCGACCGGGTCAGCTCGATCGGCCTGACCGAGCACATCGGCAAGGACAACCTCCCGTCGTACTTCTCCTTCCTGTACGGCAAGCTCAAGCCGGGCGGACGGCTGCTCAACCACTGCATCACCCGCCCGACGGGCAAGGAGAAGACGTTCAACAAGGGCGGCTTCATCAACCGCTACGTCTTCCCGGACGGCGAGCTGGAGTCGGTGGGCTACCTGGTCCGCCAGATGGAGGACATCGGCTTCGAGATCCGCCACGAGGAGAACCTGCGCGAGCACTACGCGCTGACGCTGCGCGAGTGGTGCGCCAACCTCGACGCCCACTGGGACGAGGCGGTCGAGGAGGTCGGCCAGGGCACGGCCCGCGTGTGGCGCCTCTACATGGCCGGCTGCGTGGTCGGCTTCGAGCGCAACAAGGTCCAGCTCCACCAGGTCCTCGGCGTCCGGCTCGACGACTCGTCCTCGGCTCAGATCGCGCTGCGCCCGTCCCTCGACTGGCCGTGACCGTACGGCGCCGCCGCGGAGGCCCGCGGCGGCGCCCGGCACGCGTCAGCGCAGCTCGCGCTTGAGGATCTTTCCGGTGGCCGTCATCGGCAGGGAGTCGCGGAACTCGACGATCCGCGGGTACTTGTAGGCCGCCATGGTCTCCCGGCACCAGGCCACCAGCTCCCCCTCGGTGGTGGCGGCCCCGGGGTTCCTGATGACGTACGCCTTGACCTCCTCGCCGTGGGACTCGTCGGGCACCCCGACCACCGCGGCGAGTGAGACCGCCGGATGGGTCATCAGGACCTCCTCGATCTCCCGGGGGTAGACGTTGAACCCGCCCCGGATGATCATGTCCTTGGCCCGGTCGACGATGAAGTAGTAGCCGTCCTCGTCGCGGCGGGCCACGTCGCCGGTGCGGAACCAGCCGTCCCGCATGACCTCGGCCGTGGCCTCGGGCCGGTTGTGGTAGCCCTTCATGATGTTGTGGCCGCGGATGGCGATCTCGCCGAGGTCGCCGACCTCGTTCCACTCGGCGTCGACGAGCTTCATCTCGACGCCCCAGATCGGTGTGCCGATCGAGCCCGCCTTGGCCGGCCTGCCGATCTGGTTGAACGAGGCGACCGGCGAGGTCTCCGACAGTCCGTAGCCCTCCAGGATGTCCACGCCGAACGTCGCGGAGAAGTCCTTGAGCACCTCGACCGGCAGCGCCGAGCCGCCGGAGGCGGCGGTGACCAGCGAGCGGGGCACCTCGCCGGCCCCCGTGCGGACCGCCGTGAGCAGCGCCCAGTACATGGTGGGCACCCCGGCGAACAGCGTGACGTTCTCCTGGTTCATCAGCCGCAGCGCCTCTGACGGCTCGAACCTCGGCATCAGCACGAGCGTCGCCCGCCGCCGGAACCCGGCGTTCATGATCACCGTCTGGCCGAACGAGTGGAACAGCGGCAGCGTGGCCAGGTAGGCGTCCTCCTGCTGCCGGGGGAACATCTCATCGCTGATCATGGCGTTGACGACCATGTTCTGGTGGCTCAGCTCCGCGCCCTTCGGCCGGCCTGTGGTGCCACTGGTGTAGAGGATCACCGCGGTGTCCTCCGCCGAGGTCTGCGCGGTCTCGAACTCGCCAGGCATGCCGTCGAGGGCCGCCCACAGCGTCTCGCCCAGCGCCGACTCGGTCGCGGCCGGCGTCGCCGGCAGGACGAAGAAGTGCTCGGTCCCGGCGGCCTCCTCGAAGCCCGCCCGGCCGCGCTCGCCCAGCGGGAGCTCCGGGGTGCCCTCGAAGCAGAACAGCGCCTTGGCCTCGGAGTCCTCCAGGTGGTAGGCGATCTCCCGTGCCTGCAGCAGGACGTTGAGCGGCACGACGGTCGCGCCGGCCTTGAGGATGCCGAAGTAGACGAAGGGGAAGTACGGCAGGTTGGGGCAGGCCAGGGCCACCTTGTCACCCCTGCCTACGCCCCGCGACACCAGCAGGTTCGCCACCTGGTTGGCGACCGTGTTCACCATCGAGTACGGCAGGCGGAGGTCGCCGAGCACCACGGCGGTCCCCTCGGGGTTCTCCCGGGCGCTGTCCTCCAGCACGACGGACAGGTTGAGCATCGAACGCTCCCAAACATGAGGCATACCGACCGGTAGGTAGCACCCTAGCGGCTGCTGGAGGCGGCGCAATGGGGATGCTCGGCGAAGTGGTCGACGAAGATCTGATGCGGGAACCGGTAGGCGTTCTCGCCGTTCGGCACGAGAAGTCCGGCTGATGCCGCGTAGCGATAGACGTCGGTCAGCCGGACGGGCAGCAGCCCCGCCGCGACCAGCACGAGCCGCGGCAGCCACGATCCCGTGAGCAGCATCCCGATCACGACCCCCGCGCCCGCGGCGACGAACGTGCCCAGGAGGACGCCGCCCACCGCGTCCGCGAACGGGCCCGTCCACGCCACGGCCCCCAGCACCGCCGGAGGAAGGGACACGGCGCACGTGAGGGCCCACACGGCCGGGACCCCGCGGCCCATCATCGACACCGTCCTGTCCGCCCGCGCCCCGTCCTCGTCGAAGAACGGCACCAGGACGGCGACGACGCCCACGGCGGCCGCCGCGACGAACACCGTGCTCCCCGACGCGGCGGCGGAGGCCCAGAAGGCTCCCGGCCCGGACCGCAGCATGTCCTGGAGCCCGAACTCGCCGAACGTGACCGGGATCGCCGCCACGAGGCCGGTCGCCCAGACGCCGGCGCTCCGGGGGAGCCTCATGTATCCGGCCGCGACGGCCTCCGCCGGCAGCATGATCGACATGCTGGCCGGCAGCCAGCCCAGCGCGATCGCGGTGATCGCGCCCGCTCCCCTGGACAGGCAGACCCCGGTGACCACCGCCGACGCGACGAACAGCGCGATGCTCAGCGGCGGGAGGACCGGGGAGACCAGCCGGGGCGGAACCGTCTGCGCGTACCGGGAGATCAGGTCGAAGCGTTTGGCGACCACCGTGGATCCCGACGTCCTGGCCACCGTGGCCAGCTGACCGAGCCATCGCACGACCGTCTCGGGCGCGTACCGTCCCATCTCCCGCCTCGGCCGCCGCAGGGCCCGGGCGACGAAGAGGTCCAGGATCCGCCTCCTGCGGGCGGCCGGGTCGAGAGGCTCCGGCTGATCTTCGAGGGCGGGATCGCCGGCCACGGCCGCCAGGACGTGGAGCCAGAAGGGGGAGTCGACGACGTCCCAAAGGGAGCCGTCGGCGTCGAGGGCGCGGCGCAGGTCCGCGAAGCGGCTTCCGGACGCCGACAGGTAGGTGGTCACCTCCTCCCGGCCGAGGGGCAGGATCACGACCGCGCCGTTGAGGGCGAGGGCGGGTGAGGCCGCGTACTCCGCGCTCCGGCTGCTCACGGCGATCGTCAGGTCGCGGTGCCGGCCGTGCAGCTCGTCGATGAGGCGGGTCAGCCGGCCGCGGGCCTCCTCGGGCACCTCGTCGAGCCCGTCGAGGAGGAGCGCGAGCTCGCCGTCGTCCAGCCATTCGCGGCCGACTCGGGCACCGATGCCGTACCGCTCCTGCGCCTGGGCGAGCAGCCACTCGCGCAGGTCGTGGACGGTCTTCGGGCGGTCGGGGAACGGCAGCAGACCCCGCGTCCGCCCCCAGCCGCCGAGGTCGAGAAGCACGGGGATCGGCCCGTCCTTCTCGTCGAGCAGGGAGAGGGCGAGTTCGAGCAGCTGCGTCGTCTTGCCCGCCCCCGGCGGGCCCAGCAGCACCATGGAGCGGTCGAGGTCGTCGAACGCCCTCCGGACGCTCGTCGTCACCGGGGCGGTCGTGTCCAGACGCCTGACCTGGTTGCCCAGGATCGGCTCGACCGCCTCGGGACGGTCCTCGAGACGCACGTCCACCTGGGGGACGTCGCCCAGCTTGAGGTCCAGCCGCCGCGTGAGGTGCGCCCGCACGTTGTCCGCCGCGCGCCGGCGCGTCTCGGGCCGGGTCCTCCCGTACGGCCGGTCGCGGGCCGGATCGGCCGCGGGCGTCACGGCGTCGACCGCGAACCAGACGACGGCGAGGCCGAGAACGGCGACGCACGGCCACGCCCAGCTCCGGTACGGCTCCAGCTCGGCCGGCAGCGTTCCGCCGGTGGCGACGTTGACGGCGACCGGCAGGAGGATCGCGCCGGCGGCGGCGGCCAGCGCGGCCGTCAGCCGCCCCTTGCGCATGTCACCACCCCTCGGCCCGCACCTGATCCGATTATCGGCTCTTGGCCCGTCCGTGACCGGGTGTCTTGAAAGAACCGGTCATGTGCTGGACAGTGGCGGCATGACCGTGGACGCCGACCTCGATCTGTCCCGCATCCCGTTCTGGGCCCTGCCCCAGGCCCGGCGGCACGAGGCGTTCCGGCGGCTGCGCCGGCTGGACCGGCCGGTCTTCCTGACCGAGAACAAGATCCCCTTCCTTCCGCAGGGCGCCGGCTACTACGCGCTCGTCCGGCACGCCGACGTCACCGAGGCCAGCAGGAACGCCGGGGTCTTCAGCAGCGAGCCCACGGCCAACAGCATCCCGGACATGCCCCGCTGGCTGGCCGTCTACTTCGGGTCGATGATCAACATGGACGACCCCCGGCACGCGCGGCTGCGGCGGATCGTCTCCCGGGCCTTCACGCCCCGGATCCTCGCCAAGATGGAGGAGGACCTCCAGCGGGCCGCCGAGGAGATCGTCTCTCGGGCGATGGAGGAGGGGCCGGGGGACTTCGTCACCCAGATCGCGGCCCGGCTTCCCGTTCAGGTCATCTGCGACATGATGGGCATTCCCCCGAAATTTCATGACCTGGTGCTCCGCCGGACCAACACGATCCTCGCGAACGCCGACTCCGAGTACTCGGGCATCGAGGTCGACCTGTCCCGTCCGGACGCGCCGATGAGCCGGTGGACGACCGCCCGGGGGCTGGCCGCGCTGCTGCGCGCCGGGCACGGGCTGAGCTCCCTGGCCCGCCACCTCGCGCACGAGCGCCGCCGCCGCCCGACGGGCGACCTGACCAGCCTCCTCGTGAACGGCGAGGAACGGCTCACCTCGCAGGAGCTGGGCTCGTTCTTCATCCTGCTCGTCGTGGCGGGCAGCGAGACCACCCGCAACGCGATCGCGCACGGCCTGAAGCTGCTCACCGACAACCCTCAGCAGAGGGCGCTGCTCACCGCCGACTTCGAGGGCCGGATCGCGGGGGCGGTCGAGGAGATCGTCCGCTACTGCAGCCCGGTCATCCAGTTCCGCCGGACCGTCACCCGCGACCACACGATGAACGGCCAGGACTACCGCAAGGGCGACAAGGTCCTGCTGTTCTACACGTCGGCCAACCGCGACGAGGCCGTCTTCGACGACCCGGACGTCTTCGACATCACCCGCAGCCCCAACCCCCACGTCGGGTTCGGCGGCCCCGGCCCCCACTACTGCCTGGGCGCCCACCTCGCCCGGCGGGAGATCACGGTGATGTTCCGCGAGCTGTTCACCCGGATGCCGGAGATCCGGTCCGAGGGCGAGCCGTCGTACCTGCTGTCGAACTTCATCAACGGCGTCAAGCACCTGGGCTACCGCTACTAGGGGGTGGGCCGTGGAGACGCGGACGGTCACGGCCAACGGGATCGAGTTCGGCTACCTGGCGGAGGGGCCGTCGCGGGGGCCGCTCGCCCTGTGCCTGCACGGCTTCCCCGACTCGGCGTACACCTGGCGCCACCTGCTGCCCGGCCTGGCCGAGAGGGGCTACCGCGCGGTCGCGCCGTTCATGCGGGGCTACGCGCCTACGCAGGTGCCGCCCGACGGCGCGTACGAGGCGGGGGCGCTGATCGCCGACGCGGTGGCCCTGCACGAGGCGCTCGGCGGCGACGGGGAGGCCGTCCTCATCGGGCACGACTGGGGGGCGTTCCCGGCCTACGGGGCGACCGCGTTCGCCCCGGAGCGGTTCCGCCGGACCGTGGCGCTGGCCGTCCCGCCGCTCCCGGCGATGCTCGGCGCGTTCCTCCGCTACGAGCAGCTCAAGCGCTCCTTCTACATCTTCCTGTTCCAGACGGCCCTCGCCGAGACGGCCGCCGGGGCCGAGGGCTTCGTCGAGGGCCTGTGGCGTGACTGGTCGCCCGGGTACGACGGGGAGGAGGACGCCGCGCGAGCCCGGGAGTGCCTGCGCGACCCGGCCAACCTGCGCGCGGCCATCGGCTACTACCGGGCCATGCTCGGCACCGTGCCACCCACCGGCCGGTACGCCGCCGAGCGGGAGGCGGCGGTACGCGGGCCGGGACGGCCCGTGCTCTACCTGCACGGCGCCGGCGACGGGTGCCTGGGGGCCGAGGTGGCGGCCGGCGCCGCGGACCACCTGCCGCCCGGGTCGCGCACCGAGGTCGTCGCGGGCGCGGGCCACTTCCTGCACCTGGAACGGCCCGACGAGGTGAACGGTCTCATCCTCTCCTGGCTGTGAGGGCCCCGGCTGTGAGCAATCCTGGCCGTGGACCGGGTGCTGTGGCAGACTGAAAACCGAACGTCGTTCTACTCATGACCCCGGGAGGACCGGCCCATGACGCAGCCCGCCGAGCGTGCGCCCATCAGGTCCGTCGCCGACATCGACCTGTCCGACTGGGACTTCTGGGGCCGCTCGCCGGAGGAGCGGGAGCACGCGTTCCGGCTGCTGCGCGACCTCGACACCCCCGCGTTCTTCGAGGAGCCCGAGATCTCCTTCGCCCCCAGGGGCCTCGGATACCACGCGCTCGTCCGGCACGAGGACATCCTGGAGGCCAGCCGCAACCCCGAGATCTTCTGCTCGGGTGACGGCGGGGCCACGAACATCGTCGACATGCCCCCGGAGTTCACCGAGTACTTCGGCTCAATGATCAACATGGACGACCCCCGGCACGCCCGGCTCCGCCGGATCGTCTCCCGGGCCTTCACCCCGAGGATGATCAAGCAGTTCGAGGCGGACGTCGAGGTGGCCGCCTCCCGGATCGCCGACGAGCTGCTCGCGACCGGCCCCGGCTGCGACTTCGTCACCGAGGTGGCAGCCAAGCTGCCGCTGAAGGTCATCTGCGACATGATGGGCATCCCGGAGAGCGACTACGGGTTCGTCTTCGACAGGTCCAACATCATCCTCGGCGCCTCCGACCCCGAGTACGTGAGCGATCCGGAGGACGTCGCGACCGCGCTGCTCACGGCCGGGATGGAACTGCAGGCCCTGGTGCAGGACCTGGCCGCGCAGCGGCAGGAGACGCCCACGGGCGACCTGACGTCCTCGCTGGTCAACGCCAACCTCGACGGCGAGCGGCTGACGGCGCAGGAGCTCGGGTCGTTCTTCATCCTGCTCGTCGTCGCCGGCAACGAGACCACCCGCAACGCCATCTCGTACGGCATGCGCCTGCTGACGCTGAACCCGGACCAGAAGCGGCTGTGGCTCGATGACGTCGACGGGCGGGCGCCGGGCGCGGTCGAGGAGATCGTCCGGCTCGCCTCCCCGGTGAACTACATGCGGCGCAAGGTCACCCGCGACCACGTGATGAACGGCAACCGCTACCGCGCCGGCGAGAAGGTCGTCCTCTACTACTGGTCGGCCAACCGGGACGACCGGGTTTTCGCCGACCCGCTGCGGTTCGACATCGCCCGCGACCCCAACCCGCACGTCGGGTTCGGCGGGCCGGGCCCCCACTTCTGCCTGGGCGCCCACCTGGCCCGTCGGGAGATCACGGTCATGTTCCGCGAGCTGCTGCGCCGCGTCCCCACGATCGAGGCGGGCGAGCCGGAGCGGCTGTTCTCCAGCTTCATCAACGGCACCAAGCACATGACCTGCGAGTT
>NZ_KI866525.1:893166-936487 GCF_000511135.2 Microbispora sp. ATCC PTA-5024 | reverse complement strand
GATCAGCAGACCGGCCGCAGGTAAGAGGGGTCCACCCCGCCCTCGCGGCCGCCGAAGGTGCGGTGACGTTGACGGGAGCGGGAAGGCGGCCTACGGTACGGGGACCGACCAGTCGGTATGGAGGTCTCATGGCCACCGTCGCCACCGTCCGCGGCCCCGTCGACACCGGAGACCTGGGCCAGACGCTCATGCACGAGCACGTCTTCGTCCTGGCCACCGAGCACCTGGACAACTACGGCCGGGGAGCCTGGTGGGACGAGGAGACCCGGGTCGCCGACGCGATCGGGAAGCTCAGGGCGCTGGTGGCCAAGGGTGTCACCACGATCGTGGACCCCACGGTCTGGGGGCTCGGCCGGTACATCCCCCGGGTCCAGCGGGTCGTCGCCGAGGTGCCCGGCCTCAACGTCGTCGTCGCCACCGGCCTGTACACGTACGACGACGTGCCCTTCCAGTACGAGCACCGCGGCCCGGGACTGGTCATGGACATCCCCGAGCCGATGGTGGAGGACTTCACCCGGGACATCACCGAGGGGATCGCGGACACGGGCGTGCGGGCGGGTCTCCTCAAGTGCGTGGTGGAGCACAAGGGGCTCACGCCCGGCGTCGAGCGGGTCTGCCGGGCGGTCGCCCGCACCCACGCCGCCACCGGGACGCCCATCACGGTCCACACCAACGCCGCCGCCCGTACGGGCCTGCTCGCCCTTGACCTGTTCGCCAAGGAGGGCGTCGACCTGACGAAGGTCGTGGTCGGCCACGCCGGCGACTCCAACGACCTCGACTACCTGATGCGGCTGGCCGACACGGGCGCCACGCTCGGCATGGACCGCTTCGGCCTGGACCTCTACAACTCGACGGCCGCCCGGATCGACACGATCGCGGCCCTGTGCGAGCGCGGCTACGCCGACCGGATGGTCCTCAGCCACGACACCGCCTGCTTCATGGACTACTTCGGCGGCGCCTGGGACCAGGTCCAGGAGCTGGCCGCCCCCAACTGGCGGTACGACCACATCCACGACGACGTGCTGCCGGCCCTGCGGGAGCGCGGCGTCACCGACGGGCAGATCACGGCGATGCTGGTCGGCAACCCCAGGCGGTACTTCTCCTGACCGCGCCTACTTCACCGGGCGGATCGACCGTACGACCGTCGTGATGTCGGGGAGCAGGTCGTCCTTGAGGGCCGGGACGGCCATGTAGACGACGGCCGGCAGGTCGGCGCCGGTGTTGACCGCCGCGACCAGGACCGTGCTCTCCTCGTGGTCGGCCTCGACCTTGTAGAGCGCGAGGAGCCCCGTCAGGCCGTTCCTCGACAGGCGCTGCTGGGCCACCTTGGTGACCTTGTTGCCCTTGGGGAACAGCGACTGCCTGGCCTTGAACATCACCGCGCTGAGGACCGGCCCGAGCTTGTCGGGCGTCGTGTACTTCACGGCCAGCGCCTGCGGCAGCGGGCCCGTCATCACCTGGGCGAACTCCGGCTTGCCCCGGGTGGTCATCCCGGCCGAGACGAACTGCCGGGTCGCGAAGCCGTACGTCGCCTGCACGGTCTGGTGGTTGGGGTCGACCTGCCAGGGCGAGCCCAGCCGGGGAACCGAGATGCCGGCGGTCCTGTCGGCCAGGGTCCCCGCGACGGGGGAGGGGGTGCCCTTGAAGGCGGGCAGCCCGGGGAACTGCGACTGCGGCTTGGCGGCCGGGGCCGAGGACGAGGCGGTGGGCTCGGGGGCGGCCGACGTGGAGGGGCCGTCACCCGAGCTGAGCGGCCCGGCGACGAAGGCCCACACGAGGGCGCCGACGAGCGCGATGACGACCGAGACGATGAGCGCGTAGAGCCAGAAGGGGCGGCCGCCCTCCTCCTCGTCGTACTCGTCCATGGCGCGGTAGTTCTCGCCGAAGACCGTGTTCCACAGCTCCTGCTGGCGATGCGCGGGCGGCGTCTTGGGCCCGCTGATCTGCCCCGCCGTCACGAAAGGCTTGTACGGGTCGTCACCGCCCGGCCCGCCCTGGGGCGGCTGCGTTCCCGGCGCCTGGTGACCGCCGGGCGGCAGCGGCGCGCCGTGGGGCGCGGTGGCCTGCGGGCCCGGCTGGGGGCCCGGCTGGGATGCGAAGTGCGGAGCCGTCTGCGGACCGGACTGGTGGCCCTGGGGGCCGGGCTGCGGGCCGGACGGCGCGGAGGGCGGCGCGGTGGGCACGGCCGCGGCCATCTGCGCCGTGGGCGGGTCCGACGGGTCGTGCCCGCCGAAGCCGACGCCGTCGAACCGGGGCATCGGGCCGGGCCGGTCGAACGGCGACGCCGACGGCGCGGACGGGTCAGGAGCGGACCCCTGCGACGGCCGGTCGAACGGCGAGGCCGAGGGCGCGGGCCGGTCGAAGGGGGACCCCTGCGCGGGGTCGAACCGCTGGGGCTCGAAGGGGGACCGCTGCGCGGGGTCGAACCGCGGCGGTTCGAACGGGGACCGCTGCGCGGCGTCGAACCCCTGCGGGTCGAACGGAGACCCCTGCGCCGGCCGCTCGAACGGCGACCCCTGTGCGGGGTCGAAGCGCGGCGGGCCGGCCGGGTCGAAAGGGGACCCCTGCGCCGTCTGGTCGAAGGGGGATCCCGGCGCGGGCCGGTCGAAGGGGGACCCCTGCGCGGGCCGGTCGAAGGGGGACCCCTGTGCGGGCCGGTCGAACCGGGGTCCGGCCACGCCCTCGTCCGGCCGTGGCCCGGCGGCCGGAGGGTCGAAGCCGGGCATCGGGCCGGGCCGGTCGAACCGGGGCATCGGGCCGGGTTCCTCGAACCGCGACGCGGTCGCGGGCTGCGGCGGGGACACCGGGGGCACCGGGGGCGCCGAGGGCGCGGCCTCCACGAACGAACGCACCGTCGGCGTGAACGACCCCGTGGAGGCGTCCGGCCACGCCGGCGGGACCTCCGGCCATGCCGGCGCTCGCTGGGGTTCGCTCTGGTCCGAGGGCACGGAACCTCCCGAGATCATGCCCGGATTCTGGGTGCCTGGCATGATCTCATGGGACGTGGGGGGCGCCGCAGCGAAACCGGAGAATGCCCCGCGAAACTGCTCGCCCGTCGGATCGGTGGGCGGGTCCTGCATCGGGAGGTCCGCCGGCGGGAATGTGTTGGCCACGATGCGACAGTAATCTAAAGGGACATTCGCCTCACAACGGAACTATCACCATCGCGTATCGCCATCTGACTGCCCGGGTCAGCCCGGCATGATCGATCGGCGGCGTGGTTCCCGTCTGCGCTACCCTTGACACGCGTGCCGCCACCCTGCTTGTCGGGCAGCCGTCTCACAACTCGGCGCGTGAGATCGCGGAGACGCGGGCTGTCCTTGCAGACGAAGCGGGGGCTCTGCCGTGGGCGGGCGCCTTCATCTGTGTGACCCAGACGCCGGGCGAGGAGTGGAAGTGGACGAGCCGGTGTACGACCCGCAGGCGCTGCAGGCCAAGTGGCAGCCGAAGTGGGAGGAGCTGAACCCGTTCGCGGCCGTCGAGGACGCGTCGGACAGCAGGCCGCGCAAGTACATGCTCGACATGTTCCCCTACCCCTCCGGCGACCTCCACATGGGCCACGGAGAGGTCTTCGCGATCGGCGACGTCGTCGCGCGCTACTGGTTCCAGAAGGGCTACAACGTCCTCCACCCCATCGGGTGGGACTCCTTCGGCCTGCCCGCGGAGAACGCGGCCATCCGGCGCGACGCCCACCCGGCCGAGTGGACCTACGCCAACATCGACACGCAGGCGACCTCGTTCAGGCGGTACGCCGTGTCCTTCGACTGGTCGCGCCGGCTGCACACCAGCGACCCGGAGTACTACCGCTGGAACCAGTGGCTGTTCAACCGCTTCTACGAGCGCGGCCTGGCCTACCGCAAGGGCGGCCTGGTCAACTGGTGCCCCAATGACCAGACCGTGCTGGCCAACGAGCAGGTCGTGGCCGGCAAGTGCGAGCGGTGCGGCGCCGACGTGGTCCGCCGCGAGCTCACGCAGTGGTACTTCAAGATCACCGACTACGCCGACCGGCTGCTGGACGACATGGCGCAGCTGGAGGGCGGCTGGCCGGAGCGCGTGCTGACCATGCAGCGCAACTGGATCGGCCGCTCCACCGGCGCCGACGTCCGGTTCCGCATCGAGGGCCGCGACGAGCCGGTCACCGTCTACACGACGCGTCCCGACACGCTGTACGGCGCCACGTTCTTCGTGGTCGCCGCGGACGCCCCGCTGGCCGAGGAGATCGTCGCCCCCGAGCAGCGGGAGGCGCTGGCGGTCTACCGGGCCGCGGTGGCCAAGCTCTCCGACATCGAGCGGCTGTCCACCGACAAGGAGAAGACCGGCGTCTTCCTGGGCACGTACGCGATCAACCCGGTCAACGGGGAGCGCATCCCGGTCTGGGCGGCCGACTACGTGCTGTCCGACTACGGCCACGGCGCGATCATGGCGGTCCCCGCGCACGACCAGCGCGACCTCGACTTCGCCCGGAAGTTCGGCCTGCCCGTGAAGGTCGTCGTGCACACCGGCCTGGCCGACCCGGGGGAGACCGGCACCGCCACCCCGGGTGAGGGCACGCTGGTGAACTCCGGCCCGCTGGACGGCCTGACGAAGACCGAGGCGATCAGGAAGATCGTCGACATCCTGGAGGAGCGCGGCGCCGGCCGGGCGGCCGTGAACTTCCGGCTGCGCGACTGGCTGCTGTCGCGGCAGCGGTTCTGGGGCACGCCGATCCCGATCATCCACTGCCCCGACTGCGGCGAGGTGCCGGTCCCGGACGACCAGCTCCCCGTCACGCTGCCCGACCTGCGCGGCGCCGACCTCAAGCCCAAGGGCGTCTCGCCGCTGGCCGGCGCGACCGAGTGGGTCAACGTGGCCTGCCCGAAGTGCGGCGGCCCCGCCCAGCGGGACACCGACACGATGGACACGTTCGTCGACTCGTCGTGGTACTTCCTGCGTTACTGCGACCCCCACTACACCGGCGGGCCGTTCGACGTCGAGAAGGTCCGCACGTGGGGCCCGATCGACCAGTACGTCGGAGGCGTCGAGCACGCCGTCCTCCACCTGCTGTACAGCCGGTTCTTCATCAAGGTCCTGCACGACATGGGCATGGTGGACTTCACCGAGCCGTTCGTGCGCCTGCTCAACCAGGGCCAGGTCATCAACCAGGGCAAGGCGATGTCCAAGTCCCTGGGCAACGGCGTGGACCTGGGCCAGCAGATCGACGCGTTCGGCGTCGACGCGGTCCGGCTGACGATGGTGTTCGCCGGCCCGCCGGAGGACGACATCGACTGGGCGCACCTCTCGCCGGCCGGATCGCTGAAGTTCCTGGCCCGGGCCTTCCGTGTGATGGCCGAGGCGGGCGCCGCCTCCGCCCCCGGAGCGGACGCCGCCACGGGCGACCCGGAGCTGCGCAAGGTCACCCACCGGACGATCGACGAGGTGACCAAGCTCGTCGAGGGGTACCACTTCAACGTCGCGGTCGCCCGGATGATGGAGCTCACCTCGGCCGCCCGGCGGACGATCGACTCCGGGCCCGGCGCGGCCGACCCGGCCGTCCGCGAGGCCGCCGAGACCTTGGCGATCATGCTGTCGCTCGTCGCGCCGTACACGGCCGAGGAGGGCTGGGAGCGGCTCGGGCACGCGCCGTCGGTCGCGAAGGCCGGGTGGCCGCAGGCGGACCCCGCGCTGCTGGTCCAGGAGTCGGTCACCGCGGTCGTCCAGGTGGCGGGCAAGGTCCGCGACCGCCTGGAGGTCGCCCCGGACATCTCCGAGGCGGACCTGGAGGCGCTGGCCCTGGCCTCGGACAAGGTCAGGCCGTACCTGGACGGCGCGCCGCGCAAGGTGATCGTCCGCGCGCCGAAGCTGGTCAACATCGTCCCGTGACCGGTTGTTGACGCCTGCCGGGCTGGGTGGACAAAATTACGCCCGAGCCACATATCTCTCATATTGATTAGGCGTGCGGTCAGGGCATGCCGCGACCACCACCGCAGCGCGCGGTGGTTCTGGGGTGCGCGCCTGACCGTACGGCTCACGATCGGCGTGCCCTCAGCGTGGGAGGCACGTCTTGTCCAGACGTATTCTCGGCGGGCTGGCGGCCGTGGCCGCGATGGCGGCGACGGTGCTCGTCGTCGCGGGCTCGCCGGCGAACGCCGCCGGCACCGGCACCGGCTACCTGCACACCAGCGGGAACAAGATCGTCGACAGCACGGGCGCCACCGTCCGGCTGACCGGCATCAACTGGTTCGGCATGGAGACCGACAACAAGACCTTTCACGGGCTGTGGGCGAACAACCCGTGGAAGAGCCAACTCGATCTCATGGCCAGCCTGGGATACAACACCATCCGGGTGCCGTTCTCCGACGACGCGCTGAAGCCGGGCGCGCAGGCCACGAGCGTCAACACCTACTCCAACCCCGATCTGATCGGCCTGTCCCCGATGCAGATCCTCGACAAGGTCGTGGACTACGCGGGCCAGAAGGGCATGCGGATCATCCTCGACCGGCACCGCCCGACCAGCGCCGGCCAGACGGCCCTGTGGTACACCTCCGGCGTCCCCGAGTCGACCTGGCTCGCCGACTGGAAGTCGCTCGCCCAGCACTACGCCGGCAACTCCACGGTCATCGGCGCCGACCTGCACAACGAGCCGCACGCGGACGGCACGAACCCGAACGCGATCGGCTCCTGCTGGGGCTGCGGCGACCAGGCCCGCGACTGGCGCCTGGCGGCCGAGCGGGCGGGCAACGCGATCCTGTCCGTCCAGCCCAACTGGCTGATCTTCGTGGAGGGCGTGAGCTGCCCGAGCGGGGGCCTGTCCAACGTCTGGGACAACGACACCAGCAACGACGAGGACTGCGGCTGGTGGGGCGGCAACCTCACCAAGGCCGGGCAGTACCCGGTCCGGCTGAACGTGGCCAACCGGCTCGTCTACTCGCCGCACGAGTACGCCACGTCGGTCTACCACCAGACCTGGTTCGACGACCCGACCTACCCGGCGAACATGCCGGCCATCTGGGACAAGTACTGGGGCTACCTGTACAAGCAGAACATCGCGCCCATCATGGTGGGCGAGTTCGGCACGACGCTGGCCAGCAACACCGACAAGATCTGGCTGCAGGAGCTCATGAAGTACATGGGCTCCGGGGTCAACGGGATGTCGTTCACGTACTGGTCGTGGAACCCCAACTCGGGGGACACCGGCGGCATCCTCAAGGACGACTGGGCCACGGTCGACCAGGCCAAGCAGAGCATCCTGCAGCCCTACCTGATCCCGCCGGTGGGCGGCGGCGGGCCGTCCCCGTCCCCCTCGGGCTCGCCGTCCCCGTCGCCGTCCCCGTCGCGGTCGCCCTCCCCGTCTCCGTCGCCTTCGCCGTCTCCCTCTCCCTCGCCCAGCCCGTCCGGGAACAAGGGCTGCACAGCCACGTACAAGGTCGTCAACGAGTACCCGGGAGGCTTCCAGGGTGAGGTGACCGTCAAGAACACCGGCTCGTCGGCCACCACCGGGTGGACCGTGAAGTGGACCTTCCCGAACGGCCAGAGCATCAGCCAGCTCTGGAACGGCACGCTCAGTGCGAGCGGCGCCAACGTGACCGTGACGAGCCTCGCCTACAACGGCGCGCTCGGCGCGGGCGCCTCCACGACGTTCGGCTTCAACGGGAGCTGGTCGGGCTCCAACGGCGTCCCGTCGCCGGTGACCTGCACGGCGAGCTGACCGGGCGGGTCAGCCCGTCACGGAGGAGATCCTGGCGAGGATCTCCTCCAGGATGGGCGCCGACGTCGCGAAGTTGAGGCGGGCGTAGGTGTCCCCGCCTCCGTAGAGGGGGCCCGGGTTGAGCTTGACCCGGGCCTCCCGCTCGAGGAGGCCGGCGGCGTCCGGGATGCCGAAGTCGAGCCACGCCAGGTAGGTGGCCTCGGGCATGCGGTACAGGACCCGGGACGGGAGCCGCTCGGCGATCAGGCGGCGGTTGCGGTCGAGGATCGCCAGCACCTCCTTCAGCCACGGATCGCCGTGCCGCCAGGCGGCGACCGTGGCCTCCACGCCGAGGACGCCGGGGGCGCCGTAGATGTGGGCGGGCTGACGGCCGATCGCGTCCCGCGCGTCCTTCGCGCCGAGGTGGGCCACCGAGCAGTGGAGCCCGCCCATGTTGAACGCCTTGCTCGCCGAGGTCAGCGTGACCGTGCGGCCGGGGAGGATCGTGGCGAACGGGATGTGCCGGGCCGGGGCGTAGGTGAGCTCCGCGTGGATCTCGTCGGCGATCACCAGGGTGCCGTGGCGCTCGGCGTACGCGGCCACCGACTCGAGCTCCTCCCGGGTGAACGAGCGCCCGGACGGGTTGTGCGGGTTGACCAGCAGGAGCACCGGGACGGGCTCGTCCGGCACCTCGAACCGCCCCTCGGCGCTGAGCCTCATCGGCACCAGGCGGCGGCCCATGGCGGTGATCGTGACGATGAAGGGGTCGTACGCGGGCAGGTGCATCGCGATCGGGTCGCCCGGCCGGGTCATGACGTGCAGCAGGACCTGCAGGGCCTGGTTGATGTCCGTGTACGAGCGCACGTGGCCGGGGTCGGCGTGCCAGCCGTACCGCGCCTCCATGCGCTCGGCGAACGCCTCTGCCAGCGGCCCGGCCGAGGGCTGGTCGAGCCAGTCCGGATAGCCGAGGTCGGTGGCGGCGCGGCGGGCGACGGCCTCCCTGACCGCGTCGGGGACCGGGAAGTCCATGTCGGCCACCCAGGCCGGGATGACGCCGGACGCGGCGCGGGCCCACTTGATCCCGTCACGGGAGCGGGCCGCTTCGAGGGAGAGCAGGTCGAGATTCACCCGACTCACCCTATTGGTCCTGATTTGGCCCGCGTGCAACGATCCCGCCTCGCAGGTCCGCGGCCGGAGAGCGGCCGCGATCCCGCTTCCGCCGGTCCGCGGCCGGACACCGGCCGCGGACCTATGGACGTGGTTACAGCTTGCGGAGGACGGCGGTCACCTTGCCCAGCACGGTGGCCTCGTCACCCGGGATCGGCTCGTAGTTCGGGTTGTGCGGCACGAGCCAGACGTGGCCGTCCTTGCGCTTGAACGTCTTCACGGTGGCCTCGCCGTCGATCATCGCCGCGACGATGTCGCCGTTGTCGGCGACGGGCTGCTGGCGCACCACGACCCAGTCGCCGTCCGCGATCGCGGCCTCGATCATCGAGTCACCGGTGACCTGGAGCAGGAACAGCGTGCCCTCGCCCACGAGCTGCTTCGGCAGGGCGAACACGTCCTCGATGCTCTGCTCGGCCAGGATGGGACCGCCGGCCGCGATCCGGCCGACCAGCGGGACGTAGGCCGCGGTGGGCCGGTTGAACCCGGCCTCCTCCTCGGCGGCGTCCGGATCCACCCACAGGACCGGCTCACCCGGCAGCCGGACCTCCAGGGCCCGGGGCCGGTGCGGGTCACGGCGGAGATAACCCTTACGCTGCAAGGCGGTCAGCTGGTGCGACACGCTGGAGGTGCTGGTGAGCTGAACCGCCTCCCCGATCTCGCGCATGGACGGCGGGTAGCCGCGCTGCTGGACCGAGTCGCGGATCACTTCCAAGATCTTGCGCTGCCTGGGGGTGAGCCCAAGGGAGTCGCGCCTGCGAACCGCGAGGTCGCCGACGCCCTCCGCTTGCTCACTTCGGTCACTCACGATGCCACCTCTCAATCCGTGTTCCCCATGTCGCACAGAGCGACCGTACCTCGATCCAAGATCTGCGTCAAACAATTGTTCGATATTATCGAAATCGCCGATGTCGAGGTCGAGCACATCGTACGGGAGTTCGATCGCTATCGTGTTCGATTTTACGGATCTTAGTTGCCGTCGTGTAGCCCCAGCTCACAAGTGACGGAAAATGTCGGCGCACAACTTTTCCGGCCGTACCGGTGAAGCGGGGAATCGCGGGGTTCGCCACCCCGTTCCCAGGGGCACCAGCAGTGCCCGGAGTCGCGACACGCCGGGCGAGCAGCGACTTCGCCTCGGCGTGCCGGTCCGACTTGCGTTCAAGGACGGGCGCTCCTACGGTTGGACCACAACATCTAGTAGTCACATCGATGTAAGTTCACCACACCTTGTGTTCTTGGTGGGCGTTTCCGGGAGGCGATGGCATGCACTGTCCGTTCTGTCGCCACCCCGACACCCGGGTCGTGGACAGCAGGTCCACGGAGGACGGCGGGGCCATCCGCCGCAGGCGCACCTGCCCCGCGTGCGGGCGCAGGTTCACCACCCAGGAGACCGTCCTGCTCATGGTGAGCAAGCGCAGCGGGGTCACCGAGCCGTTCTCGCGGGAGAAGGTCATCGCCGGCGTGCGCAGGGCCTGTCAGGGCCGCCCGGTCGGCGAGGACTCGCTGGCCCAGCTCGGGCAGAAGGTGGAGGAGACCATCCGCGCCACGGGCGCCGCCGAGATCCCCTCCCACGACGTGGGCGTGGCCGTCCTCGGCCCGCTGCGGGAGCTCGACGAGGTGGCCTACCTGCGGTTCGCGTCCGTCTATCGCGGGTTCGAGACCCTCGCCGACTTCGAGGCGGAGATCGAGCAGCTCAGAGGCGCGCGGGCCGACGCGGGCGAGCGGTAGGCGCCGGCGCGCCGCGGCGCGACACGATGTGGTTAGGGGAGAGCGTGGTCCGAAACGAGGGGCTCCACCGGGCCCTGGGGAGGGGGAAGTCATGACGGAGACCGTGAGCGGCGCCGTACCGGGCGCGGGGGGCCGCGGCGGCAAGCGGCCCCGCAAGGGGCTGAAGATCAAGCGGATCTTCACCACCCCCGGCGTCCACCCGTACGACGAGGTCCGCTGGGAGCGGCGGGACGTCGTGATGACGAACTGGCGTGACGGGTCGGTCAACTTCGAGCAGCACGGCGTGGAGTTCCCCGAGTTCTGGTCGGTCAACGCGGCCAACATCGTGACCACGAAGTACTTCCGCGGCGCCGTCGGCACGCCCCAGCGCGAGTGGAGCCTCAAGCAGCTCGTCGACCGCGTGGTCGGGGTCTACACCCGGACCGGCGTCGAGAACGGCTACTTCGCCAGTGACGAGGACGCCGAGATCTTCGACCACGAGCTCAAGCACGCCCTGATCCACCAGATCTTCAGCTTCAACTCCCCGGTGTGGTTCAACGTCGGCACGCTCTCCCCCCAGCAGGTGTCGGCCTGTTTCATCCTCGCCGTCGACGACACGATGGAGTCGATCCTCGACTGGTACAAGGAAGAGGGTGTGATCTTCAAGGGCGGCTCGGGCTCGGGGGTCAACCTCTCCCGCATCCGCTCCTCCAAGGAGCTGCTGTCCAGCGGTGGCACGGCCAGCGGCCCGGTCTCCTTCATGCGGGGCGCCGACGCCTCCGCCGGCACGATCAAGTCGGGCGGGGCGACCCGCCGGGCGGCCAAGATGGTCGTGCTCGACGTGGACCACCCCGACATCGAGGAGTTCATCGAGACGAAGGCGCGGGAGGAGGACAAGATCCGCGCCCTCCGCGACGCCGGGTTCGACATGGACCTCGGCGGCAAGGACATCGTGTCCGTGCAGTACCAGAACGCCAACAACTCGGTGCGCGTGTCCGACGAGTTCATGCGCGCGGTCGAGGCCGGCGAGGGCTTCGGGCTGCGGGCCCGGCTGAGCGGCGAGGTCATCGAGCAGGTCGACGCGCGGTCGCTGTTCCGCAAGATGGCCCAGGCCGCCTGGGAGTGCGCCGACCCCGGCCTGCAGTACGACGACACGATCAACGACTGGCACACCTGCCCAGAGACGGGCCGCATCACGGCCAGCAACCCGTGCTCGGAGTACCTCCACCTGGACAACTCCTCCTGCAACCTCGCCTCGATCAACCTGCTGAAGTTCCTGCGCGACGACGACTCGTTCGACGTCGCCAACTTCGTGAAGCTGACCGAGCTGATCATCACGGCGATGGACATCTCCATCACGTTCGCCGACTTCCCGACCGAGAAGATCGCCGAGACCACCCGGGCGTACCGGCAGCTCGGCATCGGCTACGCCAACCTGGGCGCCCTGCTGATGGCGACCGGCCACGCGTACGACTCGGACGGCGGCCGGGCCATCGCCGGCGCGATCACCTCGCTGATGACCGCGGTGTCGTACCGCCGTTCGGCCGAGCTCGCCGGGATCGTCGGCCCGTACGACGGCTACCAGCGCAACGCCGAGCCGCACAAGCGGGTCATGCGCAAGCACGCGGCGGCCAACGACGACCTGCGCGCGATCGACGAGATGGACAGGACCATCCACGCCGAGGCGACCCGGCAGTGGCAGGACTGCCTGCGGCTGGGCGAGCGGAACGGCTACCGCAACGCCCAGGCCTCGCTGCTCGCGCCGACCGGCACGATCGGCCTGATGATGGACTGCGACACCACCGGCATCGAGCCCGACCTGGCGCTGGTGAAGTTCAAGAAGCTCGTCGGCGGCGGCAGCATGCAGATCGTCAACCAGACGATCCCGCGGGCCCTGCGCCGGCTGGGCTACCAGGAGGAGCAGATCGAGGCGATCGTCGAGTACATCGCCGAGCACGGCCACGTGGTCGACGCCCCCGGCCTGCGGGCCGAGCACTACGAGGTGTTCGACTGCGCCATGGGCGAGCGGGCCATCGCCCCCATGGGCCACGTCCGGATGATGGCGGCGACCCAGCCGTTCCTGTCGGGCGCGATCTCCAAGACCGTCAACCTGCCGGAGTCGGCCACCGCGGACGACATCGAGCAGGTCTACCTCGAGGGCTGGAAGCTCGGCCTCAAGGCGCTGGCCGTCTACCGGGACAACTGCAAGGTCGGCCAGCCGCTGTCGGCCGCGAAGAAGTCCTCCGACGAGGAGGAGGCCGCCGCCCCGGCCGTCCAGGTCGTGGAGGTCGCCCGGCCCACCCGCCGCCGCATGCCGGCCCAGCGGCCGAGCATCACCACCCGCTTCTCCGTGGGCGGAGCAAAGGGGTACATGACGGCCTCGTCGTACCCCGACGACGGTCTCGGCGAGGTCTTCCTCAAGATGTCCAAGCAGGGCTCGACCCTCGCGGGCGTCATGGACGCCTTCTCCGTGGCCATCTCGATCGGCCTGCAGTACGGCGTGCCGCTGGACACCTACGTCCAGAAGTTCGTCAACATGCGGTTCGAGCCGGCCGGGATGACCGACGACCCGGACGTCCGGATGGCGCAGTCTGTCATGGACTACATCTTCCGGCGGCTCGCGCTCGACTACCTGCCGTACGAGGACCGGGCGGCGCTCGGGATCTTCTCGGCGCCGGAGCGCGCGGCCCAGCAGCGCGGCGAGGACCCGGCCGCCCTCCAGGAGGTCGTGGACACGCAGGCGCTGGCCCAGTCGGCGCCCATCGAGGAGAAGCCGGCCGAGCCGAAGCCCGTTGCGGTCCCCGAGCCGAGGCGGGCGGCGAGCGCGTCCCTGGAGAGCCACCAGGGCCGCACGGCCGACGCGCCGCTGTGCATGACCTGCGGCACCAAGATGCGGCCCGCCGGCAGCTGCTATGTGTGCGAGGGCTGCGGCAGCACCAGCGGCTGCAGCTGACAGAACGCGTGACGAAGGGGGCCGGTCGCCGACCGGCCCCCTTCCGCGCGCCCGGGGACAGCCCGTCCGGCACTCAAAGCCGGCGCCCGGCTCCTGCGCCGGGGCAGACCGTCACGTGGGCTGGGCGCCCGCCGAGGCGTGCCCGCTCGGGTGCGCCGGGGGTGAGCGGTCCGGGAGACTGGGGCGGTGAAGGTGGCGCAGGCGCGGGCCGCCGCGGCCGGGTGGGTGGCCGAGCACGCGGCCGGGACCGCGGGCTTCGCGGGCGCCTTCCTGAGCGGGTCGGCCGTGTGGCTCCCGGACGAGGCGGAGCTGCCGCCCGCCTCCGACGTGGACGTCACTGTGGTGACGGCGGGCGCGACGGCGCCTCCCAAGCTCGGCAAGGTGCCGTGGAACGGCGTGCTGGTCGAGGTCACGTACACGACGTGGGACGCGATCGGGCCGCCGGACGCCGTCCTCGGCTCCTACCATCTGGCGGGCTGCTTCCGCGCGGACACGATCGTCGCCGACCCGACCGGCCGGCTGACGGCGCTGCGGGCGGCCGTGTCCGCCGAGCACCCGCGGCGGGTGTGGGTGCGGCGGCGCTGCCGCGACGCGGAGCTTCGGATCGCCGACGGCCTTCGCACGCTGTCCGCCGCCCTCCCGCTGCACGACAGGGTGACGGCGTGGCTGTTCCCGACAGGCGTGACCGCGCACGTGGTGCTGACCGCGGGGCTCCGCAACCCGACCGTGCGGCTGCGCTACGCGGCCGCGCGGGACCTGCTCGCCGAGTACGGCCGCCTGGACCGCTACGAGGAGCTGCTCGACCTGCTCGGCTGCGCCGGGATGACGGCGAGTGGAGCGGCGCGGCACCTGCGCGCGATGACCGAGGTCTTCGACGCCGCGGTCCCGACGGCCCGCACGCCGTTCCCCTTCTCCTCCGACATCACCGCCGCGGCCCGGCCCGTCGCCGTGGACGGCGGAAGGGCGCTGATCGAGGGCGGCCGGCACCGCGAGGCGGTGTTCTGGATCGCCGCCACCTACGCCCGCTGCCTGAAGATCCTCTCGGCGGACGCGCCCGCCGCCGCGGCGGCGCACCGTCCCGCGTTCGAGGACCTGCTGGCCGACCTCGGCGTCGCCCGCCCCGCCGACCTGGAACGGCGGGCGCGCCGTCTGCTCGGCCTGCTGCCCCGGCTGAGGGCGCTGGCCGAGGAGATCGTCGCCGCCAACCCGGACGTCCGCGACTGAAACCCATCTCCCGAGGCGGGAATGTCCCGGGCGGGCGGCATGTTGCAGCCGCCATGGTTATCGGACTGATCGGCAGCGGGAAGATCGGCGGCACGGTGGCGAAACTGGCGGTCGACGCCGGCCACTCGGTGGTGCTCAGCAACTCCCGCGGGCCGGAGACGCTCGCCGAACTGGTGGCCCGCCTGGGCCCGGACGCCCGCGCCGCGACCGCGGCCGAGGCCGCCGCGGCAGGGGACGTCGTCGTGGTGACGATCCCGTTCGGACGCTACCGGGAGGTGCCGGTCGAGCCGCTCGACGGCAAGATCGTCATCGACACGAACAACTACTACCACGAGCGGGACGGCCGCTTCCCGGAGATCGACGCGGGGGAGACGACCGACAGCGAGGTGCTCGCCGCCCACCTGCCCGGCTCCCGGGTCGTCAAGGCGTTCAACAGCATCCACTTCGCCGAGCTGGCGGACCAGGGCCTGCCCAGGGGGGCCGAGGGCCGCAGGGCCCTGCCGATCGCCGGGGACGACGAGGAGGCCAAGAAGGTCGTGGCCGACCTGATCGACTCCTTCGGCTTCGACGTCGTCGACGCCGGGCCGCTCGCGGAGGGCCGCAGGTTCCAGCGGGACAAGCCGGCCTACGGCCCCCGGCTGACGGCCGACGAGCTGCGCGAGGCCCTCGCCAAGGGCTGACCGCCGCCCGAGCGGGCCGCGGGTCAGGCGGCCGCGCGGCGGGTCCCGGTCGCGTCCGACCGGCGGACCGCGTCGAGCAGCCGGTGCAGCCGCACGCCCTCGTCGAAGCCGGGCACGGTGCGGGCGTCCGTGCGCAGGTCGTCGGCCAGCCGGGCGTACAACTGGGCGACGTTGACGGCCTCCATCGCGCGGGCCTGCCCGGGTACCCACAGGTACCGGTCCGGGATCGGGAGCTCCTCCCAGGATCCCGATCCCGGCGCGGTGCCCAACAGGCGCAGCTCCCCGATCTGCACGCCGTACGGACCGCCCGGGCCGGTCGAGACGAGCGCGAGGTCCCCCTCGGTGCCGGCGATCTCGATGCGGGTGCGGGCGTCGGTGACCTTGACCAGCTGCAGGTGCGCCGAGGCCACCGCGCCGCCGTCGAGCGCGGCCGACACGAGGACGTGGTCGGGGGTGTCCGCCTCGATCTTCTCCCCGGTCTCCTCGACGGTGTACTGCGGCAGCCGTGTCGACAGCATGGCCGAGAGCGCGCCGATGTCGCCGAGCAGGTGCTCCACCACGTCGAGCGTGTGGCCGCCGACGACCTCCAGCAGACCCGCGCCGTTCGCCCGGTCGGCCGTGTACGCGCTCCAGGCCGGCAGCGTGCCGCCGGCGCCCTTGCCCAGCGCGGAGTACACCGCGGCCGAGGTCACCCGGCCGACGCGGCCGTCCGCGATCAGGTCGCGCGCGTAGGCGACGGCCGGTGCGAACCGGCCCTGGAGCCCCATGAAGTGCCGGACGCCGGCCGTCTCGGCCCGGTCGAGCAGCCCCTGGGCCTCCTCGGTGGTGCGCGCGAGCGGCCACTCACACAGGACGGGGGTCCCCGCGTCCAGCGCCGCCTCGATCAGCTCCGCGTGGTAGGGGACCTTGACCGAGACGACGACGAGGTCCACGTCGGGGTGGGCGGCGAGCCGCCGCGCGTCGGTGAACGCGTGGGCCGCGCCGAACCGGGCGGCGGCCTCCCTGGCGCTCTCCTCGCGGGTCGTGCTCACCGCCGTGATCGCGAACTCCGGGAGCGCCCGCAGCGCCGGGACGTGGGCCCGCACGGCCCATCCCCGCTCCGGGTTCGCTCCCACGATGCCCACGCGGATCGGATCGGACGTCATTGCGCCTCCTGGGTAGGCCGGTAAGCGGACGCAGAAGGTCCGCTTTCTGCACCGTAGCACAACCGGACGTCGTTGGTCCGCTTGCTGGTAGGCTCCGCGTATGAGCAGGCGGGACGGCGCGCTGGGGGAACTGCTGACCGCGGACGCGGGAGGCCCGCCCCGCGCCGACGCGCGCCGCAACGTGGAACGGCTGGTGGAGGCCGCCCGCGCGGCCGTGGCCGAGGTCGGCGTCGAGGTGACGGCGCACGAGATCGCGCGCCGGGCCGGGGTCGGCATCGGCACGTTCTACCGCCGGCTGGCCTCACGGGAGGCGCTGCTGGAGGCGGTGCTCAACGAGGTGCTGGGCGAGGCCGCCGGCGTGGGCCGCCGCGCTCTCGACGACCCGGACCCCTGGCGCTCGTTCGAGACGTTCGCCGCCGCCTACGCCCGGCTGCGGGCGGAGAGCTGCGGCATCCGCGAGGCGGTCGGCGGCGCCTGCGGGTCCGGTCTGGACGCGATCCTGGGCGAGCTTCAGGGGCTGATCCAGCGGCTGGTGGAGCGGGCCCAGGCCGCCGGGGTGATGCGGGCGGACCTCGCCTGGCAGGACGTGCCGTTCCTGCTGGCGGCTGTGGCGACGGGGGAGCGCACGCTGCGCCTGCGCGCGGGCGGCGAGCAGTGGGAGCGCAACCTGCGCGTGGTGCTCGACGGGCTGCGCGCCCCGGCCTCCGGCCCGGTCCCCGGCGAGCCGCCCGCGGCGGATTAGTCGAGCTCGAAGGCGAGCCGGTCGGCCAGCCAGCGGTGGAACTTGATCGCGAACCTGACCCAGTGGGCGATCACGGTCGTGAGGTGCTCCCGGGTCACCCCGGCGCCGATGTAGAGCTGGGAGTCGCCGATGACCCGGATCACCCCGTTGTCGGGGGTGAACGCGTAGACCTTCGGCCACATGGTGTCCGCGTTCCACTCGTTGAGCGCCGTGAGCAGCATCGGCTTCTCGTCGACGGAGTAGTTCCTGTCGTAGAAGGTGCGGATCGTGAACAGATCGCCCTCGGAACCGAACAGGAAGAAGATCGTCAGCTCGGCGGTGGAGATCGCCAGGTCGCCCTCGGCGTCGAGGGTGTGGTCGAGGTCCAACTCGTCGAGGATCTCCTTGATGAGCTCCTGGTCCGGCTGGACGACCGCTGGGGAAGGCGTCACGCCTTCCATCCTGCACCATGCGGCCGTCGATGAGGCGGCACTCGTGCCAGAGGAGTTCCCGGCGCGGCCGCCGGGCGCCGGGTCAGGAGATCCGGCTTAGCAGGGCCGTGATGTCCCGGGCGAGCGCGGCGTCGACCGGGGCGTGCCGGTTGAGCAGGCGGTACCACATGGTTCCGAAGACCATGTCGACCAGGAGTTCGGGGTCGGCCCCCCGAGGCGGTCCGCCGTCCAGGATCACCTGGCGGAGCGCGGCGCGGCGCGGGCCGATGAGCTCGGCCCGCAGCCGGGCGGCCAGCGCCTCGTCCGACTGGGCCTCCGCCATGAGTCCCACCACGACCTGCCCGGCGACCCCGTCCGTCAGGGCGAACGTGTCGCGCAGGAACTCCTCCAGGTCCTTCGGCAGGGGAGGCAGCTTCTCCGCAACGACGTCCGTCATCGCCTCCAGGAACACCTCGGCCTTCGTCCGCCACCAGCGGTAGACCGTCTGGCGCCCGGTCCCCGCCTCCTCGGCGATGCCCTTCAGCGTGACGTTCCGGTAGCCGTCGCGCTCGCACAGCCGGAGGGCGGCCCGGAGGATCGACCTCCGGGCGTCCTCGCTGCGCGGCCTGCCCACCATGCGGCCCACTTTACAGGTCACCGTGTCTCGTTTTATCGTTACGAGGCACAGTGTCTCGAATTGAGGGGGATGCTCGATGAGCGAGCGAGTCGTGATCGTGGGCGGGACCTCCGGCATCGGCCTGTCGGCCGCCGCCCTGCTGGCGCGGACCGGCCGGGACGTCGTGATCGCCGGCCGTGGCGAGGAGCGGCTGGAGCAGGCGCTGAAGGAGATCGGAGAGGGGGCGACCGGCGCGGTGGTGGACGCCCGCGACCCGGAGGCGACGCGGGCGTTCCTCGCGGGGGCCGCCCCGGTGGACCACGTGGTCATCACCGTGACGGGGCGCGGGCAGGCCGCCGGCCCGCTGGCGTCCCTGACGGCGCAGGCCCTGCGTCAGGCCGTGGAGGACAAGCTGATCGCCCACCTGATGGCGGCCCAGGCCGCCGTGGAGGCGATGCGCCCCGGCGGGTCGCTGACGTTCGTCACCGCCGCGTCGGCCGGCTCGTCCTTCCCCGGCGTCAGCGGGCTGGCGGCCGTCAACGGCGCGATCGAGGCCACGGTCCCCGGCCTCGCGGTCGAGCTCGCGCCGATCCGCGTGAACGCCGTGTCCCCGGGCGTGGTGGACACCGGCTGGTGGGAGTGGCTCGGCGAGGAGAGGCAGGCGGCGCTCGACGGCTTCGCCGCGGGCACCACGGTCGGCCGGGTGGGCACCCCGGACGACGTGGCCGAGGCCGTCGCCTACCTCGTCGGCGCCTCGTACACCACCGGCACGATCCTGCGCGTCGACGGGGGAGGCTTCCTCAAGCCGTAGCGGAGCCTCGCCCGCGGATCGCCGGGGAGGGGCATCGCGCGGCCTCTCACCGGCGATCCCGGACGTGGCCGTTCAGGCGGACGGCGTCGCGAAGTAGTGGCCCTTGTCGAGGTCCTCCACGAGCCCCGGGTGTGCCGGCCGCCATCCCAGCAGCTCCCGGGTCAGCTCGCTCGAGGCCGGGCTGTCGAGCCCGATGAGGCCGCTCATCCAGCCGAAGTGCGCGCCCACGTCCTCCTGCGGGATCGAGACCACCGGCAGATCCAGGTGGCGGCCGATCAGCTCGGCGACGGTGCGGATCGGCACGCCCTCATCGGCGATCGCGTGCAGCACCGATCCCGCCGGGGCCTTCTCCAGCGCCAGACGGAACAGGAGCGCGGCGTCGAGCCGGTGCACTCCGGGCCAGCGGTTGGACCCGTCGCCGACGTAACCGGAGACGCCCTTGGCGCGGGCGATGCCGACCAGGGCCGCCATGAAGCCGCCGTCCCCCTCGCCGTGCACCGTCGGGGGGAGCCGCAGCACCGACGAGCGGACGCCGCGGGAGGCGAGGGCGAGCGTCGCCCGCGCAGTGGCCTGCCGCGTCCGCGGGCCCGCAGCCCCCTGCGCCGTCGCCGTCTCTGTCGTCGTCTCCGGAGCCCGCCCGTCCCGTTCGGTCACCACCCGTCCCGGGAGGAGGCCGAGCGTCCCGGAGGCGATGACGAACGGCCGGTCGGAGCCAGCGAGCGCCTCGCCGAACGCGTCGACGGCGCGGCGGTCCGCGTCGGCGGCGCCCTGGAAGTCTCCGGTGAAGGCGATGTCGTGCTTGAACGCGAGGTGGATCACACCGTCCGAGTCGGCCGCCGCGCTCCGCAGGGTGTCGAGGTCGTCGATGGTGCCGTGCCGCACCTGGGCGCCGGCGGCGGTGAGGGCGGCCGCCGCGGCGTCCGAGCGTGCCAGCCCGACGACCTGGTGGCCGGCGGCGATGAGCTCGGGAACGACGGCGGAGCCGATGAAGCCGGACGCGCCGGTGACGAAAACGCGCATGACAGGTACTCCCGGTTGCCGATGGTCCTCGCACGGGGGACGTGCCGAGGACAGGGATGTCAGTGACTGTCATCAACGTAGCACCTGATGTCAGCCACTGTCATCAAGTAGGATGCGGGGCATGGGCCGATGGGAGCCGAACGCGCGCGGCCGCCTCGAACGCGCGGCGCTGGACCTCTACCTGGAGCGAGGGTTCGAGCAGACCACGGTGGCGGAGATCGCCGGGCGGGCGGGGCTCACGGAGCGGACGTTCTTCCGCTACTTCACGGACAAGCGCGAGGTCCTGTTCTGGGGCTCCGGCGCGCTGCAGGAGCACCTCGTGGACGCCGTCGCCGGCGCACCCGACTCCCTGGCGCCGATCGACGTCATCGCCGGCGCCGTCGAGGTCGTCGGCGAGCTGATGCAGGAGCGCCGCGAGGGCGCCCGGCGGCGCCAGGCCGTCATCGTCGCGAACGCGGAGCTGCGCGAGCGCGAGCTGATCAAGCTCGCCAACCTGTCCGCGGCGCTCGCCGGCGCGCTGCGCGAACGCGGCGTCGACGACCCGGCCGCGAGCCTGGCCGCCGAGGCGGGGATCGCCGTGTTCAAGATCGCGTTCCAGCGCTGGATCGGCGACGACGACAGGGACCTGACGTCCCTCATCCGGGAGTCGTTCGGCGACCTCAAGGCGGTCACCGCCGGGGTGTGACCCACCGGACGGCGCCGCCCGCTGCTCTCAGCCGGTCCGGGAGATCGCCGCATCGGCCGGAGGACTGCCCCGGCGTCCGTCTTGCACCTCCCGTGGCGGCAGGTCCTACCTTCTGAGCATGTACGGAGACGACGTCGCGCCGGGCTGGAGCATCGGGGAGGTGTCCCGCAGGACCGGGATCACCGTCCGAACGCTCTATCACTACGACGAGATCGGCCTCGTCCGCCCGGCGCAGCGGACCGCCTCCGGACACCGCCGCTACACGGCGCCGGACGTACGCCGGCTCTACCGTGTACGGGCCCTGCGGAGGTTCGGCCTCTCGCTGGAGGAGATCGCGGCGGCGCTCGCCCGTTCGTCGGACGACGTGGTCGCGCTGCGCGACGTGTTCGCCGCGCAGTTGGCCGAGTTCGAGGCGTCCGCCCTCCGCGCGGCCCGGTTGAGCGAGCAACTCCGCGGGCTGATCGAACAGCTCGACGCGGCGGTCATGCCAGATCCCGAGCAGTTCCTGACGACATTGGAGATGATTTCGGTGTACGAGACCTATTTCACCGAAGAGCAGCGCGAACTGCTGGCCCGCCGCAGAGCGGACCTGGGCGAGCGGTTCGTGGAGGCCACCAAGATGGAGTGGCTGGAGCTCGTCCGCGCGTTCAAGCAGCACGTGGAGGACGGCACGCCGGTGGACGATCCCGCCGTACGGGACCTGGCCGCTCGCTGGGACACGCTCGGCGTTCCCTACGCGAGCCCCGACCCCCAGGCGAACGACCGCATCGCGGCCTCCACGGCCGCGTTGTGGCGCGACCACAAGGACGAGGTCAGCCGGGGGGTCAGCAACCAGGTCGAGTGGCTGGCGCCCGACGACCTGCCGAAGATCATGGAGTACGTCGAACGCGTGCGGCGGGCCCGCTGACCACCGCCCTGCCCCACGGCCGCGCCGGCGCCGGTCAGAAGGGGGCGCCGGTACGGCGGAGCACGTGCTCGGGGACGGGCCGGGTGGCGTGCGGATCGGTGACGGGAGGCAGCCACGCCCGGGTCAGCGGGAGCACGCCCGCCCAGACGTCGTGCGGGTCGTCGGCGTCCTCGGGATGGCCCTCCCGGACCTTCACCGACGCCTCGTCGAGGGAGATCGCGAGGATCGTGGTGGCGGCCAGCTCCTTGCGGTTGGGCCGCCGGGCGTAGTCCCACTGGCCGGGGGCCATGTGCTCGGTCAGGACGCGCAGGGCCTCCAGCTTCTCGTCGCCCTCAAGCGCCCGGGGCACGCCGTAGATCATGGCGCTGCGGTAGTTGACCCCGTGCTCGAAGACCGAGCGGGCCAGCACGAGGCCGTCCACGTGCGTGACGGTCACGCAGGCCGTGGCGCCTCGGGTGAGGCTGCGGCTGGCGACCGAGCCGTGCAGATAGAGGTGGCCGGAGTCGAATCCGTACACGGTGGGGACCACCATGGGGTCGCCGTCCACGACGACGCCGAGATGGCAGACGAACCCGGCGCGGAGCACCTCGAAGAGGGCCTCCCGGTCGGTCCGGCCCTGCTCGCGCAGCCGCCGGTGCCGGGTCCGCTCGGTCGCGGACAGGTCGCCGGCTTCTCCGGCGGGATGGACGGGCGTCGTCTCGGACAGGTCGGTCACGAGGTGACATTCAACAGGATCGGCGGTCAGGCCGCCGAGGTCGGGCCCGACGTACGGGGCCGCAAGCGGATGACGTTCCCCCCGGTGTACGCCCGCAGGTCGACGATCTTACGGTCGTGGTCCGGCCGCCGGCGCAGAGCCGGCCTGATGTCCCTGACCTTGGCGAGCGACGGCACCACCTTGAGCATGTTCGTTCCCCCCGACCGTGATTATTCCGTTATCTACCGCCAGATAGATACCGGTGATCGCGTAAGACGGCCGTAAAGGAGACGGCCGAGGTCAGTAAGGAAGCGGGCGGCCTGAGGGAGTGCGCAGGTCGGGGCTCTCGTGACTCGCGGTGCGGCTGGTCGGGCGGGGCTTGACGATCCTGATGCGGCTCATGGGCCTTCCTCCTTCCACGTCTGAGCAGACTATGCGCCGCGCGGCTTGCCGTCCCCTTGTTTTCGGCTTGCAGTCCCTTGACCGAAGGCCCGGGTCCCGGGAGTGCCCGGGACCCGGTTCGGGCGGTCACACGTGGGCGCCGGGTCCGGTGTGGGTCGTCACCGCGATCCGGTTCCACGCGTTGATCGTGGCGATGGCCACCACGAGCGCGGCCAGCGTCGTGTCGTCGTAGTGCTTGGCCGCCTCGTCCCAGATCTCGTCCGGCACCGGGTCGGGCCGGTCGCTCAGCCGGGTCGCCGCCTCGGTCAGCGCCAGCGCCGCGCGCTCGGCCTCGGTGTAGAACGGCGCCTCCCGCCACGCCGCCACCGACCACAGGCGCTCGTCGGTCTCGCCCGCCTTCTTCGCGTCCCTGCTGTGCATGTGCACGCAGAAGGCACACCCGTTGATCTGGCTGGCGCGCAGCTTGACCAGTTCGAGCGTGGCCGGCGGCAGGTCGCTGCCGTGCAGGAACCGCTCCAGCCCGCTCATCGCGCGGTACGCCTCGGGGGCCAGCTCGGACACCTGGATCCTCGTCATCATCGTGCCTTTCTCGTATCGCCCTCCGCGAGGCCGGTGACCCGGCGGACGCGGATGAGCTTGTCGGGGTTCATGACCATGTCGACCTCGGTGATCCGGCCGCCGGAGACGGCCATCCCGATCACGGCGTCGAGCCGGCCGTCGCGGATCCGCAGCAGCCCCGGCCAGCCGTTCACCACGGCCGGGATCATGCGGGTCTCGCCGAACCTGCGGACGCCGAGCAGCAGCCGGGCCACCTTGTCGGCGCCGAGGACGGGGTTGCGCGCCGCGCCGACCACGCCGCCCCCGTCGCTGCGGAAGACGACGTCGGGATCGAGCAGGGCCAGCAGGGCGTCCATGTCGTCGCCGCCGCAGGCGCGGGCGAAGGCCCGCACCACCCGCCGGTGCTCCGACGGGTCGACGTCGAACCGCGGCGCCCGCGACGCGACGTGCGACCGGGCGCGGGCCGCGAGCTGCCGGCAGGCCGCCGGGCTCCGCCCGACCGCCTCGCCCACCTCGGCGAACGTCAGCCCGAACACGTCGTGCAGGACGAACGCCGTCCGCTCGGCCGGGCTGAGGGACTCCAGCACGACGAGCATCGCCATGCTCATCGACTCGTCCAGCGTCACCCGGTCGGCGGGGTCGGACCCGGCGGGCGGGCCGAGGACCGGCTCGGGAAGCCACGGCCCCACGTACTCCTCCCGTCGGTGCCGGGCCGAGCGCAGCACGTCGAGCGCCAGCCGGGAGACCGTCACGACGAGCCAGGCGGCCACGTCCCTGATCTCCTCGGCCCCCTCGCCGCCCGATTCGCCCTCCGATTCGCCGCCGGAGCCGCCGGCCCGCCCGGCCGTCGCCGCCCGCAGGCGGAGCCAGGCGTCCTGCACGACGTCCTCGGCCTCGTCCACGCTGCCGAGCAGCCCGTAGGCCACTCCCACGAGCCGCGGTCGCAGGGCGTGGAACTCGGCCGACAGGCCGCCGGTGCCGTCGTCATGGTCGTTCACGCACTGAGGACGGGACACGCCCTCAGTTTGTGACACGCGGTCTCCGGGACGCCGGAGGGGGTCAGGTCGACTCGCGCACGATCAGCCGGGTGGGGAGGATCACCGGGTCCACGTGACCGGCGCCGTCGATCAGTTCCAGCAGGAGCCGTACGGTCTCCTCGGCGACCTGGGCGAGCGGCTGCCGGATCGTGGTGAGCGGCGGGTGCGTGGAGGCGGCGACGGAGGAGTCGTCGAACCCGCCCACCGCCACGTCCTCAGGGACCCGGCGCCCCGTGGCCCGGAGGGTCGCCAGCGCCCCGGCCGCCATCAGGTCGGAGGCCACGAACACGGCGTCGAGGTCGGGCGTGCGCTCCAGCAGCCGGGCATGGTCGCGCCCCGGCGCCGATGTGCGCCGTCTGGCCGGCGCGCGGGTTCGGGCGGAGGTGGCCGTGGTGTGAAACCGGGAGGCCAACTGGGCCCTGGAGTCCGAGTGGCGCCCCTCGGCCGACCCGCGGTTCCTGGAGCGGATCGAGGCGCTCTACGAGTCGAGGCGTTCTTCGAGGCCCTGTGGCGGGAGCACGTCACGGTCGACTTCGTCCACCCCGAGGCCGACGTGACGGCGTACAAGCTGGTCGTGCCACCCAGTTCGTCCATACTGGCGGAGACCGCGGCCAAGAACCTGCACCGCTACGTCGAGGGGGGCGGCCACCTGATGGTGTCGTACTTCCCCGGGCCGGATCGGCGGCCCGGCCTGCGCGAGCTGCTCGCCGAGGTGCTCGACCACGCCCGCGTCTCGGGTCCCGCGGGTCTCCCCGACACGGTCGAGGTCGTACGGCGGGGCGGCCACGTGTTCCTCATCAATCACGGGGACCGGCCGGCGACCGTGCGGGGCGTCTCGGGACGAGCCTGCTCGACGGCGCGCCGGTCACGGGGGCGGCGACGGTGCCGGCAGGTGGTGTGGCGGTGATCCGCATGTAGACGGCTCGGCGCCGCGTCGCGCCAGGCGACGGCGCGGCGCCGGGGGCCGGGGGCTCGGGGGATCCGGGGGAACCACTCACATCCTCTCCTGACCGGAGGAACCATGAAGAAGATCCTGGCGGCGCTCGTCGTGTGCGCCGCCGCGGTGCTCCCCGCCGCGCAACCGGCGCACGCCGCCACCCCGCTGACCATGCTCGGCGCCGACGTGTCCTCGGTGCAGCGCGCCCTCGACCTGGGCGCGAGGTACTACGACGCGAGCGGCGCCCAGCGCGACCCGCTGGACATCCTCAAGGGCGTCGGCGTCAACTACGTCCGCCTGCGGATCTGGAACAACCCGATCAGCGGCTACAACAACAAGGCCAAGGTCCTTCAGTACGCCAGGACGGTCAAGGCCAAGGGCCTGAAGCTGCTCGTGGACTTCCACTTCTCCGACACCTGGGCGGATCCCGGCAAGCAGTACAAGCCCGCGGCCTGGTCGAACCACGGCATCGGCCAGTTGCAGGCCGACGTCTACGGCTACACCTACGACGTGTGCGCGAGCCTCAAGGCGCAGGGCACCACTCCCGACAGCGTGCAGATCGGCAACGAGATCAACGTCGGCATGCTGTGGAACGACGGCAAGGTCGTCAACAACGACTTCACGAACCTGAGCCTGCTGCTCAAGGCCGGCTACAACGCGACCAAGGCCTGCAACCCGGGCACCCAGGTGATCATCCACACCGCGGACGCCGACAGCGACGCCAACGCCCGCTGGTTCTACGACGGCATCGCGGCCAAGGGCGTGTCCTGGGACATCACCGGCCTGTCCTACTACTGCATGTGCCACGGCACGCTGTCGAACCTGTACAACGTGATCTCGGACGTGCGGTCCCGCTACGGCAGGCCGGTGATCGTCGCCGAGACGGCCTACCCGTTCACCGCCGGCAACGCCGACTCCACCGGCAACTCGGTCACGTCCGGATGCTCCGGCTACGGCCTCACCTGGGAGGGGCAGGGGGCGGAGTTCGCGGCGGTGCAGAACACCGCCCGCAACGCTGGCGCCGTCGGCGTCTTCTACTGGGAGCCGACGTGGTACGCGGTGCCCGGCAACGGCTGGGACCCCGCGAACATCAACGGCAGCGGTGACGGCTGGGACAACATGGCCGTCTTCAACTGGACCGGGCACCTCAACCCGAACGTGAGGTGGACCCCCTGATACTCGATCCGTCCTGGCGATCGCCTGGTTTCTCCGCATAACGGGGCCGGGGTGTGCGACGGTGCCGGCACACCCCGGCTTCACATCGTGACTGCTCCGGCGGTGTGACCCGTTCGCGCTCCACGACGCGGGGTGTGCCGAACCAGGCGGGAAGGCCGGCGCCAGGCCCTGGGCGGACCGCGCCGAGCGGAACGCCGACCCCACGGCTGCGGTGGGCCAGAGGCCGGGGCGGCGCGCTACTCGGTGAACAGCTCGTCGGCCGAGTCGACGACGACAGCCTTGCGAAGCCAGGTTTTCAGCTGCTGCAGGTCGGTGCACCGGCGAATCCGTTCGCGGGCATCGTCGGAGGTCGTCAGGCCGCGGCTCTCCAGCACCGTGAGAAGCGCGTTGATCTCGCCTTCTGCACGGCCTTCCTCGCGGCCTTCCTCGCGGCCTTCCGCACGGCCCTCATCGCGGCCCTTGGCCACCCAGTGGGAGAAGTACTTCTCTCCCAGGTCCTCGAAGTCCTGAATGGTGGTCACCATCTCCTCCACGGCGTGATGACACCGCCCATGCCCAGCCAGATCGCCTTCTCGCACCAGCGGGCCATCGTCCGATCCGGGCAGATGACCAGCAACGCGGTGTCGCACCTCAGCCTGGACCGCAGGGCCGTGACGTAGACCGGCCAGCTGAACCGCTTGGCGGTGTCCCTGCCCTGCTGCACCTCCACGATGACGACCATCAGCGCGGCGCCGCTGTCGTCTCGCAGGACCACCACCGAGTCGGCGCGGTGCTCGATCGGCACCGGCTGGGTGCAGTCGACCGCCTCCACCCGCGCCGCGGCGAACGTCGGAATCTTCATCCCCGTCACGGCCCGCAGCAGCTCCATCGCGGTCTCGGGCCGGTTGTGGATGAGATTGATCGGCATCTCGTGATCGAATCCGGGCATGGCCGGGAGATTACTCTTCGTTTACGTGCGATCGCAGAGAGTTTCAAAATGCCGGTGACGCCGGTAGGTCCTGAGGGCCGGCGGGAGTGCGGAACGGCTCAGGCCTCGGGGACGGCCTCCCACTCCCGGCAGGGGCTCAGGGCGTAGTGGTGGTAGATCAGGCCGACGGCGGGCCGCGACCAGCCGGGCCCCACGGCGTCGGCGTCCGCGGCCTGCTCCCCGAGGTCCACGGCGGTCACCGGCTGGCCGCCGGGCCCGCAGACGCACCGGGGAGTGCCCTCATGGCTGATCACGTCGTCCAGCGGCATCACGTGCACGAACCTGTCCATGCACCTTCACCTCCGTGAACCGGGAATTGCCGACACGTTACCCGAAACTGGAACAAATCGGAATGTAGGGCAGAAAAATGGACGAGGAACGATCCTCCTCAGACCGTTGACGTTTGTTGGGATGGACGGCAAACTAACTCCACAATCGCCGGATGAAGCCAGGAGTGCCGCGATGCCGTACCGTCCCCCGTTGATCGCCCGCGAGTTCTTCGTCGCGGACCCACCCGAGCTTCCCGTGCGGGCGGACGGCGAGGAGGGGCTGTCGGCGGTGACGCGCGCGGAGGTGGTGGCCTCCGACGCGATGGGCGTGACGCTCAAGGGCTCGACCTCGGCGGACGAGACGCTCGTGGTGCAGCTTTCGGTGGCGGGGGAGGGGGTGATCCGCGTCCGGCTCTCGCAGGACGCGGACGCCCGGACCCGCTCGGCGCGGGCGATCGACATGGTGACGCCGGGCCGCTACGCGGGGGCGGCCGTCGAGGCGGGGCACAGCCGGGTGGTGCTGGACGCCGGGTCGCTGCGGGCCGAGGTGCGGCTGAGCCCCTGGAACCTGCGCTTCACCGACCGCGCCGGGCGGACGCTGGTGGAGCAGGACCCGGGCCGGCCCGACATCAGCGGCCGCCTGCGAACGCTGCCGTTCGGCCGCTCGTCGGCGGACGGCGCCGTCGTGGCCTACCACGAGACGTTCCTGGCCCCGGCCGACGAGGCGTTCAGCGGGTTCGGCGAGTCGTTCACCCCGCTCGACAAGCGCGGGCAGCGGCCGCTCATGTGGAACTTCGACGCGTTCGGCGCCGAGTCGCAGCGCGCCTACAAGAACGTTCCGTTCTACCTGTCCAGCCGCGGGTACGGCCTGCTCGTCGACAGCGGCGCCCCGGTCGAGTTCGACATGTGCCAGTCGACGCACAGCGCCGTCCAGATCGTGGTTCCGGACGACCTCATCGACTACTACGTGATCGCGGGGCCCACGCCGTCCGAGGTGCTCGCCCGCTTCGACGGGCTGACCGGCAGGCCCGTCCTGCCGCCCAAGTGGGCGTTCGGCACGTGGATCTCCTCCGGCTTCTTCCGCGACAACCAGGAGCGCGTGCTGGAGCGGGCTAGGAGGATCCGCGAGCGCGGCATCCCGTGCGACGTGCTCCACCTGGACACGTACTGGCAGACCGAGAACCACTGGTCCGACCTGCGGTGGGACCCGCGGAGCTTCCCCGACCCGGTGGGCATGCTGGCGAGCCTCAAGGAGCAGGGCTTCCGGGTCTGCCTGTGGATGAACCCGTACGTCTCGCACCTGAGCCCCGCCTTCGCCGAGGCGGCCGAGCGCGGCTTCTTCCTGAGGAGGCCGGACGGCGAGGTCTACGTGGCCGACTCCTGGCACGGCTCCCACCCGGCCTGCGGCATCGTCGACTTCACCGATCCGGCGGCCGTCGAGTGGTTCCAGGGGCTGCTGCGCGACCGCCTCCGGGAGGGCGTCGACGTCTTCAAGACCGATTTCGCCGAGGGCGTCCCCGCCGACGCGGTGGCGTCCAACGGCATGCGCGGCGCCGACCTGCACAACGTCTACACGCTGCTGTTCAACGACGCGGTGGCGGCGGTCACCCGGGAGGTCGCCGGGCACGGGCTGGTGTGGGCGCGCTCGTCGTTCCTCGGCGGCCAGCGGCACCCGGCCCAGTGGAGCGGCGACGTGGACGCCGTCTACCCGTCGATGGGCAGCACGATCCGGGGCGGCCTGGCGCACGGCCTGTCCGGCGTCCCGTTCTGGAGCCACGACGCGGGCGGCTTCACCGGCACCCCCACCCCGGACCTGTACATCCGGTGGGCCCAGTTCGGCGCGCTGTCCCCGCTCGTCCGGTTCCACGGCACGACGAGCCGTGAGCCCTGGGAGTTCCCGCCGCACGCGGAGCGCGCGGCGATCGAGGCGCTCCGGCTGCGCTACCGGCTCATGCCGTACATCTACTCGGCGGCGGTGACGGCGGCGGAGACGGGCGCACCGATGATGCGCGCGCTGTGCGTGGACTTCCCCGACGATCCGGTGGCGTGGCAGGCGGACCTCGAGTACATGCTCGGGACCGACCTCCTCGTCGCCCCCATGACCTCGGCCGACGGCGCCCGGAAGGTCTACCTGCCCTCGGGGGTGTGGGTGGACTACTGGACCGGCGAACGGGTCGACGGCGGCCGGTACGTCACGGTGTCGCCGCCGCTCGACCGGATCCCCCTGTTCGCGCGGCACGGCGCCCTGATCCCGGTGACCGAGCCGGGCGACACGGTGGCCGAGAACCCGCGGGTCACGCTGCTCGCCTTCGGCGTCCCCGAGGGCGAGAGCCGTACGACGATCAGGGACCTGGACGGGGACACGACGGTCACGGCGGTGCGGGACGGCGACCGGCTGGTCGTCACCGCCGAGGGCCCCAAGCAGATCGAGGGCGTCGAGTTCGTGGGCCCCGGCGCCCCGGTCGTCATCAACTAGCACCCACCCCCTGGAGAAGGACCCATGTTCAGGACAAGCAGGACGGCGGCGCTCGCGGCTCTGGCCGCGGCCGCCCTGGCGCTCTCCGCGTGCGGCGGCTCATCGGATTCGGGCTCGTCCGGCGGCGGATCACAGGGCAAGACCCTCACGCTGTGGCATTACGAGGGCGCGGACAGCGCGATGGGCAAGGCCTGGGCGGAGGCCGTCAAGGAGTTCGAGGCGAGCCACCCGGGCGTGAAGGTGAAGTTCGAGGCGAAGGGCTTCGAGCAGATCCAGAAGACGGCCGGCATGGTCCTCAACTCCGACCAGGCCCCCGACGTCATGGAGTACAACAAGGGCAACGCCACGGCGGGCCTGCTGTCCAAGCAGGGCCTGCTCACCGACCTGTCCGAGCAGGCGGCCAAGCGCGGCTGGGACAAGCTGCTCAGCCCCTCGCTGCAGACCACCGCCAAGTACGACCAGCGGGGCATCATGGGCTCCGGCAAGTGGTACGGCGTGCCCAACTACGGCGAGTACGTGATGGTCTACTACAACAAGGACGCGTTCAAGAAGCAGGGCATCGAGGTGCCCACCACGTTCGACGAGTTCACCGCGGCGCTCGACAAGTTCGTGAAGGCCGGCATCACGCCGATCGCCACCGCCGGCGCCGAGTACCCGGCGCAGCAGATCTTCTACCAGCTCGCGCTGACCAAGGCCGCCCGGCCCTGGGTGGACTCCTTCCAGCTCTACAAGGGCAAGGTCGACTTCCACGGCCCCGAGTTCACCTACGCCGCGCAGACGTTCGCCGACTGGGTGAAGAAGGGCTACATCGCCAAGGACTCGGCCGGCCTCAAGGCCGAGGACATGGGCGTGTCGTTCATCGGCGGCAAGTTCCCCATCATGATCTCCGGCAGCTGGTGGTACGGCCGGTTCCAGTCGGAGATCAAGGACTTCCAGTGGGGGTCGTTCCTGTTCCCCGGCGCCCAGCTCACGCCCGGGTCGAGCGGCAACATCTGGGTCGTCCCCGAGAAGGCCAAGAACAAGGACCTCGCCTACGACTTCATCGACGTCACGATGAAGAAGGAGGTCCAGAACCTGCTCGGCAACTCGGGCGGCGTCCCGGTCGCCGCCGACCCGTCGGCCATCCAGGACGCGAAGAGCAAGGAGCTGATCGAGAACTTCAACAAGCTCACGACCTCCGACGGCCTGGCCTTCTACCCCGACTGGCCGGCCCCGGGCTACTACGACGTGCTGGTCTCCGGCGTCCAGGAGCTGATCAACGGCACCAAGCAGCCGGCCCAGGTGCTCGACGAGATCGCCCAGCCGTACAACGACAACCTCGCCGACATCGGCAACTAGCCGAACATCCCGCGGTGGGGGCGACCTCTGACCGGCCCCCACCGCAGACCCCGAAAGGCTCTGCTCATGGCGCCAATCGAGGCGCGGCCGCCCCGTCCCCGCGGGAGGGGCGGCTACTGGCCCTACCTGATTCCCAGCGCGCTGCTGTTCCTCGCGGTCATCGTCGTGCCGTTCCTGATGAACGTCGCGACGAGCTTCACCCGCTGGTCCGGGGTCGGCACGCCCACGTGGATCGGGCTCGACAACTACACGAAGCTGCTGCGGGACGAGCGGTTCTGGACCTCGTTCGAGCACAACGTCGCGCTGATCGTCGCGATGGCCGTCGTGCCGACGCTGGCCGGGCTGGTGCTCGCGGCCGCGCTGTTCGACTACATCGGCAGACGGTTCGGCGCGCGCACGGCGTCGGCGCTGCGCGCCGCCTACTACCTGCCGCAGGTGCTGCCGGTCGCCATCGCCGGCGTCGTGTGGGGCTGGATGCTGCACCCCTCGTACGGCGCGGTGAACGAGATCTTCGGCCTGAAGGTCAACTGGCTGGGCGACCCCGACTACGCCCTCGCCACGGTCATGGCCGTCATGGTGTGGTTCCAGCTCGGCTACCCGGTCGTCATCTTCATGGCCGGGCTGCAGCGGGCCGACCCCGCGCTCCACGAGGCCGCCGAGATCGACGGCGCGTCCTGGTGGCGGCGGTTCTGGCACGTCACCATCCCGCAGATCCGTCCGGAGATCTACGTCGTCCTGCTCACCTGCACGATCGCCGCCCTGAAGGTGTTCGGGCCGATCTTCGTGCTGACCAGGGGCGGACCCGGCAACGCCACCATGGTCCCGTCGTACTTCTCCTACCTGAACTTCTTCGAGAAGGTCAACGTCGGATACGGCTCGGCCATCGCCACCGTCCTCGCCCTGATCATCGTCGTGGTGACCTTCCTCTTCCTCCGCGTCCAGGAGCGTGAGCCGTGACCGCCGGCCGTGTCGTCAGCGCTCCCGCCGCCCGCGTGCGCGCCGCCCGCCCCGCGGTCCACCGCGCTCCGGGACGCTGGGCCGTGCTCGCGGCCCTCGTCGTTCTCGCCGGCGTGATGCTGTTCCCCTTCCTCATCGTCGCGCTCAACGCGTTCAAGTCGCCGGCCGAGTACTCCTCCGGCAACCCGCTGAGCCTGCCGAAGGGGCTGTACCTGCAGGGCGTCGTCGACTTCTGGAACCGGGTCGCCTTCGGCGAGAAGCTCTGGAACAGCTTCCTCATCAGCGCCTCCGTCGCGGTCGCGGCGGTCGTGCTGTCGATCCTCAACGCGTACGCGCTGGGGATCGGCCGGGTGCGCGGCAGGCTGTGGGTGCTCGTGGTCTTCCTCGTGGGCAACACGCTGCCGCAGGAGGCCCTGGCCTACCCGCTGTACTACCTGTCCAAGCAGGTCGGGCTGTACGACAGCAAGCTCTCCGTCATCCTGATCTTCACGGTCATCCAGGCGGCCTTCGGGACCTACCTGCTGTCGTCGGTGCTGGGCCAGTTCCCCCGGGAGATCCTGGAGGCCGCCGCGCTCGACGGGGCCGGACGGTGGCGGGCGCTATGGCGGATCGTCGTGCCGATCAGCCGGCCGACCCTCTACGTGCTGCTCATCTTCTTCTTCATCTGGACGTGGAACGAGTTCTTCCTGCCGCTGATCTTCCTGATCTCCAACGACAACCAGACCGTGCCGGTCGCCATCGGCGTCCTGCAGGGGGAGAAGATGATGGACGCCACCATGTCCAGCGCGTCCGCGCTGCTCGGCATCGTGCCGGCCGTCGCCTTCTTCCTGATCTTCCAGCGGACGCTCACCAGAGGAGTCACGGTGGGCGCCGTCAAGTAATCCCCCCGCGCGTCACTACCTGACCTGGAGGCGCAATGTCCCTTCGCCGGCCCCTGTCGGCGGCGGCCGCACTCGCCGTGGCGCTGAGCCTGTTGACGGCTCCCGCCGCGGCGGCGGACGACTTCCCCTTCCGCAACCCCTCCCTCCCCCTCGACCGGCGGATCGACGACCTGCTCGGCCGGCTCACCCTGGACGAGAAGATCTCGCTGCTGCACCAGTCGCAGCCGGCGATCCCGCGGCTGGGCATGCCGTACCACAAGAACGGGACCGAGGCCCTGCACGGCGTCGCCTGGTCCAACGACGACGAGCACGACTGGGCGCAGACCTTCGCGAGCGGCACGGTGTTCCCGCAGGCGGTCGGCCTGGCGAGCACCTGGGACCCGGACCTGGTCAAGCGGGTCGGCTCCGCGGTGGGCGACGAGGTGCGCGGCTACAACTCCGTGAACCCGGTCGTGTGGGGCACCCAGGTGTGGGCGCCCGTGGTCAACCTGCTGCGCGACCCCCGGTGGGGCCGCAACGAGGAGGGCTACTCGGAGGACCCGCTGCTGACCGGCGCCGTCTCCACCGCGTACGGCAAGGGACTGGAGGGCGACGACCCCTTCTACCTGAAGACGGCGCCGGTGCTGAAGCACTACCTGGCCAACAACAACGAGTACCAGCGCAGCCTCACCTCCTCCAACCTGCCGCCGCGGGTGAAGCACGAGTACGACGAGGCCGCGTTCAGGCCCGCGATCAGCGCGGACGCCGCGACCGGCGTGATGGGGTCCTACAACCTCGTCAACGGACGGCCGAACACGGTCAACCCCGACCTGGACGACGTCGTCCGCTCGTGGACCTCCAAGGACCTGTACAACGTCAGCGACGCCTGGGCCCCGCACGCGCTCACCGACCCCGAGCACTACTTCTCCAACGAGACCGAGGCGTTCGCGGCGGCGCTCAAGGCGGGCATCGACAGCTTCACGGTGGACGACAACAAGCCGGCCACGATGACCGCCCTGATCAAGGACGGGCTGGCCAAGGGACTGCTGACGGAGGGCGACGTCGACAGAGCCGTCCGCCACGACCTGTCGGTCCGCTTCCGTCTCGGCCAGTTCGACCCTGACGGCGGGCCGTACGCGAAGATCGGCAAGGAGGTCATCGACAGCGCGGCCAACCGGCGGCTCAACCGCGAGGCCGCGGACAAGGCCCTGGTGCTGCTGAAGAACTCCGGCAGGCTCCCGCTCGACGCGGCCAGGACCAGGAAGGTCGCCGTGGTCGGCCCCCTGCAGAACACCCTGTTCCGCGACTGGTACGGCGGCCAGATGCCGTACCAGGTGACGCCGTTGCAGGGGATCAAGGAGCGGCTGGGCGCCGGGGCGAGCGTCACCGGGACCGACGCCCTCGACCGGGTGGCGCTCAAGGACGTCAAGAGCGGCAGGTACGTCACGGTGACCGACGCCGCCACCCCGGTGAAGGTGTCCGACACGGCGCCGGCCGCGGCCTCGGAGTTCGACGTCACCGACTGGACCGACGGCGTGTCGACGCTGCGGAACGCCGGCAACGGCAAGATGCTCACCGGCAACTGGGGCACGTTCCTCGCCAGCTCCGACAACCCGGACGGCTGGTACGTGCAGCAGCAGTTCAGGCTGGAGAAGCAGGACGACGGGACCTACCTCCTGCACTACGCGGGCTACGAGGTCAACGAGAGCTGGTGGTCGCTGGGGGACTACGTCACCGTCGGCGCCGACGGCACGCTCGGCTTCGGGTCGAAGGCCGACGCGGCGCACTTCGCCAAGGAGGTCGTCAGCCGGGGCGCCGACGCCGCGGCCGCCGCGGTGAAGGGCGCGGACGCGGCCGTCGTGGTGGTCGGCAGCAACCCGTGGGTCGCCGGCCGGGAGAACCACGACCGCACCGGGCTGGAGCTCGGCGAGGGCCAGCAGGACCTGATCGCCGCGGTCACCCGGGCCAACCCGAACACCGTGGTGGTCCTGGAGGACGGCTACCCCACCACGATGAGCAAGGTCCAGGACCGGGTGTCGAGTCTGCTGTGGACCACCCACGCGGGGGCCGAGACCGGGCACGCGCTCGCCGACGTGATCTTCGGTGACGTCGACCCGGCCGGGCGGCTCACCCAGACCTGGTACAGGTCGGCCGCCGACCTGCCGGACATCCTCGACTACGACATCGTCAAGAGGGACCGGACCTACCTCTACTTCAAGGGCTCCCCGCTCTACCCGTTCGGCCACGGCCTGTCGTACACCACCTTCGGCTACCAGGGGCTCACGGCGACTCCCCGGGGCGACGGGTACGACGTGTCGGTGAAGGTGACCAACACCGGCTCCCGGGCCGGCGACGAGGTCGTCCAGCTGTACACCCACCAGCGCACCTCACGGGTGAAGCAGCCGGTCAGGCAGCTGCGCGCCTTCCAGCGGGTCTCGCTCGCCCCCGGGCGGACGACGACCGTCACCTTCCACCTGAAGACCGCCGACTTCGCCCTGTGGGACGTCACCCGGAACAAGTGGACGGTCGAGTCGTCCGCCCAGGACGTCCTGGTGGGCTCGTCGTCTGCCGCCATCCGGCAGCGGACCACGATCGACGTGAAGGGCGAGAAGATCCCGCACCGCGACCTGTCGGCGACGACGCGGGCGATCGACTTCGACGACTACTCCGGGGTCACGCTGACGGACGAGACGAAGGAGCGCGGCGACGCCGTGGCCGGCAAGGACGGCGCCTGGATCGCGTTCAGGGACGTCGCCTTCGGCAGGCCGCCGACCGGTGTCGCGGCGGGCGTCGCCTCGGCGTCCGGCGGATCGATCGAGCTGCGGCTCGGCTCGCCCACGGGAACGCTCGTGGCCACCGTGCCGGTCGCCGCCACCGGCGGCCCCTACACGTGGGCCACGGCCACCGCCGCCGTCAAGGGAGCGACCGGCGTGAGGGACCTCTACGCCGTCTTCAAGGGAGACTTCAAGCTGAAGGACCTGAAACTGAGCTGAGGACGCTCCCGATGATCCGGCCGGTGGGCGTCGCCGTACGGGGTGACGCCCGCCGGCTCGGCTGAAAGTGGAGGCCGGCACTGGCCGGGTCGCCGTTGGCTCCGGCGTGCGGCTCTCACCTCAGGGCCGGCTGTAGGCCATCCGGACCGGCCGCTCGCGGGACGCCCGGACCTCCGCGAGCGTCCGCGCCGGCCTGCCCGACAGGTCGACCGTCACCACGCGGTACAGGCGGTCGTCCACCCAGCCGCCCCTGATGAGGTGGTCGTCGTCGAACCAGCCCATCACGTCCTGGTTCCGTTCGCCCGGAACGGTGGCGGCCCGCCGTCCCGTCCGCACGTCCCAGGCGCAGACGGCGAAGCCGGTCTCGCAGCCGTAGGTCAGCAGCAGGCGGCCCGACGGGGAGAACGGGTCGTTCGCGCCGATCGGGGAGCCGGTCCAGTGCATGCTCCGCAGGACGCGGCCCGACAGGTCCCAGAACCGGGTGCCGGACGTGCCCTCGGGCGTGACGTACGGCGCGGCGACCGACGTGCCGTCGGGTGACCAGCGGAACATCCCGAAGGCGCGGAGTGACGTCGGCAGGGCCAGGAAGGCTGTGACGTCGTCCCGGTTCGCCGTCTGCACGACCCGGACGCTCCTCGCCGCCGGGTCGACGACCAGGAACCCCGCCGCGTACGGCGTGCCGGTCCCGTGGTCCAGCCCGGCGACGGTGAGCAGGAGGCGGGTCCCGTCACGGGACCAGGCCGGCCCCTCGCCCATGAAGGGGGGCGACACGAGCGGCAGCGAGAACCGCTCGCCGTCGCGCCGATCGGTGATCTGGACCGACTGGCGCGTCGACCCGGCCGCGAAGCCCTCGTTCACGGCCGCCGTCCAGCGCCCGCCGGGGGAGACCGCGGTGAAGAGGTCTCCCTCGCCGGTCTGCTGGAAGCCGCCTGAGGGTGAGCGGGTCCAGACGCCGGTCTCGCCCCGGTCGTCCGTCACCTGGTACGACGTCAGGACGACCGGGTCGCCCGGTGCCTCGTGCACGGTGGCGGGCGGCTCGGCCGCCGTCGCCGAGGCGGAGGGCGTGGCCGCGACCGGGCCGGAGGAGATCGGGGTTGCCGGGGAGGCGGAGGGTGGCGCAGGGCGGGGGGTGAGCGCGTAGGCCGTCCCGCCCGACGCGAGGGCCACCGCGAGGCCGGCGGCCGTCAGCACCAGCCCGGACGGCCTCCGCCGCCCCCCGGTCGCCGGTCCCGTCACGGTGGGCACGCCGGGGTCGTCGTCAGGGAGGGTGAGGTCGCGGTCCGGGGCGGCGGGGTCGTCGCCCGGGTCGTCGGGGTTGTGGTCGGCGTCGGGGTCGTGGTCCGGGGCGGCGAGGCCCTCGCCCGGGGCGTCAGGGTCGGCGTCGTGGTCGTGGTCGTGGTGCGGCGCGGTGGAGCCCTCGCCCGGGGCGTCGCGGTCGTGGTCGGCGGCGGGGGCGCTTCCGGGCACGATCGTGTCGAGGGCCCCAGAGTGCCCGATGAGCCGCAGGAGGGTCTCGCGAGCCGAGGGCCGGTCCTGCGGCTCCGGCGCGAGGCAGTCGGCCACGAGCTGGCGCAGGTCGCCCTCCAGCGGGTCGAGGTCGGCCGCGCCGTGCCGGACCCGTTCCTCCGAGAACGGCACACGCCCGCTCGCCGTGTACACGATCACGGCGGCCCAGCCGAACAGGTCGGCGGGCGGGCCGGCCGGATCGCCCGGCAACTCCTCCGGAGACTGCCAGAGCACGGGGTTCGGCGCCGGGGAGCCGTGGCACAGCAGGCGTGGCCCGTCCGGGCCCAGCACGATCTGGTCGGGCCGGACGTGGCCGTGCACGATGCCCGCCTGGTGGAGGGCCGCGACCGCGGCCGCCGTCGCGATGGCCAGCCGGTGCAGCGCGGGACCGGTGACCGGCGCCGTCTCGTCCAGGGAGGGGCCGTCGACGAGCTCGGTCACGACGTAGCCGGGACCCGCGTCCACGACGAGCGCGGTCCCGATGGGCGCGGCCGCGCGCAGGGCGGCCACCCGGTCCGGGTCGGGACGGCTGTCGCGCCGGTCGGGGAACCGCTTCACCGCGACCTGCTCGCCCGAGGGGGACAGGGCGGTGAAGACGGCGGGCCCGAGCCGCCCGGTCAGGCGGTACGCGCCCAGCGCGGCCGGGTCCTCCGGCGACAGCGGAACGACGGGAGGCATCGGGGGTCAGCTCCGGGTGTAGGTGAGCAGCAGGGTGTCCGCGTCGTCCTGGGGCGCGATCTCCGCGAGCACGCGCTGCTCGCGTCCGCGCTCGTCCATCACCACGACGCGGTGGGCCTGCCTCCCGCCCGGGTCCAGGACGATCAGGTGGTGGTCGTCGTACCAGCCGAGCAGGGCCGCGCCGGGGAAGGGCGTCGCGATGGACGCCTGCCTGCCGCCGGTGGCGGCGTCCCAGACGCAGAGCGTCCCGCCGCTCGGGCAGGACGTGACCAGCCGTCGCCCCGAGGGGGAGAACAGCCGGGGTCCGGAGCTCCGGCCCACCCAGTGGAGGTCCCGCACCTCGCGGCCGCTCAGGTCCCGGAACCGGACGCCGTGACCGGCGGCCGTCGTGTGGCCGACGGCGACGCCCGAGCCGCCGGGCAGCCACGCGTACGGCCCCTCGCCGCCCTGGAGGTCGTCCGTGGTGTCGACGAACGTCGAGGTCCTGGCCGAGGGGTCGATCAGGGCGAACCCCGTCGGCACGCCCTTCGTCGCCGCGGTGAGCAGGAGCCGGCGGCCGTCGGGGGACCACGTCGCCCCCTCCAGGGGCGCGGGGGCCTCCGGACGCGTCTCGAAGCGCGCGCCCGTCCTCTGATCGACGAGGGTGACGGCCCGGTCGGTCGCGAGGGCCAGCCACGCCCCGTCAGGCGACAGCACGGGGTCGGCGTCCTTCACGCCCGCCCTGGTGAACGTGGACCCGCCGGGTGCGCGCACGTAGGTGTCCGCGCCGACCCGGTAGCCGGTCAGCCGTACGGGGTCGCGGGAGTTCTCGAGCAGCGTCATCCGGGCGTGCGGAACGAGGACGCGCGCGGTGGGGGCGGGAGGAGTCGGGGGGTCGGCCGCGACCGGGACGACCTGGACGGACGGCGCCGCTGAGGGGGAGGGGGCGGCCTGCGTGCGGGACACGACCGCGTACGTCCCCCCGGCCGACACGAGAGCGATGAGCACGCCCGCCAGCGCGAGCGACAGTGCGGACGGCGGCTGCCCCCGCCGCCGTCCGCCGTCGCCTACGTGCCGGTCGGCGCGGCCGGCGGGTCCCGCGGCGATCGCACCGCCGTCCGGCTCGGGCGGCGAGGGGGCGGGCAGGTCCTGCGTCCGAACGGCCGGCGTCTCCTCCGGCGAGGCGGCCTGGGTGTCGTGCGAGGGGGCGGCCGGCGTAGTCACCGGCGTGGTCACGGGCGTGGTTACCGCCGTGGTCACGGGCGTGGCGGCGTCGTACGGCTGGGCGGGCGGGAGCGCGGCCTCCAGGTCGAGGCGGCCGGTCAGCACGCAGTGGTCGACCAGCGCGAGCAGGGCCTCGGAGGAGGCGGGCCGGTCGGCCGGGTCCCCGGCCAGGCACCGCCGCACGAGGTCCCGCAGCGGTTCGTCCAGCGCGGACAGGTCCGGCTCCTCGTTCAGCACGAGGTCCACGTCCGCGGCCGGCGTGCCCGCCTCGAACGGGTGGCGGCCGGTCGCCGCGAACGCGACGAGCGCGCCCCACGCGAACATGTCGGACGCCGCCTCCGGCGGGCGGCCGGCGAGCCCCTCCGGCGTCGGCGTGCCCAGGGCTTCGGCCTCCTGCGTCACGCTCACGGGAGAGGCGGCCAGGACGGCCGCCAGGCCCGTGCCCGACACCCGGGGGCCGTCCGGCCCGAGGATCACGGTGTCGGGAACGAGGCCGCCGTGCACCGCGCCCGCCTCGTGGAGGGCGGCGAGCGCGGTCGCCGCGCCGATCGCGAACCGGTGCAGCGCCGTGCCCGAGAGGGGGCCGTCGCGGCGCACCTTCCCGGCCAGCGTGGGCCCGTCGGCCCGCTCCTCCACGACGTACGGCCGCCCACCGAGGGTGCCCCCGTCGGACACCCGGACCAGGTAGCAGGGCGGCAGCCGGTGCAGGGCCTCCAGGCCGGCGAGGAACTCCTCCGGGTCGTCGAGATCCACCTCGTACAGGGTCAGGACGCCGTGCTCCCCGGTCTCCGACTCGGCCGCGTACGTCACGCTGCGCCCGGTCTCGGCGATCCGGCCGCGCAGCCGATGGCCGCCGATCCGCTCCCGATCGTCCGGCCGTAACGGGCTGATGGCGAGCACCTCGTCCCCCGCTTCAGGCGATCCTTCGTGGTGATCCATTATCTGGGGAGTTGGCCGGTTGCGCGGGATTTCGCCAAGCCGTCGATCACTATTTCGGTATTCTCCCCGCTATGGCCGAAACGCTGGGGGGGCCACTGGCCGGGCGCTACCACCTCCTGCATCCGCTCGGTTCGGGCGGCATGGGCACGGTGTGGCTGGCCAGGGACGCCGTCCTCGACCGCCAGGTGGCCGTCAAGGAGCTACGCGTCCCGGACGGCCTGGCGGAGCGGGACCGCGCCGAGCTCGTCGCCCGTGTCATGCGGGAGGCCGAGGTGACGGCACGGCTCCGGCATCCCGGCATCGCGGCGGTCCACGACGTCCTGCTCGAGGGCGGCAAGCCGTGGATCGTGATGGAGTTGCTGCACGGCCGCGACCTGGCCCGCGAGGTGGCCGCCCGCGGGCCGCTGCCGCCTCCCGTCGTGGCGGACGTCGGCGTACGCGTGCTGGAGGCGCTGACGGCCACCCACGCCGGCGGCGTGCAGCATCGGGACGTCAAGCCCGGCAACATCTTCCTCTCCGTCGACGGCCGGGCCGTGCTGACCGACTTCGGCATCGCCCGCCCCGCCGACCAGACGGCGCTGACCGAGGCCGGGCTGCTGGTCGGCACGCCCGGGTTCATCGCCCCCGAGCGGCTCGCGGGGGAGCCCGGCGGGCCGGCCGCGGACCTGTGGTCGCTCGCGGCCACCCTCTACACGGCGGTGGAGGGGGTCCCGCCGCACCAGGGCACGCACGCCGAGGTCATCCGCGCGACGCTGACGCAGGACGTGCGGCCGCCCCGGCTGGCGGGCCCGCTCGGCCCGCCGCTGGTGTGGATGCTCGACCGGGACCCCGCGCGCCGGCCGGACAGCGCGACCGCCCTCGGTCTGCTGCGCGAGGTCGCGGCCGGTCGTGTCCCCGAGGTGCGGCCGGACCGGTGGGCCGCGCCCGGCCGCCGTCGCCGGTGGATCGGCCTCGCCGCCGCGGTCGGCGTCCTCGGCGTCGCCGCCGCCCTGCTCGTCGCGTTGCGGCCCGCCGGGGACCGCCCGGTCTCCCGGCCGGAGGCCGCCTCGCCGACGTTCACGAAGGCCGTCGACCTGTGCCGCGCGCTGCCCGCCGCCGAGGTGGGCCGCCTCCTCGGCACGGCCCGGCCGCCGGCGGGCCGGCTCGGCCTCGGCGACTGCCAGTGGACGGTCACCGGCGCCGGCGTCGAGCTGTCCGCCGAGACCGACTCCGACACCCGCGACCCCTGGGCGCTCACCCCGGCCTCGGCCCGCACGCTCCTCGACGGCCTGCGCAGGGAGTACGCCACCGGACCCCGCGACGGCACCTGGATCTGGTACGAGATCGGCCTCGACACCAGGAGCCCGGTCACCGTGTCGGCCGCGCATCCGGTGCCCGGGGTGGCCGACGACGCGTTCGCCTCCGACACGACCACTCCGGAGGGGCGGGCTCAGGCGGCCGTCGTGTACTTCCGGCTGGGCGACCTCGTCGGCCGCCTCCAGTACGCCGACCTGGACGCCCCGTCAACGGCCGACCTGCGCAGGCGCGCGGTCGAGGCGGCCGGGGCCGCCGCCGACGGGCTGAGAGGGCTGGCCTAGCCGTGGACCTGCTGGCCGGCCGGTACCGTCTCGCCGAACCCGTCGGCGAGGGCGGCGGCGGCACCGTCTGGCGGGCCGTGGACGAGCTGCTCCACCGGGAGGTGGCGGTCAAGCAGCTGCGCATCCCGGCGGGAGTCGCCGGAGCGGAGCTCGCCGAGTTCACCGGGCGGGCCATCCAGGAGGCCAGGGCCGCCGGACGGCTCAGCCACCCGTCCATCGTCATGGTCCACGACGTCGTCCGGCACGACGGGCAGCCGTGGATCGTCATGGACCTCGTGGCCGGCCGGTCGCTCGACAAGGTGATCCGCGAGGACGGGCCGCTCCCGGCGGCGCGGGCGGCCGAGATCGGCCTCGCGGTCCTCGACGCCCTGGAGGCGGCGCACGCGCAGGGGATCCTGCACCGCGACGTCAAACCGGCCAATGTGCTGATCGCCCCCGACGGCCGGGCGCTGCTGACCGACTTCGGCATCGCCGCCCCGGTGAGCCACGGGAACGGCTCCGGCTGGCAGAGCTCGGCAGGGTCGCCCGCGTACATGGCCCCGGAACGCTTCCGGGGGGAGCCCGACGGCCCGCCGTCCGATCGGTGGTCCCTCGGCGCGACCCTGTACACGGCCGTCGAGGGGAGATCCCCGTTCCAGCGGCCGATGGCCGCCGCCCTCGTGGCGGCCGTGCTCATGCAGCCGCCGCAGCCCATGGTCCGGGCCTCGCCCGGAATGGCGTGGATCGTGCTCGCCCTGCTCGACAAGGACCCCGCCCGGCGGCCCCCTCCGGCCGTCGTACGGCAGGCCCTGCGGGCCGTCGCCGCCACGCCATCGGCCCCGGCCGGGCACCGGCCGCGCCGCCTGCTGCGGCTCGCCCTGGGCGCCGTGCTGGTGATCGTGATCGGCGTCGCCGCCGGGCTCGCGGCCTGGCGGTTCGCCTCGGGGGGCGGCGCGGCCGCGGGCGGCTTCACGAGCGCCCCCGACCCCTGCCGCGGCCTGACCGACGCCCAGGTCCGCGAGCTGCTCGGCGCCGACGCCCGTGGCGA
>NZ_KI866525.1:867646-893083 GCF_000511135.2 Microbispora sp. ATCC PTA-5024 | reverse complement strand
GCGGCGTCGCTCGACCTCGCGGCGCGCCGGGCGGCGCAGGCCCGCACGGCCCCCGCCGGCGTTCGCGACGAGGCCGGCCTCGGCGACGAGGCGGTCGCCTGCGACGTCGTGGACGCCGGGACCGTGGGGACCACGGTGTGGTTCCGGCTCGGCAACCTCGTGGCCGAGGTCGCCTACCGGCGGGCCGGCACCCCTCCCGCCACCGCCGAGGACCGGCGGACGGCCGAGCAGGCGGCCCGGCTCGTCGGCGCCGGGCTCGGGTGACCTCCTCTCCTCGCCTTCCAACCCCCTCCAGGAGACGACATGACCAGCGGTGACGACGGAGCCCTCGGGCCGGACGGCGGCCCGCCCCCGCCGCCCCCGCCTCAGGGCCGCCCCGGCCGAGGGGTCCCGCCGTACGGCCTGCCGGGCCCGGACACGCCCCCCGCGGACCCCGATCCGCCGTCCCGCCCTGGCGGCGGCGCGCCTCCTCCCGGTCCGTACGGACCTCCGCCGGGCGAGCCCGGTGCGTACGGTCCGCCGGACCGCCGGCCGCCCTGGCCCGGACAGGGAGCGGGGCCGGGACAGCCGTGGCCGGGGCCCGCTTCTCCGTACCCGCCGCAGGTCCCGCCGGGGCAGTGGCCCGGCCAGGCAGGCGGGCCGTACGGGCCGGGCCCGCAGCCGGGCCCGCAGCCTTTCGAGCCTGTTCCGCAGCAGGGATGGCCGGGACAGGCGACACCGTGGGGCGGCACCCCCCATGGGCCGGGCGGTGGCGGCGGGCAGTGGCCGCCGCAAGGCGATTGGCAAGGTGCGACACCGCCGCAGGGTGGGACGCCACCGCCTCAGGGCGGGTGGCAGGGTGCGACACCACCGCAGGGGAGCTGGCAGGGTGCGACGCCGCCTCAGGGGAGCTGGCAGGGTGCGACGCCGCCTCAGGGCGGGTGGCAGGGTGCGACGCCGCCTCAGGGCGGGTGGCAGGGGGCGACGCCGCCTCAGGGCGGGTGGCAGGGGGCGACGCCGCCGCCTCCGGAGCTGTGGCAGATGCCGACCCAGCCGTCACCGCCCAGGCGGCGGGGGTGGGTGACGCCGGTCGTCGCGGTCGTGGCGGTGCTCGCGGTGGCGGGCGGCACGTTCGCGTTCATGAGCGCGCGCGGCGGGGGAGGGCCGGCCGTCCCGACCGGAGCCGTCGCCGCGTCCCACTCGGCCGCCGCGTCGCCGGCCGCGGCGAACGCGGACGTGTGCGTGATGCTCGACCCGGACGAGGCGGAGCGGCTCGTGCCCAACGCGAAGATCACCTCGTCGACCGACGACAACCGCAACGACACGCTCGTCAGCTACGTCCGCTGGACCTGCGGATGGGCCAACCACGACATCTCGTACAAGGACGTGACCCGCAGCCGCGAGATCACCGTGAACGTGTCCCGCTACCAGGCCCTCGGCACGACCACGGCCGACAAGGCGGCCCGGATCCAGTTCGACGGCGAGTACAAGCAGTACCGCTACAACGCCACGGTCTCGAACAAGGAGCACTACTACTCGGCCCCCCAGCAGTTCACCGGCATCGGCGACCAGGCCGCCGCGCAGTACCAGTGGACGCGGGAGAGCGACAAGTACTGGTACTCCTTCGGGCAGGGCGTCGGCAGGGTGGGGGACGTCGTCTTCCAGGTGAAGTACCAGGCCGGCCAGCAGAACAAGGAGGCCGACGTCTTCTCCGCCGACACCGTCCAGTCGATCACCGAGGCGAACGCGCTGCGCGAGGTGAAGGGGCTGCTCGGGCAGCTCGCGCGGTCGGTGGACGCGTGGCGGTCCGGCCGGCCCCTGCCGTACCACGCGCGGCCGAAGCCGAGCCCCACCCCCTCGCCGTCGCCCACGCGCATCCCGCTCCCCGAGCGGTGCGTCGCGCTCCGGGCGCTCGCCGCCACGCTCGTCCCGGAGACGGAGGGCGCGGCCGCGCGCGGCAGGGAGGGCGGCGCGACCGTCACCCAGTGCCAGTGGTGGAACGACGCGATGCCGATCGCGCAGGGCAGGGTCCGGTGGCGCAACCTGCGGATCGCGATCCACGATTTCGCGGACGCAGACTCGGCCCGCTACTACCTCATCGACCAGCGGTCCAAGACCAAGTTCACGGCGAACGGCGGGATCGGCGGCATCCACTGGGGCAGGGTCGACACGCTTCCCGGCTTCGGTCAGGACGCGTACGGCCAGGCCATCCGCCAGCGGACCGACACGGCCCAGTCGAACCGGTACGAAATCTACGCGTGGAGCGGCACGACCGTCATCTGGGTGTTGCTGGGCGGCAGCGACCGTCCCGCCGGGACGCCCATCAACGCGCCCGGCTCGGTGCTGATGGACCAGAAGGAGGCGACCGCCGGCGCGAAGTCCGTCGCGAAGGCGCTGCTCGGACAGCTGTAGGCCCTGGTGTCCGCCCAGGTGGGGACGGGTATGCACCCTTCTGGACTACGAGGCAACGGGGGGAACCATGGCCACCTGCGAGGTTTGCGGCAACGACTACGACATGAGCTTCGAGGTGCACAGCCAGGGTGCGGTGCACGTCTTCGACAGCTTCGAGTGCGCGATCACCAGGATGGCGCCGGTATGCGAGCACTGCGGGTGCCGGATCGTGGGCCACGGGTCGGAGGTCGACGGCCGGTGGTACTGCTGCGCCCACTGCGCGCGCGAGTCCGGGGCGAGGACCATCGTCGACAGGGAGGTCACGACGGCCGGCATGATGTGACCGTCCCGCGCCCCGGCCTCCCGGCCGGCGCGGGCCGCGGCTTCCACCGGCGCGCCGCCCGGGCCACTGTCGACGTGGCCCCGGGCGCTGTCGGGGTGCCCTGGGCTTCCCGGCCGGCGTCCTTCCGGCGCCGGCCGCGTCCCATCCCGAGGTGCGCCCACGCCTGACGACGGGCCGCGCGAGGAGGCCGGTCAGAGCGCCCGCACGGCCGGCTTGAGGGTGTCCTCGCACCATCGCCGGAACGTCGTGGGCGTGTCGATCGCGTTCTCCGGCGTGCGGACGACCCCGTTGTCCAGTCCGCGGTCCTTGGCGATCGCCATGTCCACCATCGCCTGGGCCATGGCCTCGGACATGCCGGAGCCGGTGAGCCGGTCCTTGAACGCCTCCAGGGGGATCTGCCGGTAGCGGACCGGTGTGCCGAGCACCTCGGAGACCACGGCGGCCATGTCGTCGTAGGACAGGTCCTCGGGGCCGAGCACCGGGACCTCCGCCTGTCCCGTCCAGGTGTCGTCGAGCAGCAGGCGGGCGGCGACGGCGGCGATGTCGCGGGTGGCGACGAGGGGTCGTCTGCCGCCGGGCGCCATGACGTCGAAGAACGCGCCCTGCTCCTTGATCGCCCCGGCCTGCCGCAGCAGGTTGTCCATGAACGACGGCATGGCCAGCGCGCGGAACGCCGCCCCGGTGCCGGCGAGGAGGTCGTCCATGGCCAGCGACGCGGTCACATGCCCGGCCTCGGCCGCGTACGGGGTGCCGCGGCCGAGGGCGCTGACGCTCACGACGCGTCCCACCCCGCAGGAGCGCACCGCCTCGGCGGCCGGCCGGGTGAATCCCAGGTAGGCCTCGTCTACGCTGGCCGCGTGGTGGTCGGTCGGCAGCAGCCAGAACAGGGCATCGGCGCCGTCGAAGGCGCGGGCGACGACCCGCGGATCGCCGTGCGAGCCCTGGACGACCTCGACCCGGTCCCGGACTCCGGCGGACAGCCTGGCCGGGTCGCGCACGACCACGCGCACCGGCCGGCCGGCGGCGAGGACATGGTCGAGGACCCGGTGCCCGATGTTTCCGGTAGGAGCGGTGACGACGATCATGCGCTCTCTCCATTGACAGGGGATGGAATGCCCGAACAAGTAAACTCTACCGTACCGTTTACTTCTGGGGAGACGCTCCGATGACCGGAGAGGGCGAACCGCGGCGGCGGGGGGAGCAGCGGCGCGGCGAGGAACTGCGGCGCCACATCCTGCTGGTGGCCAAGGACGTGTTCCTCGAGACCGGGTTCGAGCGGGCGTCGATGGACACGGTCGCGGTGCGCGCAGGGACGTCCAAGCGGTCGCTGTACGCGCACTTCGAGAGCAAGGACAAGCTGTTCCTCGCGGTGCTGGACCTCATCCGCGAGCTGTACCTGGGCCGGCTGAGGACTCCCGGCGCGTACGCCGAGGACCCGGCGGAGGCGGTGGCGCTGTTCTGCGGGCGCTTCCTGCAGCTGATGACGTGGGAGCCCCAGGTGCGGACCTGCCGGCTGAGCATCGCCGAGGCCGAGCGGCTGCCCGGCAGTTCCAACGCGTACTTCGACGCCATATTCGCCGCCACCTACCAGCGGCTGAGCGCCTACCTCGTCGAGCGGTACGCGATGGGCCGCGAGGACGGCGCCGCGCTCGCGGAGGAGCTGCTCGACCGGGCGGTGCTGCCGCGGCTGCTGCGCACGCTGCTCAACGTCGAGGAAGCGATCAAGGACACGCCCGAGGACGCGACGCTGGCCGAGGACGTCGACCTGACCGCGGTCCGCCGCCTGGTCGTCGCGGCCCTGCCGCGCTGACCCACGCCGCCGATCCCTCGTCCGGACGGCCCGGGGCTCCCGTACCCGGGCCGTCCGGACGAGGTGCTCAGGATTCGAATGCGACCAGGCGGAGGATGAGGAAGCCGTCCCCCTCCGGCACGGGCGGGAACGTGGTGCCCGGCACCGCCTCGAAGACCTCGGGGCACTCCTCCCGGGTCACCACGCCGAACATCTCCCCGGGCAGCGTCATGCCGAGCGACTGGGCGCGCTTGGCGGCGGCGTAGAAGCTGCCGCCGGCCTCCAGGTCGGCGGCGACGGCCTCCGCCTCGCCCCGGCCGGCCAGCCGGATGAACGCCACCCGGGCGCGGTCCGGGCGGGAGGCCTGGGCGCACAGGTAGTCCTCGATCTCCCATATGAGCAACTCGCCGAGGTAACGCGAGGTGTCCTTCCACATGTGCCCAGAATCTCCTGCCCCGCTTGTCCATCTCTTGCAGTCGGATTGTCGCGGCTCACCCATTCCTTCACGAGTCGTCCCCAAGGAGATGTGAAGCGGGCAATCTCTTTCCGCCGCACGGCATGGCCTCCACACTGACCGTGTGACCGATTTTGAGGTACTTGTCCTGGGCTCCGGGCCCGGTGGGCAGAAGGCCGCCATCGCTGCGGCCAAGCTGGAGCGGCGGGTCGCGATCGTCGAACGCCGCGACATGATCGGCGGTGTGTGCATCAACACCGGGACCATCCCCTCGAAGACGCTGCGCGAGGCGGTCCTGTACCTGACGGGTCTGACGCAGCGCGACATGTACGGCCAGAGCTACCGGGTGAAGGACGACATCACGGTCACCGACCTGACCGTGCGCACGCGGCACGTGGTGGGCCGCGAGATCGACGTGATCCGCAGCCAGCTGTCCCGCAACAGGGTGACCGTCCTGACGGGAACCGGCCACTTCGTGGACCCGCACACCGTGGCCGTGGTCGACGAGCGGGGCCACGAGCTCAAGGTCACGGCGGACAAGATCATCGTCGCCACGGGCACCCGCCCCGCGCGGCCGGCCAGCGTGGAGTTCGACGAGCAGACGATCATCGACTCCGACGGCATCCTCCAGATGGAGCGGGTGCCCGACTCGATGGTCGTGGTGGGCGCCGGGGTCATCGGCATCGAGTACGCGTCCATGTTCGCCGCGCTCGGCACCAAGGTCACGGTGGTCGAACGGCGCGACCGGATGCTCGAGTTCTGCGACCTCGAGGTGGTCGAGGCGCTCAAGTACCAGCTGCGCGACCTGGCCGTGACGTTCCGGTTCGGCGAGACCGTCGCCGCCGTGGAACGGCATCCGCGCGGCGCGCTGACCATCCTGGAGAGCGGCAAGAAGATCCCCGCCGCCACGGTGATGTACTCGGCCGGCCGGCAGGGGATGACCGAGAACCTCGCGCTGGGCGCGGCCGGGCTCGCCGCGGACGACCGCGGCCGGATCGCCGTCGACGAGTACTTCCGGACCGCCGTGCCGCACATCTACGCGGTCGGCGACGTCATCGGGTTCCCCTCGCTCGCCGCCACCTCGATGGAGCAGGGCAGGCTGGCGGCCTACCACGCCTGCGACGAGCCGGTCAGCGGCATCCACGACCTGCAGCCCATCGGGATCTACACGATCCCGGAGATCAGCTTCATCGGCAGGACCGAGGACCAGCTCACCGACGCGCTGATCCCGTTCGAGGTCGGGGTCTCGCGCTACCGGGAGCTGGCCCGGGGGCAGATCATCGGCGACACCTACGGCATGCTGAAGCTGCTCGTCTCGCCGGAGGACCGGTCGCTGCTCGGGGTGCACGTCTTCGGGACGGGGGCGACCGAGCTCATCCACATCGGCCAGGCCGTGATGGGCTGCGGGGGGACGGTCGACTACCTGGTCGACGCCGTCTTCAACTACCCGACGCTGGCCGAGTCGTACAAGGTGGCCGCGCTCGACGCGGTCAACAAGCTGCGGAGGGTGGCGCGTTTCAGCGACTGAGACGGCGCCGTCGGCGCCCCGCCGATCCGCTTTGAACGGGCCGCTCCTTTAGTTAGTCTTGTGGACAAACAAAGGCGAAGGCGCACGCCGGGAGGTCGCGGCATGCGGCATGATGGGCCGGAGCGGGAACGGGGCTGACATTGATCACATCGCACAACGGACCTCAGCCGGCCGACTTCACCGACGTCCGGGCGACCAACCTGGCCGTGGTGCTGCGGTTCGTCCGGGAGAACGCCCCGTGCTCCCGGGCGGACATCGCGGCCTCGACCGGCCTGAACAAGGCCACCGTGTCGAGCCTGGTGGCCGACCTGATCGACCGGCGGCTGCTGCGCGAGACCGGCCTCACCGAGCACCGCGTCGGCCGCCCGGCGACCATGCTGGTGCTCGACGGCTCGCCGTACGCGGCCATCGGGATCGAGGTCAACGTCGACTACATCACGGCGGTGGCGGTCGACCTGAAGGGGGAGGAGCTGCTGAACTGGCGGCGCTCCTTCCCCGGGGGCGCCTCCACCGCCGGGCAGGCCGTGGTCGCGCTGGCGGCCATCGCCCGCCGGGTGGTCAGCCGCATGACCAAGGAGGCCCGGCAGGTGCTCGGCCTCACCGTCGCCGTCCCCGGCCTGGTCGACGTCAACGGGTCGGTCCGCGTCGCGCCCAATCTGGGCTGGCGCGACGCCGACCTGTGCGGCGACCTCACCAAGGCGCTGCGGGACCCGGGGTTCCCCGTGTTCGTGGACAACGACGCCAACCTGGCCGCCCTCGCCGAGCACCGGTTCGGGCCGCACCGCAACGCCGCCGACCTCGTGTACGTCACGGGGGAGGTCGGCGTGGGGGCCGGCGTGGTCATGGACGGCCGGCTGAGGCGCGGCGGCCAGGGCTACAGCGGGGAGATCGGGCACATCGAGATCGACCCGGCGGGCCCGCCCTGCCGGTGCGGCCGCCGGGGATGCCTCGAGGCCGTGGCCGGCGTGGGCGCGATCCTGTCGCGCACCGCGCCCGACGCGTCGCCCTCGGAGCTGGAGCTGGAGATCGACGAGGTCGTGCGGCGGGCCAGGGCGGGCGAGCCCGAGGTCCTGGCGCTGCTGGAGCGGGTGGGCCGCGACCTCGGCGCCGGGATGGCCGTCGTGGCCAACCTGCTCAACCCTGAGGTCGTCATCCTCGGCGGCTACTACGTCCCGCTCGCGCCGTGGCTGGTGCGGTGCGCGGAGGAGGAGATGTACGCCCGGGTCCTCGCGCCCGGCGGGGGCGGCTGCCGCCTGGAGGTCTCCACCCTCGGGTACGGCGCGGCCGCCCTGGGCGCCGCCGCACGCGTGCTCGACTCGGTCGACTCCGGCCGCCTGCCGGCCCAGCACTGAGCCGGTCCCAGGGGGACGCCGGTAAGGGTCTTGACCTGAGCCGGAAGAAACGGCAGTCTTCCGGATAAGTCCGGATTAACACAGCAGAAACGTCTCGGCATCGTTTTCGAAGCGCTTCGACACCCCTCGGGAGCGCTTCCCCCGAACCGCACACCGATCCTCTCCACGCGCCTTCCGGCGCGTTTCTCGGCAGGTCATCGAAGCGCTTCGACACGAAGGGTGGGTCTCCCGATGAACGATCCGGCTCCCGGCCCGGCATTCCGGAACCCCGCGCTGCCGGTCGCCGAGCGGGTCGCCGACCTGCTCGCCCGGCTCAAGCTCGAGGAGCGGATCGGCCTGCTGCACCAGTACCAGGCCCCGGTCGAACGGCTCGGGCTGCGGGCCTTCCGCACCGGCACCGAGGCGCTGCACGGCCTGGCCTGGCACGGCCCGGCCACCGTGTTCCCCCAGGCCGTGGGGCTCGCCAGCACCTGGAACCCGGACCTGGTCCGCGAGGTGGGGGAGGCGACCGCCGACGAGGTGCTGGCCTTCCACCACAAGGACCCGGCCGGCGTGGGGCGCAATGTCTGGGCGCCCGTGGTGAACCCGCTCCGCGACCCCCGGTGGGGCCGCAACGAGGAGGGCTACTCCGAGGACCCCTGGCTCACCGGCGTGATGGGCACGGCCTACGCCCGGGGCCTGCGCGGCGACCACGACGTGCTGAAGACGGCTCCCACGCTCAAGCACTTCCTCGCGTACAACAACGAGACCGACCGGTGCGTCAGCAGCAGCAGCGTGCCGCCCCGGGTGCTGCACGAGTACGAGCTGAGGGCGTTCCGCCGGCCCCTGGAGTCGGGGGCGGCGGTGGCCGTGATGCCGTCGTACAACCTGGTCAACGGCCGGCCGGCGCACCTGTCCCCGCTGATCGGCGGGCTCCTGCGGACGTGGGTCGACGGCGACCTGCTCGTGGTGAGCGACGCCTACGCCCCGGGCAACCTCACCCGCCTCCAGGGCTATCACAGGGACCTGCCCGAGGCGTACGCGCACGCGATCCGGGCGGGGCTGGACAGCTTCACGCAGGACGACGACGACCCGTCCGCCACGCTGGGCCACATCCGGGAGGCCCTGCGCCGGGGCCTGCTCGACGAGGCCGACGTCGAGGCGGCCGCGCGGCACGTGCTCTCGATCCGGATCCGCCTGGGCGACCTCGACCCGGCGACGCCGTACGACGACGTAACGCAGGAGGTGGTCAACAGCCCCGAGCACCAGGCGCTCGCGCGGGAGGCCGCCCGCCAGTCGATCACGCTGCTGAAGAACGACGGCATCCTGCCGCTGCGTGCCCCGAAGACGGTCGCGGTCGTCGGCCCGCTGGCCGACGCGCTGTTCGAGGACTGGTACAGCGGCACGCTGCCGTACCAGGTGACGGCCCTCGCCGGGCTGTCCGAGCGGTGCGCGACCGTCTACTGCGAGGGTGTGGACAGGGTGGCCCTGCGGGCGGAGGCCGGATACCTGGCGGCCGGCTCCGACCCGCAGGGCGGCCCGCTGTGGGTGGGGACCGATCGTTCGGGCTTCGACGTGTTCGACTGGGGCGGGGGCGCGTTCGCGTTCCGCGCCGCGGCCAACGGGCGGCACGTCTCCGTCGCCGCGGACGGCGTGCTCGTCAACGACCAGCCGGGCCCGAGCGGCTGGGAGGTGCGCCAGACGTTCCGCATGGAGGAGCGCCCACGGGGAGTGGTGCTGCGCAACATCTCGACCGGCCACTACGTCGCGGTGGAGGGCGGCGTGGTCGGCACCGTCGAAGACCCGGAGGCCGCGGCCGTGCTCGTCGTCGAGCTCGTGGAGAGCGGCGCGGAGCGGGCGGCGCGCGCGGCGGCCGCGGCCGACGTCGCCGTCGTGGTCGCCGGGGACCACCCGCTCGTGAACGGCCGGGAGACCGAGGACAGGTCCGACCTCGCGCTGCCGGCGCGGCAGGAGGCGCTGGTGCGGGCCGTCCACGCGGCCAACCCGGCCACCGTGCTCGTGGTGTCCAGCGGCTACCCGTTCGCGGTGACCTGGGCCGACGAGCACCTGCCGGCGGTGCTGTGGTCGGCGCACGGCGGCCAGGAGTACGGCCGGGCGCTGGCCGCCGTGCTGTTCGGGGACGAGGACCCCGGCGGCAGGCTCACCCAGACCTGGTACCGCTCGGCGGCGGAGCTGCCCGACCTGTTCGACTACGACGTGATCGCCTCGGACGCGACCTACCTCTACTACCGAGGCCGGCCGCTCTACCCCTTCGGCCACGGCCTGAGCTACACCTGCTTCGCGTACGCGGACCTGGAGCTGTCCGCCGATGTGCTCGCCCCCGGCGGGACGCTGACCGCGCGGGTGACGGTGACCAACACCGGCGGCAGGGAGGGGGAGGAGGTCGTCCAGTTCTACACGCACCAGCAGCGCTCCCGGGTCAAGCAGCCCGTCCGCCAGCTCCGCGGCTTCCGCAAGGTGCGCCTCGCGCCGGGCGAGAGCCGTACGGTGTCGGTGGAGGTGCCGGCGGCCGACCTGGCCTTCTGGGACGTGACCCGGGGCCGTTTCATCGTGGAGGAGGCCGCGCACAAGCTGATGGTGGGCCGGTCGTCGCGGGACGTCGTCCTGGCGGCGCACTTCACGGTCTCGGGCGAGCGGATCCCGCCCCGGGACCTGTCGGCCCGGCCTCTGGACGCGGCCGATCACGACGAGTACGACGGAGTGGTGCTGTGCGACGCGGCGCCGGAGGCGGGCGACGCGGTCCGCGCCGCCGGGGCGGGGGCGTGGATCTCCTTCCGGGACGCCGACTTCGGCCGGCCGGGGGCCGGGCCGTCCACGTGCGCGCTGGCCGTGTCGAGCACGGAGGGCGGGGTGGTGACGTTGCGGGTCGACGACCCCCTGTGCGGGGACGTGATCGGCGCGGTGACCGTGCCGCCGACGGCCGCGCGGCACGACCTCGTCGAGGTCGTCACGCCCCTGGCGGGATCGCCGGGAGTGCGCGACCTTTATGTGGTGTTCGAGAGCGAGGGAGTCACGGTGAGCACGCTGGGGTTCCGCCCGTGAGGACGGTGACGATCGCCGACGTCGCCAGGCACGCCGGCGTCGCGGTCAGCACGGTCTCCTACGTCCTGAGCGGCAAGCGGGCCATCTCGGCCACGACCCGGCAGCGCGTCCTCGACAGCGTCCGGACCCTCGGCTACCACCCGAACGCGGGCGCCCGGGCCCTCGCGAGCAAGCGCGCCAAGGTCATCGCCCTGGTGCTCCCGCTGCGGGCCGGGATGAACCTGCCGGTCCTCATGCAGTTCGCGACCTCCGTGGTGACCACCGCCCGGCAGTACGACCACGACGTGCTGCTCATGACCGCCGACGAGGGGCCCGACGGATTGCGCCGGGTGGCGGCGAGCGCGCTCGTCGACGGGCTGCTGCTGATGGACGTGGAGATCCACGACCCCCGGGTGCCGCTGCTGCGGGAGCTGGCCGAGCCGAGCGTGCTCATCGGGTTCCCCGCCGACCCCGAGGGGCTGACCTGCGTCGACCTCGACTTCGCGAAGGCCGGGGCGCTGTGCGCCGACCACCTCGCCGAGCTCGGCCACCGGCAGATCGCGCTGCTCGGCGCCCCGCGCGTGGTCTACGAACGCGGCACGGGCTTCGCCGAGCGGACGATGGCCGGCTTCACCGAGGCGGCGGTGCGCCACGGCCTCGACGCGGACGCCCGGCCCTGCGAGGAGTCGTTCGACGAGGTCCACGGCGCCGTGAAGCTCCTGCTCGACGAGCGTCCGGGGCTCTCCGGGCTGGTCGTGCACAACGAGGCCGCGGCCGGCCACGTGCTCGGGGCGCTGCGCATGCTCGGCCGCCGGGTGCCGGAGGACGTCTCCGTGGTGGCGATCTGCCCCGACGACGTGGCCGAGCGGGCCAGCCCTGCGCTCACCTCGGTCCTCATCCCGGCCGAGGACGTCGGCCACCAGGCCGTACGGCTGCTCATGGCCAAGCTGGACGGGCACGCCGTCCCCCAGTCGACCCTCCTCGAACCACGGCTGACGACACGCGGGAGCACGCGATGACCACCTTCCCCGACGGGTTCCTCTGGGGCGCGGCCACCGCCTCCTACCAGATCGAGGGAGCCGTCCACGAGGACGGCCGGGTCCCCTCGATCTGGGACGTCTTCTCCCACACCCCGGGGGCGACCGACGACGGGCACACCGGAGACGTGGCCTGCGACCACTACCACCGGTACGCCGAGGACGTCGAGATCATGGCCTGGCTGGGCCTGCGGGCCTACCGCTTCTCGGTGGCCTGGCCACGCGTTGCCGACCTCGGCTTCTACGACCGGCTCGTGGACGCGCTGCTCGCCCGGGGCATCGCGCCGGTCGCCACCCTCTACCACTGGGACCTGCCCCAGGACCTGCAGGACGAGGGCGGCTGGACCAACCGCGACACGGCGTACCGCTTCGCCGACTACGCCGCGCGGGTGTACGACCGGCTCGGCGACCGGGTGGCCACCTGGACCACGCTCAACGAGCCGTGGGTGTCCGCCTTCGTCGGGTACGGCTCCGGCCGGCACGCCCCGGGCGTCAGCGACCCGGCCGCGGCCTTCACGGCCGCCCACAACCTCATGCTGGCCCATGGTCTCGGCGTCCAGGCCCTGCGCGCCGCCGGCGCCTCCTCGGTATCGATCACGCTCAACCTCACGCCGGTCCTCGGCGACCCCGGGCCGGCCCGGCTCGTCGACGGCCTGGCCAACCGGCTGTTCCTCGACCCGATCCTGCGCGGGCAGTACCCCCCGGACGTCCTCGACCACCTGTCGCGCTTCACCGAGGTGAACCTGGACGACCTGCCGGTGATCGCCCAGCCGGTCGACGTGCTCGGCGTCAACTACTACACGGTCGGCCGGGTGGTCGCCGACCCGGCGGCCGAGGGGGCCCCGGAGTATCCGGGCAGCCGGGGGATCGCCTGGGAGCCCCCGCGCGGCCGGCCCACGGAGATGGGCTGGGAGGTCGCGCCGTCCGGGCTGGAGGACCTGCTGGTGCGCCTCGCCGAGGAATATCCGGGCGTCCCGCTCATGGTCACGGAGAACGGCGCGGCCGTGCCCGACGGCGTGGCCGACCCGGACCGGATCTCCTACCTCGAGTCCCATTTCCGGGCCGCCCACGCCGCCCTGGAGAAGGGCGCCGACCTGCGCGGCTACTTCGTGTGGTCGCTGCTGGACAACTTCGAGTGGGCCCGGGGCTACCACATGCGGTTCGGCCTGGTGCGGGTCGACTACGACACCCTGGAGCGGACCCCGCGCGACAGCGCCCGCTGGTACCGGGACGTCATCGCCCGCAACGGCCTGCCGGACTGACGCTCAGACCAGCGCGAGGGTCCGGGCCCGCGCCCGGGCCGACTCGTGCGCCGCGGCGAGCGAGTCGGCCGCCAGCCCCCGCAGGTCGTGCATGGCCGGCGTGGTGTCGGCCAGGGTGAGCTCGGCCGCGATCACGTGCAGGTCGAGCCCGAGCGTCTCTGCGAACACCTTGACCAGGTACGGCTCGACGAAGTCCCAGCCCTCCTTCGGGGTGCCCGGGCCGTACGCGCCGCCCTTGCTGAGCACCAGCGTCGCCGGGCGGCCCGCCACCGGGCTCTCACCCGACGCGCCGATCGTGCGGCCGACGATGAGGATGTGGTCGATCCACGACTTGAACGTGGACGGCACGCCGTAGTTGTACATGGGGACGGCGAACAGGTAGGCGTCGGCCGCGATCAGCTCGTCCAGCAGCGTGTCCTGCAGGGCCGCGGCCGCGCGCTGCTCCGGCGTGAACCCCGCGGCCGGCAGCGACCGGGACAGGATCGCGTCGATCCCCATGTGGGGGAGGGGGGCGGCGCCCAGGTCGCGGTAGGTCACCGTGCCCGTCCAGCCCTGCCGGAAGGTCGTGGCCACGTCGCGGGAGACCGACCCCTCGGCGCGGGCGGACGCGTCGATGTGCAGCAAGTGAGGCATGGCAGATCGCCTTTCGTTCAGATTGTCTGTGTTTCAGACTGTCTTCAACTTAGCTCGTCTGTCAAGCCGAGAGTTATCATGGGGATGTGAAAGAGCTGGCGTGTGATCTCCCCCCGGGCCTCGAGGTCGACTTCGGATGGCTGCTGGGGCAGGCGCTGCACGCCTACCTGACGGCGACGAGACGCGCGTCGGAGGACCTGCCGTCGGGCCACCGGGGATACCAGGTGCTGTCGGCCGCGGTGCACGAGAGCGCGCGCAACCAGATCGAGATGGCCCGCCAGCTCGGGCTCGACCGGACCGTGATGGTCTACCTCGTCGACGACCTGGTGAAGGCGGGGCTGGTCGAGCGGCGGCCCGACCCGGCCGACCGGCGCAACCGCCTGGTCGTGGCGACCGATCTCGGCCGCAAGCGGCTCGACGAGGTGTCCTGTGCCATGGACCGCGCCGAGGCGCACCTGCTGGAGCCCCTGGACGAGCCCGAGCGTGAGACGTTCCGGCAGTTGCTGCGCCGGGTGGTCGCGGGCTACCTGGCCCACGAGGGGGCGCCCTCGACGTGCTCCGTGGTGGTCGAGAGCCTAAAGGACGCGTTCGGCGCAGATCATGGCGACCAGCAGCGCGACGAGCGCGCCAAGGTGGACCGCCGGAGACCATAGCCCGATGGGCGTGGTCGCCGCGGCCAGCGCGGCGGCCGTCACCCGGACCGTCCGCCGCCCGAGCCCGAGCACCCGGCGGAACCACAGGTCGCCCAGCAGGAACAGCGCCACCCCGCCCGCCAGCGCGAACGCCGGTCCGAGGCCGACGTGGTCGTGGCCGATCGCCTTCTTGACGCCGGCCGCCGTGGCCACGATCCCGAGCAGCACCGGGATGTGGGCGTAGAAGTACGCGCCGAGGATGAGGCGGGTGCGCCGGACCACGTCCACGCGGAGCAGCGCGCGCTCGGGGGCCTCCTCGTCGCCGCCGAAGTACACCCACCACAGGGCCGCCGTCAGCGCCAGGCCCAGCAGCGCGGCGACGATCAGGTTCGCGGTCGGCCGGCTCCCGGCCGCGCCGATGCCGATGGCGACGATCGACTCGCCCAGCACGATGATCACGAGCAGGCCGTGCCGCTCCACGATGTGCGACGGGTGGAGCGGGAACCCCTTCTGGCCGATGAAGTACGGGCTGGTCCACAGCAGCACCAGCGCCGTCCCCCAGAGCGCGTAGTTCCAGGGCGTGGGCGCGAAGGCGGCGCCGAAGATCAGCGCGGTCGCCGCCAGGTTGAACGGCAGCACCCGGGCGATGGCGGCCGACGCCTGGAGGTAGAGGCCGCCGTGGACCAGCACGATGATCAGGTAGCCGAGGGCGAACGCCGCGCCGCCCCCGGTGAAGGCGTGCGGGATCGCCAGCGCCATGACGAGGAAGCCCGCCATGCCGGTCAGGATCAGCACCCGCCGGGCCGGCCGGGACGGCGGGATCGTGTTGGTCAGCCAGGCGTAGCCGCTGTACATCCACCACAGGACGCCGAAGACCAGGACGGCCTGCAGGGTCCCCAGGCCGGGGAGGTGCCCCGCCTCCGCGCCGAAGTCGCCCACCAGCAGCGACGTGAGCTGGGTGACCGTGAAGACGAAGACCAGGTCGAAGAAGAGCTCGACCGAGGACACGCGGAGCTCGGAGTCGGCCGCGACCGGGTCGTGCCGCTCGGCGAACCAGGCGGGGAGGCGCATGCCGCCATTGTGGCGCTTTCTTGATTACAAGATTGCACCTGACAGATGACGACTAGTCCAGCACGTCGGCCCGCAGCCGCGGGAACACCTTCCCCACCTTGCCCATCAGGTAGTCGCCGTACGTGCCCGTGAAGGCCCGCAGGTCCTGCCCGTCCCAGCGCGGACGGCCGCCGTCACGCAGGGGACGGGACGGCAGCGGGGGCACCTCGCAGTCCCAGCCCGGGTCGAAGAAGAAGGGGAACGACAGGCGGCTGCGGCCGGTCAGGTTGCGCACCCGGTGGGGCGTCGAGCGGTAGTGGCCGCCGGTGAGGCGGTCGAGCATGTCCCCGATGTTGCACACGAGCGTCCCGGAGATGGGCGGCGCCTCGATCCAGCCGCGCGAGGTGTGCACCTGCAGGCCGGCGTTGTCGTCCTGCAGGAGGAGCGTCAGCAGGCCGTAGTCGGTGTGCTCGCCCACCCCCCACTCGTCGTCGGAGGGGGACGCGGGCGGGTAGTGGAAGATCCGGAACAGCATGGTGGGGCTCGCGGTGTAGCCGGAGGAGAAGTAGTCGTCCTCCAGGCCGAGGCTCAGCGCCACCCCGCGCAGGACCCCCTGCGCCACGCCGCTCATCGCGTCCAGGTAGGCGAGGACGGTCGCCCGCAGGTCGGGCACCTCGCCGGGGAAGAGGTTGGGCCCGTGGAGCGGCCGTGGGTCGTCCGGGTCGTTCTCGGCGCCGAAGTAGACGCCCTCCTTGAGGTCGGGACGGCCGGAGGTCAGCTCGGCGCCGACCGGGAAGTAGCCCCGCCAGGCCTTGCCGCCGCGCTCCATGGAGATCCGCATCTTGTGCTCGACCGGCAGCCGGAAGAACCGCCGTGCGGCGTCCTCCAGCCGGGTGGTGAGCTCGGGCGGCACGCCGTGGCCGCTTATGTAGAAGAACCCGCTGTCCAGGCAGGCGGCCTCGATCCGGCGGGCGGCGACCGCGCGCTCCCCGGGCGTGCCGGGGCCGACGAGAGCGCTCACATCGATCACGGGCAGCGGTCCCGAGGTGCTCGACATACCTCCATATGACAGCACATGGGCCCCCTTTTCTCCATCCGGAACGGCCTTTACCGGCGTGCCCTCCCGCCGGGAGCGAAGGCGTGGCGTAACGGTCCCTCCCGCCACGTCCCGGCATTACCGGCCGTTGACGTGCCGGGGAGTAGTTTTGTGGCGAAGCGCAGCCGAATGCGATGTGGCACCGAAGTGACCCTTGCCGATCGATGGCCGGTCCGGACGCGCCTGGCGTTTCTCACGGGCGTGACGGTCGCCGTGCTCTGCATCCTCTTCTCCGCCGGGCTGATGATGGCCCTCCACCGCGTGGCGACGCAGAACCTCATCCGGGAGACGACCGTGGCGGGGGAGCTCATCGCGTACTCCGTCGACCGGGGGGAGCTCGTGAACCCCCTGCCGCCCGTGTCGCCCAACCTGATCCGCCCCATCCAGGTGGTCGACCCGAACGGCAGAGTGGTGGCCGCCACCAGGGACCTGCAGGGCAAGCCGCCGATGGCGAATTTCCTGCCGCAGGCGCCGCGGCGCAACGCCGACAGCGAGGTCTGCGACCACGTGTTCGGCGACCACCGGTGCGACATCGTCGTGGCGCAGCAGGTCTACCGCGACGGCGGCGACTGGACCGTCTACAGCGCGGCGCCCACGCTGCCCTTCTACGTCTACCCGCCCGTGCTGATCCTGCTCGGCGGGGGCACGGTCCTCGCCGTGGCGGCCGTCGCCAAGGGGACGCAGCGCAGCGTCAGGCGGTCGCTGCGGCCGGTGGACGCGATCAGGTCCGAGCTCGACGAGATCCACAGCACCGACCTCGGACGGCGGGTCCCCGTGCCCCCGGCCCGGGACGAGATCCACCATCTCGCCAGGAGCGTCAACTACACCCTCGACCGGCTGGAGGAGACGCTGGAGCAGCAGCGCAGGTTCACCTCCGACGCCTCCCACGAGCTGCGCAGCCCGATCACCGCGATCCGCGCCCAGATCGAGGACGCCCTGCTCGCGCCCGACGAGGTCGACATGGACGCGCTGGGCGCCGCCGTGCTGCGGAGCCTGGACCGGCTCCAGGCGATCGCCGCCGACCTGCAGACGCTGGCACGTCTCGACGCGGGCGCGCCCTGCGAGCGGGAAGCGGTCGACCTGGGCGCCCTCGTGGGCGCGGAGCTGGCGAACCGGCGGTCCTCCCGGAGGATCGTTCGCGACCTGCGGCCCGGCGTGACGGTCCGGGGAGACCGCATCCGCCTGGGCCGCCTGATCACCAGCCTGCTGGACAACGCCGAGCGGCACGCGTCGTCCACGGTCACCGTCATCGTGCGCAGGGGCGAGCACGGCAACCCGGCCGGCGACGACGACCCCCGCTTCCGCGGAGGGGTGGCCGTGGTCGAGGTGCTCGACGACGGCTCGGGGATCGCGCACGACCAGCGCGAGGTGGTCTTCCAGCGGTTCACCCGCCTCGACTCGGCCCGCAGCAGGGACGCGGGCGGAGCCGGCCTCGGCCTGCCGATCGCCCGGCAGATCGCCGAGAGCCACGGCGGCGCGCTCGACATCCGCGACAGTCCCGAGGGCGCCCGCTTCGTGCTCTGCCTGCCCCTCACGCCGTCACCCTGACTCACGCCATCACACGGTGGCCGCTCGCCGATCCACCGGCGCAGGCGGCGGACGCACGACGGCCTCGACCGGTCCGCCACCAAGGAGCGCGAGGAGTTCGCGTAAGCAGCGTCCGAGGAGAAGTACGCGCCGGGGTCGGTATTTGTGCATGGAACCGGATGGGCGATCGGCGCACCGTTGCCGTACAGGCGGACAGGCCGACCTGAGGGCTCCCGCATCGCGGGGAGATGGAGGACAGACACATGAAGAGACACTGGGGCACGCGCGTCCGGCCCGGCATGGGCGCGGCGGCACTGCTGCTGGGCGGGGCCGGGATCTTCCTCGGCGCCGGGGCCGCGTACGCCACCCCGGCGCCTGTGGTGTGCGGTGGAATGACGGCGGCCCAGGCCGCCGCGGCGAACTACACCGTCTTCGAGGGTTCGGTGGTGAACGGCTCGAGCGGCAAGGACTGGATCTACGGGACCTCCGCCGCCGACACGCTGTACGGCGCGGGCGGCGACGACATCATCTGCGGCGACGAGGGCTCCGACACCCTCATCGGGGGCACGGGGAACGACAGGCTGCACGGCGACGCCGACACGGACACCATCTACGGCGACGAGCTCGGCAGCGGCAACGGCAAGACCGGGGACGGCGACGACAAGCTGTTCGGCGGCAAGGGCTCCGACACGCTGTACGGCAACGGCGGGGCGGACACGCTGCGCGGCGACGACAACCCGAAGGGCGGCGGCGACGGCGGCGACGGCGGGGACGGCACGGACACCTGCACGACGCTGGAGGGCTCGCCTTCCGCACCGACCAGCGGCACCCCGATCAGTTGCCCGTAGCTCCATCCTGGAGGACGAAAACCGCTCCCATTAAGGTGCCATCCGGCATTACGCTCCTTACCGGCACGCGAGCGAGGGAGTGGCGCAGATGCGGCGGTGGGTCCCGTCCTTCATCCTGTTGGCGCTGATCTGGGGCAACAGCTTCTTCTTCATCAAGGTGGCGCTCGGGAGCCTCCATCCGCTCCAGATCTCGTTCGGGCGGATGGCGATCGGCGCGCTGACCCTGCTGGTCGCGCTCCTCGCCACCGGGCGGAGGCTGCCGCGCGATCCCCGCCTGTGGGGGCACTTCGCCGTCGCGTCGATCGTGCTGACCACCGTCCCGTTCACGCTCTTCGGGTACGGCGAGCAGCACGTCTCCTCGGTGCTGGCCGCCATCTGGAACGCCACGACGCCGCTGTGCACGCTGCTGTTCGCGCTGCTGCTGCGCAGCGAACGGGCGACGGCGGGGCGGGTGACCGGGCTCGGGCTGGGCTTCGCCGGGGTGATGGTGGTCCTCGGCGTGTGGCAGCCGATCTCGGGCGGCGCCATGATCGGCAGCCTGGCCTGCTTCTGCGCCGCCGCCTGCTACGGCGTCGGCGGGGCGTACATGGGCCGGTTCATCACCCCGAGGGGGGAGGAGCCGATCGTGCTGGCGACGGCCCAGTTGCTGGCCGGCACCGCCGAGCTCGCCGTGCTGACGCCGCTGGCGGGCGTGGCCCTGGTCGATCCGCACGTGCCCGCGGGCGTGTGGGGGAGCCTGGTGGCGCTCGGCGCGTTCGGCACCGGCATCGCCTACCTGCTCCTGTACCGGGTGCAGCGGATGGCGGGCGTCATGACCACCTCGACCGTGACCTATCTGATCCCGGTGTTCGCGGCGGCGTCCGGGGTGGTCGTGCTGCACGAGGGGCTCACCTGGAACCAGCCCGTCGGCGCGCTGGTCGTGCTCGCGGGCATCGCCGTGATCCAGGGGCTCGTGCCCCTGCGCCGCGTCCCGAGGCCGGCCACGTCCCCCGTGGCCCGGAACCCCGTGGCCCGGAACCCCGTGGCCCGGAACCCCGTGGCCCAGAACCCCGTGGCCCCGTCCTCCGTCGCCGCGCCCGCGGCGGGGGAGGCCGAGGCCTCCGCCTGAGCCGCGGCACGGGGAAGGGCACGGGCGGGACCGCCCGTGCCCTCCTGATCTGCCGATCAGCCAGTGCTCGTCAGTCGCAGTCCGACTGCTCGCTCAGGCCGCTGGACTGGCTCTCGCCCAGCAGGGCGGGCCGGGTGAAGCTGACCGTGTGCGACTCGTTGACCAGCCGCGTGTAGCTGACCGGACGGCTCTCCGTCACGAAGCGGGTCTCCGTCACCGGACGGCTCTCGGTGACCATGTGGGTCTCCGTGACCGGGCGGCTGAAGGTGACCTGCCGGGTGACCGGGCGGGTCTCCGTCACCAGCCGGGTCTCCGTGACGGGCCGCATGTAGTTGACCTGCCGGGTGACCGGGCGGGTCTCGGTGACCATGCGGGTCTCCGTGACCGGACGGGTGAACGGCTCCATGCGCGTGACGGGACGCATCTCCGTCACCATGCGCGTGGACGTCACGGGACGGCTGAAGGTGACCTGCTCGGTCACCGGCCGGCTCTCCTGGACCATCCGGGTGTAGGAGATCGGACGGGTGTAGCTGACCTGCTCGGTCACCGGACGCGTCTCGGTGATCATCCGCGTGGACGTGACCGGGCGCTCGTAGTTGATCGTGCGCGTGTAGGTGATCGGGCGCTGGTAGTTGACCATGCGCGTGTACGTCACCGGGCGCTGGTAGTTGATCGTGCGCGTGTAGGTGATCGGCCGGCTGTACTCCTCGGAGCTCAGCGAGGCGGACCGGCTGAACGACTCCGAACGGAGGGAGGCGGGCCGGCTGTACTCCTCCGAGCCGCTCCACGCGGTCCGGCCGTACGACGAGCCGCTGAACGACTCGGGCTGGTACGACTCGGACCGGCCGTAGGACGAGCCGCTGTACGACTCGGGCTGGTACGACTCGGACCGGAGGCCGGACTCGCCGAGGGACGATTCGCCGAGAGACGACTCGCCGATGGACGCGCTCTCCTGGGCGTTGACGCTCTCTCGCCCGTACCGACTCTCTCCGAGGTGGCTGGAGTAACCGGTGTCGCCGCTCTCGTCCGATTCGTCGCCGTAGGCGGCGGGGACCATGGCGCGTGGCGACTGGACCGCCGCCGCCAGGCCGGTCGGGTGAACGGTCGTGGCCGAGGCCACGGCCGGCCAGAGGACGGCGCCGAGGACTGCCGGACCCAGCAGTAATGAGAATCGATTGCCGTGCATAGAGATACTCCTCTCCGATCAGACCGCATCGGGCGATCGGGTCGTACCTCAATCGTTGGCAGCCGCTCCGGAGCCCGTCCAGGCAAATTGACCCCTTGCGGGGCGCTCCCGGCGTGAGTCCGTGTCATGGGATGGGCCTCGGCATGCCCGGGGCCGGGCCGGACGAGATCCCCTTTGCCGCCCGATGCCGAGCGCGATGCCGACGAGGCCGATGATGGCGTTTTTGCCTGTTGTGCCGTGTGATTTTGCCGGTGCGCACTTGCGCATGACCGGCCGCGAAACGCACCCTGCGCCTCGCCGGGACCGGCCCTCCGGGGTGTGCTCCGGCCGGGGGCGGCCGGAGCCCGCAAAGCGCCGCGCGGACAGGGGAATACGGCCTCCGGCGGTCAGTCGGTCTTCGCGCCGGGCCGGCGGCCGGCGACCAGCGTGTCACCCGGCTGTCCGGTGCCGGGAGGCGCCTCGCTGCGGCTCTCGGTCGTCTCACCGTCCCCCCTCTTCGTACGGCGGGGGCGGGGGGCGGTCTTCGCGGCGGCCGCCTCGGTCTCGGCGGGCTTCCCGCCGGCGGCCGGGGGCGTCGCCGCCGGGAACGTCACCGGTCCCGAGGGGGACTCCTTCCGGGGAGTGGCGGCGGGCGCGGGAGAGGGCGGGCCGGCAGCGGGGGAGGCGGAGGCGGCGGGCCGCGTCTCGGCCGGCTCCCGCAGGGCGGCGATCACCGCGTCGGCCTCGGCCTCGGCCGCGAAGTCGTCGGCCGCCTCGGCCTCGCGCCGCTTGATGACGACCATGTGGTCGACGGAGATCCGGCCGCCCCCGCCGACGGCCAGCAGGACCGACGCCGCCCCGAGCGCCACGACCAGCTCGATGTCCCCGCCGGTGAGCGGCAGGCCGGTGTCGCCGGCCGTGAGCACGAACACGGCGACGGCCTCGGCGAACAGCAGCAGCCCGACCGCGGGGACGGCGAGGCCCGCGATCAGCAGGGTGCCGCCGACCAGCTCGATCAGCATGGTGGCGGCGGCCCAGAACCCGGGCACCGGGGCGTGCAGCTCCGTGAACTGGGCGGCGGTCGCGGTCAGGCCGGCCTCGAGCTTGTGCCAGCCGTTGGCGAAGAAGATCCCGCCGACGCCCATGCGGGCGGCCAGCGAGGCGAGGTCGTGGAAGGTTTTCTTCACGGCTACTCATTCTGGGGAACGGGGGGTGGCTTGCCCAGACAATCTCCCCATAACCGCCGCCCTCATGCACGACCGGTCAGACCGGGACGCGCTCGGGCTCCTCGGCCGGGGGCGGTGCGGGGCGGGGGATCAGCAGGGCCACCGCGACCGCCGTCACGGCGAGCAGGGCCAGGCTGACGAGGACGGTGGAGTGCAGCGCGGTGACGAACGCGGCGCGGGCGGCGTCCATCAGCTCCGCGCCCGGGGCGCCGCCGGCCCGGCTCGCGGCGTGCGCGGCCGCCGCGAGCGACTCCCTGGCCTCGCCCATGAGCCGGCCGGGGACGCCGGGGACCGTGCCCAGCGCCGGCGCGTACACCATCGTGGTGATCGTCCCGAGGACGGCGATGCCGAGCCCGGCGCCGAGTTCGTAGGCCGTCTCCTCGATCGCGGCGGCGCCTCCGGCCCGCGACTCGGGCACCGAGGCCATGATCGTGTCGGACGCCGCCAGCAGGGCGACCTCGACCCCGAAGCCGATGCCGGCGAAGCACACGGTCAGCATCGTCTCGTGGGGCTCGGCGCCCCAGGTCAGCACGGGGGCGAGGGACAGCGCGGTGAGCCCGAGCCCGCCGCTGACGGTCGCCCGCAGCCCGGCCCGCTGCAGCACGTGGGCGGCGGCCAGGCCGCCCGCGATCGCGGCGAGCATGAGCGGCAGCATCCGGACGGCGGCCTCCAGCGGCGACAGGCCGAGCACGAGCTGGAGGTACTGCGCCAGCATCAGCTCCAGCCCGACCAGCGCGAAGATCGACAGCAGCACGCAGCCGACGCCGGTGGCGAACCCCCGTTGCCGGAACAGCTCGAGGTCGAGCAGCGGGAACGCCAGCCGGCGCTGGCGGCGGACGAACCAGACGAGCAGCCCGGCGCCCGCCAGGAACACGACCCCGGAGACGCCGCGGCCCATCGCGTGGCCGTAGCCCGCCTCCTTGAGCCCGAACGCCACGGCCAGGATGCCGAGGGTCGACAGCGCGGCGCTGAGCGCGTCCCAGCGCTGCCCGGTCCGGCGCGGCGACGCCGGCAGGATCCGTACGGCGACGGGCAGGACGACGGCCAGCACGGGCACGTTGATGAGGAAGACCGCCCCCCACCACAGATGCTCCACGAGGACGCCGCCGATGAGCGGCCCCACGGCCGCCCCGGCGGCGGCCACGGCGCTCCACACGCCGAGGGCGATCGCCCGTTCGCGCCGGTCGGTGAAGACCTGCCGGATGATCGACAGGGTGGCCGGCATGATCATCGCTCCGCCGACGCCGAGCACGGCCCGCGAGACGATGAGCGCCCCGGCCGATCCGGCGAACGCGGCCGACAGCGAGGCGAGCCCGAAAACGACGTACCCCGCGAGCACGAACGGCCGCCTGCCGAACCGGTCGCCGAGCGTCCCGAACGTGACCAGCAGCGGCGCGACGACCAGCGAGTAGACATCGATGATCCACAACAGCTGGACGGCCGACGGCTCCAGCGCGGCCGTCAGCGCAGGCACCGCGATGTGCAGGACGGTGGCGTCCACGGCGATCAGGAGCAGGCTGAAGCAGAGCAGCGCGAGGACCGACCACCGGCTCGCCCGGTGTTCGCGCACGACGCCTCCAACACGGACGGCGCCGGACTCGGCCTCGACCCCAACGGTGATCATAGGCCCCTCAGGGCCTCCGGGGCGGCTGGAACATGCGTGGCAGCTTAGGCCATCGGAAGCGGATCTCTCAGCCCTTCGGGTGAGGTCCGGCACATATCGCCAGAACGGCGGCGCAAGGCAGGATCAATGCCTGCGAGCCCGCCTCTCTAGAGAGCTATAGGTATATATCCCGCGGCTAGGCAAGCCGGGACCCGCAGCGGATCATGCGGGGGTGGGGAGCGACATCGAGGGATGGGATGCGTCCCCGGTGCCGCCCCCGCTCGACCGCGCCGATCCCCGGGCCTGGTGCGCGGTCGCCGTGGCGAGGCTGTCCCGGGGCCAGCAGGAGGCGGCGCTCGACGCCGCCCGCCAGGCGGTCGGCCGCGATCCTCAGGGCGAATGGGGGCATCGCCTGGCGAGCCTCGCCCTCGAGCGGCTTGGGCGGGACGCCGAGGCCGTGGCGTCCGCGCGCGAGGCCGTGCGGCTCGCCCCCGGCTCGTGGGCGGCCCGGCTGCGGCTGGGCGCCGCGCTGAGGCGGGCACCCGGCGGATGGCGCGAGGCGTGGGCGGAGGCCCACAGGGCCGTGCGGTTCGCCCCCGAGGAGCCCGACCCCCACGTTCTCGTCGGCGACCTCGCCCTGCTGAGGGGAGACCACGAGCGGGCGGCCGCCGCGTACCGGACGGCCCTGCGGCGGCGGCCCGACCACCCGGCCGCGCGGGTCGGCCTCGGCCTCGCCCTGCTGCGCTGGGAGAGGGCGCGGGCCTATCACGACCCCGCCTGGGAGGCCGACCCGCGGGAGACCGGCCGCACCCGGCACGCCCTCCGGGTCTGGTCGCGGCAGGTGCGCCTGCTGCTCGCGGCGGCGCTGGCGGCGGCCTCGGTCGCGGCGCTCGGCTCCGGCCTCCAGCGGGAGGCGCAGATCGGCGGGGCGCTCGTGCTCGCCGGCGTCGTGGCGATCACGGTGCGCCAGGCCGGCCGCGTCGCGACCTGGTCGTACGTGCCGGCCATGCTCGGGCGGGACCTGTGGCTCAGCATGTCGGTCGCGCTCGGGTTCGTCGCCGCCGCCGCGTACGTCGTGGGGATCGCCACACTGCCGGCCGCGAGGCCCGCCTCGTTCGCGGTCGCGGCCGAGGGCGCCTGGGCCGGCGCCGCGGGCCTCGTGCTGCTCAACGCCGTCGTCGCCGCCCCGGTCAGGTTGCTGGGGGAGGCATGGCGGGGCCGGCCGGTCCTGGCGCTCGCGCTGTTCGCCGCGGCGCTGCCGGACCGGGCCGCCCGGCGCGACGTCAACGTGGGCTTGTGGGTGGTCGCGGGCCGCGCCTGGTGGGCCGCCGCGGCGGCCGCCGCCCTCCCCGCGCTCACCGGCCGGGCCGGAACGGCCCTGGCCGCCCTCGCG
>NZ_KI866525.1:842938-867210 GCF_000511135.2 Microbispora sp. ATCC PTA-5024 | reverse complement strand
CGTGGCGGTGGCGTTCGCGGCCCGGGCCGGCCGCGCGTGGTGGCGCGGCGGGCCGGGCCCGTGGCGCGGCTCCCTCGTGCCCTCCGAGTCGCGGGGGACGCGGATCCCCGGCGACGCCACCCCCTCGACCGGCCTGAGCGACGAGGTCAGGCACGCCGCGACGTACTCGCGCAGCGTGGTGCTGGCCTACAACGAGCCCGAGGGACCGCGGGCGCTGGCCGTGAGCGCGGTGACCTCGGTCAGCGCGTCCGGGGAGTTCCGGCTGATCGCGGGCGACGAGGCATGGGACGCCGTCGAGCGCGATCCCCGGGTGGTCCTTTTCGTCGGCGACCCGCGTTTCTGGGCCGAGGTCCGGGGCGTCGCCGTTCCGGACAACGATGTTTTGCGTGTTACTCCCCGGCAAGTTCTCATGCGTGAGTATCCCGGCCGCCACCAGGCCCGCACGAGGTAGGTCCACCCATTCCGCCTTTCCGTGCGGTATAACCGGGGGCGAAGCGGGGAGGCGTCGATGCGGGACTCCGACAGGGCACGGGCCGCGGGCCTGTTAAGTCGGACTGCGGCACGGGATCTGTTCGAACAGGTTCGTTTCCGGTATTTCCGCCTTCCGCCATTCGCGCGACGTGCACTATTCGTAGTGGTGCTCGTCGCCACGATGGGAATGGCCGCCGCGCTCAACTGGCCGCTGGCGGCCACATTCGTCTACGCGGTCGTGGTGCTCGCGTTCGTCGCGCTCGCGCTGAGCTACCCGCGCGCCGCGGCCACCGTGCTCGTCTTCGCGGGGTGGGGGCTGCTGCTGCCGCTGTTCCGGATGGCGTTCGGCGGCGAGTCTCCCGCGCCCAGCCTGCTGATGGCCCTCGGCGTCCTGGTCGCGGGGGCCGCCCACCTGATCCGCTGGGTCCCGCCGTGGCTCACCACGCTGATGGCGCTCGTGCCCGCGGCCGCGCTCGCGGTGGCGCTGTCGCCGGTGTCCACCCCCGTCGCGCTGTGGGGGGCCGCGGCGGCCGCGGCCGCCGTGCTCGTCTACCGGCTCGTGCTGGCCCGCAAGGTCAGGGCCGAGATCGAACGGGAGCCGGCCGGAGGCGAGACGCAGATCCAGCAGCGGGCCAGGGCCGGCGGGCACCACCAGGCCGCGGGCGACCGCACCTCCCCTCCTCCGATAACGGTCGAGCAGGCGCTCGGCGAACTGGAGGCGATGATCGGGCTGGAGCCGGTCAAGGAGCAGGTGCGGGCCATCGCCGCGTCGATCGAGGCGGCCCGGCTCCGCAAGGAGGCCGGGTTCGCCAACGAGCCGCCGATGCGGCACTTCGTCTTCGTCGGCCCGCCCGGCACCGGCAAGACCAGCGTCGCCCGCACCCTGGCCAAGATCTTCTACGCCTTCGGGCTGCTCGACACCCCGTTCGTGGTCGAGGCCCAGCGGGCCGACCTCGTGGGGGAGTACCTCGGCGCGACCGCCATCAAGACCAACGAGCTGATCGAGCGGGCCCTCGGCGGCGTGCTGTTCGTCGACGAGGCGTACGGGCTGGTCAACTCCGGGGACGGCCAGCCGGACCGGTTCGGGGCGGAGGCCGTGCAGACCCTGCTCAAGCGGGCCGAGGACGACCGCGACCGGCTGATCGTCATCCTGGCCGGCTACGAGCGGGAGATGAACGCCTTCCTGTCGTCCAATCCCGGCCTGTCCAGCCGGTTCGCGAGCCGGGTGCGCTTCCCGAGCTACAGCCCGGGCGAGCTGCTGGAGATCACCGAGGCGCTGCAGGCGAGGCGGGGCGACCTGCTCGCCCCGGACGCCCGTCCCGTGCTGCGCGGCCTGTACGAGGACGTCAACCGCCGGGGGCTCGTCGACGAGCTGGGCAACGCCCGGTTCGCCCGCAGCCTCGCCGAGGCCGCTGCCCAGGCCCGGGACGTCCGGGTGGTCAGCGCCGGCGGGGCGCCGCGGAGCGAGGACCTGCTCACGGTGACCGCCGGCGACGTCCTCAAGGCGTTCAATGAGATCACCGCGCGCTACCGCGGCTACCAGGCGACGCCGACTCTCGACGAGGCGCTCGCCGACCTCGACAGGATGGCCGGCCTGGAGCCGGTCAAGCGGCAGGTCCACGCCATCACGGCCCAGCTCAAGGTGGCGCGGATGCGCCAGGAGCAGGGCCTGCCCGTGCAGTCGCAGATGCGGCACTTCGTCTTCGTGGGCCCGCCGGGCACGGGCAAGACGACGGTCGCCCGCATCCTGGGCCGTATCTTCTCGGCGCTCGGGCTGCTGGCGCGCCCCGACGTGGTCGAGGCCTCCCGCGCCGACCTGGTGGGCCAGCACCTCGGCGCCACCGCGATCAAGACGAACGAGCTCGTCGACCGGGCGCTCGGCGGCGTGCTGTTCATCGACGAGGCGTACGGCCTGGTCAACGCGGGCTACTCGGGGGGCGACGCGTTCGGGGCCGAGGCCGTGCAGACGCTGCTGAAGCGGGCCGAGGACGACCGCGACCGGCTCGTGATCATCCTGGCCGGGTACGAGCGGGAGATGGACGCCTTCCTCGCGACCAACCCCGGGCTGGCGTCCCGGTTCAACCAGCGGGTGTCGTTCCCGTCGTACTCGCCGGTCGAGCTGGCCGACATCGCCCGCCTGCTCGCGGCGGCGGCCGGGGACCGGTTCGACGCCTCCGCCGCCCGGGACCTCGCCGACGTGTTCGACTGGGTCTGCCGGGAGGGCCTCATCGACGGGCTCGGCAACGGCCGCTTCGCCCGGTCGCTGTACGAGAGGGCAGCCCTGCGCCGCGACGTGCGGCTGGCGGCCCAGGGCTCGGCGAACGCCGCCGAGCTCACCACGATCACGAGCGATGACGTGCGGAGCGCCGTGGACGAATTGTCCTGACCTTGACCGGAAACACCCCTCTTCTGGTGCGTGTCCCGATGCCGGTGCCGATTACATTCTGCTACTAATCTAGCGCGGTAAGTAGCCGGAGGGATCGGAGAAGCACGTGAGAGCTCGATGGCCCGTCGTTCTGGCCGCCATGTTCGCGCTCTGGGCCGCGGGGGGCTGCGGCGCCGTGTCCCCGCCCGGCGACCGGGACGGCGGGTCGGCCGCCTCTCCCGTCAAGGCGTACGACATCAACCCGCTGCCGCGCGAGCGGGTGCGGGACGGCGGGACCCTGCGCTGGGGGATCGGCGACTTCCCGAGCCAGTGGAACCAGAACCACATCGACGGCGACACGACCACCGTGCAGACCGTCATGGAGGGGCTGATGCCGCGGACGTTCCGCTCCGACGAGCGGGGACGGGTGTCGATCGACACCGACTACGTCACCAACGCCCGGGTCACCGCGACCGCGCCCCACCAGGTCGTCACCTACACGCTGAACCCGAAGGCCCGGTGGTCGGACGGCAAGCCCATCACCTGGCTCGACTTCGCCGCCCAGTGGAAGGCGCTGAGCGGCAGGGACAAGGCCTACCGGGTCGACGCGGCCATCGCGTACGAGAACATCCTGAGCGTGGGCAGGGGGTCGAGCGACCACGAGGTGGTGGTCACGCTCAGCCAGCCGTTCAACGAGTGGCAGTCGCTGTTCACGCCGCTGTACCCGGCCGCGACCAACGGCTCGCCCGACGCGTTCAACGCCGACTGGGTGAACCGGATCCCGGTGACCGCGGGCCCGTTCAAGCTGGAGCGGCTCGACTCCAAGGCGAGGACCGTCACGGTCGTCCGCGACCCCGGCTGGTGGGGCAACCGGTCGAAGCTCGACCGCATCGTGTTCCAGACCATGCGGCCCGACGGCATGGTCCGGTCGTTCACGAAGGGCGAGGTGGACGTCTTCGAGGTGGCGCCCTCGGCCGACGACTACTCGCACGTCCGGGACGCCTGGGACGCGGTGATCCGGCAGGCCGCGGGCACCGAGTACCGCCAGTTCACGCTGAACGGCGAGAGCGAGGCCCTGTCCGACGTGCGCGTCCGCGAGGCCGTCGCCGCGGCCCTCGACCGGAGGGCCCTCACCCAGCTCGACCTGAAGGGCCTCGGCTGGCCGGTCGTCACGCTGGACAACCACTTCCTGATGAACGACCAGCACGGCTACCGGGCCAACGCGGGCCCCCTCGGCGTGTACGACCCCAAGCGGGCGGGCCGGCTGCTCGACCAGGCCGGATGGAAGACGAACGGCAAGGAGCGCACGAAGAACGGCAAGCCGCTCGCGCTGCGGTTCGTCGTGCCGGCGGGGGTCGCGATCAGCGACAACGAGGCGCAGGTCGCCCGGCTCATGCTCCAGCGGGTCGGCGTCCGCGTCACCGTGCAGACCGTGCCGTTCGACGACTTCTTCAGCAAGCACCTCATCCCCGGCGACTTCGACATCGCCGCCTTCGCGTACCCGAGCACGCCGTACCCGATCTCCAGCGCGTTCGACATCTACGTGAACGGCGAGAGCGTCAAGGGTGACGACGTCCGGTGGTACTCCAACCTGGGGCGGAGCGGCAGCAAGCAGATCGACCAGGCCATGTACCAGGCGGGCAGCGCGCTCGACACCTCCAAGATCCTCGGCCTGGTCAACCAGGCCGACGCGCTGATCTGGAAGAAGCTCAACGTCCTGCCGCTGTACCAGTGCCCGCAGACCGTGGCCGTCCGCTCCGCGCTCGCCAACGTCGGCGCCAACGGCTTCTACACCATGCGGTACGAGGACATCGGCTACGCCGCGTGAGACCTCACAGGCGCGCCGGCATGCCGGGCAGCCGGAACCGGAGCCGGTCGCCCGGCCGGAGCTGGGCCACCAGGGCCACGTCCACGGACGCCACGACGGCGATCACGGGGTAGCCGCCGGTGGGCGGGTGGTCGGCCAGGAACACGATCGGCCGGCCCTCCGGGGGCACCTGGACCGCCCCCAGCGGCATGCCCTCGCTGGGGAGCTCGCCGGCCCTGGCTCGCCTCAGCGGCGCCCCGCTCAGCCGCACCCCGACCCGGTTGCTCTCCGACGTGACCTCGTACGGCCCGGAGCACAGGGCCCGCAGCGCACCCGGCTCGAACCAGTCGTCGCGCGGGCCCGGCAGGACGCGCACGACCGGCGGCCGGGGGACCGGCGGCCGCGCCGCCTGGTCCACGATCGGGGCGGACGCGCCGGCGCGGCCCAGCGGCAGCACGGCGCCCGCCCGCAGCGGCGGCGGCCCGAGGCCCGACAGGGAGTCGGTGGACCGGCTGCCCAGCACGGCCGGGACGGCAACGCCCCCGCGCACGGCGACGTACGTCCGCAGGCCCTCCCTCGGCGTCCCCAGGCGGAGCTCGCCGCCCGGGGAGACCCAGACCGGGCAGTCCATGGCCGCCGGGCGTCCCGCCGCCGTCACCGGGCAGGCCGCGCCGGTCACGGCGACCCACGCGCCTTCAGGAAACGCCAGCGCCGTCCCCCCGAACGTCGCCTCGATGCCGGCCGCGCCCTCGGGGTTGCCGACCAACCGGTTCGCCAGGCGCAGGCTCGGGGCGTCCGCCGCCCCGGAGCGGGGCACGCCGAGATGGGCGTATCCCGGTCTGCCCAGGTCCTGCACGGTCGCGTACGGCCCCGGACTCACCACCTCGGCCCACCGCCCGACGGTCGTCCCGCCGTCCGAGGGCTCCCGGGGCCCGCTCACGGGCGCAGCCGGACGCGTGTGCCGGGCGGGAGCATCGCCGGGGGGTCGGCCGCGGCGTCCCATACCCTGGCGTCCGTGCGGCCCAGCAGCCGCCAGCCTCCGGGGGAGGCCGACGGGTACACGGCCGAGAACGGCCCGGCGATCGCCACCGAGCCCGGCGGCACCGCGGTGCGCGGCACCTCCAGCCGGGGCACGTGCAGCGCCGGGTCGAGTCCCACCAGGTAGGCGAACCCGGGGGCGAAGCCCAGCCAGCCCACCACGAACCGGGACGCCGCGTGCCGGGCGACCACCTCGTCCACCGTCATCCCGCTCAGCTCCGCGACGGCCTCCAGGTCCTCCCCGTCGTACACCACCGGGATCTCCACGGTTCCGCCCTCTCCCGAGTACGGCCGGGGCGGCTCCCCGGCCGTACGGAGGAGGCCGGCGAGCAGCGCCGCCAGCCGCGGCCGGTCGGCGCCGGGGGCCACCACCAGCACCGTGTCCGCGCCGGGGACGATCTCCTCCACCTCCGCCGGCCGGCTGATCCGCAGCAGCGCGTCCAGCCGGTGCGCCGCCTCCAGCGAGCCGGTCTCCACCAGCAGCGCGTGTTCGCCCGCCGCCCGGATCGTCACGCGAACGGCTCCACCGAGACGCCCGCGTCGATCAGCGCCTTGCGCACCGCCGCCGCGATCCGCACCGCGCCCGGCGTGTCCCCGTGGACGCAGACCGACCTGGCGTCGACCCGCACCCGGGAGCCGTCGGCCGCCGTCACCACGCCGTCCCGCGCCATCAGGACGGCCCGGGCCGCCACCTCCTCCGGGTCGTCGAGCACCGACCCGCGCTCCTTTCGTGGCACGAGGCTCCCCGATGGCGAGTAGGCCCGGTCGGCGAAGCACTCGGCGACGGTCGGCACGCCGTACCGGGCGGCCGCGTCGAGCACCGCCGAGCCCGGCAGCGTGAGGACGGGCAGCGCGCCCCCGGGCGCCCGGTAGGCCGCCACGGCGGCCACCACCGCCTCGGCCTGCACCACGTCGCGGCACACCCGGTTGTAGAGGGCGCCGTGCGGCTTCACGTACGCCACCCGGCCGCCCATCGAGCGGGCGATGCCGTCCACCGCGGCGATCTGGTAGAGCACGTCGGAGCACAGCTCCTCCGGGTCCACCTCCATCTCCCGACGGCCGAATCCGCCGAGATCCCGATAGGAGACCTGGGCCCCGACCGCCACGCCGCGGTCGACCGCCGCCGCGCAGGTGCGCCGGATGATCACCGGATCGCCCGCGTGGAAGCCGCAGGCCACGTTGGCGCTGGTGACCAGATCGAGGAGGGCCTCGTCGTCCCCGAGCCGCCAGATCCCGTAGCCCTCACCGAGATCCGCGTTCAGATCGATGACCACGGCCACCTCCCTGCTTCCTCCGCCGCGCCCTGCGGACACGGCCGCGCCCCTCGATTACATCCTGCCTCAACGGGAGGAGAAGATCGGACCGTTTCCGCAGGTGAGCTGTTAAATGGGAGGTTCGTCCGGGATGTCGGCGATGTCGTCGAGGGCGGCCGCGAGCTCGTCCGGGTGGTCGCCGATCCGCTCGGCGATCTCGATGAGCACGTGCAGCACGTCGTGCCGGTCGTGGCCGAGGTCGGCGAGCCGCTGGGCGGCCTCCCACAGCTGCGGCGGGTCGCCCACCCACAGCCGGGAGGCGATCTCCTCGTGCCAGGCCAGGTGCTCCTCCAGATCGGCCCGGCCGAGCTCGCCGGCGTGGTCGATCTCCAGCAGGATCCGCCGGTCGGCCTCGTCGGCCGGGTTCAGCAGGTCGAGGTTGGTCGAGCCGCGCATGCCCTGGAGCAGCGGGAACGCGAACGCCCGCCGCGCGAGCGCCGACAGGTCGCCGTCGGGCAGGAGCCGGTGCACCAGGGAGCGGTCCAGGCCGAAGGTCGTCGGGTCCCGGTACGCCTCGGTGAACCGGGCCGTCGCCTCCCAGACCGCGTCGAGCGTCGCCCGCACGCCCTGCTCCGGCAGCCCGATGCGGGGCCCGGCGAAGCGCACCCACGCCGAGAGCACGTGCGGCATCGCGTCCTGCTCGCCCGGCGACAGCAGCACCTTGCGCGGCAGCCAGTCGAGCAGGAACGTCTCGCACTTGGTGGGGCTGACCCGCATCGGGCGGTTGAAGTCCTGGTCGCAGCCGTAGTCGATGATGTGGTCGGTACACCGGGAGGCGGCCGACGGGTCGGACAGGTTCTCCGCCGCGTCCGAGGCGAGGAACTCGGCGGCCAGCATGGCCCTCCGGTCCCGGCTGTACGGCGCCTCCGTGTGGGCGGGGGCCGGCCGCATGCGCCCCGGGGGCAGCGCCTTGATCCTGGCCCGGGCGAACGCGTGGTAGGCGCTGTAGCTGTCGCTCACGAGCCTCGGGCCCTTGCGCACCGTGGCGGCCGCCCCCGTCGCCTTCATCGCGAACTCCAGCAGCGCCCGGGCCTGCTGGGGCTCGATGTCCTCGAACCGCAGCAGCGCGTTGGCCGCGGCCTCCAGCCTGGCCTGCTCCAGCAGCTTGTCGACCTGCGACGACACCCAGGCGTCGCGGGCCATCCCGCCCATGTTGTAGTCGACGACCACGACCAGGGCGTGGGTGTCCTCCCCGTTGTAGGCGAACGTGCACAACACGGTGTCCTGGTCGCCGTACACGTCCCTGGAGACGTAGCAGCCGGCGGGCTTGACCGCGCCGACCCGGTCGGCCCAGCGGGGCCGGGCCACGTCGGACTCCATGAGCGCCAGCGCCGCGCCCTCCGCCTTGGCGGCCTGCCGGGCCGTGCCGAGGTAGGCGACCGAGATCAGCAGGGTGAGCGCGGCCGGGGTGCCCGCCTTAGCGGCGTAGTCCACCAGCCCCTCGCCGAGGATCTGCTCGACGTCGCCGCCGCGCAGCCGCCGGCCCCACCAGGCGCCCAGCATGTCGGACACCATGAGCTCGGCGTCGAGGGGAGTGCGGACGGCGAGCAGCTCCCGGGCCGCCAGCAGCATCTCCGCGAACACGTCGTCCGGCGGCCTGGTCTCCCTGGGGTCTCGTCGGTGCCGACGGCTCACTCGATCTCGCTCCGGTCGTTCACGGACTCCACCCTCTCGCATTCCCGCGGGAAACTACATCAGGAACGCGGGCCGGTGACTTCCCCGTTATGTGGGCGCCCACGGCGCCCACCGCGCTCACGTGCGGGAGCCGTCCGCGGCCTCCCTCCGGGGGAGACCGGCGGACGGGCGCGAGGCGCCGCGCGGCCGCCGGTGGGCGTCCGGCCGCGGACGCCCTGCCGTACGGGCCGTGCGCGCGGCCCTCAGGCGCGCGCCTCACATGCGGGACGGCGGAGCGGAGTTCACCAGTCCCAGGAGGTGCTCACGGGCCACGCGCTCGGCGATCTCGGGCGTGACGTCGAGCCCGAGGTGCTCGGCGCACGCCCACGCGTCCACGACGCAGCGGTCGACGGTGGTGAGGGGGACGGTCAGGAATTCCGCGGCCAGGCGGGCGATGACGCCTTCGAGGAGGGGGCGGAGCCCCGGCTCCGATGATGGGCCGCCACTGATTCGTGTTGCGAGTACGGGCATGGACTGCATTCCTCGCTGAATGGGGACCTGCCGCCCCTTATTCCACAACTTTCCGCCGGACTGTCAAGCCTTCCGGGCGTGTCCGGCGTACCGGCGTGCCAAGCTGGTCGCATGCGCACCCGGCTCGCCCAGGACCCCCAGGCCGACGAGCTGCTCGACCGCAGCCCGCTCGCGCTGCTGATCGGCATGCTGCTCGACCAGCAGATACCCCTCGAGCGCGCCTTCGCCGGCCCCCGGACGATCGCCGACCGGCTGGGGCACGACCCGGACGCCCATGAGATCGCCTCCTTCGATCCCGCGGAGTTCGCGGCGCTGCTGTCGGCCAAACCCGCCGTCCACCGGTACCCGGGGTCGATGGCCGCCCGCGTCCAGACCCTCGCGGCCTATCTCGTCGAGCATTACGATGGCGCCGCCGAGAAGGTGTGGGAAGATGTCGGCGACGGTGCCGAGTTGCTGCGCCGGCTGATGGCCCTGCCGGGCTTCGGCAAGCAGAAGGCCCAGATCTTCCTGGCCCTGCTCGGCAAGCAACGCGGTGTGCGGCCGGCGGGGTGGCGCGAGGCGGCCGGGCCGTACGGCGAGGAGGGGGTGCACCGGTCGGTGGCCGACGTCGTGGACGCCGCGAGCCTCGAGCTGGTCCGCGCGACCAAGCAGGAAGCGAAGCGGGCGGCCAAGAAGTAGGCCGGATCTTCCTGCGCGAGGTGCCGGTCTTTTGACAGGATGCGTTGACCGCATGGCGGGCGGGGCTTCCGTCCGCGCATGCCGATCGCCGATGATGTAGGGCAGATCTGCGCTACCAATCACAGTTATGGAGATGTGCCTCGTGGGAGACCCTGGCACGCGACGGAGGTGCCGACCATGAGCGCCGAAACCTCCGTGCCCCGTCCCCGGGAGTCCGGTTTGGACATCTCAGACTCCGACCTCTTCAGAGGCCTGATGTCGGAGGCTCCTTTCGCCTTCGCCTTCTTCGACCCGACGGGCAGGTTCGTCCGGGTCAACACGACCTTTACCGAGTTGACGGGCCACCCTGTCGAGCAGCATCTCGACCGGCTCCCCGCCGAGCTGCTGTCCGTCGACCTGACCGCGATCATCGACGCCGCCCTCCGCCGCATCGCCGAGGAGGGCCTTCCCGTCACCGACCAGCGTCTCCTCACCCGCGCGGAGAACGGGGACACCCGCCACTGGACCGTCTCGTTCTTCCCCATGCACGGCGACGGCGCCATGCTGGGCACGGCCCTGTTCGGCGTCGACCTGACCGAGCGCCAGACGAACGAGGAGGAGCTGCGGCGCAGCGAGGAGCGCTACCGCTCGCTGGTGGAGTCGCAGCAGCAGCTCGTGTGGATCACCCAGCCCAACGGCACGGTGGTCGAGGACGCCCCGCAGTGGCGGGCCATCACCGGCCAGGGCCTGGAGGAGTACCTCGCCCACGGCTGGCTGGACGCCGTCCACCCCGACGACCGGCCCGGCGCCGAGGAGGCGTGGCGGGAGGCCCTGCGCGGCCGCACCATGTTCGAGTGGAGCTACCGGGTGCGCACCCGGGCCAGCGGCTACCGGCACTTCGAGGTGCGGGCCGTCCCGATCATCAGGAACGGCCGCGTCGTGGAGTGGGTCGGCGCCAACACCGACGTCACGCCGCAGCGCGAGGCCGAGGAGATGCGGGGCCGCCTGACCGACCAGCTCGGCGCGGCCGCGCTGCGCACCGCCCGGCTCCAGGGCGCGACGGCCCAGCTCGCCGAGGCGCTCACGGTCGAGCAGGTCGTCCAGGTGATCATCGACGTCGGCCGCACGGCCCTGGCCGCCGACCACTCCGCGGTGGCCCTGCTCGACCCCGACCGGGCGACGCTGAAGGTCATCAACAGCGGCGGCATCCCGGACGCGCCGGGCGAGGAGATCGAGCTGTCGCACGCCAACGTGATGACCATGGCCGTCAACAGCCGGCGGCCGGTCTTCGCTGAGGCCCCGGCCAGCCTGCGGACGCTGCTGGTGGACGCCGGCGCCGAGGAGGAGCACATCGGCGCCTTCCTCTCGCACACCGACGAGCGGGCCTGGGTCGGGCTGCCGCTGCTGGCGGCCGGGCGGGCCCTGGGCGCCCTGCGGTTCTCCTTCACCCGCACCCAGAAGATCTCCCAGGAGGACGGCGTCTTCCTGGAGGCCCTGGCCGGCCAGTGCGCGCTCGCCGTGGAGCGGGCGACGCTGTTCGAGCGCGAGCACCGCACCGCCGAGACGCTGCAGCGCAGCCTGCTGCCCGACCGGCTGCCGGTCGTGCGGGGCCTGGTGCTGTCCCAGCGGTTCCGCTCGGGCTCGCGGCACGTCCAGGTCGGCGGCGACTGGTACGACGCGTTCGTCCTGCAGGACGGCCGGGTCGCGGCGGTCGTCGGGGACGTCATGGGCAAGGGCGTCAAGGCGGCCGCGGGCATGGGCCGGATCCGCAACGCCATGCGGGCGCTCGCGCTGACCAACCCGCCCCCGGCGGCGGTCCTCACGGGCCTCGACCGGGTCTTCGAGGCGACCGAGGAGGAGGAGCAGGTCACGACCCTGGCGTACATGGTCGTGGAGCCCTCGACGGGGGAGGGGACGCTGGCCCTGGCCGGCCACCCGCCGCCGCTGCTGGTCTCCCCCCAGGGCGTCGGGCTGCTGCACGAGACCGAGCCCGGCACGCCGCTCGGCTGGGCCACCAGCCGCAAGCAGTTCCGCTTCTGCGTGCCGCCGGGCCACACGGCCGTCCTGTACTCGGACGGCCTCGTCGAGAACCGCAAGAGGGGGCTGGACGCCGGACTCAGGGAGCTTTCGTCCTCGGTGGCCGAGGCGCCCCCGGAAGTTGTGAGCAGCCCGCATATGCTGCTCGATTTCCTGGTGGACCGCATGTTGTCCGGGTATGAACAGGATGATGACGTAACGGTCCTGGCGGTTCACGTGCCGCCCACCACGAAGAGTGACTGAATGAAACAGTCATAACGGTTGCTTTCGGGTATCGGTGACCTCCTTCCGTACGCACTAGTGTCTCGGTCGGCCTAGGGTGGAGGAGCAACCGGCGGGACGCGGCCGTATCAGGTGCCGTGGCGTGCCACAATGGCATGTCGCGGTCCGCGCGACCACACCACCGGAAAAGAAGAAGCACCTGGGTCCATTCTCGCCATGCGTTCGTTCGAGAGGTGTTCGTGTCGCCTGCAAGTTCGACTCGCTCGAAGCCGTCGGAGCTGAACGAGCCAGTGATCCAGCAGCTCCTCGAGCGCGGCCGCTCGCAGGGCTTCCTCGAGTCTGAGGACGTCCGCAAGGCCTTCGAGGAAGCGGACATCCCGTTGTCGCAAGCCGCTGGATTCCTGCGCAGCCTCAGCAAGGAGGGTGTGACCGTCGTGGTGACCGCGGCGGACTCCGCGGCGGCGCCCAAGCGGTCTCGAGGTCAAGCCAAGCGCCGCACCCCCGCGCCCGTCAAGAAGTCCACGAAATCGGCCGCGGCGAAGGAGTCCCAGCCGGAGACCGTCACCGCCGTGGTGACCGACTCCGCGCCGGCCGCCAAGCCCGCCGCGAAGAAGGCCCCGGCCAAGCCGGCGCCCGCGAAGCCGGCTCCCGCCGCCAAGGCGCCCGCCAAGCCCGCGCCGCCCGCGAAGAAGGCCGCGCCCGACAAGGAGGCCCCGCAGGCTCCCGCCACGGGTCCCGAGCTCAAGGCCCCGAAGGCCGAGCCCCAGCCCAAGTCCGCCGTCGCCGGTGAGGACGACGAGGATATCGACCTCGACGGCGAGGTCGACATCGAGGACTTCGACCTCGAGGTCGAGGACGTCGAGATCGAGGCAGAGGTCGAGGCCGAGGCGGACGCGGAGACCGAGGCCGACGCGGAGACCGAAGGCGACGAGCCCAAGCCCGAGGCCATCGCCCAGTCCGAGGACGAGGTGCTGATCCTCACCGACGACGACGACGACGCTCCCGTGGCCCAGGTGGCCGCGGCCGGCGCCACCGCCGACCCGGTGAAGGACTACCTCAAGCAGATCGGCAAGGTGCCCCTCCTCAACGCCGAGCAGGAGGTCGAGCTCGCCAAGCGGATCGAGGCCGGCCTGTTCGCCGAGGAGCAGCTCGCCACCGACGGCGAGAGCCTCCCTGTCGACGTCCGCGCCGAGCTGGAGTGGATCGCCGAGGACGGCCGCCGCGCCAAGAACCACCTGCTCGAGGCCAACCTCCGTCTGGTCGTCTCGCTGGCCAAGCGGTACACCGGCCGAGGGATGCTCTTCCTGGACCTGATCCAGGAGGGCAACCTGGGCCTGATCCGCGCGGTCGAGAAGTTCGACTACACCAAGGGCTACAAGTTCTCGACGTACGCCACCTGGTGGATCCGGCAGGCGATCACCCGGGCCATGGCCGACCAGGCGCGGACCATCCGCATCCCGGTCCACATGGTCGAGGTGATCAACAAGCTGGCCCGCGTCCAGCGGCAGATGCTGCAGGACCTCGGCCGCGAGCCCACGCCGGAGGAGCTGGCCCGCGAGCTGGACATGACCCCGGAGAAGGTCATCGAGGTCCAGAAGTACGGCCGCGAGCCGATCTCCCTCCACACGCCGCTGGGCGAGGAGGGCGACAGCGAGTTCGGCGACCTCATCGAGGACTCCGAGGCCATCGTCCCGGCCGACGCGGTCAGCTTCACGCTCCTGCAGGAGCAGCTCCACTCCGTTCTCGACACGCTGTCGGAGCGGGAGGCGGGCGTGGTGTCGATGCGGTTCGGCCTGACCGACGGCCAGCCGAAGACGCTCGACGAGATCGGCAAGGTCTACGGCGTCACGCGTGAGCGGATCCGCCAGATCGAGTCGAAGACCATGTCCAAGCTGCGCCACCCGTCGCGCTCGCAGGTCCTGCGCGACTACCTCGACTGACGGACCCGGGCCGTGTCCCCTGGATCGTCCCGGCCCCGGCCGGCGTGATCCGAGGGACACACCCGGGCTCGGCCGGGCGGCGACGGAGCCGTCTCGCCCGGAAACGCGGTTAACGTTCACGTAACATCCCGGTAGCGCCGTAGGCACGGTGACACTCCTAGGCTCGCGCCTCATGGGAGTGATCGAAGTGGATCGGGCGCGTGCTCGGGGGCCACGAGTGATCCCGAGCCGCCCGTGGGCGGACACCATCCTCGATGCGGCGGTCGAGGCCGCCCATCGGGGTGATCTGGCGGCAGGGGCGTCGGCGCTCGTGGCGAGCCGGGGTGACCCGGAGGTCCGATCGCTCAGGGTGGAGGCGCTGTCGCGCGCCCTGATCGGGTCGAGCCGGGCCGTCGAGGCGCTCGTGGCCTACGACCAGGGCAACCCCGACCTGTGGCTCTGGCTGGGCCGGGCCCGCCTGGAGGAGGCCTGGGAGCTCAAGCCGGACGTGCGGGCCCGGGCCGTCCAGGCGGACCGGCTGCGGATGTTTCACAGCGCGATGGAGCGCGCCCGCCAGCCGCTGCTCACGGCGGCCGCGCTCGCCCCCGGAGACCCGGTGCCGTGGGAGGGCCTGATGTGGCTGGCGCTGGGCCTGGACCGGCCGCGCGCCGACAAGGACTCCGTCTGGTACGAGTGCACCCGCCGCTGGTCCACGCTCTACCCGGCGGCCGTGGCCCGGATGATCACACTGTCGCCCGGCTGGGGCGGCACCGGGCAGGAGATGCTCGACTTCGCCCGGGCGGCCGCGTCCCGGGCGCCGGAGGGGAGCCCCCTGCCGGCCCTGGTGCCGCTGGCCCACTTCGAGAACGTCGCCTCCGATCGCACCCCGATGTCGCGGGGCGGCTGGTTCGCCTTCGACGTGCAGCGGGAGATCGTCGCCGCCGCCGGGCAGTGGTCCGAGCGCCGACTGGGCGGCCCCCATCCCCGGTCGATCGAGGCGCACAACGCGTTCGGCGCCGCCTTCTACCTCGCCGACCTGCGCCGGCCGGCCCGGGGCCACCTCGCCAGGACGGCGGGCCGCTTCAGCCGCCTGCCCTGGTCGCACCTCGGCGATCCCGGCCAGCACTACCGCCGGGCGTGCGCCCGCCTCAACCTCGTCTCCGGCTGACCCGCCCGGCCTCGGTCACTCCGTCACGATCACGTCGAGCGTCCGCGGGCCGCCGCGGGTCCGCCGGTCGCCCAGCTCCACCCGGTGGCCCAGGTCCGCCAGCATCGCGGCCAGGTCCTCGGGCGTCTCCGGCCGGTCAGGGCTCTCGACCAGCGAACGGGCCACGGCGCCCCGGGTCGCCTTGGCCATGTGGCTGACGACGGTCCGGGTCCCGCCGGCGTCCCGGAGCACCCGTACGGCCACGGAACGCTCGCCCGGCTGCCAGGCGGCGGCGTACGTCGCCGAGCGCATGTCGACGACGAGGCCCTTCACGGGCGCGAGCGCGGCGGTGATCGCGGGCCGCCAGAACGCGGCCAGGCCGCCCATGGGCGGCAGCCGTACGCCCATGGACAGCCGGTACGGCGGGACGCGGTCGGCGGGCCGCAGCAGCCCCCACAGGCCGGAGAAGATCACGATGCGTCGGTCGGCGCGGCGCCGGGCCTCGGGGGACAGCGTCCGCAACCCGAGGTTGTCGTAGAGGACGCCGGTGTACAGGTCGGCCACGCGGAGGGTCCGGGCCGCGGGCAGGGCGCGGTTGCGCTCGACCTCGCCGGCCTGCCCCTCCGTCAGGCCGAGCACGCCGGGCGCCTGCGGGGTGTGGCAGAGCGCGACGAGCGCGTCCAGGACCTTCTCGCGCGGGGAGTCGAGCTCGGGGAACCCGAGCCGCCGGACCGACGAGGTCCCCCGGGCGGCCTTCCCCTCCGACGGCGGCAGCAGGATGAGCACGACCACAGAGCCTATCGAGGCGGTCCGCCCGGTCAGCCCCGCTGCCCCGTGGTCGCGATGCCCTGGACGAAGTAGCGCTGCCCGACGAAGAAGATCGCGATCAGCGGCAGCGTGGTGATCACGCCGGCGGCCAGCACGATCTCCCACTTGGGATCCCCGCCCTGGTAGAACTGGTCGACGATCGCCTTGAGGCCCCGGGGGAGCGTGAACAGCTGCGGGTCCTGCAGGTAGATCAGCGGCTTCATCAGGTCGAACCAGCTCGCCTTGAGCTCGAAGACGAACGCGATGATCAGCGCGGGCCGCGCGAGCGGCAGCGCGATCCGCCAGAACAGGTCGAGGTAGGAGGCGCCGTCCACCCGGGCCGCCTCGAAGACGTACCGCGGGATGCCCAGGAAGAACTGACGCAGCAGGAAGATGTAGAACGCCGAGCCGAACACGTTGCCCGCCCACAGCGGCACCTGGGTGCCGGTCAGCCCGACCGCGTTCCAGATCAGGTACGTCGGCACGAGCGTGACGGCGGCCGGGAGCATCATCGTGGCGAGCACGCTGCCGAACAGCACGCCCCGGCCCGGGAAGCGGAAGTACGCGAACCCGAACGCCACGAACGCGCTCGACACGGTCACGGTCAGGGCCGCCATGAAACCGACGACGACCGTGTTGACCAGCCAGGCCGTCATCGGGGCGGCGTGCCACACGTCCACGTAGCTCTGCGGCGCGAACGGCCGGGGCCAGGGGAGGAACGGGTCGGCGAACGTCCGGTCCCGCGGCTTCAGCGAGGCCACGACCAGCCAGACGAACGGGTAGAGGAACACGGCCGACGCGGCGGCCAGCATGACGAGGAAGAACGCCTTGCGGGTGCCGGCGCCGCCGGGGCGGTCGTCACGCGCCGCCGCGGCCGGGGAGGCCGGGCGGGCGAGCGGCCCCGCCGGGGTGGCGGTCCCCGTCGTGGTGCCGGTCATCGGGACTCCCGTTCCGTCGAGCCCCGCGGCTCGGCCTCGTAGTAGACGAAGCGGTTGCCCACCTTCACCTGGATGACGGTGATCACCAAGATGATCAGGAACAACACCCAGGCGAGGGCCGAGGCGTACCCCATGTGCAGGAACTGGAAGCCCTGCTGGAACAGGTACACGACGTAGAACAGGGCCGCGTCACCGTAGGAGTGCTGGGCCGACTGGTTGCCGAAGAACATGGTGTAGACCTGGTCGAACATCTGCACCGACGAGATCGTATTGATGATCACCACGAAGAACAGGGCCGAGCTGATCATGGGCACGGTGACCGAGCGGAACCGCTGCCACGCCCCGGCGCCGTCGATCATGGCGGCTTCGTGGAGTTCACGGGGCACGTTCCGCAGGGCGGCGAACAGGATGATCGTGGTGGAGCCCAGGTTCCACAGCGACATGAGCACGATGCCGGGCTTGACCCAGGCCGGGTCGGTCGTCCACTGCGGCCCGTCGATCCCGAACAGGCCGAGGAACTGGTTGACCAGCCCCGCCTGGCCGTTCAGCAGGAACAGGAACAGCACGCCCACCGCGACGTACGGCGTCATCGACGGCAGGTAGAAGACCGTGCGGAAGACGCCCGCCGCCCGGCCGGTGACACGGTTGAGCATGAGCGCGAGCGCCAGCGCGATCACCGCGGCCAGCGGCACGTGCAGGACCGTGTAGAACGCCGTGTTGGCGATGGCCCTGGCGACCTTGGGGTCCTGCGCCATCTGTGCGTAGTTGCCGAGGCCGACGAACTTCGGCGGCGAGATCAGGTCGTAGTCGGTGAGCGACAGCACGAGGCTGGCGACCATGGGACCGGCCTGGAAGAGGACCAGGCCGATCAGCCACGGAAGCAGGAAGACGTACGCCCAGCGGGTCTCCGGGCGGCCGGGCGGTCGGTGTGCCACGGCTCAGCCCGCCGCCTGGATGGCTCTGGTGGCCTCCTGCTGCGCCTGGGCGAGCGCCGCCCGCGCGTCCTGGCGGCCCTGCATGACCCGCGTCGCCGCGTCCAGCCACGCCGTCCGGAACTCCGACGCCGCGCCCGACTGCGGGACGACGAAGCCCTTGTCCTGGACGGCCAGGATGGTCCTGGTGGCCTCGTCGTACGGCCTGTGGCCGCCGGGCTTCACGACCTGGGAGAAGATCGCCTGGTCGGCCTTGGCGTTCGCGGTGAACGTGCCCGGGTACGCCTTGCCCTCCTGGGCCCGCTTGGCGGCCCTGGCCTTGGCCGCGGCGATCCACGTGTCGGCCGACGTCATCGTCTTGATCCACTGGCAGGCGACGTCGGGGTGCTTGGCGCCCTTCGGGATGACCCAGGCGTTGCCGCCGGCGTAGTTGACGGGGTTGCCCTGCCGGTCCTTGAACGGCAGCACGGTGATCTCGGCGTCCGGCGAGGTGCCCGCCATCGAGGTGACCAGGAACTGCTCGGTCAGCATCATGCCGATCTGGTCCTCGGTGATCGGGTTCTTGTCGCCGAAGTAGTCGAAGGTGTCGGTGAACGCCTTGAGCCGCGTCCAGCCGCCCTGGTCCTTGAGCAGGCCGTTGGCGTAGTCGAGCGCCTCGACCACCCTGGGGTCGTCGAGATGGGCCGTCTTCCCGTCGGGCGACAGCAGGTCGGCGCCGTTGGCCTTGGCCCACAGGGGGAGGAACTCGGGCAGCTTGGGGTAGAAGCCGAAGCGCTGGATCTTGCCGCCGGAGACCTTGTTCATCTTCTTGGCCAGAGCGGCCAGGCCGTCCCAGTCGGAGGTGTCGATGCTCCCGGGGTCGACGCCGGCCTCCTTGGCGGCCTTGTCGTTCACCAGCAGGATGATCGAGGTGTAGAACTCCGGCACGCCGTACCATCTGCCGCCGAGCTTCACCTGCTGCTGGGCCGCGGGATAGAAGTCGGACATGGGGATGTTCTGCCGGGCGACGCAGTCGTCCAGCGGTTGGATGGCGCCCCGGGCGGCGTAGGTGCCGATGATGTCGCGGCTTAGGTACACCACGTCCGGCGGGTCGCCGCTCGCCACCGACGACAGGAACGCCTGCTCGTCGAACTGGCCCTGGTTGATCGTGAGCTTCACCTCCGGGTGGGCCTTCTTGAAGGCGTCCACACGGGTCGTGGCGATCTCGTCGGGCAGGCCGAAGCCCATGGTGGTCAGGGCGGCGGAGCCGCCGCCCTGGGACGTGGCGTTCTTGGAGCCCACGCCGCCGCACGCGGCGAGGGCGAGGCCGCCTGCCAGGACGACGATGCCGGTACGGCTCCTGCGCGACAAGGACATCGCCGCTCCTTAGGGGTCAGGAGACTGAGACGGCGCCCAACTGCCCCCGTAACGAGTCCTAAACCCAGCAGTGCAGGTCAGCTACGCTGCCGGGGTGCGTGCTGAAACATCACCGTTCGACCGGCTCGTCGGTGAGGCGTGGCCGGCCCCGGGCCGGGTGGAGGCGGGCGGCTGGGTCTACCGGCACGCGGGCGGGGTGACCAAGCGGGCCAACTCGGTGTTGCCGCTGGGGACGCCCGGCGACCTGGGCCGGGCGGTGGACGAGGCCGAGGAGTTCTACGCCTCGCTCGGGCTGCCGTGCGTGTTCTCGATCGGCCCGCGGGCCCCCGAGGGGCTGGACGGCGAGCTGGAACGGCGGGGGTACGGCCTGGTGGACCCCACGCTCGTCATGACGGTCCCGATCCCGGAGAGCACGGGCGGCGGGGCGGGCACGCGGATGAAAGACGCTCCCGACGAGCGGTGGCTGCGCGTGTGGTGGTCGGTGGAAGGGGGCCGGCACCCGGAGACGGACGGAGTCCCGGCGCGGGACTGGGCCGCGCGCATCCTCACCGGGGTGTCCGCCGGCTACGCCCTCCTGCCGGGAGACCGGGGGGACGCGGTGGGCCGGGCCGTCCCGCAGGGCGAGTGGCTCGGCGTGTACTGCATGGCGGTGGAGCCGCCCGCCAGGCGCACGGGCCTGGGCGCGGCCGTGCTGCGCGCCCTCCTGGACTGGGGGCGCGAGCGGGGCGCCGCCCGGGCGTACCTGCTGGTGACGGAGGCCAACGCGGCGGCCCGCGCGCTCTACGAGCGGGCGGGGTTCGCCGTCGCCGGCCGCTACCACTACAGGGTGGCCCGGGTACGGCGACGGCGCGCCGGGTGATCAGCTCACCCGGGCACGCCGTCTATGGTCAGCGTTCGTCTTCTGGGGCGGACGCGGGGGATTCACTGAGTCGTGCCGACTCGTCCTGGATCTCAGCACCTTTGTCGCGCAGCACAGCCACGTGCTGACGCCCGTGGTGGGCGCAGAACAGCAACTCCCCACCCACGGGCAGGGTCGCGCGGATGTAGGCCTGAGCACCGCACCGGTCACACCGGTCCAGGGCCGTCAGCGGCTTGATGGGGGCGAGAGCTCCAGTCACGTATCGCCTTTCGGGTCGCCCCACGACGTGGGGACGTTGGCGTCAGTCACTTGGGACAACATCTAACCGGATGGGGGGCTTCCCAATCATGCTGCGACTACGCCGAGAGCAGAATGATCCGGAAAGTGACGCGGATCACAGCGGTTTGGGCGCGTGGGGAGCTGTGCCTGGCAAGCTTGTACGCGTACAAACGTGGGAGTGGCGATAGGCTGCGTACGCGTGTTCGATTGACAAGTGGGAGCTCGGAGTGACGGCGGTTCGCGCGGAGACGGGGTACACGGCCCGGCATCTTTCGGTGCTGGAGGGCCTCGAGGCCGTCCGCAAGCGTCCGGGGATGTACATCGGCTCCACCGACACCCGTGGCCTCATGCACTGCCTCTGGGAGATCGTGGACAACTCGGTCGACGAGGCCCTGGCGGGCTACTGCACCCGCATCGAGGTAGAGCTGCACGCCGACGGGTCCATCGAGGTCCGCGACGACGGGCGCGGCATCCCCGTGGACGTCGAGCCCAAGACCGGCCTCCCCGGTGTCGAGCTCGTGTACACCAAGCTCCACGCGGGCGGGAAGTTCGGCGGCGGCTCGTACGGCGCCTCCGGCGGCCTCCACGGCGTCGGCGCCTCGGTCGTGAACGCGCTGTCGTCCCGGCTCGACGTGGAGGTCGACCGCGACGGCCGGGTCCACCAGATCAGCTTCCGCCGGGGCGTGCCCGGCGTGTTCGAGGGCGACGGCCCCACGGCCAGGTTCCGCAAGAAGTCGGGCCTGCGCGACGGCGGCAGGGCCGGGCGCGGCGTCACCGGCACCCGGGTCCGCTTCTGGGCCGACCGGCAGATCTTCCTCCCGGAGGCCGAGGTCTCGCTCGACGAGATCCACGTCCGGCTGCGGCAGACGGCCTTCCTGGTCCCCGGGCTGACCCTGCTCGTCCGCGACAGCCGGGGCGAGGAGACGTCCGAGGAGACCTTCCGCTTCGACGGCGGCATCAGCGAGTTCACCGAGTTCCTCGCCCGCGACGAGGCCGTCTGCGACGTGCTGAGGCTCCAGGGCGTGGGTCACTTCCACGAGACCGTCCCGGTGCTCGACGAGCAGGGCCACATGACGCCCACCGAGATCGAGCGGGAGCTCACGGTCGACGTCGCCATCCGCTGGGGCAAGGGCTATGAGACGACCGTCCGCTCGTTCGTCAACGTGATCGCCACGCCCAAGGGCGGCACCCACGTGGCGGGCTTCGAGCGAGCGCTGGTCCGCACGGTGAACGAGCAGCTCAGGGAGACCCGCCTGCTCAAGAACGGCGACGAGCCGGTCACCAAGGAGGACATCCTCGAAGGACTCACGGCCGTCGTGACCGTGCGGGTGCCCGAGCCGCAGTTCGAGGGCCAGACCAAGGAGGTCCTCGGCACCGCCGCGGCCAGCCGCATCGTCGCCCACGTGGTCGGGCGGGAGCTCAAGGGGCTGTTCGCCAACCCGAAGCGCGGGCAGAAGCAGCAGCTGCGGGCCGTCCTGGAGAAGGTCGTCGCGGCGGCCAAGGCGCGCATCGCCGCTCGTGAGCACCGCGACAACCAGCGGCGCAAGTCGGCCCTGGAGAACTCGGCGCTCCCGGCCAAGCTGGTCGACTGCCGCAGCGACGACGTCGACCGCAGCGAGCTGTTCATCGTGGAGGGCGACTCGGCCCTCGGCACGGCCAAGCTGGCCCGCGACTCGGAGTTCCAGGCACTGCTGCCGATCCGGGGCAAGATCCTCAACGTGCAGAAGGCGTCCGTCGCCGACATGCTGAAGAACGCCGAGTGCGCCGCGATCATCCAGGTCGTGGGCGCGGGCTCGGGCCGGTCGTTCGACCTCGAGGCGGCCCGGTACGGCAAGATCATCTTAATGGCCGACGCCGACGTCGACGGGGCGCACATCCGCTGCCTGCTGCTGACGCTCTTCCACCGGTACATGACGCCGATGGTCGAGGCCGGCCGGGTGTTCGCGGCGGTCCCCCCGCTGCACCGCATCGAGATCACCAACCCCGGGCGGGGCCAGGACAAGTACGTCTACACCTACTCCGACGCCGAGCTGCACAAGGTCCTGCGCGACCTGGAGCGGCGCGGCAAGCGCTGGAAGGACCCCGTCCAGCGCTACAAGGGCCTCGGCGAGATGGACGCCGACCAGCTGGCCGAGACGACCATGGACCCCCGCCACCGCGTGCTGCGGCGGGTGCGTATCGAGGACGTCGAGTCGGCCGAGCGCATCTTCGACCTGCTGATGGGCAGCGACGTCGCCCCCCGGCGCGAGTTCATCGTTGGCAGCGCCGCCGAGGTCGACCGCGACCACATCGACGCCTGAGTCCCCCCGGCGCCGCCGAGGCGGCCCGGATCCTCGTCACGCGCGCCTCGAGGCGGCGCTCAGGGGGTGAGCAGCCGGCGCGGGCCGGGGCCCTCCTGGCCCAGCCGGTCGTACGGGTTCGCCAGGGCGCAGCGCTGCAGGGAGAGGCAGCCGCAGCCGATGCAGTCGGTCAGGTCGTCCCTGAGCCGTTCGAGCTGCCGGATCCGGCTGTTCAGGTCCTCCCGCCACGACAGCGACACCCGCGCCCAGTCCTCGCGGGTCGGGGTGCGCTCCTCGGGGAGCAGGGCGAGGGCCTCGCGGATCCGCGCGAGCGGGATGCCGACCCGCTGCGAGACCCGGACGAAGGCGACGCGGCGGAGCGTGTCGCGGGTGTAGCGGCGCTGGTTGCCCGCCGTCCTGCGGCTGTGGATGAGCCCCTGCCGCTCGTAGAACCGCAGGGCCGAGGTCGGCACCCCGCTCCGCTCCGCGAGCTCCCCGACCGTGAGCTCGCGCCCCCTGCCCGGCGTCCGATCCACGGCCCCAGGCTAACCGACTTCACCCTTTGTTGAAGTTCGGGCCGGGTCACCGTGAGGCGAGGCTCCAGACGCGTACGGACCCGTCCCTGCCGCCGCTGACGGTCACCGGCCCGCCGGGCAGCAGCCCGAACGCGACCGACCAGACGATGTCGGTGTGGCCCCGGAACGGCGCGCCCAGGGGCCGGTGGGCGCGCAGGTCCCACACGCGCACGGTCCGGTCCTCACCGCCGGTCACGGCGACCGGGTCGCCGCCCAGGCTCCCGAGCGAGACCGACCAGACGGGCGCGGTGTGCCCGGTGAGCGGCTCGCCCGCCTGCCGGTGGCGGGCGAGGTCCCAGACGCGGACGGTCGCGTCGTCCCCGCCGCTGACGGCCACAGGGGCGCCGTCCAGCTCGCCCGCGGCCACCGCCCGGATCCGGCCGCGATGCCCGGTGAGCGGAGCGCCGATCTGGCGCCGGGCCCTGAGGTCCCAGATCCGTACCGTCCCGTCCTCGCCGCCCGTGACGGCGACCGGCGTGCCGCCGAGCGTCCAGAGCGCCACCGACCACACGGTGCCCCTGTGCCCCCTCAGCGGCGCGCCCAGCTGCCGATGCGCGGCCAGGTCCCAGATACGCACGGTGCCGTCCTCGCCGCCGCTGACGGCCACGGGGGTGCCGTCCAGCTCCCCCGTGGCGACGGTCTTGACGCCCCCGGTGTGCCCGGTGAGCGGGTCGCCGATCTGCTTCCCGGTGGCGGGGTCCCACACCCGTACGGTGGCGTCGTCGCTCGCGGTGACGGCCACTTGGGCGCCGTGCAGGCTGATCAGCGCGACTCCGCGCACCCACTTCGTGTGGCCCTCCAGAGGCGCGCCCAGCGCGGTTCCGCGGACGAGGTCCCACACGCGGGCGGTGGTGTCGTCGCTGCCTGTGAGGGCGATGGGCGTCCCGTTCAGGGCGCCGACGGCGATCGACCGGACGTCGTTGCCGTGCCCGGCGAGCGGCGGGTGGACGGGCGTCCCGAACGGCGGCAGGGCGGTGGCCGTGGCGCCGGCGGTCGTCCCGGTGCGGGTGGTGGCCGGGGCCGAGGCCGTGCTGGTCGTGGTCGCGCCGCCGCCGGGGCCGCGGTCGCCGGGGCGGCCCAGGAGGGAGGGCACGAGCACGAAGGCGGCCGCCGCCGACGCGAGGAC
>NZ_KI866525.1:794350-842918 GCF_000511135.2 Microbispora sp. ATCC PTA-5024 | reverse complement strand
GGACGTGGCCGGTGCGTCCGCACCCGGTGAGGGGGCGGTGGCCGGGGCACCCGCCTGTCCCGGCGAGGCGGGGGCGCCCGAGACGCCGCCGGGAGCGGTGGGCGGGGATGCGGGGGACTCCGGCAGGGGCGGGGTCCGCGCCTCCAACGGTGTCCCGGGCGGCCCGGGCGAGGGTTCGGGACGGGGCTCGCGCTCGCCCGTGAGCGATCGGTACAGCTCGGCGGCGGAGGGGCGCAGGCCCGGGTCCTTGTCCAGGCAGCGAGCCAGCAGGGGCGCGAGCGCGGCCGGGACGCCCGTGAGGTCCGGTTCGCGGTGCAGGATGGCGTGGAGCACGGCCGGGACGGTGTCGCCGGGGAAGGCCCGCCTGCCGGTGGCGGCGTAGGCGATAGTGGCGGCCCAGCCGAAGACGTCCGCGGGCGGCCCGGTGGCGGCCCCGGCGATCTGCTCGGGCGCCATGTAGCCGGGCGTCCCGATGGAGCCGGACCGGGTGACCGTGTGGTCGCCCGCCCGGGAGATGCCGAAGTCGATGACGACCGGCCCCTCGGGGCCGAGGATCACGTTGCCGGGCTTGAGGTCGCGGTGCACGATGCCGGCCCGGTGGATCGCGGCGAGCGCGCTCGCGGTGGTCACGGCGATCCGCTCCAGGCCGCTTCCCGTCCGCGGGCCCGACTCCCTTACCACCTGCTCCAGGGACGGCCCGGGGACGTACTCGCTCACGATGTACGGCCGGTCGCCGTGGAGCCCCGAGTCGAGCACGTGAGCGGTGCAGAACGGCGCGACCCTGCGGGCGATGTCGGCCTCGCGCAGGAAGCGCCTTCGGGCGTCGCCGTCCTCGGCCATCCAGGGGTGCAGGACCTTGACCGCGACCTCGGCGCCCGAGGGGGATGTGCCCAGGTAGACGGCGCCCTGGCCGCCCCGGCCCAACAGGCCCGTCAGATGGTAGGCGCCGATGCGGCCGGGATCATCCGGACCGAGCGGGCGTGGAGCCGGCAATGCCCACCTCTGCGCATGACCCCGTGTGCCGACGAAAGCCCCTCGATCATACGGCCCGGGGCGCGTCACGGCGCCCCGGGCGACCCGGTGCGCCGGGACATAAATGCCTTGCCGGACAGCCCGAAAACTGGTGATGTGCCGGTATGAGTCACGATGAGATGCTTGCGCTGTTCGACCGGCAGATGCGCCGGGACGCACTGCCCGACGGCCCGGAAGCCCGTGTCGAACGGGCGGGCGACGTGGTGCGGCAGGTGGGCCCCGACCCCGTCTGGAACGGTGTGATCTGGTCGGATCTGAACGAGTCAGGGGCGGACACGGCGATCGCCGACCAGGTGCGGCATTTCGCCGCGCTCGGGCGGGACTTCGAATGGAAGCTGTACGGCCACGACCGGCCGCGCGACCTCGGGGCGCGGCTGCGGGCGGCCGGCCTGAGCGCCGAGCCGCCGGAGACGCTCATGGTGGCCGAGATCGCCGCCCTCGCCCTGGAGGCCGACGTGCCCGACGGGGTCGAGCTGAGCGAGGTCACCGGCCCCGCCGGCGCCGACGTCGTGGCGGACGTCCACGAGCAGGCGTTCGGCACGGACGCCTCCCAGATCCGGCGGCGCCTGCGCGCCCAGTTCGCCGAAGCCCCCGGCACCGTGGCCGCGGTGATCGCGACCGCCGGCGGCGTCCCGGTGTCGGCGGCCCGCATGGAGCTCCCCCCGGGCGGCCTGTTCGCCGGTCTGTGGGGCGGGGGCACCGTCCCGGCCTGGCGTCACCGCGGCCTGTACCGTGCGCTGATCGCGTTCCGGGCCCGCATCGCCGCCGAGCGCGGCTATCGTTACCTGCAGGTCGACGCGATGGACACCAGCCGTCCCATCCTGGCCAGGCTCGGGTTCGCCCCGCTCGCTGTCACGACCCCGTACGTGTACCGCGCTCAGGGGTCGGCGCCGTCCGAGCCCGCCTGATCATCGCGCCGGCGGGTGCGCCCACGGCGCCGCCCCTTACCCGTCCCGGAGCCTCCGCCGATCTTCTGGCGTGCGAGGGACGTGCGGTGTTCGTGATCACGCACGGCCCTGCGGGCCGCCCGGGCGACCCGGTCAGGCCTTTACCTCCCGGAGGCGGCCGGTCTCGACCTCGTACACGAATCCGCGCACCGCGTCCTTGTGCGGGATGAACGGGTCGGCCTTGATCCGGTTGAGCGACTGGACGACGTCCTCGTCGAGGTCGGGGAATGCCTCGGCCGCCCAGTCGGGCCGGATCCCCACCTCGGCCTCGATGTCCCGCTTGAACCCGTCGTCGGTGAAGGTGAGCATCCCGCAGTCGGTGTGGTGGATCAGGACGATCTCCCGGGTGCCCAGCAGTCGCTGGCTGATCGCGAGGCTGCGCCGGGCGTCGGCCGTCACCACTCCGCCCGCGTTGCGGATGATGTGCGCGTCGCCCTCCGACAGGCCCAGCAGCCCGTAGGGGTTAAGGCGGGCGTCCATGCAGGCGAGGATCGCCACGCCCGCGGCCGGCGGCAGCGGCAGGTGGCCCTTGTCGAAGCCGGCGGCGTACTGCTCCGCTGCGGCGATGAGCCGGTCGGTGACGCTCATGCGTGCCCTCCTGGGGTGCGGGACGGTTCCCGCCCACCTTCACCCCTTATTCCTACCAAGTCAATGGGTAAGGTGACGCGAGGTCACCCCGCGGTCACCGGACAGGAGGGCGGGCCGGGCCTCGACGGGCCTCGACGGGCCTCGACGGGCCGCGGACCTGCCGGGGGACGTCCGGCGGGACCGCGGCGCCATCGGCGGGCGGACTCAGAGCTCGACGGGCGGCTGGAGCCGTCCCGTGTGGACGTCGTAGAGGGCCCCGCCCACCACCAGATCGCGGGGCAGGTAGGGGCTCGCCTTGATGCGGGTCAGGTCGTGCCTGAGCGCCTCGTGCTGGTCGGGGACGGTCTTGAACTCCAGGCTGCGGGTGTCCACGCCGTACTCGGATGAGATCAGGTCGTGGACCTGCTCGTCGGTCGACTTGGCCATGCGGCAGTCGGTGTGCGGCATCACCAGGACCCGGTCCACGCCGAGCAGGTACACGGCCAGGACGAGCGTGCGCAGCACGTCGTCGGTCACCCGCGCTCCCGCGTTGCGCAGGATCTTGGCGTCGCCGGCCTGCAGCCCCAGCAGCCCCAGCGGATCGATGCGGGAGTCCATGCAGGTCACCACGGCGAGCCCCTTGAGGGCCCGGCCGGTGAGGTCGGAGTGGGAGAAGTCGCTCGCGTACTTCTCGTTCGCGGCCAACAGGTCATCGAAAGCACCGGACATGTCATAGATGCTGCCCGATGCCGGTTTCCCCGCCCGGGAGCGGGGGTGCCTTCTTCTCGAGAGGCGTGACAACGCCGGGGTTCTGGGCACGGGGGAGAGCGCTCGCGCTGAGCGGAAACACCGGTATAAGGTTTTCACCGGTGTCCAAACAAGGAGGTGTCGCATGAGCGGGATCGCGCGGATGCGATCGGTGGTGCTGGACTGTCCGGACCCCCGCGCGCTGGCGGACTTCTACTCGGCCGTGGTCGGCTGGGAGATCGCGTACGCGGACGACGAGTGGGTCACGCTGTCCGACGGCGGCGAGGTGCGCCTGTGCTTCCAGCTCGCCCCCGACCACCGGCCGCCCATCTGGCCCGGCTCCGAGCGCCCCCAGCAGTTCCACCTCGACCTCCTGGTGGACGACCTGGATAAGGCGGAGGCCGCCATTCTGGAGCTCGGGGCGGTCAAGCACGATCATCAGCCCAGCCGCGAGGGCGGCTTCCGCGTCTACCTCGACCCCGCCGGGCACCCATTCTGCCTCTGCGCGGCGGGCGGCGGGGACTGACGGCCGGCGCGGGTACGACCAGGGGTGCCGGCGGTCGTCACCCGGTGCCGGAGCGGGCGACGGTGTGCGGGCCGGCGTGCGCGACGTCCGCTTCGGCTGATCACGGGGGGCAGCGATGCCGGAGGAGTCGCCAGACCCGCGCCCGATCCTGGTCACGGGCGCCGCCGGGGGGACCGGTGGCGTCGGCCGCGCGGTCGCCGGGAACCTGCTGGCCCTGGGGCTGCCGGTGCGCGCCCTCGTCCACCGGGACGACGAGCGGGCCCGGTCGCTCCGGGACGCGGGAGCCGAGGTGGTCGTCGGGGACCTGACGCGGGCCGCGGACGTCGCGGACGCGCTCGGCGGATGCCGCCGGGTGTACTTCGCGATGAGTGTGTCGTCGCGCTACCTGGAGGCGACGGCCGTCGCCGCGGCCGCCGCCCGGGAGCACGGCCGGCTCGAGATCGTCGTGAACATGTCGCAGATGACCGTCTCGCAGATAGACCTGCGCAGCACCGCCGAGTCCGGCCAGCAGCGGCTGCACTGGCTGGGGGAGCAGGTGCTGAACTGGTCGGGGCTGCCGGTGGCGCACATCAGGCCCACCGTGTTCATGGAGAACCCGCTGTTCGCCGTCCTGGCCGCGGCGTCCATCCGCGAGCGTGGCGAGATCCGGCTGCCGTTCGGGGCGGGCCGCACCTCGCCGATCGCGGCGCGGGACGTCGCCGGCGTGGTGACGGCCGTTCTGCTGGACCCGGCCGCCCACGCCGGGTCCGTCCACGAGCTCACCGGCGGCGCCTCACGGGACCTCGCCGCCCTCGCCGCCGAGTTCGGCGCGGCGCTCGGACGGCCGGTCGCCTACGTGGACGTCCCGTTCGACGAGTGGGTGGAGCGCGACCTCCGCCCACTCGGCCTCCCGGAGCACCTGACCGGCCATCTGGCCACGATGGCGCGCCTCCACCGGCTCGGCCGGTACGACCGCGTGACGCACGAGGTGGAGGCCATCCTCGGACGCCCGCCGTCGACCATCAGGGACTTCGTCGCGGCCAATCCGGCGCTGTTCGCCTGACCGCCGGTCAACCCGGCGCTGTTCGCCTGACCGGCGATCAGATCGCCGGCTCCTCGCCGCCGGTGTCGCCGGCCGTGGCCATCCCGGCCGCCATGGCGTCGTCGTCCTGATCGGCCGGGCCCGCGCCGAGGGCGCCGCCGATCGCGGCGACCGTGTGGACGAGGCGGACGCCCGAGCCGTCGCGCCGCCCCAGCTCCTCCGGCAGCGGCACCGGCTTGCCCGTGGACGTGACGGCCTTCGCGGGGGCCGGGCCCGCCCAGGCGAGCAGCAGCACGTCCTCGCCCTTGAGGAAGCGCTGGGCGCGCACACCGCCGGTCGCCCGGCCCTTGGCCGGGAAGTCCGCGTAGTCGGAGACCTTGCCGGCGCCCATCTGCGTGCCCGGCAGGGCCGTCGAGGAGCCCGCGATCGTCACCACCCGGGCCTCCCGCGAGGGATCCACCACGCCGAACCAGACGACCCGCGCCGCGCCGTCGAGCCGCACGCCCGCCATGCCGCCCGCGGGCCGCCCCTGAGGCCGTACGGACGAGGCGGGGAAGCGCAGGAGCTGTGCGTCGGAGGTGATGAAGACCAGGTCGTGGTCGACGGAGGTCAGCTCCACCGCCCCGACCACCGTGTCGCCGTCGCGCAGGCCGACGACCTCGAACTCGTCGCGGTTCACGGGGTATTCGGGGACGACGCGCTTGACCACGCCCAGCGCCGTACCGAGGGCGATGCCCGGTCCGTCGGGGTCGAGTGAGCCGAGCCCGACGACCTTCTCGTCCGGCTCGATCGCCACGTACTCCGAGACGGGATGGCCGCCCGCGAGGGACGGCGGGTTGGCCGAGGGCGGCAGGGCCGGCAGGTCGAGCACCGAGACCCGGATCATCCGGCCCTTGGACGTGACCACGCCGACCTCGCCGCGGACGGTCGAGCGCACCACCGACACCAGCACGTCGTGGGCGGCCCGCTCGCCCTCGCCCGAGATCGGCGAGGCGTCGGTCGTCCGGGCCAGCAGGCCGGTCGACGACAGCAGGACCAGGCAGGGGTCGTCGGCCACCTCCAGCGGCACCACGGCCGCCCGGGCCGCGTCGGACGACTCCAGCAGCACCGTGCGCCGGGGCGTGCCGTAGGTCTTGGCGACGTCGGCCAGCTCCGCCGACACCACGCCGCGGAGCCGCTCCTCGGAGGAGAGGATCCCGGTCAGCTCGGCGATGTCGGCCTGGAGGGACTCCTTCTCGCGGTCGAGTTCGAGCTTGTCGTACCGGGTGAGGCGGCGCAGCGGGGTGTCGAGGATGTAGCCGGCCTGGATCTCGCTCAGCTCGAAGGTCTCCATCAGGCGGGTCCGCGCCTGGCCCGAGTCGTCCGAGGAACGGATCACCTGGATGACCTGGTCGATGTTGAGCAGCGCGACGATGAGGCCGTCGACGAGGTGGAGCCGCTCCTCGCGCTTGCGCAGCCGGTAGGCCGAGCGCCTGCGGACCACGTCGATCCGGTGGTCGACGTAGACCGTCAGCAGGTCGCGCAGGCCCAGTGTGCGCGGCTGGCCGTCGACCAGCGCCACGTTGTTGATGCCGAAGGTCTCCTCCATCGGCGTGAGCCGGTAGAGCTCCTCCAGCACGGCCTCCGGGTTGAAGCCGTTCTTGATCTCGATGACCAGCCGCAGGCCCTTGTGGCGGTCGGTCAGGTCCTTGAGGTCGGAGATGCCGGTCAGCTTCTTGGCGTTCACCAGCTCCTTGATCTTGGTGACCACGCGCTCGGGGCCGACGTTGAAGGGAAGCTCGGTGACCACGATGCCCTTGCGGCGCGGCGTCACGTGCTCGATGGTGGCCTTGGCCCGCATGCGGAAGGTGCCGCGGCCGGTCTCGTACGCGTCGCGGATGCCGCCGAGCCCGATGATCGAGCCGCCGGTCGGCAGGTCGGGGCCGGGGACGAAGCGCATCAGCTCCTCGAGCGTCGCGTCGGGCCGCTTGATGAGGTGGCGGGCCGCGGCGACGACCTCCGCGAGGTTGTGGGGGGCCATGTTGGTGGCCATGCCGACCGCGATCCCGGAGGCGCCGTTGACCAGCAGGTTGGGGAACGCCGACGGCATGACCGACGGCTCGGTCTCCTGGCCGTCGTAGTTGGGCTTGAAGTCGACCGTCTCCTCGTCGATGGACTGCACCATGAGCATCGCGGCCGGGCCCAGACGGGCCTCGGTGTACCGCATGGCCGCGGGGGAGTCGTCCGGCGAGCCGAAGTTGCCGTGCCCGTCGACCAGCGGCAGCCGCATCGAGAACGGCTGGGCCAGCCGCACGAGCGCGTCGTAGATCGCGGTGTCGCCGTGCGGGTGCAGCTTGCCCATGACGTCGCCGACGACGCGGGAGGACTTGACGTGCCCCCGGTCGGGACGCAGCCCCATCTCGCTCATCGAGTAGAGGATGCGTCGCTGGACGGGCTTGAGCCCGTCGCGGGCGTCGGGGAGCGCCCGCTGATAGATCACCGAGTAGGCGTACTCGAGGTAGCTGGCGCGCATCTCCGCGGAGACGTCGATGTCGACGATCCGCTCCTCGAAGTCCTCGTCCGGCGGGGGTGTCGTCGTGCGTCGGGCCATATCGAACATTGTGCCGATGAGTGGGCGTGGTCGCGACTCGCCCGTCACTACCGCCCGGTTTCACCGTCCTTGTCGTACGGCCTTCCACTCCGCGCCGACGTCTCGCGACGCGCCGGGACGGCGTGAATCTTTCATCGCCGCGGACGCCGGCGCCGGCCGTCGTCGCAGCGTGAGGGGCACGGCTGCGCCGGGACGGCGGCCCGGTCCGGTGAACCGGCGGGAAATCTTGACGCACCTCGCGCGCGCACGCATAGTGAGGGCCATCGCGGCGCCCCGTCATCCACGGGGGCCGCATCCGCATCTCCTGGCCGGCCGCAGGTTGTTAGCGCTAACACTACCCCAGGCGTGAGCGCCACCTGACCGGGCGCTCACTTCGCGGACGCCTCCCTGACCGGGCGCCCGCAGCGGGAGCCGCCCCCGGACACCCGGGGGCGGCTCCTCGCCGTTCCACGGCTGAGGTGGTGCGGGCGGGTCGGTGGGGCGGCGGCGCGGCGTGAGGCGGGCGCGTTGGTGGGGCGGCGGGGCGTCGTGAGGCGGGCGGGCCGGTGGGGCGGCGGGGCGTCGTGAGGCGGGCGGATCAGGCGCGCGGCCCGGCGCCGGGCCAGGGGCCGGGGGTCGTCCCCTCGTCCTCGTCGCCGGGGACGTTGAGCCTCTCGTCGTACACCCGGAAGCCCCTGGCCCTGTAGTTGGCGAGGGCGGCGGGGCCGTCCAGCGAACAGGTGTGGACGTGCACCCGGCGGGTGGGCTCCAGCGAGGACCAGCGCTCGGCCAGGTCCCAGGCGCGGGAGGCTCCCGCATGCAGCAGGTGGCCGCCCAGCCCACGCCCGATGGCGTACGGCAGCAGCCCGAAGCAGGTGATCTCGACCTCGCCCGGCCCGGTCGCGACCAGCTCGACGAACCCGGCGGGCGTGCCGCGGACCCAGGCCACCCAGGTCTCCGTGCCGGCGCGGCCGAGCCAGTCCATCCACTCCCGCCAGGTCCAGGGGAGGCGGGTCGTCCACTGCCAGTCGCCGCCGACGGCCGAGTAGAGGAACCGGCTGAACTCGGGACTCGGCACGCTGGCGCGGACGACCTCGGCAGGCTCGGCCGGGGGGCGTCCGGGCCGCAGGTCGTCGGGGCTCGTCTGTTCGAGATACCACGTGGTCACGTCCATAACGGACATATCCAACCACTCGTCCCGGCAGGGGGCGTGAACGGTCGGCGGGACCTGGTACCAATGGGCGGGTGAGCGAAGAACAGACGCTGCGGGACGAGGCCGAGGCGCGGCTGCGGGCGCTCGCGGGCGAGGGCGCGCGGCTGCGCGACGACCAGTGGGCGGCGATCAGGGCCCTCGTCATGGACCGCCGCCGCGCGCTGGTGGTGCAGCGCACCGGCTGGGGCAAGTCGGCCGTCTACTTCATCGCGACGGCGCTGCTGCGGGAGCTGGGCGAGGGCCCGACCGTCATCGTCTCGCCGCTGCTCGCGCTCATGCGCAACCAGATCGCCGCCGCCGAGCGGGCCGGGATCCACGCCCAGACGATCAACTCGGCCAACCCCGAGGAGTGGGAGAAGATCTACGGCCAGGTCGCCGAGGGCACGGTCGACGTGCTGCTGGTGAGCCCGGAGCGGCTGAACAATCCCGACTTCCGCGACCAGGTGCTGCCCGAGCTCGCCGAGAGCGCCGGCCTCCTGGTGATCGACGAGGCCCACTGCATCTCCGACTGGGGACACGACTTCCGGCCCGACTACCGCCGGCTGCGCACGCTGCTGGCCGAGCTGCCGCCCGGCATCCCGGTGCTGGCGACGACGGCGACCGCCAACGCCCGGGTGACACGCGACGTCGCCGAGCAGCTGGCCACCGTCCAGGAGTGGGACGAGCTCGCGGGCGGTGAGGTCCTCGTGTTGCGCGGGCCGCTGGAGCGCGACAGCCTCCACCTGTCGGTCGTCCGGCACGCCTCCGCCGAGCAGCGGCTCGGCTGGCTGGCCGCGGCGCTGCGCGAGCTGCCGGGCTCGGGCATCGTCTACACGCTCACCGTGGCGGGAGCCCAGGAGATCGCCGCCTACCTGCGGGAGCAGGGCCATCCCGTGGCCGCCTACACCGGGCAGACCGAGCCGGCCGAGCGGCTCGCGGCGGAGGACGACCTGCTGAACAACCGCATCAAGGCCCTGGTGGCCACGTCGGCCCTCGGCATGGGGTTCGACAAGCCGGATCTCGGGTTCGTCGTGCACGTGGGCGCCCCCGCCTCGCCCGTCGCGTACTACCAGCAGGTCGGCCGGGCCGGGCGCGGCGTCGAGCGGGCCGAGGTGATCCTGCTTCCCGGCCCCGAGGACCGGGAGATCTGGGCCTACTTCGCCTCCCTCGCCTTCCCGCCCGAGCCCGTCGTACGGGCGACCCTGGAGGCCCTCGGCCAGGAGGGCCTGCTGTCCACCGCCGCCCTGGAGACGAGGGTGGACCTCAGCCGCGGACGGCTGGAGATGATGCTCAAGGTCCTCGACGTGGACGGCGCCGTCCGCCGCGTGAAGGGCGGCTGGGAGGCGACCGGCGAGCCGTGGGCGTACGACGCCGAGCGGTACGCCCGGGTGGCCGCGGAACGGCGCGCCGAGCAGGAGGCCATGCTCGGGTACATCGCCACGACCGGCTGCCGCGAGGAGTTCCTGCGCCGCCACCTGGACGACGACGCGGCGGCCCCCTGCGGCCGGTGTGACAACTGCACCGGCGCGCACCGCTCCGCGCAGGTGCCCGAGGAGGCCGTACGGGCCGCGCACGACCGGCTGGCCCGGCCCGGCGTGGACATCGAGCCCCGCCGCCAGTGGCCGACCGGCCTGCCCGACCTGAAGGGCCGGATCAAGCCGGAGCTGTGCGCGCAGACGGGCCGGGCGCTCGGCCGGCTCACCGACATCGGCTGGGGAACGCGCCTGCGCGACCTGCTGGCCGCGCCCGACGCGCCGGTGCCCGACGACGTGTTCGCGGCGGTGGTCGACGTGCTGAAGTCGTGGGACTGGGAGCGGCGGCCGGTCGGCGTGGTGAGCGTGCCGTCGGCCACCCATCCCCTGCTGATCGGCTCGCTGACCGAACGGCTGGCCCAGGTGGGCAGGCTGGAGCGGCTGGGCGAGCTGGGCTACCGGGCCGGAGCGCCCGCGCGGCGGCACAACAGCGCCCAGCGGGTGGCCGCGGTGCGGGCCACACTGGCCATGCCGCGGGAGGTGGCCGCCCGGATCGCCGGGGCCGGCGGGCCGGTGCTCCTGGTCGACGACCGCGTGGACACCGGCTGGACCCTGGCCCTCGCCGCGGCCCAGATCCGCCACGCCGGCGCGCCCGCCGTCCTCCCGCTCACCCTCGCCACGACCACCTGACGCGGCCTTTGGCCGCGCGGGGCTTCCGGGGAGGCGTGACGGCGGGAAGGGACGCCGGTGGCGGGCGCCCTGACGAAGACGCGGACGCGGGACGGCGGGAGGCCCTCAGAGGGCCTGCCGTACGGGATCTAGAGGCGGGGACGGGCGCCCAGGTTGGAGATGCACTTGGCGGCGAGGGCGTTGCCCGCAGCCAGCGACTCGGACGGGGGCTTGCCCTCCAGCCACGAGGGGAGGAACCCGGCCGTGAACGCGTCGCCGGCGCCCGTGCCGTCGACCACGCGGTCGACGATCTCGGCGGGGGCACGGACGGGCTCGGCGCGGTTGTTGGTGTACCAGAGCGCGCCCTCTTTGTTGAGCTTGATCACGACCTGGGGGAACCAGGCGGTGAGCACCTTCGCCGCGGCCGCGGGCTCCTCGCGCCCGGTCAGCACCTTGGCCTGGTCGGCGTTGGCGAACAGCAGCTTGGCGCCGTGGGTCCACTCGAGGAACGGCTCGGCGCCGGTGCGCTCCAGCGGCGCGGAGGAGGCGCAGTCGATCGAGATCGACATGCCGGCGCGGCGGGCGAGGTCGAGCGCGGCCAGCCCCGCGTCGCGCGACCCCTCGTTGATCAGCGTGTACCCGGACATGTGCAGGTGGCCGCCGGCGCTGAACAGGTCGCGCGGCAGGTCCTCGGGGGAGAGCGCGGCGTTGGCGCCGGGGTCGGACAGCATGGTCCGCTCGCCCTTGTGCGTGACGAGCACCACGCAGGTGCCGGTGGGTCGCTCGGGGTCCATCACGAGCCGGGCGTCGACGCCGTAGCCCATGAGCTCCATGTCGCGGTTGCGGCCGGTGATGTCGGCGCCTCGGCGGCCGATGAACGCCACCTCCGAGCCCTCCACCGCCAGCCAGCTGGCGATGTTGGCGCCGGACCCGCCACCGTGCATGGTCACGACGGCCGGCGTGTCGCTCGCCCTCGCCAGAGGGAACCGGGCGCGGGCGACCGCGTCTGTCATGAGATCGCCCACCACGACGACCCGCGTCATGATGTCACCACCTTGCCAACTGCTTGTGGAGGCGAGCCACGCCCATGGAGGGGCCGGGTCCTCTCCGTGCTCCGAGGCTGACGTCCAGAAACCTAACAGTTTCCGGGCATGTCGTGGGGCGGGGAGCAGACACCGGGCTATGTCGATGCACAAGCGTTGCCCAACTCACCCTGTCCGAGCTGCCCAATCCCGCCCAAGACGGTCCGACCGCCAGGAGTCAAGGGCGTACGAGATCGATGTCGATGCCGCGCTAAAAATCGGTCAATGCAGTGCAAGCCGGGCGGCGCTAGCCTCGGGAGGGTGCACCCTCAGTACCCCGCTCACTGGGAGGCGGACGTCGTGCTGTCCGACGGCGGCACGGCACACCTGCGGCCGATCAGGCCGGAGGACGCCGGCCTGCTGCGGTCCTTCTACTCCCGCCTGTCCGAGCAGTCGATCTATTTCCGGTTCTTCGGGCCGCGCCCACGGCTGACCGACCGGGACGTCGCCTGGTTCACCAACGTCGACTACAACGACCGGGTGGCCCTGATCGCCACGATCGGCGCCGAGATGGTGGCGGTGGTCCGGTACGACCGGGTGGAGCCGAAGGACCACGCCGAGGTCGCCTTCCTGGTGGAGGACGCCCACCAGGGCAGGGGCATGGCCGCGGTGCTGATGGAGCACCTGCGGGCGGCCGCCCGCGAGCGGGGGATCAGGACGTTCATCGCCGACGTCCTCCCCGGCAACCACCGGATGACCGGGCTGTTCCGCCAGGCGGGCTACACGGCGCAGAGCCAGTTCGAGGACGGCGTCGTCCGCATGACGCTCGACCTGGCCAGCACGCCGACCGCGCAGGAGGTCAGGCTGGCCAGGGAGCACCGCGCCGAGGCGCGCTCGATCGCCCGCCTGCTCACGCCCGAGTCGGTCGCGGTGATCGGCGCGAGCCGCGAGCCGGGCGGGATCGGGCAGACCGTGCTGCGCAACCTCCTGGCGGCCGACTTCACCGGCCCGGTCTACCCCGTCCACCGCCACGTGCGGGCCGTGGCCGGGGTCCGGGCGTACCGGAGCGTGTCGGCCATCGACGGCCACGTGGACCTCGCGGTGCTGGCCGTCCCGGCCGAGGGCGTGCTCGAGCTCGTCGAGGAGTGCGCGGAGAAGGGCGTGAAGGGCCTGGTCGTGGTCTCGTCGGGGTTCGGGGAGACCGGCCCGGAGGGGCGCGCCCGCCAGGACGAGCTGGTCCGCATCGCCCGGGCGTACGGCATGCGCGTCGTCGGCCCCAACTGTCTCGGGATCGCCAACACCGACCCCGCCGTACGGCTGAACGCCACGCTGGCGGCCACGCTGCCGGGCCGGGGCAGGGTCGGCTTCTTCAGCCAGTCGGGCGCGCTCGGCACCGCGCTGCTCCAGCGGGTGGCGCAGCGGGGGATGGGCATCTCGACGTTCGTCTCCGCCGGGAACCGGGCCGACGTGTCGGGCAACGACCTCCTCCAGTACTGGGAGGAGGACGCGGCGACCGACGTCGTCCTGCTCTATTTGGAGTCCCTCGGCAACCCGCGCAAGTTCACCCGGCTGGCCCGCCGGATCTCCCGCAAGAAGCCGGTCGTCGTCGTGAAGAGCCGGGGGGTGCCCGGCGGGCACGCCGCGCCCGTGCTCGGCCTGCCCGACACCGCGCTCGGGTCCCTGTTCGCCCAGGCCGGGGTGATCAGGGTGGACGACCTCACCCAGATGTTCGACGTGGCCCAGCTTCTGGCCCATCAGCCGCTGCCGGAGGGCCCCAGGGTCGGCCTGGTCAGCAACTCCGACGCCCTCGCGCTGCTCGCGGCCGAGGCCTGCGTGGGCGCCGGGCTGGAGCCGGTGCCGCCGGTGAACCTCGGCGCCCGGGCCGGCGCGGCCGAGTTCGGCACGGCGCTCGCGGGCGTCCTGCCGGACGTGGACGCCGCCGTCGTCGTCTACATGCCTCCCGTCCCGGGCCGCCCGGACGAGGTGGCGGCGGAGCTGCTCCGGGTGGCCCGGGAGTCGGGCAAGCCCGTGCTGGCGACCTTCCAGGGCGAGCTGGGCATGCCGGACGCCCTCCGGGTGGACTCCGGCGAGGGCTCCCCCGGCCGCGGCTCGATCCCGTCGTACCCGGCTCCGGAGGAGGCCGTGCGGGCGCTGGCCCACGCGGTCAGGTACGCCCGGTGGCGCGGCGAGCCCCCGGGCTCCGTCCCCCGGGTCGAGGGCGTCGACGCCGCCTCCGCCCGCCGGATCGTGACCGGCGCGCTGGCCGGGGGCGAGGGCGAGCGGGAGATCGACGCCGCGCCGCTGCTCGCCTGCTACGGGGTGGAGGTGTGGCCCGCGGAGGTCGTGCGGTCGCCGGAGGAGGCCGTCGAGGCGGCCGGACGGCTCGGCTGGCCGGTCGTGATCAGGTCCGCCGACCCCGAGGACACCCGTCGCGCCGGGACCGTCCGCCTCGGCCTCACCGAGCCGGCCGGGCTCCGGCAGGCGTACGCGGACCTGGCGGCCCTTCTCGGCCCCGGCACGACGCTCGCCGTGCAGCGGATGGCCCCGCAGCCGTCGGTCCCGACGGTCGTCGGCGTGGTGCAGGACCGGCACGTCGGCGGGGTCGTGTCGTTCGGGCTGGGGGAGGTCACCGCGCGGCTGCTCGGCGACGGGGCCCACCGCCTCGCGCCGCTCTCCGACGAGGACGCCGCCGGGCTCGTCCGGTCGGTCCGCGCCGCGCCGCTGCTGTTCGGGGAGTACGGCTACCCCCGGGCCGACGTGGCGGCACTGGAGGACCTGCTCGTCCGCGTGGGGCTGCTGGCCGACGCGTTCCCCGAGGTCGCCCGGCTGGATCTCGACCCGGTGCTCGCCGGTGAGAACGGCGTGGCCGTGCTGGGCGCTCGGGCCGTCCTGCGGGCCGCCGAGACCCTGCGCCCCGACGTCGGCCCGCGCCGGCTGGGCTGAGACCCGGGCGGAAAACCCGTCACGCTCGGGTGTGAAACAGGTGTCCCTTACAGGGCAGGATGGACCCATGAGGGAAACCCGAGTCTCCGCAGCGGGCTTGCGCGAGGCCATCGACCGAAGCGGCTACTACCCCGACCTGGTCTCCGACGCCGTCGAGTCAGCGCTCGGGAGCGAGCAGGTCACGGCGTACGTCGTGCATCACGAGGCCACGTTCGACCCGGCGATGGAGGTGCGCAGGCACGTGACGGTCCTCGTGCTGTCGCCCACCCGGCTGCTGGTGTGCCACACCGACGAGCACCCGCCCGCCGAGGGGATGCCCGCCTCCCACGCCTCCACGACGACGGAGGCCGTACGGCTCAGCCGCATCCAGTCGGTGGCGGTCACGAGGGTGGTCCCCGACCCCGCGTCGTACGCCCCGGGAGTTCCCCCCACCGAGGTCACGCTCACGATCGGCTGGGGCGCGATCTCCCACGTCGATCTCGAACCGGCCACCTGCGGTGACGAGAACTGCGAGGCCGACCACGGCTACACCGGAGCGATCACGGCCGACGACCTGTCCCTGCGGGTGAGCGAGGCCGCCGACGGGCCCGAGGCCGTGACCCACGTGCTGGCGTTCGCGAAGGCGCTGTCGGAGGCCACCGCCCGCGCCGCCCGCTGAGACCGCCGTACGGGGCGGGCGGACGTCCGACCAGAACGACCGCCGGGCGGTGCGCCCCGGCCACCCAGGGAGGCGACGTGATCGACCCCGAACCGTCCGCGACGCGGTCCGTGGCCCCGGCGGAGCCGGCGGCCGGGCCTTCCGCCTGGCCCTCGCACGGGCCGGGGCCCGTCCGCCCCGGCGGACCTGCTCCCGGAACGCCGCCCGCGCCGTACGTCCCCGCGTACGGCACGGCGTCGCTGGCGGACCTGCCGGGGTCGCTGCTGGCGAGCCTGGGCGTCCCCGGCGCCAACACGCTCGGGCTGGACCCGGCGGTGAAGGTGTGCCTGTTCCTCGTCGACGGCCTGGGGGCCGACCTTCTCGCGGCGCGCCCGGACGCGGCCCCGTTCCTGTCGTCCCGGCTGCGCCGCACGCTCACCGCCGGCTTCCCGTCGTCCACGCCGACGAGCCTGGCCACGCTGGGCACCGGGGCGCCGCCGGGCGACCACGGGATGGTGGGCATCCAGATGGCCGTCCCCGGCGAGGGGCGGCTGTTCAACTGCCTGCGGTGGACCGCTCCCGGGCTGTCCATCGACCCCGAGGTGTGGCAGCCCAGGCGGACGGTCTACGAGCGGATGTCCGCCCTCGGCGTCGACCCCGTCTACGTCGCCCCGGCGTCGTTCGACGGCACCGGCCTCACCCGGGCCGTCTACCGGGGCATGCGCTACTGGGCGGCCGACACCGCCGAGGAGCGGGTCGCCGCCGTGCGGCACGCGCTGCGCGACAGCGGGTTCGTGACCGTCTACTACGGCGAGGTCGACCGGATGGGTCACGAGAAGGGCTGGGGCAGCCCGGAGTGGCTGGAGCAGGTGGCGATCGCCGACCGGATGGCCGAGCGGATCGCCGCGGCGCTGCCTCCGGGCTCGGCCCTGTACGTCACGGCCGACCACGGGATGATCAACTCCGATCACAAGGTGGACGTCGACACGCGGCCCGACCTGCGGGAGGGCGTGCTCATGATCGGGGGCGACGCCCGCGCCCGGCATCTGTACACGAGCCCCGGAGCCGCCGAGGACGTACGGCAGACCTGGCGTGCGGCCCTCGACGGGCACGCCTGGGTGGTCACCAGGGAGGAGGCCGCCGACGCCGGATGGTTCGGCCGCGCGGTCCGCCGGGAGTGGCTCGCCCGGATCGGCGACGTCATGGCCGTGCCGTACGGCGACTGCGTGATCGTCGCCTCCGTCAGCGAGCCGGTCGAGTCGTCGCTGGTCGGCTACCACGGGTCGCTCACGCCCGCCGAGCAGAACGTCCCGCTCCTGGAGATCCGCGCCTAGCGGATCCGTCCACGGACGGGTGGGCGGCGGTGCGGGGCGTGGCGGGAGTGAGGGCAGAATGACTGTCGCCAGTGTCCCGTCATGGAGGTAGGTACGATGAGCCCGCTGATCACGCCCGAGGAGCTGGCCGCGCTCGGAGACGTCACGATCCTCGACGTCCGGTGGAGGCTGGGCGGCCCTCCCGGGAACGGGATCGAGTCGTACCGGGAGGCGCACATCCCCGGCGCGGTCTTCTGCGACCTCGCCGCCGACCTGGCCGCGGAGCCGGGGCCCGAGGGGCGCCACCCGCTGCCCGCCCCCGGCGCCTTCCAGGCGGCCATGCGCCGCCTGGGCGTGTCCGCCGGTCGTCCCGTCGTCGTGTACGACGACGCCGACTCGACCGCGGCCGCCCGCGCCTGGTGGACCCTGCGCTACTACGGCCACCCCGGCGTTCGGGTCCTCGACGGGGGCCTGCGCGCCTGGACCCAGGCCGGCATGCCGGTGACCAAGGAGACGCCGCCGGTCGCTCCGGGCGACTTCACCGCCGTCGCCGGGGGGATGCCGGTGCTCGACGCCGGCCGGGCGGCCGAGATCGCCTCCGGCGGGGTGCTGCTCGACGCCCGGGCCGCGGAGCGCTACCGCGGCGAGGTCGAGCCCATCGACCCCGTGGCCGGGCACATCCCCGGCGCCGTCAGCGCCCCCACCGGGCAGAACGTCGAGCCTGGCGGCCGCTTCCACACGCGGGAGTTCCTGCGCGAGCGGTTCAACACGCTGGGCGTGGTCGAGGGCGTCCCGGTCGGGGCCTACTGCGGCTCGGGCGTGACCGCCGCCCACGAGGTGCTGGCCCTGGAGGTCGCGGGCCTGCCCGCCGCGCTGTACGTCGGCTCCTGGTCCAACTGGGTCGCCGACCCCTCCCGTCCCGTCGCCACCGGCTGAGAGAGTCGCGGTCACCGGCCGGCGGTGTCGCGGTCATCCGCCGGCGGGCCGCAGGCGCAGGGCGCCGCCGCCGAAGCAGACGAAGCCGGCCGCCCCGGTCTTGCCGGCCGCGACGCCCAGGGCCTCCGCGGCGGCGCGCCCGTCCGCGAGCAGGCCGTGGAACAGCGTCATGAGCGCGAACGCCTCGTCGTCGCGCACCGGGACAACACCGGCGACAACGCACGACGACCCCCGGTCGAGGAAGGCCCCCGCCAGGCCGAGGGCCGCACCGTCCACGGGCGCGTGGGCCATCCCGGCGTCGCACGCCGACAGCACGACCAGCCGGGGGACCGCCTCCGCCCGGAGCAGGTCGTAGGCCATGAGCGGGCCGTCGTCCAGTGTGATCTGCGACAGCATCGGGCTGCGCGGCGAGAACATGCCGTGCGCGGCGACGTGCAGCGCGTCCGCGCGCTCCAGCGCGGCCGTCACCTCCCGCCGCGTCGCCGCGACGCGCCGTCCCCCGGGATGGGCGGCGGCCACCGCGTCGGCCTCGGCGGCGGCGTGCCGCAGTCCGGGCCCCGCGAGGGCGACGACCGCGGCCGGTGAGCCCGCCGGACCTACCCGGGGCCCGCTCGTCTCTGTCGCCGGCCTAGGGGGCGATTCGTTCGCCGCGGAGCCCCAGCGGGCCGGACGGCTCCCGGCGCCCGGTCCGGCCCCCGGCCTGAGCCAGGGGACGGCGTCCGCCGCCACCGACACGGGCCGGCCGGCCAAGGAGGGCAGCAGAGGCCAGGGCAGCGTGCACAGGGCGCCGGTCGGCACGATCATCACCGGCCCGTCGTCCAGGTCGAGGGGCTCCAGCAGCATCCGGTCCAGCGCCGGTAGCTCCCGCGCCAGGCCGTCCTCGTCCCCGGCGTCCCGCAGACAGCGGCGGCGCAGCCCGTACCGGACCCGGACCGTCGCCTCCAGGGCCGCCGCGTACGACCCGAGCGCCCGCAGCGCGCACCCCCGCCGGCCGGCCGTGACCGCCCACAGGTCGTCGCCTCGGCGGACCAGTTCGACCAGCGTGCCCGACGTGCCGCCGAGCTCGGCCGGGCCGGCGAGGGGCGGCGGGGGAGTGCCGCGCACGACCGACCGCCATCGCTCCGCCCACGTGAGCACCGTCCAGGGGTCCCCGCTCTCCAGGGCGAGGTCGAGCCCGAAGGCCGCCAGGTCCTCCGCCGGTCGCGCCGCGTGCGCCCGTACATCGGGGCTCTCCGCGTCCACGGCGGCGCCGGCCGCGCGGATGCCCGCGCCCGCGGCGGCGAGGGCCGCCTCCCGGTCTCCGTCGAGCCGGTGGAGCAGGGCACGGGCGTGCTGCCGCACGACGGGCCGTACAGGCGAGGTCGGAGCACCGGCCCCGGACGCCTGCGCGCCGGCTGCGCCCGGGGCCGGCGTCAGCTCCCCGGATGAAGCGAACGGCACGTCCTCGGCGTCCGGTCCCGATCCGGGGGAGAGCCCGGAGGACGACGCGAGCCGGAGGAGGTGGGCACGTGCGAGGCCTGGACGGCCGAGGCGCACGGCCGCGGCGGCGGCGGTGAGCCGGAGCGCGGCCGACTCGGCGGGCCAGCCGTGGGCGGCCAGGTCGTCGGCGCACATCAGAAGCTCGTGGAGCGTCCCGTCGTCCGGGGGCTCCTGCTGCAGCCGGGCCCGCAGGATCACCTCGGCCGCCAGCGGGATCCACGCCTGCCTGCCCTGCTCCGCCAGCTCGTCGAGCGCCGTCTCCGCTGACGACCGGGCGAGGCGGGCGTCCCCCGCGAGGAGCCCGGCCTGCGCGAGCAGCAGCCGGGCGCCGGGGACGGCGGCGTGCGCGCCTCCGGCGACCAGATCGGGCACGGCCTGTTCGAGCAGCGTCCGCGCCTCGACCGGCAGCCGGGCGGCCACGAGGGCCTCGGCGAAGTCCGTCCGCATCGCGGCCAGCCGTTCCGGGTAGCCGAACAGCGCCGACTCCGCCGCCTGGTACCTCTCGAACGCGGCCGCGATGTCGCCCCGCCTGGCCGCGACGAACGGCAGGTTGCCCTCGGCCAGCATGGCGACGTGGTCGAGCCCGGCGGCCCGGGCCGTGGCGGCGCAGCGGGACAGGTCCTCCTCCGCCGCGCCGTACTCCTGCAGATAGGTTCGGGCGACGCCGCGGTTGAGCAGCCCGCCCGCCAGGAACCGCGGGTCCTCCTCCAGGAGGCCAACCGCCCGGTCGCAGTGCCGCACCGCCTCGCGGTGCCGGCCCAGCAGGATCAGGGCGGCCGACCGCTGGACGTCGAGGCGGGCGAGGTCGGTCCCGGACAGATCCCGCTCGGCCAGGTCGGCGAGCGCGAGCCCGCCCTCCGGGTCACCCAGCTGCGCCCGCACCGTGACCAGGGACATCCGCGCCTGCGCGACCCGCGCCGGGAAGGCCGCGCCGGCCGCGCCGGCCTCCTCAAGCCGCTCCGCGGCCAGTTCGAGGTCGCCCAGTTCGCGCGCCGCCAGGGCCGAGGCCCGCAACGCGACGGAGGCCGCCTCCTGCCCGTCCCGTACGGCCGCCGCCTGGGCGAGGACGTCCCGCGCCTCCGACAGCGCCAGCCGGGGATCGGACCCCGACAGCCGTACGGCCGACTCGGCCCGCGCGACGAGGACGGCGGCCGGGGGCGGGTCAGGGGCGGACATGCACCCAGCGCGTGAACACGGGCGGCAGCCCCGGGCGGTGGCACACCACGCTGACCCAACCCGGCGGCAGGCCGGAGACGGCGAAGTGCCCGCTGCCCGAGGGCGACCGCACCTTGCCGACGTGCGGGGTCCGCACCTCCACCCGGGCGTCCGGCCCGGGCCAGGGAGAGATCTGCCCCGCCACCTCCAGGCGGCCCTCGACGACGGACGTCTCGACGTCGATCGTGAGACCGGCGGCCGTGAACCGGTGGAAGCCCGGCGCGTCCGGCGCGCCGTCCGCGGCGCCGAGGCGGGGTGCCGCGGAGCCGCCCTGCCGCGGAAGCTCGGCGGACCGGGCGCCGGGCGGGACGGCGACGGCGACCTCGTCGGCCGCGACGCCTCCGGGCAGCCGCAGCGCGAAGGCCGCCCGGGCGGCGGCGGAGACCCGCCCCGGCACCGGATCGGCTCCGGCCCCCATCCGCAGGGCGGCGAGCAGGTACTCGTCCCTCACGAGCCGGCCTCCTCTCCCACCAGCGCCCGCAGCCGCGCCATGCACCGGGCCCGGGTGGGGCCGATGCTGCCCACCGGCAGGTCCAGCCGTACGGCGATCTGGGCATACCGGGCCTCGGGATGCAGCACCCACAGGCGGATCAGCGACCGGCACGGCTCGCCGAGCAGGTCGAGCCGCGCCCAGACCTGCCGGCCGAAGTCGGCGTCCACGACGGCCGCGGCGGGGTCGGGGGCGGCGGCCTCCGGCACGTCCGCGTCCGCCTGGGTCTCGCCGCGGGCCCTGCGGCTGAGCCGGGCGGCCTCGTGGCGTGTGGTGGTGACGAGCCAGGCGCCGACGGCGCCGGGGTCGCGGATGGTGTCGGCGCGCTCGACCATCTTCAGCCACGCGCCCTGGACGGCGTCGGCCGCGTCGGCGGCGCTCAGCCCGAAGGCGCGGGCGACCGCCCACATCCTGCCGTCGAACCGTGCGACGAGGTCCTCCCAGGCGGCCTGGTCGAGGTCGGCGAGAGAGTTGCGTTCTGGCATGTGACTCTGCGCGTTCGGAGGGGGACAACGGGTGACACGCACCCTATCGATCGACGGCGACCGCGACGCCGAGATCGGGAATTTGCCGGCCCTCCCGCAGCAGGCGTCGTACGGCCTCGGTGGGCGGGACGTCGCGGCACAGCCGCGCGAGGGCGCCGGTGACGCACGCCGCCGCGAACGACGTGCCGCTCCACCGCGCGTAGCCCTGGAACTCGGCGTGGTCGAGAAAGCTGCTCGTCAGGCCGACGCCGGGGGCGCAGGCGTCGACCCAGGGGCCGTACGCCGAGAAGGAGGCCCTGCCGTCCCCGTCGAGCGCCGCCACGGCGACGACCTGCGGGAGCGCGGCCGGCCAGAAGGGACGCGACGAGCCGGTGTTGCCCGCGCAGGCGACGACGGCGGGAAAGGCTGCCAGCGTCTCCGCCAGCCCCACCGGCGGCCGGTCGTCGAAGGTGTGGCCGCCGAGCGACAGGTTCACCACGTGGACCCGCTCGCGGCGCAGCCGGGCGAGGGCCCGCAGCAGCGCGGCCTCGTCGCTCACCCCGTGGCTGTCGAGGAGCCGTACGGCGCGCAGCGCCACGCCGGGGGCCCGTCGCAGGATCAGCCCGGCGACGAACGTGCCGTGGCCCGCCTGCTCGTCCAGCACGCCGTCGCCGTCGGCGTCCGGGGTGTCGGCCACCTCGTCGCGGTACCACCGCGTCATCCAGGGGTGCGGCGCGAGGCCCGTGTCGAGCACGGCGACCGTGACGTCCCACGGCTCGCCCGGTTCGTACGGGACGGCCCGCGCGGGCACCGGCATGCCGCCGGGGCCGCCGAACAGCAGCGGCTGCCCGAGGAGGACGTGGTTGGGTGACGCGACGTGCCCACGGTCGCGGAGGGTCGCGGTGAGGTCGACGACGTCCACGCCGGGCGACAGCCGGACGTGGTGGACGCCCCCGGCGGCGGCCGTCTCGCGGGCCCAGCGGCCGACGGCCTCGGGGGAGGAGGTGAGCAACTCGTCCGGCCGGATGAGCGCGGGCCGGCCGGGGAGGGGTTCGACGAGCCGACCGCGCATCCCGCCGCCTTCCTAGGGCGATCACGGAGGGAGTCTTTCCCGATTCTGAGGGTTACCACGCCCTAATCGGTATGACCCCCCTCTGGTGCCGGGCCACGACGGACGGTAGTCTCTCCTACAGTCATCCAACCGTGATCATCCCAAGTATGAGGCCGTTGGGGAAGGCGCACCTCATGCGATTTGGGAGGTCCGGTGGCTGCTGCTCGTGGCGTCCTGTACGTCCACTCGGCTCAGCCTGCGCTGTGCCCGCACATCGAGTGGGCCGTCGCAGGCGTTATTGGCGTACCCGTCGATCTGACGTGGACGGCCCAGCCCGCCGCGCCCGGAACGCTCCGGGCCCAGGCGGAGTGGGAGGGCCGCCCCGGCACGGCCGCGGCGATCACGTCGTCTCTCATGGGCTGGCAGCGCATCCGCTTCGAGATCACCGAGGACGCCTCACCCGGCGTCGACGGGTCCCGGCACGCCTACACCCCGTCGCTCGGCGCGTTCACGGCCCTGGTCGGCGCGAACGGCGACATCCTCGTGCCCGAGGACCGGCTACGCAACGTGATGCTGATGGCCGCCCAGGGCCGCGTCGTGCTGGAGGACGAGCTCGACCGGCTGCTCGGCAAGCAGTGGGACGAGGAGCTGGAGTCCTTCCGGTACGCCGGGGAGGGCGCCCCCGTCCGCTGGCTGCACGCCGCGGTCTGACACCTCCCGCCGGCGGCGCGGGGCCTTCCAGAAGGCGCGCCCCGTGGCCGCCGTATTGCGCGCGCGTGACAACTCCCGCGTCGCGCGCCTTGGGAAAACGCCATAGAAAGCGGTGTTTTCCACAGATATAACCGGGACTCACCATTTCCCACGTCACGCCTTTGGGCGGACCGGAGGAGGAGTCCATGAGCGTTCGTGCCCGGCGCCTCGCGACCGGCGTCGCGGCGGCGGTGCTGCTGCTGGGCGGGCTGTCGGCTCCCGCCCAGGCCGCCGCCTATGACTACCACCCGAGCGACGCCGACTGGTCCGACTGCCCCAGGCTCCCGGCGGGCGCCACGGCCGACACCTGGAGCTGCATCTTCATCGTCACGGTCGGCGGGACCATCTCCCTCGGCAAGATCCAGCAGGACATCAGCCAGCCCCTGCGGATCACCGTCGCTCAGGGCAAGCTGGCCGACGGCAGCACGGCCGCGGCGTTCGGCAGCGTGGTGGGCGGCCGCATGAAGGTCCCCGGCGGCCTGCTCGGCAAGCCGCTCGAGGTGCCGAAGCTGACCGACGTGTACGTCGAGACCCAGGGCACCGGCCGCGTCGACGCCGGACCCGTCTTCCCGACCAACGTCGGCATCAAGATCCGGATGATCCACCCGCTGCTCGGCAAGAAGTGCTACATCGGCGGCGACACCGATCCCATCGTCCTCAACCCCGAGGTGACCTCGCTCGACCTCACCTCGATCGACGGCGTGCCGGTCTTCAGGGCGACGGCCAGGGACACGACGTTCGCCGTGCCGAAGGCGAGTGGCTGCGGCCTCAACTGGGGCCTGGTCAACACGGCCGTGAACCTGCGGGCCGGCCTGCCGTCGCCGAGCGGGAAGAACTCGGCCGACTTCCAGTGGTTCGTCCGCGGCAAGTCGTACTCCGAGCTTCCCGGACTGGCGTCCTGACCCGCCCGCTCCTTCCGACGCCGAAGCGCCGGCCCCCCAGGGGACCGGCGCTTCGCCGTACAGGACGGGGACTACAGGGGGATGTTGCCGTGGGCGCCGCGGGCCGGGGTGGCCGTGGCGAGGACGCGGGCGATGGCGCCGCGCGTCTTGGCGGGCTCGACGAGCTCGTCCACCACGCCGAGGTCGATGGCCCGGGCGAGGCCGCCGGCCACCTTCTGGTGCTCCTCGGCCAGCCGGGCCTCCAGCGCCGGCCGCTCCTCCTCGGAGGCGGCGGCGAGCTCGCGGCGCTTGAGGACGCGCACCGCGGCGACCGCGCCCATCACGGCGATCTCCGTGGTCGGCCAGCCGAACACGCGGGTCGCGCCCAGCGCGCGGGAGTTCATCGCGATGTAGGCGCCGCCGTACGCCTTACGGGTGTAGAGCGTGACCCGCGGCACCGACGCCTCGGCGAACGCGTGCAGCAGCTTGGCCCCGCGCCGGACGACGCCGTCGTGCTCCTGGCCCACGCCCGGCAGGTAGCCGGGGACGTCGACCAGCACGACCAGCGGCACGCCGAAGGCATCGCACATCCGGACGAACCGGGCGGCCTTCTCCGCCGAGGCCGAGTCGAGGCACCCGCCGAGCCGCATCGGGTTGTTGGCGATGACGCCGACCGTGCGGCCGCCGAGGCGGCCCAGGGTGGTGACGACGTTCGGCGCCCACTTGGGGTGGAGCTCCACGCCGGGCTCGTCGAGCAGCCCGTTGACCAGGGGGTGGACGTCGTAGGCGCGGCGGGGGTTGTCGGGGAGCAGGGTGCTGAAGTCGACCTCGTCCACCTCGCGCACCCGGCCCTGGTGGCCGAGCAGCACGGCGAGCTGGCGGGCCCTGAGCAGGGCCTCCGGCTCGTCCTTGGTGACGATGTGGGCGACGCCGCTGCGCTTGCTGTGCGGCTCGGGGCCGCCCAGCGAGGCCATGTCGATGTCCTCGCCGGTGACGCTGCGGACCACGTCGGGACCGGTGACGAAGATGCGGCCCTGGTCGGCCAGGATCACCAGGTCGGTGAGGGCCGGGCCGTAGGCGGCGCCGCCGGCGGCCGGGCCGACCACGACGGAGATCTGCGGGACGAGCCCGGACGCCTTGGTCATGGCGGCGAACACCCGGCCCACTGCGTGCAGCGACTCCACGCCCTCGGGGATGCGGGCCCCGCCGGAGTGCCAGACGCCGATGACCGGCACCCGCTCCCGCACGGCCACGTCGTACGCGTGGACGATGTGCTCGCAGCCCTCGGAGCCCATCGCGCCGCCCTGCACACGGGCGTCGCTGCAGAAGGCCACCACGGGGACGCCCTCGATGCGGCCGGTCACGGCCAGCACGCCGCTCTTGTCCTCGGGAGTGATCAGCCGGATCGAGCCCTCGTCCAGCAGGTGGCCGAGGCGCACCAACGGGGCGCGGGGATCGGCGGCCTCCCCCTCGGAAGCCGCGGCCACCAACCTGTTGTCCAGCACAGTCATCGGAGACTCCCTTGTCAGACAGTGGTGAAGGCCACGGCCACGTTGTGACCGCCGAACCCGAACGAGTTGTTGATGGCGGCGATCTGGCCGTCGGGAAGCTTGTGGGGCTCGTCGCGGACGATGGGAACCTCGATGCCGTCGTCGAGGTCGTCCACGTTCACCGTGGCGGGCACGACGCGGTCGGTCAGCGCCAGGATCGTGAAGATCGACTCGATGCCGCCCGCGCCGCCGAGGAGGTGACCGGTCATCGACTTGGTCGCCGTGACCAGCGGGTGGGAGCCGATGGTCTCCTTGATGGCGATCGTCTCGACGACGTCCCCGGCAGGGGTGGAGGTGGCGTGGGCGTTGATGTGCTTCACGTCGGCCCCGGTCAGCCCGGAGTCCTCCAGCGCGCGCTGCACGGCGAGCCGGATGCCGGCGCCGGTGGGCTCCGGCTGGGCGATGTGGTGGGCGTCCGAGGAGTACCCCGCGCCGGCGGCGACGGCGTAGATCTTCGCGCCGCGCGCCCGCGCGTGCTCCTCCGACTCCAGCACGACGATGCCCGAGCCCTCGCCGAGCACGAACCCGTCGCGGCCCTTGTCGAACGGCCGGGACGCGCGCAGCGGCTCGTCGTTGCGGGTGGACATGGCGCGCATCGCGGCGAAGGAGGCCACGTTCAGCGGGTGGATGGCCGCCTCGGTGCCGCCGGCGACGACCACGTCCGCGCGGCCGTCCCTGATCATCTCGATGCCGTAGCCGATGGACTCGGCGCCGGTGGCGCAGGCGCTGACGGTCGCGTGGACCCCCGCCTTCGCGCCGATCTCGATGCCGATCCAGCCGGCGGCGCCGTTCGGCATCAGCATCGGGACCGTGAACGGCGACAGCCGCTGCCAGCCCTTCTCCTTGAACGTGTCGTACGCCGCCAGGATCGTCGTGATGCCGCCGATCCCGCTGCCGACGACGACGCCCAGCCGCGTCGGCTCGACCTCGGGGGCGCCCGCGTCCCGCCACGCCTCACGGGCGGCGACCAGCGCGAACTGCTCGGCGCGGTCGAGCCGCCTCGCCTCGGGCCTCGGAAGAACCTCGCCGGGGTCGACCGCGGCCACGCCGGCGAACTTCACCGGCACCGAGTCGACCCAGTCCTCGGTGAGCGTGCGGATGCCCGACCGCCCGTCGAGGAGCGCCGACCAGGTCGAGGCGACGTCTCCACCGAGGGGCGTCGTCGCGCCGAGCCCGGTGACGACGACACGTACCCGGTCCTTGCTCACTTGTCTGCACTCCTCTTGATCGGTGGGGGCCCGGACGCCCCCGGCGGGGCGGGCACGGCCCTGCCCCCGCCCCTGCTCGTGGTCCGCCGGGGCCCGGGGCCCGCGGCGCGGGGTCGTCCCGCGGACCGCGCCGTCCGCCCGCGCGGACGCGGCGGACGGGAGATCCGGGGACGGGCCTGGGACGGGGTCCTAGGCCTGGATGAAGTTGATGACGTCCTTGACGGTCTTCAGGTGCTTGAGCTGGTCGTCGGGGATCTCGACGCCGAACTCGTCCTGGGCCGCGACGGCGATCTCCACCATGGAGAGGGAGTCGATGTCGAGGTCGTCGACGAAGCTCTTCTCCGGGGTGACCTCCGCCGCCGGGATGCCGGTGATCTCGTTGACGATCTTGCCAAGGCCGGCGAGGATCTCCTGCTCGGTCAGTGCCATGTCGCGACTACTCCTTGAGTTCGTGTGTCGGTCTTACGGTTTTGCACGGAGGTCCGTACAAGCCTTAGGGGATCTCGATCACCTGGGAGGCGTAGGTGAGGCCGGCGCCGAAGCCGAGCAGCAGCGCGAGGCCGCCCGAGGGGACCTCGCCGCGCTCGATCATCCGGGACAGCGCGAGCGGGATCGACGCGGCCGAGGTGTTGCCCGCGAGCGTGATGTCCCGCGCGACGACGGCCTTGTCGGCGCCGATCTTGCGGGCGATCGCCTCGACGATCCGCAGGTTCGCCTGGTGGGGGACGAAGGCCGCGAGGTCGGCCGGATCGACCCCGGCGCGCTCGCAGGCGAGCAGGGCCACCGGGTGGAGCGCGGTGGTGGCCCAGCGGAAGACGGTCTGGCCCTCCTGCTCCAGGAAGGACGCGCGGCCGCGCACGGTGATGGCCTCGGCCTTGTCTCCGGCGCTGCCCCAGGCCACCGGCCCGATGCCGGGAGTGTCCGACGGGCCGACGACGGCCGCGCCCGCGCCGTCCGCGAAGATCACCGCGGTCGTCCGGTCGTTCCAGTCGACCCACTGGCTGAGCTTCTCGCTGCCCACGACCAGCACGTTGGTCGCCGACCCGGCTCGTACGGCGTCGCTCGCCGCGGCCAGGCCGTAGCAGAAGCCGGCGCAGGCGGCGTTGACGTCGAAGGCGCCGGGCGCGTCGATCCCGAGCCGGTGGGCCACCCGGGCGGCGGCGTTGGGGATCTGCGCCTCCAGCGTGCAGGTCGCGACGATGACCAGGTCGATGTCCTCGGCCGACAGGCCGCTCGCGGCGAGGGCCTTGCCGCCCGCCTGGACGGCGAGGTCGATCTCCGACTCCTGCGGGCCGGCGATGCGGCGCTCCTTGATGCCGACGCGGCTCTGGATCCATTCGTCGTTGGTGTCGAGCCGGGCGGCGAGGTCGTCGTTGGTCACGACCTCGGCCGGCTGGTAGCCGCCGAACGCGAGAACCTTCGCGCCCGGGGCGCCGTGGCTGAGCCTCACTTGAGCACCTCTCGGGCGTTGTCCAGGTGGTCGGGGGTCTTGAGCGCGACGGTCTTCACACCGGTCAGGCCGCGCTTGGCCAGGCCGGTCAGCGTGCCGCCCGGCAGCAGCTCGATCATCGCGGTGACGCCGTGCTCGGCCATCGTGGCCATGCAGGAGTCCCAGCGGACGGGGTTGGCCACCTGGTCGACCAGGCGCGCCACGAACTCCCCGCCGCCGGCCACGACGGCGCCGTCGGCGTTGGACAGCAGCGGGATCTTCGGGTCGCGCGGCATCAGGGAGGCGGCCTCCTCGCGGAGCCGGTCCACGGCGGGCGCCATGTGCACGGTGTGGAAGGCGCCCGCGACCGACAGCGGGATGAGGCGGGCCTTGTCCGGCGGCTCGGCGCGGAACGCCTCCAAGCGCTCCATCGTGCCGCCCGCCACGATCTGACCGGCGCCGTTGATGTTCGCCGGCGTCAGGCCGTGCTTCTCGATGCTCGCCAGCACGTCGTCCTCGACGCCGCCGAGCACCGCCACCATTCCCGTCTCGGTGATCGCGGCCGCCTCGGCCATCGCGCGGCCGCGCTCGCGCACCAGCGTGAGAGCCTCCTCCGGGGTCAGCACCCCGGCGATCGCCGCCGCGGCGAGCTCGCCGACGCTGTGCCCGGCCACCAGGTCCGGCCGCACCCCCAGCACGTCGTACGACGCGAGGGCGGCCGCCACCAGCAGCGGCTGGGCGACCGCGGTGTCGCGGATCTCCTCGGCGCCGGCGGTCGTCCCGTACGCGACGAGGTCCAGCTCGACGATCTCCGACCAGGCGGCCATGCGGTCGCGGAACTCGGGGATCTCGAGCCATGGACTGAGGAAGCCTGGGGTCTGGGCGCCTTGGCCCGGAGCGACGATGACGAGCACGCTATCAACCCTGCCCTGTAGAGGTTCGCCACACTGATGGAGATCCGAACGAACTTTACGGCCCCTCCTTTGTGGGGGCCCTACAGTTTCGGTGTCCGCAGGGTTAACGCGCCCCGCTCACGTAACGGACAGCCGCCCGAGTATGAGCCCCACCTGAAGGGTGAATGCGGACCGTCCCTCGGTGGGCTGGTAACCGGTCAGCTCGGTGATCTTCCGAAGACGGTACCGCACGGTGTTCGGATGCACGAACAGCAGGCGGGCGGTCGCCTCCAGGGAGGTGCCCTGCTCCAGGTACGTCGCCAGCGTGTCGAGCAGCGGGGTCCCGGCCAGCGGCTTGTAGACGTTCTCCACCAGTTGCTGCCGGGCGTCCTCGTCGCCGTCCAGGGCGCGCTCGGCTAGCAGGTCCTCGGCGAGCACGGGACGCGGCGCGTCCGGCCAGCCGGCCGCCGCACGCAGCCCCGCGATCGCGGCCCGCGCCGAGCTGGCGGCCGCGTGCAGGTCGGGCACCTCGGGACCGATGACGATCGGCCCAGGCCCGAAGCGCGACACGACGCCGCGGGCCGCGTCCTTCACGCCGCCGGCTCCGCCGACGATCACGATGAGCCGGTCGCCCTGGACGCCCGCGAGCAGTTCGTGCCCGATGCGCCGCCCCTTGTCGCGCAGCCCGTCGATGATGGTCTGCGGGTCCTCGTCGGGGGCGTACCCCGCGAACACCACGACGGGCGCGGAGGTCCAGCCGAGGGCGGCGGCCCAGGAGTGCAGGCCGTCGTCGACCTGGCCGCGGACCAGCGCGTCGACGATCAGCGCCTCCAGCCGGGCGTCCCACGAACCGCGGGCCTCGGCCTCCCTGGCGTACACCTGGGCGGCGGCGAAGGCGACGTCGCGGGTGTAGCGGAGCATGGCGTGGCGCAGCAGCTCCGCGCCGCCGGGGGCGGCCAGCTCGTCGACCTGCGCCTCGACCACCTCGACGACGATGCGGACCAGGTCGACGGTCTGCTGGAGCGAGACGCTGCGCTTCAGCTCCCGGGGAGCCGTGCCGAAGAACTCGATGCTCGGCGTCGGGCGGCCCTCGCCCGCGTGGCCGAACCACTCGACGAACGCCGCGATGCCCGCCTGGGCGACGAGGCCGACCCAGGACCTGTCCTCGGCCGACAGCGCGCGGTACCAGGCGAGCTGCTCCTCCATCCGGGCCATCGCGGCCGTGCCCAGGCTGCCCATCGCGCGGTCCAGCCGCCGTGCCGTGTCCTCCCGGATCCTGTCGCTCATCGGCCCTCCCTCACCGGCGTCCCGCACGTCTCCGTCGCCGTGCCGGTCCGTCCCGGCTCGCCCGCCCCGCTCGCTCACGCCTCTAGCGTGCCAGGTCATCGGGCCGGGCGCGCCCCCCGGCATGCCGGCGTCGCCGTACGGAGGGGGCGCGGGGGCCCGGCGGGGGCCCGATGGAGGGCTAGAGCACGGCGACGGCGGTGATGAGGCCGATCACGAAGTGGGTCACCGCGAGCAGCACGGCGGCCGGCTGCAGCGCCGGCTCCCCGACCAGCTCGCGCACCGGGATCCCGGCCACCTTGTCGAAGGCCACCATGCCGAGCGTCTGCACGGCGATGCCCACGAGGCCGAAGACGAGCGTCGCGAGCAGCCCCTCGCGAAGCTCCCCGCCGGACGACCAGATGCTCGCCGCCACGACGAGGCCGACGCCGGCCAGGCTCGCGGCGGCCAGCAGCGTGGCGTTCGGGTTGCGGTCGGCACGGATGACCTTGCTGAGCCTGCCGGGGGTGGCGAGGTCGACGACGTAGAACCCGGCGACGAGCAGCAGCACGCCGAGGACGGCGTACGCCAGGATGGCCAGCGCGCCGTGCCCGAGCACGCCGGCGAGCGAGGTGGAGGGTGCGGTGTTCATGGGCGTGTTCGCTTTCAGCCGTGGATGCGGTGGGGGACGAAGGAGGACGTGTCGTCGGTGATCAGGCCGGAGGTCTCGCGGATGCCGAGCCCGGCCGCCTCGTCCTCGACCACCCACGCCCCGAGCACGGGGCGCCAGCCGTCGAAGTCCGGCAGCGGCGCGAACTCCTGGTACACGAAGCCCTCGGCGCCGTACCCGCCCTCCGTCTCCACCTCGACGCCGGGGGCGGCGATGCGCATGGACGCCCCCTCACGGCCGAGCAGCGGCTTGCGCACGTAGCCCGAGGTCCCGGCCAGCTCCCGGGGGCCGTCGAAGTAGGCGGGCAGGAGGTTCGGGTGGCCGGGGAACATCTCCCACAGGACGGCCAGCAGGGCCTTGTTCGACAGCAGCATCTTCCACAGCGGCTCGATCCAGGTCATGGAGACCTGCTGGGCCAGGGCGTGCGGCGCGAACGGCTCGGCGACGATCCACTCCCAGGGGTAGAGCTTGCAGACGGTCCGCATGACGCGGTGCTCCATGTCGACGAAGCGGCGGTTGAGCGCGTCCCAGCCGATGTCCTCCATCGCGACCGCGACCGTGGTCAGGCCGGCCTGCTCGGCGGTCTCCTGGAGGTAGCCGGTCGTCATGGCCTCCTCGCCGGTCTCGTCGGCGTTCGTCCAGGCGAAGTGGACGGGCCCGGTCGGCAGCGTCAGCGACTTCCACCGGTCGACCAGCCGCTCGTGCACCGAGTTCCACTGGTCGTCGGCGGGGAAGACGTCGCGCAGCCAGAACCACTGCACGACCGAGCTCTCGACCAGGCTCGTGGGCGTGTCGGCGTTGTACTCCAGCAGCTTGGCCGGGCCCGTGCCGTCGTAACGCAGGTCGAACCGGCCGAACAGGTGCGGGTCGCGCCGCCGCCACGACTGCGCGACGGCGGCCCGGCACTCCGGCGGGATGCCCAGGTCGGCCAGCCGGTCGTGCGCCACGATGTACTCGGCCGCCTCCAGGCACATTCCGTGCAGCTCCTCGACCTGGCTCTCCAGTGCCAGGACCTCGTCCATCGTGAAGACGTAGTGGACGCTCTCGTCCCAGTACGGCCGGGTCAGGCCCTCAGGGTGGGCGGACCGGTGGAAGGCCAGTCCCTGCGACTCGATGACGGCGGCCCAGTCGTCGCGGGGCCGCGAGCTCTCCCGGCGCACGGCGTCAGCCGCCCCCGCCCGAGTGGAAGCCGAACCCGCCGCGCTGGATGACGCGTCCCGTCCTGCTGGTGATGTGCGCGTCCGCGGGCTTCACCGTGGTCCCGCGCCACACCCGGCCCCCGGTCCGGGTGCCGCCGTAGTACCAGCCGTACGCGCCGTGCGAGCCGTGGTAGTGGTGGTCGTCGTCGCAGTAGTCGTCGGGCACGACGGGGTAGGAGCCGTCGGGCTGCCGGTTCGACAGGTCGACGCAGTCGGCGCCCACCTCGTCGTACCGGTTCTGGGCCGCGCAGAAGCCCACGACCAGCGTGGACAGGACGCCCAGCGTGCCGAGCTTGATGGCGGTGGACGACTTGGAGCCCCCGGACGGCTTCGGCGTGGAAAACCGCTCGGGCCGGTTCATCGCGAGCGGATGCGGCGGTGGAGGACCGGCCGGGCGCGCCACCGGGTGCCGCGGCGGGGGAACCACGGGCGGAGACGGCGCGGGCCGAGCCGGGTGCGCGGGGACCGCGGGCGGGGACGGCGCGGGCCGAGCCGGCTCCCGGCGCAGCGGCCGGGTCCTCTCGGTGTCCTCGGCGCCGGGCTGGGGCTCCGCGGTCGCCGGCGTGTCCTGCGTCCTGCGGTCCGGTGCCGGCGCGTCATGTGTCTCGCGGTCCGGTGCAGGCGTGTCATGTGCCGCGCCGCCGTCCGCCGTCGGCGTGTCACGTGTCCCGCCGTCCGGTGCCGGTACGCCGAGCGGCTCGCCGTCCGGTGTCGGCCTGTCGTGCGAGGGGTCGTGCGGAGGCGTGGGGCGCTCCCCGGATCCGGCCATCGGGCTCCTGCTGTCGAGATCGGCACACAATAGCGTCGCTAGGACATAACGGGCCAACCTTCGGCGACGTTCGCAGTTCTGTCAGGAACGCGGAGTACGGTGCGGATGTGGATCCGGTCGAGGCCCTGAAGAGGATCGCCTTCCTGCTGGAACGGGCGGGCGAGCCCACCTACCGCGTGCGCGCGTTCCGGGGCGCCGCCGCGACCGTCGAGGCCCTGCCGCCCGGCGAGCTCGAACGGCTCACCCGCGAGGGCCGGCTGAGCGACCTCAAGGGCGTCGGCAAGGTCACCGCCCTCGCCGTCACCGAGGCGCTGAACGGCGACGTCCCCACCTATCTGCGGCGGCTGGAGGACACCAAGGACGTCGACCTCGACGACGCGGCGCGGGAGCTGCGCGAGGCGCTGCGCGGCGACCTGCACAGCCACTCCGACTGGTCCGACGGCGGCTCGTCCATCGAGGAGATGGCCGCGGCGGCGCGGTCGCTCGGCCACGAGTACCTCGCGCTCACCGACCACTCGCCGCGGCTGACCGTGGCCAACGGGCTGTCGCCCGACCGGCTGCGCCGGCAGCTCGACGTGGTGGAGGAGCTCAACGCGTCGTTCGCGGCCGGCTCAGGCCCGCCGTTCCGCGTCCTGACGGGCATCGAGGTCGACATCAACGCCGACGGCTCGCTCGACCAGGAGCCCGAGCTGCTCGAACGGCTCGACGTCGTCGTCGCCAGCGTCCACTCGCTGCTGCGGATGGACGCGGAGGACATGACGCGGCGCATGGTGACGGCCGTGGCCAACCCGCACGTCGACGTCCTCGGCCACTGCACCGGCCGCGTCGTGCGGGCGGGCGGCCGGCGCGGCGGCCTCCGGCCGGAGTCGCGCTTCGACGCGGAGATCGTGTTCGAGGCGTGCCGGCGGTTCGGCGTGGCCGTCGAGATCAACTCGCGGCCCGACCGGCTCGACCCGCCCAAACGCCTGCTGCGCCTGGCGTACGAGATGGGGTGCGACTTCTCCGTCGACTCCGACGCCCACGCGCCGGGACAGCTCGACTGGCAGCGTTTCGGCTGCGAGCGCGCCGCGCTGTGCGGGATAGGGCCGGACCGGATCGTCAACACGCGGCCGTGGGGCACGTGGGGTGATGGTGCTGTAACGCCCGAGTGAGGTGTGTCGTCCCGGAATCGCCCGTCTCGTCGGCGTAGCGTCAAGGTCATGAAACGCCGGGACGCGCTCGTCGAGGAGCTCAGGTCCGGCAGTTGCCTGTCCGCGCGCGAGCTCGCGTCGCGCCTCGGCGTCAGCAAGAGCACCGTCGTCCGGGACGTGGCGAAGTTACGGGAGGCCGGAGTCCCCATCCGGATCGAGCAGGGCGGGTACTCGATCGCCGGGCCGCAGGCCGTCAAACGCGCCATCGACGAGGCGCTGCTGCGCCGCCGGGTGCTGCGCGTCGACTACGTCAACAGCAAGGGCGTCTCCACGACCCGCGACGTTGAGCCGAGCATCTGCCTGGGCGGCCGCGGCGGGCACTGGTACCTGGTGGCCTGGTGCAGGCTGCGGGAGGACGTCCGGGTCTTCCGCCTCGACCGCATCACCTCGGCAGACGTAACCAGCGAGCGGTTCCCCGAGCCCGGCCGCGAGCGCCTCGGCCGGATCGCCGAAGCCGTCGGCGGCTGACCCCCTCGTAAGGGTTCCGTCCTCGGTCCTCTTCCCCGGTCGGTCCTCGGCCGTCTTCCCCGGGGCGCGCGGGGCCTCGCCACGACAGGCCGGAGATTCGAACGCGTCAGCGGAAATGTCGGTGGGGTGTCCTAGCGTCTGGCCTGTGAACCGTACCGACCGGCTGTATGCGATCGTCGAGGACCTGCGGGCGATCTCCCCCCGCTGCCGGTCCGCGCGTGAGCTCGCCCTGCGCTTCGAGGTGAGCCCGCGGACCATCGAGAGGGACATCGCCGCCCTGCAACAGGCGGGCGTGCCCATCTACGCCGAGATCGGCCGCAGGGGGGGCTACGCCCTCGAGAAGAGCATGTCCTTGCCCCCGCTCAACTTCACCCCGGCCGAGGCCGTGGCCGTGGCGATCGCGCTCAGCCGCACCGACCAGCAGCCGTTCGCGGCGGACGCGCGCAGCGCGCTGCGCAAGCTCGTCGCCGCCATGCCGGGGCCGGAGGGGGAGCGGGCGCGGCAGCTCGCCACCCGGGTGCAGATCCTCGCGGAGGACAAGCCCGGCGAGGGCTACACCGGCTCCATCGGGCGCGTCATCGAGGAGGCCCTGGTCAAGGGCGTCGTCCTGCGCATGCAGTACGCCGACGTCCATGGGGCGCTCACCAGACGGGAGGTCGAGCCGGGAGCGTTCGTGGGCGGGCGGACCGGCTCGTGGTACCTGGTGGCCTGGTGCCGCCTGCGCGACGCCGTCCGCGTCTTCCGGTTCGACCGGATCGCCGAGGCCGCCCTCACCGAGGAACGCGTGCCGAAGCGGCCCATAGAGGCGTTCGGCGCCGAGGTCCCTCACATGATCGCCCGTTATCCGGTGCTCGACTAGCACGACATTCGAAAACATGTTCCCCATAAACACCGACAGGGGGTTGTCGCCACAGGAGGAGACGCTGGAACCACGCGGGCGACGGGCGCCTCCGGGCATCCGGCTCGCACACCACCCGTCACGAGCACACGCAACAGGGAGAAGGACATGACCACGCCCGCCGCCGAGACCCCCGCCTTCGGCACCGTCGCCTGGTTCGAGATCGCCACGGACGACCCGGACGGCGTCCAGCGGTTCTACGGCGACCTGTTCGGCTGGCGCTACCAGGCCGACGAGAAGGCCGCGGCCGGCGGCATGGACTACCGCATCGTCAGCTATCCCAGTGATGAGCGGCCGCAGGGCGGTGTCTTCGGCACCGGAGGCGAGCGCCCGAACCACGCCGTCTTCTGCGTGCACGTCGCGGACGTCGCCGAGACCTGCGACAGAGTCGAGGGCCTCGGCGGGAAGGTGGTGTTCAAGGCGGTCGGCAACCCGGGCGGCCCCGACTTCGCCTACCTGCACGACACCTCGGGCAACCTCTTCGGAGTCTTCGCGATGGCGGGCGCCTGACCCGCCGGAGCGGCCGAGGCCGTCCGACGCCCGCGGGACCTGACCTTCCGTGCTTCCCCTCCGGGCGTCTTCCCTCCGGGCACTTCCCCTCCGGGCCGAGAGGGCGTTCGGACGGCCCTCACCGAGGCCGGGCCGCGGCGGCGGCCGCCGGCACGTCCCTACGCAGGCGCGCATCCGCGAGAGCCTTCCCACCGCGCCCGGGACGTGCGACGGCCCCTTCCCCCGCCCGCCCGGCCTCGGCACGAGCATGCCCACCGTGCTCACGGGGCCCAGTGCCCCTGGCCAGGCCTGAGCGTGAGCGTGCCCGCGCGGGGCGTGGAGGGCACTTTCGCCTGGTCCCAGGGCAGGCGCCCCCGCAGCTGTTCAGGCCGGGCGGTGCCATCAGGCCGGGCCTGAGCGTGACCGTGGCCGCCGGGCCCCGGCCCTGTTACGGCAACCTCGGTTGCCTTGGGGTGGGTGTGGCCGCCGGGTGCGGGCCCGGGCCCCCAGGCGGGCGTCCCCGTCGCGCTCAACGCTGCCCATGCGTGAACGAGCCTGGCGCGTTCCTCGGCTCGCTGTGAGCTCGGCTAACGGCCTGGGTCGTGGGCTCTTCCGTGCGGGGCGGCGAGCGCGGGGGAGCCGGCGGGGGCGCGCGGGAGCCGTACGGTGACGACGAGGCCGCCGCCGGGGCGGGGACGGGCCTCGGCGGTGCCGCCGTGGGCGGTGGCGACGGCCCGCACGATGGACAGGCCGAGCCCGGCGCCCCTGGCCGAGCCGGTCCGGTCGCCGCCGAGGCGGCGGAACGGCTCGAAGAGCACGGCGACCTGGTCGGGCGCGACGACGGGCCCGGTGTTCTCCACCGTCACGAACGACGCGGCGCCGTCGGCGCCGCTGCGGACGTGCACCTCGCCGCGCTCGTCGTTGTACTTGGCGGCGTTGTCGACGAGGTTGCCGATCATGCGTTCCAGCAGCACCGGGTCGCCCGTCACGGGGGCGGCGGCCAGGTGCGCCCGCACCTGCGGATGGCCGGGCGCGGCCGCGACGACCGCGCCGGCCAGGTCCTCCAGGTCGGCGGACTCGCGCGTGGTGAGCTCGCGCTCGGTCTGCGCGAGCAGCAGCAGGCCGTCGATGAGCCGTTCCTGGCGGGCGTTGGCGGCCAGCAGTTCCGCGCCGACGGACCGAAGCTGTTCGGGCAGGTCCGGGTCGGCGAACGACACCTGGAGCAGGGCGCGGTTGATGGCCAGCGGCGTGCGCAGTTCGTGTGAGGCGTTGGCGACGAACCGCCGCTGGCTGTCGAAGGCGGTGTCGAGCCGTTCGAGCATCGAGTCGAAGGTGTCGGCGAGGTCGCGGATCTCGTCGCGCGGCCCGTCGAGGGCGATGCGTTCGTGCAGTGTGCTGCCCGACAGCGTACGGGCCGTCTCGGTGACGGTGTGCAGGGGCGCCAGCGCCCGCTTGGCCACGAGCCAGCCCACGGCCAGCCCGAACAGGCCGATGAGCAGCGTGCTCAGCAGCGACCACTGCAGCATGGAGTCCATGACGAGCTGGCGGAAGCGTTCGACCTCGTCGCTGACCGACCGGATGAAGAGGGTGTCGCCGGGATCGCCGCCGGACAGCTCCGACTTGCTGAACTGCTGGATCAGCACGGCCTTGCCCGTGGGGACGCCCGCCGGCAGGTCGGGGAGGGGCGCGCCGGGCAACCTCACGGTGAACCGCCGGTAGAGGATCTTGTTGACCGTGAAGTAGTTGATGACGACGAGGGCGCCCGCGGTCAGGAAGAACAGGCTTCCGTACACCGCCGTGAGCCGCGCCCGCACCGGCATGCGCAGGGCGGCCGGGCGCCGCAGAGCCTTCCCCGCGACGGCCGTGAGCGCGGCCAGAGCCGTCAGAGCCGGTACCCGGCGCCGGTGACGGTCTCGATGACCGGCGGCCCGCCGAGCTTCTTGCGGAGCGTCATGACCGTCACCCGCACCGAGTTGGTGAAGTAGCTGATGTTCTCGTCCCACGCCTTCTCCAGCAGTTCCTCGGCGCTGACCACGGTGCCGCCGGCCCGCATGAGGACGTCCAGCACGGCGAACTCCTTGGGGCTGAGCGCGACGTACCGGCCGTCCCGGAAGACCTCCCGCCTGCCCGGGTCGAGCGTGATGCCCGCCCGCCGCAGCACGGGCGGGACCGCCTGCGGCGCGCGCCGGGCCAGCGCGCGCAGCCGGGCCACGAGTTCGGGGAAGTCGAACGGCTTGGGCAGGTAGTCGTCCGCGCCGATCGACAGGCCCTCGACCTTCGACCGGAGGTCGCCGGCCGCGGTCAGCATGATGATGCGCGCCGGGATCCGCTCGGCGACGAGGCGGCGGCACACCTCGTCGCCGTGCACCTCCGGCAGGTCCCGGTCGAGGACGATGACGTCGTAGTCGTTGACCGTCGCCCGTTCGAGGGCGGCGTCCCCGTCGTACACGACGTCGACGGCCATCGTCTCCCGGCGCAGCCCGGTCGCCACGATGTCGGCCAGGACCCGTTCGTCCTCCGCGATGAGCACCCGCATGCCGCCCAGGATGGCGAGCCGGGGCTAAACGCCGCTTAAGGAACCCCGGCCCGCCATCTCCCGGCGGCGGCCTTCAGGTGGACAGCGCCAGCGTGGGCGACATGCGCGCCGCCCGCATGGCGGGGTAGATCCCGGCCGCCGTGCCCACGAGGAGGGTCGCCCCCAGGCCCCCGGCCACCGCCCACACCGGGATGACCGAGGGCAGGTCCCGCCAGGCCGCGTACGCCGCTGTGACGCCCGTCCCCAGCAGGCAGCCGCAGAGCCCGCCGAGGCCCGACAGCAGCAGCGACTCGGTCAGGAACTGCGACCGCACGTGGCCGCGGGTCGCGCCCAGCGAACGACGCAGCCCGATCTCCCTGCGCCGTTCGAGCACGGAGATCACCATCGTGTTCGCCACGCCCACGCCGCCGACGAGCAGCGCCACCGCGCCGACGCCGAGCAGCACGTTCGTGAACGCGCCGGTCGCCGCGGCCCGCGCGGCCAGGGCGTCGGACGGCCTGCTCACCTGCACCTCCTCCGGATGCTCCGGGTTGACCGTCCGGGGCAGCACCGCCCGTACATCGGTCACGAAGTCGTCCGCCGACCGGGTGTAGACGGTCGTGGGGTTGCCGTCGAAGCCGAGGTACGTCGCCGCGGCGTCGAACCCGATCAGCGCGGCCCGGTCGACCTCGGGCGCCAGCGGGGAGGCGTCCAGCAGGCCCACGACCGTCCACCAGCGGCCGCCGATCCAGACCTGGTCGCGAGGGGCGTCGGCGCCGAGCCTGCCGGCCGCGACCGCCCCCAGCACCACCGCGCGCTGCCGAGCCGTCGCCGCGTTGAGCCACGCGCCGCGGCGTACGGCGGTGCCGAGCGTGCTCAGCAGGTCGAGCGAGGCGGCCCGTACGCTCAGCCCGCCCGTGTGGGTGGTGGGGATCCGGTCGCTGCGGAAGACGGAGGCCGAGGTGTTCCCGGTCATCGCGGCCGCGCGCACCGGGCCGATCCTGCGCACCATGCCGAGCGACTCGGGCGGCAGCGTGGCCTCCTTCCCGAACAGCGTCTGGCCGGGCGTGACGGTCAGCAGGTTGGTGCCGAGGCTGTCGAGCTCGTTCAGGAGCCGGGCCCGGCTGGAGGCCGAGATCCCCACCACGGCGACCATGGTGGCGATGCCGATCGCGATGCCGAGCGCCGACAGGATCGCCCGGGCCGGCCGTACGCGCAGGCCCGACGCGCCCACCCGGAGCAGGTCCGCGACGCCCAGCCGCGCCGGCCGGAGCCGCGGGCGGCTCGCGGGGTCGGCGCCGGCTCGTCCGCGGCTCGTGGAGTCGGCGCCGGCTCGTGGCGTCATGGGCTCAGCGGCGGCCCGGAGTGGGCTCATGGGGTCACCGCCGGCCTGGGGTCGGGTCATGGGGTCACCGCCGGCTCGTGGACGGGCGCCGCGCCGGCCCGCTCGTCGGCCACGATCGCGCCGTCCCGCAGGCGTACGCGGCGGGGGGCCGCGGCGGCCACGTCGGGATCGTGAGTGATGATCGCGACCGTGGTGCCGGCGGCGTTCAGCTCCCGGAGCAGGGCCAGCACGCCCGCCCCCGACGCCGAGTCGAGGTTGCCGGTGGGCTCGTCGGCCAGCAGGAGCGAGGGCCGGCCCACGACGGCCCGGGCCACCGCGACGCGCTGTCGCTCCCCGCCGGACAGCTCGTGCGGACGGTGGCCGAGCCGGTGTCCGAGACCCACCCGCTCCAGCGCCTCCACGGCCAGGCGGCGGCGTTCGCGGCGGCCGGCTCCGGCGTACAGGACGCCGTCCGCCACGTTGTCCACCGCCGGCACGCCCTCGGCCAGGTGGAAGCGCTGGAACACGAAGCCGATGTGCCGGGCGCGCAGGGCCGACAGCTCGCGGTCGTCCAGCTCCGCCACGTCGTATCCGGCGATGCGGACCGTGCCCGCCGAGGGCCGGTCGAGCGTGCCGATCAGGTGCAGCATCGTCGACTTGCCCGAACCGGACGGCCCGACGATCGCGAGCAGCTCCCCGGCGTCCGCGCGCAGGTCGACCCCGCGCAGCGCCCGGACGCCGCCCGGATAGACCTTCTCGGCCCCCGTCAGCTCGATGACGGCGCTCATGACGTGGGCACCTCGACCTTCATGCCCTCGGCCAGGCCGGATCCGCTCACCTCGACACGGCCGGACGCGAACAGACCGGTCTCCACGGCCACGACCCTCGACCGGGCGCCGTCCACGATCCGCAGGCCGTACCCGCCCTCGCGCAGCGCCAGCAGCGCCTCGACGGGGACCGACAGCACGTGCGCGCGGCGCTCGCTGGCCAGCTCGACCGAGACCGGCGCCTGGTCGAGCCGGCCGGTCCCGCCGTTGACGGTGATCTCGAGGTCGATCGTCGCCTCGCCGCCGTCGGTGCTCGCGGGTCTGGCCGCGGTCCCCACCGAGGTGATGCGGCCGCGGACCCGCCTGCCGGTCGGCGTCTCGACCGTCGCCTTGACGCCCAGCCGGGCGAGGCCCTGGTCGGAGGCGGCGAGGTCGACGTGCACGATCCGCCGGGTCGACGTCGTGGTGACGACCGACATGCCGGCGCGGTCGCCCTTCCCCGCGGTCACGTCGGCGATCCGCACCGGCCCGGAGGCGACCACGACCTGGCGGGCGTCCACGGCTCCGGTGACCTGGAGTCCCTGGTCGTCCTGCCACTCCCGTACGGCCTGGGCGGTGCGCCAGGAGAACTCGTCGTCGACCGTGCCCGGGTCGTGGCCGAGGGCCTTCAGGTTGCGTTCGAGCTGACGCACGTCGGCGCCCTCGACGCCCTGGGAGAGGGTGCGGTAGACGGGGATCGAGCCGTACATCAGCACGACCGGCCGCCCGTCGACCTGGTAGAGCCAGCCGCCCCGGCGCACGACCGCGCCCTCGGACCGCGTCCGGGTCACGGTGCCAGTGGCGGCATTCGGGACGGCCCGGCGCCCGGAGTAGCCGAGCGTGCCGTCGACGGTCTTGGTGTCCACGAGGTCGGAGCGGGTGATCTCGGCCGTCGGCCCGCTCGGCGCGGCGGCCGGAGCGGGCGCGTTCTCGCCGTGGAGTGCCGCCGCGGTCGCGCCGCCCGCGGCGACCGCCACCGCCGCCCCCGCGGCCACCACCGCCCGCCTCACGCCCGGCCTCCCTCTGCAGAGGTCATGACGCGCCGCCCTGAGAACCGTCCTGGGAGGCGCCCGGTCCTCCGCCGGGTCCACCGCCGGGTCCGCCTCCCGGTCCGCCGCCGGGGAGAAGTTTCTCGCAGGCGGCCATCGCGGCTTTCGTCGTCGGCGAATCCGGTTTCATTCCCGGGCCGCCGATCATCACCTTCCCGTCCTCGACCTTCGGGTCGGGCATGTTCACCCCGTGCTGCCGCATGCAGGCGGCGTATTTCAGCACGGCGTCCTGAAGTTGGGAATCGTTCGGCTTGGCTCCGTGGCCGATCGGGCTGTACTGCCGGCAGGCATCCTCGGCCTTCCTCAGCTTCGCCTCGTCGACCTGCCCGCCCTTCACCCGCAGGCGGATCATGCCGCTCCCCGGCTCCGGATCGGGCATGTCGATGCCCTGGTCACGCATGCACTGGGCGTACTTCAGGGCGTCCGCCTCCGGGTCGGCGGCCGCGCTGCGCGAGGGCGCGGGGGAGGTACCGCCGCCGCCCGCGGAGGCGACGCCGGCGCCGTCCGCCGGTCCGCCGCAGGCGGCCAGGAACAGCAGCGGAACGGCTGAGGCGGCCGCCAGCAGAACTCGTCTGTCTGTCATGGGAAAGGTATAGCGAAAACCCCGATAAACACTCCTTAAGGGAATTCGCTTAACCGTTGTTTATCTCCCCGCGGATATATGACGGAAAGGGCCGGGACCCGCCGGGAATTCGGCGGGCCCTCGCGCGGGTCATGCATTCTGCGATCTGGCATCGTGCGGGCGCTGCTCCAGCCGGCGGCGCAGCTCCGCGATCTCGCGCTCCAGATCGGCCACCTGCGCCGACGCGTCCCGGGTGGCGGGCTGGAAGCCCGGCGCGACCGCGCCCGCGCCCGGTCCGTGGTACGGCGAGGGGGTGGGCCGCACGTACCGGGTCGGGCCGTCGGGCCGCTGCGCCTCGTGGCCGTCCTCCGGCCGCTGCCCGGCCCAGGGCGAGCCGTGCGGCCCCGCCGGCGCTTCCGGCCCGTCGTACCGGCGCGGGGCCTCCTGTCCGGCAAGCGGGGCCTCCTGCCGTCCCTCGTACCGGCCGGGCGGAATCTGCGGCCGCGGGCCGGGACCGATCTCGGCCTGGACCGGGTACGCCCCGCCGCCGACCTGCAGCACGGGCTCCGGCTCGCCCAGGGCGGGACGGCCGTCCGGGTAGCCCTGGTACGGCCCGCCCGGATAGGGGCCCGCCGGATAGGAGCCGCCGTACGCCGGGGCCTGCGCCGGGCCGGACGTCCGCCTGCGCCGCCGGAGGACGACCATGAGCAGCACCAGGCCGCCCGCGACGGCGACCACGACGGCGGCGCCGGCCGCGACCCACACCCACATCGGCAGCGGGGTCTCGTCCCTGCCCGAGGAGATGGCCTCCTGGGAGTCGGTGATGTACCTGGCGACGTACGGGTGGCTCGGCAGCAGCGCCTGCACCTCGCGGAACTTGGGCAGCGCGTCCTTGTAGTGCCGCTGGAAGAAGTCGTTCAGCGCGTCGTCGTACTTGCGGGTCGTCAGCGACTCGGCCGGGTGGACGTTCTTCTCGTTCAGCTTCTCCTTGATGATCGAGACCGGCAGGACGAAGCTCTCGTTCTCCGACGCCTCGCCGTTCTCGCCGACCGTCCCGGCGATCAGCATGCCGATCACCCTGCCGTCACGGCTGAACACCGGTCCGCCCGAGTTGCCGTGGTAGGACGGCGCCTGGGTCTGGATGTACGGCACGCCCTCCTTGGTGGTCCGCCGTGCGTTGTACGGGCCCTCGGTCAGCGCCGGCTCCAGCTTGGACTCCAGGCTGAACCACGGGGTGTTCGTGACGAGGCCGCGGAAGCCGCTGATGTAGAGCGTGTCGCCGGTCCGCACGTCGGCGTCGTCGCCGAGCGGCACGGTCGGCAGGTTCTGCTGGCCGTTGACCTTGAGCAGCGCGAAGTCCTTGCCGGGGTAGCTCTCGCCGACCGACACCAGCTCGGCCGGGACCTCCTTGGCCGTCTTGTCCACGCCGCCGCCGGGGAGGCTCTGCAGCACCGACAGGCTCTTGCGCAGGCCACGGATCTCCAGGTGGCTGCTGTTGAAGGTCACGTAGATCTGCTGGGCCAGCCGGACCATCTCCGCGTCGGCCGAGATCCCCCGCAGGTCCTTGAGGATCTGCTTGGCGTCCTGCTTGTTGAACTTCTCCAGCGCCTGCCGGGCGAAGACGTCCGACAGTTCCTGGTCGCTCATCTGCACGCAGTGGGCGCCGGTGACCATGTACCCGTCCGGGGTCACCCACCAGCCCGTGCACAGCCCGCCGACCTGCGCCTTCACGGTCCGCTCCGGCGTGGTGGGCGCGATGTAACGGTCCACGTCGGCGGCCATCTGCTGGAACAGGTACTTGGCGATGCTCCGCTCGTCGGAGGAGATCTTGCCGTCGAGGACCGCCGCCGTCGCCTGGCCGACGAGCTGGTCGAACGGCCCCTGCTTGATCGTGCCGGTCGGGACGACGACCTCGCCCGAGTAGGTGTACGCGGTGAGCTGCACGGCGGGCTGGGTGCGGGCGGCCAGCCTGGTGCCGGCCGCGACCGCGTCCCCGGCGTCCCCGGCCTCCGCCGCGGCGGGAGCCGCGACGCCGAGGGCCGCGACGGTGGCGAGCGCGGCCGCCGCCCCGATCAGCCTGCCGGCGAATTTCCTGATATTTCCATTCACGCAGGCAATCGTGAACGGGCCGTCTTGTCCCCTGCTTGGAGGTGGCTTGGGGCACGAGCGGGCCGCGTCCTCGACGCGCCGGCCCCGGCCCGACCACCCCCTGGAAACGCCGACGGGCCCCCGTCCGAACTCCTTGAACGCCGACGGCCCCCGCCCGGTGAGGACGGGGGCCGTACGCGGTCGGCAGCCTCAGACGCCCATGGACTGGGTGTCGTTGGTCTCCGGCGTGGGCTGGCCCACGACCTGGGTCACGCCGTTCTTCAGGTGGTAACGGGCGATGGCCTCCTGCAGGACCTCCTGCTTGGCCTCGCCCCGGCGTACCAGCTGGGTGAGCACGGCCAGCACGATCGACGCCGCGTCCACGTGGAAGTGGCGGCGCAGCGCCGAACGGGTGTCGGACAGGCCGAACCCGTCGGTGCCGAGCGAGGCCCAGTCACCGGGCACCCACTGCGCGATCTGGTCCGGCACGGCCCGCATGTAGTCGCTCACGCCCACGAACGGCCCGGGCACGCCGGACAGCAGGCTCGTCACGTACGGCGTGCGCTGCTCGGCGTCGGGGTTGAGCAGGTTGTGCTCCTCGACGGCGAGGGCGTCCCTGCGCAGCTCCGACCAGGAGGTGGCCGACCAGACGGAGGCCGAGACACCCCAGTCCTCGGCGAGCATCCGCTGCGCCTCCAGCGCCCACGGCGCCGCGACGCCGGAGACCAGGATGTTGGCCTTCGGCCCGTCGCCGCCCGCGGGGGAGTAGAGGTAGAGGCCCTTGAGGATGCCCTCGACGTCGACGCCCTCCGGCTCCGCGGGCTGCGGGTACGGCTCGTTGTAGACGGTCAGGTAGTAGAAGACGTTCTCCGGGTTCTCCCCGTACATCCTCCGCAGGCCGTCCTTGACGATGTGCGCGATCTCGAACGCCCACGCCGGGTCGTACGACACGGCGGCCGGGTTCGTCGAGGCGATCAGCGGCGTGTGGCCGTCCTCGTGCTGCAGGCCCTCGCCGTTCAGCGTGGTGCGGCCGGCCGTCGCGCCGAGCAGGAAGCCGCGGCCCATCTGGTCGCCCAGCTGCCACATCTGGTCGGCGGTCCGCTGGAACCCGAACATCGAGTAGAAGATGTAGACCGGGATCATGTGCTCGCCGTGCGTGGCGTACGAGCTGCCCGCCGCGATGACCGAGCCCATCGAGCCGGACTCGCTGATGCCCTCGTGGAGGATCTGGCCCTCGGTCGACTCCTTGTACGACAGCAGCAGCTCGCGGTCGACCGCCTCGTACGTCTGCCCGTGGGGCGAGTAGATCTTGGCGGTCGGGAACATCGCGTCCACGCCGAACGTGCGGGCCTCGTCCGGGATGATCGGCACGAACCGGGCGCCGATCTCCTTGTCGCGGACGAGGTCCTTGAGCAGGCGGACGAACGCCATGGTCGTCGCGACGTTCTGCTTGCCCGAGCCCTTGCGCAGGCCGGCGTAGACCGCGTCGCCGGGGAGCTTGAGCGGCTTGGCGCGCACGACCCGCTTGGGCAGGTAGCCGCCGAGCGCCGCCCGGCGCTCCTTCATGTACGCGATCTCCTCGTTGTCCTCTCCCGGGTGGAAGTACGGCGGGAGGTCGGCCTCGAGGTCCTTGTCGGGGATGGGCAGGTAGAGCCGGTCGCGGAAGTCCTTGAGCTCGGCCTTGCTCATCTTCTTCATCTGGTGGGTGGCGTTGCGGGCCTCGAAGTCCTTGCCCAGCGTCCAGCCCTTGATCGTCTGCGCCAGGATCACGGTCGGCTGGCCGACGTGCTCACGGGCCGCCTTGAACGCCGCGTACACCTTGCGGTAGTCGTGGCCGCCGCGCGACAGCTTGCGGATGTCGTCGTCCGACATGTGCTCGACCATCTTGCGCAGGCGCGGGTCGCCGCCGAAGAAGTTCTCCCGGATGTACGCGCCCGACTCGACGGAGTAGGTCTGGAACTGGCCGTCGGGCGTGGTGTTCATCTGGTTCACCAGCACGCTGTCGACGTCGGCCGCGAGCAGCGGGTCCCAGTCGCGACCCCAGACGACCTTGATGACGTTCCAGCCGGCGCCGCGGAAGTAGGACTCCAGCTCCTGGATGATCTTGCCGTTGCCGCGCACCGGGCCGTCGAGCCGCTGCAGGTTGCAGTTGATGACGAACGTGAGGTTGTCGAGCTCCTCGCGGGCCGCCACGCCGATCGCGCCGAGCGACTCGGGCTCGTCCATCTCGCCGTCGCCGAGGAAGCACCAGACGTGGCTGCGGCTGGTGTCCTTGATCTGGCGGCTCAGCAGGTAGCGGTTGAACCGCGCCTGGTAGATCGCGCCGATCGGGCCGAGGCCCATCGACACCGTGGGGAACTCCCAGAAGTCCGGCATGAGCCGGGGGTGCGGGTACGACGGGAGGCCGCGGAAGCCGTGGGACAGCTCCTGGCGGAACGCGTCGAGCTCGGCGGCCGACAGGCGGCCCTCGAGGAAGGCGCGGGCGTAGATGCCGGGGGCGGCGTGCCCCTGGATGAACACCTGGTCGCCCGACTCGCCGTGGTCCTTGCCGCGGAAGAAGTGGTTGAAGCCCACCTCGTACAGCGACGCGGCGGAGGCGTAGGTGGCGATGTGACCGCCCACGTTGGTCCGGGCGTTCGCGCGGGTCACCATGACGGCCGCGTTCCACCGGATGTAGGCCCGGATGCGGCGCTCGACGTACTCGTCGCCGGGGAACCACGGCTCGCGCTCCGGCGGAATCGTGTTGATGTAGTCCGTGCTGCGCAGCCCGGGCACGCCAACCTGGTGCTCGCGGGCCCGCTCGAGCAGACGGAGCATCAGATATCGGGCACGGGTGCGGCCCTCGGTCTTGATGACGTTGTCGAGCGATTCGAGCCACTCATGGGTCTCGCTCGGGTCGACATCAGGCAACTGGCTGGGTAGGCCGTCGCTGATGATCGAGAAACGCTGGCGTCCGGAAGCCACTGGGTCTCGCCTTCCGAGAATGGACTGTGGTCACGTCTGGTCTGGTACGTCTTGCCTGCTGTGTTCCCGCGGGGATCGCGGCTCGTGGTCGCTCTCCATCCTGGCTCGGTTCACCGCAAAGCGCATCTCTACTCTTCGGTAACCGAAGCGTCCCTGCTGGCAGCAGGGTACGCATGGCCTAGACCACCGATGGTAGGACGATTTTCCCCGACCGCCCATTCCCGGTCGCGACCGGGGGTTCCTTTACCTGCAGGACAGCAGGTTGTTCCTGGTCGGGAACCTCCGTACCCGCCTCCCCGGCCGCCTACCCGGGCCGGTTCGCGATATCCCCCGAAAGAGGGACGAGCGGCCCCGCCGCGGCGCGATGCCGGGCGCCGTCCGCGCCGCCAGCCTGATCGTACGGCCCCGCGGCGCGCGGGGCCGTCCACCCCTCGCCGCTCCGGCCGTCTCCTCCCGACCGTCACGCCGTCCTTCCGCGTGTCGTGTCAGCGGGGAGCGGGGAGCGGCGCCGTCGCGGAGGGCCGCCGATGAGACGCGCGATGATCCTGGCCGTCGCCTGCCTGTTCGTCCCGGTCGCGGCCTGCGACACCGGCGACCCGCCGCACGCGCCCCCGGGCGCGGGAGGCGCCGGAAACGCCGGCGGGGGTTCGCCGGGCTCGGGAACGGCCGGGCCGGCGGGCGGGGCCTCGCCGGGCGCCGGGACCCCGGTGGCGGGGACGGCCCAGGTGATGCCTGTCATGCAGGAGATCTCCCGGTGCTTCCGGTCGCACGGCGCGCCCGGATTCCCCGATCCGATCGTGGACAACCGCAGCGGCTACCCGATCTTCCCGCCGAACGCGCCGCGCGTCCCCCAGGCCGCCCGGGCCGCCTGCGAGCCCATCGCCCGGCGCCTTCCGCCGGACGCGATGGCGACGCACCCACCTACTCCCCAGTACATGCGGGGGCTGATCGCGTACGCCCGCTGCATGCGATCCCATGGCCTGCCGGACTGGCCCGATCCCGACCCGGGCGGCGAGTTCCCGCTGCCGCCCCGGCTGCTGGCCGCCGGCAAGCGCGGCTTCGTCGCCCAGATGCGCGGCTGCGCGGCCGTCAATCCCGACCCATCGAAGCGCGTCTCCATCAGAGGGGCGGCGTCGTGAAGCCCGAGCGGGGACAGCCCTCGGTCGCCTGTCCGGCCGGCCGTTGCCTTCGTCCCTTGAAAAGGATGGTCATGAGCAGGCGATTCCGGCATCTGAGGGCGCTCGCCCGGCGGCCGGCGCGCGCCCGCGCGTCCGCGTTCGCCCGGCCGACGGCGCCGGCCCTGGCGACGGC
>NZ_KI866525.1:793755-794330 GCF_000511135.2 Microbispora sp. ATCC PTA-5024 | reverse complement strand
GGGCGTCCGCGCTGGCTCTGGCGGCGGCGCTGGTCGCGGGGTGCCAGGGCGCGGGCGCCGGCCCGCCCGCGGCCTCGGCGAGCCCGTCCGCCTCCCCGTCGTTCGGCGTCTACCGGGAGCTGGCCCGCTGCATCCGCGCGCACGGCGTCCCCGGCTTCCCCGATCCGGTCGTCGACTCGGCCACCGGCCGGGTCGACTTCCCCGGTGCCGACAAGCCGCCGCAGAGCGCCGTGAGGGGGTGCAAGACGATCATCGACCGCCTGCCGCAGGACCCCGGGAAGAACCCCGCTCTCACGGCGGCCGACATGGCCGAGCTCCGGCAGTTCGCCCGGTGCATGCGCGGACACGGCCTGGCCGACTGGCCCGACCCCTCGGCCGACGGCAGGTTCCTGCTGCCGCAGCGGCTGACCGACAAGAGGGCGATCCTGACCCAGTTGCAGGCCTGCCGGCAGTCCATGCCCAAGGGTCGCATCCAGATCGTTCCGCCTGGGGGGAACCATGGCTGAGCGCGCCGAGCGGCACGGAGGGCGGCCCGGCCGGGCGGCGCTCGCGGGCGCCGCCGTGCTCGCGCTGGC
>NZ_KI866525.1:776158-793735 GCF_000511135.2 Microbispora sp. ATCC PTA-5024 | reverse complement strand
GGGGGGACCCCGGCCTCCGCCTCGTCGTCCGGGGGCGCGCAGGGCGCCGTGCCCGCCGTCCCTACGGGAACGGCCGCCGTCGAGCGGACCGACGTCACCCAGAGCGTCCAGATCAACGGCACCTTGACGTACGACGGCGCGTTCACCGTCCAGGGGACGGGCGGCCGGCTGACCCGGCTGCCCGCGCCCGGATCGGTGGTCCGCCGGGGCCGGGCGGTCTACGAGGCCGACGGCAGGAAGGTCCCCCTCCTGTACGGCCCCCGCCCGGCGTGGCGGCCGTTCGCGCTCGGCATGACCGACGGCCCGGACATCCGCCAGCTCGAACGCAACCTGAGGGTCCTCGGGTACACCGGCTTCACCGTCGACTCCCACTACGACCTCGGGACGTACTACGCGGTCCGCCGGTGGCAGCACCACCTGAGGCTGCCGGTCACCGGCTCGCTGTCCCTCGGGCAGGTCGTCTTCCTGCCCGGGCCGCTGCGCGTGACCGCGTACGACGCCGCGCTGGGCGCGGCGATCGGCGGCCCGGTCCTGCACGGGACGGGTGAGACGCCGGTCGTGTCGGTCCGGCTCGACCCCAGCATGGCCCCCGGTGTGCGGAAGGGCGACCGCGTCACGGTCACGCTCCCGGACGGCCGCGAGCGGCGGGGCCGCGTGTCCGCGGTCAGCGACGTCGCCCAGGCGAGCCAGGGGCCGGACGAGCAACAGCAGCAGTCGTACGTCCCGATCACCGTCCGCCTCACCGGGAAGCAGCCCCGGGTGCTCGACCAGGCCATGGTCCAGGTGGCGATCACCACGGAACGCCACCGCGACGTGCTCGCGGTGCCGATCGTGGCGCTCCTCGCACGGCCCGGCGGCGCCTTCTCCGTCGTCACCGTCGGCGCCGGCGGCCACCGCACGGAGGTTCCGGTGGAGACGGGCCTGTTCGACGAGATCTCGGGCGTCGTCGAGGTGACCGGCGTCGCCGAGGGAGCCCGGGTGGAGGTGCCCGAGGGATGAGCGTCCCGTCGGGGGTCCTCGTGCTCGACGAGGTCCGCAAGGTCTACCCGGGCGAGCCGCCGGTCGAGCCGGTGCGGGGCATCTCGCTGTCGGTCGCGGAGGGCGACATGGTGGCCGTCCTCGGGCCGTCCGGGTCGGGCAAGTCCACTCTCCTTCATCTGATGGCCGCGCTCGACCGGCCCACGTCCGGGTCCGTACGGCTCGCCGGGCACGCGGTGGAGGGACTGCCGGACCGGAGGCTGGCCGGGCTGCGCGCCCACCACGTCGGCGTGGTGTTCCAGCAGTTCTTCCTGCTGGACGCCCTCACCGCGCTGGAGAACGTCGCCACCGGGCTGCTCTACCGGGGCGAGCCGGCCCGGCGGCGGCGGCGGCTCGCCGTCGAGGCGCTCGACCGGGTCGGGCTCGGCCACCGCGGGGGACATCGGGCCGGCCGGCTGTCCGGTGGCGAGCGCCAGCGGGTGGCGATCGCGCGGGCGCTGGTGGGACGGCCGTCGATCCTCTTCGCCGACGAGCCCACCGGCAACCTCGACTCGGCCACCGGCGCCGAGATCGTCGCGCTGCTGCGCGAGCTGAACGGCCAGGGGGCGACCCTCGTGATCGTCACCCACGACGCCGGCGTGGCCGCCGCGTGCCGCCGCCGGATCGTCCTGCGGGACGGCCGCGTGGTGGCCCGGGAGCACAACGGTGACCGCAACGACGGGCGGGAGTGACCACATGGACGAGCATCAGGGCGGCCGGGACGAACAGGACCCGGGAGGCGGCCGGGACGAGCCGCGCGGGCGTGATCCGCTGCCGGGCGGCCGGGACGCGGGGCCGGGCGGGCCGCGTGAGCAGCCGGGCGGGCGCAAGGCGCCGCTGCCGCGGCTGCGGGCGGCCGATCTGCTGGCCACCGGCACGCTCGGGGTGCGCACCCGCCGAACCCGGGCCGTCCTGTCGGCTCTCGGCATCGCGATCGGCATCGCGGCGATCGTGGCCGTGCTCGGCGTGACGAGGTCGAGCCAGTCGGCGCTGCTCGCGCAGATCGACCGGCTCGGCACCAACCTGCTCACCGTCGTGAACGGCAGGGACCTGGGAGGCGCGGAGGCGACCCTTCCCGCGGACGCGGCGCGGATGATCCGCCGGATGACGGGCGTGCTGCACGTCGCCCCGACCACCCAGCTCGCCGCGCGCAACGTCTACCGCAACCCGCTGGTGCCCTCCGGCCAGACGGGCGGCCTGGCCGTCCGCGCCTGCGACCCGTCCCTGCCGGCGGCGCTGGACGGGCGGGTGCGGCGGGGCAGGTTCCTCGACGCGGCCACCGCCGGCTACCCGGTCACCGTGCTCGGCTACGAGACCGCCCGGACGCTAGGGATCACCGAAACCGGCCCGGACGTCCGCGTCTGGCTCGGTGGCCACTGGTTCTCCGTCGCCGGCATCCTCGACCCGCTGCCCCTGGCCCCGGAGATCGACCGTTCGGCGCTGGTGGGGTTCCCCGTCGCCGCCCGGCTGTTCGGGTACGACGGGCACCCGAGCCGCCTGTACGTCCGGGTGGCCCAGGACCGGGTCGAGCAGGTGGCGGGCCTGCTCGCGCTGACGGCCGACCCGGCCAACCCGGAGCAGGCCGAGGTGAACCGGCCCTCGGACGCGCTGACGGCCCGGCTCGCCGTCGCCCAGTCGGGGGCCGCGCTGTTCCTCGGCCTGGGGGCCGTCGCCCTGCTCGTGGGCGGGATCGGCATCGGCAACATCATGGTCATCTCGGTGCTCGAACGCCGGGGGGAGATCGGCCTGCGCCGGTCGCTGGGCGCCACCCGGCGGCACGTGGCCGGCCAGTTCCTGACCGAGTCGCTCGTGCTGGCCGCGATCGGCGGCGCCGGCGGGGTGGCCATCGGGTGCCTCGTCACGGCCGGCCTGTCCGCCTCCCGGGGCTGGGACCTGCTGGTTCCGCCGGAGGCCCTGTGGGGCGGCCCGGCCGTGGCCCTCGCGGTCGGCGCGCTCGCGGGCCTCTACCCGGCCCTCCGCGCCGCCGCCCTCGCCCCGACCGACGCCCTGCGTACCGTCTGACCGGCCCGCGCTCGCGACCTGGCCGCTGGCGCTCACCCGGGCGCCCGCCGGGCGCGGCTCAGCCGTCCAGGGCCTCGTCGAGCGGGACGAGGCCCTGCTGGAGGCCGAAGATCGCGGCCTGCGTCCGGTCGGCCAGGCCGAGCTTCGCCAGGATGCTCGACACGTGGGTCTTCACCGTCTCCCTGCCCATGCCGAGCGAACGGCCGATCTCCGAGTTCGACCGGCCCCGCGCGAGCTGGGCCAGCACGTCCCGCTCCCGCGGGGTGAGCAGGTCGAGGGGCCGCCGGGCGCCGCCCCGCCGTACGCGCTCGACCAGCAGGGCGGCGACGCCAGGCTCCAGCACGCTGCCGCCCTCGGCGGCGGCCCGGACGGCGTCCACCACGCGGTCGACGGCGGTCGTCTTGGGCAGGTACGACAGCGCCCCGAGGCGCACCGCCTCGACCACCCGCTCGTCCTCCAGGAACGAGGTCAGCACGATCACCGCCGGGCGGTCCGCCTCCGGCGTCCCGCCGAGCCTGCGCAGCACGCCCAGGCCGTCCAGGCCGGGCATCACCATGTCGAGCAGCACCACGTCGGGCCGCAGGGCCGGGATCACGGCCAGCGCCCGCTCGCCCCCGGCGCACTCGCCCACGACCTCGATCCCGTCCTCCTGGTCGAGCACGAACCTCAGGCCGTGCCGTACGACCTCGTGGTCGTCCACGATCAGCACCCGGATCATCGCGTCTCCCGCCCGTCGTCCGAGAGCCGTTCGGGCAGGGCGCCGACCGGTCGCGGCGCGGTCGCGGCGGGCGGCCTCCCGGAGGCGGGGAGCGGCAGCCGCGCGGACACGGTCGTGCCGCGTCCCGGCTCGCTCGTCAGCTCCAGGACGCCGCCCAGCTGGCGGACCCGCTCGCGCATGAGGCGCAGGCCCATCCCGTGGCGGGAGGCGGCCGACGCCTGGTCGAAGCCGGCGCCGTCGTCGCCTACCTCGACCAGGACGCCGCCGTCGCGCACCCGCAGCCGCACATCCACCGACTTCGGCTCGGCGTGCTTGATCGCGTTGCCGAGCGACTCCTGCACGAGCCGGAGCACGGCGTGCTCGGCGGCCGGCGGGAGGCTCACCTCCTCCAGCGAGGATGTCACCCGGATCCCGAGGCGGGCCTCGTACGCGCGGCACAGCTCGTCGAGGGCGGGCACGAGCCCCGCGTCCTCCAGCGCCACCGGACGCAACTCCAGCAGCAGGGCCTGCATCTCCCGCATCGCCCGGGCGGCCGTGCGCTCCATCGACTCGGCCTGGGGACGCAGGGCCTCCGGGGCGGCCCGTCGCATCCCGGCGGCCAGCAGGCTGAGCGAGAACAGGTCCTGGGAGATGGAGTCGTGCAGTTCCCCGGCGATCCTCGCCCGTTCCGCGTGCCGGGCGTCCGCCTCGGCCGTCAGCCGCTCGGCGGCCACCGCGCCGCGCAGCCGCTCGGTCATCAGGTTGAACGCCTCCTCCAGGAGGCCCACCTCGTCCCCCGGCGTGACCGGCACCCGTGGCCGGAAGTCTCCCCGGGAGACCGCGCCGGTCACCGCGGCCAGCCGCCGCACCCGGCCGATCAGCCGACGGGTGCTCAGCAGGCCGAACAGCAGCCCGACCGGCAGCACCAGGCTGAGGGCGAGCGCCCCCGGAAGGACCATGGGATAGACGGACGAGAAGGAGAACTCGCCGCCGTACCCCGGCGGCGCCTGCACGTACACGTATCCCGCGGTGACGAGCGAGGTGCCCTTGAGACTCTCCTTCGCTTCGACGGACGGCGGGCTCGGAGGGGTGCTCGCCGGGATGAGGACGGGGCTGGCCCACCACACGGCCTCGCCCGCCGGCGTGAGGCCCTTGCCCCCGCCGCCTCCGGGGAGCACGCGGACCGCCGAGCCGGGTGAGTAGGTGCCCTGCGCGGAGCTGCCGAGCACCTGGCCGGCGCCGTCGACGAGCACCTCCACGGGCCGGTCGACGACCATTCCGTCCGTGGGGGCGATCTCGACGCCCTTCTTGTAGTCCCGGGGCGTTCCGCCGAGGGAGGTGTCCTCGTTCGACGCCTTCATCGCCATGAAGAGCAGCCTGGCGGCGGGAACCTCCGGATAGTCGACCCTCAGCTTGGTGATCGTCAGGCTGAGCACCTTGGCGTCCCGGTTCGCCTGGTCCTGCAGCCGCGCCCGGAGGTCGGTGCCGCTCACCAGCGACGGCACGTACACGCCGAGGAGCACGGCCTCGACGGCCAGGACGGCGGCCGCGGTGACCATGACGTAGGAGGCCGCCATCCGCCCTCTGAGCCCCATTCGCGCAGCGTAACGTTTTGGTATGGGTTGTCCCTCCCTCTGTGGAGGGAGAGGTTTCTCCTCTTTCCAGGTGGCGATAGCCGTACCAGGCTCTGGAGAGAGAGGAGGGACCGAGATGCAGGCAGCGGTTGGCGACCGGCTCGTGGTGCACGGCGCCGTCGTGGGCGAACACGAGCGTCAGGGCGAGATCATCGAGGTTCGCGGCCCCGGCGGAGGTCCGCCGTTCATGGTCCGCTTCGACGACGGGCACGAGGCTCTGGTCTTCCCGGGGCCGGACGCGGTCGTCGTCCCAGCTCACAGTGGTGCGGCCCGGGCCGGATCGTAATATCACGGTGTGAAGTCGACGGAGATCAGGGTGCACACCGGTTCCGCGGAGCGGGTGCACGACATCACGCGCGAGTGCGCGGAGTTCGCCCGCGGATGCGGGGGAGACGGCCTGCTGCACGTGTTCGTGCCGCACGCGACGGCGGGGGTGGCGTTGCTGGAGCTGGGCTCCGGGAGCGACGAGGATCTGCTGGCCGCTCTCGGCGACCTCCTTCCGGCCGACGACAGGTGGAGGCATGCGCACGGCTCCCGGGGGCACGGAAGGTCGCATGTCATGCCCGCGTTCATTCCGCCGTACGCGACGGTTCCCGTACTGGGCGGCAGGCTCGCCCTCGGGACCTGGCAGTCGGTCGCCGTGATCGATGTGAACGTCGACAACCCGGACAGGCGGGTTCGTTTGTCCTTTTTGTCCGATTAGCAGATAACGGTGCGGGTCAGGCCCCGTGGCGACCGTTGACGACGGCGGGTCACAGCGTGTGGACTGTGCCGAAGCATGGCTCTCGATGAGCCGGACAACCGCAGACATGGGCGGGGTCACCCCAAGCAGGAGGGATGAACGTGAGCGCGACCGCGGGTCAGGCGCAGGACGAGCGCGGCCTGGCCGAACGACTCGGCCTCAAGGCCGGTCAGGTGGTGCAGGAGGTCGGCTGGGACGAGGACTGCGACGAGGCGCTGCGCCAGTCCATCGAGGAGCTGACCGGCAACGAGCTGGTGGACGAGGACTACGACGACGTCGTCGACGTGGTGCTCCTGTGGTGGCGCGACGGGGACGGGGACCTCTTCGACGCTCTCAGCGACGCGATGACCGCTCTCGCCGACGGCGGCCAGATCTGGCTGCTGACGCCCAAGGCGGGGCGTGACGGTCACGTCGAGCCCAGCGACATCGGCGAGGACGCGGCGACCGCCGGGCTGTCGCAGACGAGCAGCGTGAGCGCCGCCAGGGACTGGTCGGGCACCCGCCTGGTCGCCCCCAAGGCCCGCCGCTGAGGTACCGCCCTGCCGTACGGCCCCGCTGTGCCGTACGGCAGGATGATGGGCGGATCAGCTGGAAGGACTGCTCATGGCGGTAGAGGTCGGACAGATCGCGCCGGACTTCACCCTGAAGGACCAGCACGGCGCTCCCGTCAGGCTCGCCGACCTCCGGGGCCGCAGGGTCGTGCTCGTCTTCTACCCGCTGTCGTTCAGCCCGGTCTGCCACGGGGAACTGGCCGCCCTCCGCGACGAGCTCGTCCCGGCCGCGCCCGAGGACGTCGAGGTGCTCGCCGTGTCCGTCGACTCGATGTACAGCCAGCGCGCCTGGGCCGACCAGGAGGGCTTCCCGTTCCCGCTGCTGTCCGACTTCTGGCCCCACGGCGAGGTCGCCCGGGCGTACGGTGTCCTGGACGAGGAGAGGGGCCTCGCCCGCCGGGGCACGTTCATCCTCGACGGCGAGGGCGTCGTGCGCTGGAAGGTCGTCAACCCCGCGGGGTCCGCGCGGGACGTCGGCGAGTACCGGAAGGCGCTGGCCGGCCTCTGATCGTTTGACCGCCCCCACGTGGGCATTGACATATCTCCGTCTGCACCTTTCCCGAACCGCACTTGGAGGCCCACCATGCCCTGCTACCGATGCGGGGCCCGGCAGACCGACCCCGTACGAGGCGTGAGCCCCTGGAAGCGCGGGGTGCGCCGCGAGGCGCAGGTCCTGGTCTGCCCGGACTGCCAGCGCGAGCACGACCTCGATCTCGACACGTGCGCCACCTGCGGCTCGATCTCGCTGATCTGCCGTCTCGGCGAGGTCGAGTGCCGTTCCTGTGGATCCGTCCGGCTCGCCCGGTCCCGCGACTCGCTGATCTCGGCCGAATCCCTCGTCCCGGCCGGTCCGCCCGGCCTGGCCGCCGAGGTCGAGGCCGCCCTCAGCCGCGTGCTCGGCCGCTCGTGACGGCGTCCGTGCCGGAGTACGTCGTCGGCCTCGATGTGGGCGGCACCGCCATGAAGGGCGGGCTCGTCACCCGCGAGGGACGGGTCACCGCCCTCGACGGCCGCCCCACCGGCCGCGAGAACGGCCCGGAGGCCGTCGTCGACGCCGTCCGCGCCTACGCCGGGGAGCTCGCCGACCTCGGCAGCTCCCTGTTCGGCGGCCCGCCCGTCGCCGTCGGCCTTGCCGTCCCGGGCATCGTGACCTCGACGACCGCCATGTACTCGGCCAACATCGGCTGGCACCAGGTCCCCGCCGCGGCCTTCGTGCCCCCCGGCCTGCCCGCCCGCCTCGGCCACGACGTCCGCACCGGCGGGCTGGCGGAGAGCGTTTTCGGGGCCGGCAAGGACGTGGACGACTTCCTCTTCCTGCCCATCGGCACCGGCATCGCGGGCGCCGTGGTCCTGCGCGGCGAACCGTACGGCGGGGCCAACGGCTGGGGCGGCGAGATCGGCCACGCGGCTGTGTGGCCGGCGGGGGAGAAGTGCGCGTGCGGGCAGATCGGCTGCCTGGAGACCTACGCCTCGGCCTCCGCGATCGGCCGCCGCTACGAGACCCGCACCGGCCGGCCCGCCACAGCCAAGGACGTCGTCGGCCTCGCCGCCTCCGGCGATCCGGCGGCCCAGGAGGTGTTCGGGGAGGCCGTCGAGGCCCTCGCCATCTCCCTGGCGTCGTACGTCCTGACCATGGACCCCTCGCTGATCGTCATCGGCGGCGGCCTGTCGGAGGCGGGCCCGGCGCTGTTCGACCCCCTCCGCGAACGCCTGGCCGCCCGGCTGACCTTCCGCGACCCCCCGCCGCTGTGCCCGGCCGCCCTCGGCGTCCAGGCGGGGATGCTCGGCGCGGCCCTGCTCGGCTGGCAGGCCGTGGGCGCCCATGACGTGGGCCGCGACTGGTCGCTCGATGTGCTGAGAGGCGGCGAGGTGCCGTAAGGTGTAGTCCCGTCCGGGCGGTTAGCTCAGCGGTAGAGCACTCGCCTTACAAGCGAGGGGTCACTGGTTCGAACCCAGTACCGCCCACCAGCGAAAAGAGCCCGTTCCGATCATCGAAACGGGGCTTCGTGCCATTAGCCTTGGGTTCTGGCCCGTCTGATCTTGCCGCCATGGCTTCCTCTCGACACCGTAATCATGGTCGGCGTCCTTCTGCGAGAACAGACTGGGAGTGTGAGTGTCATCTGCGAGGAAGTGCAGCACCGGCTGGATCAGATGCCGTCCGCTACCGAGCCGGTTCGAGAGCGGCTGACCGAGTCCGCCCCGGCGGAGGGTCACCTCACCTTCTTCGCGTCGTTCGCGGCGGAGCCGGACCTTGCCGAGAGGCATGAAGAGATCCTGCGCTCGGACATGGGGCGCTGACACAGCCCCTACGACACTGGTCTTCATCTCGATCTCCCTCAGGCAGCGGGGCCGCTGCTCGTGCCGCTCTACTGGTCGGGGAGCCAGGTCCTGGAGTCGCGCACCCGCCCGTAGGGCGGATCACCTCCTCAGGTCCTGGTTTGCCTGGGCCGCATCACTGCCTGTACGTACACTGACGGCATGACCGCGCAACCACAGGAATTCAACCCTGAAGGTCCTCTTCCGGAGAAGAATCTGCGTGCCATCCGTAGGGCGTTGGTCGTGCCTCAGGACCGAGATGGATTCGACGCGGGTCTTGACGTCGTCCTGGCTGAGGTTCGCGCCAGTTTGGACCTGGGTCGGTTGAGTGAGTTTATCCACACCTGGTGGTTGATCGCATGCGACTCGGTCAAAGATCCGCAGGGCCGCACAGACGCCTACGAGCGGGCTGCCCACGTTCAGGAACTGGCGGACGCCGGCCAACAGATTCCCCGAGGCGACAAGTCGTGGCGCGAACTGCTGGCGGAGCGCAGGGTCGAGCGGTAGGTGTACTCGATTATCGCGTGGGCGATCTGTCTCTCTGGCATGCGACGTTCTCCATCGACGGAGCGACTCTTCGTCGCACATGCCGAGCCCGGAATCCCGTCCGACGACGCCCTGGCCAGGTTGTCTGCCAGCCGGTGCTGAGTGAGGCCCAACTCAGCCAGCACACACATAACCTGATCGCTGACAGCGCGGGTGCAATGTCCCCTCACCCCGAGACGGGATTGTTCACCCAGCCGCACTGATCGGCCGGCGGGCCATACGGTCGAACGTCGTTCTACAAGGTTGTTAGCATGCGCGCATGTCAGACCTAGGACATGTGGCGTGGCCGCCTGAGCTGATCCGGACCGAGCGGCTCGTGCTCCGTGAGCCCGAGGGGCGGGACCGTACAACGTTCATCGAGCTGCTCGCCTCGCCGGAGGTGCACACCTACCTCGGCGGTCCCCGGCCGCGTGACGAGCTTGAGCGTGAGATGCCAGAGGTTCCCGAGCGATGGCCCGGGAGTTTCGTCGTCGAGCTCGACGGAAGGATGATCGGCCAGGTCCTGCTCAGGAGAGCGGCCGGGCACCGTCGGCCGGCTGCCGTGGGGAAGGCCGATCTCGGTTACCTGTTCCTGCCGGAGGCCTGGGGGCAAGGGTACGCCGCCGAGGCGTGCGCGGCGGCACTCGACTGGTTCGACGGCGTCCTTCCCGGCGAGCCGGTGGTGCTCACCACCCAGAGCGCCAACGTCGCGTCTATGCGCCTCGCGGCAAAGCTGGGGTTCGCCGAGGTCGAGCGGTTTCAGGCCTGGGACGCCGAGCAGTGGCTCGGCCTGCGGCTCCCGGCCACGTGATCACGTCAACACGGATCGATTGTTCCGTTCTACGACCGGTGCGCCGCCTCGGGCCCGCCCGCGGTGGGACAGCGTGGGTCCGCTGGGCCTACGCAGCTCGGTTGTTCACGATGCAGTGGGAAGTACCCGTTCGGACGTTTCGGTGTCTGTCACCTGGTCGGCGGATTCCGGCCGTTGGACGCGTCGGCTGATCGCTGAGGCGAGCGCGACCGAGGCCAGCAGCAGAGGTGTGGTGAACGCGACGAAGCCGAGGACCCGTTTGATCGCTGTGGCCGCGCCGGCCAATGCGATCACTGCGGGATGTGTGTGGGGCCAGTCCAGCAGCAAGCTCCATATGCCGATGTTCTCGACGTAGTCGAGGACGGTCATGGCGACTGCCGGCACCAGGACCGGCCACCATCGGCTGCCATAGCGGCGGGCCGGCAGTGCCGTTGCCACCAGAAGCAGCGCGCCGAGGGCGGCCGGATATATCAGGTCGAGTAGTTGCTGGTGGACGTACGCGGTGCGGCCGGCAGGGCCGCATGCGTTCAGCATGATCCGGGCATCCTGCAGGGTCCACCAGCTTCGGACGTCGAAGGGCGGCAAATCGGCGCAGGCGCGGCTCACCGCCGCGAGGGAGCCGGCCCAGCCACCGAACATGAGCCCGGCCAGTGGGAGATAGACGGCTGCCGTCACGGCGAGATGGCGGGGACGGACCATGGAGATGATTGAGCGCAGCACAGGATCGCCATCACTTCATTTAGTGCTCTATCGTAGTAATATGCAACGTATCAGCAGCAATCCTCGTCCGTCCACTCTGTTGTTCGACATCTGGCTCGTGACGCACCTGACCACGAACCTGCTCGATGAGGCGTTGCGGGACCTTGCCGTCACTGCGGACGAGTTCGGGCTGTACTCATTGCTTCGCGAACTCGGGCCGAGCACGCCGACGCAGATCTCGCGCTGGACCGGGATGGCGCCGACAACCGTGTCCGGCATGGTCCGCCGGCTCACCGTCCGCGGGCATGTCGCCCAGATGCCCAACCCGCGCGACGCTCGTTCACGACTGCTCGGACTCACCGACGAGGGCTACCGCGTCGCGAACGACGGCGGCGTTCGCCTCGCCGCAGTAATGCCCAAGCTGCTCGACGCGATCGGCCCGCACACGTCCATGGCACACGTCGGACTCCGGCGGCTCGACCGGGCGCTCCGGGTGGTCATCGGTGCGGCCGAACGGCCGGACGAGCCGCTGCCCGATGAAGCCGGCGAGGCCGTCGACGGTGGCAGCGTCCCCTACTCAGGCTCACCGCTGACCGAGACGCAAGAGCGGGAAGTCCAGCAGTTCATCCGCTGGATCATTGATCGCGACGCATCACCCGCCAATCGTCACTGATCGGCCGCCATCCACCACAGCAGCCGACGGCACGCCAGGAACGGCATCGCGGGCAGATCGCAGTCGCTCACCGCGGAGCGTGAGCTGGCCGATGTGGTCGCTACCATGCCGATCATGGACAAACTGGATCCCCGCCGCACCGCGTTGCTCCTTATCGACCTGATGACGCGCATCGTCGAACAGCCCACGGCGCCCCATTCCGGACCTGCCGTGGTCGCCCGCTCCCTCGCTCTGGCCGACGCAGTGCGAAAGGCAGGCGGTCTCGTCGTCTCCGTACGGGTCGAGCGGCCAGGCGTCGCGGAGCAGCCACCGGGCAGCGAACTGGTGGAAGGGGTGCTCGGCGACCTGGAGATCGTGAAGCGCACCTGGGGTGCATTCCACAACACGGGGCTGGAGGAGGCGTTGCGTGAGCACGCCATCGACACTCTGATCATCACCGGGATCGCCACGAACTTCGGTGTCGAGCAGACCGCGCGCTTCGCCGACGAATTCGGCTTCACGGTGATCCTGCCCGAGGACGCGATCACCGCACTCGACGCGCACGCCCATCAGTTCGCCTTCGACTACATCTTTCCGCGCATCGCTACCGTCTGCACCACCGGCGAGCTCGTGGCAGCGCTCGACTGAGGTCAGTACAGACTCGGCCGATACCGCGAGAACTACCGAGAGAGGTGGCGGCCTGGTCGTCGGCCAGGGCGTGAATCCGGCACGCCCCGCTGCTTTTGCCCGGGGATCCCGTCGCAAGGCCTCGCTTGACCTTGACACGGTGACAAGGTCTTCACTGTGGCCGAGGAGGTGGTGGTTCCGATGACCATGCCGGAAGACGACACGAACACGTCGCGAGCTCTTCGAGGGCTGGAGGACAGCAGTTCGTCGGTGCGGCTGCAGGCGGTGCTGGCGATCGGCACGGCCCCGGATGCGCGGTTCATCGACAGGCTCATCGAACGCTGCGCGGTCGAGCCCGATTTCTACGTGCGTGACATGCTGACGTGGGCGCTCACTCGCCACTCGTCATCGATGACGGTTCCGAAGCTCGTCGACGAGCTTCGCTCGGAACGTGCGCAGGCGCGAAGCCAGGCGTTGCACACGCTGTCCAAGATCGGGGATCGGCAGGCGTGGCCGGCGATCACACGGGCGCTGCTGACCGACGGCGACGAGGAGGTGGCGCGCAGCGCCTGGAGGGCCGCGGTCGTACTCGTGCCCGAAGGTGAAGAATCCGAATTGGCCGAGGTGCTGGCGACACAGCTCGGACGCGGCGAGCGTGAGACGCGGTTGAGCCTCAGCCGGGCGCTGATCGCGCTCGGTGAGGTGATCGTGCCGACCCTGCGGGCCGCGGTGACGAATCGCGATCCTCGCGTGCGTCAGCACGCGATCGCCACGGAGCGTCTGTTGCGCAACCCGGACGCGGGATTCGAGTTCGCGATCGAGGAGGCGAAGCGCGTCTCAGTCCTCGGCGCGGCCGGCCAGGAGGGGTGACAGGCGGTGTTGATCGGTGATGTGGCACGACGGTCCGGGGTCAGCGCCCGGATGCTCCGGCATTACGAATCGCTCGGCCTCGTGCGGCCGACGGGTCGCAGCGAGGCCGGCTATCGGGAGTACTCCAGCGAGGACATCCGGCGGATCTTCCATATCGAGAGCCTGCGGTCGTTGGGGCTGTCGCTGCGTGAAGTCGGGCGTGCGCTGGACGATCCCGGATTCACGCCCTCGGAGCTCGTCGGCGACCTCATCCGCCAGACCCGGGAACGCATCGCGGCCGAGACGGAACTGCTCACCCGTCTGAGCCGGATCGGCGCCGCGGCACCCGCCGACTGGGAGGACGTCCTCCGGATCGTGGCGCTCCTGCAGGCCCTGGGATCGGACAGCGCAGGCAAGCGCCAGCGCGCGGCCCTGTCCTCGGCCGAAGATGCTCCGGTGCCGGTGGAAGCCCTGGTCGAGGCCGCGTTGAGCGAGGCGGACCCGAACGTCGCCGGAGCCCTTCACTGGGCTCTGGCGCGATCGGGTGGTGGCGCGGTGGCGCTGCTGGCGGAGGGCCTCCGATCATCGGCAGCCGAGGTCCGGCGACGTGCCGTCCAGTCCATCGCCGAGATCCCGGACGATGAGGCGACCGCAGTGCTGCGGGAGGCCCTCACGAGCTCCGACGTCGTGGTCCGCGGATGTGCGGCTCTGGCGCTCGGAGCACGTGGAGTGGCCGACGCGGTCCCGGCGCTCATCGACATGATCGTCAAGGGGACGAACGACGTCGACGCAGCCGATGCGCTGAGCGCGCTGGCGAGTGATCCCGCGCTGGCGGACCAGATCGCCACCGGGCTCGCCGGCCGCCTCGCCCACGGCACCAATGACTCGTCCGTACGTCTGCGGCTGGCGCAGGCGCTCGCCGACATCCCGGGACCCACGACGTCACGTGCCCTCGCGGACCTGTCACACGACGAAGACCGTGCCGTCGCGCTTACCGCGACATACGTTCTCTCGCTACGCGACGGGCGATGACGCGATCTTTCCTGTAGTGCCGTGTGGCGTCCCTCGACGACGACCGCAGGATTCTGGCCGGACAGGTCGGCTTCTTCGTGAGCGGGCCTTTCGTGGCTCACGAATACCGTCGCCCCCTCCGGCAGCGAGGCTGGTCCGGCCACCCACTCGGAGGACACCCCTCGTCCCGCTCCGGCCGAGGCGATGCGGGAGCCTTCACGAACAAGGACCCTGACCAGGCTGAACGCTTCGCCCCATCAGTTGGCAATAGCTGGGTGTAAGGCGATCCGGTTACGAGGAGGGGCATGGATCCGGATGATGCGGAGTTGATCGGCCGATCACTCGACGGCGATGAGGATGCCTTCGTCGAGGTGGTCCGGCGTCACGAGGCAGCTGTGGGGGCCTACCTCGCGCGACGGGTCGGCCGCGATCTGGCCGAGGACCTGCTCGGCGAGGTGTGGGTGGCGGCGCTCACGTCCCGGGCGGCCTACGATCGCTCCTTCCCCGACGCCCGCCCGTGGCTGTTCGGCGTGGCGCACAACACGCTCCGGCGGCACTGGCGGTCCCGCCCGGGCATGGAGGAGCCGCTGGCGGACGTCACCGACATCACTGACAGGGCGTCCGGCTGGGACCCCTGGGCCGCCGTGGACAGCCGCGTCGACGTCGAGTCGCTGCTGCGGCAGGCGCTGGCGCTGCTCCGGCCGCAGCAGCGGGAGATCTTGACCCTGGTGGCCTGGGAGGACCTGACCGTCGCCGACGCGGGGCGGGCGATCGGCGTACCGCCGGGGACGGCGCGCCGTTACCTGCACGAGGCGCGAATGGCATTGCGGAACGCGCCGGGGATGGCCGCGCTGCTGACCGATCACAACACGATAAAAGAGGCCAACTGATGATCGACGAGATGGACCTGTTGCGGAACCTGAGGGACACCGAGCCGGTGCGGCCGCACGCCTTCGAGGAGGCCAGGGCCGTGCTACGGGCGGCGCTGGCCGTGGAAGGGGCGCCGGAGACGAGAACGGCGTCTCGTCGGCGGGCCCGGTGGGGCATGCGCCGGACGATGGGCTTCGGCGCCGCCGGCCTCGTCGCCGCGGCCGCGGCCGCGGCGCTGGTGCTCCCGTCCGCGTCGACGCCCGCCCAGCTCCCCGCGACAGCGGCGCCGGCGGCAGGGAACCACATCCTGGCCGAGCTGGCCGCGGCCATCACGCCCCTGCAGGCCAAGGCGCCGGGTGACGCGACGCTGGAGATCCGCAACGAGTCGCCGACCAGTGACGAGCTGAGCGACGGCCACGGCATCGGACTGTTCACCGACGACGGCACCTATTACTGGGGGAACGACAAGAGTGCCCTGCGGCGTGCCGTCGTCCGCAAGGACGGCGGTGACGACATGTTCAAGCGCGACATAGCGGCGGCGCTCTACGCCGTGAAGGGCGATATCGACACCGCGCGCGCCCGGATGGCCGTTTCCAACCTCGCTCGGGGCACGGATCCCACGTCGGGAGAACGGGCCGAGATCGAGAAGCTCAAGGGCCTGGCCAAGGCGCGGGGCGAGAAGTACGTGCCGCCGAAGCCGCTGACCGCTGAGCAGCAGAAGGACGTCACCGACAACCACATCTGGACGAACGCCATCGACGCCCTGCTCGCGGCGCCGGAGAACCCCCAGGTCCGGGCCGGCGTACTCCGAATCATGGCGACGATGCCTAAGGTCAAGGTCACGAAGACCGTCACCGCCGGAAAGCCCACGCTCACGCTGATGGACAGCTGGTCCACCACCGGCGGGAAGACCGAGGAAAAGCTGGTCATCAACGCGGGCACCGGCCAGCCTGTCGCGTTGACCAGCAGCGTGCCGGACATGCCGTCCAGCACGTACTACTACCACAACTCCCGGGTGACGCTCGCCGACGTCGAAGCCGGCAGGTTCTGACCCCGTTACCCCCCGAGATCCTGCGGGCCGCCCGGTAGCCGGGCGGCCCGCTTTCCACGCTTACCGATGGCGCGCGCTGAGCCCTCGCCGGCCGCCTGGGCGACGGCCTTCGCTGCCGGGTGGGATCGTCAGTCTTCCTGGGCCGGATACAGCCACCGCAGTGCGGCGAGGCCGTTGTCGAGGTATCTGCGTCGACCTGTTTCGACTCCGTAGGCCAGGTCCTCCAGCACGCTGCACCGGGCGTAGAAGACGGCCCGGGTACGGATCGCCTCGATCTCGTACGGGTCGGCGTGGTAGTCGCACAGGGCGAGGCGGACGGCCTGGGGGCCGAGGTCGCGGCAGATGAGGCCGAAGTCGTAGGCCGGATCGACGATCGCGGCGTCGCTCCAGTCGATGACGCCGGTCACCTTCCCGGTGTCCGGGTCGACGAGGACGTGCTCGATTCCCAGGTCGTTGTGGGAGAACACCGGATCCTGTCCGTCCGCCGGCGGCGGCGAGGCGAGGAACGCCTCCACGGCAGGGCGGTGCGCTGCCGGCACCCACGAGGCGAGGATGTGGTACATCTCCGCGGCCTCGGATAACCACAGGGCATTCGGCTGGTCGTCGGTGTCCACCAGCTCGGCCATCCGGGCGAGGGGAGCGCGGTGGAGGACGGAGAGCAGCTCGCCGAGCCTGGCAGCGATCGACATGCCGTGCGCCGATCGTTGCGGCAACGGGAGGTCGATCAGCGGCACGCCGGGGAGTTTGACGTACGCCAGGCAGCCCCGCTCGGCGACGGTGAAGGCCGGCTCGGGGACGGGCAGGGGGGAGATGGCCGCGACGGCGGCGAGCAGCGCGGCCTCGTCGTTCACCTTCGCGGCCCGGAGTTGCGGATCGGGCTCGTCGCTGAATCGGACGATCAGCTCGCCGTCGACCTCGTAGGCGGTGTTGTCCTGACCCGCGCCCAGCACATCCACCGTGCCGATCCGATAGCCGGGCAGGTGAGCGGCGACGATGTCCCGGACCTCTCCGGCGCGATCGCTGCTCCGGCTCTCCATGCCACGATCCTAGGCCGTTGATCGATCGCGTTATCGGGCACGTGGCCGTCGAGCGGTGTGCGGCGCCGAGGCTCTCTCAACAGGATTGGTGATGGGCACCGGACTCGTCACTCTGCAGGCGTTAGCCCTCGTCGAACATGTCTTCCAGCAGCAGGCGAGCCCGATCGGGAACCGGCTCGTCGGGGAAGATCTCCGTGCACACGCGGAGGACCTCGTCAGCCGTGGTGAGTCCCAAACGCTGGACCAGAGCACGAATGTCTCCGGTGTCCCGCCGGCGGGAGGCGAGGACTTTCATCGCGAGGAGATGTTCAGGGGAGGCGGCGGATACGCGCAGCCCTGGATGGTCGAAGACCCGTCGAGCGGAACTGTCCTGGCCGGGGGCGACGTAGGCGCTGGCCTGCTCGTTGAGCCACCACGATGGCAAGCCGAGTTCGGAAGCGACCGCCCGCGCCTCATCCAGGACGGT
>NZ_KI866525.1:751713-776138 GCF_000511135.2 Microbispora sp. ATCC PTA-5024 | reverse complement strand
GAAGACGGCATCGATATCGCGAGTGGAGCGGCGGGCGTCGTAGGCCAGTGCCATGGCAGCACCCCGAAAACATAGAGATCGGCGATGACTCCACGGCGGACAGGACGATCACCCAGGCGTCGGAATGCCTCCTCAATGGCTGCTCTGTCGAGGAGAGGTGCCTCGTCAGTCATGCGACTTCCAGTTCCTGTGGGTGGATGAATACACCACGGCGACGAAAGGAAGCCGGGGAGTGGACGAAGGCGTCTACGCGGGCCGCCGGTGTGTTGAACGGAAACCAGAACTGGCGGAGACGTCGCGTTTCGGCCCAGGCAGGCCCGGCTTGTCCATCCTTTGCGGCGAGATGTTCGGCGAGGGCCGCGAGAAAGACATCCCAGCGGGAATCGCCCACGCTGGGCGGCTCCGGCGACAACAGCCGGAGTCGCTCCTCCCGCGGCTCATGCCGATGTTCCTCCAGGAACTCCGCTATCAATCGCCAACGCGTCTCCTCATCGGGATGGCGACTCAGCCAACCTGCGAGTACGGCGATGGAGGCGGCTCGGTACTGTTCCACGGGCCTCATGGAAATGAGGTTAGTCCACCCTCTCCGCAGCCTGCCGGATCCTCGTCGACAGGCACCGAGAATGGGTGGCGACGCCGCATTCCGCCGTCTCCGTGCCTGCTGTGCGGCGTGGCAGTGGATCGGCAGGCTGGGCCGGCGTCGTACATGACTCGCCTCGTACGTCGTCGGTCGTAGGCGGGGGGTCCGCTGCGCCCCCGACCGTAGGCGGGAGCGTCTTCCACCGGCCGACGACAGGGGGACGCCGGCGCAGGAACATCTCCTGTGGGTCGAATCCGGAACCGGAGGAAGCGAATGAACCTGGCACAGATGGCCTGGCGGCTGACCAGCATGGGGAGGAGTTCCGAGCGTGGCGCCGAACTGGCCGTCAAGCGCATGCTGCAGCTCTACTATCTGTCCGGCAGGCCGCCGTGGGACAGCGGCATCCCGGCGCCCGAACTCGTCGAGACCGTCAAGGGGGCGCGGGCGCTGCCGCCGGGACGGGCGCTCGAACTGGGCTGCGGCACCGGCACGAACGCCGTCTACCTCGCCCGGAACGGCTGGGACGTCGTCGGCGTCGATCTGATCGGCCGCGCGATCCGGCAGGCGCGGGACAAGGCTGAGGCGGCGGGCGTACGGCCGCGGTTGCTGCACGGCGACGTCACCCGGCTGGACGAGCTCGCGGTGACCGGGCCGTTCAGCCTGTTCTTCGACCTGAGCTGCTACTGCGGCATACCCGATCAGCGCCGGGACGCCTACGCCGACGGGATCACCCGGCGGGCCGCGCCGGGGGCGCGGCTGCTGATGTTCGGGTACGGCCCGGAGTCGTTCGCCGACGGCATCAGCGGGGTCACCGCGGACGAGCTGCGCGCCCGCTTCTCCGGCTGGGACCTCACCGAGGTCACACCCGGGACCAACTCCGTGCCCACGTTCTGGTTCACCCTGCACCGCCGCTGACGTACGGCGCACGAGATTCCGAAGGGCGTTCCAGCAGGGCTTATACCTCGCCTATACCGGCGTGTCCGACGCTCGCCACGAGCCGTTCGCGGCTTCATCCGCTCGCGTCAGCGAACCGCCCACGAAGGGAGCTCGGACATGCGCAAGCTCGGATCGAAACTCGGAACAACGGTGGCAGCCACCACCCTTGTCTCCGGGGTGCTCTTCACCGGCGCCTCGGCGTCACAGGCCGACGCCCTCGGCTGCAACGGCAACGTGTGCATGTACCTGTCCACGCCGAGGAACGGCACCGTGTACGTGGACGCGTACCCCCAGCACGGCAGCTTCTACGGGAACTTCGATCTCGTCGGGCCCAACGGGCTGTACCGCCACGGCGCCACCCAGACGTGGACCAACGGTGCGTTCCAGCCCAAGCAGGAGTGGACCGGCATCCCCGCCGTCGTCGGGAAGTACTGCGTCTCGGGCTGGGTGAACGGTACGCGCATCGGGTACCCGTGCGAGAACATCCAGTAGGCGTCCCATGATCTCGGTACGGCGACGTGGGCGGCCCGGTACACGTTAACGGGCTCCCAGGACCAGGTCGTACCGACCATCTCGGACTGCGGGGCCGGGCCGGCGACGGTCCGGCCCCCGATCAGGTGAAGAGGCGATTCCCGGTCAGCCGGAGCAGTGGGCGTCGGCGACGGATCTGCCCGCCTCGGACTGGCCGAGGGACACCGCCGTGTTCCAGTCGGCGCAGGCCCCGCCGGCGTCACCCAGCTGGGACTTCGCCAGGCCGCGCCGGTAATAGGCGTCGGCGTACTGCGGGAACAGCCCGATCGCCGTGTCCAGGTCGGATCGCGCCCCCTGCGGGTCGCCCAGCTCGATCTCCGCGACCCCGCGGAAGTAGTAGGCCTCGACCAGTTGCGGATCGTAGGTGAGGGCCGTGGAGAGGTCCGTGTAGGCGCCCCGGTAATCCTTCAGAGCGATCTTCGTCTTGCCGCGCTCACTGTAGCCGGCTCCGAAGGTCGGAAGCCGCTTCACCTCGTAGTCGAGGTCGCCGAGCGCCCCCGCGTAGTCGCCCTTGTTGTACTTGGTCATGCCCAGGTAGTGGTAAGCCAGCACGAAGTCCGGGTCGAGCTCGATGGTGCGCTGGAAATCCGTCGTCGCCCCCGCGTAGTCGCCGTCGCGGAACCTGGCGATGCCTCGGCTGTTGTGCACGAACGCCACCCCGGGTTCCTTGGCGATGGCGTCGCTCATGATGGTCTCGGTGTTCTGCCAGGCCGTGTCGCGGATGACCGTCAGCGTGGCGAACAGCACGGCGAACGCCGCCATCGCCGCGATCACCCCGATCCGGGGGATGCCGTCCCACTTGCGGAGCGCCCTGTCGGCGAAGTGGCCCGCGATGAGGAACAGGCCGAGATAGGGCAGGTAGACGTATCTGTTCGCGTGGTAGTTGTCGATGAGGAGCACCGCCTGGGTCGGCGCGACGGTGATCGCGAAGAAGCCCAGCCCGAACACCACGATCCTGCGGGACGACCTGACCGCCACCAGCGCCGCGGCCACGGCCGCGAGCAGGAGCGGAGACAGGTAGAGGTACCACGGGAGGGGCGTGCCGGGGTACTCGTAGGCGAGGGCCAGGTGGAACGGGTAGACCAGTTGCACCAGATAGTCGGCCAGCGCCGAGCAGGCCACGACGACCCGGTCGAGGAGGGTGTAGCCGTGCGGCGGGACCACGTCCTGTCGCATGGCCAGCGCGACCAGCCCCGCGCCCGCGGCGACGGCGAAGAACGGGATCTTCTCCAGGAGCAGTCTCCGGCCCGGCGTACGGCGCTGGAGGTAGTCGACGAGGAACAACACGAGGGGCAGGGCGACCGCCGTCGACTTCGACAGCGTGGCCAGCGCGAAGAGGACCACGGACCAGGCCAGCGGCTGCCACCGTCCCGACGTCAGGTAGCGCAGGTAGGCCAGGAGCGCGGCCAGCGAGAAGAGCGTGGCCAGCAGGGTGCTGCGGGCCGAGATCCAGGCGACCGTGTCGACGTTTATGGGATGGATCGCGAACGCCGCGGCCGTGAAGCAGGCCGGGAACGCGCGCCCGGTCAGCCCGCGGATGAGCAGGAACGCCATCACCACGTTGGCGAGGTGCAGCGCCAGATTGGTGAAGTGGTACATGCCCATCGCCCCCTGGCCGAACAGGTGGTCGACGGCGTACGACAGGTTCACCAGCGGCGTGTACATGAACTGCAGCGGCGTGGTGAACCAGTGGCCGACATTGGCCCAGCTGAGTTCCCGGATGGACGCGTTGTCCACCACGCTTTCGGGATCGTCGAAATAGATGAAGCCGTTGCCGATGCCGTTGGCGTGCACGGCGAAGGCCGCCACGACGATGCAGAGGAGAATCCACCGTTCCCGGGAACGATCCCGCGCTTCGATCACGGCCCTGCGGGCCGCGGCGCCGCGAGCACTGCCGGAGGTGCGGCGGGCACTGCCGGGGGCGCGGCGGGCACTGCCGGGGGTGCGGCGAACGGCCGGGCGAGCGGGCGTCATCACACGTCTCCTGTGAGCGTCGTCGCCGTCGGGCGTCACAGTTCTTCGTCACGCCGGTCCGGACGTGCCCGGATGCGGTGGAGCGCCTCGGACTGTACGCCCCGGCCATGACGGGGCGCCAGTGCCCGTCCCGCGGCTTCGCGATCCGGTGCGAGCGCGCGGTGGGCCCGCCACCTGGGAGAAGAGCTCCCATCGGGCCGCCGTCCCATCCGGCGACGGGCGGGCCGCAGAGCCGGCCCGGTGAACGTTTCACGGCACGTCGCGCGTGGACGGCGATCGGCGCGGAGGAAGCGTGACGGGCGAGGGCGTCCCGGGCGCGGGAACGACGGGCCCCTGTGCCGCCGCTCCCGCGCGGTCCCCGCGGACGCCGTGCGTCACTTCCTGGTCAGGGTCCACTTCCCGTCGGCCAGGACCGAGACGTAGCGGGTGCCTGCCGGGACGACGACCTTCCCGGAGACGTGCCTGATCTTGTTGACGAGGAGGTCGGGGGCCCCGGACGGCGGCAGGGCGTAGACGACGAAGTTGCTCGTCCCGCCATGGGCGTACCGCAGGGTGTGGAGACCCTTGGTGGGCACGGCCAGCTTGAGGACCGCGTCGCCGAGCCCCTTCTCGGTGAGGTGCCTCCAGAGCGGGGCGTACGAGATGGGGGCGAACCTGAGCGACCAGGCCCCGTCGGCCTCGATCGTGAATCCGGCCGTCTTCAGGTCGGTGTAGGTGTTCACGACGACGGTCCCGGAGTAGTCGCCGACGCGGTTGACGAGGAGGTCGTTGTCCTTGCCGGAGGGCTGGATGCTCCAGACCGCGAAGTTCGACTCGCCGGTGTGCCGGATGACGGCGATGCCGCGGAGCTTGGTCGACGAGACCCGTACGACGTCGTCGCCCTCGCCGTGGAAGGTGCGCGCCTTGATCGGCGGGGGAGCGGTGGAGGCGTCCGCGAGGTCTGGAACGGTCCAGCTGATGCCGGCGACCAGCAGGACGACGGCTAATCGGATGACACGGATGCTGCCCATGGGTACTCCTGAGGCTAGTGACACTCCGTACGTTGGTGGGACGGTTGGTGCGTTCCACAGGGTTACCTCAACACGGGGCGAAATCGCATCGTTACCCTCGTATGACTCGTCCGTCACCTGGCGTCCCCGGGGCTGGGACGCAAGGAGGGTCAGGCCGTGCGGCCCTGCTCGAAGAAGGCCCGTACGGCCTCCGCGCCGCCGAGCTCGCGGAGCGGGCGCGAGGCGCCGAAGGGCGCGTTCCAGAACGGCCCGGTGCGGGGCGTCCAGGGGCCGACGTACGCGTACGGCTCGGGGAGGTGCCCGTCGCCGGGCGAGATCCCGTAGTTGACCTCGTCGAGGGTGACGGCGAGGTCGAAGTGCTCCGGCCACAGGACCGGTGTGAGGCCCGGGGGCGAACGCGAGCAGCGCCTCCTGGCCGATCGCGAGGCTCTCGGCCAGCCGCGCGGCCGCCCCGGCGTCCACCGTGATCGCGTCGCCGGGAGCCGCGCCGGAGCCGTCGTGGTAGAGGCCCTCGGGCGCGCCGGGGTCCACGCCTGCCGACGCACCCAGCTCGGCGTACGTGCCCGCGAGGGGCAGGCGGCGATCGCCCGCGACCAGGACCGCGCCCTCGACCCGCAGGTCGGGCTCGGCGACCGTGCCGAAGCCGCCGGGCACGACACGCAGCCGGATCGTCCCGCTGCGCCGGTACTGCGGCCCGGCGAGGAGCAGCTCCGCCACGCCGTGCAGGGTATCGCGGGTCGCGATCGTCACCTCGTCCACGGGACCGAGCCTCTCACACCGCCCGCAGCCCTCACGGCGCGTGGGGTCACAGATTGAGGGGCCACGGCCGGGGTAGCGCCATCACATGGCACCACAGGACCACGGCGAGCAGTCCGAGGTCATCCTGGGGGTCGCCCGCCGGCTCTTCGCGGCTCTCGGCTACGACGGCACGTCCATCCGCCAGATCGCCGAGGCGGCCGGTCTCGACGTCCCCACGGTGACCGCGCGGGTGGGCGCGAAGCGGGAGATCTACCTCACGGTGATGGACCGGGCGTTCCAGGAGGAGCGAGCCGCGCTCGAACCGGCGGCCCAGGAGTTCGAGCAGACGGGGGACATCCACCGGCTCCTCGACCGCTACCTGGACTTCTACGTCGGCAACCCCGACATCGTGGCCCTGTGGATGCACCGCTGGCTGATGGACGCGGCCGACGTCGCGGAGCTCGAGTCGGAGTACGTCCAGCCGCTCACCGCGATGATGGGCAAGTCGGTGCACAGCCTGCTGGGGGACGTCGACATCGACATCGAGTACACGTTGTGGACCGTGATCTGGTGCGTCCACGGGTACGTGCTCGCGGGCGTCCTGGAGGCCGACGGGGAGGTCCACGGGCCGTCCGACCCCCGGAGCCTGCGCCGGTTCCGGCGGAACATGCACCTCATGATCCACCGGCACCTCGGCATGCCCGGCGACCCGCCGACCTAGGACCCCGGCGGCGGCTCAGAGGGCCACGTGGACGTCCGCCGCGCCGGGCTCCTCCAGCCGGAACGTCGCGGTCTCGCCCTCGACGGTCACCTCGTACTCGCCGAGGAAGCCCGAGAACCGGATGCGTCCCTCGGCGTCGGTCGCCGTCGTCGTGGGCGGCACCCACCACTCGCCCCTGACCAGCCCGTGCAGCGCCTCGTACGACGGCTTGGGCGTGCCGTCGGCCCGTACGAACCCGCCGGGCGCCCCGAGCCAGCCGCCGTCCTGGAGACCCCAGTACGTCACCGCCTCGACCGAAGGATGCGACAGCAGCGTCGTGTAGTGGCGGACCACCTCGTCCGCCTGGCGGGCCTCGCCCTCGGGGGTCGAGGGCCACTCGGGGATCTGGTAGTCGTTCAGGTCGACGATGTCCGGGGGCATGAGGTGGCCGGACAGGATCGTCGTCTCGGTGAAGTGGATCGGCAGCCCGTACCGGGCGAACCGGTCGAGGACGTCACGCGTCCGCTCCTCGCCCCAGTAGCCCTGGTGCATGTGGCTCTGCAGGCCGAGCGCGTCGATCTTCACGCCGGCCTCCAGGACGCCCTCGATCAGGCACTCGTACGCGGCGGACATGTCGAAGTCGTTGAGCAGCAGCGTGGCGCCGGGGGCCGTCTCGCGGGCGGCGTCGACGACCATCCTGACCATCGGGATCCGGCCCATCTCCCGGCAGATCCGGGTGAGGCCGTTGTCGTACTTGTCGAAGATCGGCATGATGACGACCTCGTTGACGACGTCCCACATGTCGATCAGCCCGGCGAAGTCGCGCACCTCGCGCCGGATCCGGGCCGCCTGCTCACGGGCGATGCCGGCGTTCGGCAGGTCGAGGAGCCAGGGGGCGGTCTCGGTGTGCCAGGCCAGCGGGTGTCCCTTGACCACGCATCCCCGGTCGGCGAACCATCGGGCCGCCGCGCGGAGCCGCGCCGTGTCCGGCCGGCCCCGGACGGCCTCGAAGCCGGCCCAGTAGAAGGGCAGCGTGGCGAAGTTGAACAGGCCGGCCCACAGGCCGGCCAGGCGCTCGGCCCGTTCCGGCTCCGGGTCGTCGCCGTTCGCCAGCGGGATGAACTCGAAACCGGTGCATCCGAACAGGAAGGCGTGGTCGCGCTGCGCGACGACCACCTCCCGGCCGGCCAGTGCCACGCCGCCGCGGGTGAGCGTGACCGCGGCGTCCGCGGTCCGGTGCCTCCTGATCAGCGGGTCGGTCATCGGCGTCCTCCAGTCGCGCCGGAGATCCCGCCGTCGTGGGGCCCCGGCCGGGCTCCGCCGGCGGCCGCCCGCCGGCACCACAACTGTGGCGAACGGGGGCGGCCTCCGCAACCGTCGCTACTCGATCACCAGCTCGACGGGGATGTTGCCGCGGGTGGCGTTCGAGTACGGGCAGACCTGGTGGGCCTCCTCGACCGCCTTGCGGCCCTCCTCGGGGGAGATGTGGTCGGGCAGCTCCACCCGGAGCGTCACCGAGAGGGCGAAGCCGCCCGTGCCCGAGGGGCCGAGCCCGACCTCGGCGGTCACGGACGCGTCCGACAGGTCCAGCTTGGCCCGCGAGGCCACGAGGGCCAGCGCGCTCGCGAAGCAGGCGGAGTACCCCGCGGCGAACAACTGCTCGGGGTTGGTGCCCTCGCCCTTGCCACCCAGCTCGACCGGGCGGTCCAGCACCAGGTCGAGCCTGCCGTCGGAGGAGACGGCCCGGCCCTCCCGGCCGGAGGCGGTGGCGATCGCGGTGTACATGGCGCTCATGGCGGTGCTCCTTACTGGACAGACCTGTCTGTCTCCGTTGATGCTGAGACTAGACAGACCTGTCTGGTAAAGTCAACTCATGACCACGACCGCCGCGCCCGAGCGCCGGGCCGCCCCGCCCGCCCGCCGGCGCATCCTCGACACCGCGGGAAACCTGTTCTACGGCGAGGGCATCCGCGCCGTGGGCATCGACCGGATCATCGCCGAGGCCGGCGTGGCCAAGGCGACCTTCTACCACCACTTCCCGGCGAAGGACGACCTGGTCTGCGCCTATTTGAAGGAGCAGAGCGACCTCCAGCACGGCCTGGCCGAGGGGCTCCGTGCGGCCGAGAGGCCCGCGGAGGAGAGGCTGGTCGCGGTGTTCGAGGCGGTGGGGGAGATCGGCTGCGGGCCGGGCTTCCGGGGCTGCGCGTTCGTCAACGCCTCGGTGGAGTACCCCGACCCCGCCCATCCCGTGCGGCAGGTCGTGGCCGCGCACCGTGCCTGGTTCAGGGGGCTGGTGCGGGATCTGCTCGCCGCGACGGGCCACCCCGACCCCGACGCCACCGCGGGGATGCTCGTCATGCTGCGGGACGGCATCGTGGTGGGGGCCGACCTCGACGACGCGGCCGAGGTCCGCGCGCTCGTCCGCGACGCGGTGACGCGACTGGCCGCCGTGCCCCGGTCCTGAGCCCGTCCTCGCCCGGTCCGCGGGCCATCCGAAGGGTCAGACGTCCGATGTATCGACAGGGTTAGGCGCGTCCGGCCTCCCTGCCCGCCCCGGCCGGCGCGGCGAGTGGCGATCGATCACAGTCGAACACAAAACCCCACGTTCTCCCGCGATTCCGTGCTAACTCTGGCCCGGTACGGCGTCCTCGCCGGGCTGCGGCGTTTCCGGGTCGTTACGTCTGTTCCATCGTTCCAGCGTCTCGAGGGCGTTGACAGGTGTTCTCTTTTGTGGGATCACAGTCCAGAGATCCAATCTTTGCGAGAGGATCTCAACGCCGAAGGCTCCGAAGGGAGACCGATGGAAACGGGCAGGGCGCGGGCGCCCAACGTGACGCCCCGATGCGCCGACCTCCGCGCGGCCACCGGTCCGTGAGCGCTCACGGACCCCGCGCCGGTTCCCCGGGCCCTCCCCTCCCGAGGCCCTCCGGCATCCCCGTACCGCCGACGAGGCGGGCATCTCGGCCGTTCACCGGGCCGCGTGCGGGCGCGGCGGCCGTACCCCTTCCGCAGGTCACCACCAGCACGACCTTGACGGCCAAAGGAGCCGACATGCCGAAGACGGCACCACGGAGGAGGCGGGCGGGCACGATCGTCGCCGCGATCGCGTCCCTCCTCCTGACGATGACGCTCGCGTCCCCCGCGCGGGCCGAGCTGCAGCATCCCCGCCAGGCGTTCCTGCGCAACTCGGTCGCGGGCCTGTTCCTGCACTGGGGCATGCGCACCTCGCCCGGCTACACGAGCTGCAGCGCCTGGGAGAACGCGGTGACGAGCGGCGGCTGGAACGCGACCTACTGGGTCAACGAGGCGAAGAAGCTGCACGCGCAGTACATCGTGCTCGCCGCCTTCCACAGCAGGCTCGGCTACTCCCGGCCCTGGCCGTCCGCCATCCCCGGCTCGTGCAGCACGAAGCGGGACTTCCTCGGCGAGCTGATCGACGCCGCCGACGCCGCCGGTCTGAAGGTCATCAACTACATGACCGACGACCCGCAGTGGCACGACGAGGGCGGCCACGAGTGGCTCGACTCCTCGGCCTACTCCAGCTACAAGGGCCACACCGTGGACCTCACCACCCGCGACGGGTTCGGCGAGTTCAGCTACGACAACTTCGTCGAGGTCATGCAGCGCTACCCCAAGCTCGCCGGGTTCTGGATCGACAACGACAACGCGTACTGGGAGAGCCACGGGCTCTACGAGCGCATCCGGCAGGACCGGCCGGACATGACGCTGTCGAACAACAACGAGGACACGCCGATCATGGACATGATCAGCAACGAGCAGAAGACCGGCATGACCCCGGCGTACGACTACCCGCAGGCGGTCTACACGGCGGCGCCCCGGCTGATCGAGGCCGACTTCAAGCTGCCGTCGAGCGGCCCCTGGTGGTACGGCGGGTCGGACTCGGCCGTCGACTACAAGCTGACGCTCGGCCGGCTCATCACCAACGCCGGGTCGTCGGTGAAGGCGCTGATGGCGGAGACCGCCATGGTCAACGGCAAGTTCCCCACCCAGCAGGTCAACTTCAACAACTTCGCCAACACCTATCTCAACGCCATCTGGGAGTCCCTGAACGGCACCGAGGGCGGCGGCTACATGTACGGCGGCCTCAAGCCCGGCTTCTGGAACAACGGCGCCCACGGGGTCACCACGATCAGCAGGACCAACCCGGACCTGCACTACATCCACGTCATCACCCCGCCGTCCGGCAGCACGCTGCAGGTCCGCGACAACGGCTACCGCATCACCGGCGTGACCAACCTCCGCACCGGCGCGGCCGTGCCGTTCAGCCAGGCGAACGGCACGCTGACGATCAGCGGCGTGTCGAGCTGGGACCAGTACGACACCGTGTTCAAGGTGACCAGCAGCGGCCGTGAGGGGATCTACACCTCCGGCGTGACGATGAGCGCCAGCGCCTCGGCGAGCGGCCACGCCGCGTCCGCGGCCGGCGACGGCGACTACCTGACCTACTGGGACGGCAACAACACCACCCCCGTGTCGCTCCGCTTCGACCTCGGCTCGGCCAAGCGCGTGCAGTACATCGGGATCAACCAGCGCGAGGACTCGACCGTCTACCCCGAGTCGGCGTCCACGCGGGCCTCGACGTACCGCGTGTACGTCAGCAGCGACGGGACGAACTGGGGCAGCCCGATCAAGACCGGCACGCTGCCGAACGCCCGGGGCGTCCAGTTCGTCGACCTGCCCGCCACCACCACGCGGCACGTCCGGCTCGAGGTGACCGCGACCTACGCGACGAGCGGCAACCCGGAGCGGTGGCGCGTCGACGAGGCGTGGATCGGCGGCTCGTACGCCGGCTCGGGCGGCTCGTCCTCCCAGTCGTACGAGGCCGAGTCCGGGGCCCTCAGCGGCAAGGCCACGGTCGCCGCGTGCACGGGCTGCTCGGGCGGCCAGAAGGTGCGCTACATCGGCAACGGCACGGGCAACTACCTGACGCTCACGGTGAACGCCGCGACGGCCGGGACCAAGCAGATCACGATAGCGGGCACGGTGGACGGCACCCGCACGGTCTCCGTGAGCGCGAACGGCGGGACCGCGGTGACCGCCTCGCTCACCGGCACCGACTGGGCCACCCCCGTGACGGCGACGGTCGGCGTGCCGCTGAACGCGGGGTCGAACACGCTGAGGTTCTTCAACGACACCGCGAACGCGCCCGACCTCGACAAGATCACCGTTTCCTGACGCCCGGGACCGCCGTGCGCGGCCGGAACCTCCGCCCGGCCGCGTACGGCCCGGCGTCGTGCTCGACCTTCCCCACCCCCCCGCGCGGCCGCGCCCCCCGGCGCAGGTCGCGCCCTGCTCCGGGAGAGCGCATGCCCAGACACGTCCGACGACGGTGGCCGGCCGCGGGCCTCGCGGCCCTCGCCCTCGCCGCCTCCGGCGCGGCCGCCGTGGCCGCCGCCCCCAGCGCCTCGGCCTCCGACAACGGCCAGTCCGTCCGTCCCGCCATGGGATGGAGCAGCTGGAGCTTCGTCCGCCGGTGGCCGGACGAGACGAAGATCAAGGCCCAGGCCGACGCGCTGGCCGGCAGCGGCCTGCCGGCCCTGGGATACGTGTACGTCAATCTCGACGACTTCTACCAGAAGTGCGACTCCAACGGCTTCGTCGTCGACTCGTACGGCCGCTGGGCCGTGGACACCGCGAAGTTCCCCGGCGGGATCAAGGCGCTCGCCGACTACGTGCACTCCAAGGGCCTGAAGTTCGGCTTCTACGTCACGCCCGGCATCGCGAAGAACGCGGTCACCCGCAACACCCCCGTCGAGGGCACCTCGTACCACGCGCAGGACATCGCCGACACCTCGCGCACCGAGAAGAACTACAACTGCAAGAACATGTACCGCCTGAACTACTCCCACCCCGGAGCGCAGGCGTTCATCGACTCGTGGGCCGACCAGATGGCCTCCTGGGGCGTCGACTACCTGAAGATCGACGGAGTGGACGCCTCGACGGTCGACGACGTCGAGGCCTGGGACAGGGCGCTGCGCCAGACGGGACGGCCGATCAACTTCGCGCTGTCGAACAACCTGCCGATCGCGCAGGCCACGACCTGGCAGCGGCTGGCCAACAGCTGGCGCACGCAGGGCGACGTCGAGTGCTACTGCGGCCCGGGGGCCAACGGCAGCGGCTTCCCGCTGACCGACTGGTCGCACGTGTCGAGCCGCTTCGGCTCGGCCGCGTCCTGGCAGCAGTACGCCGGGCCGGGCGGCTGGAACGACCTCGACTCGCTGGAGATCGGCAACGGCGACCAGATCGGCCTCACCGCCGACCAGCGCCGCTCGATGATGACGCTGTGGGCGATGGCGGCCTCGCCGCTCCTGCTCGGCAGCGACCTGACCGCCCTGACCTCCACCGACCTCGCGATGCTGACCAACACCCGGCTCATCGCGGTCGACCAGGACGGCGTGGCCGCCCAGCGGATCGTCAGCAGCGGCGTGAACCAGGTCTGGCGCAAGCGGGAGGCGAACGGCGACTACATCGTGGCGCTGTTCAACACCGGCACCTCCGGCAACTCGACCGTGAGCGTGAGCTGGTCGCAGGTCGGCTTCTCCGGCAGCGCCCAGGTCACCGACCTGTGGTCGGGGTCGAGCGGCGGCACGGTCAGCGGCTCCTACAGCGCCACCCTCCGCCCGGGTGAGACCCGGCTCATCCGCGTCCGGCCCACCACCTCGGGCCCCTCGTCGTACGAGGGGGAGGGCGGCGCGCTCAGCGGCGCGGCCGCGGTCGCCTCGTGCTCCGGCTGCTCGGGCGGGCAGAAGGTCCGCTTCATCGGCAACGGCACGGCCAACTACGTCACGCTCACCGTGAGCGCGGCCGCGGCCGGGTCGCGCCAGGTCACGATCGCGGGCACCGTGAACGGCACCCGCACGTTCTCGGTCAGCGCGAACGGCGGCGCCCCGGTGACGGCCTCGCTGACCGGGACCGACTGGAACACGCCGGTCACCGCGACCGTGAGCCTTCCGCTCAACGCCGGCTCGAACAGCGTGAAGATCTACAACGACTCCGCCTACGCACCGGACCTCGACAGGATCACCGTGTCCTGACCCCGTCCGATCCCCGGACCCCGTCCGGCCGGGCCCGCCGTCGGCGCCCGGCCGGACGGGACCACGCGGTCACTCGGGTCACGCGGCCACGCGGCGGGTGGCCGGGCGCTCAGGTGGCCGGGCGCTCAGGTGTTCGGCGCGGCGGGGTGTTCGGTGTGGCGGGGTGTTCGGTGTGGCGGGGTGTTCGGTGTGGCGGGGTGCACGGTGTGGCGGGGTGCACGGTGTGGCCGGGTGTTCGGGGGGTCAGGTGTTCGGAGGGGTCAGGTGGAGCCGCGCAGGAGCAGCTCGGGGCGGACCACGGCGTCCGGCACCTCGCGGGGCTCCGCGCCGGCCACCAACTGCGCCGCCTGCTCCACCGCGAGCTCGCCCAGGCGCGGCTTGTCGATGCGCAGCGTCGTGAGCGGCGGCTCGACCAGCTCGCTCAGGCTGAGCCCGTCGCACCCGAGGAACGCGCAGTCGTCCGGCACCCGAAGTCCCCTCCGCACGGCCGTCCGCTGGGCGCCGATCGCGATCAGGTCGTTGTACGCGAACACGGCCGTGACGTCCGGGTGCGCCTCCAGCAGCCGCTCCATGGCGGCCGCGCCGCCGGCCACGGAGTTCGCCGCGGGCTCGATCCACGACTCGCCGACCGGGAGGCCGTGCCGGGAGGCCAGCTCCAGGTACACCTCACGCCTGGGGTTGGGGGCGGCGGCGGAGATGCGGGCCTCGTCGTCCAGCATCGCGATCCGGCGGTGTCCCCGGTCGATCAGGTGGCCCAGGCCCTCGCGCACGCCCGCGTCGAAGTCGATGCGCACCCCCGGGACCGAGGGGTTCATGCCGTCCTTGTCGAGCAGCACGATCGGCATGCTCATGTCGACGGCCCGGTTGATCGCCTCGGCGTGCAGGAGGAACGCCACGCACACGTCCACCTGCTCGGCGATCATGTCGACCACGGCCAGCTCCTTGCGGCGCTCCGAGCCGGTGTTGTAGACCACGACCTGCCACTCGCGGCGCTCGGCCGCCTTGAGCACGCCGGCCGTGACCTCGGGGAAGAACGGGTTGAGCACGTCGGCGATGACCAGGCCGAGCGTGGTCACGTCCTGGCGGACCAGGCCGCGGGCGAAGCGGCTCGGCCGGTAGCCCATGAGACGCGCGGCCTCAAGGATGCGCTGCCGGGTCTCGGGGTCGATCTCGGTCTTGTTGTTGATGGCCCTCGACACCGTCTGGCGGGAGACGCCCGTGGCACGCGCCACGTCGTCGATCGTGATCCGCCGGGTTTTCCTCGTGGTCGGCACGTAGCGAATCTAGCCCCATTCGGGGCGTCTTCAGGCTCGGCGGCGCCGGGAAACCGTCGCGGAGAGGGTGAGAAGGTCGGATGTATGGCCCGTTCCGAGGCGCGTCCTGAGGCGAATCCCCTGGTCGGCGCCGTGGCGGGCCCCGCGATCGCCTCCATGACCGGTTGTGTCGTCGGTTCTGTGGTCAGCTCTGTGGTCGGGCCTGTGATCCGCCCGGTGGTCGGTTCTGTGGTCGGTTCTGTGGTCGGCCAGGACGGCGTGGTGGTCGACGCCGTCGCTGGGAAGCGGATCGGCGTGTACGAGGGCGGCCGTCAAACGGGGGATCGCGTGGATCAGCGCGTGCTCGGCCTCGACCGCCACGGCGTGCGCCTCGACCACGGTCGTGCCGGGGTCGACGACGACGTCGCACTCGGCCCGGAGCCGGTGGCCGATCCAGCGCAGCCGGACCTGCCCGACGCCGAGCACGCCCGGCGTGCCCCGCAGCGTCGCCTCGGCCGCGTCGACCAGGCCGGGGTCGACCGCGTCCATCAGCCGCCGGTACACCTCGCGGGCCGCCTGCCGCAGCACGGCGAGGATCGGGACCGTGATCAGCAGGCCGACGACGGGGTCCGCCCGGTCCCAGCCCGCCGCCGTTCCGGCCGCTCCCGCGAGGACCGCGAGCGAGGTGATGCCGTCGGTGCGCGCGTGGAGCCCGTCGGCCACCAGCGCCGCCGAGCCGATCTCGCGGCCGATCCTGATCCGGTGGCGGGCCACCGCCTCGTTGCCGGCGAAACCGACCAGCGCGGCCGCCGCGACCGCCCACAGCCCGGTCACCGGCTGCGGGTGCAGCAGCCGGTCCACGGCCGTGTACGCGGCGGCGACGCAGGAGGCGAGGATCGTCAGCACGACGACGACCCCGGCCAGGTCCTCCGCCCTGCCGTACCCGTAGGTGTAGCGGCGGTTCGGCGGGCGGCGCGCGAGCAGGAAGGCGACGCCGAGGGGGACGGCCGTCAGCGCGTCGGCGGCGTTGTGCAGCGTGTCGCCGAGCAGCGCCACCGACCCCGACAGCGCGACCACGATGGCCTGGACCAGCGCCGTCGCCCCCAGGCCCGCGAGACCGACCCACAGCGCACGCATGCCGCGTGAGGAGGTCTCCATGGCCGTGTCCACCTTGTCGGCCGCCTCGTGCGAGTGCGGCCGGACCCACTCCCGGATCCGCCCGAACGGCCCACCTCGGCGCCCGTGCCCGTGGCCGTGGCCGTGCCCGTGGCCGTGCCCGTGGCCAGGTCCGTGGCCAGGCCCGTGCGCGTGGCCGTGGGGGTGCCCGTGGTCGCTCTCGGAGGCGTGGTGGTCGGGGTGCGGCCGGCTCATGGCACAACGATGCCTCGGAAATCGCGTTGCGGCATCTCGACACCAGCACCTCCGCCGCTGTTGCGAAGCGCCCGCAACGGCGGCGGTCTCCCCGCTCCCGCGGGCGGAGGCGCGCACCGAGACATCCCGCACGACAGGCGGCCGGAACACGTGGACCATGGGGGCATGCGCGTGCTCGGGGTCGACGGCTGCACGGCCGGGTGGATCGGGATCGTCCTGGCGGACGGCCCGGTGACCGCCCTGTTCGCCACCGGGATCGCCGAGCTGGTCCGCCTGGCCGAGGCCGGGGGACCGGTCGAGGTCGTCGCGATCGACATCCCGATCGGGCTGCCGGAGCGCGGCCGGCGTGCGGCGGACGTGCTCACCCGCGCGGAGCTGGGGCCGCGCCGCCGGTCGCTGTTCATGACGCCGGTCCGCCCGGCCCTGGAGGCCGGCACGCACGCCGCAGCCGTCGAGATCAACCGGCGGCTGGCGGGCGAGGGAGTCTCCCGCCAGGCGTACGGCCTCCGGGACAAGCTCTTCGACGTCGACCGCTGGAGGCCGGGGCCGTCGAGGAGGGTCGTCGAGGTGCACCCGGAGCTGTCGTTCGCCCGGATGGCCGGCGCCCCGCTCCCGTACCCGAAGTCCACGTGGGCGGGGGCGGAGCGGCGCCGGGAGCTGCTGGCGGCCGAGGGCGTCGAGGTCGCGGGGGACCTCGGGCCCGCGGGGGCGTTCGCCGGGGTGGACGACGTGTTGGACGCGGCGGCCGCGGCGTGGACGGCGCGCCGGGTCGCGCGGGGAGTCGCCCGGCCGCTGCCCGATCCTCCGGAGGACCTCGGAGACGGCCGGCCCTGCGCGATCTGGGCCTGAGGGGCGCTGGGACGCCCCCGGATCAGGACGCGGCGACGTGCTCGGCGAGCCGGTCGAAGAACTGCAGCCAGCCGGCCTTGGCGGCCTCGGCGTGCGCCTCGTCGGTGTTGTACCCGGCCTGGTGGAACCGCATCTCGGTCCTGCCGTCGCCCAGGTCGTCGAGGGTGACGGCGGCGACCGACGCCGGGGCGCCCTCGGTGTTGCCGGGGTCGCCGGTGGTGAAGACCAGCCGCTCCGGCGCGGCCACCTCGTGGTAGACCCCGCCCAGCGGCGCCTTCGCGCCGTCGGGGGAGACCAGGACGGCGCTCCACGCGCCGCCGGGCCGTACGTCGAGGGAGGTGGTCGGCAGCGGCGTGGTGAACCCGCGCGGGCCGAACCACTGCGTGAAGCTCTCGGGGTCGGTCCACGCGCGGAACACCGTCTCGCGGGGGGCGTCGAGGACGACAGTGATCGTGTACTCGCGGTCGGGGGCGGCCATGGCCGTGTCCTTTCGTCGTGAGTGAAGCGAAGGGTGGGAATGCCCCGAACGCGTGCGGGGCCGTGGAGCGCACGTAGAAGAGTGAAGGGGAGCGGTCAGGAGAGGACGTCGTCGAGCCAGGAGTCCCAGGCCTTGCGCAGCTCCTCCGGATCCGCGTCGCCGAAGACGTGATGACCGAGGACGACCGTGTCGCCCCTCAGCGGGCCGGAGTGGATGAACCGGTAGAGCCCGTCCTCCGTGCGCACTCCGAGGAAGGTGGGGAACCCGGCGTAGTCGACCACGCCCTCCATGGGCGGCAGGCCGTCCACCTCCAGGCGCGCCCGGTCGCCTTCGGCGGGCGTGCCGGGCAGGCCGAGCGCGGCCGTGATCCGGGCCCAGACCTCGTCTCCGTCGCCGGCCTTCGGCCGTACCGCGGCGACGGGCGTGCCGGTGCGGCCGCGGAAGTGGGTGAGGTACTGCGCCAGCGTGCGCAGGTACATGTCCCAGCCCACGCGCATGGCCGCGTACTCGGTCTCCCAGTCGTCGCCGAGGAAGCCGTTCTGCACCAGGCGCAGCACCGTGCTGCCGCCCTCGCGCCCCTCGATGAGGTACTCGAACGCGAGGAACGCGCCGTCGGGCCCCTCGTCGCTGCGGAGCGAGAACCGGCTGCCCGGCTCCCATCCCGTGACGGTGGAGCCCTGGACGTGGCCGAGCAGGTCGAGCGCGGCCCGGCCGCCCTCGCGCGGCTCGACCTGGTTGCTGCCCATGAACCAGGAGTCGATCCCGGGCCCGGTGGCGATCGCCGCCCAGACCTCCTCGGGCGTCGCCTCCAGCTCGATCTCCTTGCGCAGCTCGAACGGGTGGGGCATGGTCAGGACTCCTCGGGGTCGGCGGGGGGCTCGGCGCCCGGGCCCGTCTCGGTCTCGGTGTCGGTCTCGGTGGCGGTCACGGGCGTCGCGACGCCGGCTGCCTGGTCGCGGGGGACGCTCGGGTGGACGGCGATGACCAGGCGGTGGGCGCGGCCGCCCTCGGCGCTCTCGTCGTGGTAGCGGCTCACCAGCGCGGCGACGGCGGCGGCCAGCTCCTCGGCGAAGGCGGCCCGGTCGGCGGCGGAGGCGAAGCGCACCTCGCCGTCGATCGTGAACGTCGCCACCTTCCTGCGGGCCTTGTCCGCCCCGCTGATGAGCGCCCCGACGTCGCGGACGAGCTGGGCCGCCACCGCGAGCAGCCACCGGGCCGACAGCCGGTCCGGCGCGCGGGCCGGATCGGGGGCCACCGCCGACAGCGCCACCGGCGAGATGACGAACGACGCCGCCGTCGCCCGCATCACCCGCTCGGTCACGTTGCCCTTGCGCCGCTCCTCCACGAGCTCGACCAGGCCGTGCCGCTCCAGCGCCCTGAGGTGGTAGTTCACCTTCTGGCGGGGCAGGCCCACCTTCGCCGCCAGCATCGTCGCCGATCCCGGCTCGGCCAGCTCGGCGAGCAGCCGCGCGCGCACCGGATCCAGCGACACCTCTGCCGCCGCCGGATCCTCGATCACCGCCACGTCCAACATGTCTCAACCTTGGCACCGACAATAATAATTGTCAAGAAGGTCGAAGCTGTCGGTTGCGTGCCCGATGGTCAGCGGTCGCCCTCCGGGGCGTCGTCGAGGGCGAAGGACAGGTAGCGCTCGGCCGAGCGCCGGACGGCCTCGCTCCCGTCCGCGTCGACCACCAGCCGCCACCAGGCGCCGTACACCCGGTCGAAGGGGTACGGCTGGAGCAGCGCGAGCGCCCGGCGGACGGTTCGCGGCCGCTCGGGGATGTAGTTGGGGTAGCTGTACATGAAGCCGACCCAGCGCCGGTCGCGGACGACCTGGAGGATGTCGCCGGAGAACAGCGTCCCGCCGTCCGCCGTCCGCCGGTGCAGCACCTGGCCGCCCGCGAAGTGGACGCCCGCGTTGATCAGCGTGAGGCCCTCGCCGATCTCCCGGGTGTCGCCCTCCCAGAACACGACCGCGTCGTCGGGCCGGCCCACCCACCGCCGGTCGGCGGCGTGGACGTACACCGGGGCGTCGAACGCGTGCGCCCACTCGACCATGCTCCCGTAGAAGTGGGGGTGGCTGATCGCAATGGGGCTCCCTCTGGTCGGCGTACCCGTATCCCATCACTCCGAGTCACCTCCGGGCCGCCGGGCTTCGGGCGTCCTGTGCCAAGACGTCCTGGTAGAGGCATTACGTGCATCACATTGCGCGTCCGATCTGTCACGTTATGTAATCACAACGGCGATGAGCCATCCCTATCCGGGCTCGAAGGAGTGACCATGACGTTCACAGCGATGCACCCCATGTCCGTGGCGACCTCGCTGGGTTACGGCTCCCAGCACCCGATCTCCGCCCTGCAGTTCGCCCAGATCCCACAGGCCCTCGGCCAGCAGCAGGTAGCGCCCTTCGGCGGGATGGTCCAGCAGGAGGAGCAGATCCTCCCGCAGGAGCACCTGGTGAACCCGGCCGCCTTCTGGCACAAGGTCGCGCGGCAGGCCGTCCGGTACGGCGCACCGGCCGCCCGGCAGATCCTCGAGATCGTCCAGTACCAGCAGATCCAGCCCCAGGTGGCCCAGCTGATGGCCCAGCAGCTCGCCCAGTCCGGGCTGCTCCAGCTCGCGCCGCAGGCCACGCTCCAGTACGGCCAGCCCGTGCCGTTCGGCGCGATGACCGGGCAGGAGGAGCAGGTCCTCCCGCAGGAGCACGTCGTGAGCCCGGTGACCTTCTGGATGAAGGTCAACCGCCTCAGCGCCCGGTACGGCGTTCCCGCTGTCCGGCAGATCCTGGAGAGCGTGCTGCACCAGCAGATCCAGCAGCAGGTCCAGCAGCAGATCCAGGCGGGCATGCCGATCCAGGCTCTGCAGGCCGTCCAGGGCATGCCGGGCGTGGCCGCGCTGAACGGGCTGACGGGCCTCAACGGCATGACGGGCCTCAACGGTCTGAACGGCGTCGCCGGGTTGACGGGTGCGGCCGGGCTGACCGGGGTGAACGGGATGACCGGCGCGTTCGGCGTGGCAGGTGTCCAGGGCCTGCAGGCCGCCCAGGGTGTCCCGGGCGTTCAGGGCCTCCTGGGCGCCGCGGCCGTGCACCCGCTGCAGGCCGCCCAGCAGATCCAGCAGCTTGTGGCCCTGCAGCAGGCCCAGCAGGCGGCGGCCCAGCAGCTCGCCGCCCTCCAGTACGGCACGCCGTACGCCGCCCAGTACGCGGGCCAGTACGGGACCCCGTACGCCGCCGCGTACGCCGCCCAGTACGCGACCCCGTACGCCCAGCAGCCGTACGGCCAGGCCCACTACGCGGCGCAGTACGCGACGCCGTACGCGGCCCAGTACGGGCAGGGTCACTACGCGACCCCGTACGCGACCGCCTACGGCACCCCGTACGGGCAGCAGGCCGGCCAGAGCCCGCTGAGCATGCAGCTGGCCCAGCAGCTCGCGGCCCAGCAGTACGGCCAGTACAGCCAGTACGGCCAGTACGGCCAGCAGGTGCCCCAGGCGCACGCCGCCCAGATGCACCAGCAGGTCCAGCAGCAGTCCCCGGTGCCCGCCGGTGCCGGATTCTGATCGGAGGCACATGGTGGACTCGATGGGCGCAGGGCCGTCGTGGCCCGGAGCCGTCGCGGGGGGAGCCGGCGCGGGGGGAGCCGGCGCTGCCATGAACTCCGTGAACCCGGTGACGGGTCCGGCGATGGCGATGACGACAGGGCCGGTGATGAACCCGGGTGTGGGCCCCGCGATGGCGCCGCCGATGGGTCCGGTGGGTCCGGTGGGTCCGCTCGGCATGGCGACCACCCCGACGACCCCGATGGGCCTGGGCCCGGTGGGTCCGATGGACATCGCGACGGCCTCGATGGGCCCGATGGGACCGATGGCTCCCATGGGCCCGGGGACGCCGCCGGCCGCGGCTTTCATGGGCGGTCCGCCGGCGGCCCCCGGGATGGGGCCGCTGACGGGACCCGTCCCGGGCGTCCCGGGGCCGTTCGACCCGCCGCAGGCGCGGTGCGCCGCCGCCCTCCAGTGGATGTTCGGCTGGCTGCAGGCGTCCCTCCCGCAGGCGCCGCAGCTCGCCGGGATCGTCCCGCTGGCGGTCCAGGCGGTGCGGCTGTACCGGGCGGGTCAGTACGAGGCGTGCCTGGGTCAGATCCAGTACACGCTCACCGCCGTCCAGTACGGCCCGCCCATCGCTCCACCGCTGTGACGAGATCACCTGAGTGGCCCGGACCGGCCCGTCGCCGGTCCGGGCCCCTCCCGCACCGATCCCGCGGAGGTTCGTCCCCCCGCCACCCGCGCCCGGGCCGTACGGCCTCGCGAGGCTGAACGCCGGCCGCCGGGCGGGGGCGGCCAGGGCGTGGAGGGCGGCGGGGAGCAGGCCGCGGAGCCCCGCGACCGGCCCGGCCACCGCGGGTGACGACAGAGCCCGTTCCTGCCCCGTCGAGCCCACCGGGCACGGCCGGCGACGCCAGCGCGAGCTGGGGAGAGTCGAGACGTTGTGACGAGTAACGACAAGCCAAAGGACGGAACCGGGGAGGCGCGCCGCACGGCCTCGGGCCGGGCGCGGCAGACCTCCCGGCAGGCGCCGCAGCCGGTGGAGCCCCGGCCCCGCCGCCACATGGTGGCGGCACTGCCCCAGCCGTACCTGACGGCCCTCGGGGTCGCCGCGCCGGCGCTCGACGCGGACGCCCTGCACCGGCTGCTGGAGGACGACCCCGAGGTGCGGGTGCACCGCCGGGTCGTGCCCGCCGGAGGAGGGCTCGAAGGAGCCGACGCCATGCCCTTTCCACCCGTGGTGGTGGCGGACATGACGCCGGAGCACGCCGTGGCGCTGCGCAGACGCCATCCACAGCTGCACATCGAACGCGACCGGCTGCTCACCTACAGCGAGGTGCCCGTGCCGCCCCGCCGTCGGCGGCCCGCCGCGGCGGTGCTCCCGGCCGGCGTGGAGAGCACGTTCACGTTTCTCGTGCGGGACGCCGACGGCGAGCCCGTGCCGGACGCGACGGTCTTCGTGACCGGGAACGGCTGGCCCGCGCAGGCCGTGACCGGGACGGACGGCCGGGCGACGGTCACGATGACGGGGGAGACCCCGGAGACCGTCGCGAGCGTGATGGTCCGGCCGCGCGCCGGATTCTGGAGCCGCCACATCGAGCGGCCCGCCCTGTCGACCAAGCGGGACAACCTGATCGAGCTGGTCAGGCTGTCGGAGACGTTCGAGGGCTTCCCGGGACGGCAGGTGTTCGGGTGGGGCCAGCAGGCCATGCACCTGGACCGGCTGCCGCCCACCCTCCGCGGTGCGGGGGCGCGGATCGCCCTGATCGACTCGGGGGCGGCCGTCCGGCATCCCGACCTCGCGGGCAGGGTGAGCGCGGGGATCGACCTCGTCGGCGGCAAGGCCGAGGGCTGGGCGCTCGACGCCGCCCAGCACGGCTCCCACTGCGCCGGGATCGTCGCCGGGGCCGACGACGGCCGCGGCGTCGTGGGCTTCGCGGTCGAGGCCGAGGTGCACGCCTGCAAGATCTTCCCCGGGGGCCGCTTCAGCGACCTCGTCGAGGCCCTCGACTACTGCATCGAGCAGCAGATCGATGTCGTGAACCTCAGCCTCGGCAGCCCGCATCCGTCGCCGCTCGTGGCCGCCAAGATCGATCAGGCGCGGAACGCGGGCGTCGCGTGCGTCGTGGCCGCCGGCAACGACGGCGGGCCCGTCGGCTTCCCCGGCACCCTGCCCACCGTGCTCACGGTGGCGGCGATCGGCAGGGCGGGCACGTTCCCGGCCGGGACCTCCCACGCCGCCGAGATCCTGGAGCCGCGCACCGGCGAAGGGTACTTCTCGCCCCGCTTCACCTGCCACGGCCCGGAGGTCGACGTCTGCGCTCCGGGCGTGGCCGTCCTGTCGTCCGTGCCGCCCGACGCGTACGCGGCCTGCGACGGCACCTCCATGGCCGCGCCGCACGTGGCGGGCCTGGCGGCGCTCGTGCTGGCGCACCACCCGGACTTCCGGAACGGGTACGCCGCCCGGGACGCCCGCCGGGTCGACCGCCTGTTCCAGATCATCAGGGCGAGCTGCGTCCCGCTCGATCTGGGGGACCCGAGGCGCACGGGGGCGGGGCTGCCCAGCGCCCTGCGCGCGCTCGGGCCGGCGCTCGCGCACGTCACGCCGGAGATGGGGGAGGTCCAGGTGACGCTGGAGCAGCTGACGATGGAGATGATGTCGGCCGGGCTGCTCGTGCCGCCGGTCCCCTTCCCCGGCGTCGCCGGAGGGGTGCCCGGGGCGGCTCCGTCCGTGAACGGGACGGGCCCGGCGGCGATGGCCGGCACGATGGCCGGCACGATGGCCGGCATGGTCCCGGGCGCCGGGCTCGGCACGGTCTCCGTCCAGGTCGTGAACGGCCTGGTTCCGAACGGCCCGTTCGCCAACGGCCTTGTCCCGAGCGGCCTTGTCCCGAGCGGCCCGGTCCCGAGCGGCCCGGTCCCGAACGGCCCGGTCCCGAGCGGCCCGGCGGCCTGCGGGCCCGACGTCGCCGGCCACCACTCCTTCCCGGGCGGACGTCTCGCGGGCCAGGATCTCGGCCACCCGGGTGCCCCGGGGCCGGCGCACGGTTCTCTCCACGGTCCGGGCATGGGCGGGCCGGCGTACCCGGGCATGGCCGCAGCGGGTCACACCGGCGTGGGTGCGCCCGATCTCAACGGGACCGCTTTCGACGCGCCGGGCGCGAGCGGGCCGGTCTTCAGCGGGCCGGTCTTCAGCGGGCCGGTCTTCAGTGGGCCGGTCTTCAGTGGGCCGGGTCTGCACGGCCCGGGTCTGGGCGGGGCGGGTCTGGGCGGGCCGGTCTCCGACGGACCGATCCTGAACGGCCCGGCCACCGCCAACGGCCCGGTCCCGCACGTCAACGGCGGCTCCTGGGCGGACGCCGCGGCCTCCGCGGGCGCCGGGACGCCGGGCGGCGCCGCGAGGC
>NZ_KI866525.1:711510-751646 GCF_000511135.2 Microbispora sp. ATCC PTA-5024 | reverse complement strand
ACCCGGCCGGCACCGGGAAGGCGGGCCGCGGGGTATCCCGGGCCGCGGGCACGGCGTCCGGGGCGGAGGGCACCGCCCCGCAAGCCCAGGGGATGCCGCCGTACGGCGCCGCAGGAGCCGTGCCGGGGGCGGGTCCCGCGGCAGGCGCGCCCGCCGACATGGGCGTGAACGGCGCGGCCGCGAACGGCACGCCCGGCGCGGCGGCCGGCTACCCGACGGGGAACGGCCTGACCGCCCTGTCGTGGCTGGCCGAGGAGATGCGCGCCGCCGGCCTCCTCGCGGAGCGGACGTCCGAGACGCTGGACTGACCCCGGCCCATGGGGGGACTTCCGCTGTACTCGCCGATGACGGCGCAGCTCGGGCCGCTGCCCGAGCCGGACCGGGACTACGCCCACGAGATGAAGTGGGACGGGGTCCGGGCGCTCGCCTACGTGGACGGGGGACGGCTCCGGCTGATCTCCAGGAACGCCAGGGACATCACCGAGGCGTACCCGGAGATCGCCGGCCTGGCCGGGGCCGTCGGCGGCAACGACGCCGTCCTCGACGGGGAGATCGTGGCGTTCGACGAGCAGGGGAGGCCGTCGTTCGAGGCGCTCCAGCCGAGGATGCACCAGCGCAACCCGGCGCGGATCGCCCAGCTCGCGGCGGCCGTGCCCGTGACGTACCTGCTGTTCGATGTGCTCCACGTGAACACGGCCCCCGCGATCGCCATGCCCTACTCGGCGCGCAGGGGACTGCTCGACGAGATCGTGCGGAAGGGCGCCCACTGGGACATCCCGCCGTACTTCCGTAACGGCGGCGCCCACGTGCTGGCCGAGTCGCGGCGGCTCGGCCTCGAAGGCGTGGTCGCCAAGCGGCTGACCTCGCCGTACCGGCCGGGGAGGCGCTCAGTGGACTGGGTCAAGGTGAAGAACGTTCGCACCCAGGAGGTGGTCGTGTGCGGCTGGAAGGCGGGTGAGGGCCGGCGCACCGGGACGATCGGGTCGCTGCTGCTCGGCGTGCACGACGAACGCGGCCGCCTCCGGTACGCCGGCAGCGTCGGCACGGGCTTCACCGAGGCCGCGCTGCGCCGGATCGCCGAACGGCTGGCCCCTCTCGCGCGGCGGACCCCGCCCTTCGACGAGGAACCGTCCCGGGAGGACGCGCGGGGCGCGCACTGGGTCGAGCCCCTGCTCGTGGGCGAGGTCCAGTACGCCGAGTGGACGGGCGAGCACCGGCTCCGCCACCCCTCCTGGCGGGGCTTCAGAGAGGACAAGAACCCCGAGGACGTGATGCGTGAGCAGTGACCGCTCCCGCCACGCCCCGGCCCGGCGTTCAGACGGTCGCGGTGCTCAGTAGGTCTCGTACGCCGGGCCGGCGAGCTGGGCGACGTCCTCCGCGCCGTCGCCGATGAGTTTGGCCCCCAGGTCGGCCAGCGCCCGCCCCGCCGCCAGCTCGTCGCCGATCTCCGGAACCGGCCGGTCGGCCGGGTTGCGCCGGGCCCGGCCCACGCTCTCGTGCCGCATGCCCCCGCCCGTGTACAGCACGGCGGTCGCCGTGGTGACGTCGTCGTTGTCGTCCTCGTTGAGGAAGACCTCCACCGTCCATCGCTTGGATTCCATGACGAACACCTCCCTGACCAGCATCTCTCCGCCTCGGGCCGCACCGGAAGGGGCATAAGGCCAGTACGGCCGCCCGTGCCGGCGCGGACGTGCGGCCCCGCCGGACGGGACCTCCGGCCCTGGAGGCGGGGCCGGGCGGCGAGGTCCCATGGGGTCGTCCGGGCGGCCGGACGGAGACAGGAGGACGGTCATGCCTCTACCGATCATCGTCGGCACCGACGGCTCGCCCGAGGCGACGTCGGCCGTCGAGTGGGCCGCCGACGACGCCGCCCGACGAGGGCTGCCCCTGCGGTTCGTCTCGGTGGTGGACCACTGGGCGTACGGCATCCCGAAGTTCCCCGCGACCCTGGCCGACCCGCTGACCGTGCACGCCGAGCGCGCCCTCGAGGCGGCCGAGGCGACGGCCCGTGAGCGGCGGCCCGAGGTCGAGATCAGCAAGGAGATCGTCGAGGGCATCCCGGCGCGGATCCTGCGCGACCGCGGCAGGGAGGCCGAGGAGATCGTGCTCGGCAGCCGGGGGCTGGGCGGCTTCGCCGGCCTGGTGATCGGCTCGGTGAGCACCCATGTGGCCGGGCACGCCCCCTGCCCCGTCGTCGTGGTCAGGACCGGCTGGCGCGACACGCACGCGCGGGTGGTGGTCGGCCTCGACGACTCGGCGGAGTGCGACCCCGCCCTCGGATACGCGTTCGAGCAGGCCCGTCTGCGCCGCGCGACCCTGCGCGCCGTCTTCGCCTGGCAGCTGCCCGTCCACACGCTCGCGCCGGAGATCGCCTACGACGTGAGCGAGGTACGGGAGGCGCGGCAGCGGGTCGTGACCCGCAAGCTCGACACGTGGCGCCGCCTGCATCCCGAGGTGGACGTCCAGGAGGACCTCGTGTACGGGCATCCCGTCCAGGCGCTGACCGAGGCGTCCGGGGACGCCGACCTGCTGGTGGTGGGGTCGCACGGCCGGGGAGCCCTGGGGTCGGCGGTCCTCGGCTCGGTCGGCCGCGCCGTCCTCCACCACGCCGCCTGCCCGGTCGCCATCGTCCGCCCGCGGGCCGCCTGACCGGGCTCGGGGGGTGAGGGGAAGGGGTGGGCCCGCCCTCGCGGAGACGGGCCCACGATCGGCGGGATCGGTCAGGTCTGCGGGCCGCCGCCGCGTTCGACGGGGATGCGCCTGCTCTCTTCCCTCTCCTCGGCGAGCCGCACGCTGATCTCGAGGATCCCCTGGTCGTAGGTGGCCCTCACGTCGTTCTCGTCGGCGTTCGGCGGCAGCGGGACCGACCGGGTGAACGACCCGTACCGGAACTCGGTGCGCTGTCCCCGCCGCTCCTCCTGGCGCCGTTCGCCGTGGACCGTGAGGATGCCGTTGGCCACGGTGATCTCGATGTCGCGCTCCGGGTCCATCCCCGGGACCTCGGCGCGCAGCACATACCGCCCGTCCTCCATGTAGTCCTCGAACCTCATCTGCTGCCCGGTGGTGGACCGGAACGCCGCCAGCGGGGCCTCCAGCAGGTCGAACAGGTCGGGTACGAGGCTTCGCTGCTCTCGTCGCATCATGGGTGCGCTCACGCGCCTCACCTCCGTCTGCTCCGACGTCACGCACGCGGGGAGGCCCGCGGGGATCCGGCGGAGATCCAGTGGCGACGCCCCTCGCGTCACACGTCAGACAAGGCACCTACCCGCCCTGCCGAGCGAATATGTGACCGTATGGGAGGTTCGTACCGGTTCGGGGGTGACGGTCGGGTCCCGCGGCGCCTGAGGCAGGATGGGGATCATGACACGAGACCTGTACGGCGGGACGGGGCCCGGACCGATCACGCCGGACGGCTGCGCGGTCGACTACTACGCGACCCTCGCCCCCATGGGGGAGCCGGAGCTCGTCCACGGCGCCGTCCCGGAGGGCGCGTCGATCCTCGAACTCGGGGCGGGTGCGGGGCGGATCACCCACGGCCTCCTGGCCCTCGGGCACGAGGTGGTCGCCGTGGACGAGTCGCCGGAAATGCTCGCCCGCGTCAGGGGAGCGGAGACCGTCCGCTCGCCCATCCAGGACCTCGCCCTCGGCCGGACCTTCGACGTCGTCCTGCTCATGTCGTACGTGGTCGACACGGCGGACGACGAGCTGTGCCGGGCCTTCCTGCGGACCTGCCGCCGGCACGTCTCCCCGGACGGCTGCGTGATCCTGCAGCACAAGCCGGCCGAGTGGCACGACGCGATCGGGCCGTTCGAGCGCGACCACGGCGACGGGAGGATCACCCGCATGACCGAGGCCCGCCGCCCCGAGCCCGACCTGCTGGCCGCCACGATGGAGTACGTCGTGGGCGACCGGCGCTGGACCCACTACTTCCTCAGCAGGCGGCGGGACGACGAGGTGTTCGCCGGGCTGCTCGCGGGGGCGGGACTGGCGCCCGCCGGCCACCTCGGCGGCGACCGCGAGTGGATCAGGGCGCTGCCGATCTGACGGGCACCCGCACGACCCCCCCCGACACGGCCGGAACGGAGACGACGATGAAGTTCGTACGAGAAGACCAGATAACGACCATCACACCGGAACCGAGCAGGTTCACCGGCGCCGTCTGGGAGGCCCGCGCCCTGGAGCCGGTCGAGGAGGACGGCCTGCGGGCGCAGCGCTTCTCCTACGCCCCCGAGGCCCGCTCCTGCTGGCACACGCACGAGGGCGAGCAGGCGCTGTACGTGCTCTCCGGCCGGGGCGTGGTCGCCCGGTGGGGCGAGGCCACCGGCACCGTCATCGGGCCGGGCGACTGGGTGCACGTGCAGCCGGGGGAGAAGCACTGGCACGGCGCCCTCCCCGACGGCACGCTCGTCCACCTCGCCGTCACGGCGAGCGGCGGGACCCTGTGGCACGAGCCGGTCTCGGAGGAGGACTACCTGGCGGGCGTCGAGGCCGCCCGCCCCACGGACTGACGCCGTGCCACGCCGTCCGCGACGGCACGTGTGACCGGCCCGCTCCGGCCGCGGTCCGGCGCGTGACCGGCCGTGCCGGGGGAGCGGCGGGGCGGAGATCAGCCCGCGGGGTTCGAGTAGACCCGGTCCGGCGACAGCAGCACCGCGGTGCGGCCCTCCTCCGCCATGACCCGGTCGTAGGTGTCCCAGTCGTCGTGCGTCCCGCCCGCGGCGGCGAACACCTCGCGCAGGAGCAGCCGCAGGCCCTCGCCGTCCACGCCGGGGAACGGGTCCTCCGGCCCCACCAGGCCGGCCCGTCCCTCGGCGGCCGCCCACTGCCAGCCGCTGCGCACGGCGACCGTCGCGTACGGCCGGGCCCGCAGGTCGCGCAGCTTCCGCGTGCTGCCGCGGACGACGAAGCCGACCACCGGCCGGCCGGTCGTGGGATGGTCGAGGACTCCGGCGTTCACGACGGACGACCGGATGGTGCCGTCGGGCCGCAGGGTCGAGACGACGCACAGGCCGTGGTCGCCGGAGACGAGCGCGGCGAAGTCAGCGAGGTCGGTCACGGGGCGAGCGTACCCCGCCCGCCCCCGCCGTCCCCCTCGTAAGGGTGTGCCGGGCGCGAACGGGGCGAATAGGATCACTGGGCCGGGCGCCGGACGGTGGGGTGGCGCGACCGCGCAGGGGAGGCCGTATGAGCACACGGGCCTGGGTGGCCTTCGCGTCGATGTCCGTCCTGTGGGGCATCCCGTACCTGCTGATCAAGATGGCGGTCGACGACGGCGTGCCGCCGGGGTTCGTCGCCTGGATCCGGGTGGTGCTCGGGGCGGTCGTGCTGCTGGCCCTGGCTCCCCGGCGGGGCGCCGTGCGCGCGCTGCGCGGCCGGCTCCGGTGGCTGGCCGCGTTCGCGGTCGCCGAGGTGGTCGTGCCCTTCCCGCTGATCGCGTACGGCGAGCAGCACGTGTCGTCCTCGCTCACCGCGATCCTGATCGCGTCGGCGCCGTTGTTCGTGGCGCTGCTCGCGCTGCGCTTCGACGCGGACGAGCGGGTCGGCGGGCGGAGGCTCGCCGGGCTCCTCATCGGCCTGGCGGGCGTGGTCGCGCTGGTCGGCATCGACGTCGCCGGCCGCACGGACGAGCTGTGGGGCGCGCTGGCCGTTCTCGGCGCGGCCCTCGGGTACGCCGTCGGCCCGATGATCCTCAAGCGCCACCTGTCCGGCCTGGACGCGCGGCTGTCCATGGGGACCAGCCTGGCGCTGGCCGCGGTGTTCCTGGCCCCGGCCGCCGCGTTCGACCCCCCGGCCGCCGTGCCGTCCGGGCCGGCGCTCGCCTCGCTGGCCGCGCTGGGCCTGCTGTGCACGGCGGCGGCGTTCGTCGTCTACAGCCTGCTGGTCGCGGAGGTGGGCGCCGGCCGCGCGCTCGTCATCACGTACGTCAACCCGGTCGTCGCGCTCGCGCTCGGCGTGCTGATCCTCGGGGAGCGCCCGGGGGCCGGGACGATCATCGGGCTGGTGCTCATCCTCGCCGGGTCGTGGCTGTCCACCGACGGCCGCCTCCCGTGGCGAGGCCGCGGCGGCCGCAGTGCCCCGGCCGCCGGCTCCTCGCAGGAGCATGCGCGCGGGCTCTCGGCGGATCGGGCCGGGAGCGGCGAGTGACGGACGAGGAGGAGATCGACCTGTGAGCCCCGCTCAGCCGGTGACGATCCTGATGCCGGCACGCGAGCGCACGTCGTGGGCGGCGTAGTAGCGCTCCTCCTGCGCGGCCCACCGCTCCCAGTGCGGCGCGTACATCTCGCCGTCGCGTTGCAGGGCCCGGGCCCTGCGGACCGCGTCGTCCGCCTCCAGCCACACCAGGCCGCTCAGGTACGGCCACGCCTGGCGGGCGCCCGACCCCACCCCCTCGACGACGAGCGCGTCCACGCCGCGGGCCTCGTGCCATTCGGCGTACCGGAACCGCTCCCAGTCGTAGCGCCGCCACCGGGCGGGGCGGCCCCGGGCGAGCGGGGACAGCACCCACTCCACCAGGCGGTGGACGCCGGCGAGCAGGCCGTCCCAGCCCTCGTACAGGTCGTCCATGCGGACGACGGGAGCCGCGATCTCGGCGGCCAGGGCGGCCGCGAGGGTGGTCTTCCCGCTCCCCGACCGTCCCTCGACGGCCACGACTCGGACGCCTCCGGCGCGCGGCGGCCGCGTGGCCAGCCAGGCCGCGACGCCCGCGGCCCGGGCCCGCACCGGGGCGGAGAGGGACGGCAGCCCGGAGGGGCCCGGTTCCCCGGGCGCTCCGGGCCGCTCCCGCGAAGCCGCTACACCCCGGCTCGGGTGGGACGGCGGATGTCGCTGCTCTGCTCCTGCCACTCGGGGGTCTCGCGTCCCTTCTCCATTTCGAGCTCCTCCATGCGGAGGGCGACGCCGACCGCGAAGAAGGTGGGCGCCCACTCGCCCACGAAGAGGGCCCAGCGGTCGGCGCGGTCCATGCCCGCGGGCTCGAACTCCTTGGAGATGAACCACGAGGCGATCGACGCGCCGATCGAGACGACGCCCGCCCCGTACATCATGCTGGAGCGCAGCCCCATTTTGTGGAGAGTCTTGATCATTTTGTCCCCCTTGTGGTGTTTTCCCCCGATTTATCGCTACCCGGCACGACCTGCCGTAACCCGGGCGGCATGAGCCGCCGCCGGGGGGCGGTGATCGGCGGTAGGTTGTGCGGTGCCCGCGCCGCCCCCTCGCCGTACGGACAGGGGAGGCCGGGCGGCCGCTCGCGCGCGTCCCCGGCGCATAACGCCGGGACGGCGGGGTAGCCGTGGTAGTCGGACCGGGAGGACGGCAATGGAAGCGCTGGGCATCGACATCGGCGGCTCGGGCGTCAAGGGCGCCCCCGTCAACACCGAGACGGGAGAGCTCACCCGGGAACGGCTGCGCATCCCCACGCCGCAGCCGTCGTCGCCCGCGGCGGTGGCCGACACGGTGCGGCAGATCGTGCGGCACTTCTCCTGGACCGGTCCGATCGGCGTCACGTTCCCAGGGGTCGTCCTCGACGGCGTCATCCGCACGGCCGCCAACGTCGACCGCTCGTGGATCGGCGTGAAGGGCGCCGACCTGTTCGGCGAGGGCGTGGCGGTCCTGAACGACGCGGACGCCGCGGGGGTCGCGGAGGTCGCCTTCGGCGCCGGGCGGGGCCAGGCCGGGGTCGTGCTCATGCTCACGTTCGGGACCGGCATCGGCAGCGCCCTGTTCCTCGACGGCAGGCTCGTGCCGAACACCGAGTTCGGCCACGTCGAGATCCGCGGCAAGGAGGCCGAGCACCGGGCGTCCGACCATGCCCGGGAGGCCCACGACCTCAGCTGGGAGGAGTGGGCCGAGCGTGTCGAGGAGTACCTGCGGCACATGCGCGACCTGCTGTCCCCCTCGCTCGTCATCGTGGGCGGCGGCGTCAGCAAGAAGGCCGACAGGTTCCTCCCGCTCGTCAACCTCGGGGACACCCCGGTCGTCCCGGCCGAGCTGCTCAACCAGGCGGGGATCGTGGGCGCCGCCATGGCAGCCGTACGGGGCCGGGCGGTCTGAGCTCCGTTCGACCGTTCCATATCTTCCCCTTTTCCCTACCTGGACAGCAGGGAATTTCCTTGTCATGATGAGGTCATGACTCATTGGCGAGAGTTCACCCAACGTCGCCACATCGACCTGCTCCGCGTCTGCGGCGCCGCCTGTTGACGACCGGATCCACGAGCATCCGGCCGCCGCCGGGCGGGCGCGCGACAACGACAAGGAGAGAAGACCGCCGATGTCCCAGCAGAATGTGATCGACTTCGCCGGACGCCAGCGCGGGCAGGGCCACGAGCAGCCGCCGCAGGACGACGGGACGGTCCTCGGGGTGCTGCCGCTCCCCGAGACCGGCGCCACACTGGTGATCGTGGGCTACCTGGTCCCGTCGGGACGGGCCGCGGAGGAGCGGTCCGCAATCCCCGCCGTGGCGGCCGAGGTCGTCCACCGGCTCCAGGACCTCCCGCTCCACGAGGAGCGCCCGGCCGGGCACGCCCCCGCCGCCGGGGAGGGCCGTGCCGTCCGGCGCGGGGCCCACCCCGAGGAGGACCTGGTCGTCGACCGCGCCGCCCGCGTGGTGCGGGTGGACGGCGAGGAGATCGAGCTCACCTTCCGCGAGTTCGAGCTGCTCGACTACCTGTCCTCCGCGCCGGGCCGGGTCTACAACCGCCGCCAGCTGCTCGCCGCCGTCTGGGACCGGTACGGCGAGGAGGGCGCCCGGACCGTGGACGTGCACGTCCTGCGGCTGCGGCGCAAGCTGGGACGGCACGCCGCGCGCATCGTGACCGTGCGCAACGTCGGCTACAAGTACCAGCCGTCCCGCCGGTCCTGAGCGGGGCGGGCGAAAAACGGCTGGCAGATCGACGGGGGTCGTTGCCTATCCTTGAGCATGGAATGAACATGCTCGCCGATCTCCAGGACCGCCTGCCCGACCTGATGCTGCGCGACCAGCGCAGGTTGCGCCGCCGCATCGACGGCATGCGCCGGGTGCGCGGAGCCTCCCGTCAGGCCGTCGCACAGGAGATAGCGGGGGACATCGAGGCCGCCGAGCGCCGTGTCGCCGCGCGGCGCGCGGCCGTCCCGGTCATCCACTACCCGCCCGAGCTGCCGGTCAGCCAGCGCAGGGACGACCTGCTCGAGGCCATCCGCGACAACCAGGTCGTGATCGTCGCCGGGGAGACCGGCTCGGGCAAGACGACCCAGCTGCCGAAGATCTGCCTGGAGCTCGGGCGCGGCGTGCACGGGACGATCGGGCACACCCAGCCGCGCCGGATCGCCGCCCGCACGGTGGCCGAGCGCATCGCCGAGGAGCTGTCGATCCCGCTCGGCGAGGCCGTCGGCTACAAGGTCCGCTTCACCGACCACTCCAGCGACGGGACGCTGGTCAAGCTGATGACCGACGGCATCCTCCTCGCGGAGATGCAGACCGACCCGCTGCTGCTGCAGTACGACACGCTGATCATCGACGAGGCCCACGAGCGCAGCCTCAACATCGACTTCATCCTCGGGTACGTCAACCAGCTCCTGCCGAAGCGGCCGGACCTCAAGGTCGTCATCACCTCGGCCACGATCGACCCCGAGCGGTTCGCCCGGCACTTCGCCCCGCCGGGGAGGGACGCCGCCCCCATCGTCGAGGTGTCGGGACGCACCTACCCGGTCGAGGTGCGCTACCGCCCCATCGGCGAGGACGACGACCAGACCCAGGCCATCGCCGACGCCGTCGACGAGCTGTGCGCCGAGGGCCCCGGCGACATCCTGGTGTTCCTGAGCGGCGAGCGGGAGATCCGCGACACGGCCGACGCGCTGAAGGGCCGCCAGGAGGAGGTCCTCCCGCTGTACGCCCGGCTGTCCGCGGCCGAGCAGCACCGGGTGTTCCAGCCCCACCGCGGACGCCGGATCGTGCTGGCCACCAACGTCGCCGAGACCTCGCTGACCGTGCCCGGCATCAAGTACGTCATCGACCCGGGAACGGCCCGGATCTCGCGCTACAGCCACCGCCTCAAGGTGCAGCGGCTGCCGATCGAGCCGGTCTCGCAGGCGTCGGCCAACCAGCGGGCCGGGCGGTGCGGCCGCACCTCGGACGGCGTCTGCATCCGGCTCTACTCCGAGGAGGACTTCGTCTCGCGGCCGGAGTTCACCGACCCGGAGATCCTCCGGACCAACCTGGCCAGCGTCATCCTGCAGATGACCTCGCTGGGCCTGGGGGACATCGCCGCGTTCCCGTTCGTCGAGCCGCCGGACAGCCGGCAGGTGAAGGACGGCGTCAACCTGCTGCACGAGCTGGGCGCGCTGGCAGACCGCGGCGGCGGCCTCACCCCGCTCGGGCGCAAGCTCGCCCAGCTCCCGGTGGACCCCCGGCTGGCCCGGATGGTGCTGGAGGCCGACAGGAACGGCTGCGCCCGCGAGGTCATGGTCGTCGCGGCGGCCCTGTCGATCCAGGACCCGCGCGAGCGGCCGGCCGACCGGCAGCAGGCGGCCGACGAGAAGCACCGCCGCTTCGCCGACAAGGAGTCCGACTTCCTGACGTACCTCAATCTGTGGAGGTACCTGCGGGAGCGGCAGGCGGAGCTGTCGTCCAGCGCGTTCCGGCGGCTGTGCAAGGCGGAGTTCCTCAACTACCTGCGCGTACGCGAGTGGCAGGACATCGACAGCCAGCTCCGGCAGGTCGCCCGCTCGCTCGGCATCGTCCCCAACAGCGCGGACGCCGACCCCCAGCGGATCCACCAGTCCCTGCTCGCGGGCATGCTGTCGCACATCGGCGTCAAGGACGTCGAGGCCAAACGGCGGCAGGACGGCCAGCGCCGCCCGCTGACCGAGTACATCGGCGCGCGCAACGCCCGCTTCGCGATCTTCCCCGGCTCCGCCCTCGCCAAGACCCAGCCGCAGTGGCTCATGTCGGCCGAGCTGGTCGAGACGTCCCGGCTCTGGGCCCGGGTCAACGCGAAGATCGAGCCCGAGTGGGTCGAGCCGCTCGCCCAGCACCTGGTGAAGCGCACCTACAGCGAGCCGCACTGGGAGAAGGACCAGGCCGCCGTCATCGCGCTGGAGAAGGTCACGCTGTACGGCGTGCCGATCGTGACCGAGCGCAAGGTCAACTACGGCCGCATCGACCCCGAGCTCAGCCGCGAGCTGTTCATCCGGCACGCCCTGGTCGAGGGCGACTGGCGCACCCACCACCGGTTCTTCCACGACAACCGCAAGCTCCTCGAGGAGGTCGAGCGGCTCGAGGAGAAGGCGCGCCGCCGCGACATCCTCGTGGACGACGAGACGCTGTTCGACTTCTACGACGAGCGCGTCCCTGCCGACGTGGTCTCGGGCCGCCACTTCGACAGCTGGTGGAAGAAGGTCTCCCGGGAGACCCCCGACCTGCTCACGTTCTCCGAGGACATGCTGGTCAACGACAGCGCCGGGGTGAGCGCCCGCGACTACCCGGACGCCTGGCGGCAGAACGGGCAGCGGATGCGGCTGACCTACCGGTTCGACCCCGGGTCCGCCGACCAGGGCGCGGCCGCCGACGGCGTCACCGTGCACATCCCGCTGGCCGTGCTCAACCAGGTCGACCCCCTCGGCTTCGACTGGCAGATCCCGGGCCTGCGGGAGGACCTGGTCACCGCCCTCATCCGGTCGCTGCCGAAGAACCTGCGGCGCAACTTCGTGCCCGCGCCCAACTTCGCCAAGGCCGTCCTGGAACGGGTACGGCCGGGCAGCGAGCCGCTGCTCGACGCCCTGGAACGGGAGCTGCACCGGCTGACCGGGGTCGGCGTCCCCCGCGACGCCTGGGCCGTCGACCAGCTTCCCGAGCACCTGCGCATCACCTACCGGGTGGTGGACGACAGGAAGCGCACGGTCGCCGAGGACAAGGACCTGGAGGCGCTGAAGCGGCGGCTCGCGCCCAAGCTCCGCGCGACGCTGTCGAGGGCCGCCGACGACTTGGAACGCGAAGGACTGCGGGCCTGGACCATCGGCGCCCTCCCGCGCGTGTTCGAGCAGGGCCGCGTGCGGGCCTACCCGGCGCTGGTGGACGAGACCGGCTCCGTCGCGGTCCGCATGTTCGAGACGGAGGCCGAGCAGGCCAAGGCCATGTGGGCCGGCACCCGCCGCCTGCTGCTGCTCAACGTGGTGCACCCGGCGAAGGCGATCCTGCGCGGGCTGACCACGTCCCAGAAGCTCGCGCTCAGCCGCAGCCCGCACGGGAGCGCCCCCGCGCTGTTCGACGACTGCACCGCCTGCGCCGTGGACACGCTGATGGCGAAGGCCGGCGGGCCCGCCTGGGACCAGGCCGGCTTCCAGCGGCTGTACGACCAGGTCCGCGCCTCCCTGTACGAGACCACCGAGGAGGTCGTCTCCCGGGTCGAGCGCATCCTCGCGGCCTGGCACGCCGCGCAGACCCGGCTCGCCTCCCTGGGCGGCGCCGCGCCGACGGCGGAGGCGGCCGCCGACGTGGCCGGGCAGCTCGACGGGCTGGTCCACGCGGGGTTCGTGACCGAGACCGGGTACGCCCGCCTGCCCGACCTGCAGCGCTACCTGAAGGCGGTCGAGCGCCGCCTGGAGAAGCTGCCCGAGGACCCGCGCCGCGACCGCGAGTGGATGGACCGCGTCCACGACGTCGAGGACGACTACCGCGACCTGCTCGACCGGCTCAAGCCTGCTGAGCGCGACGCAGCGGCCGTCCGCGACATCCGCTGGATGATCGAGGAGCTGCGGGTCAGCTTCTTCGCCCAGCAGATCGGCACGCCCACCCCGGTGTCCGAGAAGCGCATCCGCCGCGCGATCGAGCAGGCCGAGGCCGCCGCCCGCCAGTCCTGAGCGGCCCGGCGGCGGGTGCGGTCAGCGGTCGTGCGCGGCGTCGTGCTTCAGGGGCCGGCGGCGGATGCGGTCAGCGGATGCGGTCAGCGGCCGAGCGCGGCGCCGATCAGGGCGCGTGGGTCGGCCGCCCCGGCGAGCACGCCCGACGGCAGCACGTCGATGAGGTGCGCGTGTCCGAACGCGGACCCGTAGGGCACGGACGCCACCGTGTGGCCGCGCTCGCGCAGGCCCTCGGCCCACGGCGCGCCCTCCTCCAGCTCGACGACGGGCGCCGACCGCCAGGTGTCGAAGCCCGTCTCGCCGGTGCCGAGCGCCCACCGGGGGGCGCCCACGGCCCGGCCCGGCGACTCGCCGTGCCCCAGCAGCCGTGTGACGACCTGCAGCAGGATCTGCGGCTGGGCGTCCCCGCCCATCGTGCCGAAGACCGTGCGCAGCGAGCCGTCCGCGTGCGTGACCAGCGCCGGGCACAGGGTGTGCGGAGGCCGCCTGCCCGGCCCGTACTCGGCGGGATGACCGGGGACGAGCGAGAACCCGATGCCGCGGTTGTGCAGGTTGATCCCGGTGCGGGGCTCGAAGATGAGGCTGCCGAACCCGGCCGCGTTCGACTGGATGAGCGAGACCCCCATGCCCTCGGCGTCGACCGCGCACAGGTACGTCGTGTCGCCCGCGCCCGTGGGCGGGTCGAGCAGGGGCGAGCGCCGTTCCGGGTCGATGAGCGCCCGCCGGGCCTCCGCCGTGTCCAGGGGCGGTACGGCCGACTCGTGGAGCACGTCGAGACGGTCGCGGCCGGCCGCCCGGGCCGCCTCGACCAGCAGATGGGCCCATCGGGGATCGGCGGGATCGGCCGGCGGGTCGAGCTTGGCCAGGATCTCCAGCGCGAGCAGGAGCAGGTAGCCCTGCGAGTTCGGCGGGATCGTCCACACCCGGTGGCCGAACGCCTCGACCTCGACCGGCTCCACCCAGTCGGCGTTGGAACGCGCCAGGTCGTCTTCGGCGTACTCCCCCCGGCCGAGCGAGAGCAGGCTCTCGCCGAACTCGCCCTGGTAGAAGGCGGCGCGACCACCCGCGGCGACGGCCTCGAGCGTGCGGGCCACGCCGGGGCGCCGGACGAGGTCGCCCGCGCGCCTGAGCCCCCTGAAGTCCTCCGCCCCCGGCAGCGAGCCGATGAAGTCGCCCGGCCCGAGGAGCGGCGAGGCCGGGAAGCCGTCCTTCGCGTGCCGGACGGCGGGGGCCAGCAGATCTCCGAGGGGCAGCCGGCCGTACCGCTCGTGCAGCGCGAGCCACCCGTCCACGCATCCGGGCACCGGGACCGACCTGATGTCCTGCAGGTGCGGCATCCGGTCGCGTCCCTCGGCCCGCAGCCGCTCGGGGTCGGCGCCCGAGCCCGCCCTGCCCGACGCGTTGAGCGCCGCGACCGAGCCGTCGTGCACGAGCGCGAACAGGTCCCCGCCGAGCCCGCACATGTGCGGCGCCGTCACGGCGAGCACCGCGTTCGCGGCGATGGCCGCGTCGACGGCGTTCCCGCCCCGGTCGAGCATGGCCACCCCCGCGGCGGAGGCGAGATGGTCGACGGTGCACACCATGCCGTTGCGGGCGAAACGGGTCTCACTCACGAACGGCGACTCTACGGCAGCCAGGCTGCCCCGCTCCTGGGAGCCTCCTAAAGTTGCGATAACAAAGGTTGCCGCCGCAAGCAGGGATGAAGGGGAGGCCGCGTCCATGATCCGGGCGATCGTGTTCGACGTTGGAGAGACGCTGATCGACGAGACGCGGCTCTGGTCGCGCTGGGCCGACCGGATCGGCGTGCCCCGTCTCACCTTCATGGGCGTCATCGGCGCCATGGCCGCCCTCGACCGGTCCCACCGGGAGGCGTTCGAACTCGTCCGTCCCGGGTTCGACCTCGAGGCCGAGATCGACGGCTGGCGGCTGGAGGATCCGGCCGGACTCCGCGAGAACTTCGACGCCGACGACCTCTACCCCGACGTGCGGCCGGCCCTCGCCACCCTGCGCGAGGCCGGATACCACCTCGTCATCGCGGGCAACCAGCCGCCGCAGGCGTACGGCGCGCTCGTCGCGATGGACCTGCCCGTGCACGGCGTGCACACCTCGGCGGCCTGGGAGGTGGAAAAGCCCGACCCCGGCTTCTTCGCGAAGGCGGCGGCCGTGGTCGGACGCCCGGCGGAGGAGATCCTCTACGTGGGCGACCGGCTCGACAACGACGTGCTCCCGGCCCGGGCGGCCGGGATGCGGACGGCGCTGCTGCGCCGGGGCCCCTGGGGGTATCTGCACGCCGCGCGCCCCGAGGCCGCGGCCGCCGACCTCACGGTGGACCGTCTCACCGACCTCGCCCCCCTCGTCGCCGCCCTGCCCTGACCCGGCGCGGCGATCGATCGCGGAGGATCGGGCGCCGCGCTTGAATGCGGGGTTCGGGCGTGGCGATCGGACGCGAAGTGCGGGCGCGGAGTGCGGGCGCGGCGTGAAGGCGGTCACTGGGGGCGGAGGCGGCGGGCCAGGAGGTCGCGCAGCGCTCCGGTGGCGTCCGACAGGCGCGTGAGGCCGTCGAGGAACTCCTCGGGGGCCTCCAGTGCGCCCAGCAACTCCTCGGTGACCGCCGCGCGGGCGGCCCGTCCCGCCTCCACCGCCTCCCGCCCGTACGGCGTGATCTCGATCACCCGGGCCCGCTGGTCGTCGGGGGAGACCCGGCGGGCCACGTAGCCGACGCGCTCCATCTCGGCCGCCACCTTCGAGGCGCCCTGCGGCGTCATCCCGAGCAGTCCCGCCAGGTCGGTGACCCGTACGGGACCGGTCAGCAGGTGCTGGAACACGTACCCGTGCACGGTGCGGACCTCGGAATGGCCCGCCTCCGCCATCCGCGCGCGCACCTTCGTCTCGCACGCCGCGGCGAGGGCCGTGAAGAGGAGCGTGAGATCTCTTGACGTCACGAGCCGCATCCTCTAATACTCAACCTAGGTTTCACAACTTAGGTTGAATAAATGGAGGCGGCCATGAGGTGCGATCCGGCGTTCGCCGCGGTGCGCGAGGCGTTCACAAAGGTCGTCGAGGCGGGGCCCGGCGGTGCGGCGCTCGCCGTGCACGCGGGCGGGCGGCTCGTCGTCGACGTCTGGCACGGCACGGCCGACGAGGCCGGGGTGCGGCCCTGGGAGCGCGACACCGTCGTCAACGTGTTCTCGGTGAGCAAGGGCGTCGTCGCGACCCTCGCCCACCTGTTCGTCCAGCAGGGGCTGGTCGACCTGGAGGCGCCCGTCTCGGCGTACTGGCCGGAGTTCACGGCCGGCGCGACGGTCGCCGACCTGCTGTCCCACCGGGCGGGGCTGCCGGCCGTCCGCCGCGAGCTGCCGGCCGGTGCGCTGTTCGACTGGCGGACCATGACCGAGGCGCTCGCGGCCGAGCGGCCCTGGTGGACGCCGGGGGAGCGGCACGGATACCACGCGGTGACGTTCGGCTGGCTGACCGGTGAGGTCCTGCGCCGGGTCAGCGGACGGCGCGTCCGCGACCTGGTCCGCGACGAGCTGAAGATCCCGGGCCTGTCGATCGGCCTGCCGGAGCGGGACGCCGGTCGCGCCGCGTTCCTGCTCCCGCCCGAGCCGGGGCCACCGCCGTCCCCCTCGCCGCTGCTGCGCGCGATGACCGACCCGGAGTCGGTCACGATGAAGGCGTTCTGCAACCCCGCCGAGCAGCTCACCCCCGGGCTGCCGAACACGCAGGCCTGGCGCGCCGCCGAGATCCCGGCGGCCAACGGCCACGCCTCGGCGCGAGCGCTCGCCACGCTGTACGGGCGGCTGCTCGCGGGGGAGATCCTCGACGCGCCGGTGCTGGCGCGGGCCGTCGAGCCGCGCAGCGAGGGGCCTGACGAGGTGCTGCTGTCGCCGACCCGGTTTGGCCTGGGGTACATGCTGTCCAACGAGACCCGGCCGTTAGCGCCGAACCCGCGGGCGTTCGGGCACAGCGGGTCGGGCGGGGCGCTGGCCTTCGCCGACCCCGACGCGGGCGTGGCCCTCGCCTACACGCCGAGCCGGATGCTGCTCACCCCGGCGGGTCCCGACCCCCGGTGGACGCCGCTGATCGAGGCGCTGTACGGCCTCCCCTGACCGCGGGTCCCGCACGTTGATGCGCGGCGAGACAGGGCGGCGCGCGGCCGGCGTTCCCGGGACCCGCCGGACCCGTGAAGGCCCGGGCGGGTTCCGGGCGCCGGGCCTTGGGGGCGTGCGGGGCGGGGCGGGCCGTTTCGCGAAGGCCCGGCCGTGCGGGGGTCAGCCCTGCTTGTTCTTGACGGCCTTGAGCAGCTCCTCCTTGCTCATGGCCGACCGGCCCTGGATGCCGAGCTCCTCCGCCTGGTGCAGCAGCTCGTCCTTGCTGCGCTGCCGGGGCTTGGGCGGGCTCTGCAGCTCCTGGGCCTTGGCCTGGCTGAAGACCTTGCCGAGGCGAACGCGCTCGGCGGCAGGGACGGCCTTCTCCAGAGCGGGGAGGATGTCGGTCTCCTCCTCCTGGACGTGGTGCGACACGGCGGCCACCAGCTCCTGGAGGATCGAGTCGAACTCCGGCCCGTCGGGGTCGGCCGCCATCAGCTGGGCCAGGGTCTCCTCGGCCTCGTGGTGCTCCTCGGCGCCGTGGCGGACCTCACCCGCCTCCTCGCGGTCGCGCTTCTCGAGCAGCGGGTAGACCTCGCTCTCCTCCGCGCGGGCGTGGGCGACGAACTTCGCCGCGAGCTCCGCGACGAGGGCCGGGCGGTTCTCGGGCACCTTCTGGAGCCGTTCGAAGATCGACTCCACGTCCCGGTGATCTTCCTTGATCAGGCTGATGACGTCGGTTGCCATGGTTCCTCCTGTGCGTGGACGCGCTCGCACTACCCGGCGCCGCCCCGATCACACCGGGCCGGACGGCGCACTGAGAAGAACCGGGAGCTCCCGCCGTCATCCGTCCTTGGACAGGTCGCCGTTGTAGGTCACCAGCCCGGCGTCGTCCTTCCACCGGTACGCGAGTTTGTCGCCCTTCCGGGTCAGCGTCACGTCACCGGGGACGCATCCGGGCGCCGTCAGCCGCAGGGCGAGCGCGGAGTCGCCCGAGACGACGGCCTTCAGCTCCAGCGTGCCCACGCAGCCGTCGTCCGGCTCGGCCCACCGCGCATCCAGGCGGCCCGCCTGGAGGGTGATCTCGACGTCGTGCTCACCCATGATCAGGGCGGGGGTGGGGACGATGTGCCCGCGCCAGGTGCCGGCGAACGCCGCCGGGATCGTGCCCGCCCGGCCCGTGGTGGCCGGCCGCGACGTCTCACCCCCGGTCGCCGGCTGCGTGGCCTCGTACGACGGGGTCGGGGCCGCCGGGCTCCCGGTGACCGCGCCGGACCCGGCCGAGGAGGGAGGAGCGGACGGGTGGCCTCCCGACGGGTCCTGGATCAGTCGCGGGACCAGGAGCGCGGCCGTGACCGCGAGGGCCGCGACGGCGGCGGCGATCCCGACGAGGAGACCCGCCCGGGAGCGGCGCGGCGCGGGGGGCCGCGTGTCCGCCTCGGCCCGCTGCGCAGGCCCGGTGGGCTGTCCGGTCTCCCCGGAATACGCCGGCTGTCCTGCCCGGCCGCTGCTTCCCCGCGCGCCAAGGTACGGCTGCCCCTGCCCGGCGCCTCCGCCGTTCCCGGGCGCGCCGGCGTGCGGCCCTCCGTAAGGGTCTCCGTACGGGGGGTTCGGGGGCCCTCCGTGCTGTCCGCTCCGCCGTCCTCCGTACGGGTCGCCGGGCGGGCCGCTGGAGGCGGCGGCGGCGCCGGCGCGGAGGGGGTCGGGGGACGAGCCGACCAGCTCCAGCAGCAGGTCGCGGGCGGCCGGGCGCATTGAGGGGTCCTTGGCCAGGCAGCGGCCGACCACATGCCGCAGGGGCTGGGGCACCGCCGACAGGTCGGGGTCGGTGGTCATGATGCGGTGCATGACGGCGGCGACGGAGTCGGCGCCGAAGGCGGCCCGGCCGCCGGCCGCGTACGCGATGGTCGCGCCCCAGGCGAACACGTCGGAGGCCGGGGTGGCCGGCCGCCCGGCGATCTGCTCGGGGGCCAGGTAGGCGGGCGTCCCGATGGGCCCGGCCGTGATCGTCTCGCTCTCGCCCTGCCGGGCGATGCCGAAGTCCACCACCCGCGGGCCGTCCGGGCCGAGCAGGACGTTCCCCGGCTTGAAGTCGCGGTGCACGATCCCGGCGGCGTGGATGGCGGCGAGGGCCGTCGCCGTCCCGACCGCGAGCCGTTCCAGCTCGCCGCCCCGCAGCGGGCCGTGCGCCGCCACCCGCTGCTGCAGCGACGGGCCGTCGATGAACTCGCTCACGACGTACGGCCGGGATCCCTCGACGACCGCGGTGAGGACGCGCGCCGTGCAGAAGGGGGCGACGCCGCGCATGGCGTCGATCTCGCGGGCCAGTCGCTGCCGGACGCCGGGGTCGAGCCCCGCCTTGAGGACCTTCACCGCGACGGGCTCGCCGTTCGGCGCGTACCCCAGGTAGACGATCCCCTGGCCGCCCTCGCCAAGGCGTCCGCTCAGGCGGAACTCCCCCAGTGCGCGGGGGTCATCGGGCTCCAAGGGGGTGACCATGGGTCATACCGTAGCGATACGGGTCCCCTGGAGCCGCAGGGATCACAGCAGGCCCAGGTTGACGGTGTAGGCGAGCCTGCGGCGGCCGGCGTCGCTCATGTGCAGGTGGTCGCCGTGGTCGTACGGGAGCGCGAGCTGCTGGGGGAACTCCGGGTCGCGCACGGCCTTGTCGAAGTCCACGACCGCGTCGAACGCATGGCTGCTCCGGATCCAGGCGTTGATCTTCTGACGGATCTCCTCGCGCTCCGGCGTCCAGGTGCCGAAGCCGTAGAACGGCGTGAGGGTCGCCCCGACGATGCGCAGCTTGCGGGCATGGGCCTGCTGGATGAGCCGCTTGTACGCGTAGATGATCGGCTTGGCCGAGGTGTACTCGCCGCGCGAGATGTCGTTGATGCCCTCGTAGAGGACGATCGTGCGGACGCCCGGCTGGGTCACCGCGTCGCGGTAGAACCTGCTCAGCCCGCTCGGCCCCTCGACGGGGTGGAGCAGGCGGTTGCCGGCGATGCCGGAGTTGAGCACGCCCATCCTCCGGGAGGGGGCCAGGCCGGCGATGCGGTGGCGCAGGTAGTCGGTCCACCGGCGGTTGGCGTCGAGGTCCTGCCCGGCGCCGTCGGTGAGCGAGTCGCCGAACGCCACGACCGACCGGACGGCGGCCGGCGCGGCCACCGCCACGCGGTCGAGGAAGTACCACTGGCTGCTCGTGTAGGTGAAGCCGTCGGCCTTCTCGTCGGCCGCGTGGTCGCCCGGCCCCGACAGGAACGTCGTCGCGTACGCGCGCTCGTGGCCGGTGATGTTCCGCACGGTGGCCGGGAGGTAGACGCTCACCACGACGTCGGCCCCGCCGGGGATCTTCCCCGGGATCGGGTCGCTCCAGGCCGCCCGGCCCGGCCGCACCGTGACCGACGTCCTGCCGGCGAAGGTGACGGGCCGGTTGGTCCCCGAAAGGATCTCCGCGCCGTACGCCTGGATGCCGAGGTGCACGTCGCGGAACGTCACGGCCGCGGTGCCGAAGACGTTCGAGAGGCGGATGCGGGCGCCCGCGCCGCCGATGCTGGTGCGCACCACCATGCGGACGGTCTGGCCGCCGAGGGACGCGTCGACGAGGTCGCTCGGCGCCGACCACGTGCCGACGAGGTGGGACGTGCGCTCCGGCTCGTCGCTCCGGTGGCCGGAGGAGCCCTTCCCGTCGGGGGAGCGGCGCACCGCCGACGACGAGGCCGCCGACAGGCGCCGACGCCCGTCCGCGCCCGCCCCCGTCGTCTCGGCGGCGGACGGAACCGCCTCCGTCGCATTGGCGGCGGACGCGAGTGCGGCCGTCGTCGCGTCGGGGCGCGAGGCCGCACCCGGAGCGTCCGCCACCGTGCCGGCCGGCGGAGCCGCCTCCGGGTCGCGTGCCGCGTCGTTCCGCAGGGTCGCCCCGGGCCCGCGCGCCGCGTCTCCCGTCGTGCCCGTCGCCGGCGCGCCCGTCACCGTGCCGGTGACCGTCGCCGTCGCGGCGAGGGCCGCCGTGGCGGAGACGGCGATCGCGGCGAACAGGGTCAACCGGTGGGCCGGCCGTGGCATCGGGATCCTCCAAGGATGTGCCGGGAGGGGCGGGTGCGCCCGGGGGGATGCGTCCGTGACGCCATACATTACGGCCCGGGGGGCCGCGCTTGACCACGACCCGCCCTGATCGTGAAGGTCGCCGCCGTAATGTCACCGGCGTCTGGTTGAATCTTTACCGTCGGACGACGGCGCCGAGCTCTTCCTCGTCGCCCTCCCTCGTCCCGGAGGACATGACGGATGCTCCCGTCCCCGCATGACGACGACGCGTCTCCCGGCCGGCGCCCGGAGGGGCCCTCGGGCCGGCCCGAGGCCGGTCCGCCGGGCCGCACCCCCAGAGCGTCCCTCGGCCGTTCCCGAGCGCGGGGCGGCGTGTCGCCCGTACGGCGGCGGATGTCGCTGGCGGCGCCCGCGGTGGCCGGCATGGCGGCGGCGGTGGCGAGCGCGCTCGGCACGTCGCTCGACATCTGGACCCTCCCCCTGACCGCGCGGATCGTCGTCACGGTGGCGGCCGCCGCCCTCGTCGGGACGCTGACCTGGGCGACCGCGACGCCCCACGCGTCCGGCGAGGGCACGCGCGGGCCCGAGGGCGCGCCGCCCCCGGCCGAGCTGCCGCCGGTCATCGCCCACTTCACCGGCCGGCGGGAGATCCTCGACGAGCTGCGGCACCGGTTCGCCGAGCGCGACGCGGACGCCCCGCTCGTGGTGTCGCTGTACGGCCGGGGCGGGGTCGGCAAGTCGGCGCTCGCGGCGCGGTTCGCCCACGAGGTCATCGCCGGCTTCCCCGACGGCCAGCTCTACTTCGACCTGCGCGGCGCCGACGGCGAGGCCCGGCCCGAGGAGGTGCTCGCCGGGTTCCTGCGCGCCCTCGGCGTCCGGCTCACGACCGACCCCGGCGGCCTGACGGAGCTGCAGAAGCTCTGGTGGACCTGGACCAAGGACCGCCGCATCCTGATCCTCCTCGACAACGCGCAGAACGCCGACCAGGTCACGGTGCTGGTGCCGCCCGAGCCACGCTGCGCCGTCATCGTGACCTCGCGCCAGCCCCTGTTCCTGCGCAACCGGTACGACCGGCAGCTCGGCGCCTTCACCGAGGCCCAGGGCGTGGAGCTGCTGGCCCGCCTCGCCGGGGACGACCGCATCGCGGCCGACCTCGACGCGGCCCTGGAGATCGTCCGGCTGTGCGACCGGCTGCCGCTCGCCATCAGCATCTGCGGCGGCCGCCTGGCGACGAGGGAGAACTGGTCGCTGGCCGAGCTGGCCGGCCGGCTCGGGGACGAGCGCCGCCGCCTCGACCAGCTCCAGGTCGGCCGGGAGATCGACAAGAGCGTGCGGGCCTCGCTCCAGCTGAGCTACGACGACTGCACCGACATCCAGCGGCGGCTGCTGCGGCTGCTCGGCCTGCTCACCGCGCCCGACGTGCAGGCGTGGGTGGCGGGCGACCTGCTCGACGCCTCGGAGCTGGACGGCGCCGACCAGCTGGAGGCCCTGGTGGACGCCCAGCTCGCCGAGTGCTCGGGCACCGACGCCACCGGCCACATGCGCTACCGGCTCCACGAGCTGGTCCGCCTCTTCGCCTACGAGCTGGCCGTACGGGAGGAGCAGGAGCCGAGGCGGCTCGCGGCGATCGAGCGCGTGCTGTACGGCTACCGCCGCCGCGCGGAGGCGGCCGCGACCGACCGCTGGCCGCAGGACTGGCGGCGGCGCGGACGGCGGCCCGGCCCGTCCGACGGCGGGGCGGCGGCCGAGCGGCAGATCTCCTCGGCCGGCTGGTTCACCGCGGAGCGGCTGGCCCTGCTCGCGTCGGTCCACCAGGCGCGCGCCGCCGGGCTGTGGGACCTGGCCTGGGCCACCGGCCGGGCGTTCTGCTCGCTGTGCCACTCGCTGCGGGCGTACTGGTCCGACTGGCGGGCCGTGGCCGACATCGCCTGTGAGGCGGCCGAGCGCACCGGCGACACCCGCGCCCTCGGCATCGCCCTGCTGGAGCGGGCCGCCGTCGCCGGTGGGATCGGCAGGTACGCCGAGGCCCGCGCGGACGCCGATCGCGCGCGGGAGCTGTTCGACGGCCTGGGGGAGACGTGGTGGGCCGCCCGGGCGATGCGCACGGTCGGCATGACGCTGTTCAGCGAGGGCAACCTCGACCGCGCCCAGGGCCTGCTGCTGGCCGCCGTCGACGCGTTCAAGGCCGAGGACGACCGGTGGTGGCAGGCGCGGACCCAGCGCAACCTCGCCGAGCTGCGGCTGGCCCAGCGCCGGTACGCCGAGGCGCGGGAGCTCCTGGAGGACTCCCTGACCGCCTTCCAGTCCGGGGGCAACCGCTACTCGGAGGCGCAGACGCAGCGCGTGCTGGGCGAGGTGCTGGCCGCCGAGGCCCGTCGGCTGCTCGCGGCCGGCGACGCGATGGACGCCGAGCGCAGGTTCGTCCTCGCCGGCAACGCCCTCCGCTTCGCCATCCGGGCCTTCCACGACCGCAACGAGGAGTGGGAGGAGGCCCGCTGCCTGCGCGCGGCCGGCGAGATCGGCGACCCGCAGAACGGCCTGCAGGAGTACGCGAGCGTCCGCGAGGCCAAGGAGACCCTGGCCAAGCTGGGCGACTCCTGGGGCGTCGCCCGCACCGAGATGTCCGAGGCCGGCGCCCTTGCGCGGCTGGGCCGCCAGGACGAGGCGGTCGAGGGCCTGCGGGGCGCCGCCCGGCACTTCGCGGAGCTGGGCGACCGCTGGTGGCAGGCGCGCGGGCTGCGCACGCTCAGCGAGGTGCTCCTGGAGGCCGGCCGGCGGGCCGAGGCCCGGGAGCCGGCGGCCGAGGCGCTGGCCATCTACCGCAGCCTCGGCAACGAGGCCGGCATGTCGCGCGCCCAGGACGTCCTGGAGCGGGCGAGCCGCGGGTGACGCGCGGTGGAATGTCCTGGCATGACGTTCGGTGGGACAGACATTCACTCTGCCCTCACGTTCACGCCGTTTTGCGACATATAGGCTCTCGGGGGTGAACGAGCGCTGGATTGATCTCGAAGGTGCGGTCAACGTACGGGACCTGGGCGGGCTGCCCACGACGGACGGCGGGACGACCCGGTACGGGCGGATCCTGCGGGCGGACAACCTCCAGGGTCTGACCGAGGGCGACCTCAGCCGGCTCGTGGGGGACCTCAAGCTGCGCAACGTCGTCGACCTCCGCTCCGACACCGAGGTGCGCCTGGAGGGGCCCGGGCCGCTGACCCGGCTGCCGGAGATCGAGATCCACCACCTCAGCCTGTTCGCCGAGGGCGGGCGGTTCACCGACGTCGAGGCCGACACGATCGACGACCGGGCGCTGCCGTGGCAGGACGAGCGCTCCGAGGACGAGGCCGCCGAACTCCGGGTCACCGGCTACTACTACGGCTACCTACGCGACCGTCCCGACTCCGTGGTGGCGGCGCTGCGCGTGCTGGCCGACGGCGACGGCCTGGCGGTCGTCCACTGCGCCGCGGGCAAGGACCGCACCGGTGTGGTCAGCGCGCTCGCGCTCGCCGTCGCCGGGGCCACCCGCGAGGCGATCATCGACGACTACGTGGCGACCGGCGAGCGTCTGGAGGGCATCCTCGCGCGGCTGCGGGCGAGCGACACCTACCGGACCGACCTCGACTCCAAGCCCGCCGACAGCCACCTGCCGCGGGCGGAGTACATGGCCCAGTTCCTGACCACGCTCGAGGACAGGTTCGGCGGCCCGTTCGGCTGGCTGGAGACCCAGGGCTGGACCGAGGAGGACACCGAGGCGCTGCGCGCCCGACTGCGCGACTGAACCCCCGGGAGGGGGGCCGCGAACCGGACTCGCGGGAAGTTGTATAAGCTTCCTATGTAATTTCCGGTTCGCGTCAGGAGCATGCCCGTGGCCGACACCCACGCCGTTCCCGGAGAGGAGACCCCTCCGGTCGCCGCCGTGCTCGAAGAGCTCGCGCTGCTCGCCGTACGCCGGCTGACGACGCCTCGCGACATCAGCCTCACGGCCGCGTCCACGCTGTCGTCCCTCGAACGGAACGGTCCCGCGCGGCTGAGCACGCTCGCCGCCGAGCAGGGGGTCAGCCAGCCGTCGATGACCCAGCTCGTGCAGCGCCTGGAGCGCGAGGGGCTCGTGGGCCGGCGGTCCGACAGCCTGGACGGACGGGCCACCCGGATCGCCGTCACCGACGCCGGACTGGAACTGCTGGCCGCACGGCGGCGCCGGCGCAGGGAACTCATCGCCGGCATGCTCGGCGGGCTGTCCCCCGACGAACGGCGGGCGATCGACCGGCTCGCCGGCGAGTTCCTCCCTCTGCTGCTGCGCCTGCTGGAGACCCCGGCGGCCGAGTAACCCCCGGCCGCCGCCCGACGGCCACCCCCTCGCTACCTCCAGGAGGTTCGGTGAGCTCTGCTCATGCCCCCGTTTCCAATCCCTTCAAGCAGCCGAAGGCGGTCTGGGCCGTCGCCTTCGCCTGCGTGATCTCCTTCATGGGGATCGGGCTGGTGGACCCGATCCTCCCGGCTCTCAGCAGCAAGCTGCACGCGACGCCGAGTCAGGTGTCGCTGCTGTTCACCAGCTACCTCGTCGTCACCGCGGTGGCCATGCTCGTCACCGGCTGGGTGTCCAGCCGGATCGGCGCGAAGCGCACGCTGATCGCGGGGCTGGTCCTCATCGTCGTGTTCAGCGCGCTCGCCGGGCTGTCCGGCGGCATCGTCGGCATCGTCGGCTTCCGCGCGGGCTGGGGACTGGGGAACGCGCTGTTCATCGCCACCTCGCTCGCGGTCATCGTCGCGTCGAGCAGCGGCGGGTTCGCCGGCGCCATCATCCTGTACGAGACCGCGCTCGGCGTCGGCATCGCCGTCGGCCCGCTGCTCGGCGGCGAGCTGGGCGGCATCAGCTGGCGCGGCCCGTTCTTCGGCGTCGCCGTCCTCATGGCGATCGCGCTGGCCGCCACCGTCACGCTGGTCCGCCCGACGCCGCGGCCCGCCCGCAGGACCGGCGTGCTCGACCCCATCAGGGCGCTGCGCCACCGCGGCCTGCTCACCATGGGCCTGACCGCGCTCTGCTACAACTGGGGCTTCTTCACCGTCCTCGGCTTCGCGCCGTTCCCCATGGGGCTCGACGCCCACCGGCTCGGCTACGTCTTCACCGGCTGGGGGCTCCTGGTCGCCCTGTTCTCCGTCTTCGGCGCCCCCCGGCTGCAGGCGCGCTTCGGCATCGCCAAGACGCTGTACGCCAACCTCGTGCTGTTCAGCGCGGACATCCTGGTGATCGCGCTGTTCACGGACAACACGACCGTCCTGGTCTGCTGCGTCATCGTCGCCGGGGTCTTCATCGGCGTGAACAACACGGTCACCACACAGGCGGTCATGACGATCGCGCCGGTGGAGCGGCCGGTGGCCTCCGCCGCGTACGGGTTCATCCGCTTCATCGGCGGCGGCCTGGCCCCGTTCGCCGCGGGCAAGCTCGCCGAGGGCGTGAACGTCCACGCGCCGTTCTACGTGGGCGCGGCCTCGGTGCTGCTCGGCGTGGTCGTCCTGGCCACGGCGCACCGTCAGCTCGGCGAGGCCGAGCGCGTCCAGGCGGCCGAGCTCGCCGCGGCCGCGCCGGCCGCCGCGCGGCGCGAGGAACTGCAGGAGGAGGCCCTCGCCGAGGACCTCGGCAGCGCCACCTGAGCACCCTCACGGGCCCGCGGACGCGTCCGGTGCCGACCTCCCTCCGGCGCCGGGCGCTGCGCTCACCCTGGGCCGCGCCGCTCAGGCGGCCGTGCCGCGGGTCACCCCTCGGGTACGGGCACGACCTGTCCCGTGCGGGCCGACAGCGTCGCGGCCTCCAGGACGGCGACGGTCGCGGCGGCGCTGTCCGCCGTCACGGGCGGCGGAGCGCCCTCCCGCAGGGAGGCCAGCACGCCCTCGTAGAAGCGCTGGTAGGCCCCGTGCTCGGTGGGGACCGGGCGGTCGTCGCCCTCGGTACCGAGGCGGCCCCACCGCTCGGGCGCCTCGGCGCCCCAGCCCGCGCCGCCGAAGGCGTGCGGGTCGCCGGGCCGCTCGCCCGCCCGCAGGCGGTCCTCCTGCGGGTCCAGGCCCCACTTGACGTACGCCGCCTGAGAGCCGAGCACCCGGAACCGGGGGCCGAGGCGGGCGGCGACCGCGCTCATCCACAGCTGCGACCGCGTGCCGCTCGCGTGCGTGAGCGCCACGAACGCGTCGTCGTCATTGCTCACGCCCGCACGCCGGATGTCGGCCTCGGCGTACACGTGGGAGACCGGCCCGAAGAGCTGGAGCGCCTGGTCGACCAGGTGGCTGCCGAGGTCGTAGAGCGTGCCGCCGACCTCGCCGGGGCCACCCGTCTCGCGCCAGCCGCCCTTCGGCACCGGACGCCATCGCTCGAACCGCGACTCGAAGCGGTGCACCGTCCCCAGCTCGGGCAGCAGGCGGCGCAGCGTCAGGAAGTCGCCGTCCCAGCGCCGGTTGTGGAAGACCGCGAGCATGAGGTCGCGCTCGCGGGCCAGCCGCGCCAGCTCGCGCGCGTCCGCCGCCGTGCCGGCGAGCGGCTTGTCGACGACGACCGGCAGGCCCGCCTTGAGCGCCTCGGTCGCGAGCGGCACGTGGGTGCGGTTGGGGGAGGCGACGACCACCAGGTCGGACCGGTCCCACAGGTCGGCCGCGTCGGCGACGACCTCGGCGCCGGGGTGCTCGCGCCGTACCCGCTCGGCCTTGGCCGGGTCGCGGGTGACGACGGCGGACAGCCGCAGGCCGGGAGTGGCCGCGATCAGCGGCGCGTGGAAGAAGGAGCCCGCGGGGCCGTAGCCGGCCAGGCCGACGCGGTACTCGGCGACGTCGGGGAAGCTCATCGGCGGTCAGGAGTCCCGGTCGTCGCGCTCGGCGAGGAACGCCTCGAACTGCGCGGCCAGCTCCTCGCCGGTCGGCATCGGGGTGTCCTCGGCGAGCAGGCTCTCCCGCTCCGCGCCCGTCTGGAACGCGTCGTACTGCTGCTCCAGGCCGCGGATCGCCCCCGACAGCTCCGCCGAGGCGCTGATCTGCTCCTCGATCTCGACGGTCGTCCGCTCGGCGGCCTCGCCCAGCGCGTCCAGCGGGAAGACCAGCCCGGTCGCCCGGGTGATGGCCTCCAGCGCGGCCAGGGCGGCCTGGGGGTACTCCGCCTGAGCCAGGTAATGGGGCACGTGCAGGGCGAAGCCCAGCGTGTCGTGTCCCTTGGCGCCGAGGCGGTATTCGATGAGGGCGGCCGCGCTCCCCGGCACCCGCACCTTGCCGAACGGGCTCGGCGAGCCGCTCGCCAGCTCCGGCTTGGAGCCGTGGGCCGTGTGGCCGAGCGGCCGCGTGTGCGGGACGCCCATCGGGATGCCGTGCACGGTCACCAGCGTGCTCACGCCCAGCTTCGCGACGAGCACCTCGACGGCCTCGGTGAACAGCTCCCACTCCCGGTCGGGCTCGGGGCCGGTCATCACGAGGAACGGCGTGCCGGTGAGGTCGTACGCGAGGTGGACGGCCAGCTCGGGGGCGTCGTAGTCGGTCCAGTGGTCGCTGTCGAAGGTCATCACCGGCCGCCGGGACCGGTAGTCGAGCAGCCGGTCCACGTCGAACGTCGCGACGACCCGGTGCTCCAGCTCGGCGAGGAGATGGCCGAGCGCCAGCCTCCCGGCCGCGCCCGCGTCGACGAACCCCTCGAAGTGGTAGAGCAGCACCGGATCGGTCAGCTCGGGGAGCTCCCCTTCGAGCCGAAAGAGATCCGTGGGGTCGAACACGTGTCCCAGCCTTTCTCAAGGAGCCTTTACCTACAGAACCTACGGGGTGCCCCAGGGATTCCGTGCGGTTGCGGCGACCTTACCGGTGGACAATGGCCACATGGAGTCCGACCCGGAGCTGGAGGGGTTCGCCACCCGCCTGTTCGACCTCGCTCGGGCGGGGGAGACGGAGGCGCTGTGCGCGTACGTGGACGCGGGCGTCCCGGCGAACCTGCGCAACCAGAAGGGGGACACCCTGCTGATGCTCGCGGCCTACCACGGCCACGCGGGCACGGTCCGCGCCCTGGCCGAGCGCGGGGCCGACCCGGACCTGACCAACGACCGCGGCCAGACGCCGCTCGCGGGAGCCGTGTTCAAGCAGGAGGTCGAGGTGGTGCGGGCTCTGCTGGACGCGGTCGCCGACCCCCAGGCCGGCACCCCGTCCGCCCTGGAAACCGCCCGGATGTTCGGGAATCAGGAGCTCCTAGAGCTTTTCGGACAGTGAATACGGAAGGGTCTTATTGCCCGAGAGATGGCCAATCGGACGCCTGAAAGTCATGCTGGCGTCGTGGCTAGTACCCCCGACATCTTCTCCACGAGCGGACCACTGTACGTACCCCCGCTGCCGTGCCCGTTCCCGAGCGAGATCAACCCGAGCGTCGCCGAGATCGACCGGGAAAGCCACGAGTGGCTCCGGGACTCCGGCATGCTGGGGGAGACGGCGCTCGTGCACTTCCGCCGGTCAAAGATCGGTTGGCTGGCCGCCAGGACCAATCCCCTCGTGCCGGCCGAGAGCCTCCGGTTGCTGAACGACTGGTACAACTGGCTGTTCGCGTTCGACGACGTGTTCTGCGAATCGGAGCGGCTGGGCCGCAGGGCCGCCACCCTGGCCCGGGCGCTGCCCCCGCTCTTCGACATCCTCGACGAGCGGCGGGAGCCCGACGCGGACGACTCCATCGGCCTGCCGTTGCGCGAACTGATGTCCCGGATCGCGAAGGCGGGCACCCCCGCCCAGATGGACAGGTGGCGCATCACGGTCAGGGAGTACCTGTTCGCCCAGATCTGGGAGGCGGCGAACCGGGAGGGCGACCTGATCCCCGGCGTCGAGGAGTACCTGCTGATGCGGCGGTACACCGGCGCGACCTACACGTGCTTCGCGCTCATCGACGTGGCCGGCGGATACGCGCTGGACGCCGACGAGTGGCACCACCCGGACGTGCGGGCGCTCAGCGACCTCGCGTGCGACCTGATCGGCTGGGACAACGACCTGCTGTCGTACGCCAAGGAGCTCGGCAACGACGGGGCGCGGCACAACCTCGTCACCGTGCTCATGGCGCACCGCACGGGCTCCCTCCAGGCGGCGCTGGAGGAGGTGGTGGTCATGCACAACCACGCCCTCGCCGCGTTCGTCCAGCACCGGGCCTCGGCGGAGCGCTGGGCCTCGGAGCGGGTGCGCCGCTACGTGCGGAGCCTCGAGCACTGGGTTCACGGGCACATCGACTTCTCCCTGGCCAGCGCCCGCTACATTCAGGCATGGCCGCGGGGGACCCGCTGGGGCGCGGCCCGGCCGCTCGCCGACCGCATGGGCTGAGCCCTCGCGCGCGGCCCGCCGCCGCGGGCCGCGCGCCCGTCGTCAGGGGCCGCGCGCGAGCGGTCAGGGGTCGCGCACCCGCAGGCCCGGGGAGGTCAGACGGCGTCCGACTCCAGCTCGCCCAGCGCCATCGCGATGGTGTCGTCGAGGTTGAGGGCGGCGCCCAGCTCGCAGAGCGCGAAGAACCGGTCCTCGCCGAGCGTGTCCATGCCCTCCTGGACGCACTTCTCGTGCTCGGCCGTCAGGAACGGCGACCCCATCTGCGGCAGGCCGAACGACTGCCAGTTCTTCTGTGCGGCGCCGAGCAGCCGGGCGGCCTGCTCGGCCTGCCCCTGCGCCATGTGCAGCCGGGCGATCGTCTCCAGGACGAGCAGGACGCCCAGCACGTCGTGGAAGTGCCGTTTGATCCGCAGCGCGTCCCTGGCGCTCGGCATGGCCTCGTCCGTGCGCGCGGTGGCCATCTTGATCATTGCCATCACCCAGAGGGCGTAGGAGCGCAGCCATTGCTCGCCCCGCTCCTGGCAGATCTTGAGGCAGTCCTGCAGCAGCGTCTCCGCCTCGAAGACGTCCTGCTGGGCCGTGAGCACCAGGGACAGCTCCACGATCGCCGGGAGCAGGCCGGGGTTGAGCTCCCGGCCGCCCCTGTGGAACTCGATGGCCACGCCGAGCAGGGCCATCGCCTTCTTCAGGTCGCCCTGGAGGAAGGCGGCGGTCCCGAGCATCTTGGTCGCGAGGATGACCGCGGTCGACTCGCCCACGCGGACGGCGTCGGTGCTGCACTGCTCGGCCGCCTCGATCGCGCCGGACACGTCGCCCTGACCGCTGCGGATGTAGGAGAGCACCCACAGCGCCTTGCAGCGCTCCTTGCTGGCCTGGGGCGAGGCGGCGAGGGCGCGTTCGAGGTAGTGGCGGCCCTCGCGGACGAAGCCGCAGGCCACCCACATGAACCACAGCGAGGACAGCAGCTCCAGGCCGATGCGCTCCTCGCCCTGCGTGGACAGGCAGTACTCCAGCGCGACCCGGATGTTGTCGTGCTCCTGGCGCATCCGGGTGTACCAGTGCACCTGCCGGGGGCCCGACCAGGAGTGCTCGCTGCGCTCGGCGAGCTGGAGATAGTAGTCGCGGTGCCGCCGGCGCAGGGCCTCGGTCTCGCCGAGCTTTTCGAGCCACTCGCCGCCGTACTGCCCCAGGGTGTCGATCAGCCGGTACCGCTGCCCGCCCGGGGTCGAGAAGCTCAGCAGGACGGACTTGTCGACCAGGCCCGTGATGACGTCGAGAATCCGCTCGGAGGGCAGGCTGTTGCCGGCGCAGACGTAGCGGGCGGCGTCGAGCTCGAAGTCGCCGGCGAACACGGACAGGCGGGCCCACAGCAGCCGCTCGGCCGGCTCGCACAGCTCGTGGCTCCAGCCGATGGCCGCGCGCAGCGTCTGGTGGCGCGGCAGAGCCGTACGGCTGGCCCCGGCCAGCAGGCTGAACCGGTCGGCCAGCAGCGCGAGGATCTGCTGCACCGACAGCGTCCGCAGGCGCACCGCCGCCAGTTCGATCGCGAGCGGGATGCCGTCGAGACGGCGGCACAGCTCGGCCACGGCCGTGATGTTGTCCTCGTCGACCGCGAAGTCGGGCGCGACGGCGGAGGCGCGGGCGCTGAACAGCTCGACGGCCTCGTTGGTGTACGGGCTCTCCATGGGGTCGTCGCCCGGGACGGTCAGCGGCGGCACGGCGACCGTGTACTCGCCCTGCGCGTTCAGGGACCGCCGGCTCGTGGCGATGATCCGCAGCTTGGGCGAGGCGTTGAGCAGCTCCTGCGTGAGCTCGGCCACGGCGTCGACGAGGTGCTCGCAGGTGTCCAGGAGCAGCAGGATCTCCCGGTCGGCCAGCCACTCGGCGAGCGTGTCCGATCCGCGCCGGGGCGACTGGTCCGCGATGCCGAGCGCCGCGGTGATCGTGTGGTGGACCATCCCGGGGTCCTGGAGCCGGGCGAGGTCGGCGTACCAGACGCCGTCCCGGAACTGGGAACGCACCTGGTGGGCGATGCGCAGCGCGGTGCGGGACTTGCCCACTCCTCCGATGCCGGTCACCGTGACCAGCCGGGACTCCTGCAGCCGCTGCCTCAGGGAGGCCAGGAGCCGTGTCCGCCCCACGAAGCTCGTGAGCTCCACGGGGAGGTTCCCGTCTTGCCGCCATCCTGCTGGCGTAGCCATGCCGCCTCACGGGGGATTCGTCCGGCGTGCTGTCTGCTCCCGCATCGTACCTTTGCGAACCGATGACTGTCCGGTGGTGGGTACGTGACGTTTCTCCGCAGGAGTGGGAACGTGGCCGCCCGCTCTCCGGAAGGTGACGGGGTCCGCCGGGTCCGCGGGTTGCGGTTAGCATGGGCGCGTGAGCGTTCAGCATCCGGATGACATGCGTCCGGTGGACCTCTTCGACGAGGGGCCGCCGGTGCTGCCCGACCAGACGAGCGACGACACCGACCTCGGGTGGGGCGACTGGCGTCCCGACTCCGACGACCGCTACCTGGAGGAGCGGCCGCCCCACTGGTGACGGGTCAGGAGACCACGTCCTTGCGGCGGAAGCGGCGGAACGCCAGGGCGACGAGGATCGCCGAGTACGTCACGGAGATCGCCACGCCCTTGACCATCCCGCTGTAGTCGGGCTGTGGGGCGAGCGCGTCCAGCCAGGCGGTGTTCCAGAAGGTGGGGAGGAACTCGCGCAGCGAGCCGAGCGCCTCCACCGCCTGCAGGATGCTGCTCACGATCACCAGGCCCACGGCGCCGCCGACGGCGCCCAGCGGGGAGTCGGTGCCGACCGACAGCAGGAAGGCCAGCGCGGCGACCACCAGCTGGCTCACCAGGGCGTACCCGATGACCACGGCGAACTTGGGCAGCACGTCGGCGGCGGGGATGACCTCGCCGGTGCCCGGCACGCGGATGTCGTGCCAGCCGAAGGCGAGCGTTCCGGCGAGCAGCGCCATGAGCGGCAGCACGGTCACCGCCGCGGCCGAGTAGGCCAGGGCGACGACCAGCTTCTGGCGCAGCAGCCGGTCCCTGGGCACGGGCGCGGCCAGCAGGTAGCGCAGCGACGACCAGCTCGCCTCGCTCGCGACCGTGTCCCCGCAGAACAGTGCGACGGCGACGACGAGCAGGAAGCTCGCCGACACCGACAGCGCGAACGCCGCGAAGTTGAGGCCGCCCTGGGTCGCCAGGTCCGACAGCCGAACCCCGCCACCCGGGCCGTTCGAGGCGGGCCCGAACTGGAACGCCACCACGAGGACCCACGGCAGCGCCAGCAGCAGGGCGAACATCACGATCGTCCGGCGCCTGCGGAACTGCCGGACGAACTCCACCCGCAGCGGCAGGGTCCGGCCGGGCGCGTAGCCGGGGGCCGAGGCGGTCACCGTGTCGGCCGGGCTCATCGGCTCTCTCCGATCAGGTCGAGGAACACGTCCTCCAGCCGGGGGCCGGAGCCGTTCACGTGGGTCGCGGCGCCCAGCAGGTCGCCGACGGGCCCGGCCGACACCAGCCGTCCCCGGTGCATGACCACCACGTGGCTGCAGGTCTGCTCGACCTCGCCGAGCAGGTGGCTGGAGACGATCACGGTGCGCCCGCGCTCGGCGTACGCCTTGAGCACGCGGCGCATCTCGGCGATCTGCGGCGGGTCGAGCCCGTTCGTCGGTTCGTCGAGCACGAGCAAGTCCGGCAGGCCGAGCATGGCCTGGGCGATGGCCAGGCGCTGCCGCATGCCCTGGGAGTAGGTCCGCACGGCGCGGTCGAGGGCCGCGCCCAGCCCCGCGATCTCCAGGGCCTCCTCCATGCGGGCGTCCTCGGGCGGCCGTCCCGTGGCGCGCCAGTAGAGGTCCAGGTTGGCCCGCCCGGTGAGGTGCGGGAGGAAGCCGGGACCCTCGACGAACGACCCCAGCCGCGACAGCACCGGGGCGCCGGGCACGACCCGCGTCCCGAAGATGCGGATCTCCCCCTCGTCGGGGTGGATGAGGCCCATCAGCATCCGCATGGTCGTGGTCTTGCCCGCGCCGTTCGGGCCGAGCAGGCCGAGCACCTGCCCCCGCTCGACCCGGAACGACAGGCCGTCGACCGCCTTCTCGCCGTTGCGGTAGCGCTTGCCGAGGTCGCGGATCACCAGCGGCACGTCGGCCAGGTCGTCGTCCGTACGGCCGGCCGTGCGGGGGGCGCGGCCGGTCAGCAGCAGCACGGCGGCCACGACCACGGCGACCAGTGGGAGCACCCAGGTCCACCAGGCCGGGCCGGTGGCCGGGGTGGTCAGCGCCGGGTCCGACGGGACCGTCAGCTCGGGCGAGTCGAGCCCGATCCGGTACACGGCCGGGGCGGCGGGTGTGGCGAATCCCATGTCGGTGGTCGACACCACGAGCCGGAACCGGTGGCCCGCGTCGAACCGCCGGTCGACTGCCGGCAGCGTCACGGTCACCGGCGTCCCCGACTCGGTCGCGGTGACGCGCAGCGGGGCGACCAGGCTCGACGGCAGCACGGGAAGGGCTCCGCCCGTGTCGTAGAGCTTGGCGAACAGCGTCGCCTCGCCCGTGCCGTAGACGCGGATCCTGACCGTGGGGCTGCCGGTCACCTGGACCGGCGCGGTCAGCGGCGCCGACTCGAAGGCGGCGAACTGCCCCGGCATGTCGAGGGCCACAGATACGGACCCGCCCCCGGCGCCGCCCAGGAGGCCGCCGAACCCCGGCACGGAGGAGACGGAGGCGGGGGAGCCGCCCGGCGGGTTCGCCACCGGCTGCTCGGGCCCGGCCAGCCCGACCCGGCTCTGCCGGACGCCGCCCAGCCCCGGGTACGCCGCCGACGTGGCGTGCACGAGCACGGTCCGCCGGGTGCCCGGGTCGCGCCCGCCGTCCCGGCTCACCGTGAAGGGGACGCCGTCCCCGCTCGCGGCCGACCCCTTGAGCCAGTGGTCGAACCAGCCCGTGGTGCGGTCGGCGACCCAGTCGGGCTCGGCGTCGCCCCCGTCGTGGCCGCCGTCGTACCAGGCCACCTCGACGGGGGCGCCGGTGGCTGCGATCGCCCGCGCGTTCGCGTCGGCCTGCGACAGCGGGAACAGCGAGTCGTGCTGGCCCTGGATCAGCAGCGTGGGGATCCTGATCCTTCCGGGGACGGAGACCGGGCTCGACCGCCGCAGCATGTCGACGGCCGCCTGGGTGGGCCGGCCCGTCTCGGCCACCGTCTGGTACATGTCGCAGATCGACGGCAGGAACCGCCCGCACCGCACCTGGTCGGCCGTGGGGACGGCCGCCGTCCCCGCCCGTCCGGCTCCGGTCAGGGCCGCGAGGGCGGACGCGTCCGCGCCGCCGTCCGGGGCGAGCCGGTCGGCCCCGGCGCTGAAGAAGATGCCGGCCCACATCTTCTTGAAGACGCCCTCGGCCGGGCCCCTGCCCGTCGCGTCGGGGAACAGCGCGTCGGCCAGGTCATACCAGGTGATCTGGGGGACGATGGCGTCGATCCTGCGGTCGTACGCCGCGGCCATCAGCGCGATCGCGCCGCCGTACGAGCCGCCCGCGATGCCCACGCGCGGGTCGCCGGGGCCGTCGAGCCGGACCTCCGGCCGCGCGGCGAGCCAGTCGACGAGCCGGCGGACGTCCTTGACCTCGTAGTCGGGGGAGTTGAGGGCGATCTGGCCGGTCGACCGGCCGAACCCGCGGGCCGACCAGGTCAGCACGGCGTACCCCCGCGCGGCCAGCCGAGCCGCCTGCGCGCGCATGCTCTCCTTGCTGCCGCCGAACCCGTGGGCGAGCAGCACCGCCGGGGCCCTGCCTCCGGACGCCGGGGGGAAGAAGGTCGCGTCGAGCGTCACCCGCTGGTCGTCGGCCGGGCCGTCCAGCACGGGGATCGTGAGATCACGCCCCCTGACCGGCTCGTCACCGGGCCACAGCGCCCAGGTCAGACCCCCCACAACCAGGACGAGCAGCGTGGCCACCGTCGCGAGGGCCCGCCGCCCACCCGGAAACGTCATGTCGCGATGCTACTTACCCGCTCCTGAGAGACGACTGAGGACCGGCCCCAGACCCGGTCGCACCGCCGCGATGTGCGCAATCGTGATGATGGATCGGGGTAAACCCCGATTGCGCGGCGGGTTTACGGACCGGCATCATTTCGCGCGTGACCCAAGGAACGACGCTCGGCAACGTCCCCGCCCGCATCATCGGGTGGGCCCTTCCCTACTGGACGCGAGGGGAGGCGGGCAGGCAGACCCCGGCAGACCTGTTCCGGGTGCTGTACCTGGGCTGGCTGGCGGCGTTCGTCCTGAAGGTCCTCGGATCGTCGTGGGACGTGTCGTGGCACTTCAGGTGGCTGCGCGACGACCTGGCCCCGCCGCACCTGCTCAACACGGTCGGCACGGTCATCGCGGTCGGCCTCGCCATCGTGCACTGGTACACCGGGTACGGCGTCGACCGGACGGCCTCCCGGCTGATCGTGTGGGGCACCGGCGTCTTCCTCGTCGCGATCCCCCTCGACCTGATCAACCACCGGGTGAACGGCCTCGACATCACCGCCTGGAGCCCCTCGCACGCGCTGCTGTTCATCGGCACCGCGCTCATGATCGCCGGGGCGATCCGGGGCTGGTGGACCGGGTCCGCCGGCCGTCCGGAGATCTCGCCGCTGCGGCGCTCGCTCGTGCTGGGCGGGCTGTTCGCGTTCTTCCTGGAGAACGCCCACTTCCCCGAGCAGCACCAGGAGTACGGCGTGCTGGAGCTGGCCTCGTGGGACCGCGGCCACCCGTACGCCGAGCCGAGCCTGCTGCACTTCGCGGCCGACCAGATGGGCCGGGCCGTGGACCGCGCGATGATCGTCAAGTTCTCGCTGCCGATCCCGGACTACGTCTACCCGGTGTACGCCGGGATCCTCGGCATGGCGATCCTGGTGTTCGCCCGGCTCATGGTGGGGCGGCGCCTCACTGCCACCACGATCACCGCCGTGTACGTCGGGTACCGCTGCCTGGTGTGGCCGCTCCTGGTGGGGACGGGCTTCCCGCCCTCCGCCGTCCCGTTCTTCTTCCTGCTCGCCGGGGTCTGCGTCGACGCGGCGTTCCTGCTGCGGCAGCCGTACGTCCGGGCCGTCGGGGGCGCGGTGCTCGTCACGGCCGCGGTGTACGGCGGGCTCGCCGTGCAGGACCGGCTGCTGGAGGCGCCGCCGTACGCGCGGGATTCCTGGCCGGTGGCCGCCGCCGGGCTCGTGGTCGCCTGGCTGGCCGTGGAGTGGTTCGTCCGCCGGCACGGGCTCGCGGCGTCCGACTCGGGTCAGGCGACCGGCACGGCCGCGTCCGTGGCTCCGCTCGCCGTCCTGTCCGGTACGGCGCAGGCGTCCGAGGCCGTCGAGCAGCAGGCCCCCGCCGACCTGCCCGCCGCCGTCGACGTCGCCGTGGCGGCCCCCGAACCCACCGCCTGATCGCCGGAACCCGGGTGCCGCTGTTTGATCGCCGGGACCCGGATCCGTCGTCCGGTAGCCGGGACCCGGGTGCCGCTGCCTGATCGCCGGGATCTCGTCGACGAGGGCTCGGGTCAGGCGACGGGAGCTCGGTCAGGCCAATGGGAGATCGCGTCAGGCGACGGGGGCTCGGGTCAGGGCGACGGCGACGCCGTAGGCGAGGCCCATGACGGTCAGCTCGAACGCCGCCCAGGCAGCGAATGCCGTTGGCGCTCGCCGTGCGATGGCCGGCATGAGGCGCCAGCGGATGTTGGCCCCCAGCAAGGCGACGATCCCGATCAGCACGGCCTTCGCGAGCACGAGCTGGCCGTACCTGGTCGTGACGAGCGACTCGGGGAACCGCTCGACGGGGGACAGGACCAGCTCCACGACCCCGTTGAAGACGCCGGAGGCGCCGACGACGAGGAGGGCGTACGTGGCCAGCCGCGAGAAGCGCGGCAGGGTCCGGGCCAGCAGCTCGCGGTCGCGGTGCACCAGGACGGCGAGGGCGATCAGGCCGCCCGTCCACGCCGCCGCGCCGAGAACGTGGAGCTCCATGGAGACCATGCTGAGGTCGTGCCAGTACCAGTTCGAGGCGTGGCCGGTCACCGGGAGCGGCAGCAGCCCGAACCCGGCCACCAGGACCCGCAGCTCGGCCGGCACCTTCTCGCCGAAGCGCACGGCGAACATGCCCACGGCGGCGGCGGCCAGGGCGCAGGAGGCGCTCACCACCAGCCCCTGCCCTGAGCCGATCCCGTTCACGTAGTCCGCGATGTCGGGGACCTTCCCCGGGGTCAGCTCCGCCGCGCTCAGCACCACGGACGTCAGGGCGGCGGCGCACCAGATGAGCGCGCAGAGCACCGCCCAGTGGCGGGCGCGGGCCGCAATGGGCTCCGTGCGGACCGGGTCGTCGAAGCCGAGCAGCTTCGGCAGCAGGCTCAGCCCGACCGTCGCCGTGGCCGCCAGGTCGAGGACCAGCCGGGTCACCGGCAGGCCGTACTCGACCACCCTGCCCGGCATCGGGATGCCGGGGACCGCGCCCGGCAGCGTCAGCCACGTCGCGATCACCACGGCGAGCGCGCCTCCGGCGGTGAGTCCCGCGACCGGGATCCGCCCCCGGTACGGCTCGGCCGCCGAACCCCTCGCGGCTCGCCGTCCCAGGGTCGCGGTCACGCCTCGCCCCCCGAACCCCTGGTCGTGTCGCCGCCCGTCATGTTTTCGCCCGCCGCGCTCGGCACATCCCCGCCGCCCGCCGGAGCCCCGGTGTCAGCGCTGTCAGCGGCCGGACGGGTGCCGCCGTTGCCCGCGATCGCGGGCGTGGTCCCTTCTGCGGCTCCCGCCCCACTCCCAGCGGTGCGGTCGGCCGCGCCAGCGGAGGTCGTCGGCGCGGCCGCATCGTCTCCGCCTGAGCCCGTGATGCCCGGGACAGGTCCGGAAGGGCCGCCTGCCGGGGCGCCGCCGGCCGCGAGGGCGAGGCGACGGTCATGGCGGACGAGCACGCGGATGGCCAGCGCGAGCAGCGCGGCGGTCGCGACCAGCAGCCCCCAGACCCATCCGCCGCTCGATCCCGGCACCTCCAGCGATCTCCCGGCGCCTGTCGCCGGTGTGCCGCCGGACTCCGAACCGGAGGGCGGCGCCGCGCCGCCGGTGCCGCCGGTGACCGTGAAGGTGATGGTGCCGGTGACGGGATGGCCGTCGTTCGACACGATCCTGTACCCGATGGAGTAGTCGCCGGCGGGACCCGCCGGCCGTACTGAGATGAAGACGCCGGCGCCGCTCGTTCCCACCTCGCCCTGTTCGTAGTGGGCCCCGCCAGGGCCGGTGACCGCGATCCTCGCGAAGTCGCGTCGGACCGCCTGGTCGAACGTCAACGTGACCACATTGGGAAGAGCCGCCAGCCGCGCGCCCTGCTGGGGGTCGCTGCCGATCAGGACGTTGTGGGCCGAGGCCGGGGATGCCAGCGGCGCCGCCGTCGCGAGCAGCGCCAGGACGAGCGCCGCGATCGCCCGGCCGGCCGCCCGCGTCGCCGCCGGGAGGGCGCGAGCCGCCCGTGACGCCCGCCCCTCGACCGTGACCGCCGGACGAGCCCACAGGCGCGGCGAGGCGTCTCCGAAGAGGCGTCGGGGCGCCGGACGGGGAGCGGACGCGCGACCGCCCGCACCCGCAGTGCTCCCGCGTCCATGGGCGCGTGGGACCTCGAACACCTGGCTTGCCTTCCCCTTGCCGTGCACCGACCCAGCCATGGTCCCATTGATCCCGCCCGGCCCGGTCCCCGCCCGCGCCCCCTGTGGACAACCGAGCTTCGCCGGGCGACGGCGGGGCTCCGGGCCGCGCGAGTGTCACCGGTCTCGCGCGACCCGGAGGCCGTGCCCGGGGCGGGCGGCGCCGGCTGCCCGCCCCGGGGGTGGTGCCCGGGCCGCGCGAGTGTCAC
>NZ_KI866525.1:708051-711397 GCF_000511135.2 Microbispora sp. ATCC PTA-5024 | reverse complement strand
GCCCGCCCCGGGGGTGGTGCCCGGGCCGCGCGAGTGTCACCGGTCTCGCGCGACCCGGAGGCCGTGTCCGCGGCGGGCGGCGTCTGCTACCCGCCCCGGAGATCCGGAAGGGCCGGGGTCAGACCCGCATCCAGGGGGCCGCGACGTCCGGCGGCTTCCATTCGGCGATGGCCGTGTGCGCCTGGAGGCACTCGCAGGCGGAGCCGCCGTACGTCACCTTCGCCCCGGTCGCGTACGCCGTGCCGGCCGCGCCCAGGGCCGGCCGGGGCCGGGCGACCGCCGCCGTCCTCCTGGGAGGACCGACGCGGACCGCTCCCGCTGATGTGCGCACGCGCACGGCTACACCTCCGCTAGGCGAATGCCAGTCGTCGACCGCCCCGCCCCCAGGGGACTGATCGGAAAGTAAGCCGCTCCCACAGGGCCCGTCAATGCCTTCTGTTAAGAAAGTTTCCTTATAATACTCCCTTAATGCTGTCTTGAGCCGGAGGAATGCCGGGGCGCGACGCAAGTCGTACAGTCCCCCGCTATGACCCAGGACGCTCCGGCATCAGGCCGAGGGCAGCGTGGCGGGACGATCTGTGGTCAGGGCGGGTGTGCTCCAGGACTCGAGCAGGCGCAGTGACTGTTCGGTCGGTGAGCCCGGTTCCACGTTGTAGACGTACAGGGTCTGCTCCGCGTCTCCAGGGACCTGGAAGGACTCGAAGACGAAGTGCAGGTCGCCGACGACGGGGTGATGATGGAGCTTCGCGCCGTGGGTGCACCGCAGCACCCGGTGGTCGTTCCACCAGGTCGTGAACTCCGGTGATCGCAGCATGAGTTCGCCCACCAGGTCTGCGAGTTGCCGGTCGTGGGGACGGCGCCCGGCCTCCAGGCGGAGGATCGCCACGGTTTCGGCGGCGATGCGTTCCCAGTCACCGACGGTCTGCCGCGCGGTGGGGTCCAGCAGGTAGTAGCGGGCCAGGTTGCGAGCCGGTACGGGCAGGGCGTCGAAGTCGGTGAGGACGGCCCGGGCCAGCCGGTTGGAGGCCAGGACGTCGGTCCGCCGGCCGAGGACGTACGCCGGCACGTGCTGCAGTGTCTGCAGCATCAGGTGCAGGCCTGGACGGACTCGCTGCGGGCCGGTGGGGGTGCGGCGAGCGGCGGCCTTCGGCCGGGCCAGCAGATTCTGCAGGTGTTCCTTCTCGGACGCGTCCAGGCGCAGGGCCCGGCCCAAAGCCTCGAGCACTTCCGGTGAGGGGTTACCGGCTCGACCCTGTTCGAGCCGTGTGTAGTACTCGGTGCTCACCCCGGCGAGCCGGGCGGCCTCGTCGCGGCGCAGTCCCGGAACCCGGCGTGTGCGGCCGTCCTCGGGCAACCCTGCCTGGTCAGGGGTCAGGCGGCTACGCCGGGTGCGCAGGAAGTCGGCGAGCTCGCTTCGGCTGTCCATACACCCAGTGTGGCGTCTCGTGTGTGCGGCGTTTCCGGTCCGGGTGGCCCTGCCGGTACCAGTTTCCACAGGGTGCGGAGGGCGTCGTTCGCGGTCGGCCGGGCCGTGGTGTGCTGGATGAGCGGCCCGGATGAGCGGACCGCCCCCAAAAAATCTACGGAAGGTGACCTCGATGACCTCGCACACCTCTGCCACCCCACTCGCCGGCCGTGTCGCCGTCGTCACCGGCGCCTCCAGCGGTATCGGCGAGGCGACCGCAGAACACCTGGCATCGCTGGGAGCGAAGGTCGCCGTGCTGGCCCGGCGCGAGGACCGACTCGCTGGTCTGGTCTCGCGTATCGAGAAGAACGGCGGCACCGCACTCGCGATCGCCGTGGACGTGACCGACGCGGAGGCCGTGCGTGCTGCCGCTGACCGGGTGAAGGACGACCTGGGCGACACGGACCTGCTGTTCAACAACGCGGGTGTGATGCTTCCGGCCCCGATCGAGGAGCTGGCCACCGACCAGTGGCAGCGCCAGATCGACCTGAACATCACCGGCCTGATGAACGTCATCGGCGCGTTCGTCCCGCAGCTGGTCCGGGCGGCCGCCGAGCGTGGCGTCGGTGACCTGATCAACACCTCCTCGATCGCCGCCCAGAACATCTACCCGAACTTCGCCGTCTACGCGGGGACCAAGGCCTACGTCACGCACCTGTCCCGGCACCTGCGGACGGAGCTGGGCCCGAAGAAGGTACGGGTCTCCGCGATCGAGCCGGGCATCGTCGGCACGGAGCTGCAGGGCCACGTCACCGACGCCGGTGCGCTGGAGTGGCTGGCGGGCTCCAAGGAGGCGATGGAGTGGCTGACATCGGAGGACGTCGCCCACACCGTCGGCTTCCTCGCCTCCCAGCCGGCACGCGTCAACCTCCAGCAGGTCACGATCATGCCCACCGGCCAGCCCAGCTGATCACACCCGAAGCGCCGCGGTCTCGTCCGGACCGGCGGCCCGAACACCGTGATGCACCGACCCGTGTCCGTGTGGAGGGTGAGGCCGGTCGCCTGACCGGTGCTCAGGCCAGGAACCAGCCGTACAGCCAGGCGAGCAGCGCGAGCCCGGTCAGGACGGGGACGATCTGCACGGCCCGGGACCGCAGCCGGAACGCGTCGACGGCCGACAGCGCGGTCGACACGAGGGCGAGCAGCCCGCACCAGGCCACGGCGTGCGGCACGCCGATCGCGAGCTCGGTCGGATCGGGCACGCCGGACACGCTGAGGGCGCCCAGCCCGAGCAGCGCGAGCCCGGCGAGGCCGGCCACCGCGTTCGCGCGCCCCGGACGGCGGCGGACGAGACTCCACAGCCCGGCGATCAGCTGAACGGCCGACACGAGCCCGTACACGCCGAGCGGTGCGAGCAGCGCCGGCGAGTTCATCGCCCTGTACGCCGAGATCGTGAGCACCAGGTCGCCGGGACGGACCATCGGGTACGGGGCCGCGCCCGGGTCGCACGGCGCGGCCGGCGACGCCGGGCTGTCGAGGAACGCGGCGATGGTCCTGCGGCCGCACTCGCTGGACAGGAAGACCGCGTGCCCGACGCCGGCGAACTCGGTGAAGCGGGCGCCCGGCACGCTCGACGCCGCCTGGCGGGCGCTCTCCGGGGGCGTGGTCGGGTCGAACCGGCCGCCCACGACGAGGACCGGCGGGTTGGCGGCCACCCTGCGGGTGCGGTCCGCGGAGGTCGCGGCGCGGCCCGCGGCCCGCGTGGCGCCGGTAGCCGGCGGCGCGCCGTCAACGGCTCGCACGGTGGCGGCGATCGAGGTGGTGGCGGTCGAGGTGGTGGCGGTCGAGGTGGTGGCGGTCGAGGTGGTGGCGGTCGAGGTGGTGGCGGTCGAGGTGGCGGCGGTCGAGGTGGCGGCGGTGCTCCCGGTCGTCGAGGTGCGG
>NZ_KI866525.1:686776-707905 GCF_000511135.2 Microbispora sp. ATCC PTA-5024 | reverse complement strand
CCGTGATCCGCCCGCTGTCCGCCGTCGTCCCGGCCGCGCGGGCGGCGTCGCTCGTGCCTGTCGGGTCCGCCGCCGCGGCGGGGGAGCCGCTCCCGGCGCCGGCGTCGCTCGCGGCGGTGGTGTCGTCCGGGCCGGGCACGGAGCCGACCGGGGCCGTGGCGTCCGGCAGGACGGTGCTCTCGTCCCGGGCCGCGGGCAGCTTCCAGGCGCCGCAGACGGCCGCGTCGAGGACGGCGGTGAACAACCGGGGGTGCTCGCCGTCGGGGAACCGGTTGAACGGCACCTCGTCCTGGCACTGGACCGCGTAGTAGAGGCCCCATTCGTGTGAGGTCAGCCCGTCGCCGGCCTGGTCCACGAGCGGCTGCAGCAGGTCGGCGCGGCCGTCCGCCAGGCCGTCCACCAGCGCCGGCATGACCGGGATGACGTCGGCCTCGTGCAGCGCCTCCTCCAGGATCGTCGCCACGTCGTCGCCGTTGAGCTGGACGGCGATCCTCTTGCGCGTCAGCGGGTCCTGGGTCTCGTACGTCTCGGGGTGGGCGTTGAAGCGGGCCACCATCGCGTTGAAGCGCGCGGTCAGGCCGAGCTTGGCGACGGCGGACGCGAGCGCCTGGCCGGCCTCGTCGTACCACTTGGCCGAGGCGGGCAGGAAGGAGTCGAGCACGACGCTGCGTGTGCCCTGGGGGTCCTCCGAGGCGGCCAGCAGCATCGAGCGGGTCGAGTAACTGACGCCGAACAGGTTCCACTGCCGGTAGCCGAGGGCCCGGCGCAGGTCCACCACGTCGGCGGCGATCTCGGCGGTCTGGTAGCCGCGCAGGTCCACGTGCTCGGCCTCCAGCCGCGACTGGCAGGCCAGCGCCTCGCGGACGAGCGGGCCGGTCTCCTGCGCCGTCGGACCAGGGGTCTTCAGCGTCTCGACCACGCCGCGCACGATCTCCGGGCAGCTCAGCCGGGGCTCCGAGTGGCGGCCGCCGCGCTGGTCGACCACGACGACGTCCCGGTCGGGCAGCATGTGCGCCAGGAACTCGACGAGCTGGAGCGAGGCGGAGCCGGGGCCGCCGCTGGAGTACACGACGGGGTCGGGCCTGTGGCCGGGCGCGGACGACTTGTGGACGGCGAAGGCGACCTTGATCGTCCTGCTGTTCGGCACGTCACGACGTTCGGGGACGAGGAGGAAGCCGCACGTCGTGCCGGCGGGGACGGCCAGCGGGCACTGCCGGTTCTCGACGGTCGGCTCGTCCGCGAAGGCGGTGCGGCGCGGGCCCGCCAGGGCACGGGCGACGCCGGGCGGCCTCGTGCCCGGTCCGGCCGAGACGGCGGCCGAGGCGGCATGTGACGTGAACGCCGTCGCCCGCGCTTCCGTGCTCACGGCGGCTGTGGAGGCGGCGAGCGGCGTGAGTGCGGTCGCCCGGGTTTCGGTGCTCTCTGCGGCGGTGGAGGCGGCGTGCGGCGTGAACGCCGTCGCCCGCGCTTCCGTGCTCACGGCGGCGTCCGCGGCGACCGGCGACGCGATCGGGCCGGCCGCGAGCAGGGCCGTCAGAAGGGCGACGAGGAGAGCCGCAGTCACGGCCGCGGCCGACGCCCTGACGGCCGCTCCACACCCACTCAGCAACCGTCAGCCCCGTCCCCGCGAACCCGGCGATATCCGCAGAAACCTTAGCGCGGATCCCCGCCGGTCGTGCCCGCGATCCCCATCCCCGCGAGGACGGAGGCCTACGACGCCGCCCTGACGCCATCCCCGACCCGTGCGCAGGGTGGAGGCACCGGCCGCGACCGCCGCGAAGAACGCGACCGCCGTGACCGGTGCGACGGCTCGCCAAATAGCGCGTCGCCCGGGCGGGCTCGGCGGCCGCGGCCACTGCGGCGGCCGCGGCGAGCGTGCCGCACGTGTCAGCGGGGGGTGGCCGTGCTGTCGCGGATCACGAGGTCGGTGGCGAGCTCCACACGCCGGGCCTCGGTGCCCTCGCCCCGCCCGATGGCCAGCACCATGCGCGCGGCGAGCGCGGCCATCTCCTGCAGCGGCTGGCGGACCGTGGTCAGCGGCGGCCACGCCGAGCGCGACAGGGGCAGGTCGTCGAACCCCACGACGCTCAGGTCCTCCGGAACCCGCAGCCCCCGCTGGCGCGCCGCCTCGAAGACCCCGAACGCCTGCATGTCGCTGCCCGCGAAGATCGCGGTGGGCGGGCGGTCGAGCGAGAGCAGCCCGTGCCCCTGGTCGTGGCCGGAGTTGACCAGGAAGTCGCCGTACCGGATCAGCTCCGGGTCGATCGGCACCCCCGCCGTCTCCAGCGCCGCCCGGTAGCCGTCGATCCTGGCCCGGCTGCACAGCATGTCGGCGGGCCCGCCTATCATGCCGATCCGGGTGTGGCCGAGGTCGAGCAGGTGGCGGGTGGCGGCCAGGCCGCCGTGCCAGTTGGTCGCGCCGACCGAGGCGACTCCCGGCGCCGGCTCGCCCTCCGGGTCCACCACGACGAACGGGATCGACCGGGCGCTCAGCTGGCCCTGCTGCCGGACCGAGAGCCGGGAGCCCACGATGATCACGCCGTCGGTGCGCCGGGCCGCTATCCGCTCCAGCCAGTCGCGCCCCGGGCCCGCATGGGTGTGCAGCACGGAGATCACGACGCTGGCAGCGGCCTCGTGGGCGGCGGACTCGGCCCCCCGCACCAGCTCCATCGCCCAGGGACTCTCGATCTCGGCGAAGACCAGGTCGAGCAGGCCGACGGGGCCGTCTCCCTGGCCGGTCCTGCGCTGGTATCCGTGCTTGTGCAGCAGGCGTTCCACCCGCTGCCGGGTCTCGGGGGCCACCTCCGGACGCCCGTTGATCACCTTGGACACGGTCGGGACGGAGACGCCGGCCTCCTCCGCGATCTGGGCGATGGTCACCCGCCTTTTCACTGGCATGGAGCAGATCGTAGCCGAAACTTTCGGAGTCGTCCGCATCGGTGTTCCCAGGTGAGGGCCATGACGCTTGGGATCGCTCCCACGGCGCCCTTGACGGTTAACGTTCGGTTTACTTATTCTCCGGGTCGCGAAACATTCGGATACATACCGAAACTTTCAGGCAAAATGGGGGAGGTCGTGCCCGACGGCCTCCCGGGCCGGTCGGGCGGTTTCGTCTTAGGGAGATTTGATGGCGCTGCGTGTCTCCGGAACACGACTGGTCGACGACACGGGCAGCCCTGTACGGCTGCGCGGAGTCGGCCTCGGCGGCTGGCTCAACATGGAGAACTTCATCACGGGCTACCCGGCCAACGAATCGGGGATGCGCTCCGCCGTGCGGGAGGTGCTGGGCGAGGAGCGCTACGAGCTGTTCTTCGAACGGTTCCTCGAGTCGTTCTTCTCGGAGGCCGACGCCGACCTGCTGCGGGAGGTGGGCGCCAACTGCGTCCGGATCCCGGTGAACTACCGGCACCTCGAGTCCGACGACCGTCCGATGGAGGTCGTCGAGCACGGCTTCCGCCACCTCGACCGGGTCATCAGGGCGCTGGGCGAGCGGGGGATCTACAGCGTCATCGACCTGCACGCGCTCCCCGGCGCGCAGAACCAGCACTGGCACTCCGACAACCCGACCCACGTGGCGTCGTTCTGGCAGCACCGCCACTTCCAGGACCGCGTCGTCAACCTGTGGGAGGCGGTCGCCGACCGCTACAAGGACGACCCCTGGGTCGCGGGCTACAACCCGGTCAACGAGCCCGGCGACGTCAGCGGACGGGTGATCGGCCCCTTCTACGACCGCCTGGTCAAGGCGCTGCGCGCGGTCGACCCCGGGCATGTGCTGTTCCTCGACGGCAACACCTACTCCACCGACTTCTCGATCTTCCGGGAGGTATACGAGAACACGGTGTTCGTCTGCCACGACTACGCGCTGGCCGGGTTCGCCCACGGCGGGCCGTACCCGGGCTACACACGCGGGGAGTGGTGCGACCGCGGTGAGCTGGAGCAGGCCTTCGAGCGGCGCACGCGATTCCAGCGGGAGACCGGCACGCCGATCTGGGTGGGGGAGTTCGGCCCGGTCTACACCGGAGATCCCTCGGTCGACGAGCAGCGCTACCAGATCCTGCGCGACCAGCTGGAGATCTACGACGCCCACGGCGCCGGGTGGTCCCTGTGGACCTACAAGGACGTCGGCCTGCAGGGCCTCGTCTGTGCCGGCGGGCCGTACATGCGGCGGTTCGGCTCGTTCATGGCGAAGAAGAAGCGGCTCGGCGCCGACCGGTGGGGCTCGACGATGGAGGAGTCCGGCGACGACCTCGCCCCGCTGCACCGGCTGGTCGAGACCGAGTTCCCGACATGGGACCCCTACCCCTGGGGCTCCCGCTACCAGACCGACGACCTGGTCCGGCACATCCTCGTCGCCCAGGCGCTGCTCCCCGAGTACGCCGAGCTGTTCCGCGGCCTCGACGACGGCGAACTGCTCGCGCTGGCCGACTCGTTCGCCCTGGAGGGCTGCTCACGGCGTGAGCCGCTGATCCGGCTGCTCACCGACAACCTGACCGGCTGACGACCTCACCCGCTCACCGACCTGACCGGCCGACGACCTCACCCGCTCACCGACCTGACCGGTCAGACCGGCTGACCACCTCACCCGCCGACCCCCTTCCCGCACCCGCCGACCGGCGGCCGGGCGCCCACGCGCACCCGGCCGCCGGCCGGCCCACCCCTTCGAGAACCCCCCACGAGCGCCCCCGTCGCTCCGCCCGAGGAGAGCCCATGTCCACCGCACGTCCCCGGGCGGCGTCCGCCCTGATGTGCCTCGCCGCGCTCGTCGCGGCGCTGCTGGCCGCCCCGTGGGCGCAGGCTCCCGCCCGCGCCGCGGCCGTCCAGGTCGCCGCGTACGACTTCGAGGACGGCACCGCCCAGGGGTGGGGGCCCCGGGGCGGCGCGACCGTGACGGTCACCCGGGACGCCGCCCACTCCGGCTCGTCCTCACTGCTCGTCACGGGCCGTACGGCGACCTGGGAGGGGGCGTCGATCACGACGCCGTTCGAGAAGGGGGTGACGTACGCGGTGACCGCGTACGCCCGGCTCGTGAGCGGGCAGCCGTCGAGCACGATCGCGCTGACCGTGCAGCGCACCCCGGACGGCGGCGACACGACGTACGAGCGGGTGGCGGCGGGGACCGTGACCGACGGCGGCTGGGTGGAGCTGTCGGGCACCTACAGCTTCGGCGCCGACTCCACGGGCCTGCAGCTCTACGCCGAGAGCTCCGACGCCACGTCGCAGTACTACATCGACGACGTCGTCGTCACCTCCGACACCGACCCCACGCGCTCGGGGCTGGCGACCGACTTCGAGAGCGGGACGGCCCAGGGCTGGTCGCCGCGGGCCTCGGCGACGCTCACGCCCACGGCCGACGCGGCGCACGGCGGCGGCCGCAGCCTCGCCGTGACCGGCAGGTCGGCCTCCTGGGACGGCCCGGCGATCAGCGTGCTCGGCAAGATGGCGAAGGGCGAGAAGTACACGCTGTCGGCGTGGGTGCGGCTCGGCCCGGACACCCCGTCGGGGAACCTCGGCCTGTCGATCGAGCGGCACACGAACGGCACCCCCAGCTACGAGCGGGTCGCCGCGCCCACGGCCGTCCCGGCCGGGGAGTGGGTGCATCTCACCGGCACGTACACCCTCGCCTACGACGTCGACTTCCTCAGCGTGTACGTCGAGTCCGACAGCGGCACGTTCCCCTTCTACCTGGACGACTTCACGCTGGCCTACGTCGCCCCGAAGCCGATCCAGACCGACATCCCCTCGCTCAAGGACGAGGTGCCGTTCACCATGGGGTCGGCCGTCACCCGGCCCGACACCCTCGGGGAGCACGGCAGGCTGCTGCTCAAGCACTTCGCCCAGATCACGCCCGGCAACGAGCTGAAGTGGGACGCCACCGAGCCGAGCGAGGGGCAGTTCACCTTCGCCGACGGCGACTACCTGGTCGACTACGCCGTCGAGCACGGCCTGAAGGTCCGCGGGCACACGCTCGCCTGGCACAGCCAGACCCCCGACTGGGTGTTCAAGGACGGCGACCGCGACCTCACTGCGTCGGCGGCCGACAAGGCCCTGCTGCTCAAGCGGCTGGAGAACCACGTCCGCACGCTCGTGACGCGCTACAAGGGGAAGATCGCCACCTGGGACGTCGTCAACGAGGCGGTCGACGAGAACCAGCCGGACGGCCTGCGCCGCTCGAAGTGGTACCAGATCGCCGGGCTGGACTTCATCCGGACGGCCTTCCGGGTCGCCCACGAGGCCGACCCCGCCGCCAAGCTGTTCATCAACGACTACAACACCGAGTTCCCCCGCAAGCGGGACGCGCTGTTCGCCCTGGTCAAGAAGCTGAGGGCCGAGGGCGTCCCGATCGACGGGGTCGGCCACCAGCTGCATCTGAACATCGAGCAGCCCCCGGCGTCCTCCGTCGAGGACACGATCGCGAAGTTCGCCAAACTCGGCGTGGACCAGCAGGTCACCGAGCTGGACGTGAGCGTCTACACCGACTTCGTCTCGATGTACGACACCGTGCCGGCCGAGGTCCTCGCACTGCAGGGGTACCGCTACAAGGAGCTGTTCGACGTCTTCCGCCGGCACCGGTCCCAGATCAGCTCGGTCACGGTGTGGGGCGTGTCCGACGACGTGAGCTGGCTGCGGTCGTTCCCGATCACACGGGTCAACGCGCCGCTGCCGTTCGACGACGACCTCCAGGCGAAGCCGGCGTACTGGGGCGTCGTGGACCCCTCGAAGCTGCCGCCGCTGGTGCGGAAACTGGAGGCTCCCGCGGGCACGGTCCGGGTGGACGGCGCGCGCGACCTCGAGTGGAACCTGCTGCCCGACGCCCCGATCGCCCGCGTGGGGGACGTGTCCGCCGGCTTCCAGGCCCGCTCCGCCCCCTCCGGTCTGTACGTCCTGGCCGAGGTGAACGACCCCACCGACGACAGGGACGACGCGGTCACCTTCACCGTTGGCGGCACGGCGTACCAGGTCAAACGGGGCGGCGCGCACCCCCGTGGCGTCGACGCGGCCGTGCGGCGGACCCCCGGCGGCTACCGGGTCGAGGCGCGGCTCCCGTCGGGCTCGGCCACCGCGACCACCGTCGCCGTCCACGACGCCCACGGCCGGACCGACGTCACCTGGGCGGGCGCGCTGACGTTCACGCCCGCCGTCAAGGTCACCACGGCGGCCCACGCGCGGCCCGTCGTGGACGGCGCGGCCGACCCCGTCTGGGCCGCCGCGCCCGAGGTGCGCACCGCCACCTGGATCCAGGGCACCTCCGGTGCCACTGCCCGGGTCCGGGCTCTGTGGCACGGCGGCACGCTCTACGTCCTCGCCCGGGTCACCGACCCCACGCTGAGCGCGGAGTCCCCCGACCCCTGGCAGCAGGACTCGGTCGAGATCTTCGTGGACCCCGAGAACGGCAAGACCAAGGGATACGGAGACGACGACGGCCAGTACCGGATCGCCTTCACCGGTGCGCAGTCGTTCGGCGGCACCTTCGACGCGGCCGGGATCAAGGACAACCTGACCAGCGCGGTGAAGACCGTGCCCGGCGGCTACGTGATCGAGGCGGCGATCACGCTGCCCACCGTGACCCTGGCCCCGGACGCCCTGATCGGGTTCGACGTCCAGGTGAACGACGCCACCGGCGCCGCCCGCACCGCCGCGGCGACCTGGAGCGACGCCAGCGGCCGCGGCTACCTGGACACCAGCCACTGGGGCGTGCTCCGCCTCGTCCAGTGACCCTCGTCAAGCAAACCCTCACCGATGAGCGCGGAGGCGCCGATGCGGACGTACACGAACCCGGTGATCCCCGGGTCCTACCCCGACCCGTCGATCTGCCGGGTGGGCGAGGACTACTACCTCGTCACGTCCAGCTTCGAGTGGTTCCCCGGTGTTCCGATATTCCACAGCAGGGACCTCGTCCACTGGCGGCAGATCGGGCACGTCCTGGACCGGCCGTCCCAGCTCGACCTTGACGGCGTGCGCCCCTCGGGAGGGATCTACGCGCCGACCATCCGGCACCACGACGGCGTGTTCTACATGATCACCACGCTCATGGACGAGGCGGGCACCTTCCTGGTCACCGCGGACGACCCGGCCGGGCCGTGGAGCGACCCCGTCTGGCTGCCCGCCCTGCAGGGCATCGACCCGTCGCTGTTCTTCGACGACGGACGGGTCTGGGTGACCGGCACCCGGGAGAAGGCGAAGGCCGCCTATTCGGGCGAGACCGAGATCTGGCTCCAGGAGCTCGACCGGGCCACCCTCGCCCCGATCGGCGAGGAGCACGTCATCTGGGAGGCCGTCCAGCGGGGCGCCGTGTGGTGCGAGAGCCCGCACCTGTACAAGGTGGGCGGCCGCTACTTCCTGCTGACCGCCGAGGGCGGCACGGCCGACGAGCACTCGGTCATGGTGGCCCGGGCCGACCGGGTGACCGGGCCGTACGCGTCGAACCCGCGCAACCCCGTCCTCACCCACCGCCACCTCGGGAGCCGGTACGCGATCACCTCCGTCGGCCACGCCGACCTGGTGGAGACGCCGGACGGCGAATGGTGGGCCGTCCTGCTCGCCGTCCGCCCGTACGACGGGGGGCGCAACCTGGGCCGGGAGACCTTCCTCACCCGGGTCCACTGGGAGGACGGGTGGCCGCTCGCGGACCTGGTCGCGCCCGAGGCCCCGGCGCCGGCGCAGCAGGAGCACCGGTGGCCCGCCGAGCCCCTCTGCGACCACTTCGACGCGGAACGGCTGTCGCCCGTGTGGAACCTCCTCCGCACGCCGCGGGAGCCGTACTGGAGCCTGGAGGGCGGCCGGCTGCGCCTGCGCCTGCGGCCGGAGACGCTCGCCCAGCGCGCCAACCCCAGCCTCGTCGCGCGGCGGCAGCAGCACCGGGACTTCGCGGTCCACGCCGCGCTCGACTTCTCCCCGTCCGCGGGGGAGTGCGCCGGGCTGGTGCTGGTGCGCGACGACGACAACCACGTCCTGCTCGTCCGGACCGCGCGGGGCCTGCAGCTCGTCCGCCGGGCCGGTGGCAGGGACGAGCTGCTCGCCTCCGTCCGCGTCCCCGAGGGCCGGCTCCACCTGGGCGTCGAGGCGCGCGGGCAGTCCTACCAGGCCCGCTTCGCCGTACGGCCGGGCGAGTGGCGCGACGTCGGCGGCCCCGTCGACGGGCTCCTCCTCAGCCCGCCGCCCGCCAGCGGCTTCACCGGCGCGTACGTCGGCATGTACGCCAGTTCCAACGGCCACCCGAGCACGGCGGTGGCCGAGTTCGACTGGTTCGAGTACCGGCCGCTCTGCTGACCGGCCCCGGCGCCGGCCTCCTGACCGGCGCCGCCCGCGCGGCCTGTCCGTGCGGGCAGCCCGGTCAGGCGCAGGAGCCCGGTCAGGCGCAGGAGCCCGGTCAGGCGCAGGAGTCCGGTCAGGCCAGGAACCGGCGGAAGGCCGAGCCCGCGACCCGGGTGGCCAGGCCCGGCGAGAGCCGGGCGAGCCGCCACGCCACCCGCGCCGAGGCCGGCGCCACGATGAGCGCCCGGTTGAGGGCCACGCCGCGCAACACGTCGCGGGCCAGGTCGTCGGCCGGGTAGAGCCGCCCCTGGGCGCGCAGCGCCGCGGCGCGGGCCTCCCGGCCCACCTCGGTCTGCGGCAGCCCGGGATTGGCGTTGTCGAGCAGCGGCGTGTCCACGAACCCGGGACAGACCACGCTGACCCGCACCCCGTGCGCGGCCGCCTCGGCCCGCAGCGCCAGCGACAGCCCCACTACGGCGTGCTTGGCCGCGGTGTACGGGATCATCAGCGGCGCCGGGGTCAGCCCGGCCAGCGACGCCGTGTTCACGATGTGCCCGTACCCCTGCTCGATCATGAGGGGGTACGCCGCCCGGACGCCGTGGACCACGCCGCGCAGGTTGACGTCGATCGTCCGGTTCCAGTGGTCGAGCGTGAGCTCCTCGGCGCTGCCCCCGACGGCGATGCCGGCGTTGTTGAACAGGAAGTCGAGCCGCCCGTGCTCGGCCCGCACCCTGCCGGCCAGGGCGGCCACGGCCTCGGCGTCGGTCACGTCGAGGGCGGCGCCGTCGCAGTCGAGCTCCTTGGCGACCCGGTCGGCGTCCCGGACGTCGGCGATCACCACGTGGACCCCGCGCCGGACCAGCCCGGCCGCGACGGCCCGCCCGATGCCCGACGCCCCACCCGTGACGATGGCGGTCTTCCTCACGCTGCTCTCCCGGTGCTCCGCTGGTCGTCCCAGATGCCCATGATCCGCCACAGACGGCGGCTGACGGGGTTCACCATGCCCAGCTCCGCGCACAGCTCCCGCGTCCGGCCCACGGATTCGCGGATCTCGGCCGCCGCCGCGGGGTTGTCCGTGTAGACCTCCCGGACCACGTCGTCCGGGATCCGGAACGCCGCGATGAGCGAGGCGGGCGGGGACAGCATGATCCTGGCCATGATGCCGATGATCACCGGGGCGATCAGGCTCAGCGCGAGGCGCCGGTGACCGGGCATCCGGGGGACCCGCCGCCGCAGGTAGTGCCGGGCGAACGAGATGTGCCGCGCCTCCTCCGCCACGTGGATGCGCATGATCGTCTCCTCCAGCGGGTGCCGGGCCCGGCCGTCCCGCAGGGTCTTGCGCTGCACGTGGTCGATCGGGTCCTCCCCGCCCAGGACGAAGATGAAGAACAGCTCGGTCGAGATGAGCGGGATCCACGGCACCACCTGCGCGAGCGTGGTCAGCGGCAGCGGCATCCCGCGGATCGGAAGCTTCGTGCGGTTGACGAACTCCTGGAACATCATCCCGTGATGCCCCTCTTCGATCATCTCGTGGTAGACGTACCGGAACTCCGGGGAGCCGTTCGGCAGCCGGTAGGCGTAGTTGAGCAGGCCGCGCTTGAGCAGGTTCTCGAACTGCAGGCCCACCTTCATGGCCGTGGCCACCCGCCACAGGCCGATCCGCGCGCGGACCTCCGGCGGCCTGCTCCGGTACCAGGGATGCCCGCCCAGCTTGTCGACGGGCGGCAACTCCCATCGCGGGTCCGACTGGCTGACCAGGAACTCGGGATCGTCCCAGGGGATGTCGGCGTAGGGCTCCCAGTGCTTGTCGACCGAGGCCTTCGACAGGCGCTCGATGACGGCCTCGTACGCGCTCCTGTCGGCGACCCTCTCGTCCTTCTCCCTGCTCGCGGTGGTCCTGGGCGCAGCGGACATGACGGCACTCCCTTCCGGCGCCGTAATTGTACTTTGGATCCAATAGGTCGGGAAGGGATGACTTCCGCCGAGATGGGAGACCGGTCCACCTCCGGCCGCTAGCCTTCCGACTGACCCAGGGACGCCGACGCATCGGGAGCACGTGTGCCTGACACCTGCGATGTCGCGATCATCGGCGGGGGCGTGGTCGGATGCGCCGTCGCGCATCGGCTCGCCGCGGACGGTCGCAGCGTCGTGCTCGTCGAGTCCGGCCCGCGGCTCGGCCTCGGCGCCTCCGACGCCGCGATGGGCGGCATCACCCCGCAGTCGGAGCCGTCCTGCCTCGGCCCGCTCGGCGCGGTGGCCGGGCGGAGCCGCGAGCTCTACCCGGCGTGGCTCGACGAGCTCGCCGCGGCCTCAGGGGTCGTCGTGCCCCTGCTCGACGGCGGCGACATCCAGGTGGCGCTCGACGAGGCCGAGATGGAGCGCCTGGAGACCGAGGTCCTCCCTGTCTGGACGAACTCGCCGTTCGCCGTCGAGCGCCTCACGGCGGCCGACGCCCGCGGGCTGGAGCCGCTGCTGAGCGAGTCGGTCGCCGGCGGGTTCCTGCTGCCCGACGAGCTCGCGCTCGACCCCCGCGATCTGCTGGCCGCGCTGGCCGCGACGCTCGAGGCGAACCCCGCCGTCCGCGTGCTGACCGGCACGAGGGCCACGGCCGTGACGTCCGGTCCCCGGGGCGCCCGCGCCTATCTGGACGGCGGCGACCGCGTGTCGGCCGGGTTCGTCGTCGTCGCGGCGGGCCTGCTGAGCCGGGAGCTCCTCCCCGGCCTCCGTGACCACCTGCTGCCCATCAAGGGCATGGCCTACGACGCCCGCGTGCCGGAGGCGAGGTCGTACCCGCTGCGCCACCACGTGTACGCGGAGTTCTCGGAGGACGGGGTCGAGCACAGTCCCTATCTCGTCCCCCGGCACGACGGCCGGGTCGCGATCGGCGTCACGTACGAGATCGGAGCGGAGGACCTGACGGTGACCGGCGCCGGGCTCGCGGAGATCAGGCGCGGTCTCGAGGCCCTCATGCCGGCGGCCGTCTCCTGGCCGGTGGAACGCCGCTGGGCGGGCCTGCGGCCCGCCACGACCGACCGCATACCGATCATCGGCCCGGTGGACGCCAACGGCTACGTGCTCGCCGCCACCGGCCACGGAGGGCTCGGCATCACCCTCGCCCCCGTCACGGCCGACCTGGTCGCGGCGCTCGTCCGCGGAGGCGCCGACGCCGGCGCGCGCGAGTTACTGCGGATCTGCCGTCCCGACCGGCCCCTCGTCCCCTGGGGGCCGGACGGCGGGCCGGTGGACGGGGAGAGGTCCGCGGCGTCCTGACGCCGTCGCCGGCGAGGACGGGCATACGGGAGCGTCACCGCCGCCTCCGTCCGGCTTCGGCCGTGTCCCTGAGAAGGGCCAGGGTGGTGACCGCCATCTGGTCGCGCACGCGGTCCACAAGAGACTGCCACTGGCGGCTGAAGCCGGGACGCCGGTCGAGGCTCTCCCAGTAGGGCGCCATCGCGTCGCCGAGCCGCGCCGCGGGCATCCACAGGTGCAGGAGGTGGTCGACCGCGGGGGCCAGCCTGGCGGCCGCCTGCAGGCCCGGCACGGCGCCGATACGCGCCCGTTCCACCATGACCAGGAGCGTGGTGAGCAGCCAGTCGTGCAGCGCGAGGTCCTCGCAGAGCTCGGCCACGGCGGGGGTGAACGCCCCGTCGTGCACGACCAGGACCGACCGTGTCTGGTCGCTCCGCAGGACGAAGCGGATGGCCGGCTCGCCGCTCTCCGCCGCCCATCGCAGGCGGGTACGGGGGACCCTGAAGGGGGCCCGGCGGTCCAGCAGCGGGGACGACTGCGCCAGGTCGAGGAGGCGCCCGCTGATCGCGCCGAGGTCGAGGCAGCCGTGCGGCGGGTCCTCGGCGAACCCGTCGGCCAGGTCCCGCTCCTTCGCCTTGCCCAGCACCTCCACGACCCCCGGCCGGGCAAGATAGTGCGACCAGGGCAGCCGCCGGTCGGCCTCCGCGCGCGTCAGGCGGACGTACGACGACCCTTGGGCGACCCGTCCGCCCGTGATCGCGCACCGGGACAGGACCGTGCCGACGCCCCTGACGCGGGACTGCGTGGCGGACGGCAGCCGGCAGTCCACCCCGGTCAGCCGGTCCGGGGAGACGGCGTGCACGATCGGCCGCCGGGAGACCCGCACGGTCTCGCCCGCCATCAGCGCGAGCACCTGCCGGCAGGTGGACTCCTCGATCTCCCCGGAGTTCTGCAGCAGCCCCGTGTGCACTTCCCCCATGACCGGCATCGGCGGTGCGGCTCCCCGTCTGGTCAGCAGAACACGTACGAGACGCGGTCGACGAGCTCGTCCTCGAGCCGGACGCCCTCGCTCTCGCTCCGCGCGGCGACCTGCCGCAGGACCTCGGCGTCCACCGCCACCTGGCCCAGGATGGTCCGTACGGCCAGCTCGACGGGCAGGAACCGGGGCGAGAGAACCGACAGCGTCGTGTACGCGCTGAACGGCTGGGCTTGGTCGTTCACCTGGACGACGGCGGGCAGGGCGTCCCAGCCCTTCGGCCACGCGTCCGGGGCGGGCACGGGCAGCAGGGGGACGCGGCCGTCGCTGCGCAGCATCCCGAGCCGCAGGAGCTGCCAGACCGCGGCCAGGAAGGGGCACGACCACGTGCGCCCCGGACCGTTCTCGTCCCACAGCTCGACATCGACGAAGATCGAGTGGCCGCGCTTGGCGTTCTGGGTGGGCGGCGCCCACCGCTGGGCCCTCCCCATCGCCTGCACGGTGCCGTCGCCGGGGGAGCGGGCGCCGTTGCACAGCCACCCCGTCTCCTGCACCGGCGGCCGCGAGCCGGTGGTCCCCGGCGGGGGGTCGCCGACGAGTCGGTCCTCCACCAGCCGGGCCGGCTCCACGCCGTCGGCCTGCGCGCAGGCCGACTCCCGGGCCAGGTAGTCGACGGACAGGCCCTCCTCGGCCGCCGTGCCGAGGATCATCGGCACCAGCTCGGCGGGGCTGCTGGACCGGCTGAAGTAGTCGTCCACGAGGAAGCACGTGCTGACCCTGGCCCGGCCCCCGGGCACCCGCTCCTGCCACATCGACCGCACGGTCCGCGCCCAGGGGGCGACGCGGCGGAACTGCTCGCGCAGCCGTTCCGGGCCGGCCTCGACGTCCTCCATGTAGAGATGGCCGAGCTCGACGGACACGTGGGAGAGGGGGGCGGAGGCGATCCTGCGCTCCGCGGCCACCTCCCCGAACGCCGCGTTCACCGACGTCACAGGCCCTCCCACGCGCTGTCGTCCACGATCTTCCTCGCCAGGTCGTCGAACGCCGCCGCCGTCTCCGCGTTCGCGATCTTGCTGGCCAGCACGTCCTCGTCGGAGATGAGCTGCTCGCGCCACTGCAGGACGGGGTCGAGCGGGATCCTGCCGAGCATCGCCGTACGGCCGACTCCGTGGCGGCGGGCGAGCTCGCGCAGCTCGTCGTCACAGGTGCTCAGCCAGGCCCGCTGCTCGTCGCGCAGGCCGGCCAGCTCCGCCGCGCCGGGCTCCAGGACGGCGGTCCGCACGAACCGGATGCGGTCGCGCAGCTCGTCCGGGTCGTGCCCGAACCGCGCCGCCACGTCGAGCAGCCCGTCGGCCCCGGTCACCAGGCCGTCGGCGGCGATGATGTGCTGGCGCGTCCAGCGGTGGAACACCAGCCAGCGGAACGGGACGCGGGGCGGCCGCGCGGTGGCCTGCAGGACCAACTCCGCGGTGAACGACCGGCCGGCGCTGAGGTCGACCAGGCACAGGTCGAACTCCTCGTCGATGCGGCCGAACAGCTGCGCGCAGCGCCGGACCACCTCCTCGTCCACCGAGGACAGCTCGCCGCCGCCCTCGCTGCCGGGGAGCAGGACGAGCCGGCCCGAGCCGGGCGGCCTGGCGCGCAGCGCCTCGCGGTCGGACTCGGCCCACACGTCGAGCCGCAGCGGCTCCGCCAGGTAGCCGCGCAGGTACTCGTGCAGGCCGCCCTCCCTGGCCCCCCGGGCCGCGGCGCCGATGCCGAAGATGGCCCCGGCCGTGGGGGAGCCGAGGTCGAAGTCGAGGTAGCAGGCGTCGTGCCCCTGCAGCGCGTGGCGGTACACGACGTTCATCGCGGTGACCGACCGGCCGGTCCCGCCCTTGTCGGAGATCGCGAAGACCAGCACCTACATCGCCTCCGTGGCGCTGTCGCGTGCGGCCGCCAGGCGCTCGAGGTCGAGCAGGGCGTCCTGGGTCAGAGCCAGCGCCGTCGCCGGACGGTCGCTGAGGATCGCCCGGGCCCGCTGCAGGGCGGCCTGGACGCCGCGCAGCTTGGGCTGGACCGTCTGGCCGGCCACCAGCGGCCGGGTGACGAGCTCCCGGTCGAGCAGGTGCTCGGCCTCGCCCAGCGTCTGCATGGCCAGCTCGACGAGCTCCGGGCTGCTCAGCGGCGTCTCCGCCCCTGCGGACGCCGCGGAGACCAGGATCTCCACGACCCGCTCGGTCATGTACCAGGACGGCTCCTCGTGGCGCGCCTCTACGTCGGGGAACACGTTGCCGGGCTGGTCCCACAGGCCGGCGCTCGGACCGTCCATGAAGCGGCGTCGCGAGATGTGCCGCCAGATCTGGTCGGCCAGGGCGAGCAGCCTCTCCCTCGTCCCGGTGTTCCGGGCGATCGAAGCGGCCCAGATCGTGCGTTTCAGGAGCTTGACGGCGAAGTCGGAGACGATCCACACCAGGTCGGGCCCCAGCTCCTCGCCGCCGAGCAGCCGCACCGGAAGGCCGGGGGAGTGCAGGTGGACGGACGGGTCGCCGGGAATCGCCCTGCGGGTGATGCGCGCCCGCATGGCGAGCTCCTCCAGCACGCCCGCCACCCGGCCGAGGTCCACGTCCGAAGAGCGGTTGCTCACCAGGCTCTGGATCACCATCGCGCTGACGCCCAGGCTGAAGTAGTCCGATTCCCGCTCATCCGTCGTCTGCCACGGGATGTCCTCGAGGGGCCAGGCGCCCCGGCCCGACATGGCGACCGTGCGCCAGTAGTGCTGGGTGAGGTCCCAGCGCCGCTGGATCGCCTGGGCCAGGGTGAGCTGCTCGTCGTCCAGCAGGCCGAGGACGCGGGTGCGCCCGGAGAACAGGTCGGCGATGCCGACGAGGGCGTTCACGGTGAAGTACAGGAGCGGGACGTCGGCCGCCACGCCCTTCGGCTGGGGGCCGATCGGGAGCGGCGTCGCGACGTCGGGGGCGTCCTTCACGATGCCCCACGTCCATCCGCACTCGAACAGGAGATTGTCGTTGTCGAGGTCGACCTGGCTGCCCGAGCCGATCGTGAGGTCGCGCAGCCCCGCACGCACCGGCCGCAGAGCCCTCCGCAGCTCGTCGAGGACCCGCCGGTCCGGGGCGCCGGTCTGGTTGACCTGGCGCAGGAGGGTCCGGCCCTGGGGGGAGCCGGGATCGAACGCGTTGACCGTGAAGCTGCGCAGCAGGCCGACCATGGCCGCCGACAGCCGGCGGCTCGCGAGGTCCTCCAGCTCGCGGATCTCCCGGCGGATCGGCTCCCGCCTGACGCTCTGCCGGAACACCTTGAGGAAGCCGAGCGTGCCGAGCGTGAGCGTGACCGACATCGAGAACGAGTCCACGACGTCGAGCCGGAGCTGCTCGGCGGTGGGCGTCGCGTCCTCGTCCGCCGTGCGGAAGTAGCCGCCACCGGAGAAGACGGGCCGCCCGTCCTCGGCGGTGTACGTGCGCAGGTAGTCGCCGATGACCTTCAGCAGGAGCTTGGGGATCTCCACGGAGTCGCCCAAGTGGGCCAGCGCGGCCAGCACGTCGTCGGCCGTCTCGTCCGGCGTGTCCAGCCGGAAGCCCGGCAGCTCGGAGGCCGGATACATGAAGCACAGGAGCTGCTCGGCGTCGGAGATGGAGTTGGACCCGTCGCGTCCTCCCCAGCTCCACGAGCCGTCGCGGCAGGAGACGCGGGCGGCCGCCTCCCAGAGCTCGAGAAGCCGCTGGCGGGGCTGCAGCCTCACGGCGGTCCCTGCCTCCCCACGGGATGCGTGTTCACCGTCAGCTCCAGCAGCTCCTCCGGCTCGTCGAAGGGGACCGACCGGTTCTCCAGGTCCCGCCACATCTGCATGAACACCTCGAGGAAGTCGGCCTTCGCGTCGAGCACGATCAGCTCTCCCAGGAGCTGGAGGTTCCGGTGCCGGTCGAAGTGCTGCAGGGAGAGGACCAGGGACCGTCCGTCGACGATGATGAACTTGTAGGGGTACCTCTGCGCGGCGACCCTGATGGACACCATGGTCGGGTCGTCGAGCTCCTGCCGCAGCCGCAGCATGGCGAGGTAGTGGTCCAGGGCCTCGGTGCGCGTGGCGGAGGCGAACGGCTTGAAGGCGGTGCCGTCGCCCCCGCCCGCCTCGTTCACCTCCACCTGGCAGATCCGCCGGTACGCGATGGACGGCATGCTCTGGCGGACGTGCCGGAGCACCGCCTCGTGATGCTTGCGCATGTGCTCCGGGTTGACGTTGGCGCCGCTGTCCGGCCAGTCCCCGTTCCGGGAGACGAAGTCGAGCACGTGGATGCTCTTGCGCGCCCCGACCAGAAGCTGTGTCAGGGGGTCGGCTTCGAGGTTCGTGAATTTCCTGATCTTGTCGATGTGCTGGAGTTCGACGCGCATACCCGATTGGCGAATCAGGTCCGACATCTGGCGTTCGACGGCCTTCAACGCCTGCTCGCGGCTGCCCAGCATGGCGACCGCGGCGAGGGTGACGAGGCTGAGGAGTCCCAGGGCGGTCAGCGCGATGCGGACGGGACTGTCCAGGAGTCCCTGAACCACGGCGCCAAGGACCGCTCCCGCGACCGCGCTCGCTATCGCGAGCAGAGTGCGGCTCAGTGCACCGGAATTTGTCAATATGCGCTCTCGGATATCGAAATCAGTTATTGGTTTAAGATCATACATCGCCTGCCGATTGACATGAAGGCCGAATCATTGCACTTGTACGGGTGGGCCCCAAGATGTATTTCGGTCTAGCCGCAACGATGGGTATCGCATAAAATGAGTGATATGCCTACACTTGAGACGGAAGTTGCCCGCGCTGCATCGTTGAGGAGCGGAGGCGGCCCTGGTCTCTGAACGGGGGATCGGCGGCGACCGCGTGATGCAGGAGCACGGCGATCACGCCCACCTCCGCCCGGCCGGCGTGAACCCCCCTCCGAAAGCCGCGCGGATCCTGGTCACCGGCGCGTGGATCGACGAGTCCCTGCTGTCGCCGCTGCGCGACCTCGGGTACGCCCCGCGCCGGCAGTCCTCGCCCTTCCTCACCGAGGACGCGCTGATCTCCGAGCTCAGGGGCGCCGTCGCCTACCTGCACGGCGGCGAGGAGCGGGCGACTCCGCGGGCGCTGAGGGCGGCGCGCGAGACGCTCAGGGTCGTCGCGTTCCTCGGCGTGGGGTATGAGAACTTCGTCGACGTGGCCGCCGCCGACGAGCTGGGCATCGTCGTCACCAACACGGCGGGCGCCGCGACGGATTCGGTGGCGAGCTTCACGGTCGGGCAGATCATCAACGCCAACTGGCGTATTCCGCAGGGTCTCGGCAATCGCGTCCCGGACTGGGGCGGACCGCACGACCTTCCGCATGAATTGAGCGCGCGAAGAGTCGGCATCATCGGACTGGGCGCGATCGGCGCGAGAATCGCCGATATCCTCACCCGCTCGTTCGGCGCGGACGTCGCCTATTTCAGCCGGACGCGCAGGCACGACGTCGAGGAGGCGCTGGGGCTGCGGTTCCTCCCGCTGCACGAGCTCGCCGAGCGCAGCGACATCCTCGTCGTGATGGTCCCCGAGACCGAGAAGACGCGGTCCATGGTCGACGCCGGGGTCCTCGCCCGGATGCGCCCCGGCGCCGTCGTGGTGAACACCGCCCGCCCGGCCATCGTCGACCCGGCCGCCCTGCACGCGAGCATGCGCAAGGGCGAGGTCCATCTGGCCGTCTTCGACGGCTACTACGGTCCCGACTGCGAGATGGGGCGGCGCCTGCTGGACGACTTCGGCGACCGCGTCCTCGTCACCGGGCACGTCGCCTCGCACACCCAGGAGGCGACGGCGCGCATGGTCCGTCAGGCGGTGCGTTCGATCGCGAACGTCCTCACCGCGGGCGGCGACGAGCACGCCGTGGGCCTGGCCAGGAGAACCCGGCGGTAGAGGGGAAGAAGCGGTACTGTCCTCCACGTGGGACGTGGCACCCGGATCTCCTGCCTGCTGGGAAGTGATGCGTGGCCGGTCGAGAATCGAATCCCGCCCCGGCGCCGTCCGCGTCGATGACCGGGGCCGCCGCGCTGGTGGCGGCTCTGCGGCGGTACGGCGTGGACACGGCCTTCGGCATCCCCGGCGCGCACAACCTCGCGATCTACCAGGAGCTCGACCGCGCCGGCGTCCGGTGCCTCACACCGCGGCACGAGCAGGGCGCGGGGTACGCGGCGGACGGGTACGCCCGGGTGACGGGCGGGCCGGGAGTCGTGGTCACCACGACCGGACCGGGCGTGGTCAACGCGGCGGCCGCCCTCGCGCAGGCGTACTCGGACTCGTCCCCGGTGCTGCTCGTGTCCCCGGGGGTGCCCACCGACCACCCCCGTCACGGCCGGGGCTATCTCCACGAGAGCAAGGACCAGACGGGTTCGGTCGGGGCGCTGTGCGCCTGGAGCCACCGCGTGTCCTCGGTGCGGGAGATCCCGGCCGCCGTCGCGCGGGCGTTCGCGTCGTTCGCCGAAGGGCGGCCCCGCCCCGTGCACATCGAGATCCCGGCCGACCTGCTGGACGCGGAGGCCGAGGTCGCGCTGGCGCCGCCGTACCGGATCGCTCCCCGCACCCCCGACCCGGACGCGCTGGACGAGGCCGCACGGCTGCTGGGCGGGGCGCGGCAGCCGGGGGTGGTGCTCGGCGGCGGGACGCAGACGCCGGGCGACGACGGGCAGCCGGTGGGCCGCCTCGCCCTGCGCGTCGCCGAGCGGCTCGGCGCCCGGATCGTCACCACGGTCAACGGCAAGGGAGTGGTGCCCGAGAGCCATCCGCTGGCGCTGGGGACGACGCTCCGGATCGACGTCGTCCGCAGGTGGCTGGCCACGTGTGACGTCGTCCTGGCCGTCGGCACCGAGCTGGGGCCCGCGGACCTGTGGGAGGACGGGTTCGCCCTCGGGGGGCGCCTCATCCGGGTGGACGTGGACCCCGCCCAGATGTACGGCGACCACGTGGCCGACGTCCCGATCGTCGCGGACGCCCGGCTGGCGCTGGCCGGCCTCGCCCGGCGGCTGGACGAGACGCCGCCCTCCTCGCCACGTGAGCCGCGCGGGCACCCGATGCCGGACCACCGCGCCGAGCTGGCGGACGTCACCCGGCGGTGGGCGGGCCAGATCGCGGCGCTGCGCCGGGCGCTGCCGGACGAGACGATCATCGTCGGCGACAACTCGATGATGGTCTACCACGGCGCCCTGGTCGCGCTGCCGATGGACCCGCCCGGCCGGTTCCTGTTCCCCACCGGGTACGGCACGCTGGGCTTCGCCCTGCCGGCGGCCATCGGCGCCAAGACGGGCAGGCCCGACCGGCCGGTGGTCGCGCTGGCCGGCGACGGGGCGTTCCAGTTCAGCCTGCAGGAGCTCGCCACGGCCGTCGAGCTGCGCCTGGCGCTGCCGATCGTGATCTCCGACAACGGCGGCTTCGGGGAGATCCGCGACGAGATGCGGCTGCGGGGCATGCGGCCGGTCGCCGTCGATCTCCACGCCCCCGACTTCGCCGCCCTCGCCCGCGCGTACGGCGCGAAGGGGCGGGCCGTGAAGACGCCGGCCGAGCTGGAGGAGGCGGTCGCCGAGGCGCTGGAGGCCGAGGTCCCGACCGTCATCGTGGTCCCGGAGGGCTGACAGCGCAGGGGGGCGCGAGCCGCCGCCGTGGA
>NZ_KI866525.1:660670-685151 GCF_000511135.2 Microbispora sp. ATCC PTA-5024 | reverse complement strand
TCCTCGTCGACGGCCGGGAGGCGGAGCACGAACCGGGCGCCGCGCGGGCTGTCCTCGATGGCCAGCGTGCCGCCGTGGGTCTCGGCGATCTGGCGGGCGATGGACAGGCCGAGGCCGGTCCCGCCGGCGTCCCTGCTGCGCGCGGCGTCCAGCCGGGTGAACCGCTGGAACACCAGCTCGCGCTTCTCCGGGGCGATGCCCGCGCCGTCGTCGAGAACCTCCATGATCCCCGTGCCGTTCTCGCGGTAGACGGTGACCTTGAGCGCCGACTCGGCGTGCCGCTCGCCGTTGTCGAGGAGGTTGTTGAGCAGGCGGGCGAGGCTCAGCCGGTCGCCGACGACGACCACCCCGTCCTTGAGATCGCGCAGCACCTCCACCTTGCGCTGCCGCCGGTCGAGCTCGCGGGCGGCCAGGTCGCCGAGGTCCGTCGGCTCCATCCGGGGCGGCTGTCCCGCGTCGAGCCGGGCGATCTGGAGCAGGTCGGTGACGAGCGCCTGCAGCCGTTCCAGGCTGTCGAGGAGCGCTTCCGCGGTCTGCGGCCAGTCGGTCTGGTGGGGGTCGAGCAGCGCCGCCTCGATCTCCGTCCGCATCGCCGTGAGCGGGCTGCGCAGGTCGTGGGAGGCGTCCGAGGCGAACCTGCGCTGCTGCTCGACCGCCATCTCCGCCCGGTTGAGGGTCTGGTTGGCCGTCTCGGCCAGCCGCCGGATCTCGTCGCGGTACTTCGGGACGGGCACGCGCTGGCTGAGGTCGGTCGCCGTGATCACGCCGAGTGTGTCGGTGATCGCGTCGACCGGGGCCAGGGCCTTGCGCACGGTCTGGTACGTCCCGAACGCCGTCAGCCACACGAGGAGCAGAGACCCCGCCAGGAGACCCGCGACCAGCGGGGTGCTGACGTGCCACGGCACCTCGTCGTCGGCGGCGTACACCGTCCACATCTCGTCGCCGCGCTGGTAGCGGAACGCCGCCACGATCATGCAGCGGTCGGGGAACGCGGGGGAGTGGCACAGGATCCTGGTGGCCTGCGGCGCCACCGGGCTCGGCCGGAAGGCCGCGATACGGGGACGTCCGACGAGGGCGGCGTTGGTCGACACGATCCGGCCGTCGGCGGCGACGACCTGGACGCCGGGCAGCCGCTCGTCCAGCATGATCGGCGCCAGCCGGTCGCGCCCGGCCTGGTACGCGATCCGGATGGCGGTGCCCATGGTCTCCTCGGTCTTGTACTTCTCGGCCGTCCCCCGGACGGCGGACAGCACGAAGACAGAGGCGGCCACGCAGAGCACGGCCATCACCGCACTGGCGATGACCGTCAGGCGGACCCTGACGGACCATCCGTGCCACAAGCTCACCTGATTCCCCCCGGCAATCAGACGATCACACTAGGTCAACCCGCAGCCAATTTCAGGAGATTCCCCACTAAACCTAGACAAATCCCATCCAGAGCAATGCTCTGTACGGCGGGTGGCAGGCTGGTTAGAGTGAGTCGCCAGCCGCTTCCGGCCTCTGGGAGGTGCGCCATGCCCGTGACCGGCATGCCGCCCGGCTTCTACGCGATCGCCCGCCGGCACCCGGACCGCAGGGCCCTGGTCGACGGCGACGGCTCGCAGATGTCGTACGGCGAGCTGAGCGCCCTGGTGAACCAGGTCTCCCACGGTCTCCGGGCGCGCGGCCTGCGCAGGGGCGACGTGGTCGCCGGGGTGCTGCCCAACGGCCTCGACGCGGTGGTCATGCTGCTGGCCACAGGGCAGATCGGGCTCTACTACGTGCCCGTCAACTGGCACCTGACGTCGCCGGAGATCGCATACATCTTGAAGGACTGCGACGCCCGGCTCGTGGTCCACGGGCCTGCCTTCGCCGATGGCGTGCGGGCGGCCTGCGCGGACGCGGGGGTGGACGTCGTCGTCGAGGGTACCGCACCCCTGGCACAGGACAGACCGGTCGGCGAGCCCCCCGACCGGTCGGCCGGATCGGTCATGTGGTACACCTCCGGCACCACCGGCTTCCCCAAGGGCGTCCAGCGGCCGCTCCCCGGCCGTGCGCCGGAGGAGATCGTGCCGCTGTACACCTGGTTCCTGCGCGAGGTGTGCGACCTGGAGCCGGGCGACGGGGTCCACCTGGTCACCTCGCCCATCTACCACTCCGCGCCCTGCGCCCACGTGAGCTTCGCCCTCAACCTGGGGCACACACTCGTGATCGCCCCGCGCTTCGAGCCGGAGAACATCCTTGAGCTCGTCGACCGCCACCGGGTCACGAACGCGATGATGGTCCCGACGATGTTCCACCGGATGCTGCGGCTCCCGCGGGAGGTCCGCGAGCGGTACGACGTGTCGTCGCTGAAGCAGGTCATGCACACCGGCGCCGCCTGCCCGCCCGCGGTCAAGCGGGAGCTCATGGAGTGGTGGGGGCCGGTGCTGTACGAGTACTACGGCTCGACCGAGTCGGCAATCGCGTTCGCCGTGAAGCCGCGGGAGTGGCTCGACCGCCCCGGCACCGTGGGCAGGCCGGTGCCCACGTTCGAGGCGCGGATCCTCGGCGACGACGGCGAGGAGCTCCCCCCGGGCGAGCCCGGCATGGTGTACGTCCGGTCGGGCACCAACCGCTTCGAGTACCGCAAGGACGCCGCCAAGACCGCGGCCAGCATGCGCGGCGACTGGTACGCCCCGGGCGACGTCGGCTACCTCGACGAGGACGGCTACCTGTTCCTCTGCGACCGCCGCACCGACCTCATCGTCTCGGGCGGGGTGAACGTCTACCCGGCCGAGGTCGAGGCCGCCCTCCTCGGCCACCCGGGTGTCGCGGACGCGGCCGTGATCGGCGTGCCCGACGAGGAGTGGGGGCATCGCGTGGTGGCCCTCGTTCAGCGGCAGGCCGGCCCGGGAGCGCCGGTGACGGCCGGGGAGTTGCTGGAGCACCTCGGCCCCCGGCTGGCCCGGTTCAAGCACCCCCGGATGATCGAGTTCCGGGACGAGCTGCCCCGGACCCCGACCGGCAAGCTGTCCCGCTCGGCCGTCAGGGAGGACTACCTCTCCCGCGCCGGCACGACCACGTAACCGCGGGCCACGCCGGGGACGCCGAGCGGTTCAGCGCGGCGGTTCCACCACGTAGCCGCCCTCGGCGTAGCCGGTCACCCGGGCCCCGGACGCCATCAGGCCGCCCAGCACCTCCCGTACGGCGTGCCGCCACGCCTTGGCCGTACCCGGGTCGCCGCGGCGGAGGGCCTCGACGTCCTCGGGCAGGGCCACGAGGACGGCCGGCCCGTCGGTCCCGCCCCGCACCGGGCGACCGTCCCGGGCGGCGAGCCCGGCGACCGCGCCGTCCGGGACCTCCGGCCGGAACGGCCGACCCGAGCAGGCCTCGCCCACGTGCGGCAGGCCGAGCCGCCACACCGCGAGGACCCGGTCGGACTCGTCGCCCGCGTTCAGCGCGTCGGCCATCGGCCCGTAGAACTCGGGCAGGTACTCCTCCGGGAGGGCGCCCAGCTTGGCCAGGTTGAAGTAGGCGTTGCGCCGTACGAGGGGGTCGTAGGTCCAGGTGATCCGGGTCAGGCCGCGGGCGACGGCCCAGGCCCGCTGGTGGAGCTTCAGCGCGTGGCCGACCCCGCGTCTGACGGCCCCGGTGACATGGGAGTGGAGGACCTCGCCCGCCGGGGCGGCGAGGAAGGCCACGGACGCGCCCACGACCCGGTCGCCCTCGAACGCCGCGGCGACGTAGTTCCCGGCATGGGAGAGCGCCCGCATCAGCTCGACGGTCGCCGGCGCATTGGACGGGTCGGGGCGCCAGATCTCGTTGAAAAGGCGGTGCAGGAGGAGGAACTCGGCGATCGTGCCGACCTCGCGGACGGTCACCCCGCACCGCTCCGCCGCCACCCGGGCCTGCTCGCCGGGGGTCATGGCCGGCCGCCGCCGGCCGACAGGATGTGGGACGCGAGCGCGGCGACCAGATGGGCCCGGACGGGCATCTGCGCGACCACGACGTGCTCGCCGGCCGCGTGGGCGCCGCCGCCGACCGCGCCCAGGCCGTCGAGGGTGGGGCAGCCGACCCCGGCCGTGAAGTTGCCGTCCGAGCCGCCCCCGACCGCGACCCCGCGCAGCGGCCCCAAGCCGAGGTCGTCCGCGATCCGCGTGGCGATCTCGAACAGGTCCGCGGAGGCCGTGGGGTCGAGCGGCGGCCGGTTGGGCCCGCCCTTCAGCTCCAGGCGGGTGCCGGGCGTCCGGGGGGTGAGGGCGTGCATGAGCTCGTCCACCCGCTCCTGGGCGGCGGCGTCGGGAACCCGGACGTCGATGGCCACGCGGCCCACGGCGGGCACGGTGTTGGTGCTCGTCCCCGCCGACAGCATGGTGGGCGTGACCGAGGTGAGCCCGGCCCGCGACGACGAGTCGATCCGGTTGGCGATGTCGGCGATCGCGAGCACCTGGTGGGCCAACTCGACCCCCGCGTTGGCCCCGCGCTCGGGTTCGAGGCCGGCGTGGGCGGCCCGGCCGTGGACCGTGAGCTCGTACCGGGACACGCCCTTGCGGGCGGTCTTGAGCGCCCCGCCGTCCGCGCTGGCCTCCAGGACGAAGGCGGCGGCGCAGCCGGAGGCGCTCCCCTCGATCAGCGGCCGGGAGGTCGGCGAGCCGAGCTCCTCGTCGCCCACGACCAGGACGGTCAGGCCGTCCGGGTCGGGCAGCGAGGCGACGGCGTGGAAGAGCTGGACGAGGCCCGCCTTCATGTCGAACACCCCCGGGCCCCGCGCCACCCCGTCCACCACCGACCAGGGGTGGTCGCGCAGCGACCCGACCGGCCACACCGTGTCGTGGTGGCCGAGCAGCAGGACCCGCGGCGCGCCGAACGACCACCGCAGGTGCGTCACGCCGCCGAGGACGATCGTCTCGGGCCGTGCCCCGAGCAGCCGGCGGCCCTGGTCGCCCACCACCTGGGCGCTGCGCGCGACCGCCTCGTGGTCCGAGGAGTACGACTCGCAGAGCACGAGCTCCTCGAGGTCGTCCAGCATCGCGTCGAGGTTCACGACCCGGGCCGTCCCAGCTCGGCGCGGAACAGCCGCATGACGTTCGAGCCGAGAACCTTGACCGTCTCCTCCTCGGAGAACCCGCGCTTCAGCAGCGCCTCGGTCACCATGGGCAGGCCGCGCGGGCCCTCCAGCCCGGGAATGGCGGCGTTCGCGTCGATGCCGGAGTAGCTGAAGCCCTCGCAGCAGGGCGGGGTGAGGTCCTCGTTGACCTCCCGCATGAAGTCGGGCCCGAGACCCACGTGGTCGACGCCCGCGACCTCGGCGACGCGCTCGATGTGGTCCACGAGGTGGTCGAGCGTGGCGGCCCCGGCGTCCTCGGTGAGGAACGCGGCGAGGAAGTTCACGCAGATCACGCCGCCTCCCGCCGCCACGCCCCGGAGCTGCTCGTCGGTGAGGTTGCGGTGGTGGTCGCGCAGCGCCCTGGCCGCCGAGTGGGTCGCGATGACCGGCCGCGTCGCGATCTCCAGCACGTGCGCCACGCCGGTGGCCCCCAGGTGCGACACGTCGAACACGATCCCGAGACGCTCCATCTCCCGCAGCGCCTCCACGCCGTGGCTGGTCAGCCGGGAGCCCGTGCCGTCCTGGCCGCTGCCGTCCGCGAGAGCCGTACGGCCCCAGTGGGCGATCGACGCGACCCGGACGCCGAGCCGGTGGAGGGTCGGCACCAGCTCCACGCTCTCGTCGATGCCCGGCATGCTCTCCAGCGCCAGGACCAGCGCGATCCGGCCGAGCGCGAGGGCCTCGTCGATCTCCTGGCCGTCCCGGCACAGGGTCACGGCGTCCGGGTTGCCCTCGGCCAGCACGTGGGCGCACTCGATCATCCGCAGCGTCTGGCGCAGCGCGCCCTCCGGCCTGAACTGGCTCTCCACGAACACCGGCAGCACCTGCACGTCCACCCCGCCCTCGGACAGCTGGGGGAGCCATCGGTCCCGGAAGAACGAGGCCCACAGGTGCGGGGGCCGGGCGGATACCGCCATGAGGAGGTCGTTGTGGGTGTCGGCGACGACTGCGTGGGTGTGCAGGCTCTGGTCAACGGGCACGTCGGCTGTCCTTCCTTGCCGAGGGACGTCAAGGGGGACGTTACCCTTCCCGGGACGTGCCGCCGCCAGGCTGTAGGGTGCGCGGGTGGCATTGATCTCCAGCACGCTCGCCGAGGTCGTCGCCTCCATGGAGGCGCTGTACGACCCCTCCTGGGCCGAGTCGTGGGACGCGGTCGGCCTGGTCTGCGGGGAGCCCGGGCAGCCCGTGCGCAAGGTGCTGTTCGCGGTCGACCCGGTCGCGGCCGTGGTGGACGAGGCGCTCGCCTGGGGCGCCGACCTGATCGTCACCCACCACCCGCTCTACCTGCGGGGGACCACCAGCGTCGCGGCGACCACGTTCAAGGGCCGGGTCGTGCACCGGCTGATCAGGAACGACGTGGCCCTCTACACGGCCCACACCAACGCCGACGTGGCCGACCCCGGCGTGTCCGACGCCCTGGCCCGGGCCGTCGGCCTGTCCGGTCCGCTGCGCCCCCTCCAGCCGTCCGCCGCCGACCCGCGCCGCGGGCTCGGCCGCGTGGGAGACCTGGCCTCTCCGGTCACGCTCGGCGAGTTCGCCGCGCGGGCCGCGGCAGGGCTGCCCCGGACGGCAGGGCCGCTGCGGGTCGCCGGCGACCCCGGCCGCCCGGTCCGTTCCGTCGCCGTGTGCGGGGGCGCGGGCGACTCCCTGCTCGGCACGGCCAGGGCCGCCGGCGTGGACGTGTACCTGACGGCCGACCTGCGGCACCACCCCGCCAGCGAGCACATGGAGGCCGAGGGCGGCCCCGCCCTGGTCGACGCGTCCCACTGGGCCACCGAGTGGCCCTGGCTCGCGGACGCCGCCGGGCGTCTGACGTCAGCCTTGGCCGCCGGTGGCACTACTGTTGAGGCGCGCGTCTCGGACGCCGTCACCGACGCCTGGACGGCGACGATCACCGACTTGACCCCCGAGCATCTTGAGGGATTGGGATGAAGGCCGCACCCGAAGCACAGAAGCGCCTGCTCGATCTGGCGGAGCTCGACGCCGCTGCCGACCGGCTCCGCCACCGGCGCCGGTCGCTGCCGGAGCTCGCCGAGGTCGAGGAGCGGTCGAAGCGGCTCGCGCAGCTGGCGACGCAGATCATCGCCGCCGAGACCGAGGCCGGTGACCTCGGCCGCGACCAGGCCAAGGCCGAGTCGGACGTCGACGCCGTCCGCACCCGCGTCGACCGCGACCAGAAGCGGCTCGACTCCGGCCAGGTCACCTCGCCCAAGGACCTGGCGAGCCTGCAGTCCGAGATCGTCTCCCTCCGCCGGCGGCAGTCGGACCTGGAGGAGGTCGTGCTCGAGATCATGGAACGGCGGGAGGCCGCCGACGCCCGCGTCTCGACCCTCAAGGCCGACCGCGACACGGTGACCGCCGCCCTGCGCGAGTCCGAGGACCGCCGCGACGCCTCGTTCGCCGAGATCGACAAGGAGGGCGCCGAGGTCCAGGGCCGGCGCTCCACCCTCGTCGCCGACGTCCCGGCCGACCTGCTCGGCCTGTACGAGAAGCTGCGTGAGCAGTCGGGCGTCGGCGCGGCCATGCTCCACGGCGGCCGCTGCCTCGGCTGCCGTACGAGCCTGTCGATCGCCGACCTCAACCGCATCAGGGCCGCCGCGCCGGACGAGGTGGTCCGGTGCGAGGAGTGCCGCCGGATCCTCGTCCGCACGCCCGAGTCAGGGCTGTGATGGCCGGGCCGCGGTTCGTCGTCGAGGCCGACGGGGGCTCGCGGGGCAACCCCGGCCCCGCCGGGTACGGCGCCGTGGTCAAGGACGCCGACGGGACCGTCCTCGCCGAGGCCGCCGAATCCATCGGCACCGCGACCAACAACGTGGCCGAGTACCGCGGGCTGATCGCCGGGCTGAAGTCCCTGCTCGCGCTCGGCGGCGAGGGCGGGCAGGTCGAGGTCAGGATGGACTCCAAGCTCGTCATCGAGCAGATGGCGGGCCGCTGGAAGGTGAAGCACGAGGGGCTGCGGCCGCTCGCGCTGGAGGCCGCGGCACTGGCCCGTCGCCTGCGCGTGACGTGGACGTGGATCCCGCGCGAGCGCAACACGCACGCCGACCGCCTGGCCAACGAGGCCATGGACGCGGCCGCCCGGGGTGAGACCTGGAAAGCCACAGGTGTCACCGGATCCACGGGATCTGCGGGATCTGCTGCCGTCACCGGCTCTGCCGGGCCCGGCCGTCCCGCCGCGGGGGAGGCGTTCGCCACGGAGGTCCCCGGGGCCGCGGAAGCCGTGAAGACGGCGGAGCTCGCCGGTGCGGCGGAGGTCGCGCGGGCCGCGGGCGGGGCGGAGGTCGCGGAGGCTGCGGAGCCGCCCAACACCGACGCGGCGGACACCGCCGACCGCGGCCGGCGCGGCCACGGATGGATGCCCAGGGCCACCCGGGTGGCCACCTCCCTGCTGCTCCTGCGGCACGGCGAGACCCCGCTGTCGATCGAGAAGCGGTTCTCCGGGCTCGGCGACCCCGCCCTCACCTCGAACGGCCTGTCGCAGGCCGAGGCAGCCGCCCTCCGCCTGTCGCGCAAGCCGTACGACATCGAGGCGATCGTGAGCTCGCCGCTGACGCGCGCCCGGCAGACGGCCGAGGCGGTGGCGGCCCGGACCGGCCTGACCGTCCTCGTCGAGGAGGATCTGCGCGAGACCGACTTCGGCGCGTGGGAGGGACACACGTTCGCCGAGATCCAGCAGCGGTGGCCCGACCAGCTGGCCGCCTGGCTCGCCGACCCGGACGCCGCGCCGCCCGGCGGGGAGAGCTTCACCGCCACCGCCCTGCGGGTCGACCGGGCCAGGGACCGGATCGTCCGGGCCCACGAGGGCAGGAGCGTCGTGGTGGTGTCGCACGTCACGCCGATCAAGATGCTCGTCCGGTCGGCGCTCGGAGCGCCCCTGGACTCCCTCTACCGCATGCACCTCGACCTCGCCTGCCTGTCGGCCGTCGACTACTACGCCGACGGCCCGGCCGTCGTACGGCTTCTGAACGACACCGCGCATCTCCAGGACTGATCGTCGGGAAGGGATCGGGGAGCCGCTAGGCTTTGTATTACGGTGGACGAGCCGGCCGGGCGGCCGCGTCGGGGCCTTGCGGCCCCGCCGAGGAAGGTCCGGGCTCCACAGGGCAGGGTGGTCGGTAACGCCGACCCGGGGTGACCCGCGGGACAGTGCCACAGAAAGCAGACCGCCCCCTTCGCGGGGGTAAGGGTGAAACGGTGGTGTAAGAGACCACCAGCGCCCACGGTGACGTGGGCGGCTCGGTAAACCCCACCCGGAGCAAGGTCAAGAAGGGATGCTCTCCGGAGCGTCCCGCGCGCGACGTTCGAGGGCTGCCCGCCCGAGCCGCGCGGGTAGACCGCTTGAGGCCGCCGGCAACGGCGGTCCTAGATGGATGGCCGCCGGCCGGCCACACGGTCGGCCACAGAACCCGGCCTACAGGCCGGCTCGTCCACCTACACATCCCTGACCAGGGTCTGAGCGCAGGTCAGGTGCCGCTGTTCCGGTCCTGTTCCGCCAGCAGCGCAGCGATCATGGTTTCGACGGCACCTCTGCCCAGGTCGTCATCGTCGGGGAACAGGTGGCCGTAGGTGTCCATCGTCTCAGCGATCGTGGCGTGCCCCAGACGCGCTTGGATGACCTTCGGGTTCAGGGACGAGTCTCGTGACATGCCCCAGGCGTACGGCAGGGATGTGCGGATGCAGTCGATGAACGCCTCATCGGAGACTTTGCCGTTCTGCGCTTGCTCCAGTAGGTCCGGAGCGACACGAAGTAACACGGGGCAGAAGCCCGATCGCGTATCAACTCCGCGGCTGGCATGCTGACCGCTGGGTTCGCTTCCACAGTCTTCCCGAGTCCAAGCGGTATGCCGAGACCGAAGACGAGTACGAGATCATCCTTGATCGTCACCACCGGATACTCACCGACCTCGGGGCAGAGGAAGTCCTCTATGTGATCGCCGTCTACTTCGAGGACGAGCAGGGGAGGATCTCACCCGATCCGCGTCATCCGGACGCCGTCCCATGGCTGACGATCGAGCCAGGCGACGACTCGCCACTCGATGTCGCAGCGAGGCTCTTGGTCAGCTTGACTTCCTTCGACCGGCAGACCTTGGATCCGCTGCTGCGGGGCGCGCCGGAAACTGGGCGGATCCCGTCCGGGACGCGCGCTCGATCGCGTCGACGAGCCGGTGCCGGGCGAGGGCGTAGTCGAAACCGGGGACGGTGCCGGTGCCTTCGCGAAGATCCTTCGCGAAGAACGCGTAGGTCTGCGCGACGTTCTGTGGGAGCGCGGGCATGGCGCGGGGAGCCGGATCGAAGTAGCGATCCGGCACCGCGAGCTCGGCGACGGCGGTGTCGGAGCCTCGGCCCCCTTCCAGTCTCATGTCCGCCACCTGCAGGTTCCCGTTGGCGCCCGGCGCGGACAGGACGAGGTCGCCCTCGGTGCCGTTGATCTCCCAACGCAGGTTGTCCCCTCGCGAGAAACCGCCGCGGTAGAAGAAGGAAACGGCCGCGCCGCTGCCCAACGTCCCCGTGACGGACAACTGGTCGGCCGTCGTCACTGGAATCGTGATCCCCTCGTCCACCACCTGGACCTCCTTGCGGCCGTTGACGAGGTTGGCCGAGACACGGGCGAAGTCTCCCAGCGTGAAGGTGAGCGCCTCAAGGGCGTGCAGGCCCGCCGCAGTCAGGAGTGTCGCTCCGTTGGCCGCGTCGAAGATGTAGGCGTGGGCGCGGTCCGTCTCCGGTCCCCAGGAAAGCCCGGACCCGATCATCGTCGTGCCGAGCACCCGGCCGACGTAACCGTCCGCGACCAGGTCGCGCGCGTAACGGACCACCGGGGAGAAGCGGGCCTGCAGCCCGATCACGGTCCGGACGCCCGCCGCCCGGGCGCGCTCAGCCAGATCGGCCGCCTCAGGGAGATTCACTCCCAACGGCCATTCGCTGTAGATCATCTTTCCGGCCTCCAGCGCCGCCGAGACGAGCGCGTGGTGGTGGGTCACCTTCACCGCCACCACCACCAGATCGACATCTGGATGGGCGATCAGGTCCCTGTGGTCGTCGAAGGCCGCCGGGACGCCGAATTCCGCCGCGGCACGCTCGGCGGACTCTCGGCGGGAGGTGCTGATGGCGCGCAGTTCGTAGTCAGGAAGGGCCTTGAGCGCGGGGACGTGGCTGATCGCCGCCCATCCTGTCGGGCTCGCCCCGATAATGCCGACGCCGATCTTCTTCATGTGCTTCCCCCAATGGTGGACGCCGGACGCGGTTACGGTCCGGGTGTTGTACTGAAACGTGCCGGAAGAACGGAGGCACGCGGCTTCGCCGGTACGATCGGCGGGCGCCCTCAGAATTCGAGGACGAGTCGTCCCCGGATGCCCCCGCCTTCAAGAAGGCGGTGAGCCTCGGGGGCCTGCTCGGGGGCGAACGTGGCGGCGACTCGCAGGGTCATCGCTCCGGCGTCCACCAGGCCGCGCAATTGATCTAGTTTGTCCCGGCGACCGCGATAATCGGGGACGTAGACGGCGTGGAAGGCGATGCCGCGCTCGGAGGTGCCGAGAGAGTGGATGCCGCGGAGGGCCGCGACGCTCCCGCCGTCCCGCACCGCGGTCACCACGGGTCTCCCGTTGAGCGCGCCGTCGGCCAGCCCGTCCACGCCCTCGGGTACCGCCCGGCGGATGCGGGCGCCGACGTCGTCTCCCCGGGGCACGACGAGATCCGCGCCCAGAGATCGGACGAGGTCCTCGTCGGCCCGTGAGGCGTCGGCGACGACGCGTAAGCCGTCCGCCTTCGCCAACTGGACCATGTAGCCGCCGAACCCGCCCGCCGCACCGGTCACCGCAAGGGTCTGTCCAGGTGACAGGGCCAGTAGGTCGAGTGCCAGGCGGGCGGTGAGACCGTTCAACGGAAGGGTCGACGCCTCGGCGTGGCCGGTGCCGACCGGCGCCCTCGTCACCCATGACGCGGGCAGGACCACATACTCGGCATATGCGCCGCCGCGCGGTCCGTTCGGCATGACCATGGCCATCACCCGGTCGCCGGTCCGCAGGTCGGTGACGGCGTCTTTCCCGATCTCGTCCACGACTCCGGCCGCGTCCTGACCGGGGATGTACGGCGGCAGCACGCCGCGTAGAGAGGTGAGGCCCGCGCGCATGAGTGCGTCCGTCGGATTGACCGCCGCGGCGTGCACGCGGACGCGCACTTCATCCGTGCCCGCGTGTGGTTCGGGAACGTCGACGACCTGGAGCACCTCGGGGCCGCCGAAGGCCATGGCGCCTACCGCCTTCATGCGTCCTCCAGAGTCCGGGCCTCGTGCCGGAGTCGTGGGCCGGCACAGGTGTCCGAGGGCTCATACATAGGGAAGGCCGCCTTCGAACGGGTCGATCCGCAGGCGGGTCAATCTCGTGGTGTGGATGCGCCAGCGGCCGTCGATCCGCCGGTATCGCTCGTGGTAGTGCCCATAACCCCGCATTCCTGTCGGGGCGCCGCCGTTGTCGGGGAAGACGATGTAGTCGCGCATACCCCAGATCCCGGTGGCCTCGCCGGGGCCGTTGATCTCTATCTCGGGCATGGACCCGCTGTGCACCGACACGGCGTCTCCGAGCCATGCGCGGGTGACGGAGATGAACTCGTCGACTGTCCTGACGCCGCCGATGTCGATGCGCGCGTCGGCCGTGAAGACCTCACGGCAGGCGTCCCAATCCTTGGTGTCGACGTATCGGAAATAACGGGCCTTGAGCTGTTTGATCTCCTCGATGTCCACAAGACGCCGAAGCCTGTCGTCCTCCAAGGTCGCTCCTTCCGCGGTGACGGCCTTCGCCGTCCACATAATCTTGAATGATCGTTACATATTCAGGGCGTCAAAAACTCAGTCGAGGCAGCCCAGGGCCACCTCCACAACACGCATCATCGATCCGCGATCGGTGTTGATCGCGCCCATGACCCGCAGGCCGTGGACGGTCGTCAGGAGAAAGCGCGCCAGGTCTCTCGCGTCGCGGTCGGGTGTCACCTGGCCGCTCTTCTGGGCCTTCCCGATCAGCCCTACCAGGGCGTCCTCCAGTGACGTGGTCGTCGCCCGCACGCGCTTCGCGACTTCGGGGTCGTGCGGCAGCCGCTCCGTCGTGGCGCTGACGATGAGGCAGGACAATCGCTCGCCGTCGCGAACGACCTCGTCCACCACACCGACAAGCACGGCGCGGATCAGGTCCCGGGCGGGCGCGCCGCTGTCGAGAAGTTCAATCAGCGGGACCGCGTACTGCTCGCGGTAGCGGTCCATGACCGCCAGGTAGAGACCTTCCTTGCTGCCGAACGCCGCGTACAGCGATCCGCGCCCGATTCCCGTGGCGTCGACCAGGTCCTGGATCGAGGTCCCCTCGTATCCCCTCCGGCGGAAGGCGGACATCGCCGCCTCCAGTGCGGCCTCGGTGTCGAACTCCCTGACTCGAGCCATGTCATGACTGTACGGATATCTGGAACGTTCGGTCAAGTAACTGTGGCTACGTTCACAGAACCGGACGGGAGAGCGGAACGGGGATGCCCTGGCGGCGCGCGTCAGGGCATTCCCGCAGAGGGCGCCGGCGTACGGAATCAGGCCCCGGGGCGTACGGCCGTGAGGAAGTTGCTCCTCCAGTGGCCCTTCAGCCTGTCGACACTGAACACCGCGCCCGAATGGGGAGCGTTGATCACCTTCTTGTGCCCCAGGTACATGCCCACGTGGCCGCCGCCGTTGGTGAAGATGAGATCGCCCGGCTTGAGATGCGCGAGGGAGACCTTCTTCTTCACGGCGTCGAGCATTTCCCACGTCGTGCGCGGGAGTTTGACGCCGGCCTTGCGCCAGGCGATTTGGACCAGCCCCGAGCGGTCGAACGCCCGGGGGCCGGTGGCATCCCATATGCAGGGATCGGCGAGGTGCCTTCTCGCCACGCTGATGGCTCCTGCCGCAGAGCCGACTTGGTGAGCTTCTTCTCGGCGGGGGCCGCGGCCGCGGGGGCGTCGTCGGGTCAGGGGATCGCCCTGGTGATGAGTGGTGCGGCGGGCCCGGGTGGGATAACAGAGGGGGCCGGCGGCGGGGGCGTCACCGTCCCCGGGGCGCCCGACGCGGGCAGTGCGCTGAACGCCCTGACGGAAACCGCGCCTGTCGGCGGAGGTCAGGACGGGTGCACGTTCAGGTCCAGCAGCATCCTGGGTTGACCAACCGAATTGGTCACAACCGGTTCCGTCTCTGATCCGCCGGGGACCACACCTCATCAGCGCGGCCGAACAACCAGCACATCCCTAAACGTCGTCTCTAACCTCATGAGATGAGGAAGCGCTATGTGAGGCAGTCGCTGATGAAGGCGAGGGTGAGTGCTTCCAGCCTGCGCCGGTCGGAGCCGGGGACGTCGCGTAGCGGGCCCTTTCCGGTGAGGACGGCCATCCCGTGGACGGCGGACCAGATGGGATATTCGATGCCGTCGCGGCGCCGGGGGTCGAGTACGCCGGCGTCGACCAGTTCGTCCAGTGCGGTGCGGAGTTGGCCGAGAGGGCTGCGGTCCGGCCCGCTGGTGTCGTCGCCGTCGCCGGTGGCGCTGTAGGGGTGTTGCTGCGGCAGGGCGAACGCGGTTGCGAACAGGCCTGGTTCTTCGTGCGCGAAATGGAGGTAGGCCGCTCCGATCGCGCCGAGACGGTGGCGGGCCGCAGTGGGGTCGCCGCGCTCGCCGGGCACGCGGGCGACGTCGGCGGCCATGCGGTCGCCCAACTCGCCCATGGCCGCGGCGCAGACCGCGGCGAGGAGTTCGTCGCGGTCCGCGAAGTGGCGGTAAGCGGCGTTGGGCACGACGCCGACGATCCGGGTCGCTTCGCGAAGCACCACGGCGTCGGGGCCGCCGGTGCGGGCCAGTTCGAGGCCTGCGGCGATCAGGCCGTCGCGGACCGCGCCCCGGGGTCGCCGTCGCCCTGCCGGGGGTCTTCCCGCTGCTGGTCGACCCGCGCTCACCCGGCCACGATAGCAATGTGGACAGTGTCCACCAGTCGAGCTAAAGTGGACGGTGTCCACCAATCGCCGGCACAGGGCCGACGGACATGGAGGCCACCGCGGCACCCGGCGCACCTCGGGTCTTCCAGCCCGTGGCCGCGGCAGCGCTATGACGATGAGACGACCACCTGAACCAGAACGGACATCACCGTGACCAGGATGACCTTGCTGCTTGAACGCAACGAGCACTTCGCCCGCGACCGCACCCCGATGCCGCTCGCCCCGCCGACCGCCCAGCTGGTTGTCGTCACCTGCCTCGACCACCGAGTCGACCCCGCGATCGTCCTCGGGCTTCGGCTCGGAGACGCTCCCGTCATCCGCAACGCGGGCGGACGCGTCACCCGGGCCGTGATCGACGACATCGCCTACCTCGCCTTCCTGGCCGAGAAGGTGTTCGGCATGCCCGACAGGCTTTTCGAGGTGGCTGTCGTCCACCACACCCAATGCGGAACGGGCTTTCTGGCCGACCCCGCCTTTCGGCGTGAGGCCGCTCAGGCGACTGGCATATCCGAGGCGGCGCTGGGAGCCACCGAGGTCGCCGACCCACAGGCAAGCGTGAGGACCGACGTCGAGCGGCTTCTCGCGTCGCCGATGCTCTCGCCCGAAGTGAGTGTCTCCGGCCACGTGTATGACATCGACTCCGGACGCGTCACCACCATTCTTGACGCCCGGTATCCCCGGTCGGCGGAGGCATGACATCGATCGGTGAATTTCACGACACCGTGCAGGTGGATCACTAACCGTACGTCTGCCTGCGGAAACGAGGGTCTCCCCGTGTCTCGGCTGGACCCGTGGACAACGGTGGTTACGTTCGCACGTAGGGGTGCATAACAGCAGCTCGATCGCGCGGGCTTGCACTTCTCCGTCGCCGGTCCGCTGCCGCTCCGCAGTGGGTCGACGGCAGGCCTGTCGGTAGGGTGACAGCGGGTTCGATTCCCGTCACCCACTCCAACCGAAAAGGCCCAGCTCAGGGAGCATTTCCCGACCCGGGCCTCGATCTTTCCGGCACCATTTCGATCTTCCGTGCCCGTTACGTGCCCGATCCGTCTGGATCTTCCTTGCTCAGCCCGTCCGGACCTACTTTCCCCGCCTGCCCACGCAGAAAATGCAAGGCACGCAAGCGAGTTGGTGGCCTGCCGTGCCGAGAGTGAAGGATCACATTCCCCGAGCGGTCCTGGATGCGGTGCTGGGCCACCCCGGAGGCTCGCTCGTATGGTGCCGAAGTGAACCGATCACCGGCAGTTCCGGGGCCGCCACCGGCGCCGTGACCAGGCTGTCGGGCCTGGCACAGCTCGATCACGACCAGGTCTCCTTCACCGTGATCCGCAAAGCCTGCCGACCGGTGACCACCGGACGCCACGCCGCCGGTGCCGCCGACCCCCGCCACTGGGCCTACTGGCGGCGGGAACCTCTCGCCTACGCCAGCGGACTGGTACCAGAGAGGCCAGGTCTGGCCGCCCCGCGCTGCTACGGCGTCATCGACGACATCATCTATCTCGCCGACGTCGGCACCACATTGCAAGCGCCACACGTGGCCGCGCACCAGCTCGGCCGCTGGCAGGCCAACGCCGTTGTGCCCGACGTACCGTGGCTGTCAGGGCACCAACTCGTCCAGCGGATCGCGGTCAGTGAGCTGAACTGGACCGGCATGGACGTGCATCCGCACATCCCGGCATTGTGGCGACGACGCCGGGAGCTGCTGAAGCGGCTGGAGACGGTACCTCGAGTGCTCGTGCATGGCGACTTCTCCCGTGGCAACCTCATCGCTGCCGACGACGGTGCCGACACTGTGGCGCTGGACTGGGCGACGTTCGGGGTGGGCCCGGTGGGCGCTGATCTCGCATCACTGACGCTGACCACGCTCGGCCGCCATCTCGGCGACTACCTTGACGGTTTGGCCGGCTGCTTCGATGTGGGCGACGTCGAGCTGGGCTACCGGGCGACGCTCGCACTGACCGGAGCTGGTCGCATCCACTGGATGCTGTCGCGCGGGGTGACGCCCCCCGTCGGTTACGTCGACTTCATCACGACCGAGACCGCGTTGATGTGACCCGGCCCGAGAACGTCGCGGCCGCGCTGGAGGGTGCCGGGCGGATGTACTTCGCGATGCCCGTGTCGTCGGACCATCTGCTGGCGGCGACCGTGCTGGCCACCGTGGCGCGGGAACGCGGCGAGTTGAACGCTCTGGTGGGCATGTCACAGATGGCGGTGTCGGAGATGAGCGCCACCGGCACCGGCAGGGCGGAGTCGCACCAGCACCGGCTGCACTGGCTGGCGGAGCAGGTATTCGAATGGTCGGGCCTGCCAGTGGTGCACATCCGGCCGACGGTTTTCCTGGAGAATCCGCTGTTACCAAGTTCGCGGCCCGGTCGATCCAGGAGAACGGCACGATCACACTACCGTTCGGCACCGGACGCACGGCGCCGGTCGCCGTTGACGACGTCGCCCGGGTGGTCACCACCGTGCTCCGCGACCCGGCTCCGCGCGTCGGGCACGCGTACGAGCTTGCCCGGCCGCGCATGGTCGATATGACCGAGATGGCAGAGGACGTCTCACAGGCATTGGAGCGTCCGGTGTCTTACGTGGATGTGCCGCTGGACCGGTGGCGGGCCGAGGTGCTCGCCACGGCAGGCCTGCCGCGGCACATCGAACAGCACCTCGCCACCATCTTGATCCGACTGCACGAAGAGAACCGCTACGACGACGCGTCCGACGACGTCGAACGTGTGGCGGGCGTGCCCGCCCAGACGATGGAGGCGTTCGTGGCTGCGCGCAGGGACTTCTACCTGGGCTAGCTGTTCTGTTCGTGGACGCCGGCGGCTGCGACGATCCTCTCCAGCGCCGCCGCGTGCCTCTGGAATGCGTGCCGTCCTTGCGGGGTGAGCTGTACGTAGGTGCGCCGTGCCCGGCTTTGCTGATCCTTCCGGAGCGTGACGTACCCGGCCTCGGCCAGCGCCGACAGCTGCTTGGACAGCGCCGAATCGCTGGTCCCGATCGTGTCCCGCAGGAAGCCGAAGTCCACCCAGTCGGGCGGCGCCAGCAGGGCGACGATCGACAGCCGTGCGGAGACGTGGAGGAACTCGTCGAAGTGCGGGTCCATCAGACGCGTCCGCCCTCGCGCCGGGTGACCGTGGTGAGGGTCCGGCGAGCAAGGGGCGTCACCGCGAGATACGTCGCGGCCGTCGCTGCGGCGGCGACCGTGCCCTGCGACAGCAGTCCCTGTGCCGGGAGACCGAACCACGCCCAGGCGGCGATCCGCAGGACACCGAACAGCAGCATGAGCCCGGCCGACAGCCCCGTCCAGAACAGCCATTCGGGGCCCGTGGGCTTCCTTCGGACGAGGGCGCGGTGCTCCTGGACGATTCCCACTCCGACGAACAGCCCGAATCCGATCAGCAGGGCGGCGGAGCGCCACGGGTTTTCGAGGTCAAGGGAGGCCAGTCCGACGAAGAGCCCAAGAGCCGCGAGCAGGACGTAGGGACGGGCGAACCTCTGGCTGACCAGCACCTGCCGGGTCCTGCCCTCCAGGCGGCGGATCTCGTCGAGCGAGGACTGGGCGTCCTGAGGGTTCATGGGGGCCATCCCTGGTCGATAGGACTGCTTTCCTCTGAGGAAAGTATCATGGACTTTCCTCAGAAGAAAGCAGTCCGCCCATCGGATAGGTTGATCGTCTTCGAGGCGCCGCGCGCGCTCCGATTCGGCCGGGCGGCACCGGTCTCCTGGGCCGTGTGACCTCGTCGCCACCCCAGAGGTCGGGGGTGCCGGCGCCTCGTCGGCGAATCCCCGTTCGTCAGGCGACGACCTTGTCGACGAAGGAGAACAGATGCGCCCGGGTACGGGCCACCTTCTCCTCCACGGTGAGGGACTCGTCGACCGGTGAGGCCCCCGCCGCCTCCTTCTTCCCGCGCGCGTAGAGGGAGCAGGCGAAGTCGGTGCACAGGTACTGCCCGACCGAGTTGCCCTGGCGGCCCGCGTCACCGGTCCGGCGCGCCGTCATCAGCGCCACCCCGCCGTTGGTGTGCGTGGTCAGGCACAGCGAGCACATGCTGCGCGCGGTGAAGCCGCGTGCCGTCCCGGACGTCGCCCTGAGCGCGAGGCCGACGAGGGAGCCGTCGCGTTCGGCGACCAGGTAGGCGCGTCCGGGCGCCCCGGGATCTCGCCAGCCGAGGAAGTCGAGGTCGTCCCACGGCTGGTCGGCGAGATCTCTGGGAAGACCGAGCCGTTTGGCCTCACCTTTGGAACAGTTGACGAACGATGTGCGGATGTCCTGCTCGGTTACTGGTCTCATGGCCGGGGAGGCTAGCCTTCCTTAAGGCTAGTAGGCAACTGCTTAAAAGCTGTAAGTAAGAGAGGGTGGCGCATGGCGCGTGCGGGGCTCACCGCGGAACTCGTGACCCAGGCGGCAGCGGATATGGCCGACGAGATCGGCTTCCACAACGTGACCGTCTCGGCGCTCGCGCGACGGTTCGGCGTCAAGCCCGCGGCCCTGTACTCCCACGTCAAGGACGTCCAGGACGTACGGGTCAGGGTGGCGGTCCTGGCCCTGGCGGAGCTCGCGGACGGCGCCGCCGCCGCGCTCGCCGGACGCGCGGGCAAGGACGCGCTGGTGTCCTTCGCCAACGCCTACCGGAGCTACGCGAAACGGCATCCGGGGAGGTACGCGGCGATGCAGACCGAGCTCGACCTGGAGACGGCGCTCGCCAGCGCGGCACGGCGGCACGCCGAGATGACGCGGGCCATCCTGCGTGGCTACGCGCTGCCGGAGCCCGATCAGACGGATGCGGTGCGGATGCTGCACAGCACGTTCCACGGGTACGTGAGCCTGGAGACGGCGGGCGGGTTCCGCCGGCACCCGCGCGAGGTGGACGCCTCCTGGTCCAGGACGCTGGACGCCCTCGACGCCGTCCTCAGGAACTGGCCGCCGGCCCGATGACGCCCCCCGCCTGTGGCATGCTGGTCCGACGGCGATCAGGAGGAGATCCGCGATGACCCAGCCCCTCGGCACCCACCCCGCCCCCCGGCGCACCCCTCTCGACGGGGACGAAGCGGCACGGGCCGAGGCGACCTTCTCCACGCTGGTCGCCCACCACCTCCAGACGGACGGGCGGTTCAGGGTGAGCGCCGACACTCCGGACATGGTGGAGCTGTTCCAGAACGTCGCCCGCAGGGTGGGGGACATGCTTCAGCGGCCGGTGGTCAGCTACGCCAACGGCCGGTACATCGTGATCACCTTCGCGCAGGAGCAGCCCCCCGGCCTCACCGGCTGACGCGAGGTCGCATCAGGAGAAGCGCTCGACGGTGACCGGGATCAGGCCCTCGTGACGCATGGTCGTGGTGAGCTCCCGCAGGAGGGGGCCGAGGGCCGCGTCGGATGACGTGCCCAGACAGGCCGTCAGGTCGAGCGACCAGGCGACGCCGGGGCCGATCCGGCGGAGATCCCAGGTGAACGCGTCCCGGGCCGTACGGCGCCCGGCTCTGCCGGCCACGCCCGGATCGGCGCGATCGTCCGGGGGCGTCATGCCCCACAGGGCGTGGAGGCGTCCCGGGCAGCCGTCGTCCGGCTCGCCGGCGAACAGCAGCCGGTAGACCCGCCTGTCGTGGAAGCCCTCGGGCACGTCCGCCGGGCCGAGCCGCAGGGGAGGGGCGACCGGGAGCGGCTGGGGGTCGCGGAAGCGGGCCCGCAGGCCGGTCTCGTCCGGCAGGTCGCCGCCGCCCTGCCGGCGGTACGCCGCCTCGGCATCCTGTCGGCGTGCCGCGACGATGCGGGAGCGCAACCGGGGCTCGCGGCGCATCTCACGGCTGAAGGCGGCGGAACTCCACCACTCGCCGTCCGCCGCGGTCCATCCGGCGCCGTTGAGGGCCGTCGTCGTGAAGTCGCCGGCCAGATCGAACTCCTCGACGACGATCCCCTCCACCCGCGACGCGGGTGAACCGTGGGGACCGTCCTCGGGCAGGACGAGGTAGTAGTCCAGCCCGGTGTCCTGGGACCGGCGGAGGTCGGGAAGCACGGGCGATATTGTCCTCCGTTCACCGTCCGGCCGGAACGGGGACGAGGCACTCCCCAGTTTGCGCAGTCTCCGCGGCCTCGGTCGTGCGCCGGCCCGCAAGCCGGCAGGCGAGGCAGTCGCGGTGGCCCGTCATGGGGTCCCGCACCCGCCAGTTCCACTCCTCCGCCGGGCGGACGCCGCTCGGCTTGCCCCAGCCCACCAGGTGCAACGCCCAGGTGGCCAGGCCGGCGAACACGACCAGGCCGGCACCCAGCCAGATCCCGGCCGGCCGGCCCGCGCACAGGGCCGCCCCGGCCGCGGCGAATCCGGCGAGGGCGATGGCGCACCCCACCCATCCCGCGACCGTGTGCCCCAGGTCGACGTCGTCATGCAGCGCGCTCATCGTTCTCCTCGCTCCGGTGCGATACTTATCTCACGTACTAATTATCTTAGATGCTAAGGAGATTGCGCGTGGAGGGCAAACCGCGGCCGCGGGCGTCGGTCCGGGAGGCGATGGCGGGGATGGACCGGCTCATCGCGCTCAGCCTGGTCGGCCAGCAGGACATCGCCCAGCGGCTGGGCCTCAACGTCACCGACCTGACCTGCCTCGGTCACGTCCTGGGAGCCGCGGACGACCCGCTGACGGCGGGTGAGCTGGCCGAGCTGGCCGGCCTGACCACCGGCGCGGTGACGGGGGTGCTCAACCGGCTGGAACAGGCCGGCTACGCGCGCCGGCAGGCCGACCCCGGCGACCGGCGGCGCGTGCGGGTCGTCGCCGACCCGACGGCGGCCGAGCGGGTGTCCGCCGTGTACGAGCCGTTCTACGGGCGGCTCGCCGGCCTGTTCGCCGAGTACACCCCCGACGAGGTCGGCGTGCTGGCCGACTGGTTCACCCGTGCGACGGACCTCATGCGGAGCTCGCTGGAGGAGATCCGCCGCGGATCCGGCCGGTGAGCGGGCCCCCGCCCCGCTCACGGCTCAGTCGACGCGGAACGGGTCGTGCTCGGCCAGCAGCTTGTCGAGCCTGGCCTGGTCGACCCGGCTGACGACGGACTCCTCCTCGTGGCGGTCGCGCACGCACTTGGCGAGCGTGAACGCCGAGGTGACGACGTACATCAGCCCGAGGGCGAGGAACGCGCGCACCCACGCCGTGACGGGCAGGTACACGATGGCGACCGCCAGCGCGCCGAGCGACAGCGCGAACGAGATGACGGACTGAACGTAGAACGCGGTGGTGGTGGTCGTCTTCACCGGTTGGGTCATGCACCCATGCTCGGCGGACGGCACGGACGGGCGCGTGAGCGCGCGTACTCAGAACGCGGTGAGTACGTCAGTGGTCGGGGTGCAGGGACCCGCCGATGAACATGGCGGCGAGCATGGTGAACAGGAACGCCTGGAGGAACTGGATGAAGATCTCCAGTCCCGTCATCAGGACGGCCATGACCACGCTCAGGATCCCGACCGGCACCCCCGGCAGAGTCGGATGCTCGACGACGAACCAGAACCCGACGGCGCTGAAGAACGCCAGCAGCAGGTGTCCGGCGAACATGTTCGCGAACAGCCGCACGGCGTGGGTGAACGGCGAGGTGACGAACGTGTACAGCAGTTCGAGCGGGGCGAACAGGGCGATGGCGAGTGGCTTCGGCAGCCCGGGCGGGAACATCAGGCCGGTCAGGTAGCCCTTGAGACCCTGGTGCCGCACGCCCAGATAGATCTTGATGACGTACACGACCAGGGCGAACACCACCGGGAACGAGATGCGCGCGTTCACCGGGAACTGCAGCCCGGGGACGACCCCGAACAGGTTCCACAGCAGGATCAGGAAGAACAGGCTCAGCAGCAGGGGCATCCACCGGTCGGCGTCCGCGCCCAGGAACGGGCGGGCCACCTGGTCGCGGACGAACAGGTAGCCGTACTCGCCGGCGTTCTGCAGACCGCGGGGGACGAGTGCGGGGCGGGCGAACGCCGCCCAGGCGAGCACGCAGAGCACGGCCACCCCCGCGAGGCCGAGCACGACCGGCTTCGTCAGCCAGTACGGCGCGCCGGACCAGAGCGGGGGGAAGTCGAACAGGCCGACGTCGGGAGGCGTGAAGACGTCTGAGGCGAGGATCGCGGGCATGAAAGTCCCCTCGTCCGGGCGTGACAAAACTGGGTACGACGTACTCGGTTTGTGCCCTCGACCCTAACCCGCCCGGTACGGTGTACGCAATACCGGTGCCGGGACGGGACGAAGGGCGATGACAGGTCGCGAGAACCTCTGGATGCGGCCGGAGCGGCCCGCGCGGGGGCCGCGGCCGGGCTTCAGCCGCGCCCGCCTGGCCGAGGTGGCCGTCCAGATCGCCGACGCGGAGGGCCTCGACGCGATCTCCATGCGGCGGCTCGCGGGCGAGCTCGGGGCGGGGACGATGTCCCTCTACCGGTACGTCTCCGGCAAGGACGACGTGATCGAGCTGATGATCGACCTCGTCGTGGGCGAGTACCTGCCCGGCGAAACGACCATCACGGGGGAGTGGGCGACCGATCTGCGCGATCTCGCCTGGCAGGCGAGGCGGACCATGCTGCGCCATCCCTGGCTCGCGCCGCTCGCGGCGAGCCGGCAGCAGGCCAGCCCGGCGCGGTTGCGGCTCATGGAGACGGCGCTCGGCATGCTGGACGGCCTCGGCCTGGGCGTCGACGAGATGCTGACCATCGTCGGCGGGGTCTTCGCGTACCTGAACGGCTTCGTCCAGAGCGAGCTGGCCGAAGCCGAGGCGCTGCGGCGCACCGGTCTCACCCTCCAGGAGTGGATGACGACGCAGCTGCCGTACATCCGGTCGCAGATCGCGACCGGACGCTATCCGATGCTGCTGCGCATGACGACCGAGGGCGGCCGGGAGCTCGTCGACGTCGACGAGCGGTTCGCCTACGGTCTCGACCGCCTCCTGGACGGCATCGCCGCCCGCCTACCCCGGCCTGGCACCCCGCCCGCGCCGTAGCCCGGGCTGAGGCGCCGGGCTCCGGAGGCTCGCACTGGCCCGGCCCGCAGCTCCGCATGCCGGCGGACGCGGGCGCGGCATCCCCAGGCAACCGGTCCGCGGCCGCGGGGTCAGCGGACGGGGATCCGGTGGAGCTCGCAGACCCGCTGCCAGATGTGGGCGTCCAGCGTGCCCGCCCTGTCGTCGAAGGAGGCGGCGGGCACCCGGATCGGGCCCGTGAGGTCGAGGAAGCTGTTGTGGTCGGCGTCGCGGTCCCAGGCACGGGTGGGGATCTCGATGTGGTCGGACCGATGGCTCTGGTCCTGGCTGGTGATCTTCAGTACCTCGGCCCCGCCGCGGTGGGTCCGGAGCACGAGGCAGGGACGCACCTTGGACCCGGGGCCGTCCTCGAACGGCACGTCCGCCCACCAGATCTCGCCGGGCCGCGGGCCGGCCCCGGCCTCCCCCGGCGCGGCGTGCCCGGCCG
>NZ_KI866525.1:655512-660533 GCF_000511135.2 Microbispora sp. ATCC PTA-5024 | reverse complement strand
CTCTGCGGCCCGGCGAGCCGTCGCCCCGGACGGGCGAGCCGCCGGACCGTCCCGGCCGGCGGCGCGGTGCGGAGCGACGGAGAAGCGCCCCGGCGACGCAGGCGAGCAGCACGAGCGCGACCACGATCAGACCGATCCACAGCATGAACGCCAGCCTAGGACCCGCCGCCGACAAATCTCAGGAGCGGGCGTCCCACTCCGCCAGAATCCGGGCCTCCTTGTCCGGGTCGATCCCGTGGCGCAGCCGCTGCGAGCCGAAGCTGCGCCGCTCCTCGGGGACGTCCTTGAGCCACTCCCAGGTGTCCCTGACCGTCTCGCCCACCGGACGGCAGGTGAGACCGGCCGCCAGCGCCTTGGCCGACGAGTGCGACCACACGCCGGCGCCGGCCTCCGACGTGGCCCACAGAGGCAGCTCGGTCCACTCCTGCACGTCCCGGTCCAGGAGGAAGCGGTCGTCGACCCACACCAGCTCGGCGTCCGAGCCGGTGACCTCGACGCAGGCCCCGAGCCAGCTCCCGAACGTCGCGTTGCCCGGCACCCCGCCCGTCATGTAGCGGCCGGCCGCGCCGTTCGCCGCCTGGGTGACGGTGAACGCGGCGATGTCGCGGGCGTCGATGAGCTGGATCGGCAGGCCGGGGTCGCCGGGGGCGAGGACCCGGCCTCCCTTCGCGATGCGCGTGAGCCACCAGGGCAGGCGGCCGACGTTCTCGTGGGGGCCCAGGATCAGGCCCGGCTGGACGATCAGGGCCGCGCCGTCGAAGTGCTGCTCCACCGCCCGCTCGCATCCGGCCTTCAGCACGCCGTACTCGCCGAAGTCGGCCTCCGCGTCCGGCGGGCAGTCGAACAGCGGGGACTCCTCGGTGACGCCCGGTTTGGCCGGCCAGTCGGCGTACGCGGAGATGCTGGAGATGAACGTGTACTGCGCGGCGTGCCCCGACAGCGCCCGCACCGAGTCGAGGACGACCCGGGGAGTGAACCCGCAGACGTCGACGACCGCGTCCCATCGCCGGCCGTCCACCAGGCGTTCGAGGTCGGCGGCGACCTCGCGGTCGCCGTGCACGGCCTCCACCCCCGGCAGGTCGGGCCCGCTCCTGCCCCGGTTGAACGTCGTCACCTCGTGGCCCCGGCCCAGCGCGTCCTCGACGATGGCCCGGCCGAGGAAGACGGAACCGCCGATTACCAGAATTCTCATGCCGCCATCCTTCGCGTGGGCGGCGCCGCCGTCTGCGGGGTTTCACGGTCGGCGGACGTGATCCGCTGAGAGCGAAGGCGGCGCCCCCGGTCAGCCCGTGGTGAGCTCGGGCACCGGTGTGAACCGCTCCCGGTCGAGCAGGTGGACCCGCGCCGCGCCGATGTCGAAGTACAGCCCCGCGAGCTCCAGGTCGCCCGAGCGGACGAGCGCGTCCACAAAGGGGTACGTCCGGAGGTTGTCGAGCTGCTGGATGACGTTGACCCGGCAGAGCCGGTCGAGCGGCCCGGCGTCGTCCTCGTCGCCGGGGTGGGCCACGAACCGGGCCAGGCTCTGGCGGCCGTGCCGCAGCCAGCTGCGCAGGGCGGGCAGGTCGGGGACCTCGCCCAGCAGGGCCGCCATCGCGCCGCAGCCCGAGTGGCCGCACACGGTGATGGTCCGCACCCCCAGCACCGTCACCGCGTACTCGACCGCCGCGGCCACGGAGTCGTCCGGCGGCGCGCTCGACGCCCTGGGCACGAAGTTGCCGACGTTCCGCACGGTGAACAGGTCGCCCGGCCCGCTCGCCGTGATGATGTTCGGCACTATCCGCGAGTCGGCGCAGGTGACGAACAGGTGGGACGGCGCCTGGCCACGGGCCATCCGGTGAAGCAGCGGGCGCACGAGCGGCGCCGTACGGCGCTGGAACTCGCGCGTCCCGTGCAGCAGATCGGGCACCGGCACGTCCGGGCAGACGGCGGCGTCGTGCCCGCCCGCCGTCCCCGGCGCGGCCGCCGGGAGCGTGGGCCGCGTGGGCCGCCGGTACGCCCAGGGGAGCCACCAGCGCTCGTGGCGCGGCGGGATGCGGGCGGGGAACATGCGGGCTCCGCTGACCCCGGCGGCGTACCAGTCCCCGTGCACCTCGTCGACGTCGACCGTGCCGCCGCCCCGCTCGTGCTCCAGCCGCCACGCGTGCAGGGCCTCGAAGGCGGCGTTGTCCATGAAGTCGAGGTGCAGGTCGAGCTCGACGCCGGCTCCCGGCGGCACCGCCGCGAGCGCCTCGGTCAGGCGCGGCACGCCGAGGAACGTGAGCGACCCGGTGACGGCGACCCGGCGGCGGCCCTCGCCCGTGTCGCGCACGTCGACCGACACCCAGGCGAGGCGGCGCAGCGCGAGCAGCGCGGCGAGGCCGAGGCCGATCGCGACGCCCTCGGCGAGCCCGATGAACACCACCCCGCCCATCGTCACGACGTACACCGGGACCTCCCGGTGGCCCCGCAGGTTGCGCACATGGGCGAGGTTGACCATCTGCACGCCGATGAACAGCAGCAGCGCGGCCAGCGCCTCCAAAGGGATCAGCGTGATCATCCAGGCGAACGCCGCGGTGAACAGCAGCACCCACACGCCGTGCAGCACGGCGGACCAGCGGCTGCGCGCCCCCGCCCGCACGTTGGTGGTGGTGCGGACGACGACGCCCGCCACGGGAAGCCCGCCGAGGGCGCCGGACACGAGGTTGGCGGCGCCCTGCGCCGTCAGCTCGCGGTCGAGGTCGGCCCGCGGACCGTCGTGGAGGCGGTTGGAGGCGACGCAGGTGAGCAGCGACTCCACCCCGGCGAGGAGCGCGACCAGCAGCACGGCCCCCGCGATCGCGTGCCAGTCACCCTCCGGCAGCAGGGGCCCCTGGAGTCCGGAGAACCCGGCGCCGAGGTTCACCCTGGTCAGGTCCCAGCCCAGGAGCGTGGCGACGACCGTGGCGACGACCAGGGCCGCGAGGGGCGCCGGCACCACCTTGAGACGCGGGATGCGGCTCCAGGCCACCAGGACGGCGATGGTCAGCGTCCCGGTCATCACGGCGTGGCTGTGGTTGCGGGCGATCTGCCCGGGGAGCTCCAGGATGTTCTCCAGCGCCGAGCGCTGCGGGGTGCCGCCGAGCACGATGTGCAGCTGCGACAGGGCGATCACCGCGCCGACCCCGGCGAGCATGCCGTGCACGACCGCGGGGGAGACGCCGAGGGCCGCCCTGGCCACCCGCAGGCCGCCCAGGAGCAGCTGGACGACCCCGGCCATCAGCGTGATGCCGCACGTGGCCCGCCAGCCGTACGTGTGCACCAGCTCGGCCACCAGCAGCGACAGGCCGGCGGCGGGGCCGCTGACCTGGACGACCGAGCCGCCGAGGGCTCCCGCGACGACGCCTCCGACGACGGCCGCCACGAGCCCGGCGGCCGGCGGCGCGCCGGACGCGAGCGCGATGCCGAGCGACAGCGGGACCGCCACCAGGAACACCACGAGCGAGGCGGGCACGTCGTGCTTGAGCACCGAGGCCGACACACCGTGTGAGATCGCTCGACTACGCAGAGTCATGCCGCGACCCTACGACAGCGGCCGCCCGGGCTTCAGGCAAGCCGGAGGAAAATCAGCGGTAGTAGTCCGGATAGTCGGTGTCGGGGGTGCGGTGGCTCCCGCGGCGCGCGGTCGAGGTGGAGGCGTCGCCGTACAGCTCGTCGTAGGACGGCCAGCCCGCCGCGGCGCCCTCCTGGGGCCACGCCGCCTGCTGGGCGTCGCCGCCGGTCCCGGCGCCGTTCGCCTGCTGGTCGTAGCCGTAGTAGCTCTGCCCGGACGGCACGTCGTACCCGGCCGACTCGTAGGCGGAGACCGCCCGTCCGGAGCCGGTCGGCGTGCCGGAGCCCGGCCTGGCCGCGCTGTCGGAGTCGTCGATGGTCGCCCAGCCGGCGCTCACCTCGTACGACGAGGAGGCCGAAGACGACGGGGACGACGGAGAGCCGGACGGCGCGGACGGGGACGCCGGGGAGCCGTACCCGCCGGTGCCCGAGTACGTCGACGAGTAGTCGTCGTACGAGGGACTCTGGTAGGTCTCCGCGTTGGGCCAGGAGGACGCGCCGCGCGGCGGCTCCGGGTCGTCGAGGACGTCGCGGGCCGCCGGCCAGCCGCCCGCCGGGGTGGAGGCGGCGGGGACGGGCGGATAGCTGCCGCTCACCGGCCAGCCGGGCTCGGCGGCCGGAGCGGCCGCCGCCCCGGACACGCTGGTCGAGGACGGGATGGTGTACGAGGGACCGGTGTCGGCCGCCGGGAACGGTCCGGTCGAGCCGCGCGTCGCGTCGAACGCGTCGGCTCGCGGCGCGTCGTAGGCGTTCCAGCTGTCGAAGGAGCCGCCGGTGCTCCGGGGGGCGAGCGCGTCGGCCTCCGGGGTCGCGAGCGGGTCGGGCACGGAGAGCGAGGGAGACGTGGCCGGGGACGACGGCGCGTCGAACGGCCCGGTGCCACGGGTCGTCGCGTCGAAGGGGCCGGTCCCACGGGTCGTGGCGTCGATGGACCCGGTGCCCCGCGCCGCCTCGAACGGGCCGGTGCCCCGGGTGGTGGCGTCGAAGGACCCGGTGCCGCGGGCGGACTCGAACGAGCCGCCGGCATCGTAGGCGCCTGTCCCGTACGAACCGGTCGAACCGGTCGAGGTGGCCTCGAACGGGCCGGTGCCACGGGTCGTCGCGTCGAACGGACCGGTCCCGCGGACCGCCTCGAACGAGCCGCCGGCGCGGCCGGCGTCGAACGCGCCGTTGGTGCGGTCCGCGTCCAGCGGGGAGGCGGACGACGCGGACGAGGCCGGGGAAGCCGGAGAGGCCGAGGCGGCGCGGCGGGACGCGGCGCGGGAGGAGCGGCTCGACCGGCCGGAGCGGGCCGGGCGCGGCCCGGTGAGGGGGTCGGCGGCGGGCGGCGCCGCCTCGAAGGAGCCGCTCGACGTCCCGGTCGTACGGCGGCCGGAGGACCCGGCGTCGAACGCCTCGAACGAGCCGGTCTCGAACAGGCCGGCGGCGGGGGAGGCCGGGGCGGCGCCGGAGGG
>NZ_KI866525.1:652968-655038 GCF_000511135.2 Microbispora sp. ATCC PTA-5024 | reverse complement strand
GGCTGCTGCTTGCCTCCGCGCTGGGCGGGCCGGGCCTGACGGCCGCCCGGCCGGGCCGCGGGGCGGGCGGCCCCGGAGCGCTGCTTGGAGGCGCCGCGCTCGGCCGGCTCCTCGAACGCGTCGAACCCCTTGGGGAAGCTCTCGAAGAACGTCTCCTCGGCGGGCCGCCGGGGCTTGGGGCCCTTGTTCTCCGCCATCGCCTTGATCCGCTCGGCCGAGAGCGCACTCTCCCTGCGGTTCATCGACCGCATGCCCAGTGCCACGACCAGCAGCACAAGGAGCACGACGGCGACAAGACCCATAATGACCGCAGTCATAGCACCACCCTCAAGGCCATGGCCTTCCTGCGGCGCCGGTGAGGTCGCGCGGCCATCGACGCGACCTGCCCCCTTTGACCACCTGCGCTCAGCAATTGGATCCGATTCTGCTCGACCACAATGACCGTTGTCACACGGTAGGTGAAGATTGGTGTAGCACGACTACCTCCGGTGTCCAGCATGTCACTCGATGGTGGACGCCGTGAGGCGTCCGCGAGCGATGGTGTGGTCGGCGATGTCCTCCAGCGTTTTGGCCAGGGAGGCTCCCTGCTGGAGGTTCAGCTTGACGTTGAGGGCGTAGACGGTGAAACGGTAGCTGCCGTCGGTCTCGCACGGGGGCGCGTAGCCGATCTTGCCGTCCGTCGTCATGCCCTGCCTGGCGCCCCGGGGGACGTCGTTCTCGGCGAGCTCCGTGGTGTCGGGGTCGATGTTGAACACCACCCAGTGGACCTCCGAGCCCGTTCGCGGGTTGTTGTCGTCGACCACGAGGGCCACCGACTTGGCGCCCGACGTTCCCGACCAGCGGAGGGGCGGGTTGCCCTGCCCTCCCTTGCAGGAGTAGTCGTGCGGCAGTGGGGTGCCGTCCCGGAACCGGGGGCTCGACACACTGATGACGTCGAGGTTCCTCGGCGATCCGCCGCCGAGGATTCCACACCCCGACGCGGCGAGCGTCACCGTCGTCAGGGCGACGACGCCTCGCGCGACCGCTGATTTTCTCGGCCACCCCATGCTCGATGATGCTACGCGGATCAGAATGGTGCCCCGACCCGATCGCGCCGATCCGTACGGTTATCCACGCCCCTCCAGCTCTGCCACCTGCACATACTGCCATGGGGAGGACTTTCGTCCCTTTCGTCCGGGCGGTTCGGCCGGGCGGCTGGGATCGCACGAGGCCGGGTGGCCGGGGTGCACGCGGGGAAGGCCCTGCTTCCGCCACAATCGAGGCATGGAGGGGGCGACGCTGGACACGCGGGTTCGCTTCGCCGTGCTCGGCCCCCTCGAGGTGCGCGCGAAGGATGGGCGGCTCGTCGAGATCGGCGGGCGGCGGGTGCGCGCCCTGCTGACGCTCCTGCTGCTCGACGCGGGCCGGGTCGTCTCCACCGACGCCCTGGTCGCCGGCGTGTGGGACGACCGCCCCCCGAGCGGCGTCGGCAACGCGCTCCAGGCGCTGGTCTCCCGGCTGCGCGCGGTCGTCGACCGCGACCTCGTGGTGGGCGGGCCGTCCGGGTACCGGTTGGCCGTTTCGCGGGACCAGGTGGACGTGCACGTCTTCACGCGCCTGGCCCGGGAGGGCGGCCGTGCGCTCGCCGCGGGGGAGGCGGGCCGGGCGGCGACCGCGCTCCGGGAGGCGCTCGCGCTGTGGCGGGGGACGCCGCTGGCCGACCTGCCGGGCGGCGAGGTCGAGGTGGCTCGTCTGGAGGAGCTGCGCGTCGCGTCCACCGAGGACCGCGTCGAGGCCGACCTGCTGCTGGGGCGGCACGGCGACCTGGTCCCCGAGCTGTCCCTGCTCACCGCCGCCCACCCGCTGCGCGAGCGGCTCCGCGGCCAGCTCATGCGGGCCCTGTACGGCTCGGGACGGCACGTCGAGGCGCTCGCGGCGTACGAGGAGGCGAGGGAGGCGTTCGCCGACAGGCTCGGAACCGACCCCTCACCCGCCCTGTCCGCGCTTCACCTCGCGATGCTCCGCCGCGACCCGGCGCTGTTCGCGCCGTCCGCGGCCCACCCCGCCGCCGGCGCCCCACCCGTCCATGCG
>NZ_KI866525.1:615936-652506 GCF_000511135.2 Microbispora sp. ATCC PTA-5024 | reverse complement strand
CCACGCGCCCGCCCCCGCCTCCGGCCACGCGCCGGCCCCCGCCTCCGGCCGCGCCCCTGCCCCGGAGCACACGCCCGCACCCGGCCAGGCCTCCTCCGACCACGCTTCCGGCCCCGCGACCGCTCCCGGCGACACGCGCGTCCCGGGGCACGCGTCGCCGCTGCCCGCGCCCCCTCCCGTACGGCTCTCGCGGGGGGCGGCCGACACCGTCCCCATGAGCCGTACCGGGGAGGACCGGGGCGGCGAGGACCACGTCGCGCGCCGGGGCAACCTGAGGGCGCGGCTGACCAGCTTCGTCGGCCGCGACGAGGACGTGGCGCGGGCGGGCGAGCTGCTGGCGTCCGCCCGGCTCGTCACGCTGCTCGGCCCCGGCGGCGCGGGCAAGACGCGCCTCGCGGTCGAGTCGGCGGAGGCGTTCGCGCCCCGGATGGCCGACGGCGCCTGGCTGGTCGAGCTGGCGCCCGTCCGCGACCCGGAGGAGGTGCCCCGCACCGTCCTGGCCGCGCTCGGCCTGCGCGACACCGGCCTGGTGGCCGTCCGGGCGGCGCAGCAGCACGCGGGGGAGGCCGACGCCGCCACCCGGCTCGTCGCCTGGGCCGCGCCGCGCACGCTGCTGATCGTGCTGGACAACTGCGAGCACGTGATCGGCGCCGCCGCCGCGCTCGCGGACCGGCTGCTGGCCGAGTGCCCGAACGTGCGCGTCCTCGCCACCAGCCGCGAACCCCTCGGCATCACCGGCGAGACGCTCTGGCCCGTCCGGCCGCTCGACCTCGGCCCGGCCGTCCGCCTGTTCGCCGACCGCGCACGGGCCGTGCGCCCCGGCTACCGGGTCGAGGACGAGCGGGACGCCGTGGAGCGCATCTGCGGCGGGCTCGACGGGATGCCGCTCGCCATCGAGCTGGCCGCGGCCCGGCTGCGCGCCCTGACCGCGGCCCAGATCGCCGACCGGCTCGGCGACCGCTTCCGGCTGCTCACCGGAGGCAGCCGTACGGCCATGCCGCGCCACCAGACGCTGCGCGCCGTCGTCGAGTGGAGCTGGGACCTGCTCGACGAGGACGAGCGCACGCTCGCGGCGCGGCTGGCGGTCTTCGCGGGCGGCGCCACCCTCGACGCGGCGGAGCTGGTGTGCGACGGCGACATCGACGTGCTCGGCAGGCTCGTGGACAAGTCCCTCGTGGTGTTCGAGGCGGGCCGCTACCGGATGCTGGAGACGATCCGCGCGTACGCCGCCGAACGGCTGGCCGAGTCGGGCGAGGAACGGCGGATGCGGCGCGCGCACGCCCTGTTCCACGCCGGCCTCGTCGAGACGGCCGAGCCGTACCTGCGGCGAACCGAGCAGGTGGAGTGGCTGCCCCGGTTGTCGGCCGAGCACGACAACCTCTCCGCCGCGCTGCGCTGGGCGACCGAGGAGGGCGAGGTCGACCTGGCGCTGCGGCTGGTCGGCGCGATGGGCTGGTACTGGTGGCTGGTGGGCCACCGGCTGGAGGGCGCCCAGCGGGCCGCCGAGGTCGTCCGGCGGGCGCGGGACGGCGACCCCCGGCGGCTCGCCCTCGCGTACGCGGTGCACGGCATCCTGCGCGGCGGCGCCATGCAACTGGAGGAGGCGGGCGAGAGCCTCGCCGCCGCGCTCCGGATCGCCGCCGGGGACGACGGACCCCCGCCGCACCCGTTGGTGGCACTGGCCAGGCCGATCCTCGCGCTCTTCGCGGGCGGCGAGCCGGAGGCGGAGGCTCACCTGGTGGAGCTGCTGGAGCACCCCGACCCCTGGGTGGGGGCGGCCGCCCACATGTTCCGGGGTCACCTGCGCTTCAACTCCGGACGGACCGAGGAGGGGGAGCTCCACCTGAGGACGTCCCTCGACCTGTTCCGCCAGGTGGGAGACCGGTGGGGCGTCGGCAACTCGCTCGCCGCCCTGGCCGAGGTCAGCACCATGCGCGGCAGGCCGGCCGAGGCGGTCCCCGTGATGGAGGAGGCCATCGCCCTCGTCACCGAGGTCGGGGCCGTGGAGGACACCCCGTACATGCGGACCCGCATGGCGCTCGCGCTCGACGCGTGCGGCCGGCGTGAGGCCGCGCTCGCGGCGCTCGACGAGACCGAGCGGTTGTGCGAGGACACCCGTGACCTGATGGGCGTGGCGGGCGTGACGCACATCCGGGGGGACTTCGCCCGCGCGGACGGCGACCTGGAGGCCGCGCGGCGCCACTACCTGCGGGCGTTGGAGCTGGCGGACGGCGTGGGCGGGGCGCCCGGCGCCCAGGCGCTGCCCCCGCAGTTCGTCGCCGTCCTGCGCTCGTCCCTCGCCCTGCTGGCCGGGCAGGAGGGCGATGCGGCCCGGGCGCGCAGGCTCCAGGGCGAGGCGCTGGACCTGGCCGTCGAGTCCCAGGACGGGCCGGTGCTCGCGCAGGTGGTCGTCGGGTCCGCCGCGCTGGCGGCCCGGGAGGGCGACCACGCGGCCGCGGCCGCCCTGCTCGGCGCGGCCGGGACGATCCGGGGGTTCGTCGAGGTGGTGGGCTTCGACCACGAACGGGTGGTGGACGCGGCGACGGCCGCGCTCGGACCTGAGGAGTTCTCCCGGTGTCACGAGCGCGGCCGCGCCATGGTCCGCGAGGAGATCCTCGCCCTCGCCGACCGCCGTTCCTGACCCCTCACCGTTGACGCGGCGACATCCTCGCCCGCTCCGTACCCTGCCCCCCTCACCGATCGGCGACCTACCGCCGCAAGACCGCCACTGCACGGGGCCGCCGTCTCGCCTGGGCGCCGGCGCGTCGGCGGGACGGCCCGGGGGTCAGATGCGGGTGCGGAAGGCGCGGACGGCGAGGGGGGCGAACACGACCGTGAGGCCCGCCGCCCACAGCAGCGAGGTGACGGCGTCGGAGGCCACCGGACCACCGCTGAGCAGCCCGCGCACCGCGTCGGCGAGGTGGCTGACCGGGTTGATCTCCACCCACTTCTGCAGCCAGGACGGCATGGTGTCGGTGCGGACGAAGGCGTTGCTGGTGAAAGTGATCGGCATCATCAGCGAGAACATCATGATCTGAACCTTCTCCTGGTCGGCCGCGGTGACCCCGACCAGGACGGCGGCCCACGACATCGCCAGCGCGAACGTCAGCAGCAGCGCCAGCGCCCCGAGGACGCCCGCGACGCCCGTGTGCACCCGGAACCCGAGGACCAGCCCGAGGCCCAGGAACAGGGCGAACGCCCACACCTGCTTCAGCGTGTCGGCCACGATCCGCCCGGCCAGCGGCGCCGACCGCGCGATCGGCAGGCTGCGCAGCCGGTCGAACACGCCCTTCGTGATGTCGGTGTTCAGCCCGACCGCCGTCGTCATGCTGGCGAACAGCATGTTCTGCGCGACCAGGCCCGGCAGCGCGAACTGCAGGTACTGCCCGGTGGACCCGGCGATCGCGCCGCCGAACACGTACGTGAACAGCAGCAGGAACATGATCGGCTGGACGCTGAGGTCCAGCAGCTCCATCGGGTTGTGCTTGATCTGCACGAGGCTGCGCCATGCCAGCGTCGCCACGTGGCGGACGGTGGCCGCGGGGCGCACCCGGGGGGACGCGACGACCGCAGGCGCGGTCCGCGTGATCGTCGTCATGGTCTCTCCTCAGATGTCGGGGATGCCGGTCGCCGTACGGCGGTCACGCGGCGGCCTCGCCCTGCTCGCCGGGCTCCTCGGGGCGGTGGCCGGTGAGCGCGAGGAAGACCTCGTCGAGGCTCGCCTTGCGCAGGGACAGCTCGGCGGCGACCACGCCGAGGTCGTCGAGGCGGCGGACGATCGCGGGGACGATCGCCGGATCGGGCACCGAGCCCGTCACCAGCCCGCCGGTCACCTCGGGCGCGACGCCGAGCACCTCGCCCACGACCCGTTCGACGAGGTCGAGGTGGGCCTTCTCGGCCGGCCGCACCTCCAGGACCTGGGCGCCCGCGGTGGCCTTGAGCTCGTCCGGCGTGCCCCCGGCGATGACCTTGCCGTGGTCGAACACCACGATGTCGTCGGCGAGCTGGTCGGCCTCCTCCAGGTACTGCGTGGTGAGCAGGACCGTCACCCCGTCGCTCTGCAGGGCCCGCACGACGCTCCACAGCTCGGTGCGGCTGCGGGGGTCGAGCCCGGTGGTCGGCTCGTCCAGGAAGAGCACCTGCGGCCTGCCGACGAGACTCGCCGCGAGGTCGAGGCGGCGCCGCATGCCGCCCGAGTACGTCTTGGCGGCCCGGCCGCCCGCGTCGGACAGGCCGAACCGGTCAAGCAGCTCGGCCGCCCGGCGCCTGGCGTCCGCGCGCGGCATGTCGAGCAGGCGGCCGATCATCACCAGGTTCTCCACGCCGGTCAGGGTCTCGTCGACCGCGGCGTACTGGCCGGTCAGCCCGATCAGCGAGCGCACCTGGTGCGCCTGCTTGACCACGTCGAACCCGCACACCTGCGCCCGGCCCCCGTCCGGGCGCAGCAGCGTCGTCAGGATCCGCACCGCCGTCGTCTTGCCCGCACCGTTGGGACCGAGCACCCCCAGCAGGCGGCCCTGCGGCACCTCGAGATCCACCCCGTCGAGGGCCTTCGTCTCCCCGTAATGCTTGGCCAGGTCCCGTGCCTGGATCGCGTACGTCATCGACTCTCCTCAGTCAGCGTCACCTCCCACCGTGGACCACGCCACTGACACTTCGCTGAGCGACGCCCGCGGGCACCGCCGTCCGCTGACAGATCGCTGACATACCGCTGAAGGCGCCGGGCTCCTAGGGTGGGGAGCGTGACAGGCCCCCTCCGGGATCCGGCCCACCGCGTCTCGCGGCGGGCGATCGCGCTGTGGCTGGTCGAGGCCCTGATCGGGTTCGTCCTGCTGGTGGGCGGCGCGGCCGCCGTCGCGCTGTGGATTGACGGCGCCGGCCTGCCGGGCGTGGCGGGGTGGCTGTCGCGTCACGCCTGGGCGCTGCCCGTCGCCGTCGGGGCCGTGATGCTGCCGTTCGTCGTGCTGGAGCCGCTGCTCCGGTACGCCGTCCACCGGTGGGAGCTGTCCGGCGACGTCGTGTACGCCCGGTCCGGCTGGCTGAGCAGGGAATGGGTCTTCGTCCCCGTCGGCCGGATCCAGACAGTGGACACGGCGCAGGGCTGGTTCGAGCGGGCGCTGCGGCTGGCCACGCTGCGGATCCGCACCGCCTCCCACGCCGGCTCGTCCACCATCAACGGGCTCGACGCGGAGGTGGCCGGCCGGCTGGCCGAGGAACTGGCCCGCCGCGCGGAACTGCTGAGGGACGACGCCACATGAGCGGCCCCGCACGCCCCGCCCCGGCCCCCTCGCCGTACGACGGGAGACCGTGCCGGCTGAGCCCGCGGGTCCTGCTCATCGACCCGATACGGACGCTGCCGTCGCTTCTGCTCCCGCTCGCGGGCGTGCTGCTGGCCGGGGGGTTCTCGCCCCGGTCGTTCGGCTGGGCGGCGATCGGCGTCGCGGGGGCGGTCGTCTACGCGGTCGTCCGGTGGGCCACCTTCACGTACCGCGTCCACGGTGACCGCCTGGAGCTCATCCGCGCCTTCGTCGGGCGCTCGGTCCGGACCATCCCCCTCGACCGCATCAGGGGCGTGGACGTCACCGCGTCGCCTCTCCACCGGCTGCTCGGGCTCGCCGTGCTGAAACTCGACACGGGGGCGGGCGGCGACGAGCAGGAAGGCGTGCTCGACGCGGTGACGGCTGGCGAGGCGGAAACGCTCCGGGGCGTCCTGCTGGCCCGCCGGGCTCCCGGCGCCGGGATCACCACGGAGGCCGCAGCCAGGGCCACCGCCGGAGTTACCGGGCCGCCCGAGCGGCTGCACGCGCGCGTCCCCCCGTCCTGGCTGCGGTACGGGCCGCTGTCTGGCGCCTACCTGCTGACGCCGTTCGCGCTGGTGGCCGGTGCGGCGGGGTTCGTCCTGCAATGGGGGGAGGAGTTCGGGCTGACCGGCCGTACGGCCCGGCGAGCCGCCGGCTGGGTGTGGGAGCACCCCACCCTGCTGTTCGCCGTCGTCGTCCTCCTCGTGCTCGCCATGCCCGTGGCCGGCGGCCTCACATACGCCATCTTCAACTGGAACTTCACGCTCCGCTCCCGCGAGGGCTACCTGGTGGCCGAGCGCGGGCTCCTCACGCGACGCGCCGTGTCGCTGGAGCGCCGCAGGATCCGCGGGTACGAGCTGGCCGACGGCCTGGTGGAGCGGTGGGCCGGCGTCGTCCGCCTGTGGGCCCTGGTGACCGGGCTCGGCGACTCCGCGACCCGCGGCCAGCTTCTGCCGGTGACGCCCCGGGTGTACGCCGAACGGGTGGCGGCCGAGGTCGCCGGGCCGGTCCCGGGCCCGCTGCGGGCGCACCCCCGGCCCGCGCTGCGCCGGCGGCTGTTCCGGGCGGTCGCGCCCTGGCTCGTGGTGGCGGCCGTCGCACTCGCGCTCGGCTGGCGGGTGGTGGCGGTCGCGGCCCTCGTGCCGGCCGTCCTGGGCGTGCCGCTGGCGTTCGACCGCTACCGGAGCCTGGGACACGGGTACGACGGCCTGCGGCTCTCGGTCCGGTCCGGGTCCCTGCGCCGCGCCCAGGCGGTGGTCGAACGCCCGGCTCTCGTGGGGTGGCGGATCAGGCAGACCGTGTTCCAGAGGAGGTCGGGCCTCGTGACGGTGGTGGCGGGCGTCGGCGCGGGCAGCGGCGGCTACGCCGCGGTCGACGCGGGGGAGGACCAGGGGGTCGCGTTCGCCGCCGAGGTCACCCCCGACTGGATCACTCCGTTCCTCGCCCGCCCGCCCTCGTCCCGGCCCCCGGCGTCCTGACCCACCCCGCCTGGGCATCACCCGCCTGGCCCCGCTCGCCGTCGTCGGGCCCTGGCTTTCCGACCCACCCGTCGGGTACCGCGCGACGGTCCGACGCGAGAGATTTGTGCCCACTTTCCGCGTACGTCTGGCGACTTATCGTGATCACGACTAGCGTGATCTGCGGTTCCCCGGTGCATCCCGCCCCCGTGGAGGTGGCCCCGTGAACGCGAACGGACGGGTCCTGCTGTTCATCGTCGTCGCCTTCGTGGTGTTCCGGGCGGGCCGCCAGTGGCAGCGCTCCGCCGACCTGTGGCGGACGTGGCGGGAGGCCGTCAAGAACGTCCCGGCACGGCGTACTGCGGCCTGGGGCGGTGCGCGGGCGATGGTCAAGGTCGGCCTGGTCGCGGCCGTGATCTTGTGGGCCGTCGCCAACCTCAACTACTTCCTCTGACGCCGCGCGGGACGGAGTGGGCGGGGGTCGAAGGCCCCCGCCCATTTCCGATCGTCGTCAGTCCTGCTTGCGCGCGCCGAACATGATCTCGTCCCACGTCGGCACCGAGGCCCGGCGCCCGCGCGATTTGCGGGGACGCGGGGGAGCGGGCTTCGGAACGGGCGGGGCCGGCGTCTCGGGCTTGCCGTCCTTCGGCGCGTCCTTCGACCCCTCGGCCGCGGCGGCCACCGCGGGACGCTTCGGCGCGGGCGCCGCCGGAACCGGTGCCGCAGGCGTGGGCGCCGCCGGAGCAGCGGCCGCAGGTGCGGCGGGCGCCGGCGTCGCAGCTTCGCCCGGGGCCCGCTCACCGGAGTCCCGCGCCGGCGCGGGACGTCCGGCGGGAGCGGAAGTCTCCCGGGTCTCCTTGTCCCGTCCGCCGTCGTCGGCAGTCGGCCGCGCGGCGGCGTCCTCGGTCGCGGGCCGGGCGCTCGGAACGGTCACCGGGACGGCCGTGGCCGCCTCCCGTGCCGCGGCCGGGCGCGCATCGGCCCCCGCCGGCTGAGCCGCAGGGGGCTCCTCGTCGCGCCGCCGCGGGGACTCCTCACGTGGGGGTGCGGCGCTCGCGTCGCGGGCGGTGTCCGTCGCGCTCGGACCGGCCGGGGACGTCTCCGCCTCGTCCGATCCGGTCTTCACCCCGGCGGTGACGTCCGTGCCCGGAGCCCCGGCGTTCACCGCCTGCGTGGTCGCGGCCTTCTCGGGCCGATCCGCGCCGGCACCCGCTTGAGCGCCGTCGGCCTCGGCCTGGGCCGGAGTGCCGTCAGGGGTGGTGCCCGCCGCGGTGCCGGCGTCGGTGGCGCGCGCGCTCGATCCGGCCTTCGCGTCGTCCGTGCCGGTCGCGGTGACGGCCGCCCCATCGCTCTCGGCCGAGCCGGTGGCGGCCCGGTCCGCCGCGGAGACGGCGGCCGCGGCGGCCGCCTCCTCGGCCCGCCGTGCCTCACGCTCGGCGGTCTCGCGGGTCGCGCGTTCGGCGTCCTCCCGGGCCTTACGCTCGGCGGTCTCGCGGGCTTCCCGTTCCGTGGCTTCTCGGGCGGCGCGCTCGGCGGCTTCTCGGGCGGCGCGCTCGGCGGCCTCGCGGGCGGCGCGCTCGGCCGTCTCCCTGGCCTCGCGCTCGGCGTCCTCCCGGACCTTACGCTCGGCCGTCTTGCGCGCCTCGCGTTCCGTGGCTTCTCGGGCGGCGCGTTCGGCGTCCTCCCGGGCCTTACGCTCGGCGGTCTCGCGTGCCTCGCGTTCCGCGGCCTCGCGGGTCGCGCGCTCGGCGTCCTCCCGGGCCCTACGCTCGGCCGTCTCACGTGCCTCGCGCTCGACGGCCTCTCGGGTGGCGCGCTCGGCGGCGTCGCGGGCCTCCTGCTCGGCCTGCTCGCGAGCCGCGCGCTCGGCGGTCTCGCGTGCTTCCCGTTCGGCTGCCTCACGGGCATCCCGCGCCTGCCGGGCGGCCGTCTCGCGCCCCGCCGCCTCCCGGGCCGCGTCCTCGGCGCGCGCGTCCCGCTCGTAGTCGGGGACGTCGCCGGGACGGGCGAGGGGGTCGGGCAGCCGGAACGGCACCGGGGTCAGCTCGGGGCGGTAGCCCGCGGGCTCGGCCAGGGCGGCGGGCTCCTGCCGTACGGAGGGCAGGTCGGCCTCGGCGCGCCGGTAGGGGTCCTCGGGCAGCGACGGCACGGGGGCGAGCTTGGACGCGAGCCGGGGCACGAACGGGCGGACCGTCGCGTCGTCGGGCCCGGGATCGACGTACTCGGCGGCCGACAGGCGCATCGCCTCGTCGTCGTTCGGGGTGATGTGGCGGCGGCGGGGATCGAACAGCCACTCCGCGTGACGCGTGTGGCCGTTCCAGACGAAGCCGAGCCTGACCCGCCACAGGTTGTCGTCGCGCTTGCTGGAGTCCCAGTCGATCTCGTCGGCGGGGACGCCGCGCCTGGTGAGGCGCTCGGCGACCAGTTCGCCGAGGGTGGGCCCGGGGGCCGTCTCGCCGGGCATCCGGACGGAGACCCGCTGGGCCTGCTGGGCCATGTACTCGCGCTCCTGGAGAACGGGCCCCTCGAACCAGCGGACTCGTTCCACCGGGATGCCCGCGGTGGCCGCGATCTCCTCCGCCGTCTCGCCTGCGCGGATCCGCGCCTGGATCTCCTTGGGACGCAACGGACTCTCCACTTCGATCTCGTACTGGCCGAGACGGGAGAAGTTGCCGCGGACGGCAGCACGGAGCCGGTCGTCGACGGGGAGCGTGAACCGCGTGCCCCGCCCGGCCGTCGCCAGGACGAGGTACGTGCCGTCCTCACTGACCGCGACGAGACGGAGCTCCTGCATGCGAGTCCCTTCGTCGTCGTGCTCTGTCTTCCCCCGGACCCTTGAGTCTCTCGCGTGAACCGGTTGCCTGCCAGCACCGTACCCGGCATGTCCGAACATCGCCTCGCCCGGGGGCGCGGCAGGTGTTGTGACGCCGGTCACATTTCTGGCGTTCACCTTTACGCTACCCGCCGGACATGTGTGAGCGGCCTGCTTCCGGATGCCGTCCCGTGCGGCCGGGCCCCGCCGAAGCGGGGACGACGGCTCAGGAGGCGAGAGCGAGGGTCGTGTCCTCTCGTCTGACGCGCGCCCGCGGCCCGTCCGTCCGGCGCCGGCGTCGCCGCGGCGTGGACGGTCGTGCCGTACCTGGGGGAGGGTCTCATCCTCTGCTTGCTCCCTCGGTTCGAGTGGCGCGCCGGGCTCAGGAGTGCCCGTGCCCCGCACTGTGCCCGCCCACAGGCCCGCGCGGGCAACGCGACACGCGCACGGCGCAGGACCGTGGAGAGGGACTTTACGCGGCCTTGGCCTCAGCTCTCCCGCGACGCGCCGAGCACCCGGTCCAGGTAATCGTTGGCGAAGACCCCGTCCGGGTCGAGCGTGTCGCGCAGCGCGACGAAGTCGCCGAACCTCGGGTAGACGGTCCGCAGGTAGGAGGCGTCGCAGGTGTGCAGTTTGCCCCAGTGGGGACGTCCCCCCAGCCGCCGCATGATCTCCTCCACGCCGTCGAAGTAGGCCTGGTTGGGCGTGGGCCGGTAGATGTGGCACGCGACGTACGCCGAGGACCGGCCGTACGCGGTGGACAGCCAGGCGTCGGACGGCGGCGTCACGCGGACCTCGACCGGGAACGTCACCGGCCAGCCCGAGCGCTCCATGAGGTCGCGGGTCTCGCGCAGGGCGCGGGCCAGGTGCTCGCGCGGGACCGCGTACTCCATCTCCAGGAACCGCACCTCCCGCACCGAGGTGAAGACCTTGTACGACGTGTCCACGCACTCGGACGCGCCGAGGGCGCGGGCCGACAGGGCGTTGATCCGGGGGACGGTGCGGGGGAGCCGGGCGCCGACGGCGCAGGCGGCGCCGAAGAGGGTGTTCTCCAGGAAGACGTTGTCGAGCCACCGCTTGACGGCGGCTGGCGGCCGGGCGGGGCCGGGTGTGCGGTTGTTCCGCTTGACGAGGCAGGTGTCGGTGTGGGGCAGCCAGAAGAAGTCGAGGTGGTCGTTGCCCGCCGTGAGCTCGTCGAGCGAGTCGAGGATCGCGCTGAACGCCATGGGCGCCCGCCGGTGGTGCAGCAGGAACGCCGGCTCGACCCGGAACGTCACGGCCGTGATGATCCCGAGGGCGCCGAGGCCGACGCGGGCGGCGTCGAACAGGTCGCCCTCGCGCACGGTCGCCGCAGAGCCGTCGGCGAGGACGAGGTCGAGTTCGAGGACCTGGTCGGCCAGGCCGCCCACGTGGCGCCCGCTGCCGTGGGTCCCGGTCTGGATCGCCCCGGCGGCCGTCTGCGCGGTGATGTCGCCCATGTTCGCCAGGGCCAGCCCGCGCCGGTCGAGCTCCTCGTTCAGGGTCCTGATCGGCGTCCCCGCGGCGACCTTGACCCAGCCCTCACCCGCGTCCAGGACGCCGGTCAGCGCGGTGGGCCGCAGCAGGATGCCGTCGGTGAGCGCCACCCCCGTGAACGAGTGGCCCGAGCCGATCATCCGGACCCGGCGGCCGGTCTTCGCGGCGTCCCGGACGGCCTGGGCGACCTCCCCGGCCGACGCGGGCGTGCGGACCTCCGCGGGCACGGCCGACTGGTTGCGCGCCCAGTTCACGAAGGCGTCCATGCTCCTCCTCGCGGAGGCCTGTCGCGGCTCCTCCGCATGCGGCCCACCCTAAGGGCCGGAAGGGAACATGAACAGTGCTCATGAAGGGGCGCGTCAGCGCGCGCTGTGCCGGGCCCGGACGAGCGCCGAGCCGCCCAGGCCCACCGCCACGGCCAGCAGCGCGCTGGCGTAGGCGAACCCGTACGCGTTGGACGCGCCGTAGAGGTCGGTGAGCCGGCCGCCGGCCCAGGCCCCGATGGCAACGCCGAACCCGATGGACGTCGAGATCCACGACATCCCCTCGGTGAGCTGCCGGGCCGGGACCAGCCGCTCGATCAGCGAGAAGCCCGTGATGAGGGTGGGGGAGATCGACAGCCCCGCGAAGAAGAGGGCGACCGCCATGAACCGGATGTCGTCCACCAGCAGCACCGGCGTGAGCCCGGCGGCGAACAGCGACAGCGCGCGGACGAACCGGCTGCGCAGCGTGATCTTCCAGTGCCGGGAGCCGAACCACAGGCCCGAGACCATGCTGCCGCACGCGATCGACGCGAGCAGCAGGCCGGCCGCGCCCTTGCTGCCGTGCTCGTCGGCGAACGCGACCGAGATCGTGTCGACCGAGCCGAAGACGGCGCCCATCGCGAGGAACACGGCCGACAGCAGCGCGACGCCGGGGATGGCGATCGGCGACCCCGCCGTCCCGCGCTCGCGCACGACCGGGGGCTCGGTCGAGCGCATCGCGGCGAACGCCAGCGTGCCGCCCACCGTGAGGACGATCGCCACGATCAGCCCGGCGTACACGTTCACCCCGGTCGTCAGCGCGGTCACGAACGCCGGGCCGCTCACGAAGACGACCTCGTCGGCCACCGACTCGAAGGAGAACGCGATGTGCAGCCGGGAGGGGTCCTGGAGCACGTGGGACCACCGGGCCCGGACCATCGAGCCCAGCGAGGTGGCGGAGGCGCCGGCCGCGGCGCCGGTGGCGTACAGGGTCCACTGCGGTTCGTGGGCGTGCGCGCACAGCAGGAGCCCCGACAGGGAGGCCGCGTGCAGGAAGACGAACGGCACCAGCACCCGGGCCTGGCCGAACCGGTCCACCAGGCGGCCCGACAGCGGCGCGGCCACGGCGTACGCGAGCGACACGACGGCCGCCACCGCGCCTGCGGTCGCGTAGGAGCCGGTGAGCGCGGAGACGAGCAGCACGACGCCGATGCCCAGCATGGACATGGGCATCCGCCCGATGAATCCCGCGACGACGAACCCCTTGGTTCCTGGCGCGCCGAAAAGCCCTCGATACGGCCCGACCATCACGCGTTCCCTTCGGCGCCTGAGCTGTCCGGGCCGGCCGTTGGGGGAGCTCGGCGGCCGCGGGGTCCTTGCTTCCCGGGGCACGCGGACTGCGATTTTTCCACTTTGACCCTGACGCACATGCCTAAGGTGTGGCAAGTGATTTTTCCGTCTTTGGGGTGAAGGGTTTAACGTGAGCGGCGTGCCCACTCTTCCCGCCACGACGCTTCGCACGTTCGTGGCAGGACTGGCCGCACTCATCACCGCCGTGATCGCCCTGGGCAGCCTCGTCCTCGTGGCGGAGGACGGACGGCCGGCGGCGACGATCCAGCAGGACGGCGACCCGGCGGCGGCCGGCGGGCTGCGGCCCGACCCCACGCTGCCGTCGAGCTCTCCGGTCATCGGCGGCCCGGGGGTCCAGGTCACCCCGCCGGACCTGATGGCCATCAGCCCGGCCGCCGTGCCGATGAAGACGCTGCGGAAGATCGCGAGACTCCGGCACGTGCAGAAGGTCGCGGCGGCGGACGGCGGCACGGTGCGCGTGTCGGGCACCGCCCTGCAGCTGCTGGCCGTGGACCCGGCCCAGTTCCGGTCGTGGACGCCCAAGGCGGTCGCCGAGCACCCGGAGGTGTGGAGCGCGCTCGCGCGGGACGAGTTCGTCGCCGACGGGGGAGCGATCAAGCGGCTGGGCATGGTCCTGGGCGCGGAGTACCAGCTCGACGGCGGCCCCCGGCTGCGCGTGGCCGCCTCGGCCTCGCTCGGCCTGCCGGGGGTGGACGGCCTGGTGGGCAAGGACCTCGGACGGCGGCTTGGGTTCTCCTCCGCGGTCGTGGTGCTCGTCCACGGCGACTCGCCCTCACTCGACGCCCACGCCGTCGCGCGCCTGCTCGGCCCGAAGGCCCAGGTGGTCAGGGTCGGCGCGGCCGTACGCCGGGCGGCCGCCCCCACGCCGTCCGCGCCTCCGGCCCAGGCGCTCGTCGGCCGGCCCGAGAGCTACCTGGAGCTCTACCAGCGGTCGGCGGGCGTCTGCCCCGGCCTGTCGTGGACGGTCCTGGCGGCCATCGGCCAGGTGGAGAGCGGCCACGGGCGCAACAACGGGCCCTCGTCGGCCGGCGCCCTCGGGCCCATGCAGTTCATGCCCGCCACCTGGAAGGCGTACGGCGTGGACGGGGACGGCGACGGCGACGCGGACATCTGGAGCGCCTACGACGCCGTCCCGACGGCGGCGAAGTACCTGTGCGCGAACGGCGCCGGCCAGGGCGGCGACAAGCTCAGGAAGGCCGTGTGGTTCTACAACCACTCCTGGGACTACGTGAACAAGGTCCTGTCGCTCGCCGACGCCTACGCCCGCACCTACTCCTGACGGGCCGGCCGGACCGGGGCGGGGCAGCAGGCCGCCGCGCACGGAGCGGGCTCCGGCTCCTCCAGCAGCTCGCGGACCATCGAGACGAACCTCGGGTGGACGCCTGCGGTCGCGGCCCGCGTCAGCGGCATGCCGAGCTTGTCGGCGGTGGCCGCCGCCTCGACGTCGAGGTCGTACACGACCTCCATGTGATCGGAGACGAACCCGATGGGCACGAGCACGGCCGCCGGGACCCCCTCGCCGTGCAGGGCCTCCAGGTGGTCGCAGACGTCGGGCTCCAGCCAGGGGACGTGCGGGGGGCCGCTGCGGCTCTGCCAGACCAGGTCCCACGACCGGCCGGGGTCCACCTGCTCCGTCACGAGCGCCGCGGCCGTCCGCAGCTGCGCCTCGTACGCCCCGCCGGTGGGGCCGGCCGTACGGGCCATGGAGACGGGGATGCTGTGCGCGGTGAAGACGAGCCGGGCGTCGTCGCGCACGCCCTCGGGCAGCCGGGCCAGCGCCTCGCGTGTGTGGTCGGCCATCGCGGCGACGAAGCCGGGGTGGTCGTAGTAGTGCCGCAGCTTCACGATCTCGGGCGCGCCGGGGACGGCGGCGCGGGCGCGCGCGATGTCGTCGAGGTACTGCCGGCAGCTCGAGTAGGAGCTGTACGCCGCGGTGACGAACGCGGCCGCCTTGCGGACCCCGTCCTGCGTCATCCGCCGGACCGTGTCCTCCAGGAACGGGTGCCAGTTCCGGTTGCCCCAGTAAACGGGCACGTCGACGTCGAGGGCCGCGATCAGGTCGCGGCACTGCCGGTTGATCGGGCTGACCCCGCCGAAGCCCTGGTAGTGGGCCTCGACCTCGAGCAGCCGCTCGCGGGGCACCCCCCGGCCGCGGACCACGTTCTCCAGGAACGGCATGACGTCGCCGGGCTTCTCCGGCCCTCCGAAGGAGACGACGAGCAGGGCGTCGTACCCGTTTGTGCTCCCCATGTCCCCACACCCTACGCGGCCGGACCGGCGGTCCGGCGCGTGACGGCGGCCCCTTGGGCTCCTCCGCAGGATGGCGATAGGTTCGACCGGTGACTGATTTTCCTGACATCCGTGAGTACGTCGCTCTGCCGCGCGTGCAGTCGCTGCGGCTGTCGCCCGACGGGACGCGGCTCGTGTCCGTCGTCCAGTCCCTTCTGCCGGACGGGGCGTCGTACGGCACGGCACTGTGGGAGATCCCGCTCGACGGCGGCGGCGAGCCGCGGCGGCTGACCCGGTCGTCGAAGGGCGAGGCGGGCGCGGAGTTCGCCCCCGACGGGAGCCTGCTGTTCGTCTCCCGCCGTCCCGACGAGACGGTCAAGGACTCCGGCGAGGAGGTCCCCGCGCTGTGGCTGCTGCCCGAGCGCGGCGAGCCGGTGCGGATCGCGCGCCGTCCCGGCGGCGTCGGCGCCGTGCGGACCGCGCGGGACACGGTCGTGTACGCGGCCCAGGTGCTGCCGGGCGACCTGGCCACCGAGGAGGAGCGCCGCAAGGGCCGCAAGGAGGCGGGGGTGTCCGCCATCCTCCACGAGGGCTACCCGGTCCGCTACTGGGACCACGACCTGGGCCCGGCCGGCACCCGGTTCTTCGCCGCCCGTCAGGTGCGGGACGGGCTGGAGGACGAGCGCGACCTCACGCCCGACACGGACGGCGCGCTGAGCGACCACCTGTCGTTCGACGTCACCCCGGACGGCTCCGCCGTCGTCACCACGTGGCGGGTGCGCCTGCCCAACGGCGAGGTGCGCGAGGAACTCGTCGCCGTCGACGTCGCGGACGGCTCCCGGCGCACGCTCGGCTCGTCCGACGCGCACGACTTCGGCGGCCCCGTCGTGGTGTCGCCGGACGGGCGGCACGTCGCCTGCACCCGGGAGCGGCACGGCACCGAGGACGTGTCGGTCGAGGTGGACCTGTGGGTCGTCGACCTGGAGACCGGCGAGGGCCGGGCGGTCATGGAGCGGGTCTTCCCCGCGTTCGTCGCCTGGGCGCCCTCGTCCCGGGAACTGTTCGTCGCCGCCGACCACCAGGGCCGGCGGCCGATCTTCCGCGTCCCGCTCGACGGGCCCGCCGAGCGGCTCACCGGCGACGACGGCGCGTACGCGGAGCTGTGCCCGGCGCCCGACGGCTCGGTCTACGCGCTGCGCGGCGCCGTGGACTCGGCCCCGGCGCCGGTGCGGGTGGCCCCCGACGGCGCGGTGACGCCGCTGCCCTCGCCGACGCCGCAGCTCGACCTGCCGGGCACGCTGACCGAGGTCACGGCCACCGCCGACGACGGCACCGAGATCCGCGGCTGGCTGGTCCTGCCCGCCGGCGCGTCGGCCGAGAGCCCGGCGCCGTTCCTGCTGTGGGTCCACGGCGGCCCGCTGTCGAGCTGGAACGACTGGAGCTGGCGCTGGAACCCGTGGATCATGGCGAGGCACGGCTACGCGGTCCTGCTGCCCGACCCGTGCCTGTCCACCGGGTACGGCCAGGAGATGATCGACCGCGGCTGGGGCGAGTGGGGCCCGGTCACGCACGCCGACCTCATGGCGATCACCGACGCGTGCCTCAAGCGGCCGGAGATCGACGAGCAGCGTGTCGCCGCGATGGGCGGCTCGTTCGGCGGCTACATGGCCAACTGGATCGCCGGGCACACCGACCGCTTCCGCGCGATCGTCACCCACGCCTCCCTGTGGAACCTCGACCAGTTCGCCGGCACCACCGACGGGGCCAACTACTGGCAGCGGGAGTTCGGCGTGCTCGGGTCGGAGCGGTACGCCCGGCTGTCGCCCCACCGCTCGCTGGAGGAGATCCGGACGCCGATGCTGGTGATCCACGGCGACCGGGACTACCGGGTGCCCATCGGGGAGGCCCTGCGGCTGTGGTGGGACCTGCAGCGGTCCGGCGTCGAGTCGAAGTTCCTCTACTTCCCCGACGAGAACCACTGGGTGCTCAAGCCCGGCAACGCCGTGGCGTGGTACGAGACGGTACTGGCCTTCCTCGCCCAGCACGTCCTGAAGGAGGAGTGGGTGAGGCCGCCGTCCCTCGGCTGACCCCTCAGGGCCGCCAGCCGTAGACGACGGAGGTGGACGCGGACATGTCCGGCGCCGCCGGGTAGGCCGCGCCCACCGCCCAGAAGCGGCCGGTCCCCGGGACTCGCGCCAGCCCCCGGAGCACCACCCGCCCGCCCGGGATCGGCGGCTCGGCCGACGTGGCGGAGCCGGTGGGCGTCAGGGTCAGCACGGCGGTGTCGGCCGCGGCCGCGTCCTCGTCGCCGATCGTGCTCGCCACCACGGCCCGCAGCCCGCCGTGCCCGTCGGCGACCGCCGCGCCGGTGAACCGCCAGCCCTTGGGCACGGCCACGGCCCGCCAGGCCCGCCCGTCCCAGTGCGCGGCGATCGGGTCCCTCACCGGGTCGCCGTCCCCCTCCGGATCCGGGCGCCGCCCGTACGTGCCGTACACCCAGACGTCGCGGTCGGAGGCGGCCACCACGCCCGTGAGGTCGAGCGAGTTCTCACGGGTGTCCCCCGGCAGCGCCCCGCCGAACCCGACCGGCTGCCAGCGGCCGCCGGGCGGACGCCGGTACAGCCCGGAGTCCCGGCGCCGCATGTCCTTCGTGACCGCCCAGTACGTCCCGGACGGCGGCACGGAAAGCGCCTGGACCGCCAGGCTCGCCCCGGGTCCCGGCACCCGCCGCCAGGGGCCGCCCTCGGACAGCCAGACAGCGGGTTCCCAGCCGTCCAGCGCCCATGCCTGCCCCCGGCCCGCCGACCCCAGGTAGGCGAACGACCCGTCGCCGGCCGGCGACCACCGCGCCCCGTCCCAGTGCAGGACCTGTCCGCCGCGACGTCCCGCCCGCAGCATCAGCCAGACGTCGTCCGGCCCCGAGGCGGCCGCGGCCACCGGTGCGGCGGTCGTCTGCGCCAGGGCGTACCTGGTCCAGCGGGCTCCGTCCCACCGCAGCGCGACCGGGTGGCCGCGCCACGTCTCCGTGACCCCGAACGCCCAGGCCGCTCCGGGAGCCGTGGCCACCACGCAGGTCATCTGGTCGAAGACGCCGTAGTCGGTGAGCACGCGCAGCCGCCACGGTCCCGACTCGTCGGCCGGGACCGTCACGGGCCGGTGCTCCGCCGGCGGATTGTCGGGATACAGATAGTCCCAGGCGCCCCGGAAGCCCGCCCCCGGTGTGGCCGAGGCGGTCGCCGGCGGCCGCGCGGACCCGCGTTCGCGGGCGTGCGGCGCGGCGCAGGCGGCGGTCAGCACGGCCACGGCGGCGGCGACCGCCAGCGCCGGAGCGGGCAACGCACGGGGGCTCATGGAGCATGGGACGCGCGATCGCGTCGTGAAGTTCGGGCCCGGCCGGATCCTGCCGGCCGAAGGTGTCGGCGCGGGCCGCCGTCGCTCCGCTGATCGCCCGGGTGACCTTCCGTTCACCCCGGTTTGGCAGGATGTGGTGCGAATCGGACGAGGAGGGGGGCGGTCGGAGTGGCCGAGTACGGACAGGGACCGGGACGGGACGAGGCGGAGCCGCCGGACACGGAGACGCTGCTGGCGCTCGCGGTGGAGATCGCCGAGGAGGCCGGCGCGATGCTCCTCGCCAAGCGGCCCGACCGGCCCGAGGTGCTCGCCACGAAGTCCAGCCCCACGGACGTGGTGACCGCGCTCGACCGGGCCGCCGAGGAGCTGATCCGCTCCCGCATCGGCGAGGCCAGGCCGTACGACGCGATCCTGGGCGAGGAGGGCGGCGACACGCCCGGCACGGGCCGCGTGAAGTGGGTGGTCGACCCGATCGACGGCACCGTGAACTTCCTGTACGGCCTGCCCGACTGGGCCGTGAGCATCGGGGTCGAGGTGGACGGGGAGATCGTCGCAGGGGCCGTGCACAACGTGCCCCGTGGCGAGCTGTTCTCCGCCTCCAAGGGCGGCGGGGCCTGGCTGAGGGGTGAGCGGCTGAGCTGCAACACCGGCGTCCCGCTCGACCGGGCCCTGATCGCGACCGGGTTCGGGTACGGCGTGGCCCGCCGGCGCGTCCAGGCCGAGGTGGTGGCGCAGGTGCTCCCGCGGGTGCGCGACATCCGGAGGATCGGCTCCTGCGCCCTCGACCTCTGCGCGGTAGCGGCCGGCCGGGTCGACGGCTACTACGAGCGCGGCGCCAACTACTGGGACCACGCGGCGGCCGGGCTGGTCGCCACCGAGGCCGGCGCCCGCGTGGGCGGGCTGAACGGCAGGCCCGTGGGCGTGGACATGCTCCTTTGCGCGGCGCCGGGCCTGTTCGAGGACCTGCACGACCTGCTCGTGCCCCTCGACCCCGAACGCGACTGACCGTCCGCCCGGACCGGTACGGCTCCGGACACGGCTGAGGGGGCCCGCCGTCGCGGCGGGCCCCCTCAGTCACGAATGGTCAGCGCTGGATCGGGATGCCATGATCCTCCGCGAGGCGGTGCAGATCCTCGATCTCGGCGGTGAGGGTGTCGGCGAGGAAGTCGTCCCCGCTCGTCGTGGCCTCTTCAAGACCCTTGTAGGCCTGGTCGAGCCTGGTTTCGATCGTGGTCGTGAACTCGCCCATCTCACCTTCTTTCTCAGGGGGCGAATGTGCCGTGCGTGGTCCCCGAACGCGGATCCTGGAGAGAGCGCGCCCTTCCCCGGCACACGACAATGAGGTGTAGCCCCGGGCCTACCCACCTTCGGGCTTGCCTCAAACCACCCAATTCCTGTGCTCTACCTCACGTAGAGCGCCGGAACCGCTTACCGGCGTCTTACGTCGAATATGGCCACAATGAAGGCGTTGTGCCTGATGAGGAGGACTTCGATGCGTGTGCTAGTGGTGGAGGACGAGCGGGTGCTCGCGGACGCGATCGCCACCGGCCTCCGCCGGGAGGCGATGGCCGTGGACGTCGCCTACGACGGCGCCGCCGCGCTGGAGAAGACCGGGTACATCGACTACGACGTCATCGTCCTCGACCGCGACCTGCCGAAGATCCACGGGGACGAGGTCGCCCGCCGGCTGGTGGCCCAGCGGACCGCCTCGCGGATCATCATGCTGACCGCCGCCGGCGACGTGGACGACAAGGTCGAGGGACTGGAGCTGGGGGCCGACGACTACCTCGCCAAGCCGTTCGTGTTCATGGAGCTGGTCGCCCGGGTCCGGGCGCTCGGCCGCCGCTCCGCGCCGGCCCTGCCGCCCGTCCTGGAACGGTCGGGCATCACGCTCGACCCCGGCAAGCGTCTCGTGACGCGGGACGGCAAGGAGGTCCCCCTCACGAAGAAGGAGTTCGCGGTGCTGGAGGAGCTCATGCGCGCCGAGGGGGCCGTGGTCAGCCAGGAGGACCTGCTCGACAAGGCCTGGGACGAGAACATCGACCCGTTCACCAACGTGGTCCGGGTGACGATGATGACTCTGCGCAAGAAGCTCGGCGAGCCCCAGGTCATCGAGACCGTGCCGGGCGTCGGGTACCGCCTGTGAACGTGGCCGGCCGTGTCAGGGGGGAGACGGCGCCGTGAGCGAGCAGCACGAGGGCGGGGGACGTCCGGAGGGCGCGCTTCCGCAGATCATCCCGCCGCCCGGCACCGCCGCGCGGTGGCACGGAGAGGAGACGGAGGCCCGCCCCGGCCGCCGGATGAGCTCGCCCATGGGCACCGGCCCGTACCGCAGCCAGGTGCCGCCGCCGCCCAGCGGCCCGCCCGCCTGGGACGGCCCGCCGCCGCTGACCGCCCACCCGATCCAGCGCCACCTCCTCGACGAGATCAAGGCGCTGAACGGGCGGATCGGCATCCGCTGGCGGCTGACCCTGACCTACGGCGCGCTGTTCTTCGTCGCGGGGGCGCTGCTCCTGTTCGTCATGTACACGCTCGTGGGCATGGCCATCACCTCCGCGTGGCCGGGGCTCGACCTTCCGCAGGACGCGCCCGCGGGCGCCGTCGAGTGGTACCAGAACTGGTGGACCCACGTGCAGAACGAGGCCATCCAGTCGGCCCGGGCGCACCTGCTGACGCGGTCGCTCATGGCGTTGCTGGGCGTGGGGATCCTCGCGCTGATCCTGGGGTACGTGGTGGCCGACCGGGCGCTGCGCCCGATCAAGAAGATGACGGCCACGGCCCGCAAGCTGTCGGAGACCTCGCTCGCCCACGAGCGGATCGACCTCCAGGGCCCGGACGACGAGCTGAAGGAGCTGGCCGACACCTTCGACGCCATGCTGACCCGGCTCAACACCGCCTTCGACGCCCAGCGGCGGTTCGTCGACAACGCCTCCCACGAGCTGCGGACCCCGCTCGCGATCAACCGGACCGTGCTGGAGGTGGCATTGTCCGACCCGGAGGCGTCCGAGGACCTCAAGGTGCTCGGCCGCACCCTGCTCGGCACCACCGCCCGCAACGAGAGGCTGATCGAGGGACTGCTGCTGCTCGCCCGCAGCGAGCGCGAGCTGTCGGTCCGCAAGCCGGTGGACGTCCAGGAGGTGGCGCGGACGGCGGTCGAGCAGCTGACGCCTTTCGCCGAGGAGGAAGGGGTCACGGTCGAATACGACCTTCATCCGGCGGCGACGACAGGAGATCCCGTTCTCATCGAACGGTGCGTCTCGAACCTCGTCGAGAACGGTATTAAGCACAACATCGGCGCATCAGGAAAAGTCTGGATCCGTTCGGGAATTGTCGACGGGGGTGCCGTTGTTCAGGTCGCGAACACGGGACCGCATGTTCCCGCGTACGAGGTGGAGAGCCTGTTCGAGCCGTTCCGGCGACTGAACGCCGACCGGGTGCAATCCGCCAAGGGCGCGGGTCTCGGGCTGTCCATCGTGCGCGCGATCGTCCGTGCGCACGGGGGCCGCGTGGCCGCCGTTCCCCGAGACGGCGGGGGGCTCGTGGTGACGGTACGTCTATCGGGAACCGGGGTGACTCCTGGGTCGCCGCAGTCGGCGCGCTGATGGAGCGTGCGCGCCGTACATGTGGTTGGATGTGCCGTCGAACGCGGTGGGGGTCATACCGTCGATACTGTGGTTTGCGCCATATTTGGCTAACCAGAGCCTTAGGCGGCATACCCCTCCCGTGCCGGAAGGTTCATCGTTCGTCCAAGCGGGTACCGATTGCACAATTTCCTGGCCCCCGCGGGCACAACGACGGCCTCCCGAGCGTTGAAGACGCGCGACACAGGCGCAGGCAGATAGATGAGGGGGATGGAGTACGCAGATGGCTACCGACTACGACAGCCCGCGTAAGACCGACGACGACCTGAGCGAGGACAGCCTCCAGGAGCTTCAGGCACGGCGGAGCGACAAGTCGTCGGGCAGCATCGACATCGACGAGACCGACCTCGCCGAGTCGCTCGAGCTGCCGGGGGCGGACCTGTCGAACGAGGAGCTCTCGCTGCGGGTGATTCCTCGGCAGGCAGACGAGTTCACCTGCTCGCGGTGCTTCCTGGTGCACCACCGCAGCCAGCTGGCCTCAGAGAAGAACGGCCAGCAGGTGTGCCGGGAGTGCGCGGCCTAGGAGACCCTTAGGAGGATCCGTTGACTTCAGACGCGGATCGATCGAACGACGAGGTGGCCGACCTGGTCGGCAAGCTCGTGGCCCCTGGGGAGACGGACGGGGCCGAGCGGCGTCGGCTGCTCGGCCGCCTCAGCGGAGCGCTCGCGGAATCGGCGAGGAAGGCGCGCGCGTCGGGGGCGGGACGGGGACGATGGCTCGCCGACGTGTTCATGAACATCGCCCCGCGGTTACCGGTCAGAGACTACGCCACCCTGCAGGAGCACCACTACGGGCTGACCGGCGAGCAACTCGCCGACGACCTCGTCCGCACCGCCGGCAAGGCGACCATGGCGGTCGGCGCGGTCGGCGGAGCGCTCGCCGCGGCCGAGTTCGCGGCGCCGCCGCTCCTGCTGTCGGCCCCCGCCCAGATCGTCGCCGAGACCCTCGTCGTCGCCGCGATCGAGGTCAAGCTCCTCGCGGAGCTCCACGAGGTGTACGGCGTGAAGGTCCCCGGGAACGGCTCCCAGCGGGCGACCGCCTTCGCCCTCGCCTGGTCCAAGCAACGCGGCGTCAACCCCCTCGCGCCCGGCTCGGCCACCCTCGCCCTCGGCACCGCCGCCAAGACCGCCCTGCGCAACCGCCTGATGCGCACCCTCGGCCGTCACCTCACCACCCTCGGCCCCTTCCTCACCGGCGCCGTCGCCGGAGGTGCCCTCAACCGGGCCGCCACCCGCAAGCTCGCCCAGGCCGTACGGGCCGACCTCCGCCACCAGCGCGCCCTGCCCCCCGCCTGAACTCTTTCGCTTTGCCGCGCCTCCGGGGAGGCGGCTCGTCGTGATCTCGCCGGGCCGAATCGGGGCCTCCGGGCCGACCCCATCAGGGGGTAGGAAACTGTCACCCGCAGGTCGGACGCTTGGAGACCTCGGGTGACGCCGATGAGATCATCCTCACACGTCAGAGCGTGAATTGTGCACGTCCTTACGGGTATGGGTGGCCTTGGTGGCTTTCCGTTTGGTGGTCACAGGCGACCCTGGAGGGTTAATGCGTGGCACCAGCTCGTTTCTGATCGTCGCGAACCGCCTCCCGGTGGACCGGGTGGGGGACAAGGAGTGGCGTCGCAGCCCCGGCGGGCTCGTGACGGCCATCGCCCCCGTGATGCAGCGGCGCGACGGCGCCTGGCTCGGCTGGACGGGCGCGGCGGGCGAGGAGCTCAAGCCGTTCGACCACGAGGGCATGCACCTCATCCCCGTCCCGCTCTCCGGGCTCGAGGTCGAGCTGTACTACGAGGGGTTCTCCAACGCCACCCTGTGGCCCCTCTACCACGACGTCGTGGCCAAGCCGACCTACTCCCGCGTCCTGTGGGACGCCTACCGGGCGGTCAACGACCGCTTCGCGCGGGCCGCCGCAGACGCGGCCGCGCCCGGCGCCGTCGTCTGGGTGCAGGACTACCAGCTGCAGCTCGTGCCGGCCATGCTCCGCAAGCTGCGCCCCGACCTCAAGATCGGCTTCTTCCTGCACATCCCGTTCCCGCCGGCCGAGCTGTTCAACCAGCTCCCCTGGCGCAACGAGATCCTGGAGGGCCTGCTCGGCGCCGACCTGGTCGGCTTCCAGCGGCCCGGCGGCGCGTCCAACTTCGTCCGGCTGTCCCGCCGGCTGCTCGGCCTGCAGAACCACCGCAACGAGATCCTGATGGAGGGCCGGACCGTCCGCGCCGAGGCGTTCCCCATCTCCGTGGACTTCGGCGAGCTGGACCAGCTCGTACGCGAGCCGCGCGTCCTGCGCCGGGCCAAGGAGATCCGCGCCGAGCTGGGCGACCCCGAGCACGTGCTGCTCGGCGTGGACCGGCTCGACTACACCAAGGGCATCGGCCAGCGTCTCAAGGCGTTCGGCGAGCTGCTCGACGACGGCGCGATCAAGCCGGGGGAGGCGGTGTTCGTCCAGGTCGCCACGCCGACCCGCGAGCGCGTCGACGAGTACCGCCGGCTGCGCAACGACATCGAGCTGCGGGTGGGCCGGATCAACGGCGAGCACGGCGTGATCGGCCGCCAGCCGATCTCCTACCTCCACCAGTCGTACAGCAAGGAGGAACTGGCGGCGCTGTACTGCGCGGCCGACGTCATGGTCGTGACCCCGCTCCGCGACGGCATGAACCTGGTGGCCAAGGAGTACGTCGCCTGCCGTCACGATCTCAGGGGTGCGCTCGTGCTCAGCGAGTTCGCCGGGGCGGCCGACGAGCTGCGCCAGGCCTTCCTGGTGAACCCGTACGACATCGACGGCCTGAAGCGGGCCATGCTGGCCGCGATGCGGGCCACCCCGCACGAGCTGGCGCGCCGCATGCGGTCGCTGCGGCGACGGGTGGCCACGCACAACGTCGACAAGTGGGCCAGCGACTTCCTCACGGCCCTGGAGTCGGGGGAGGGCGTCGCGGAGGAGCAGCTTACGGCGTGAGGTCCCTGGCGGCGTCCTTCCAGGAGCGCCACTTCTTGGCCGCCGCCCGGGTCGCGACGATCCGGGTGACCTCCATGCCCAGCCCCATCACCACGGCGTAGGCGATCGCCTCGCCGAGGCCGATGTCGGGGGAGTCGGCGCTCGCCGGCGGCTTGCGGCCCGTCGCCTTCTCCCACGCGAACGCCAGGACCTTGCGCGAGGCGAACCCCACGACCAGGCCGAGCAGCCCGCCGACGAGCCGCCACTGCATGTCCGGCTTCTCCGAGGCGCCCAGCTCCCGCCGGGCCTCCCGCGCCATGTCCGCCATGATTCCTCCTCGATAACGACCTTAGTGTCTCCACGCCGGGAGTCGGCGCACGCCATACCATGTGGAGGCATGACCGAACAGCGACTCCCCGCAGCCATGCCCGAGAAACCCGCACTCGACGGCCTGGAAGCGGTATGGGTAGAGCGCTGGGAGGCCGGGGGCGTCTACCGGTTCGACCGGACGCGGAGCAGGGACGAGATCTACTCGATCGACACGCCGCCGCCCACCGTGTCGGGGTCCCTGCACGTGGGTCACGTCTTCTCCTACACGCACACCGACACGATCGCCCGGTTCCAGCGGATGCGGGGGCGCGAGGTCTTCTACCCGATGGGCTGGGACGATAACGGCCTGCCCACCGAGCGCCGCGTGCAGAACCACTTCGGCGTGCGCTGCGACCCCTCGATGCCGTACGACCCGGCGTTCGTCCCGCCGGACCGGCCCGACCCCAAGCGGCAGGTGCCGATCTCGCGGAGGAACTTCATCGAGCTGTGCGAGCGGCTCACCGCCGAGGACGAGAAGGCGTTCGAGCAACTGTGGCGCCGCCTCGGCCTGTCGGTCGACTGGTCGATGACGTACGCGACCATCGACGACGGCGCGCGGGCCGCGTCCCAGCGCGGGTTCCTGCGCAACCTCGCCCGCGGCGAGGCGTACGTCTCTGAGGCCCCGACGCTGTGGGATGTCACGTTCCGCACCGCGGTGGCCCAGGCGGAGCTGGAGGACCGGGAGTGGCCCGGCGCCTTCCACCGGATCGGCTTCGACCTGTCCCCCGGGCAGCGCGATCTGGGCTTCGGCGACCGCGTGTGGATCGAGACGACCCGCCCCGAGCTGATCCCGGCCTGCGTGGCGCTGGTCGCCCACCCGGACGACGAGCGCTACCGGCCGCTGTTCGGCACGACGGTCCGCACCCCGGTCTTCGGGGTCGAGGTGCCCGTCGTGGCCCACCACCTCGCGGAGCCGGACAAGGGCTCCGGCATCGCGATGATCTGCACCTTCGGCGACGTCACGGACGTCACCTGGTGGCGCGAGCTCGACCTGCCGACCCGCCCGATCATCGGCTGGGACGGCCGCCTGCTCCCCGAGCCGCCCCAGGGCGTCCCCGCCGGGCCGTACGCGGAGCTGGCGGGCAGGACCGTGCACGGCGCGCGCGAGCGCGTGGTGGAGATGCTGCGGGAGTCCGGCCACCTGGACGGCGAGCCCCGCCCGATCCGGCGCCCGGTGAAGTTCTACGAGAAGGGCGACCGCCCGCTCGAGATCGTCACCACCCGCCAGTGGTACATCCGCAACGGCGGCCGGGACGCGGGCCTGCGGGCCGCGCTGCTCGATCGGGGCCGCGAGCTGGTGTGGCACCCGCCGCACATGCGGGTCCGCTACGAGAACTGGGTCGAGGGCCTGGCGGGCGACTGGCTCATCTCCCGGCAGCGCTTCTTCGGCGTGCCGATCCCGGTGTGGTACCCGCTCGACGCGGAGGGCGAGCCCGTCTACGAGGCGCCGATCACCCCGCCGGAGTCGGCGCTGCCGGTCGACCCCTCGTCCGACACGCCTCCCGGCTTCACCGAGGACATGCGGGGCAAGCCGCTCGGCTTCGTGGCCGACCCGGACGTCATGGACACCTGGGCGACGTCCTCGCTGAGCCCGCAGATCGCGGGCGGCTGGGAGCGGGACGACGACCTGTTCCGCCGGGTCTTCCCGATGGACCTGCGGCCCCAGGCGCACGAGATCATCCGTACCTGGCTGTTCTCCACGGTCGTCCGGGCCCATCTGGAGCACGGCGGGCTGCCGTGGCGGCACGCCGCGATCTCCGGGTGGATCCTCGACCCCGACCGCAAGAAGATGTCGAAGTCCAAGGGCAACGTCGTCACGCCCATGAGCCTGCTGGAGGAGTACGGCTCCGACGCCGTCCGCTACTGGGCGGCCAGCGGGCGGCCGGGCACCGACACGGCCTTCGACACCGGCCAGATCAAGATCGGCCGGCGTCTGGCCATCAAGATCCTCAACGCGTCGAAGTTCGTGCTGGGCTTCGAGCCCAGCGGGACGCCGGAGGTCACCGAGCCGGTCGACCGGTCGATGCTGGCGGCCCTGCGCGCCGTGGTGGGCGAGGCCACCGAGGCGTTCGAGGGCTACGACTACACGCGGGCCCTGGAGCGCACCGAGCGGTTCTTCTGGGCCTTCTGCGACGACTACGTCGAGCTGGTGAAGGCCAGGGCGTACAACGGCGACCCGTCCGCCGTGGCGGCGCTGCGGCAGGCGCTCGACGTGCTGCTGCGGCTGTTCGCGCCGTTCCTGCCGTTCGTGACCGAGGAGGTCTGGTCGTGGTGGCGCGACGGGTCGGTGCACCGCGCCGCCTGGCCCTCCCCGGACGACCTGGCGGCGGGCGCGGACGGCGACCCGGCCGTGCTGGACGCGGTCGCGGAGGTGCTGCGGCAGGTCCGCCGGGCCAAGTCCGAGGCCAGGCTCTCGATGCGCGCCGAGGTCTCCCGGCTCGTCGTGACCGGCGCCCAGGCCGGCCTGGTGCGCCAGGCGCAGGACGACCTGTGCGCCGCGGGCAACGTGGAGGAGTTCGTGCTGGAGGCGCCCGCCGAGGCCGCGGCGGACGCGGACGCCCCGCTCACCGTGACCGCCACGCTGGGGGCCTGACCGCGTAGGCGCGGAGCACGGGTACGACACCCCGTCCGGGCAAAGTCCTGGCAAGGACTTTCCCGGATGCGGGTCGCGGTCCCCCGTCCCCGGGGGCCGCCGGGTAAAACGGCTGCGCGTTTGGAGCGCGGACATGCCAGGCTGGACAGGTGATCTCGTCTAACCGACGCGAGAGCGAGGGTGTCCCTCCGGCTCTCGTCACGATGGCCGCGTGGAGCTGGCGCCTGCTGCTGCTCGGCGCGATGGTCTACGTCGTCTCGTTGATCATCGGCCGGCTCAGCTTCGTCGTCCTGCCGGTGGCGGTCGCGCTGCTGCTGACCGCCCTGCTGTACCCGCTGACGAGGCGGCTGCGCACAGCCGGCCTGCGGCCCATATACGCCACCTGGATCACCATGCTGCTGGGCCTCGCGGTGATGGTAGGCATCGGCTTCATGATCGGCCTGCGGGCCAACGAGGAGTTCCCGCGTCTGGTGGCGCAGGTCCAGCAGACCGCGCGCAACGCCCAGGACTGGCTGCTGCACGGACCGTTCCACCTGAAGGAGGCGCAGATCGCCGACTTCGTCGACGAGCTGAGCAGCCAGGTCAACCAGCAGCGCAGCCAGATCACCAGCACGCTGCTGACCGGTGCCACAGCGGTCGTCGAGGTGCTCACCTCGATCGTGCTGATCCTGTTCATCACCTTCTTCCTGCTGAAGGACGGCGACCGGATCTGGACGTGGTTCCTGCGGGCCTTCGGCCGCGCCGCGCCCCGGGTCGACCGGGCGGGCCGTGCCGCGTGGGCGACGATCTCCCACTACGTGCACGGCACGGTGGCCGTCGCGGCCATCCACGGGATCGTGATCGGCGTGGTCCTGGCCGGGATGCGGGTGCCGCTGTGGGCGCCGCTGGCGGTGCTGGTCTTCCTGGCCAGCTTCATCCCGATCGTCGGCATCCTCTTCGCGGGCGGCCTCGCGACGCTCGTGACCTTCGGTTCGCAGGGCTGGTTCTACGCGCTGATCTTCGTGGGCATCCTGGTGGTCGAGCAGCAGCTGGAGAACCACGTGCTCCAGCCGCTCATCGTCGGCCGGGCCCTGGCGTTCCACCCGCTGGCGATCATCCTCGTCCTCGCGGTCGGCGGCGTCCTCGGCGGCATCGCGGGCGCCGTGGTGGCCGTGCCGCTGACGGCGGTCATCTACCGCGCCCTGCCCGAGCTGCGGCGCGACCAGCAGGCACTCCCGGCGGCCGAGCATCCCGACGCGCCGGCGCCCCCCGAGCCGTCCGACGAGCTCACCGGGCAGGAGGTGCCCCCGGCGGTTGCGGCATCTCCAGACGAACCGGGACAGCCCGAGCCCGAGCCCGACGCGGCACACCCGCCGGCGACGGCCGGAGAGGCGGTCTCGCCCCACCGCAACAGGTAGGGTCTTGCCTCGTGAGCGAGCGTAACGTGGAAGCGGGCGTCGAGGTGCTGATCCACCGGCTCGACCCGGGGCTTCCGCTGCCGTCGTACGCCCATCCCGGCGACGCCGGGGCCGACCTGTACGCCGTGGAGGACGTGGAGCTCCTCCCCGGCGAGCGGGTCGTGGTGGGCACCGGCGTGGCCATCGCGCTGCCGGACGGCTACGCCGCGTTCGTCCACCCGCGCTCCGGGCTGGCCGCCACGTTCGGCGTGACGCTGGTGAACGCCCCCGGCACGGTGGACGCGGGCTACCGGGGCGAGATCCAGGTGACGCTGCTCAACACCGACACGAAGAACGCGGCACGGCTCAGGCGAGGCGACCGCATCGCCCAGCTGGTGATCCAGCGGGTGGAGAGGGCCGCCTTCTACGAGGTGGACCGCCTGCCCGGCTCCGTCCGGGGCGCGAACGGCTTCGGCTCGACAGGGGCCTGACCGGGCGGGGGAGCGCCGGGGCGAGGCCGCCGGCGGCCCCTCGATGGTGGTGAGCCGCAGACATGAGGAGAGTGAAGGAAGTGTTCGGACGCCGGCGACGCGCGGAGGAGGAGACGACACCGGTCGTCGCGCGGGAGGAGAGGCCCGCCCCGGACCCGGCCCGTGAGAACGGCCCGTGGGACGCGCAGGAGGGATACCCGGAGGCCGAGCGGGTCGACCTGGGCGGCCTGCTGCTGCCCATCGGACCGGGATTCGAGGTGCAGCTCAGCATGGCGGGCGAGCACATCGACGGCGCCGTCGTCCTCGTGGAGGAGAGCGCCCTCCAGCTGCACGCGTTCGCCGCCCCCAAGCGGAGCGGCATCTGGGAAGAGGTGCGGGCCGAGCTGGCGCGCGAGGTCGCGGCCGCGGGCGGCACGGCGCGGGAGCAGGTGGGCCCCTTCGGTCCCGAGCTGGCCGCGCAGGTCCCGGCACAGGGGCAGGGGCAGGGGCTCCAGCCCGTCCGGTACCTCGGGGTGGACGGTCCGCGGTGGTTCCTGCGGGCCGTGATCAGCGGACGGGCCGCGCTCGACGAGGCGGCCGCAGCCGTCCTCGAGGACGTGGTGCGCGGAGTCGTGGTCGTCCGGGGCGACGACCCGATGCCGCCCAAGGAGCCGATCCAGCTGCGGCTGCCGGCCGAGGCCCGGCAGGCCGTCGAGCAGCACGCGGCCGAGCAGGAGGAGTTCCGGCCGTTCGAGCGGGGTCCGGAGATCACGGAGACCCGCTGAGCCCGCGGGGGCACCTCCCGGTCCCCCGCACGTTGACGATGCCGGGGGCAAGCCGTGCCCTTTCCCGTCCTTCTGGCCGGGGGACGCCTCACGTATGCTGCGGGGGAACCGTCCCCTAACCTTGAGACGGCACGACCACGGTCCGCGGGAACCGCGGACGAGGAAGCTGGGTGAGCGACCGATGGGCACGCCGGAGCCTGCCAAACGCGGCGGACTGCGGGGCTTCTTCCACCGGCTGACGACGAGTCAGGCCGAGCTGGAGGCCGCTGAGCTTCAGGAGGACCTGGGGCGCCAAGGCGCGACGCCGATCGCCCGGTGCGGCGGCCGGCAGAGGTTCTGCGTGGCGGGCACGCTGCGCACCGTCACCCTCCGGCCGCGCGGAGGCGCGCCGGCCCTGGAGGCCGAGCTGTACGACGGATCCGACGTTATCGACCTCGTCTGGCTCGGCCGCCGCAAGATCGTCGGCATCGAGCCCGGCCGGGTGGTCAAGGCCGAGGGCCTGGTGAGCGTCCAGGACGGCCGTAAGGTGATGTTCAATCCCCGCTACGAGCTGCGCCCGGCTGGTGGCCCGTGATCTCTCAGGAGACCGTATGAGCACAGCGGACATGGCGGCCGCGCCGGCGGCGCACGCCACCGTGGAGGCGGCCGTCCGTGCCCAGATGAGCAAGGCGCTGGGTGGCAGGAGGGGGATCGTCGAGGCGGCGGTCCCCACCATCGCGTTCACGGTGGCGTTCGTGGCGACCAGTGAGCTGAAGCCCTCACTGGTGATCGGCATCGGCTCGGCGGTGATCCTGCTCCTGCTCCGGATCGCGCAGCGGACCACGCCGCAGTTCGTGCTCAACAGCCTGGTCGGCATCGGGATCGGCGCGTTCTTCGCCGCCCGGACCGGCGACGCCAAGGACGTCTTCCTGCCGGGGATCCTCTACAACGGGGCGTACGCCGCCGGGATGCTGCTGTCGATCGCGGTCCGGTGGCCGATCGTGGGCTTCCTCATCGGATCGGTCACCGGTGACCCGACGGCCTGGCACTCCGATCCCGCCCTGGTCCGCCTGTGCTCGCGGCTGACGTGGCTGCTGATGCTGCCGTGCCTGCTCCGCGTCGTCGTCCAGCTCCCGCTGTATTACGCGAACCAGGTCGCCGCGCTGGGCATCGCCAAGATCGCGCTCGGCTGGCCGCTCCAGGTGGCCGGTCTGGCCGCCATGGTGTGGGTGCTCGCCCGCGGGCGCACCCCCATCCAGCCGGCTGACCCGCCGTACGGGCCGGAGCAGCCGGCCTGAACGGCCGCACCGACGTGAGACGGCCCCGGACCTCGCCAGGTCCGGGGCCGTCTTCGCGTGCGGGGTGTCAGTGGGCCGACAGCAGCGCCGACAGCTGCTGCTCGACCTCCTGGCTCGCCACGAACAGCAGCTCGTCGCCGGCCTCCAGCGGGTCGTCGGCCGAGGGGACCAGCACCCGGCCCTCGCGCAGGATCGCGACGAGCGCGGCGTCGACCGGCCACGGCACCGACCCGGCCCGCTGACCGACGACGGGGGCGTCCTCGGCGAGCGTCAGCTCCACCAGGTTGGCCTGGCCCTGGCGGAAGGTCATCAGGCGCACCAGGTCGCCCACGCTGACGGCCTCCTCGACCAGGGCCGACAGCAGGCGCGGCGTGGACACGGCGACGTCGACGCCCCACGACTCGTTGAACAGCCACTCGTTCTTGGGGTGGTTGATCCGGGCGACGACCCGCGGCACGCCGTACTCCGTCTTGGCGAGCAGTGAGACGACGAGGTTGACCTTGTCGTCGCCGGAGGCGGCGATGACGACCTGGCAGCTGTTCAGCCCGGCCTCGTCCAGCGAGGAGATCTCGCACGCGTCGGCCAGCAGCCACTCGGCGCGCGGGACGCTCTCGATCTTGATGGCGCGCGGGTCGATGTCGATGAGCAGGACCTCATGGCCGTTCTCCAGGAGCTCGGCCGCGATGGAGCGGCCGACGGCTCCGGCGCCGGCGATGGTGACGCGCATCAGTGCTCCTCGTCGGATGGCGGGCCGGACAGCACCTTGTTGATCCGGTCCATGTCGTTCTCGGCGGCGACCAGGTGGATGAGGTCGCCCTCCTGGATGACGGTGTCGTCCTTGGGGACCAGCGCCTCGCCCATCCGGTTGACGAAGGCCAGCCGTGCGCCCGTGGCCTCTTCGATCGCCCGCGCCCGGGTGCCGATCCAGCTCTGGTGGAAGGCGACCTCCGCGAGGATCACCGTGCCGGTGGGGTCGCGCCACAGCGGCTCGGCGCCCTCGGGAAGCACCCGGCGCAGGATCTGGTCGGCCGTCCAGCGGACCGTGGCGACGGTGGGAATGCCCAGCCGCTGGTAGACCTCCGCGCGCCGGGGGTCGTAGATGCGGGCCACGACGTTGTCCACGCCGAACATCTCCCGTGCCACGCGCGCTGAGATGATGTTGGAGTTGTCGCCGCTGCTGACGGCGACGAAGGCGGCGGCCGAGCTGATGCCCGCCTCCTCCAGCACGTCGCGGTCGAAGCCGATGCCCGTCACCCGCCGTCCGCGGAAGCCGGCCCGGAGCCGGCGGAAGGCCTGGGGATCGCGGTCGATGATGGCGACCGAGTGCCCGTTGTCCTCCAGGATGTGCGCGAGAGTCGACCCGACCCGCCCGCATCCCATGATCACGATATGCATGCTCCCCCGCCGTGCCGTTGTGGCGGACTCCTATCGCAGACAGTATGTCGCGCTTGCGTGCCACCACGTGACCCGGGCGGGGCGCTGAAGGACTAGGCTCAACAGACGTGTCAAAGGTGACAGATCTTGTCAAGCGGCTTCTCGTGGGGCGGGCTCTCAGAAGCACCCAGCTCCACCACCAGCTGCTGCCCAAACGCGTGGCACTCCCGGTCTTCGCCAGCGACGCCCTGTCCTCCGTGGCGTACGCGCCGCAGGAGATCCTGGTCATCCTGTCGATCGCCGGCGCGGGTTTCTACAGCTTCAGCCCGTGGGTCGCGGCGGCCGTGGTGCTCGTCATGCTCGTGGTCGTCGCCTCGTACCGGCAGAACGTCCACGCCTACCCGAGCGGCGGCGGCGACTACGAGGTGGCCACGACCAACCTGGGCCCGACCGCCGGCCTCACGGTGGCCAGCGCCCTCCTCGTCGACTACGTCCTCACCGTGGCCGTGTCGGTCGCGAACGGCGCCGACTACGTGGGCGCGACGATCCCGTTCGTGGCCGAGCACCGGGCCGTGGTGGCGATCGCCATCGTCATCCTGCTAACGATCATGAACCTGCGCGGCATCAGGGAGTCCGGCGTCGCGTTCGCCGTCCCCACGTACGCGTTCATGGCCGCGGTCATCGGCATGATCCTGTGGGGCCTGTTCCGGCTCGTCGTGCTCGGCGACGACCTGCGGGCCCCGACGGCCGACTTCAAGATCATCGCGCAGCAGAGCGACCTCGCCGGGTTCGCCCTGGCGTTCCTCGTCCTGCGCGCCTTCTCCTCCGGGTGCGCCGCCCTGACCGGCGTCGAGGCGATCAGCAACGGCGTCCCGGCCTTCCGCAAGCCCAAGAGCAGGAACGCCGCGACGACCCTGCTGATGATGGGCCTGATCGCGGTCACGATGTTCAGCGGGATCATCTTCCTCGGCCTCAAGGCCGGGGTGAAGGTCACCGACCCCGCCAGCGTCGCCCGCGACGTCATCATCAACGGGCACCCGGCGGGGCCCGGCTACTACCAGCAGCCGATCATCGCCCAGGTCGCCTCGGCCGTCTTCGGCGACGGGTCGGTCCTGTTCGTCGTCATCGCCGCGGTGACCGCCCTCATCCTGTTCCTGGCCGCCAACACGGCGTTCAACGGCTTCCCCGTGCTGGGCTCGATCCTGGCCCAGGACCGGTACCTGCCGCGCCAGCTGCACACCCGCGGCGACCGCCTGGCGTTCAGCAACGGCATCGTCATCCTCGCCGCCGGGGCCTGCCTGCTCATCTGGGCCTTCAACGCCGACGTCAGCAAGCTGCTCAACCTGTACATCGTGGGCGTGTTCGTCTCGTTCACGCTCAGCCAGATCGGCATGGTCATCCACTGGACGCGGCACCTCAAGACGGAGACCGACTCCAGGGTGCGCTTCCGCATGATCCGCTCGCGGGTGATCAACGGCTTCGGCGCGGTCATGACCGGCATCGTGCTCGTCGTCGTGCTGGCCACCAAGTTCACCCACGGCGCGTACATCGTCTGCATCGCGATGCCGCTGCTCTTCCTGATGATGAAGGGCATCCGGCACCACTACGACCGGGTGGCGGAGGAGCTCGCGGCGCCGGAGGAGGGCGAGGCCGACGAGTCGATGCTGCCCGCCCGCAACCACGCGATCGTGCTCGTCTCGAAGATCCACAAGCCGACTCTGCGCGCGCTCGCGTACGCCAGGGCCACCCGGCCGTCCAAGCTGGAGGCGGTGACGGTCAGCGTGGACGCGGAGGAGGCCGCCCGGCTCCAGGAGGAGTGGGACCGCCGTGGCATCGATGTGCCGCTGAAGATCCTCGACTCGCCGTACCGGGAGATCACCGGCCCGATCCTCGACTACGTCAAGTCGCTGCGCCGCCGCTCGCCGCGCGACGTCGTGACCGTCTACATCCCCGAGTACGTGGTCGGCCGCTGGTGGGAGCACCTGCTCCACAACCAGAGCGCGCTGCGCCTCAAGGGGCGCCTGCTGTTCAAGCCCGGGGTGATGGTGACGAGCGTGCCGTGGCAGCTCGCCTCGTCCGACCGGCTCAAGCGGCGCGCCTACCCGGCCGCGGCCGGCGCCGTACGGCGGCCGTACCGCCAGCCGGCACCGAAGGACGAGCAGATCAAGGCATGATGGACCGCATGCCGACCCGGACGACGCCGCAGGGCGAGAAGGAGGCCCCGGTGCGGGTGGAGATGACGGTGGGCGCTGTCGCCAACGGCGGCTGGTGCGTGGCCAGGCACGAGGGGCGCGTCGTGTTCGTCCGCCACGCCCTGCCCGGCGAGCGGGTGATCGCGGAGATCACCGAGGAGACCGCGCGGTTCCTGCGCGCGGACGCCGTGGAGATCCTGGAGCCCTCGCCCGACCGGGTGAGCCCGCCGTGCCCGTTCAGCGGCCCCGGCCGCTGCGGGGGCTGCGACTGGCAGCACGCCTCCCTGGACGCCCAGCGCCGCCTCAAGGCCGAGGTGGTGGCCGAGCAGTTGCGCCGCCTGGCCGGGATCGACCGGAAGGTGGTCGTGGAGGAGGTCCCGGGGGCGCCCGGCGGTCTCGGCTGGCGCACCCGGGTCCAGTTCGCCGCCGACAGGGACGGCTCACTGGGGCTGCGCCGCCACCGTTCCCATGAGATCGAGCACGTCGACCACTGCCCGATCGCGCATCCGGGGGTCGAGGAGGTGGGCGCGGAGCGCCGCGACTGGCGGGGGGCCGCGGCCGTCGAGGTCGTCGCCTCCTCGGGCGGCGACCGCGCGGTGATCGTCGAGCCCCTGCCACGGCGCCGGGCCGACCTGCCCGACGTCGACGCCTCCGTCCTGCTCGACGAGGGCAGGCGCGGCACCCGCGCGCTGAGCGGCCGGGCCTCGCTCGTCGAGCAGGTGGCAGGCCGGGACTACCGGGTCACCGCCAGCGGGTTCTGGCAGGTCCATCCCGGCGCGCCGGCGACCCTTCTCGGGGCGGTGATCGAGCTGGGACGGCCCGAGCCGGGGGAGTGGGCGCTCGATCTTTACTGCGGGGCCGGGCTGTTCGCCGCCGGGCTCGCCGAGGCCGTCGGGCCCGAGGGGGCCGTCCTCGGCGTCGAGTCCGAGCCGCAGGCGGTCCAGGACGCCCGGTTCAACCTGCGCGACCTGCCCCAGGCGAGCGTGGAGCGGGGCCGGGTCGAGGAGGCGCTCGACCGTCTGGAGATCGAGCGGGCCGACCTCGTGGTGGCCGACCCGCCGCGGGCCGGGCTCGGCCGTCCCGTCGTCGACCGGGTCGCGGCGCTGGAGGCGTCCAGGATCGTGTACGTCTCCTGCGACCCGGCGACCCTGGCCCGCGACATCGCCTGGTTCGCCCCGCACGGCTACGAGCTGGCCGATCTGCGGGCGTACGACCAGTACCCGATGACCGCCCACGTCGAGTGCGTTGCCCTGCTGGTCAGGTCGCCGGCCGAGGAGGTCACCGCCT
>NZ_KI866525.1:603723-613831 GCF_000511135.2 Microbispora sp. ATCC PTA-5024 | reverse complement strand
AGCCGCGTGGATGCTCTGTGGCAGCCGGGGCTCATGAAGACGCGAAGGCTCAGGTCAGCAGCAGGCCGATCCCGATCAGCAGTGATGCGCACGCCGGCACGGCAACTAGGAAGACGGTGCGCTTTCCCGCGCCACGGCGCCGGAGAGCGATGGCCAGCGGGCCGACTGGGGTGATCTTGTCGTTCACGGCGGTCTCCTTGGTGATCTGGATGAATCCGGACGGTGCGTTTCGGGGAGTCAGGTGGTGTCCTGTCGCAGCTCGTCCCGCAGCCGCACCAGCTCGCGACGCCGGGCCCGTGCCCGGACCAGGACGAGACCTGCTGCCGCGACGAGCGCGACACCGGCCAGGCCGGTGGCCAGTGCCCCGGCCGTGGTGCCGCGTGCCGCGGCCAGTGCCGTCCCGGCCACGCCGGTCAGCACGGTGACCGCGAGCGCGAGCCAGGCTCCCAGCACCCGGTCCCGGGCGAACAACGGCCGGCGCCTGCTCAGCGTCCAGCCGGCGAAGGCGGCCCAGGCCGACCCGATGGCGATCAGTCCGGCGAAGGCGGCCCGGGTACGCGCGGGAAGCGGATACGGCTCAGTGGCCCACAGCACCGCGATCAGTGCCGCCGCACACCCTCCCGCCAGTCCCACCGCCACGTGCCGCATCCGGGAGCCGAGCGAGATTTCCGCGGCCAGTGCGCGCTCGAGTTCCTTGGGCACATCCCGCTGAGCTGCGGGAGTCTGCTCGCTCATGCCTCATATCCCTTCTCGGCAAGGGCGCTGCGCAACATGCGGCGCGCACGGTGCAGCCTGCTCTTGACCGTGCCAGGCGGTACGCCGAGCACCTCCGCACAGGCGGCCAGAGGCAGGTCCTGCAGGTGGAAAAGGATCAGCACTTCACGCTCCAGAGGCGGCAGTTCGTCGAGACCGGCCTCCACCTGCATCGTGGTCAGCACGTCGCGGAGGGAGTCGTCGTCGGCAAGGGCGCTCGCCTCCTCCACGGACGTCTCCGAAGCCTGGTACGCCTGCCTCAGGTGGTCGGCGACCGTGCGCCGGGCGATGGTGAACAGCCACGGGGCGAACCGCTCCGGCTGCCGCAGCCGTGGCAGCCCGCGCACCACGGCGACCCACACCTCCTGGGAGAGATCGTCCGCGAGGTGCGGCGAGCCGACCATGCCCCGCACGTAGCGCCACAACGGGGCATGCCAGACACGCACCAGCTCCCGGAACGCTTCTCGCTCCCCGAGCTGGCAGCGCACCACCAGCAGCCCGTCGCCGCTCACCACACCTCCCTGTCTCACGCCACACATCACAGAGACAGTCGGCATTCACGGCGGAAAGGTTCACCAGACCCGAGCGGCGACCGGCCCGGAGCCTGTTCGGCACGCCGACGGCCTCTGACGCGGCGCTAGACCGGGGTGAGGGCCTCGACGACGCCGGGGGCCGGGTCCGCGCCGCGCAGCGACAGCCAGCCGAGGCCGGTCCTGGCGCGGAAGGCGGCCAGCCGCCCGGCCTCCTCGGGGCCGAGGTCGCCGGCGGCGGACAGCACCGGGGTCAGGGCCATGCGCCGCCAGACGTCCGGCCCGGCCACGCCCAGGGCCTCCCCGATCTGCGGGCGCGCGGCCCGGACGGCGAGGGCCAGGCGGTGCAGGTTGCCAGGAGAGCCGGCGCCGGGTGTGAGGGCGACCAGCAGTTCGACGGTCTCGATGTCGGCGCCGGCCGCCCGGGTCGTGCGGAGCATCTCCAGGTCGCCGGGGGCCAGGCCGTCCGGGGTGGCGGGGACCGTGAACGTGAGGGCGAGCGGCCGTCCCCGGTCCCTGGCCGCCTGCTGCAGGCGGACGACGGTGGCGGCGCGGCGGAGCGTGGCCGCCCGTCCCTCCGAGCCGCGCACCTCGAAGTCGATCCCGCCCGCGCGGAGCGACTCGATCGCGGTGCGGTAGGCGGCGGCCAGCCTGGTCTCGCTCACGCAGGTGACGGACGGCTCGGGTCCGTCGGGTCCCCCGAACGCCGGCCGCAGGTCGCCGCCCGCCAGCCGCATCCGCGCGAGCCGTGTGACGGCGCCCGTCACCGGGCCGCTCCAGCGGGGCGTGCACCCGTCGGGCCCGGCGGTGACGTGGCCGACGAGGTAGGAACCGCCCGGGTGGACGCGGTGGGCCGCCCCCGGGGTGCGGGCCAGGTCGAGGAACTGCCGGAACGCCGGTCCCGCGCTCGCGGCGACCGCCGGGCCGGCCGGAGGGCGCCGGAGCGCGATCCCGGACGGCGAGGGCGTCGGGGACGTCCCCACGGACGACGCCTGCCGGGCGGCGAGGAGCGTCTCTGCGGACGAGGGGCGGCCGGACGGGAGGTGGGCGGACGCCGTCCAGTCGGCGCCCGAGGCGCCCGGCAGCAGCCACAGGGCGGCCCCGGTTCCCGCGGCGAGCGCGACCGCCGCCAGGGCCACGAGCGACCGGGGCGGGTTTCCCGCACCGCGGGCATGACGTGCCGACTCCACCTTCATCACCCCGAGTCGCTTTGCCGTCACTGTGCGCACAGGCCGTCTGCACTTTAGCAACCTCCCGTACCAGGGGAGGCGATAATGGGCGCATGAAGTTGAGGATCTTCACCGAGCCGCAGCAGGGCGCCACGTACGACGACCTGCTGGCCGTCGCGCAGGCGGCCGAGCGGCTCGGCTTCGACGCGTTCTTCCGGTCCGACCATTACCAGCGCATCGGACCCGGCGAGCCCGGGCCCGGCTCCACCGACGCCTGGATCACGCTCGCCGGCCTCGCGAGGGAGACCTCCCGGATCCGTCTCGGGACGCTCGTCACCCCCGCCACGTTCCGCCTGCCCGGGCCGCTCGCGATCACGGTCGCCGGTGTCGACCAGATGAGCGGCGGCCGGGTCGAGCTGGGCCTCGGCACGGGCTGGTTCGACGACGAGCACCACGCGTACGGCATCCCGTTCCCGCCGGTCGGGGAGCGGTTCGCCCGGCTGGAGGAGCAGCTGGAGATCATCACCGGGCTGTGGGCGTCCGCCAAGCCGTTCTCCTACGAGGGGGCGCACTACGGCCTGATCGACTCCCCGGCGCTGCCGAAGCCGGTCCAGCGGCCCCGCCCGCCGATCATCATGGGCGGCACGGGAGCCCGCAGGACGCCGGCGCTCGTGGCCCGGTTCGCCGACGAGTACAACGTGCCGTTCCGCAGCGTGGAGGACACGGGCGCGGCGTTCTCCCGCGTGCGGGAGGCGTGCGCGGCGGCGGGGCGCGAGCCGATCGTGCTGTCGGTCGCCCAGACCGTGTGCGCCGGGTCCGACGAGGCCGAGGTGGCCCGCCGCGCGGCCGCCATCGGCGAGGACCCGGACGGGCTGCGGTCGGGCGGGCTCGCCGGCACCCCGCAGGAGATCCTCGACAAGATCGGCCGGTTCGCCGAGCTCGGCGCCGAGCGGGTCTACCTCCAGGTCCTCGACCTCGGCGACCTCGACCACCTGGAGCTGATCGCGGCCGAGATCCTGCCGCACGTCTGAAATCACTGGCCGACGAAAAGGGGCATCCGGCACACTGTGCCGGGTGCTCCTGACGATCTCGACGACCCTGCGGCCGGCCACCGACCTCGGCTTCCTCCTGCACAAGCATCCCGACCGGGTGCAGGAGTTCGGCCGCTCGTTCGGCACGGCCAGGGTCTTCTATCCCGAGGCGTCGCAGGAGCGGTGCACGGCCGCCCTGCTGCTGGAGATCGACCCGGTACGGCTCGCCCGCTCCCGCGGCTCCTCCTCTCCGGACTTCTCGCTCGGCCAGTACGTCAACGACCGGCCGTACGCCGCGTCCTCCCTGCTGGCCGTCGCGCTGGCCGATGTGTTCCGCACGGCCAGGGCGGGGCGGTGCGCGTCCCGGCAGGAGCTCGCCGACTCTCCGATCCCGCTCGAGATCGGCCTCCCGGCGCTGCCGTGCCGCGGCGGCCCCGACCTCGCCCACCGGCTGTTCGAGCCGCTCGGGTGGCGGGTGGACGCCGTTCCCATGCCCCTCGACCCCGTCTTCCCCGAATGGGGCGGCTCCCGGTACGTGCGGCTCACCCTGCGGGGCGAGGTGCGCCTGGCCGACGCGCTCAACCACCTGTACGTGCTGCTGCCGGTGCTCGACGACGCCAAGCACTACTGGGTGGCCGGGGACGAGGTCGACAAGCTGATCAGGGCGGGGGAGGGGTGGCTGGCCGCCCACCCGGAGAAGGGGCTGATCACGCGGCGCTTCCTCGGCCGGCGCCGGGGCCTCACCCGTACGGCCTTCGCCCGTCTGGCCGAGGTCGGCGACGACGTCGAGGAGGCCCTGGAGCCGCCGGTCGAGGAGGAGGTCGCCGGCCCCCTCGGCCGGGACGAGGGCGGCGAGCCGTTCACCGGCGACGCGACGGCCGACGCGCCGCCGGGCGAGGCGGACTCGGCTGAGGGCGGAAGCGAGGGCGGAAGCGAGGGCGAGGGGCGCACGCCGCTGAACACGCTGCGCCGGGACGCGGTGGTCGGCGTCCTGGAGGAGATCGGGGCGCGTACGGTCATCGACCTCGGCTGCGGCTCGGGACAGCTGGTCGCGGCCCTGCTCGCCCGGCCGTCCGTCGTCAGGGTCGCGGGCATGGACGTGTCGGCCCGCGCGCTCGCGCTCGCGGCCCGCCGGCTGCGTCCCGAACGCATGCCGGAGGCCGGCAGGTCCCGGCTGGAGCTGTTCCAGGGCTCGCTCACCTACACCGACGCCCGGCTCTCCGGGTACGACGCGGCCGTGCTGATGGAGGTCGTCGAGCACGTCGACCCGCCCCGGCTGACCGCCCTCGAACGGGTGGTCTTCGGCGCCGCGCGGCCCGGCCACGTGATCGTGACGACCCCCAACGTGGAGTACAACGTGCGCTACGAGTTCCTGGGCCCTGACGCCGTGCGGCACCCCGACCACCGGTTCGAGTGGACGCGGGACGAGTTCGGCGCGTGGGCGTCCGGGGTCGCCGGACGGTACGGCTACGAGGTGGTCCTGCGTCCCGTCGGCGGCGACGACCCCGAGGTCGGGCCGCCCACCCAGATGGCCGTCTTCACGCTCGCGGAGGGAGGCGCGCGATGACGGAGGTGAGCGTGCCGGCGCTGTCGCTGGTGGTCCTCGTGGGCATCTCGGGCAGCGGCAAGTCGACGTTCGCGGCCCGGCACTTCCGCCCGACCCAGGTGATCTCCTCGGACTTCTGCCGCGGGCTGGTGGCCGACGACGAGAACGACCAGACGGCGACGCCCGAGGCGTTCGACCTGCTGCACCACATCGTCGGCACCCGGCTCAGGCGGGGGCTGCTCACGGTCGTGGACGCCACCAACGTGCAGTGGGAGGCCCGCAAGAAGCTGATCGAGCTGGCCCGCGCCCACGACGTGCTCGCCGACGCGATCGTGCTCGACGTGCCCGAGGAGGTCGCGGTCGCGCGCAACGCCGCCCGGCCCGACCGCGCCTTCGGGCCGCACGTCGTCGTCCGGCAGCGCAAGGACCTGCGGCGGTCGCTCGCCAAGATCGCCAGGGACGGCTTCCGGCGGGTCCACGTCCTGCGGGGCGAGGAGATCGACGACGCCGTCGTCACGTACGAGAGGGCGTGGACCGACAGGACCGAGCTGACCGGGCCGTTCGACCTCATCGGCGACGTCCACGGATGCCGGTCGGAGCTGGAGACGCTGCTGCGCGAGCTGGGCTGGAGTGTGACGCCCACCGGGGCGACCCACCCCGAGGGCCGCACTGCCGTGTTCGTGGGCGACCTCGTCGACCGCGGCCCCGACACGCCCGGCGTGCTGCGGCTGGTCATGGGCATGGCGGCGGCCGGGACCGCGCTCGTCGTGTGCGGCAACCACGAGCAGAAGCTCGTCCGCGCGCTCGACGGCCGCAAGGTCCGCGTCGCCCACGGCCTGGAGCGGTCGCTGGAGCAGCTCGCCGCGGAGCCGGAGGAGTTCCGCGCCGCCGCGAGGGCGTTCATGGACGGTCTGATCAGCCACTACCGTCTCGACGGCGGCCGGCTCGTGGTGGCGCACGCCGGGCTCAAGGAGGCCTACCACGGGCGGGCCTCCGCGCGTGTGCGCGCCTTCGCGCTGTACGGCGACACCACCGGCGAGACCGACGAGTACGGCCTGCCCGTCCGCTACCCCTGGGCCGACGACTACCGGGGGCGGGCGACGGTCGTCTACGGCCACACCCCGACCACCGAGCCGGAGTGGGTCAACAACACGATCTGCCTGGACACCGGCGTCGTGTTCGGCGGCCGCCTGACCGCGCTGCGCTACCCGGAGCGCCGGCTGGTGTCCGTGCCGGCCGAGCGGGTCTGGTACGAGCCGGCGCGGCCGCTGGAGCCCCGGACCGGGCGCGACGCCCGGGACCCCGGCGTGCTCGACATCGGCGACGTCGACGGCACGCGCTTCGTGGAGACGCGGCACGGCGGCCGGATCAAGGTGGCCGAGGAGAACTCCCGGGCCGCGCTGGAGATCATGAGCCGGTTCGCGGTCGACCCGCGCTGGCTCGTCTACCTCCCCCCGACGATGGCGCCGCCCGAGACGTCCCGCCTCGACGGCTACCTGGAGCACCCGGCGGAGGCGTTCGAGGAGTTCGCCCGTACCGGGGTCATCCGGGTCGTGTGCGAGGAGAAGCACATGGGGTCGCGGGCGATCGCCGTCCTCGCGCGCACGCCCGAGGTGGCCGCGAAGCGCTTCGGGGTCGCCGACGGCTCGGCCGGCAGCGTCTTCACCCGCACCGGGCGGCCGTTCTTCGGCGACCGCACGGCCGCGCTCGTGGACCGGCTGCGCGCGGCCGTGGCCCCGCTGTGGGAGGAGCTGAACACCGACTGGGTGGTGCTCGACTGCGAGCTGCTGCCCTGGTCGGCGAAGGCGGAGGGGCTGATCCGGGACCAGTACGCCTCGGTGGGGGCCGCCGCCGCGGCCTCGCTGCCCGCGGCGCTCGCCGCGCTGGAGTCGGCGGCGGGGCGCGGCCTGGATGTAGGCGCTCTGCTCGACCGCACCCGCCGCCGTGCTGCCAACGCTTCCCTCTTCCGCGACGCCTATGCCCGCTACTGCTGGCCGGTTTCCGGTCTGGACGGGGTACGGCTGGCGCCGTTCCAGATCCTCGCCTGCGAGGGGCGGGCGACGGCCGTCACCGAGCCGCACGAATGGCACCTCGACCTGCTCGGGCGGCTCGACGCCGACATCCTCACGCCGACCCGGCACGTCTTCGTCTCCCTCGACTCGCCGGACGAGCGGGCCGCCGCGGTGGCGTGGTGGGAGGCGCTGACGGCGGCCGGGGGCGAGGGCATGGTCGTGAAGCCGGCCGAGCACGTCCCGGGACGCGTCCAGCCCGGCGTCAAGGTGCGCGGCCGCGAGTACCTGCGGATCATCTACGGCCCCGACTACACCGACGCGCTCGACGTGCTGCGACGGCGTTTCACCGGCAGGAAGCGGTCGCTGGCGCTGCGCGAGCACGCTCTCGGCCTGGAGGCGCTCGAAAGGCTGGCGGAGGGCGAGCCGCTCTGGCGCATCCACGAGGCGGTCTTCGCCGTCCTCGCCCTGGAGTCCGAACCGGTCGACCCCCGCCTCTGACGGGGGCGGCGCGGGGGGCAGGCGGTCCGGTGGCGGGGGCGGTGCGGGGCAGGCGGTCCGGCGCGTCGGGGCGGCGCGTCGGGGCGGCGTCGGGCGGCTAGCATCGCGGGCATGGCCCCCACCAAGGCCGACCTCGAGGCGGCCAGGAACGCGACGATCGACGACGTGCTGGGGCCCGGCCTCGACGTGCTGTTCTGCGGGATCAACCCCAGCCTGTACTCCGCAGCGACCGGCCACCACTTCGCCCGCCCCGGCAACCGGTTCTGGCCGGCCCTGCACCTGTCGGGCCTGGTGCCCCGCCGGCTCGCGCCGGCCGAGCAGCACCTGCTCCCGTCGTACGGCCTCGGCATCACGAACATCGTGGCCCGGGCGACGGCCCGGGCCGACGAGCTGACGCCGGAGGAGATCCGGGAGGGCGGGGCGCGCCTCGCCCGGCTCGTGCGGGAGGTGCGGCCCGGGACGCTGGCCGTCGCCGGGGTCTCCGCCTACCGCGTCGCCTTCGGCCGCCCCGGCGCGCGCATCGGCCCGCAGGAGGAGACCGTCGGCGGCGTCGCCGTCCGGGTGCTGCCCAACCCCAGTGGGCTCAACGCCCACTGGACGCTGGAGGCGATCGCCGCCGAGATGGCCCGGCTCCGCCCGCGAACCTCCCCCGACAGGCTTAGGACGGGATCCGGCTGACCTCGGGCGGGGGGAGCGGCGCCACCTCCCGGTCGTGGTAGGCGATGACGTCCTCCGCCCGGCCGTACAGGTCGGCGATGATCCTGGCGCACGGCTCGATCACCGCGGGGTCGGTGATCCGCCGGCCCCCGGTGTGGGCGCCGATCTCGTCGTACAGGACCTCGTACATGAGGTCGCCGCGCAGGATCAGCATCTCCGGAAGGGGCCCGCCGCGCTCCAGATGCCGTACGTACTCGGCCGGCAGCACGCGGACGCGCTCGCCCGCGCGCGTGCGGGCGGCCAGCAGGACGATCTCCCACTGCATGTACGGCGTGAGCGGCGTCTCCACGACGCGCAGCCGCCGCAGCTCGGCCCGGGGCGGCAGGTCGGCGGCGAACCGCGACTCCCGGATGAGCGCCACGGCCCGGTCCCAGTCGCCGTTCACCATGGCCGTCCAGCTGGGGACGTCGGGCTCGTGGAAGTGCTGGGCGCGCTCGAGCTTCCACACGACTCCCTCGTGCGAGCGGAGGTGTCCGTAGAACTCGGTCTGGTAGTCCCGCACCGGGAGGGTCACTCCCGCGGTGTGTCTGACGTGCTCGAACGCATCTCCGGGCATGGATCGGGGCCTCCTTCGGCCATTGGGTGGTCGAGGCGGCGCCCGGTCCCCGCCCGGATCGAGGGACGGGGCGCACTCACGTTCGTCTGGATGTGCGGGCGGGTCGGCGTCCCGTCGGGCCGCCGCACACGGCCGTCTCCGCCGTGTCCGTCGACCGGATGACGATCGCCGCCGACCGCCGTCGCTCGCGCCCTGCTCTGGCTCTCCTGCACCACCTCGGGCTCTGGCTCGCCTGGCTGCTACGTCCGCACTCCGTCGCCGACGGGTCCGCGGAGCGTTCCCCCGAGGACGACAGGTCGATGCTTCGCCGTGCCCGACCCGCGGTCAAGACCCAAATCTCGCACCGGGACGGGACAGCCCGGCCGGAGCAGGGAGCGGGAGCACCTCCCGCTCGAAGAACGGCATCAGGTCCTCCGCCCGGTCGTAGAGGGCGGTCAGGGCGGCGAGACAGGGCGCGACGACACGGTCGTCGGCGATCCGGCGTGCGCCGATCGCGGCCCCGATCTCGTCGTAGCACACCTGGTACATCAGGCTCGAACCGAAGATCACCAGTTCGGGCAGCGGACCATGCTGTTCCAGACGCTCCACGGCGGCGGCCGGGAGCACCCTGATCCGCTCGCCGGCCGCCACGCGCACGGCGAAGATGTGCGCCTCCCACTGCAGGTAGGGCGTCAGGGGCGTCTCGACGACGCGCAGGCGCAGGAACGCCGAGGGATGCTCGCGGTACATCCGCGTGAGCGGCGCGCGCATGCCCTCGATGAGATCGAGCGCGCGCGGCCAGTCCCCCTCGTCGGCGGCCCGCCAGCTCGGCACGGACGGCTCGTGGAAGTGCTGCGCGCGCTCGAGCTTCCAGACCTCCCCCCGCGCCGCGTCGTACACCTCGTCGAACTCGGCCTGGTAGTCGTCCAGCGCGAGGAACTCGCCCTCGGCGTCCCGGACGGCCGCGAACACCCGGTGCTCTGTCACGTGCGATCCCCTCGGAGGACGGCCGGACGGGACGGGCGGGCGCCGGCGTCCGGCGCGTCCCGCGGGCGCAGGTCGCGGCCGGACGGCGGGCGGCGCCGGGTCCCACCCGACACGCCATCACCCGAGGAGAGCTCGATCAAGATCCCCGAACGCGCGATGCGGTTAACGCCGGGGCCGGTGACCGTGGTGGTGGCGGTGCCGGGACACGCCGAACACCGCCGCGGCCAGCCACAGGAAGAACAGCACCTTGACGGCGAGGAACAGCGGCCACGCCGTGCCGAGCAGGACGGCGACCAGCAGCACGGCGGGGATGACGAACAGCGCGCGCGG
>NZ_KI866525.1:568104-603644 GCF_000511135.2 Microbispora sp. ATCC PTA-5024 | reverse complement strand
GGGACGCCGTACCGGCCCGGGCCCCAGGGCCCGCCCGCCGCGCGGACGGGACGGCCGGCGGGCAGGTCGTACGGGCCGTGCCAGGCGCCGGCGCCGTCCGCGCCCGGCAGGTCTGCGGTGACCCGCCGCAGGTCCCCGGCGGTGCGGGCGGACAGGGTGGCGTCGAGGCGCTCGTCGAGCTCCTCGCGGGTGATCCGCCCCTGCGCGAACGCGTCGTGCAGCAGGGCGGTCACCTCGTCGCGCTCCGCGTCGCCGATTCGCAGGTCGTCCCCAGAGGCCATCGGGGTCACTCCTCCGCGGGGTCGCCGTCGGCGAGGATCTGGTAGAGCTTGCGCCGGGTCTCGGTCAGCACCTGCTTGGCCTGCCTGATCTGGCCGTCCGAGCCGGTCTGCGCGAGCTGGAACAGGGCCGACGCCGCCTGGCGGGACAGGTGGAACAGCTCGTGGACGTCGTCCCCGATGTCCGGCGTCATCTCCTCCCAGGGCGCGTGCACCTCGTCCGGGTGATCCTGGAGGTAGGCGCGGCCGGCGTCGGTGAGCTGGAAGGTCTTGCGGCCGTCGCTCTCCTCCGACCGGACCAGGCCCTCGTCGGTGAGCTGCTGGAGCGCCGGGTAGACGGCGCCCGGGCTCGGCTTCCAGCCGCCCTGGCTCCGCTCGGCGATCTCCTGGATGATCTGGTAGCCGTTGCGCGGCTCCTCGGCCAGCAGCGCGAGGATCGCGGCGCGGACGTCGCCGCGCTTGGCCTTGCGCGGCCGGCCGAAGCCACGGCCGCCGAGGGGGCCGAACGGCCCGCCTCCGAACCCGGGCCCGAACGGGCCTCCCGGGCCGAAGCCCGGCCACGGCCCGCGACCGCGGCCGCCCCTGTGCCGGTGCTCACGCGGCCCGGCGTCGCTCTGCTCCTGCCACATGGCGGCCCCCCTGAGGATCGTGCCGTACAGCGCGCGCCGCAAGTGGCGGCGCATCTCGTGGGGGTGGGCCCACGGCCCTCCCTCTGCGTACGTGGAACTCATGCCGTTCCCTCCTTCTGCGATCTGTTCTCGATGGCTCAACGATATATCGACAGTGTTCTAGAGACAACCCCTTCGTGAAGGAGCCGAGAGGGTGACATAGGTCACGGGAAACTTTTCCTGGTCGGGGGAACATGTGCCGAGACCCCCGCGTTATCTCGGGCGAAGGCGGGATTGTTCTGCTCTGAGAGGGCTGGGGGGTGCTCTTGGAGCGGGACGATCCCGTCTTTGCTTTCCCTGGGAGAGGATCGCCGCTCGGGCAGGCCCCACCCCCTGGGGCGACACGCGTGGGTGCTTCGCGGATTTTGTCGGTCGTTTGCCGTACGCTTTCCAAGCGTGATCTTGACATGATGGGGCACTCGCACGCCCTGAGCGGGGCGGCGGTGTGGCTGGCGGTCGCGCCGGCCCTGGTGGCGCTTCCCGGCGTGGTCTCGCCCGAGCTGGCGACGCTGACCGGGCCGATCCTCACGCCGTCCGAGCTCGTCGCGGGCGCCGTCGTGTGCGCCGGCGCGGCGATGCTGCCCGACCTCGACCACCCGAACGCCACCATCGCGCAGACCTTCGGCCCGGCGACCTGGCTGCTCAGCAAGGGCGTCAACGCCATCAGCGGGGGGCACCGCCACGCGACCCACTCGCTGCTGTTCGCGGTCGCCGCCGGCCTCGGCACGTATTTCCTGTCCGAGCGCTACAGCGTCGCGCGCGACATCCTGGTCGTCCTGATGATCGGGCTGGCCCTGCGGGCCGTGGGCATCGGCGTGCCGGGCCGGACCATCACGTCCGCCGTGGTCAACATCGTGCTCACGGCCGCGCTGTACCTGACGTTCCTCATGCTGGGCGTGACCTACTCCTGGATCGGGTTCGCCATCGGCATCGGCTGCCTCGTCCACGTGATCGGCGACTGCCTGACCGAGCGCGGCTGTCCCGTCTTATGGCCCATCAAGGGGCGGTGGCTGCTGCCGTTCGACATCGGGATCAAGACCGGGAAGACGTTCGAGAAGCAGATCCTCGGGCCGGCCCTGTCGATCCTCGTGCTGGCCCTGCTCTGCCTGCGGCTGATGCCCGCCTGACTCGCGGGTACTTCCCAAAGCCCGAAAAATCCAGATCTTTGCCGCCGGCGGCGCACGTCCACCGGTCTACCCATGAGTAACTTGATGTCGAGATATCCGGGGCGATATCTTGACATCGAGACATCCCGCCGACGGGTTAGGCAAGCCTAATTACCTGGAGTGTCGCTCAGGTGCGGCAGGATGCATACCGCGAAACTTGGACAAGCCCGGAAACCTGGGGAGGCGACTTTCGTGTCCGCGAACAGCTTCGGCAGCCGTGACACGCTGCGCGTCGGTGACGCGTCGTACGAGATCTACCGGCTGGACGCCGTCGAGGGGTCGGCGCGCCTCCCGTACAGCCTGAAGATCCTGCTGGAGAACCTGCTCCGCACCGAGGACGGCGCGAACATCACCGCCGACCACGTCCGCGCGATCGCGGGCTGGGACCCGGCGGCCACCCCGAGCGTGGAGATCCAGTTCACCCCGGCCCGGGTGATCATGCAGGACTTCACCGGCGTGCCGTGCGTCGTCGACCTCGCCACCATGCGCGAGGCGATGCGCGACCTCGGGGGCGACCCCGCGAAGATCAACCCGCTCGCCCCGGCCGAGATGGTCATCGACCACTCGGTCATCGTCGACTTCTTCGGCCACCCCGACTCCTTCACGCGCAACGTGGAGCGGGAGTACGAGCGCAACCGCGAGCGCTACCAGTTCCTGCGCTGGGGGCAGACGGCGTTCGACGAGTTCAAGGTCGTCCCGCCCGGCACCGGCATCGTCCACCAGGTCAACATCGAGCACCTGGCCCGCGTCGTCATGACCCGCGACGGCAAGGCGTACCCCGACACCTGCGTCGGCACCGACTCCCACACCACGATGGAGAACGGAATCGGCGTCCTGGGCTGGGGCGTCGGCGGCATCGAGGCCGAGGCGGCCATGCTGGGCCAGCCGATCTCCATGCTGATCCCGCGCGTGGTGGGCTTCAAGCTCACCGGCAAGCTGCCGGCCGGCGCGACCGCGACCGACCTCGTGCTCACCATCACCGAGATGCTGCGCAAGCACGGCGTGGTGGGCAAGTTCGTCGAGTTCTACGGCGAGGGCGTGGCGAGCGTGCCGCTGGCCAACCGGGCCACGATCGGCAACATGAGCCCGGAGTTCGGCTCCACCTGCGCGATCTTCCCGATCGACGGGCAGACGATCGACTACCTGACCCTCACCGGCCGGTCGCCGGAGCAGGTCGCGCTGGTCGAGGCGTACGCCAAGGAGCAGGGCCTGTGGCTCGACCCGTCGGCCCCCGAGCCCGTCTTCTCCGAGTACATCGAGCTCGACCTGGCCACCGTGGTGCCGTCCATCGCCGGGCCGAAGCGCCCGCAGGACCGGATCGCGCTGGCCGAGGCCAAGTCGGCCTGGCGCGCGGCCGTCCGCGACTACGCTCCCGGCGACAGCGTGCAGGGCCCGGCCGACGAGGCGTCCGCCGAGTCGTTCCCGGCGTCCGACTCCCCGGCCATCTCGCACTCCGGCAACGGCGACGCGCCGCACCCGGCCCCGCACAACGGCGACCGCCCGCACCGGCCGACCCCGGTCACGCTGGCCGACGGCACGTCGTTCGAGATCGACCACGGTGTGGTGACGATCGCGGCGATCACGTCCTGCACCAACACGTCGAACCCGTACGTCATGCTGGGCGCGGCCCTGCTCGCCCGCAACGCGGTCGACCGCGGCCTGACCCGCAAGCCGTGGGTCAAGACGTCGCTCGCCCCGGGGTCCCAGGTCGTCACCGGGTACTTCGAGCGGTCGGGCCTCCAGCCGTACCTCGACAAGCTGGGCTTCAACCTGGTCGGGTACGGCTGCACCACCTGCATCGGCAACTCCGGGCCGCTCGACCCGGAGATCTCCGAGGCGATCCAGTCGGCCGACCTCGCGGTCACCGCCGTGCTGTCGGGCAACCGCAACTTCGAGGGCCGGATCAACCCGGACGTCAAGATGAACTACCTGGCCTCGCCGCCGCTCGTCGTGGCGTACGCGCTGGCCGGGACCATGGACGTCGACCTCAACAACGAGCCGCTCGGCACAGGCTCGGACGGGAAGCCGGTCTTCCTGGCCGACATCTGGCCCTCCCCTGAGGAGGTCGCCGCCGTCGTCTCGGAGTCGATCGGCCAGGACATGTTCCTGCGCGACTACGCCGACGTCTTCAAGGGCGACGAGCACTGGCAGTCGCTGCCGATCCCGACGGGCGACACCTTCGAGTGGGACCCGGCGTCGACCTACGTCCGCAAGGCGCCGTACTTCGACGGCATGCCGGCCACGCCCGAGCCGGTGACCGACATCCGCGGCGCCCGCGTGCTGGCCAGGCTCGGCGACTCGGTCACCACCGACCACATCTCGCCGGCCGGGTCGATCAAGGCCGACTCTCCCGCCGGCCGCTACCTGCGGGACAACGGCGTCGAGGTCAGGGACTTCAACTCGTACGGCTCCCGCCGGGGCAACCACGAGGTGATGATCCGCGGCACGTTCGCCAACATCCGGCTCAAGAACCTGCTGCTGGACGGCGTGGAGGGCGGCTACACCCGCGACTTCACCCAGGGCGGCGAGCAGTCGTTCATCTACGACGCCTCGCAGAACTACCAGGCCGCCGGCATCCCGCTGGTCGTCCTGGCCGGCAAGGAGTACGGCTCGGGGTCCTCGCGCGACTGGGCCGCCAAGGGCACCGCGCTCCTCGGCGTCCGCGCCGTGATCGCGGAGTCCTACGAGCGCATCCACCGGTCGAATCTGATCGGCATGGGCGTGCTGCCGCTGCAGTTCCCCGAGGGTGAGAGCGCCGGCTCGCTGGGCCTGACCGGCGAGGAGACCTTCGACATCATCGGCGTCGAGGAGCTCAACAAGGGCTCCATCCCGGCCACCGTCACCGTCCGGGCGGGCGACGTCGAGTTCCAGGCCGTCGTGCGCATCGACACGCCGGGAGAGGCCGACTACTACCGCCACGGCGGCATCATGCAGTACGTCCTGCGCTCCCTCATCGCGAAGAGCTGAGCACGAGCCGGCGGCCGGCGCCGAGGGACCCACACGTCCCCGGCGCCGGCCGTCGTGCTTCTACGGCCTCATCAGATGACGCAGTGCGCCGCCCATCCTGGCGAGCGCCTGCTCGTCCACGGAGCCGATCCTGTGCCGTAACCGTCGCACCGACAGCGAGCGGAACTGTTCCACCATCGCCCAACTGGGCTTGTCCAGACCGGCTTCGGGTCCGATCTCGACATGACTCGGCCAGCCCCGATCAGTCGTCGTCACTGGCGCGGCCAGCACCAGCCCGGCCGGTACGTCGTTGAGAGCCGGGCCGCTCAGGATAACGATCGGCCGCAGACCCCCCTGCTCGCGGCCCAGTGGCTGACCGAAGTCGGTCAGCCACACATCACCGTGGACGATCCGCATCGAACCCCTCCGGAGTGAGGTCGCGGGGAGTCTCCTCCGGACGAAGCCCGTCGTCCGCCGCGTTGTCGAAGACGGCGGTCTCCGTCAGATAGTCCGCCCACACCTCGGGCTCGGCCCGCGTGCGGGCGACGGCCTCGGCCATCTGCCGCCAGAACGTCTTGTGCTCGTAGTCGTCGATCGCGTCGTCGATCACTGCGGTCATCGGTCTGCCTTCCTGTTTGGCGATCGCCGCGACCTTGTCGCGAGTGAGAGTGCTGACGCGGATCGTCGTGTGACGTTGCTCGCTGCCCATACCGCGAGGCTACGTCCGTGTCTACAAAAAGCGCTACGCAACTAGTCGCTGTGAGCACTGTACGGGGAGACGCTCACCGCTGCTGGAGGACGCGATTACTGACGGTCATTGTCTCTGTTTCTGGGGCGGTGGGTGTGGAATCGGGCGTCCGAAAACCGGTTGCGAGGGGTGGCCGGTCGGCGGCTAGGGTCGGCCCCCATGGGTCACGAGGTGGTCCTCCTGCTGGCGGGCGGCCTGGCGGTGTTCGCCGGTGCGGTCGTGCAGGGGGGAGTGGGTTTCGGTCTGGGACTGGTGGCCTCGCCGCTCATCGCCATGCTGGAACCGTCGGTCGTGCCGGGCGCCGTCCACGTCGTCAACGCCACGCTGCCGCTGTTCACGCTGGCCGCGGAGTGGCGCAGGGTCGACTGGCGGGGCCTCGGCTTCGCCGTCCTGGGACGGGTCCCCGGCAGCGTGCTCGGCGGGATCGTGGTGCTCTACGTCGGCACGGGCACGCTCGGCGTCCTCGTGGGCCTGATGGTGGTGGTCGCCGTGGCGATGACGGCCCGCTCGATCGCCGTCCCGCGCAACGGCCGGACGCTGGCGGCGGCCGGGTTCCTGTCGGGCGTCACCGGGACGGCCACCGGGATCGGCGGCCCGCCGATGGCGCTGGTCTACCAGACGGCCAGGGGACCGCAGATCCGGGCCACGCTCGCGGCGTTCTTCTTCCTGAGCGCCGTGCAGTCGCTCGTGATCCTCGCGGTGGTCGGACGGCTCCCCGGCCGGACGCTCGCGGCCGGCGCCGCGCTGGTGCCGTTCGTGGTCCTGGGGTTCGCCGTGTCGGGGCCGCTGCGCCGCTACCTGGACGGCGGCAGGGTGCGCGCGGGAATCCTCACGGTGGCCGCGCTGTCCGCGTGCGCGCTGGTCGCCCAGAGCGTGGCCCGCTGAACACGACGCACTGAGCCCGCTGAGCCTGGCAGCCGAGCCCCGGCTCGGCCGGGGGTCAGGCGGGCGCTTCACGGAGGCGTTCGACCCGGACCCCGCGCAGGAGCAGCTCCGCGGTGACGGCGGCGGCGACCAGGCAGGCGACCAGGGCGGCGGCGCCCACAAGCACGACCGGACCCGGGGTGATCGTGTACACGAGCGCGGGCGTCGAGGGCGGTTCGGTGAACTCCGGCATCCGCGGCAGCGCGACCCGCGCCGCCAGCACCCCGGCGAGCACGCCGGCGAGGCTCGCCCAGGTCAGCGTCACGGCCTGCTCGATCAGCAGGGCCCGCCGCAGCGGGCCGGTGCGCGCCCCCGCCGCCTCCAGCGCGGCCAGTTCCAGGGTGCGCCGGCGCGCGGCCACGTACAGGGCGAGGACGGCGCGGCCGAGCGCGAGCACCGCGGCCGCCCCCGCTGCCACGACGAGCAGGATCAGCGCGAGGCCCGGACCTTGTCCGGCGAAGCCCGTCCGGAGGCCGTCGACCGTCCGGGTGGCCAGGACGGGCACCCCCGCCGCGCGCAGCCCCCGCAGCACCGGCGCGGCGCGTCCCGGCGCCGCCCAGATCTGGAACTCGGCCTTGTCCGAGTATCCGTACGCGGCCCGGTCGGCCAGCTCCAGGTCCACCAGGCCGCCGGGGGCGTCGAGGCCGGGCACGGCGGCGGCGGAGACCGCGGCGGCGTACCCCACGCCGTGGGCGTCGTCGAGGCCGGGCAGCTTCCGGTTGCCCGGCGTGCCGTCGGCCAGCGCGGGCAGCGGGTCGGGGTACGTGGCGGGCACGGCCGCGGACGGCCCTCCCCACAGGGACATCGACAGGACGAGCCCCGGCCCGCCGGCGACGCCGGGCCGCCAGCGGGCCCGGTCGCCGAGACCGGCGTCGACGGGGGTCCACCGGTCCCCGCGCCGCACGTCGAGCCCGGTGACCAGCAGGTCGCCCGGCTGGTGCTCGTAATCCACGGTGCCGGCCGGGGTGGTCTCGACGCGGAGCCCGCGCAGCTCGCAGCCGCCCGTACGGCAGGCCCGCGGCAGCCCCCACTCGTAGGTCGCCCGGCCGGGCCGCGGCCGGGCGAGGGGGATCTCCGAGAGCAGGGCCTGCCCGGGGACCCGGACGCTCGCGTAGAGGACCGCCGTCCAGCCGGCGGGGAGCTCCCCGCCCAGGACACGGACGCGGATCCGCTCGCCGCTGAGCGGGACGCGGGGGGCGACCGGGGCGGCCAGGCGCGGCACGAGGTCCTCCAGCGCGTGGCCTCCGGCATAGGAGGGACGCCACAGGGCCACGGCGGCGAACCGGGCGGGGTCGGTCGCCAGCATGACGGGCGGCCCCGGCAGCCGGACGACCGGCGCGCTGTCCGGGATAGCGTCGGATATCCGCCGCAGCGCCGCCGCGTCGGTGGCGCGCACGACGTACACGGTCTCGGCGCCGTTGTGCACGCGGGCGACCTCGGCGAAGTTGCGCGAGGTGACCGACCAGGCCGCGACGGCGAAGACGGCGAGGCCGAGCCCCGGGCCGAGCACGATGACCGTGCTGCCGGTGGCGCCGCCGCGGGCGATCTGCCGTACGGCCAGGAAGGGGGCGATCCCGCCGCGTGACCGGGTGAGCCGGAACAGCGCGGCGCACGCGAGCGGCAGCAGCCGCCGCGCGAGCAGCGCGGACGCCAGCGCGAGCAGGCCCGGCGCGAGGAGCGCCCCGGCGCCTCCGCCCGGGGAGCCGCTGAGCGGTCCGCCCGCGAGCAGCTCGACGAGCCCGACGGCCGCGACGGCGATCACCACGGCCTCGGGGATCCAGGTGCGGCGCCGGGCGCGCGGGGTCCGGCGCCACTGCTCCACGACGGGCCGCGTGACCGCGCCGCGCGCGGCGGCAGCGGCGGCGAGCAGACCGCCGGCGGCGGCGGCCGGGCCGTACAGGAGGCTCGGCCCGTCCGGCGTGACGGGCACGTCCCCGCGCAGGAACTCGGCGGCCATCCGCGCGGCCACCACCCACCCGGCGGCCAGGCCGATCGGCAAAGCCGCGAGGAGCAGCGCGACCGGCTCGGACAGGCCGAACGCCCACATGCGGGCGGTGCCCAGGCCTCGCAGCCGGGCGAGGGCGGTCTCCGGGGCGCGGGCGGCCGCGAGGTCGCGCACGGTCAGGAACAGCAGCAGCCAGCCCAGCGCCACGAGCTGCAGGGTCACGAGGGTCACCGGCACGGACAGGGAGCCGATCTGCCGCCGGACGGCGTCGAGCGTGTCGGCCATGCGGGTGAAGACGGTGACGACGTCGCCGCTCCGCCCCATCGCCGCGAGCCGGGCGTGCACCGCCTCCAGCCCGTCCAGGTCGGCTCCGGTGAGGGCCGCCGGATCGGTGTAGACGATGGCGTAGGCGGTCCACGCCGATCCGGAGGCGGCGTCGGAGGTCCGCTGGCCCGGCGGCAGGCCCGACAGCGCGCGCGTCTCGGGGACGGTCAGCAGGGGGTCGCCGTTCCCCTCGCTGACGCCGGCGGTCTGGGTGAAGAGGTTGCGGCCGAACCAGAAGTCGTCGCCGGGGTCGGCCCGGTAGACGCCCACCACACGCAGTGGCACGAGGCGGTTCTCGGTCCCGGCGCGGGTCCTGATGGAGGTCAGCTTCACGCCGTCGCCGATCCGGAACCCCGACGCCCGCGTCACCATGATCTCCATGGCCGAGCGGGGGCAGCGTCCCCTGATCAGGGTCACGTGCCCGCACTGCCCGTCCTGCCACATCAGCGGGTACGTCCGGTCGCCCCGCGGGTCGGGGCTCAGCAGCTCGGCGCCGAGGACGGGCGGCCGCAGGTACGGAGCGGACACCGCGCGGGCGAGGTCGGCCGCGTCGTCGTGCACCGTGGTGACGCGCCAGCCCCGCTGGTCCGGCGGCACGCCGTCCAGCGCGTTGCGCAGCACGGCGGTGCGGGCGGCCTGCGCGTAGAGGGGGCCGAGGGACGCGGAGGCCACCGTGACGGCGGCCACGACGAGCAGCGCCAGCGACAGCCACCTGCGCCGCCAGAGCCCGCGGAGCATCACGGCTCGGCCCTCCTTAGGATCACGCCGTCCCTGACCGGCTCGACGCGGGCCATCGAGCCGGGGGGCAGCAGCCCGTGGTACTCGGGCGGCAGCTGGACGGCGCCCTCGCGCCCGATCACCACGAAGTCCTCGCCGTCCCGGCCCTCGGCGCCGATCCGCCCGTCCCTGATGGTGACCGTGCGGCCCATGGCCTCGCCGACCCGGGGGTCGTGGGTGACCACCACGGACGTCGGGCCCATCTCCTTGATGAGCTCGACCACGGCGGCGGCCGAGCCGGCGTCGAGCTGGCTGGTGGGCTCGTCGGCGAGCAGCAGCCGGGGGCGGTTGGCCAGCGCGACCGCCACGGCGAGACGCTGTTGCTCGCCTCCGGACAGCAGCCCGGCCGGGCGGTCCCGCAGCGGGGCCAGGCCCACCCGCTCCAGCAGGCCGTCCGCCCGCTGCCGCGACCGCCGCCGTACCGCCCGCTGGGCGAAGGCGACGTTCTGCGCGGCGGAGGCGTACGGGACGAGGTTGCGGGCCGGGTTCTGCAGGACGACGCCGATCTGGGCGGCCCGCAGCCTGTCCAGCGCGCGGGGGCCGAGCCTGCCGACCTCGGCGCCGCCCAGCCACAGGCGCCCGGCGCTGGGCCGCAGCAGCCCCGCCAGCAGCCAGAGCAGCGTGGTCTTGCCGGCGCCCGAGGGGCCGAGGAGCGCCACGCTCTCGCCGTCCTCGACGACCAGGTCGATGTCGCGCAGCGCGACGACCTCGACCTCCCGGGTCTTGTAGATCTGCACGACGCCGTCGCAGCGCACGGCGGGCGCGGTCGGGGTCACCGGCGGCCCACCGCCGTCCGCAGCTCGACGACGCGGTCGCAGCGGGCGGCCACCTCCGGGTCGTGCGTCGCCACCACCAGCGCCGCGGGGGCCGTGAGCAGGGCCTCCAGCACCAGCGCGCGGTTGACCTTGTCCTGCTCGGCCGTCGGCTCGTCCGCCAGCAGCACCCGTGGCCGCAGCGCGAGGGCGCGGGCGACCGCGACGCGCTGCTGCTGGCCGCCGGACAGCTCCTCGACCAGGTGCTCGGCGTACGGCCCGAGCCGCATGCGCTCCAGCGCCTCCGCCGCCTCGCCGGGCGCCTCGCCCGGGGCGCGGCCGGCGGCCCGCAGGGCGACCTCCACGTTCTCGGCGGCGGTCAGCAGCGACAGCAGGCCGTACGACTGGAAGATCAGCGCGGTCTCCCGGCGCAGGCCGGGGCGCTCGTCGAGGGGCACCCCGCCCACGAGCACCCGGCCCGCGGCCGGCCGCAGCAGGCCGCCGAGCGTGGTGAGGAGGGTCGTCTTCCCCGAACCCGAGGGCCCGACAAGGGCGACGCGCTCGCCGGGCCCGACGTCCAGCGACAGGTCCGCCACCACCTCGCGGCCGCCGGCCCGGCAGCTCAGCGACTGGCAGGACAGGACGGGCTGGGACATGCCGGCCTCCGCATCGCCGGCCCCGCCGCGGACGCGGGGGGCGTCCCTGCCGACAGTAGGAGGGGCGCGGTCACGAACGCGTCACGATCATCGTTCGACTCGGGCCGGCGCGGGAGCCGCCTGGTCGGCGCCCGTATTGAGGGTATGTTTCTTCATTGTTACCCCGCACAACAAACGTTACCGTCCTGTGTCTTTCACCACTTTGGCTTTGGGCTTACGTTGTCTCAAACAACATTCCCTGGAGCGGTGAACGCCGTGACCCGGCTCTGCCGTACCGGGTGGCCACGAGCTCGGCCGCACCCCCACATAGACCCCCAGCCAGAGAAAGGACCCACGCCAAATGCGCAAGGGGATCCTCAGCATCGGTGCCGCAGCCGCGGCGCTCTCCCTCGGTCTCACCGCCTGCGGGGGGAACAGCGGTGACACCACCGCGCAGGGCAGCAGCGCCCCGTCGTCCGCGGCGGCCACCAAGCCCGGCAAGATCGGCGTCATCCTCCCCGACAGCAAGTCCTCCGCCCGGTGGGAGACCGCGGACCGCAAGTACCTCAAGGAGGCGTTCGACGCCGCCGGCATCGCCAACGACATCCAGAACGCCCAGGGCGACAAGAACGCGTTCCAGACGATCGCCGACCAGATGATCACGAACGGCGCGACCGTCCTGGTCATCGTCAACCTGGACAGCGGCACCGGCAAGGCCGTCCTCGACAAGGCCCAGTCGCAGGGCGTCGCCACGATCGACTACGACCGCCTCACGCTGGGCGGCAGCGCCTCCTACTACGTGTCGTTCGACAACACGAAGGTCGGCCAGCTCCAGGGCGAGGGCCTCGTCAAGTGCCTGACCGACAAGAAGGCGGACAAGCCGATCATCGCCGAGCTCAACGGCTCGCCGACGGACAACAACGCCACCCTGTTCAAGAACGGTTACGACAGCGTCCTCAAGCCGAAGTACGACTCCGGCGACTACGTGAAGGGCCCGGACCAGTCGGTTCCGGACTGGGACAACACCCAGGCCGGCACGATCTTCGAGCAGATGCTGACCCAGCAGCCGAAGATCGCGGGCGTGCTCGCCGCCAACGACGGCCTCGGCAACGCCGCCATCTCGGTGCTGAAGAAGCAGAAGCTCAACGGCAAGGTGCCGGTGACCGGCCAGGACGCGACCGTCCAGGGCCTGCAGAACATCCTCGCCGGCGACCAGTGCATGACGGTCTACAAGGCGATCAAGAAGGAGGCGGACGCCACCGCCCAGCTCGCGATCGCCCTCGCCAAGGGCGAGAAGCCCTCGGCGAGCGCCACGGTGAAGGACCCCGAGTCCGGCCGTGACGTCCCGTCGGTGCTGCTCGAGCCGCAGGCCATCTACTTCGACAACGTCAAGGACGTCGTGGCCGACGGGTTCGTGAGCAAGGACGAGCTGTGCACCGGCGACTTCGCCGACCTGTGCACCAAGGCCGGCGTCAGCTAAGCCCTCAACCCGCCGGGTGAGTCCGGCGGAACCGGCGCTCCGCGCGCCGATGCGGGGCGCCCGCGCCAGGGCGCCCCGCATCGGCGCGGACGACGCGGGGCGCCGCGAGCGCCGTCCACCGCCCTTGAACAATGGAGTAGCCCATCGTGTCCCAGGGACCGATCCTGGAACTGCGCGGCATCAACAAGAGCTTTGGCCCCGTGCAGGTCCTTCACGACGTCGCCTTCTCGGTGTATCCCGGAGAGGTGACGGCACTTGTCGGCGACAACGGAGCCGGTAAGTCCACGCTGGTGAAGTGCATCGGCGGCATCCACCCGATCGACTCGGGCGAGTACCTCTTCGAGGGCGAGCGCGTCCACGTGAGCGGGCCCCGGGACGCCGCGGTGCTGGGCGTCGAGATCGTCTACCAGGACCTCGCGCTCTGCGACAACCTCGACATCGTGCAGAACATGTTCCTGGGCCGTGAGCGCAAGAGCGGACTGGTCCTCGACGAGGACACGATGGAGGAGATGGCGGCCAAGACGCTGGCCGGCCTGTCGGTCCGCACCGTCAAGTCGCTGCGCCAGCACGTCTCCAGCCTGTCCGGCGGTCAGCGGCAGACCGTGGCGATCGCCAAGGCCGTGCTGTGGAACAGCAAGGTCGTCATCCTCGACGAGCCGACCGCCGCCCTCGGCGTCGCGCAGACCGCCCAGGTGCTGGAGCTGGTCCGCCGCCTGGCCGACAGGGGTCTCGCGGTGGTGCTCATCTCCCACAATATGAACGACGTCTTCGCCGTGTCCGACCGGATCGCGGCGCTGTACCTGGGCCGGATGGCGGCCGAGGTCAAGGCGTCCGAAGTGACCCACGCGCAGATCGTGGAACTGATCACCTCGGGGCGCAGCGGGGAGCTCGGCCTCAAGAACGGCAACGGAGCGGCATCATGACAACCGAAACGCTCCCCAAGCAGGAGAACGCCGAGTCCGCGCTCGGCGGGCACGTCAAGGGCTACTTCGAGCGGGTCAGGGGCGGTGAGCTGGGGGCGCTTCCCGCGGTCTTCGGCCTCGTCATCCTCTGCGTGGTCTTCTCCGTCCTGCGCCCGGCCTTCCTGTCGGCGGTGAACTTCGCCAACCTGTTCACCCAGGGCGCGGCGGTCGCCGTCATCGCCATGGGCCTGATCTTCGTCCTCCTCCTCGGCGAGATCGACCTGTCGGCCGGTTTCGCGAGCGGCGTCTGCGCGGCCGTGCTCGCCGTGCTGCTGACCCTGCAGGGCTGGCCCTGGTATCTCGCGGTCCTGGCCGCGATGGTCACCGGCGCGATCATCGGCCTGGTGCTCGGGTCGCTGGTGGCCAAGCTCGGCATCCCGTCCTTCGTGGTCACGCTGGCGGCGTTCCTGGCCTTCCAGGGCGTCGTGCTGCTGCTGGTGAAGGACGGCACCAACATCTCGATCCGCGACGAGACGATCCTCGCGATCGCGAACAAGAACGTCCCGCCGGCCGCCGGCTGGGCGGCGCTGATCGTGGGCGTCGCCGTGTACGCCGCCATCCAGTTCGTGCAGGCACGCCGCCGCGCGGGCCGCGGCCTGGTCGCCACCCCCGTCGCGGTCATCGCCGCCCGGGTCGTGACGCTCGCCGTGGTCGCCGGGGTCGCGGTGTACGTGCTCAACCTGGAGCGCAGCCGCAACGCGGCGCTCGTGTCGCTCAAGGGCGTGCCGATCGTCGTCCCGCTGATCGTGATCCTGCTGATCGTCTGGACCTTCGTGCTGCGGCGCACGGCCTACGGCCGGCACATCTACGCGGTCGGCGGCAACGCCGAGGCCGCCCGCCGCGCCGGCATCAACGTGGACCGCATCCGCATCTCCGCCTTCGTCATCTGTTCCTTCATGGCCTCGCTCGGCGGCATCATCGCGGCGTCGCGGGCCAACTCGGTCGACCCGAACACGGGCGGCAGCAACGTGCTGCTGTTCGCGGTGGGCGCGGCCGTCATCGGCGGCACCAGCCTCTTCGGCGGCAAGGGCCGGGCGCTCGACGCGCTGCTGGGCGGCGCGGTCGTCGCGGTCATCGAGAACGGCATGGGCCTCATGGGCTACAGCGCCGGCGTCAAGTTCGTCGTGACCGGCCTGGTGCTGCTGCTGGCCGCGGGCGTGGACGCGCTGTCGAGGAAGCGGGCGGCGTCGACCGGCCGAAGATGATCCCGGCCGCTCCAGTATGGTGATCTCCGCCCCCCCGACCCCCCGACGGAATCCGAGGCTGCCCGATGATGCGCGCAGGTCCCTCACAGGAGGAGATCCGCAAGCACAACCTCGGGACGTTGCTCCGTCACGTCCACCTCGGGGGCCCGACCTCCCGGGCCGAGCTGACCTCTCTCATGGGGCTCAACCGGAGCACCATCATGGCCCTCACCGCGGACCTGACCGCGGCGGGCCTGGTGCGGGAGGAACTGCCCAGGGACACCGGCCGGGCGGGCCGTCCCTCGCTCGTCGTGCGGCCCGAGACCGCCCGGGTCTACGTGCTCGCGTTCGAGGTGGGGGTGGACCGGCTGGCCGCCGCCCGCATCGGCCTCGGCGGGGTGATCCTCGACCGGCGTGAGATCGTGCGGGAGCGCGGCCCGTTCGACATGGGGCAGGTGGTCGGGACGCTCGCCGGGTTCGCCCGGCAGATGCGGCGCAGGACCCGCGACGACACCGTGTGCGTGGGCGCGGCCGCCGCGTTCTGCGGCGCCGTGCGCAAGTCGGACGGCCTCGTGCGCAGCGGTCCCAACATCGGCGCCGAGGAGGTCCCCCTCGCGGAGGAGCTGTCGCGGCGGCTCCAGCTCGGCCTGCCGGTCTCGGTCGGCAACGACGCGAACCTCGGGGCGCTCGCGGAGCACACCCGGGGCGTCGGCATGGACTGCCGCGACCTCGTCTACCTGCACGGGGACGTCGGCATCGGCGGCGGCGTGATCGTCAACGGCCAGCTCCTCGGCGGCCACGGCGGGTACGGCGGCGAGGTCGGGCACATGATCGTGAACCCCGACGGCCGGCCCTGCGGCTGCGGCTCCCGCGGCTGCCTGGAGGCCGAGGTGGGGGAGCGGGCCCTGATGGAGCAGGCCGGCCGGTACGGCGAGGGCAGGGGCAGGGACGGGGTCCGCGACGTGGTCGACGCGGCCGACCGGGGCGACGTGGTGGCCCAGGGGGCCCTCCAGCGCGTCGGCGGCTGGCTCGGCCTCGGGGTGGCCAACCTCGTCAACATCTTCAACCCCGAGATGGTGATCTTCGGGGGGATGCTGCGGGAGATCTACCTTGGGTCGGCGGCGCAGGTGCGGAGCCGGATCGCGACCGGCACCCTCGCGGCGACCCGCGAGCACGTGCGCCTGCGCACCTCCACCCTCGGGGACGACGCCACCCTGATGGGCGCGGCCGAGATGGCCTTCGCGCGGGTCCTCGCCGACCCCCTGGAGGCCCTGTCCCGCGTCGCCAACTGACGGCCTCTACGCGAGCGCCCCGCGCCCGTCCACATCGGACGGGGCGCGGGGCGCTCGCGGGTGGTCAGGCGACCAGGGACCTGGCCGCGGTGAACGTGTTGCACGACTTCGGGCCGTTGCCGTACCAGCCGCGCTTGAGCCAGTAGACGATGCTCTTGCGCTTGCCGTGCAGCGCGTCGCCGACCTTGTAGTCGAGCAGGTCGTCCCAGTCGAACTGGTCGCGCCCCAGGGAGTGCCAGACGCTGCCGATGAACGCGCCGGAGAAGCACTCGGCCTGCAGCTCGATCCGCCGGCTGTACGCGTACATCGTGGCCTTGCCAGCGTGCCGGGTCAGCCTGTCCACGGCGGGCAGGATGCCCACACGGTCCTGGACGAAGTGGCCGTACTCGTGGGCGATCACCTGGAACAGTTCGAACTCCGACGGGTCGGCGAGCTGGTACTTCGAGATCATGATCCACATGGTCTTGTCGATCTCGCAGTAGATCCCCGCCGCGTAGTTCGCCGGGTACTTGCCGCAGCCCGTCCTGACCGAGTGGGTGATGTACCTCACCTTCGGCTTGGCGAACGTCAGCCCGGCCTGCCGGAACTCCTCGCCCCACGACAGGTTCAGGCAGTCGAGAAGATGGTCGAGGTAGAGCTTGTAGGAGTCGACGTCGTCCGGCTGGCGGTCGAGCTCCTTGCATTCCGTGAAGTCGAACTCCCCCGTCTTGTAGATGGGGTTCTTGGTCAGCGCTCCCGTTCCCTTGGGGACCGGCCGGGCGGCGGCCGGCGCGGATGCGGCCGCGGACGAGGCCCCTGCCGTACTGGTGAGGGAGAGGACGGTGGCCGCCGCGGCGACGGCCACGGCCATCGTGCGGAGGCTTACGCGAATCATGAGTGGGCATCCCCAGCGCACAGAGTGTCAGTGGAAACGTGCCGAACAACCCGAACACACCGTAATCAGGGTTTTCCGCACGAGATCAGGAGCGTAGGGCAGAAGTAAGCGACGGGTAAAGCAGAAAACAAATGGTTCGTGAGAACGTATGTCGAGGTTCAGTGCAGCCCCTGGAAGGGCGGCGCGGTAAGCGAACTACACTCGGTCTGTTCGATGGCGAGCGGGAGAGGATGAGCGGTGGGGATTCTGGAGACGATCAAGGACCCGCTCGACGTGAAGCGCCTCGACGCGGCCGAGCTGCCGCGCCTGGCCGCGGAGATCCGGGAGCTGCTGGTCTCCTCCGTCGCCCGCACCGGGGGTCACCTCGGCCCCAACCTGGGGGTCGTCGAGCTCACGATCGCCCTCCACCGGGTCTTCGACTCGCCGCGCGACCCCATCCTGTTCGACACCGGGCATCAGGCGTACGTCCACAAGATGCTCACCGGGCGGGCCGGCGCGTTCGGCACGCTGCGGCAGGAGGGCGGCCTGTCGGGGTATCCGAGCCGGGCCGAGTCCGAGCACGACTTCATCGAGAACTCCCACGCCTCCACCGCGGTCTCCTACGCCGACGGGCTGGCCAAGGCGCTGACGCTGCGCGGCGAGACCGGCCGCTCGGTGGTGGCCGTCATCGGGGACGGTGCGCTCACGGGCGGGATGGCCTGGGAGGCCCTGAACAACATCGCGGGCCGCAAGGACCTCCCGCTGATCATCGTGGTGAACGACAACGGCCGGTCCTACTCGCCGACGATCGGCGGGCTCGCCTCCCATCTGTCGTCGCTGCGGATGACCCAGGGCTACGAGCACGTGCTCGAGCTGGTCAAGAACAACCTCGGCCGGGTGCCGCTCGTCGGGCCGCCCCTCTACGACACCCTGCACGGCGTCAAGAAGGGGCTGAAGGACATCCTGGCGCCGCAGGTCATGTTCGAGGACCTCGGGCTCAAGTACGTCGGGCCGATCGACGGCCACGACGAGGGGGCCGTGGAGGCCGCCCTGCGCCGCGCCCGCGCCTTCCGCGGGCCCGTCATCGTCCACGTCCTCACCCGCAAGGGGTACGGCTACTCGCCCGCGGAGAACCACGACGAGGACTGCTTCCACTCGCCGCAGCCGTTCGACCCGCTGACCGGCGAGGAGCGGCCCAAGCCGCACAGCTGGACCAACGTGTTCAGCGAGGAGCTGGTGAAGATCGGCGCCGAGCGGGACGACGTGGTCGCCATCACCGCGGCCATGCTGCACCCGACGGGCCTGGCCGCGTTCGCCGAGGCCTACCCCGACCGTGTCTACGACGTCGGCATCGCCGAGCAGCACGCGCTGACGAGCGCCGCCGGCCTCGCGCTCGGCGGCGTGCACCCCGTGGTCGCCGTCTACGCGACGTTCCTCAACCGGGCCTTCGACCAGCTCCTGATGGACGTGGCGCTGCACCGCCTGCCGGTCACGGTCGTGCTCGACCGGGCGGGCGTCACGGGCGACGACGGCCCGAGCCACAACGGCATGTGGGACATGTCGATCCTCCAGGTCGTCCCCGGCCTGGCGCTGGCCGCGCCGCGCGACGGCGTGCGCCTGCGGGAGCTGCTGGGCGAGGCCGTGGCGATCGAGGACGGCCCGTCGGTCGTGCGCTTCCCCAAGGGCGCGCTGCCCCGCGACATCGAGGCCGTGGGCAGGCTGGGCGAGATGGACGTGCTGCGGGCGGGCGACGGCGACGTGCTGCTCGTGGCCGTCGGCTCGATGGCCGAGGCGTGCCTCGACGCCGCGAGCCTCCTGGACGCCCAGGGCATCTCGGCCACGGTGGTCGACCCCCGCTGGGTCAGGCCGCTCGACAAGGCCCTCGTGCTGGCCGCGGCGGCCCACAAGCTCGTCGCGGTGGTGGAGGACAACGGCCGGGTCGGCGGCGTCGGCGACGCCGTGGCGCGGCTGCTGCGCGACGCCGACGTGGACGTCCCGGTCCGCACGTACGGCATCCCGCAGCGCTTCCTCGACCCCGCCAAGCGCGCCAAGATCCTCAGCGACATCGGCCTGACCGGGCAGGACCTCGCCCGTCAGATCACCGAGGCGGTCGCCCGGCGCTCGCCGGTGCTGGAGAGCCATCCCGCCCGACAGGTTCAGCCAACCGACTGACAAACCGGGAGTAATACCGGCGCGCCGGGGAAGTCTGCAGGTCATCGACCTCATTGAGGGAGCCTGCGGATGAGCCTTTTCCGGACGAAGTCGGTTGAGCAGTCGATCCAGGACGCCGAGGGCGGCGAGCACCGGCTCAGACGCAGCCTGAGCGCGCTCGACCTGACCGTCTTCGGCGTCGGCGTCATCGTGGGCACCGGCATCTTCGTGCTCACGGGCGTCGCCGCCCGCAACACGGCGGGGCCGGCGGTCGCGCTGTCCTTCGTGGTCGCCGGGATCGTCTGCGCGCTGGCCGCCCTCTGCTACGCCGAGTTCGCCTCGACCGTGCCGGTGGCCGGCTCGGCCTACACGTTCGCCTACGCGACGATCGGCGAGTTCCCCGCGTGGATCATCGGGTGGGACCTGATGCTGGAGATGGCCCTCGGCGCGGCCGTGGTCGCCTCCGGCTGGTCGGGATACTTCGCCTCCCTGCTGAAGAACTTCGGGATCGACCTGCCGGAGTCGCTGGCGGGGGAGCACGCGACCTTCAACATCCCCGCGGCCGTGATCGTGCTGCTGCTGACCGGCGTGCTGGTCGCCGGGATCAAGCTGTCGGCCCGCTTCAACGCCGTGATGGTCGCGATCAAGCTCTGCGTGGTCATGCTCGTGATCGTCGCCGGGATGTTCTTCGTGAAGGGGGCCAACTACCGGCCGTTCGTCCCGCCGTCCCACCTCATCGAGGGCAAGGGCGGCCTGCAGGCCCCGCTCATCCAGGTGCTGTTCGGCGTGACGCCCGTGGCGTACGGCGTCTTCGGCATCTTCACCGGCGCGGCGCTCGTGTTCTTCGCGTACATCGGGTTCGACGTGGTGGCGACCGCGGCCGAGGAGACCCGGCGGCCGCAGCGCGACCTGCCGGTCGGCATCATCGCCTCGCTGGTCGTCTGCACGGTCCTCTACGTCGCCGTGTCGCTCGTGGTCGTCGGCATGCAGCACTACTCGTCGCTGAGCGTGTCGGCGCCGCTCGCGGACGCGTTCCGGTCGGTCGGGGAGTCGTGGATCGCCACGCTGATCAGCATCGGCGCCATCGCCGGGCTCACCACGGTTGTGATGATCCTCATGCTGGGCCAGAGCCGGGTGCTGTTCGCCATGTGCCGCGACAACCTGCTGCCGCGGCCCCTCGCCCGGGTCCACCCCCGGTACCGCACGCCGTACCGGATCACGATCCTCATCGGCGCCGCGACGGCGCTGCTCGCCGCGCTGATCCCGCTGAGCGCCATCGCGGAGCTGGTGAACATCGGCACGCTGTTCGCGTTCGTCGTCGTGGCGATCGCCGTGGTGATCCTGCGGCGGACCCGGCCCGACCTGCCCCGCGCGTTCCGCACGCCGTTCGTGCCGGTGGTGCCGGTCGTGTCGGCGCTGGCCTCGGTCTACCTGATGCTCAACCTGCCGGTCGAGACGTGGATCCGGTTCCTGGTCTGGATGCTCGTCGGCACCGGGATCTACTTCCTGTACGGCCACCGGCGCAGCCGGGTGGCGACTAGGACGGAAGCAGTCCTCGAAGTGTGAGCACGGCCCCCACGCCGGCGAGCAGCAGGCCGCTCCCGCCGAGCAGCAGCCGGTAGCCGCGGGGGGTGAGCCGGTGCCGGCCCGCCCCCACGGCCCAGGCGAGCACGAGCTTGGAGCCGACGAGGACCAGGTAGAAGCCGGCGACGAACGCCAGCGCGGACGCCGGGGCCCGCCCCCACGCGGCCACGAAGAGGGGCGAGCCCACCACGATCCAGAACAGCCAGGGGTGCGGGTTCAGCACGTTGACCACGACCCCGCGCAGCACGTCGGCCGCCGACGTCGGCGCGTCCGCCCCCGGCTGCGGGGGCTCGGCCGTCCGGGCCTCCCGAGCGGTCGAGACGCCCAGGTAGACCACGTACAGGCCGCCGACGACGGACAGGACGCGTACGGCGGCGGCCGGCATCGCGCCCACGGCGGTCACGCTGAGCAGGACGACCGGCAGGTCGGACAGCAGGGGCACGCAGGCGAGCCGCATCCCGGCACGGAAGCCGCCGCGCAGGCTGGCCGTGATGACGAGCGTCAGCAGCGCCCCGGGCGTGACGCCCGCGCCCAGGCCGAGGCTGAGCCCCATGAGCAGTTCCGGCACGCCCGCACCCTCCCGTTCCGTCCGCACGAGAGGCTATCGCCGCGACGCATCCACCTTGACCGGACGGCGGTTCGCCGGCCGTAGCCGAGTTCGGCGGTGGCCGGGTGGGTCGCGGACGTGCCGGCGGTACGGGGTCGGGTGGGACACAGGGCGGCGCCGGCTGGAGCGGAGCCTGCCGTAGATGCGTCACTGGCCGGCGACGCGAGGCCGCTCGGCCCGCATGCCGCGTCGGCCGAGTACCCAGCCGACGATGTACACGACCAGTGCGGCCACCCAGCCCAGGGTCATGAGGTTGAGCGCGAGATCGTGTTGTCCGCCGCTGACGTATTCGGTTCCGGCCCCGAAGGCCACCAGCACGAAGAACAGGCCGAGGCAGGAGAGAATCAGGAGCCGGGGCCGGCGAGCTGACGTCGTACGCACCACGAAGATCACGGCTTCGGTCAGGGCTAGGGCGCCGATCACCGCGTGGATCAGTATCGACGGGTGGCGGAACAGGAACGACCAGGCGCGCCCTGCCGACACGTCGCGCGGGAAGTCGATCGGGAAGCCGGCCAGCAGCACGACCACGGCAAGCTCGATCACCAAACGGCGGGAGACGTTGCGCAGAATGCGGGCGCCATCAATCATGATCGCTCAGCCTCTCCATCTATCGCAACTTCGTGTTGCGTTAGGCTGTGAGTATGCCGGATACGAGTGATGTAACGCAACTTCCAGTAGCAATTGGGCCCTCATCCCCAGGTCCGCTCCGGGGCCGCGGCGCGAAGGTTCGCGCCGCGGTCCTCAGTGCCACGCTCGCCGAACTCGCGCACAGTGGTTACACCGCGCTGACTATAGAGAAGGTCGCGCACCGGTCTGGAGTACACAAGACCACGCTCTACCGGCGATGGAGGGACCGCGAGGCTCTGGTGACGGACGCCCTGATCGACATGGCCGCGACGAGCCTGCCACTGGAAGACACCCAGGACATCGACGCCGATCTGCGCCATTTCGCACGGTTGCTGGTTCAATGGTTGAACGAGCCGACGGGTCAGGCCGCCCTGGCGATCCTATGGTCAGACGCAGGCCGGCTCCCCCAGGTGACACAGGCCAAGCATCGCCTGTTCGCGGACCGCTTCAGTCGCGCGGAGCCGCTGGTCCACGCCGCGATCGCCCGAGGACAGCTACCTGTCGGCACGGATCCGGCTGAACTCATCAAAGCGGTGATCGCCCCAATCTACCTGCGCCTCCTCGTCACCGCCGAGGCTGTGACCCCAGCAGTCGCCGACACTGCCGTACGCATCGCACTCAATGCCGCACGAGCCGGCCTGCTCCCCTCCGGTGACGACGATCCAGCAATGACATGACCAGGCCCCAACACCGAAGCCACACCAGGCCAGACGGCGCCCGCCACAACTTCACCAGGCCGTTCACATCGCGACCTCGGCTACGAACGATCTTGAAACGACCGTGTGGCCGAATCGCCGAAACTTTTCCGTGAACGGTTTCCCCGAATGAGCTGCCGATACACGTATGAAAGAGAGGCCGGTCGAGCACCGGAAACGGTTACCCGGTAAACCTCGCCGGTCATGTCGCCGCGTGGAGAGCGCTCCATCGCCGTTCGCGTCATGCGCCGGGCATCACGCGCCCGTCACTGGAAAGTGGACAGGAGCGAGGCCGCCCGTGCGCCCGCCGGCGCTTTGTCCGCCCTGCTCTCATGGCGGCATGCCTCTGAGCCCGCGCCGGCGGAATCGCGTCATCCAGGCCGTTCGCCACGATTCGGCCGCCTCCTTTCCGGGCGTACGGCCGGCCTGCCGCGAAACCGAAACGGGCTTGTGTTTCCAAAATGTATCAAGTACCTTGACTCGTGAAATCGCGGCTCTAACGCTCGCGGGTAAATGAGAGTGAATGCGCCCGTGGCGACGGTGGTCCAGGCGCGGTATCCATGGCGCTTTCCGCCGACGGAGTCAGATCTGTTTGTCGGATCGACCGCTGCCGACCATTAGGGGAGTTTCGGTATGACGTTATTCCATCACGGCGGTGTGCGCCCCACGGGGTTGCGCCGGCTCTCCGCGGTGATCACCGCTGGAGTCATGGCGGTCGCGGCGGTCCTGGTCGCGCCCCGGCCGGCGGCGGCGGACACGCCGTGGCTGGTGGTTTCGGACGACGGCTACGTGTCGATCAGCATCCCGGCGGCCTCCATCGAGGCAGCGGTGGGCCCGGTGTCGGAGGTGATGGTCGAGGGGAACTTCGGCCCCTCATTCGCCTGGGCGGAGTACGGCCTGACGCGCCGGGGCGACGTCTGGTGGGGTGCCCTCGGCCCGCTCAAGCCGGGGCTGTACTCCTACCAGGTCACGGGCGACGTCACCAAGGGTCTCAAGGATCCGACGAACAGCGCCCGCGTGGCGTCCAAGCCCCTGTGGAGCACCTTCCTCGTCGGCTCGGCGCGCCTGCTGGCGGACGTGCCCCAGGGGCAGGGCGGCACGGTCGGAACCCTGACCTACCGGACCGGGCAAAAGGAGCGGTCGGCGCTGGTGTGGACCCCGCCGGGATACACGGCAAAGGGCCCGAAGACCTACCCGGTGCTGTTCCTCCAGTCCGGCGGGAGCGCCACCGACTGGCTCGACCTCGGCCGGACCCGGCAGATCCTCGACAACCTGTCGGTCCAGGGCACCATGGAGCCGATGGTGGTCGTGATCGGCGACGGGCCGGATGACGACAAGGACCTGCAGCACCTCCGGAAGGCGGCCGCGGACCACTACCGCGTCCACCGTGACCCGGCGCACCAGGCGATCGCCGGTGCGGCCGAGGGCGGGACGCGGGCGCTGCGGGCCGCGCTGACCACGCCGGGCCGGTTCGCCTACGCCGGCTCCTTCTCGGGTCTGCTGGACGGCGTGGACCGGATGAACCCCAAAGGCGTCAAGCTTCTGCGTCTGTACACCGGAAACGTGACCGATCCCGCGTACAACGCGACCGTCCGCCTCACGAGGGCGCTGAAGCGCGCCGGGGTCAGGTACGAGTTCGACGGGGTCAACCCCGGCGCGGGAGGGAACTGGAACGCCTGGCAGGAGAATCTGATCGACTTCGTGCCGAGGCTGTTCCGCGACGTGCCGGATCACGGTCCGAGCGCCGGTCACGGGCCGCTGAAGGGCGAGTTCGCCCCGCCGCCGGCGGGCACCACCCCGACGCCGTTCGTGAAGGACGGCTTCGTCACCTTCGAGACCACGACGGACCTCACGGACGCCGGGCACGTCACGGTGTGGGCGAACGACGCGCCCGGCGGGAGCTGGCTGCGCGTCCCGATGTCCCGTGACGGCGACCGGTGGCGGGTGACCGTGGGTCCGCTGGACCCGTGGTTCTACTACTACCAGTGGATCGTGGACGGGGTCTCGGTCAAGGACACGTCGAACCCGACGAAGGTGACCTCCGAGCCGACCTGGAGCTCCTTCTTCATCCCGGGCGAGAGGTCGCGCCTGCTCTCGGACGTTCCCGCCGGCCAGGGCGGAAAGGTCGAGAGCCTGACGTACCGGAGCACGGTGGCGAACGAGGACCGGACCGCGCTGGTGTGGACCCCGCCCGGCTACGACGCCGGCCGCGCGGAGCCGTATCCCGTCCTCTACCTCCAGCACGGCAGCGGCCAAAGCTACACGGACTGGGTGGAGATGGGACGCGCCAAGCAGATCCTCGACCACGAGTCCCTCGACGGGGACCTGGTGCCGATGGTGGTCGTGATGGGCAACGGCAACGTGTCCGACTTCAACAGGGAACTGCTGGACAACATCGTTCCGGCGGCGCGCGCCCGCTACAACGTCTCCGGCGACCCGTCGCGGCAGGCCCTCGCCGGCCTCTCGATGGGCGGTGTGCAGACGCTCGGGCTGCTCAAGGCGTACCCCGGGAGGTTCGCCTACGTCGCGGCGTTCTCGGCCTGGTTCGGCAGCGGCGACGGCGTCGACGCGGCGGCGATCAACAAGGGGACGAAGATGCTGCGCCTGTATGTCGGCGACCAGACCGACTTCGTGCAGCCGTTCTTCATGGCGAGTCTGCCCACCTTGGACGGCCTCGGCATCCACTACGAGTTCGACGGGGTCACCCCCGGACCGCACGGCTGGGACGTGTGGCAGAAGAACCTCATCGACCTGGCGCCGCGTCTGTTCAAGCGCTGACCCGGGGCTCGCGCCGCATCCCGCCCCGTACCGGCCGTACCGCGTGGGCGATCGGGCTCGTCGACGATCCGGACGAGCCCGATCGCCCGCGCACGGGCGAGCCGGTGCGTCAGGCCGGTACGGAGGCCACGCCGGGCGCCAGGAAGCGGGAGCCGGTCACCTCCTCGGCGATGCCGGTCCGGTCGAGGTACGGCGTGATGCCGCCGGTGTGGAACGGCCACCCGGCGCCCAGGATCATGCACAGGTCGATGTCCTGGGGCGCGGCGACCACGCCCTCGTCGAGCATGAGCCGGATCTCCTGGGCCAGCGCCCGCAGCGCGCGCAGCCGGACCTCCTCGCCAGTGGAGGGACGCGTGCCGCCCTCGAACAGGGCCCGCGCCTCGGGGTCGATCTGGAAGTCGGGGCCGTAGAGCCCCGGCTTGCCGGCCGCGACCAGTTTGGCCAGGTTCTCCGACACGCCGAACCTGCCCGGGAACGCCGCGTGCATGGTCTCGGCCACGTGCAGCGCCACGGCCGGGCCGACGAGCTGCAGCAGCGCGAACGGCGTCATCGGCAGGCCGAGCCCGTCGAGCGCGTGGTCGGCCACCTCCAGCGGGGTGCCCTCGTCGGCGGCGGCCGTGACCTCGCCCATGAAGCGGGTCAGCAGGCGGTTGACGACGAACGCGGGCGCGTCCTTCACGAGCACGGACGACTTCTTGAGCGTCCGGCCGACCGCGAAGGCCGTCGCCAGCGTCGCGTCGTCGGTGGCCTCACCCCGGACGATCTCCAGCAGCGGCAGCACGGCGACCGGGTTGAAGAAGTGGAAGCCGACGACCCGCTCGGGGTGCCGGAGCCCGGACGCCATCTCGGTGACCGACAGCGAGGAGGTGTTGGTGGCCAGCACGCAGGCCGGGGAGACGAACTCCTCGACCTCGGCGAAGACCTTCTGCTTGACGCCCATGTCCTCGAACACGGCCTCGATCACGAAGTCCGCGTCGGCGAACGCGTCCTTCGTCAGCGACCCCGTCACGAGGCCCTTCAGCCGGTTGGCCTGGTCGGCGGTGACGCGGCCCTTGGCGAGAAGCTTGCCGACCTCGCCGTGCACGTAGCCCACGCCCTTGTCGACGCGGGCCTGGTCGAGGTCGGTCAGCACGACGGGGACCTCCAGGCGGCGCGCGAACAGCAGCGCGAGCTGGGAGGCCATGAGCCCGGCGCCGACGACGCCGACCTTGGTGACCGGGCGGGCCAGCGCCTTGTCCGGCGCCCCCGCCGGCCGCTTGGCCCGGCGCTGCACCAGGTCGAAGGCGTACAGCCCGGCCCGCAGCTCGTCGCCCATCAGCAGGCCGGCCAGGGCCTCGTCCTCCGCCGCGAAGCCCTCGTCCCGCGACGCCGTGCGGGCCAGCGCCACGAGATCCAGCGCCCGGTACGGCGCGGGGGAGGCCCCGCGCAGCTTCAGGTCGACGAGCGCGCGCGCCTGCTCGATCGCGGGCGTCCAGTCGTCCTCCACATGGGCCCGGCGCTCCACCGCCACCTCGCCGCGCAGCACCCGCGCCGCCCAGCGCAGCGACTCCTCCAGGAAGTCGGCCGGCTCGAACATCGCGTCCGCGACGCCCAGCTCGTACGCGTCGGGGCCCTTGATCATGCGGTTCTGCGACAGCGGGTTCTCGACGATGAGCCGCAGGGCCTTCTCCGGCCCGATCAGCCGGGGGAGCAGCTGGGTGCCGCCCCATCCGGGGACCAGCCCGAGGAAGCACTCCGGCAGCGCGACGGCCGGCACGCCCGACGAGATCGTGCGGTACGCGCAGTGCAGCGCGATCTCCAGGCCGCCGCCCATCGCCGCGCCGTTCACGAACGCGAACGACGGCACCGGCAGCTCGCCGAGTCGCCGGAACACGTGGTGGCCGAGGGCGCCGATGGCCGTGGCCTCCTCGCGGGACGACACGGCGGCCGCGCCCTTGAGGTCGGCCCCCACGGCGAAGATGAACGGCTTGCCCGTCACGCCCACGGCGGCGACGTCGGTGCGGGCCGCGATCCCGTCGAGCGCCTCGTCCAGCGCCAGCAGGCCGTGCGGGCCGAACGTGTTGGGCTTCGTGTGGTCGTGCCCGTTGTCGAGCGTGATGAGGGCCATCGTGCCCGCGCCGTAGGGCAGCTCGACGTCCCGGACGAGGGCCCTGGTGACGACCTCGTCGGTGTTCGCGCCCGCGAGGACGGACTTCCAGTTCGCGACGTTGCTCATGCGAGGTTCTCCCAGATGACGGTGCCGCCCATGCCCATGCCGACGCACATCGTGGTGATCCCGTACCGGACGTCCGGGTGCTCGGCGAACTCCCTCGACAGCTGGGTCATCAGGCGCACGCCCGACGAGGCGAGGGGGTGGCCGAACGCGATCGCGCCGCCGTAGGGGTTCACCCGGGGGTCGTCGTCGGCGATGCCGAAGTGCTCGAGGAACGCGAGCACCTGCACCGCGAAGGCCTCGTTGATCTCGAACAGGCCGATGTCGCCGATCGTCAGCCCGGCCAGGCGCAGGGCCCGCTCGGTCGACGGGATCGGACCGACGCCCATGACCTCGGGGTCCACCCCGGCGAAGGCGTAGGAGACCAGCCGCATGCGCGGGGTCAGGCCCAGCTCCCGGGCCACGTCCTCGGCGGCCACGATGCAGCCGGTCGCGCCGTCGTTGATGCCGGAGGCGTTGCCCGCCGTGACCCGGCCGTGGGCGCGGAACGGCGTCTTGAGCGTCCGCAGGCCCTCCAGCGTGGTGCCCGGGCGAGGCGCCTCGTCGGCGGTGGCGAGCCCCCAGCCCTCGGCCGCCTTCCGGGTGGCCACCGGCACCAGGTCGCGCTGGATCCTGCCGTCCGCGTACGCCTTGGCGACCTTCTCCTGGGAGGCCACGGCGAACGCGTCCGCCCGCTCCTTGGTGATCGTGGGGTAGCGGTCGTGCAGGTTCTCGGCCGTCATGCCCATCACGAGGGCGGATCCGTCCACGAGCCGCTCGGACAGGAACCGCGGGTTGGGGTCGACGCCCTCGCCCATCGGGTGGCGGCCCATGTGCTCGACGCCGCCGGCGATGGCCACGTCGTAGGCGCCGAACGCGATGCCGCTCGCGACCGTCGTCACGGCGGTCATCGCACCCGCGCACATGCGGTCGATCGCGTAGCCGGGGACCGACTTCGGCAGACCGGCGAGCACCGCCGCGGACCTGCCGATGGTCAGGCCCTGGTCGCCGATCTGGGTGGTGGCCGCGACGGCCACCTCGTCCACCCGCTCCGGGGGGAGGCCGGGGTTGCGCCGCATCAGCTCGCGGATGACGCGGACTACCAGGTCGTCGGCACGCGTCTCGGCGTACAGGCCCTTCGGGCCCGACTTGCCGAAAGGCGTCCGAACGCCGTCGACGAAGACGACTTCACGGGACGCAGGCACGGGGTTCGCTCCTACTTGTCGGTAGCTTCCGGCTCTCTATGCTACTGGTCGGTAACCGGTCCTGGGATCAGTGGGCCCGCCGCGCTTGTGAGTGATCGTTAACAGGGCGGCAACTGGGAGGAATCAGTACATGTTCCCGGTGACGATCTCATTCGGGATGCAACACCTCAAATCCCAAGAATCACTCCTCTAGCTCTCGCCAGCGGATTTCTTGGGGCATTGCACTCGGAGAAAGAACTTCATGCCCTCCCCTGTGCGCGCCTGGACCAAGGCGCTCGCCGCGGCCGTCACGGCCGCGACCCTGTCCACCCCCCTTCTCGCGGGACCCGCGTACGCCGCCCCGCCCGGCTCGATCGGCTCGTCCGGCGAGGACGGCGCCTGGACCGTCGAACCCGTCGGCGGCGGCCACCGGGTCACCCTCCACCTGAACGAGCCGCTGCCGGTCCGCGACGCCGTCCCCGAGCTCGCGGCGGACGGCCGCTCGCTCGGCCCGGCCGAGGAGTCGCCCGACGGCATGACGCTGACCCTCGTCACCCCCGACCCCGCCGTCGCCACGGCGTCGTCCGTCGGCGTGGCCTGGAACGGCGAGGCCCCTGAGGCCGCCGCGGCGGCCGCCGGCAGGACCGCGCCCAAGCCCGGCAATCCGCCCGCCGATCCGCCCGGCAAGCCCGGTAAGCCCGGTAAGCCGGATCCCGCGCCGGTCGACCCCGCCACTCCCGGTCCGTACGCCGTGACCCACGACGAGTACGACCTCGGCGACACCGCCATCGCCCTGGAGGGGCTCGGCGGCCGCCCGGCCGAGATCCGGGCGAAGGTCTACCTGCCGGACGGCGCCCGCGGCAAGCGCCCGCTGGTCGTCTTCCTGCACGGCCGCCACTCGGCCTGCTACAACCCGACGGCCTGGACGACGTCCAACACCCAGTGGCCCTGCCCGGCGGGGCAGCAGCCCATCGCCAGCTACCAGGGCTACGACGGCCCCGCGGACGTGCTCGCGAGCCACGGATACGTCGTCGTGTCGGTCAGCGCCAACGGCGTCAACGCCGCCGACAACCCCTACAGCGAGGACCGGGGCGCGCTGGCCCGGGGCGAGGTCGTCATGCGGCACCTCGACCTGCTCGCGGACGCCGACCGGGGCGTGGGCGACGCGAAGCTCGTGAGCCTGTTCAAGGGCCGCCTCGACATGGCCGACGTCGGCCTGATGGGCCACTCGCGCGGAGGCGAGGGCGTCGTCAAGGCCGCGCTGATGAACGCGGGCCGGGCCAAGCCGTACGGGATCAAGGCGGTGCTCCCGCTCGCGCCCACGGACTTCGCACGGGCGACCCTGCCCGGCACGCCGATGGCCGTCATCCTGCCCTACTGCGACGGGGACGTCTCCAACCAGCAGGGCCAGCACTTCTACGACGACTCGCGATACGCCGAGGACGACGACCCGGCCTTCCGCTCCTCGCTGATGGTCATGGGCGCCGACCACAACTTCTTCAACACCGAGTGGACCCCGGGGGTGGCGCACGCGCCCGCGTCCGACGACTGGTCCAACCGCAACGACCCGGTCTGCGGCGGCACCGCGCCGTCGCGGCTGACCGCCGCCGAGCAGTACGCCGTCGGCACCGCGTACATCGCGGGGTTCTTCCGCCTGGTCCAGGGCGGCGAGCAGGGCCTGCTGCCGCTGTTCGACGGCAGCGGCGGCACCACCGCCTCCGCCGGGCGGGCCGTCGTGCACGCAGTCGCCCAGGCGCCCGCCGGCAAGCGCTTCGACGTGGCCTCCTTCACGTCGCTCGCGCCGTCCACGCGGGTCACCGGCTCGGCCGTCGCGGTCGTCTGCGCCGGAATGCTCGACCGCTCGCCGCAGAGCGGCCTGCCGTCGTGCGCCTCCACGCTGACCACATCTCAGGCGCCGTCCTGGACGCCCGCGACGTACGCGAACAACGTCGCCTCGACACCGGTGCTGCGGTTCTCCTGGAGCGACCCCACGGGCACGGTGACGGTGCCGCTCGACAAGCGGGACCAGAACGTCTCCCGCTACGACGCGCTCACCTTCCGCACCGCGAGGGACGAGACGGCGACCGGCGACGTGGACCTCGCGGTCGAGATCGTCGACAAGCACGGCGCGTCCCGCACGGTCAAGGTGTCCGAGGTCAGCGACGCGCTCACGGCGTTCCCCGGCACGGCCTCGCCGCTGCCCAAGACCTGGCTGCGCACGGTGCGCGTCCCGCTGAGCTCGCTCACCGGCGTCAAGCCGCAGCAGATCAGCGAGATCCGGATCTCGGGTGCGACTGAGACGGGCGCGGTCTACCTCGCCGACGTCGCGTTCACCACGGAGGCCGCGGGTGAGGCCCGCACCGACAGGCTGCCGCAGGTGTCGGTGGAGGGCGCCACGGTGGACGAGGGCGACGGCCCGGGCACGGCCACGATGACGGTGCGGCTGTCGAAGAAGAGCGCCACGCCGGTGACGGTCCAGATCCAGACGATCGCGACCGGGGGCTCCCCGGTGGTCGCCTCGGCGGCGCAGGAGGTCGTCATCCCGGCCGGGTCGCCGCAGGCGACCTTCCAGGTGCCCGTCAACGGCGACGCCGCGGTGGCGTCCGCGCCGCAGTCCTACCAGGTGGTCGCCTCGGTGCCGGTCAACGCGACGATCGGGAACGGCTTCGCCCGGCTCGTCGTGACCGACGACGACGCGGTCTGATCACGAGCGGCCCATGGCCGCGCGGTAGAGACACCCTGCCGGGAAAGGAGGCTCCTGGACGTACGCCGACCGCTGCCGGTCGCGTACGTCCAGGAGCTTCTGCCTGCTCCATCCGTCCCGTCACCGGCAGGACGCGGAAGGGCTCACGTAGCGGTGGAGGACTGGTCGTACGCGCCGGTCAGGTCGTCGGGGAGAGGAATTCGAGCCGGTTGCCGACGTTGTCGTGGGCGTAGAAGCGGCGGTGGCCCGGGAAGTGCGGATCCCAGGCGACCTCGGCGCCGTCCGCCTCCAGGCGTGCCGCGAGGGCGTCGAGGTCGCCGACGCGGATGCCCGGGTGGGCCTTGCGGGCCGGGCGGAAGTCCTCCTCCACGCCGAGGTGGATCTCCAGCGTGTCGGCCCGCACCCACAGGCCGCCGCGGGCGGCCAGCTCGGGGGGCTTGCGGATCTCGGTCAGGCCGAGGACGCCGACGTAGAAGGCCCGGCAGGCGTCCTCGGAGCCGGGCGGGATCGCGAGCTGGACGTGGTGGAGGCCGTACCCGAAGGGCGAGACGACGTCCGGGCCGTACCCCTGATCGGCCACCTCAGACCTCTCCCTTGATCTCGAGCCGTTCGAGGGCCTTGGCCAGCGGGTGGGCGGTCAGCCCGATCTGCCACTCGCGGGCGCCGAGGGCGCGCAGCCGCGTGGCGACCGTCTCCTCGGTGATCTCGGCCGGGGGCTCCCAGGTGAGCCGCCGTACGGCGTCGGGCTGGACCAGGTTCTCGGTCGGCATGCGGTGCTCGTCGGCGAGCGCGGCGACGACGGCGCGGGCCGCGGACAGCCGTTTGGCGGCGGCCGGGTCGCGGTCGGCCCACCGGTTGGCCGGGGGAGGGCCGTCGCCCGGCCCCACCGGCTGCGGCAGCGCCGCCTCCGGCATCGTGCGCGCCCTGTTCACCGCGGCGAGCCAGTCGCGCAGGTGCCGGCGGGCGCTGCGGCCGGTGAACGAGGCGATCTCGGTGAGCGCCTTCGTGGTGCGCGGCTGGTCGAGCGCGGCCTGCACGATCGCGGCGTCGGGCAGCACCCGGCCCGGGGCGAGGTCGGCCTCCCGCGCGATCTCGTCGCGCAGCGTCCACAGCTCCCGCACGATGGCGAGCCCCCGCAGCGTCCGCACCCGGTGGATGCCGGAGGTGCGCCGCCAGGGGTCGTTCCGCGGCGGCAGCGCCGGGGCGGCCAGGATCGCGGCGAACTCCTCCATGGCCCACTCGAGCTTCCCGCTGGCGGCCAGCTCCTCGTGGAGGACGTCGCGCAGCTCCACCAGCACCTCGACGTCGAGCGCCGCGTAGCGCAGCCAGGCCTCCGGCAGCGGCCGGGTCGACCAGTCGGCGGCCGAATGGCCCTTCTCCAGCCGCAGCCCGAGGACCACCTCGACCATCGTGCCGAGCCCGACCCGCTCGTACCCCAGGAGCCGTCCGGCCAGCTCGGTGTCGAACAGCCGGCGCGGCCGGAAGCCCAGCTCCGCCAGGCACGGCAGGTCCTGGTTGGCGGCGTGCAGCACGACCTCGGCTCCGTCGAGGGCGGCGTCGAGCGCGGTCAGATCGGGGCAGGCGACCGGGTCGACGAGCGCGGTGCCCGACCCCGCCCGCCGCAGCTGGACGAGGTAGGCGCGGCCGCTGTAGCGGTAGCCGGAGGCGCGCTCCGCGTCCACGGCGACGGGCCCGGCGCCCCGGGCGAAGGCCTCGACGGCGGTCGCGAGCTCCGCCGGGTCCTCGATGACTGCCGGTATACCCTCGCGCGGCTCCAAAAGCGGCTTGACTTCGGGTTCTGTCACGGGCTACGGGACTTTCGGATCTTCTCGGCGGGCGGGGCGCGGGTGCAGCGCCGCGACGTCCGGGGGCAGCGGCGGGATGCCCGCCGCCAGGCACATGAGGTCGCACCAGGCCGCCACGTGGGCCGTCAGGTCCTCGTCCAGCGGGGACCAGGACGCGCGCAGCTCCAGTTCGGTGGTGACGGGGTCGTCGGCCTTGTCGCCGAAGCCCTCCGACACCGCACGGGTGACGGTGCCCCCCACGGCAGCGTACGTCGCGCCGTGCGCGTCGAGGGCCTCGGTGAGCCAGCTCCACGCGACCGGCCCGAGCAGCGGGTCCGTGGTGATCTCCGGCTCCATGTCGGCCCTGACGTAGGCGACCAGGCGGAACGGCCCCTCCCAGCCGCGCTGGCCGTCCGGGTCGAACAGCATGATCAGGCGGCCGACCGCGAGCTCGTCGTCGTCGCGGTAGACCGAGGCCCCGACCGCGCCCGAGTAGGGGGCGAGGCGCTGGGGCGCCGGAATGTCCTCGAGCTCGATCTCCGGCCGCACCTCGGCGGGGCGCAGCGTCTCCAGCGCGCGCCGGAAGGCGGCGGGAGGGGCGGGCGGCTCACCGAGGGTCATGACCGAAGCGTAGGTCGGATTCGGGATGGCACGAAGCAGGGGGATGGCTGTGGGGGGCATGGGTGGTCGTCAAGCCGTGGCCGTCACAGACAGCGGGGCTGATCCGCGGTCCACGCGCGCCCATCCCGGACCGTCGTCGCGGCCGCCCGGACGGGACGGCTGCGCGAAGCCGCGCTCGGCGCCGCCGGCGCGCTGCGCGGCGCGGCGTTCGAGCTCAGTGCGGCGTTCGGGGGAACTCCACATCGAAGTCATCGCTCCGGGGCCTCTCGTCGGATCCACGGTCGTGTCGGTAGCTCGGGACTGATCCGACGTTGGCACGTCCCGCCGACATTTCCCCGCAACGCGCTCGGCGTGTCTCGAAAGTGGCATTGGAATCGATGCCGGGACGCCGATTGGCGAACGCATTGCCGAGCTGTGAGAACACTCACACGAAGGGGAGGGATTCACCATACCGACACGAGGGCGGTGCCCGCTCGATTCAGGGACTCCAGGTCGGCGCGTGGTGCCGGGGGGTGTCCCGGCATGGCACGCTGGGAGGGTGAATCCCCAGCTGGCCGACTCCGTCTTCGTCCGCGCCTGCCGGCGCGAGCCCGTCCCGCACACCCCGGTCTGGTACATGCGCCAGGCGGGCCGTTCGCTGCCCGAGTACCGGCGGGCCCGCGAGGGCGTCGAGATGCTCACCGCCTGCGCGACGCCGGACCTGGTCGTCGAGATCACCATGCAGCCCGTCCGCCGGTACGGCGTCGACGCGGCCGTCTTCTTCAGCGACATCGTCGTCCCGCTCAAGGCGATCGGCGTCGACCTCGACATCAAGCCGGGCGTCGGCCCCGTCGTCGCCACCCCGATCCGCGACCGCGCGGGGGCCGAGGTCCTGCGGCCGCTGGAGCCCGGCGACGTGCCGTACGTCACGGAGTCCGTGGAGGCCCTGCTCAAGGAGCTCGGGGGGACGCCGCTGGTCGGGTTCGCCGGCGGGCCCTTCACGCTGGCGTCGTACCTGATCGAGGGCGGGCCGTCGAAGAACCACGACCGCACCAAGGCCATGATGTACGGCGACCCGGAGCTGTGGCACGAGCTCATGGACCGCCTCGGCGCGATCACGCTGGCGTTCCTGCGGGTGCAGGCGGAGGCCGGCGCCTCGGCCGTCCAGCTGTTCGACTCCTGGGTCGGGGCCGTCGCGCCGCAGGACTACCGGACGTACGTCCTGCCCCACACCGCCAAGATCTTCGCCGGGCTCGCCGACCTCGGCGTGCCGCGGATCCACTTCGGCGTCGGCACGGGCGAGCTCCTCGGCGTCATGGGCGAGGCCGGCGCCGACGTGGTCGGCGTCGACTGGCGGGTACCCCTCGACGAGGCCGCCCTGCGGGTGGGCGCGGGGAAGGCCCTGCAGGGCAACCTCGACCCGGCCGTGCTGCTCGCCCCCTGGGAGGTCGTCGAGGAGCGCGCCCGCGAGGTGCTGGAGCGCGGCCGGGTGGCCGAGGGGCACGTGTTCAACCTCGGCCACGGTGTGCTCCCCTCGACCGACCCCGACCAGCTCGCCCGGCTCACCGACCTCGTCCACGAGGCGTCCGCGCGCTGACCCACCCGGGCCGCGCGGCGGGCAGGGTTCCTGCGGGGAGCCCGGCCCTGACCGGCGGGGTCAGGCGGCCGGCGGGGGCTCCTCCGGGGAGTCCGGCCCGCCCC
>NZ_KI866525.1:557665-568084 GCF_000511135.2 Microbispora sp. ATCC PTA-5024 | reverse complement strand
CAGCCCGCCGGATGACCGGGCGGGGGCGGCGGCCCCTGCCGGCCCCCGGGATGACCGGGCGGCTGCGGAGGCGCGAACGGGGACGTGCGGCGGAGCCGGCGCCACAGGACCAGCGTGACGACCCAGACCACGGCGATCAGCACGAGCCAGGGGAGCAGCGCGCCGAACACGGTCAGGGCGATCTGCGTCGACGTCGTCAGGGCCCGCCAGCCGGACCGCAGGCCGGCCAGGAAGCCCGACGGCGGCTCCGACGGCCTGGCGCTCGGCTTGGGCTCCGCGATCAGCGTGAGCGTCAGCGTGGCCATCCCCGTCTGCGCCGCCAGCGCCTTCTGCCTGGCCTGCAGCGACTCCAGGTCGGCCTCCCGGCTGGAGATCTCCCGCTCGATCTCCATGATCTCGCCGATCTTGGTGGCCTTCGACAGCAGCGTGCGGAACTGGTCGAGGGTGGCCTGCGCCGACTTCACCCGGCTGTCGACGTCCGCCACCTCCTGCGTGACGTCCTGGGCGCCCTGGTGGACCGACACCCGCTTGCCCAGGTCGCGGCCCAGCTGGGCGAGCACGTCGGAGTAGCGCTCCGGCGGGATCTTGAACGTGATCACCGCCTGGTCGCCGCCCTCGAACGCGCTGCTCCGCTCCTCGGAGACGTAGCCGCCGGCGCCGGTGACGATCGCCTTGGCCCGGTCGGACGCCGCCGCGACGTCCTTCGCCCTGATCGACATCTCGGCCGTGTAGACGACCGACCGCTGCGCCGGGGCGATCGTGACCTGGGCGTCCGCCTGCCGTCCGCCCGCGTCCGCGGCGGACGCGGCGGACGCGGCGGCCTCGGGCTTGGCCGGGGCCGCGGCCCCGGCGGCCGTGCCTCCGGAGGAGCCGGCGGAGTCCGCCTGCTCGTACGGGCCTCCACAGCCGGCTGTCAGGAGGGCGAGGGCGGCCAGCGCCGCCACGCCGTACCGGAATCGAGTCATGTACCTAACACGGGTCGCCACGCCTCCAGAGTTCGCCCCCGCGATCACGATGCCGTCACGGTGCCGTCACGAGCGGCGACGTCCCGCCGGCGGAGGCGCCCGCCGCCCCAGGGCTCGGCCGGCACCCACGGCGTGCCACGGGGAGGTCGGCACGCACGCCGCGCCACAGGGCCGGCGGAGGCGCCCGCTGCGGCGCGCACGTCGCGTGACCGGCCGGAGGAGTCCGCGCGGCGGACGGCGCCGACACGGCCCGCCGGTGCGGCGACCGGGAAGACCGGCCGGTAACTTTTCTGGGTATGGACGGGATCTCTGGTCGTCATGTCGTCGTGGTGGGCGCGGGCATCGCGGGACTGGCCGCGGCCCTGCATCTCCGGCGCGGGGGGACGGGCCCGCGGGTGACCGTGCTCGACGGCGCCTCCCGCATCGGCGGCAAGCTGCACGTCACCGAGGTCGCGGGCGTGCCGGTCGACGAGGGCGCGGAGTCGATGCTGGCCCGGCGGCCGGAGGGCAAGGAGCTGGCGCGGCTGGTGGGCCTCGGCGACGAGCTCGCCGACCCCGGCACCACCCAGGCCTCCGTCCTGTCACGCGGGTCGCTGCACCCGATGCCGGCCGGCCAGGTGATGGGCGTCCCCTCCGACCTGCTCGCGCTCGCCAGGTCGGGCGTGATCTCCCCGGCCGGGGTCGCCCGGGCCGCCCTCGACCAGGTGCTGCCCGCGTCGCCGATCACGACCGACGTCTCCGTGGCGGCGTACGTGCGGGCCCGGCTGGGCGGCGAGATCGTCGACCGGCTGATCGAGCCGCTGCTCGGCGGGGTCTACGCCGGCCGGTCCGACCAGCTGTCGCTGGAGGCGACCATGCCCCGGGTCGCCGCCGCCGCGCGTACGGAGCGGTCGCTGCTGGCCGCCGCCCGGGCCATCGTGGCGGACGCGCCCGCGGACGCCGGGCCGGTCTTCACGACGGTAAGGAGCGGGCTCGGCGCGCTGCCGCCCGCCGTGGCGAAGGCGTCCGGCGCCGACGTCCGCACGGGCGTCACCGTGCGCGACCTGGTCCGCACCCCGGAGGGCTGGCGGCTCGTCACCGGCCCCACCCGGGACGAGGAGGTCGTCGACGCGGACGCCGTCGTCCTCGCGGTGCCCGCCCGCCCGGCCTCCCGGCTGCTGAGCCGCGAGGCCCCGAAGGCGGCCGCGGAGCTGGCGCGGATCGAGTACGCCAGCGTGGCGATCGTCACGCTCGCCTACCCCAGGACGGCCTTCCCCGAGGCGCCGTCCGGCAGCGGCTACCTGGTCCCGCCGGTCGAGGGCCGCCCGGTCAAGGCCGCGACGTTCAGCACGGTGAAGTGGCCGCACCTGGCGGAGGCGGACCGCAACCTCGTCGTCGTACGGTGCTCCATCGGCCGTCTGGGGGAGGAACAGCTGCTCCAGCGGGACGACGCCGAGCTCGTGGCCCTCGCGATGAACGAGATGACCGAGGTCATGGGGGTGCGCGGGCTGCCGCTCGACACCCGGGTCACCCGCTGGGGCGGCTCGCTCCCGCAGTACGACGTCGGCCACCTCGACCGCGTCGCGCGGGTGCGTGCGGAGATCGCCCGCCACCCGGGCCTGGCCGTCTGCGGGGCCGCCTATGACGGCCTCGGCATCCCGGCCTGCGTCGCCACCGGCCGTACGGCTGCCCTGCGCGTCCTGGAGCACCTCGAGGGGCTCGCGGCGGCCTCCGCCTGACCGACTCTCGGCGGCCCTTCACGCGCGGGCCTCCTGGAGCGTTCTGGAGGCCCCGCGGCCAGGCCGGGCGGCGGACCGGCCGCCCGTACGGGCACAATGGAGCCATGACCGAGCGCACCCCGAGGCCAAAGGCACGTGACCTGAACCAGGTGATCCGCTACACGATGTGGTCGGTGTTCCGGCTGCGCGACCAGCTGCCGCAGGGCCGCGAGGGCGTCGCCGCCGAGGTCGAGGAGCTGCTCGCCCAGTCGGCCGGCAAGGACGTGGTGACCCGGGGCTGCTACGACGTCGCCGGGTTCCGCGCCGACGCCGACTTCATGTTCTGGTGGCACGCCCCCTCCGCGGAGGACCTGCAGGAGGTCTACACCCGGTTCCGCCGTACGGCCCTGGGCCGCGCCGCCGAGCCCGTGTGGTCGGCCATGGCCCTGCACCGGCCGGCCGAGTTCAACAAGTCGCACATCCCGGCCTTCCTGGCCGAAGAGGAGCCGAGGGGCTTCGTGTGCGTCTACCCGTTCGTGCGGTCGCTGGAGTGGTACCTGCTGGAGGACTCCGAGCGCCGCACCATGCTCGCCGAGCACGGGAAGATGGCCCGCGACTACCCCGACGTGCGGTCCAACACGGTCGCCTGCTTCGCGCTCAACGACTACGAGTGGATGCTCGCCTTCGAGGCCGACGAGCTCCACCGCATCGTCGACCTGATGCGCCACCTCCGGGGCGCGGAGGCGAGGCGGCACACCCGCGTCGAGATCCCCTTCTACACCGGCACCCGCAAGCCGGTGGCGGAGCTCGTGGCGGCCCTGCCGTAACGGCCGGGAATCCGGACATCTCGGCGAACCGTGCGCGAAATGTCGGAAACGGCTTTGATGGCTGCCGTTCTTTGCCATACTGTGACCACGCATCAAGGGTCTTTGTGAGGCAGAGTGTCGAGCCGACTGGCACGTTCCAGGGGGCGCCGCCGCAGGAGGCGGGCCCGTCCGCGCGTCGTCGAGGTGTCCCTGGGGGTGGCCGCCTTCACGGTCGGAGCCCTCGCGGTGGCGGGTCCGCTGACCCACCGGGACGCCGGGCCGTCCCGTCTGGTCGCGGCTCCCAAGCCGAGCCCGGCGGGGGAGCTGACCGTCGCGAGCGTGGAGACGGGCGCCAAGGCCGACTCCGCCGACGCCGGGAAGGCCGTCAAGAACGAGAAGAAGGCGTCGGGCCCGTCCAGGTACACCGACGCGACGGCCGCCGCCTACTTCAGGGGCAGGTGGAACGACCACGCGTCCAAGCGGGTCAAGGACATCCGCACCACCGGCCGCTACCTGCGGATCTACACGAACCTGCCGGAGGACGCCGGCAACTCCAAGGACGCCATCACGCTGTGCAAGCGGGGGCTGGAGTACCTGTCCGAGCGCGGTGAGGCCAACCCCGTGGTGTTCGTCCAGGCCAAGTTCGGCGAGAACGGCAACCCGGTGCTCGCCAACGTCCTCGGCCCGGACGACTCCGACTGCCGGGTCACCCACCCCAAGCCCAGGTGACCCGTCCGCGTCACTCGGCGGGCCGCAGCGTCAGGCAGACCGAGTTGATGCAGTAGCGGTCGTCGGTCGGGGTGGGGTAGCCCTCGCCGTGGAAGACGTGCCCGAGGTGGGACTCACAGCGCGCGCAGCGGACCTCCACCCGCCGCATGCCGAGCGAGCCGTCCTCGTGCAGCGTCACCGCATCCGACTCGCTGGGCTCGAAGAACGACGGCCACCCGCAGTGGGAGTCGAACTTCGCCTCCGACCGGAACAGCTCGGCGCCGCAGGCGCGGCAGGAGTACACGCCCACCGTCTTGGTGTCGACGTACTCGCCGCTGAAGGGCCGCTCGGTCCCCGCCAGCCGCAGGACGCGGAACTCCTCCGGCGACAGCTGGACCCGCCACTCGGCGTCGCTCTTGATGACCTTGTCCATGTCCACCAGCCTAAGCACGGGGCCCCTCTCGGGGATTACGTAACGGGAACCGCCGGACCGCGTGGGATCTTCCCGCGGGACTTGTTCCCCGGCGAGGCATCCTTTGGCGGGTCTTCCTGCGTCTTCTCAGGTGAGGGGGCAGATCGTCCTTCCGCGAGGGAGGGGTCGGCCCGTCCCGCCGTCGGCGCGGCGATGCACCCGACCCGTGCTGGACGCCCGCCCGGCGGCAGGGGGCGCCGCGCGAGCGCGGCCTCGTCGTGGTCCGTCCCGTCGCGGGGCGGCGCGTCAGCGCCGCCGCCAGCCCGCGACCACGAGACGGCGCCGACATCGGGCGCCCTCGTGGGAGCTCCCGGTCCGGCCGCCGTTGGCAGCCCGGGACGGGCCACGACTTCACGGGTAGGGTCCTCACCATGGCTTCGCCCTACATCGAACTCGAGGTCGACGACCGGGTCGTCAAGGTCACCAACCCGGACAAGATCTACTTCCCGGCCATCGGGGCCACCAAGCGCGACCTGGTGGAGTACTACGTGAGCGTCGGCGAGGGGGCGCTGCGCGCGCTGCGGGACCGGCCGACGTATCTCAAGCGGCACCCCGACGGGGTGGAGTCCGAGGCGATCTACCAGAAGCGCATGCCGAAGCACCCCGAGTGGATCGAGACGGTCACGGTGCGCTTCCCCAGCGGGCGGTCCGCGGACGCGTTCTGCCCGACCGAGGTGGCCGGGCTCGCCTGGTGCGCCAATCTGGGGACGATCGACTTCCATCCCTGGCAGGCCCGCCGCCCCGACCTGGAGCACCCGGACGAGCTGCGCATCGACGTCGACCCGCAGCCGGGCACCTCGTTCGAGGAGGCCCGCAAGGTGGCGTTCACGGCCCGGGAGGTCCTCGACGAGATCGGCATGACCGGCTTCCCGAAGACCTCCGGCAACCGGGGAATCCACATCACCGTGCGGATCGAGCCCCGGTGGACGTTCACCGAGGTCCGGTACGCCGCGATCGCGTTCGCCCGGGAGGTCGAACGGCGCGCCCCCGGCCTCGCGACCACCGCCTGGTGGAAGGAGGAGCGCGGGGAGAAGGTCTTCATCGACTTCAACCAGAACGCCAGGGACCGCACGGTGGCCGGGGCCTACTCGGTGCGGGCCCGGCCGGACGCCATGGTGTCCGCGCCCGTGACCTGGGAGGAGCTGGCCGACTGCGATCCCCGCGACTTCGACCTCCGCACCATGCCCGCGCGCTTCGCGAAGCTGGGCGACGTGCAGCGGGCCATCGACGACCGGTCGTACGCGATCGACACGCTGCTGGAGTGGTTCCAGGCCGACGAGCGGGGCGACATGCCCTACCCGCCGAACTACCCGAAGATGCCCGGCGAGCCGATGCGGGTCCAGCCCAGCAGGGCAAGGCCAGCGAGCAGGGAAAACAATGCCGAATGACCTGTCCGTACCTTGAGGCACAGCGCTCACTCGCCCGATAACCTGGACCGTTTGTTCGGTTGGCCGCCGGCGGCCGGGAGCGCGAACTCATGAGGCTCGCCGGCTGGCGCAGTGACGCGATGCTCGACCGGTGCGGCGGGAGCGCGGCCGTGCAGCGCGCACACACCGCGGCCCGGCGGAGATCGACTCTGATCTGAGCACAGCGCTCGCCATGATTCCCGACCAAGTCCCCGCCCGGGGCGGCCACTCCTGCAAGATGCTTTACCCCTGCCCTCGTGGAGGGCGTATTCGTGCGCCCTGGTCTTCGACGCTCTCGGCTTCGGCTCGCAGAGTGCTGTCTCGGCTACCTCGACCGGCACTACAGCGGCAACACGCTGCCCGCGGTCGTCGAGGATGAGCGTGATCCCGCCCCGCGCGGGCCTCACCGGCGAGTGGGCAGGTGCCTGGCGGCTTGGTCGACGTCGAGCTCGTTCAGTGGGCGGAAGGTGACTTCGGTCGCCGGGCAGGCCAAGGGTCCTCGGCCTTCCGAAGCCCGTATCGCTCTGATTCGAAAGCAATATACCGGTTCTACCTGCGCATATACCTGCGCTATACCGACGTCCGTGAAGCTCTGCCCGAGCCGTTCCCGGCTCCGTGCCAACGAATGGAGTGGAGATGCTTCGCAGACGTGTGGCGGTCGCGGTCACCGCTGTCCTGCTTTGCTGCCTGGTGCAGGCGACACCGGCAACTGCGGACAATTACTGTAGCGGTGCCTGGTGCACCACGTCCGGGCAGGACCTGACCCTGGACAACATATTCTGGGCGGGCGGGCCGGAGATCTTCCGTGTCGGCACGGCGACCACGTACTCCACCAACCCCGGCGCACTCTGGCACCGGTGGGAGAACACCGACGGATCCTGGTCCCCGTGGCAGAGCCTCGGCGGAGAGATCCACGACGGCTGGTGCGGCAACCGGAACAAGGACGGCCGGTTGGAGATCTTCGTCAAGGCCCGCGGCGGGGATGTCAACCACATATGGCAGTTGAAGCCGGCCGGCTCCTGGAGTGGCTGGGCCAGCCTGGGTGGCCTCATCGCTTCCGGCAATGGGGTCTGGTGTTCCACGGGCGCCAACGGGGAGCTGGGAATCGCCGTCTACGGTCCCGACAACATGTGGCACTACAAGTGGCAGACAACCGCCGGGGGCGGCTGGACGGGTTGGCAGTAGTCCCGCCTTGCCGGAGCCAAGAAAGTGGGACCCCGCTCTGCGGGGCCCCACGTCGGTTGGATAACCCGGCGATCTCCGCTGAGAGGTGACCTGCCTTTTCCTGGGACAGCACGGCGCTCATGCCGTAGGCATCCCGAAGACGCCGGCGAGCTGATGCGGGTCCAGCCGTCGAGGGCGCGGCCGTCGTCGGACTGAATGCGCCGCCGGGTATAAGGATCTTCCACCCGAGTGGGGTGAATGATCTCCCGGAGGGCCGCGTCGCGGGGGGAGAAACCACTCCCCGCGTTGCGGCCGTGATCATTACCGGATGCAATTCTCCCGTGAGGGCAGTATCCGACTCCGTCCCGCCTCACGGCTGGCGGATCCTGCGCAGCGACGCCGGACGCCTGTGGGCGACCCGCGAGCGCCCCTTCGGGCACGCCGCCGAGACCGCCGGCGCCGCGCGAACCGTCGACGGCGACGACCTGGCGGAGCTGCGGGCCGTCATCGAGGAGCAGGAGCGCATCGCCAGGTCCGCCGCGGAGGAGCGGGGCCGCCGCCGGGCCTGACAGGCCGGCACCGAGCCCCCACCGCGTGCCCGTCCACCGCGGATCCGTTCGCCGTGTGCCGCGCCGTGTGCCGCGCCGTGTGCCGCGCCGTGTGCCGCGCCGTGTGCCGCGCCGTGTGCCGCGCCGCGAGGTCGTGGGGACGTCCCCGAGCGGGCCCGCGGCTGTCTGTCGGGGGCGTGTGCCAATGTAGAGAGCGTGCGCCGCATACACCCCGACGTCGAGGACGAGCCCGATCTCGCCGCCGCCTACGCCTATCCCCGGGACGCCTGGCTCCGGCTCAACATGGTGGCGAGCGTCGACGGCGCCGCCTGGCTGAAGGGCCGCTCCGAGGGCCTGTCGAGCCGGGGGGACAAGCGGATCTTCGGGGTGCTGCGCGGCCTCGCCGACGTGGTGATGGCCGGCGCCGCGACCGTCCGCACCGAGGGGTACGGCCCGGCCCGGCCGCGCGAGTCGTGGCGGGCCCTGCGGGAGGGCCGGCCGCCCGCCCCGCCGATCGCCGTCGTCACCCGGCGGCTCGACCTCGACCTCGGCGGCCCCCTGTTCACCGAGACCGAGCCGTACGCCCCGACGATCGTCGTCACCACGGAGTCCGCGCCCAAGGACCGCCGCGACGAGGCGGGCAGGAGGGCGGAGGTGATCGTGGCGGGCGACGACCGCGTCGACCTGGCACTGGCCGTCCGGGAGCTTCGCGAGCGCGGGCTCGGCAGGATCCTGTGCGAGGGCGGCCCCCGGATCAACGCCCAGCTCGCCGCGGCCGGGCTGGTCGACGAGCTCGCACTGACGGTCAGCCCGCTGCTCGTGGCCGGCGACGCCGCCCGCATCATGAACGGCGTGGCCTCTCTCACTCCGATGGCGCTCGCCCAGGCCATCGAGGAGGATGGCTTTCTGTTCTGCCGGTACGTCAGGGAGACGCGCGATGACCACACCACCTGAGACCGCCCCGGAGGAGGCGCTCGACCTCCCGGTCGTGCCGCCGGTCGCGCCCATGCTCGCCAAGGCGGTCAAGGCGATGCCCCGGCAGGACGGCTCGCTCTACTACGAGCCCAAGTGGGACGGCTTCCGCTGCATCGTGTTCCGCGACGGCGACGAGGTCTACCTGGGCAGCCGCAACGAGCGGCCGTTCACGCGCTACTTCCCCGAGCTGGTCGAGGCGGTCAAGGCCGAGCTGCCCCCGAAGTGTGTCGTGGACGGCGAGATCGTGCTGATCCGCGGCCAGTCGCTCGACTTCGACGCGCTGCAGCAGCGCATCCACCCCGCCGCGTCCCGGGTGCGGATGCTGGCCGAGACGACGCCGGCGTCGTTCGTGGCCTTCGACCTGCTGGCGATCGGCGACGAGGACCTGATGGAGGCGCCGTTCTCGGCCCGCCGCGCCCGGCTGGAGGAGGTCATGGCGGGGGCCGGGCGGTCGGTGCGGCTCACCCCGATCACCCGTGACGAGGGCCGGGCGGGCGAGTGGTTCGACATGTTCGAGGGCGCCGGCCTCGACGGGATCGTGGTCAAGCCGGGCGACCTGCCGTACACGCCGGACAAGCGGGTGATGTTCAAGGTCAAGCACGAGCGCACGGCCGACTGCGTGGTGGCCGGCTACCGCGAGCACAAGACCGGCCCCATCGTCGGATCGCTGCTGCTCGGCCTCTACTCGCCGGACGGCCGCCTCCACCACGTGGGCGTGGCCGCCTCGTTCCCGATGAAGCGGCGCGAGGAGCTGGTGGAGGAGCTCGCGCCGTACCGGCTGGAGAACCTGGGCGACCACCCCTGGGGCCACTGGGCCGAGGTGGCCGGGGGCGGAGCGCAGGGGCAGCGGCTGCCCGGCGCCGTGTCCCGGTGGAACGCCAAGAAGGACCTGTCGTTCATCCCGCTGCGGCCCGAGCTCGTGATCGAGGTCGCCTACGACCACATGGAGGGCGACCGGTTCCGCCACACCGCCCAGTTCCGCCGCTGGCGGCCCGACCGCGAGCCGTCCTCGTGCACGTACGAGCAGCTGGAACGGCCGGTCGTCTACGAGCTCGACGACATCCTGGCGAAGTAGGGCCGGGTTCGCGTCCCGGAGCGTGGCGAAGACGGGCGGTCAGCCCGTCAGGGCCCGCACGGCGGCCGTCACGGCGACGGCCGCCGCGATCACCACGAGGAAGGGCGCACGCAGCAGCAGCGCGACGGCGGCCGCGGCGAGACCGGCGGCCCGGGCGTCGACCGTCAGCGAGCGCCCGTGGGCGAAGGTCTGCAGCGCGACGAGGGCCGCCAGGGCGGCGACGGGCACGAGCGCGGCCATCCGGCGCACCAACGGCCGCTCCAGCGCGGCCGGCGGGACCGACAGGCCGAGCAGCTTGAACCCGTAGCACCCCGCCGCGGTCACGGCGATCGCGATCCAGACGCTCACAAGGCCCCCTCTCCCGAATCACGCGAATCAGGCGAATCAGGCGAATCACGCGAATCTCCCGAATGCGGCGAATCCGCCGCGTCCTGGCCGGCTCGGCGTCCACCGGCGCGGCGAGCGCGCAGGCGGGAGACGGCCAGGACGGCGGGGGCCGCGAGCACGGTCATCAGCACCGGCGCCCCGGGCGGCAGGAGCGGCACGCAGACGAGCGCCGCCGGCACGGCGAGGGCGGCCGCGGCCCGCTCGCGCCCCCGGTCA
>NZ_KI866525.1:532427-557449 GCF_000511135.2 Microbispora sp. ATCC PTA-5024 | reverse complement strand
AGGCGGCCGGCCCGGCGGCGTCGAGCCCCCAGGCCGCCGGGTCGCCGAGGGCGGAGGCGCCCAGCGCGCCGAGGAGCGTCGAGAGGTTCCAGACGGCGAACAGGCTCACGCCGGTCACCGTGAACCCCAGCCGGGCGGCGTCCCGGCCCGGCTGAGCCAGCGCGACGGCGGTCGTCTCGTCGATCACCCAGTGCGCCGCCAGCGGACGGACGGCGCCCGGCACGCGCAGGAGCCCGGCCAGCCGCAGGCCGTAGAGGGCGTTGCGCGCGCCCAGAAGCAGCGCGCCGGCGACGGCCGCGGCGGGGCTGCCGCCCCCGGCCAGCGCGCCGACCAGGGCGAACTGCGACGCCCCCGTGAACACCAGCAGCGACAGCGCGCACGTCTGCGCGAGGGCGAGGCCCGATCCCGCCGAGGTCACGCCAAACGCGAACCCCGACAGGCCGACTGCCACCCCCACTCCCAGGGCGTCGCGCACGACCGCCGCGCGGGGCCGTCCCGCACGGCCCGTCTCCACCGGTGCCATCGTCACCCGGCCGAGGCTAGGCCCCCGCCGCGGGCCCGTCTTGTACGGAATTGCGCTCCCGCCTGTACGCCCCCGGGGTCACCCCGACGATCCGGGTGAAGTGCCGGTTCAGGTGCGGCTGGTCGGTGAAGCCCACGGCCGCGGCGGCGTCGGCGGGCGCCGTCCCCTCCGCCAGGAGCCGGCAGGCCCGGCGGACCCGGGCGTCGATCAGCCACGTGTGCGGCGGCATGCCGTACGCCTGCTTGAAGGCGCGGATCAGGGCGAAGGGGCCGGTGCCGAGGCCGGCGGCGAGTTCCTCCAGGGACGGCGGGTCCGCGAGGCGCGCCTCCAGGACGGCCCTGGCCCGCTCGGCCGTCCGGGCGCCGGCGCCGCGCACGGCCCTGGCCGGAAGCGGCGCTCCGTGGGCGCGCAGCAGGCGGGTGACCGCGAGTCGCATCAGCGTGTCCGCCGCGAGCGGGTTGCGGGCCTCGACCGCCGCCAGGACGCGCGCGATGAGGCGCACGGCCTGCGGGTCGTCGGCCACCGGCACGGCGAAGCCGGGCGTCCCCCGGACGCGGGTCGTCTCGGCGGCGATCGCGGCGACCAGGTCCGGCGACGGGTACAGCACGCTGTAGCGCCAGCCGCCGGGGACCCCGGCATGACCGGTGTGGGGGGTGTCCGGGTTGACCAGCGCGACCTGCCCGGGCCCGGCCCGTTCGAGCGAGCCCCGGTGGAGGAACTCGTCGACCCCCTCCGCCACCCCGGCGATGACGAACGTGTCGTGGGTGTGCCGGGCGAACGTCTTGTGCACGTAGGTCGCCCGGAGCAGGTCCACGTCCGGCAGCCGCGGATCCCGCCAGTGCCGGGCCCGTTCGCGCGGGGGCCCGCTCACCCGATGCGGCGCAGGATCTGCATCGAGCGGTCGGTCACCGTCACCTTCGCCCCGGCCGTCAGCGCGTCGTCGGCGTACGGGTCGTCGCGGACCCGCTCGTCCGCGGTGTCGAGGACGGGCCGCCAGCCCGGGCCGTACTCGGGCCCGGGGAGGGCGAAGGTCAGGTTCTCGTGGTGGCCGTTGACCAGCAGCAGGAACGAGTCGTCCCTGATCCGCTCGCCGCGCGGGCCGGGCTCGCTGATCGCCTCGCCGTTGACGAACACCGCCAGCGACTTGGCGTACCCCGTGTGCCAGTCGCCGTCGGTCATCTCCGCGCCCGACGGGGTGAGCCACACGATGTCGCGGGTGCCGTCCTTCTCCCTGCCGTGGAAGAACCGGCGCCGGCGGAAGACCGGGTGCCGGCGCCGCAGGTCGCTCAAACGGCGGACGAAGTCCAGTAAGTCCCGCTCCTGCCGGAGCAGCGACCAGTCGGTCCAGGAGATGTCGTTGTCCTGGCAGTACGCGTTGTTGTTGCCGTTCTGGGTGCGGCCGAACTCGTCGCCCGCCAGCAGCATCGGCACGCCCTGGGACACGAACAGCGTGGTCAGGAAGTTGCGCCGCTGACGTCTGCGCAGCCCCACGATCGCCGGGTCCTCCACCGGGCCCTCGGCGCCGCAGTTCCACGAGCGGTTGTCGTCCGTGCCGTCGCGGTTGCCCTCGCCGTTCGCCTCGTTGTGCTTGCGGTTGTACGACACGAGGTCGGTGAGGGTGAACCCGTCGTGGCAGGTCACGAAGTTGATCGAGGCGACCGGCCGGCGGCCGCTGGTGGCGTACAGGTCGCTCGACCCGGCCAGGCGCGAGGCGAACTCGGGCAGCGTCCTGCCGTCGCCGCGCCAGAAGTCGCGCACCGAGTCGCGGTACTTGCCGTTCCACTCGGTCCACAGGGGCGGGAAGTTGCCGACCTGGTAGCCGCCGGGGCCGACGTCCCAGGGCTCGGCGATGAGCTTGACCTGCGATATCACCGGGTCCTGCTGGATCAGGTCGAAGAACGCGCTCAGCCGGTCCACGTCGTGGAGCTCACGGGCGAGGGCGGCGGCGAGGTCGAAGCGGAAGCCGTCCACGTGCATGTCCTGCACCCAGTAGCGCAGCGAGTCCATGATCAGCTGGAGCGCGTGGGGTGAGCGGACGTTCAGCGAGTTGCCGCAGCCGGTGTAGTCGAGGTAGTAGCGCCGGTCCTCGTCGCGCAACCGGTAGTAGGCGACGTTGTCGATGCCGCGGAAGCCCACGGTCGGGCCCATGTGGTCGCCCTCGGCCGTGTGGTTGTAGACGACGTCGAGGATGACCTCGATCCCCGCCTCGTGCAGCGCCCGGACCATCGCCTTGAACTCCTGGACCTGCTCGCCCCGCTGCCCGGCGCTGGAGTAGGCGTTGTGCGGGGCCAGGTAGGCGATCGTGTTGTAGCCCCAGTAGTTGGTGAGCCCGCGGGCGACCAGGAAGTGCTCCGGCACGAACTGGTGGACCGGCATCAGTTCGACCGCCGTCACCCCGATCGACTGCAGGTGCTCGACGACCGCCGGGTGGGCGAGCCCGGCGTACGTGCCGCGCTGCTCCTCCGGCACCTGCGGGTGGCGCATCGTGAGGCCGCGCACGTGCGCCTCGTAGATCACGGTCTCGTGGTACGGGATGCGGGGCGGGCGGTCGTTGCCCCATTCGAAGAAAGGGTTGACGACCACGTTCTTCGGCATGTAGCGGGCGGAGTCGTCGGTGTTCAGCCGCCCCGGGTCGGCGAAGTGGTAGGAGAACAGCGACTCGTTCCACCGGACCGAGCCCTCGATGGCCTTGGCGTACGGGTCCAGCAGGAGCTTGCCGGGGTTGCAGCGGTGGCCGTGGTCGGGCTGGTACGGCCCGTGCACGCGCAGGCCGTACCGCTGGCCGGGCATGATCCCCGGCAGGTAGCCGTGCCAGACGAACCCGTCGACCTCGGGCAGGTCGACCCGGGTCTCCTCGCCCGCGTCGTCGAACAGGCACAGCTCGACCCGCTCGGCCACCTCCGAGAACACCGAGAAATTGGTGCCCACACCATCCCAGGTGGCGCCGAGTGGGTACGGCTCTCCAGGCCAAACTTCACGCATGTGACATCATTCTCCACCCCCCGGGCCATTCGCGCACCTGGGAGGATGCCGGGTCGTACCGGGCGAGCACGTCGAAGCCCCCGCCGGAACCGCGTCCCGGCGGGGGCCCGTGCGCCGATCAGCCGATCAGTTCGGCGTTCAGCGAGATCGTGGTGCCGGCGAGCGCCTTGCTGACCGGGCAGTTGGCCTTGGCCGTCTCGGCCGCCTGCTGGAAGTCCTCAGCGGAGATCCCGGGCACCTGGGCGCGGACCGTGAGGACGATCCCCGTGATCCCCTCGCCGGGCTGGAAGGTCACGTCGGCCCGGGTCTCGACCGACTGCGGCGGCGTGCCCGCCTGGGCGAGGCCGTGCGACAGCGCCATCGAGAAGCACGACGAGTGGGCCGCGGCGATCAGCTCCTCGGGGCTGGTCTTCCCGTTGGCCTGCTCCGCACGCGACGCCCAGGAGACGTCGAAGGTGCCGACGCCGGAGGTGTCGAGCGACACGACGCCCGAGCCGTCGAGCAGCGCGCCCTTCCACTGCGTCGTCGCGGTACGAGTGGTCGCCATGGCGATTCCCTTCACTAGTGAGCCATATCCACCGACGACCCTAGCGCCGCCCGGAGGAGGCACGGTGAACGACGCCCCCCCGACGCCCGTGAAGGCCCCCAGACACCCTCTGAGGCCCGCCGACGCTCTCTGGGGCCTCCACGCGCCCGCGAGCGGCCCCGGCCGGCTCGGGGGCGACGGTCACGGGGACAGACGGGCCTGGTGGGCGCGGTGCTCGGCCCTGACCAGGTCCTCCACCGCGGCCTTGATCTTCAGGAACTCCGGCGTCCGCTTGACCTCCAGCGAGCGCGGCTCCGGCAGGTCGATGGCGATGTCCTGGCTGATCCGCCCGGGGTCGCTCGACAGCACGAGCACCCGCTGGCCGAGGAAGACGGCCTCCTCGACGTCGTGGGTGACCATGACCACCGTGGAGCGCCTGGCCGGGCCGGCGGCGGCACCGTCGGCCGCGCTCGGCACGTCCTGCCACACCTGGCGGATGAACAGCTGCATGTCCTCCTTGGTCTGCACGTCGAGCGCGCCGAACGGCTCGTCGAGCAGCAGCACGCGCGGCGCGCAGGCCAGCGCGCGGGCGATCGACACGCGCTGCTGCTGCCCGCCGGACAGGCGGCCGGGCAGGGCCCCCGCGAGGTGCGCGAGGCCCACCTCGTCGAGCAGCCACCGGACCCGCTCCTGCCGGGCGGCCTTGGGCACGCCCAGCGCCTCCAGCCCGAACGCGACGTTGCGGGCCACGTCCCGCCAGGGGAACAGCGACGCGGTCTGGAACACCAGCCCCCGGTCGGGTCCGGGCCCCAGCACCTCGTGGCCGTCCAGGAGCACCCGCCCGGTCGAGGGCCGCGACAGCCCGGCGATCAGGCACAGCAGCGTCGACTTGCCGGAGCCGCTGGCGCCGACCACGCAGACGAACTCGCCGGGCGCCACCGAGACGTCCACGTCCTGGAGGACCGGCCGCCCGGGGACGAACTCCTTCCCCAGCGCCTCGACGCGCAGCCCGGCCGTCATCGCGTCCACCTCCCCACGCGGGTGCGCAGCAGCCGCAGCGCGACGTCGATCGTGAGCCCGATCAGCCCGATGACGACGAGGATCGCGAAGATCCGGTCGGTCTGGAGGAACCGCTGGGCCCGGGTGATCCGGTAGCCGAGCCCGGACGTGGCGGCCACCAGTTCGGCGACCACCACGAAGTTCCAGGCCGCGGCGGCGTTCACCCGCATCGCGTCGATGATCCCCGGCAGCGCGTGGGGGAGCACGACCCGCGACGCCACCCGCAGCCGCGACGCGCCGAGGGTCGCCGAGACCTCCAGCAGCCGGTGTGGCACCTGCCGGACCACGTCGGCGGTCATCAGCGTGTTGAAGAACACCACGCCGAGCACGAGCAGCGCGATCTTGGACGGCTCCCTGATGCCCAGCCAGATGATCAGCAGCGGGATGAACGCCGAGGCGGGCAGGTAGCGCAGGATGCCGATGACGGGTTCGAGCAGCGGCTGCGCCCAGCCGAGCGTCCCCATCGCGAACCCGACCGGCACGGAGATCAGGACGGCCAGGCCGAATCCGGCCCCGATCCGGCCCAGGCTCGCCAGCAGGTCGGACGGCAGGTCCCCGGTGCCCGCCATGTCCACCGCGGCCGACCAGACGGCCGAGGGGGACGGCAGGAACGTCGGGTCGACCACCCCGGTCGCGCTCAGCGCCCACCACGCCGCCAGCGGGCCGAGGATCGACACGGCCCGCAGGATCCAGGCCGTACGGGGGGAGACCGAGGTGGTGAGCAGCCGGATCCGGGCGGGCGGTGGGAGCGGCGGCTCGGGCGGCACGCCCGGGGCCGGGGGCCCGGCGGCCTGACGGCCCTCCTCGGCGACCATCGGCTCGGCCCGGCTCACGGCTGCACCGCCTGGACGAACTGGGGAGCGAACAGGCCGTCGAGCGGCGGCGGCGCGTCCACCAGTTCGGACGCCACCAGGAAGTCCGAGATCTGCCGCGCGCGGGCCGTCAGGTCGCCGCCGAACGCCGCCCGGTTCTGGTCGAGCGTGAAGATCGTCGTCCCCTTGTCGTACGACTCGTAGTCGGGCACGCCCACGCCGGCCCGCTTGGCCATGATCTCCATGGCCTCGGCCCGGTGGTCCTTGATCCACGCGATCGTGTCGAACCAGGTGTTCACCAGCCCCTGGACGGCCTTGGGGTCGCGGCCGAGCAGGTCCCGCGTGACCACGAGGTGGTCGGGGATCGCGCCGGGGAAGTCGGCCGAGGTCGTGATCGCCCTGCTGCCGGGCCGCTTCAGCGCGGTCGTGGTGAACGGCGCGAACACCCCCACGGCGTCCACCTGGCCGGCGACGAAGGCGGCCGCGGCCGCGTCGGTCGCCAGCGGCTGGAACTTCACGTCGGCCTCGGTGAGCCCGGCCTTCTTCAGCGCCAGCAGGAGCAGGTAGTGGTCGACCGTGCCCTGCTCGGCCGCCACCGTCTTGCCCTTCAGGTCGGCGAGCGAGGAGATCCCGGACCTGGCGATGATCTGGTCGTTGCCGGTCGAGTTGTCGTTGACCAGCACGATGCTCTGCTTGGCGCCCCCGGCGACCGAGGCGAGCGTGTCGTTCAGCGTCTGGCTGTTGGCGTCGATCTTCCCGGTGGCCAGGGCGTTGAGCGAGTCGGTGTAGCTGTCGAAGTACTTCAGCTCGACGTTCACCCCGTTCGCGCGGAACAGGCCCCGCTCCTCGGCCACCTGCCAGGGGAACCAGCCGGGCCAGGCGCTGAAGCCCAGGGTGATCGCGCCTCCGGGCGAGGCGGCCGGCTTTTTCGCCGGGGAGGCGCACCCCGCGCCCAGGGCGAGCGCGAGGACGAGCGTGAGGACGGCGGTGAGGCGACGGCGGGGCGTCATGAGGCGGCCCCCTTCTTCTTGGGGAGATGGCCCGCGCGGACCAGGCACCCGAGGGTGTCGCAGATCACGCGGGTGGCGATGAGCGAGGTGATCTCCGCGTTGTCGTACGGCGGGGAGCACTCGACCACCTCGATCCCGGCGAGCGGCCGGGCGTCGGCGATGAGCTGGATGAACTTGAGCACCTCGCGGGGGAGGAACCCGCCGGGCTCGGGCCAGCCGGTTCCGGGGACGAAGGCCGCGTCGAGGCAGTCGACGTCGAAGGAGAGCCAGACGGCGTCGGCGCCGTCCCAGGCCACGTCGAGGGCCCGCTCGGCGGCCGTCTCGATGCCCATCTCGACGCAGTCGGTCACCGTCATGATCGTGGTGCCGCGCTCCCGGCCGACCTTGACGCCGGGGCGGGGGGCCTGCCAGCCGCCGATGCCGATCTGGACGAGGTTCTTGGGCGGCACGTTCGGGATGTCCGTGGCGTGGAACCACGGCGTGGTGTGCATCCGCTCGTCGAGGTCGGTCTCCTGGGTGTCGACGTGCCGGTCGAAGTGGATGATCCCGACGTTGCCCTGGACGTGCTGGGCCACGCCGCGGACGGTCGGATAGCCGATCGAGTGGTCCCCGCCGAGCACCACGGGGAAGGCGCCGCTCTCGAAGACGTGCGCGACGCCCTTGCTGATCTGGTCGAAGGTCTTCTCGATGTTCCCGGGGATGGTGAAGATGTCGCCGAGGTCGCAGATCGTGATCGACTCCCGCAGGTCGACCCCCAGCTCGAAGCTGTAGGGGCCGTACAGCGCGGAGATCTTGCGGATGCCCTGCGGGCCGAACCGGGTGCCGGACCGGTAGGTGGTGCCGCCGTCGAACGGCGCGCCCAGCACGGCCACGTCGTACTCCCCGCAGCGCCGCACGTCCTCGACGTACGGCGCCTTGAGGAAGGTGTTGATCCCGGCGAAGTGCGGCAGCTCTCCGCGGGAGAACGTCGGGATGCTCCGGTCGACGATCGAGTCGGCCCCCTGGAGGCCGAGCTCGAGACCCCGCCGGATCTCGCGCTCGTGCATCGTGGTGGGGAGCTCGGCCTCGCGCTCGACGGCGTAGCGGGCTTCGGGACCGTAGTTGCTGTGGAGGTGTCCCACGGCACTCCTGTAGGGAAGGCCTCAGCCAGGGAGGCGTGCGGTCTCCCGCCGCCCGTGCGGGCGGCGGCTCTTCGACTGCGTGCGATCCCATGCCGTGAACGCGTCCGCGGACTGTCCGCGGACGGTCGCCGGGTCCAGGGACCGCGGCCTCCCGGGCTTTTGTCCCGCCGTGGAACGGCCGTCGCCGGCCGCCTGCACCTCTCGGACCAGCCGAACGGAACCCTAGGTGCGCCCCACCGCCGGGCGGTGAGTCCCCTTCATGACAGCGCTGGCCTGTTTCCTCCGGATGTCGCGGGTGTAGCCGTCCGGTGACCGCCTATTCACCGCGCCGTCGCCCGCCGGCCCTCATACGCCAGGCCGCCCGGCGCGCTCGATCACGGCCTCCAGGTCGAGCCCGGCGGGCAGCGTGCCGAACGCCCGCCCCCAGTCGCCCGACAGGCGGGAGGCGCAGAACGCGTCGGACACCGCGGCGGGCGCGTGACGCACCAGCAGGGACGCCTGGAGGACCAGGGTCATCTCCTCGGCCACCCGGCGGGCGTCGGCCTCGCCTGCCGACGCGAGCCGCTTGAGCAGGCGCTCGGAGGCGTCAGCCACCCGGCGGTCGCCGGCGAGGGCCACCTCGGCGAAGAAGGCGTCCACCGCCTCCGGCTCGCGCGCCATCACCCGCATGAGGTCGAGCGCCGCCACGTTGCCCGAGCCCTCCCAGACGCCGTTCAGCGGCGACTCCCGGAACAGCCGCGGCATCTGCGACTCCTCGACGTACCCGTTGCCGCCGAGGCACTCCAGCGCCTCGGCCGCGTGGACCGGCGCCCGCTTGCAGATCCAGTACTTGGCGGCGGCGAGCGCGGCCCGCCGGAACAGACCTTCGCCCGCGTCCCCGCGGACCGCCCGGTCGGTCGCCCCGGCCAGCCGCGTCATCAGCGCGGTCGCGGCCTCCGACTCCAGCGCGAGGTCGGCCAGAACGGCCCGCATGAGCGGCTGGTCGGCCAGCTCCCTGCCGAACACCCTGCGGTGCCGGGCGTGGTGGAGGGCCTGGGTGAGGCCGTACCGCATGCCGGCGGCCGAGCCGATCACGCAGTCGAGCCGGGTCATGTTGACCATCTCGATGATCGTGCGGACGCCGCGGCCCTCCTCGCCGACGAGGTGGGCGACCGCGCCCTCGTACTCGACCTCGGCGGAGGCGTTCGACCTGTTGCCCAGCTTGTCCTTCAGCCGCATCAGCCGCATCGCGTTGCGGGTGCCGTCCGGCAGCACGCGGGGGAGCAGGAAGCACGACAGGCCGCCGGGGGCCTGGGCCAGCACGAGGAACGCGTCGCACATCGGGGCCGAGTTGAACCACTTGTGCCCGGTAAGGGCGAAGGTCCCGTCCGCCAGCGGCTCGGCCCGGGTCGTGTTGGCCCGCACGTCGGAGCCGCCCTGCTTCTCCGTCATCGCCATGCCGGCCAGCACGCCGCGCTTGTCCAGCGGCGGACGCAGCCCGAAGTCGTAGGTCCGGGAGGCCAGCAGCGGCTCCCACTCGGCGCGCAGCGCGGGGGAGTGCCGCAGCGCCGCGACGGCCGCGTACGTCATGGAGATGGGGCAGCCGTGCCCGGCCTCCACCTGAGACCAGACGTGGAACTTGGCCGCCCGGGCGACGTGCGCGCCGGGCCTGGCGGACGTCCAGGGCGCGGCGTGCAGGCCGTTCTCGACGGCGACCGCCATCAGCTCGTGCCAGGCCGGGTGGAACTCGACCTCGTCGATCCGGTGGCCGTACCGGTCGTGCGTGCGCAGCACCGGCGGGTGCTCGTTGGCCAGCCGGCCCCACTCCTGCGCCCGCGCCGAGCCCGCCAGCAGGCCGAGCTGGCGCAGCTCCCCCACGGCCCAGTCGGCGCCCTCCCTGGCCAGGCCCTCCAGCAGCGCGGGGTCGGCGGCCACGTCGTGGCCGGTCAGCGGGGGCACCTGGTTGGTCACGTCGTGGGTCACGGGGGGTCCTCCTGTCGCCGTCCGGACTCCATCTCAGCACTCCCCGCGCACGGCTGGAACACCCGGGTCGCGGCGGTCACGAGCCGGAGATCTCCAGCCCGAGCTCCTGGGCCGCCTCCAGGGCCAGCTCCCGCGCGTACGACTGGTCGCCGGGCAGGCGGCGCGTCTCGCACAGCACCCGGTGGACGCCCTCGATGGCCCGCCTGTCCCCCCGGGCCGCGAGCCCGCGGGCCGCCTCCGCCGCCGTGGCCGGATCGGGGTCGCCGAGCCGGGCGGCCAGCGCCTCCCGGATCCGGGGCCTGTCGGCGGGCAGCCCGGCGACGGCCATGGTGGCCCAGTCGCGCACCTCGTCGTCCGGGCACTCGCTCAGCCGCACCAGCGCGGCCAGCCCCTCGTCGTCGTCCGGCGGCAGGACGGCCGCGAGCGCCATGGCGTCGCTCACGGTCGGCCGGCGGCCGGGCCGCTCCACGACCGCCAGCACCTCGGGCAGCGCCCGTTCGTCGGCGTGGTGGCCCAGGGCGTGCAGGACCGCGTCGAGGACCTGCGGGTCGTCCTCGCGCCGGGCCATCTCCCGCAGCAGCGGCAGCGTGCGCTCGTGGTAGGAGCCGCGTCCCTCCTGGCCGAACTCGGCCAGCACGTCGGCGCCGAACTCGCGGCCCACGGGGTCGGCGCCCTCGCACAGCCGCGCCGCCGCGGCGAACGTCTCGTCGTCGTGCCGCTGCCGCAGCGCGTACACGGCGGCCCACCAGGTCTCGTCCTCCCCGTCCAGCTCCCGGTACGGCAGCACCCGCCGCAGCAGCTCCCCGGCGGACGGCCGGACGCCCAGCGCCGTCTCCAGCACGGTGGCCACGGCGGCGTGGCCCAGTTGCCGGGTCACGCCGTACCCGGACCCGTCGGGCCGCCTGGCCTCGACCGTGACGAGCTGGGTGCCGTCGGCGGCCCTGCTCCTCCCGACGAGCAGCGTGCACTCGCCCTCCACCTGCGCGGCCGCCTCCGCGCGCAGGGCCGCCTCCAGGTCGGCCGCGGCCCACCGGCGGGCGATCTCGAGCGGGGCCGCGCCGTCCGTCCCCGGCAGGGAGGGGTCGGCCCCGTGCTCCAGCAGCGACCACACGATGCCGTACGCGCCGTAACGGGCGGCCAGCGTCAGCGGGGTGTCGCCCTCGTCGTCCGCCAGGTCCGGCGCGGCTCCCGCGTCGAGCAGGATGTCGGCGGACGCCAGGTTGCCGTTCGCGGCCGCCCACAGCAGGGCCGTCCAGCCCCCGGCCTCCCCGGCGTCGGGGTCGGCGCCGCCGTCGAGCAGCGCCTGGACGGTCTCGGCGTGGTTCCAGCAGGCCGCGGCGCACAGCGGCAGCCCCTCCTCGTCGCCGCCGCTCGGCTGGTCGGGGTCCGCGCCGTACTCCAGCAGCAGCCGCACGATCTCCTGGTCGCCGCGCACCGCCGCCCGGTACAGCGGCGTGCTGCCCTGGGCGGGGTTCAGAGCCGTGTCCGGGTGCAGCAGGGCCGCCACCCGCGACAGGTCCCCTCCCGCGATCGCCTCCAGAAGCTTGCTGCGGGTCACTTCTCCATGCTCACACAGCGGTCAGGCAAGCCCGCCCGGGGGAGAGGGGATTCGTTCCCAGGGAGGATGGGGTGGGCGCCGATCACGCGTTACGGTAGACGTCGTGAATGATCCGGGTGGTATGCGTGCTTCCGACGCCGAGCGGGAGACGGTCGTCGAGCGGCTCCGTGAGGCGTCCGTCGAGGGACGGCTGACGCTCGCCGAGCTCACCGAGCGCACCGAGGCGGCCTACCTGGCCCAGACCCACGCCGAGCTCGCTCAGCTCACGGCCGACCTGCCGGGCGCAGCCCCCGTCGCGCCGCCCGCGCCGCAGCCGTCCCCGGCCCTGCCGCAACGTCAGCCGGGCAAGGTTCGGACCTGGATCGTGGCGGTCATGGGCGACGCGAAGCGCCACGGCAAGTGGCGGATCGACCAGGAGATCGCCGCCGTGTCCGTGATGGGCGACGTCACGCTCGACCTGCGCCAGGCCGAGGTGCGCACGCCCGAGGTGGACATCCTCGCCACCTGCGTGATGGGCGACATCAAGGTCATCGTCCCGGACGGCGTCGACGTCGAGCTGTCCGGCGTGACGATCATGGGGGACAAGAAGGTCAGGGTCGTCGAGGCGCCGCCCGGCCACAACGCCCCGGTCGTCCGGGTCAAGGCGTTCGTCCTCATGGGCGACGTGAAGATCATCGGCGACTCGCAGGCCGGGCCGATCAAGCGGGACTGGTTCGCCTGGAGCGAGTGGTGGCACGAGCGCCGCCACGGCCTCGGCCACGGGCGCGGCCGCTACCTCCCCTGACCCCTTCCCGGCGAATCCCCTCCGCGCGGCAACACGGGCGCGGGCCCGAAGAGTAGTCATCGGTGACCGTTCACCGATCGACGAGGGGCTCCCATGCGCGACCGGGCCGACTTCGAACGCTACGTCGAGCAGCGCTCGGACCGCCTGCTCCGGACGGCCTACCTGCTGTGCCGCAACTGGGCCACCGCCGAGGACCTGGTGCAGACCGCCCTGGCCAAGGCGTGGACGGCCTGGCGCAGGGTCGGCGACGACCCCGACCCGTACGTCTACCGCATCCTGGCCAACACCCACGCCACCTGGTGGCGCAGACGCTGGCGCGGTGAGCAGCCGACGGCCTCGCCGCCCGAGCCCGCGGTCGCCGACGCCGCCGACGCGCTCGGCTCCCGGGCCGCCGTACGGCAGGCCCTCGCCTGCCTGCCGCCCCGCCAGCGCGCGGTGATCGTTCTGCGCTACTTCGCCGATCTCGGGGACGCCGAGATCGCCGAGATCCTCGGCTGCACGCCCGCGACCGTCCGCAGCCAGGCCAGCAGGGCGCTGGCGCGGCTCCGCGTCGATCCCGCCGCCCGCTCCGCCATGAGCCTGGAGGGCTGACATGACGATGACCGAGACCGAGCTGCGTGACCTGCTGGCGGGGGACTCCGCCGGGCCGCCGGGGCGGGTGACCGTTGCGGACGTCGACCGCCGTGTCCGCCGGATGCGCCGCCGCCGCGCCGCCGCGGGCGTGGCGCTCGCCGCGGGGGTGGCCGCGGTGGCGCTCGCCCCGAGGACGATCCCGGTGGCCGCGGAGGACACCTGGATCGCCACCCCGGCCTCGCCGGCGCCCAGCCCCTCGGTGATGTACATCCCGGACGGCAGGGCGGTGCTGGACGAGGAGATCGGGACCGGGGGGCTCGTGCGGACGTACCCCTACACGGGCGGCAGCGGGTCGGTGACCGTCCAGGTCGCCTGCCGCGCGCCGTCCTACGTGTTCCTGTGGCTGGACGGCGATCTGATCGACCAGGGCCCGTGCGGCATCCAGAGCGATCACGTGGACCGCCTCCGCTCCTGGACGGACCACTCGGGCCGGGATCTGAAGGGCCGCCACGAGGTGGGCGTGGCCGTGGTGCCGGAGGAGCGGGTGGGGCAGGACCGGCAAGCGGCGCTCACCCGGGACCAGGTCGCCGCCCTGCTCGGCGCGACCGGCCGGTACCCGGTCTCCGCCCGGCTCACCGTCCGCGAGGCGTGGCCGGTGACCGGCGTGGGCATGCCTCAGAACTGCCGCGGAGACGTGGTGATCCGCAACGGCAACGGCCAGGAGGTGCACTCGTCGTGGTGCGACCTCCAGCCGGGGATCCCGTTCCCCGGGGACGGCCCGGCCCCCTCGTGACGGCGGCGTCGCGGCCGGGCCCTCTCGCCGACCGCCTCGGCCGGGCGCCGGCGTGCCGTCCCCGGCCGCGTGGCGCCGGTCAGGCGGTGGCGACGGCCTCCGGGCGGTGGAGGGCCTGGTCGTAGCGCTCCAGGAGGATGCGGGCGATCTCGGGGGCCGGGCCGAGGACGTCGGCGACCACCTCGGCGCCCGCCTCGCGGGCGTCGCCCGCCACCCGGTCCGCGAACAGGCCCGGCGCCAGCAGGTACGGCGCGACCACGACGCGGGGGGCTCCGGCGCGCGTGAGCCGTACGACCTCGTCCCTCGGGGTGGGGGCGGCGGCAGAGGCGTACGCGGGCGTCACCGACCACCAGGGACGCCGCCGGGCCCACGCCCGGGCAACGCCGCCGACGGTGGCGTTGGCCCCGCGGTCGCTCGACCCCGCGGACACCAGCACCACGGCCGTATCCGGGTCGCCGAGCGGGACGCCGGCCTCGGCCAGGCGCCGTTCGAGGGCGTCGACCAGCAGCGGGTGCGGGCCGAGCGTCGCGCCTAGCGCCACCCGCAGCCTCGGGCGCCGGGCGGCCGACTCCCGCAGCGCCGCCGGGATGTCCACCCGGCTGTGGTAGGCCGCCGTGAGCAGCAGCGGCAGGACGACGGCCTCGTCCAGCCCCGACAGCGCCTGCGGCAGCGCCGGCGCCGCGTGGTCGAGGTAGGCCGTGCGGACGTCGAGGCCGGGCCGCGCCCGCCGGACACCCTCCAGCAGCGCCTCCACCGCGACGGCGGCGCGCGGGTCGCGGGACCCGTGCGCCACCGCGATGAGCGGCGGGGCACCGTGCGGGCGGAGGCGCGGGCGGAGGCGCGGGCGGAGGCGCGGGCGGGCGGTGGTCACGGCGGACGGTCCGATGGGCGGGTTCAGAGGTGGATGCCGCACTCGATCTTGCCGAGGCCGGCCCAGCGGCCGCTGCGTGGGTCCTCGCCCGGCGCCACGCGGCGGGTGCAGGGCGCGCAGCCGATCGACGGGTAGTCGTCGTAGTGCAGCGGGTTGATCAGCACGCCGTTGTCGGCGATGTAGTTGTCGACCTCCTCCTGCGTCCACCGGGCGATGGGGTTGACCTTCACCATCTGCCGCTTGGCGTCCCACTCCACGACCTTCGTGCCGGCCCGGGTGGGCGACTCGTCGCGGCGGATGCCGGAGATCCAGGCGAGGTACGGCTCGAGGGCCCGGTTGAGCGGCTCCACCTTGCGCAGGTAGCAGCACAGGTCGGGGTTGCGCCCGTGCAGCCGCGGCCCGAGGTCGCGGTCCTGCTCCTCGACGGTACGGGACGGGGTGATGTTGATGAGGTTGACCTTGTAGACGGCCTCGACCGCGTCCCGGGTGCCGATCGTCTCGGCGAAGTGGTAGCCGGTGTCGATGAACAGCACGTCCACGCCGGGCTTCACCCGGCTGACCAGGTCGATCAGCAGGGCGTCGCTCATCGAGGAGGTGAGACAGAGGCGGTCGCCGAACGTGGCCGCGGCCCAGCGGATGATCTCGCGGGCGGGCGCGTCCTCCAGGAACTCGGCGGCGGACTCGACGATCCCCTGCAGGTCGAGCGTCACCCGCTGGCGCTCCAGTCCTGCCTCTATCTCCACCAGTGACATCGTTACTCCTCAGGCATCGTTCGTCTGGTTCTTCGGGGTTGTGGGATCGGAGGCGGGCGGGGGGCTCAGGAGCGGACGCCGAGGCCGAGGAACTTCACCCGGAAGGCGCGGGCGCAGGACCGGCAGTACCATCCGTGGCTCTCCTCCTCGGTGACGTACGGCTCCAGGTCCTCCTCGCCGCAGTACGGGCAGTAGAAGGGCGCCGCCCGCTCGGTCATTTGAGGTCGGCCTCGTCGGCGCGCTGGACCCACTCGGAGAACGTCTCGCCGTCGTTGCGCTGCTTCTCGAAGTTGCGCACGACCCGCTCCACGTAGTCGGGCAGCTCGTCGGCCGTGGCCTTGAGCCCGCGGACCTTGCGGCCGAAGCTCGGGTTCAGGCCGACCGAGCCGCCCAGGTGGATCTGGTAGCCCTCCACCTGCTCGCCCTTGTCGTTCACGACGAGCTGGCCCTTGAGCCCGATGTCGGCCACCTGGATGCGGGCGCAGGAGTTGGGACAGCCGTTGACGTTGATGGTGAGCGGCTCCGCGAAGTCGGGCAGGCGCCGCTCCAGCTCCTCGATCAGGCCGGAGGCCGTCCCCTTGGTCTCGACGATCGCCAGCTTGCAGAACTCGATGCCGGTGCACGCCATCGTCTGCCGGCGGAACGTGGACGGCGTCACCCGCAGGTCCGCCGCCTCAAGCTCGCGGACGATCGAGTCCACCTGGTCCGGCGCGACGTCGAGGACGACCATCTTCTGCTCGACCGTCGTGCGGACCCGGGTGGAGCCGTGCCGCTCGGCGATGTCGGCGATCCGGTGGAGCGTGTCGCCGTCCACCCGGCCCACCCTGGGGGCGAAGCCGACGTAGAAGTTGCCGTCCCGCTGGGGGTGGACCCCGACGTGGTCGCGGCGGCCGCCGCGCGGCGTCTCGGGGGCCGGGCCGTCCGGGAGGGCGTACTTCAGGTACTCGGTCTCCAGGACCTGCCGGAACTTCTCGGCGCCCCAGTCGTTGACCAGGAACTTGATGCGGGCGCGGTGGCGCAGCCGCCGGTAGCCGTAGTCGCGGAAGATCCCGCAGACGCCCGCCCACACCTCGTGGACCTGCTCGGGACGGACGAAAGCGCCGAGGCGCTTGGCGAACATCGGGTTGGTCGACAGGCCGCCGCCCACCCAGACGTCGAAGCCCGGCTCGCCCCGCTCGTTCACCACGCCCACGAACGCCACGTCGTTGATCTCGTGGACGGTGCAGTGGGCCGGGCAGCCGCCGATGGCGGTCTTGAACTTGCGCGGCAGGTTCGAGAACGCCTTGTCGCCGATGTAGCGCTCATTGACCTCGCGGATCTGCGGCGTGCCGTCGATCACCTCGTCGGCGTCGATGCCCGCGAGCGGGCAGCCGAGGATGACGCGCGGGGTGTCGCCGCAGGCCTCGGTCGTCGACAGGCCGACCGCCTCGAGGCGGGCCCAGATGTCCGGGACGGCCTCGATCTCGATCCAGTGGAGCTGGATGTTCTGCCGGTCGGTGATGTCGGCCGTGCCCCGGGCGTACGTGTTCGAGATGTCGGCGATGACCCGCAACTGCTCCAGGCTGAGCTGCCCGCCGTCGATCCGGACGCGGAGCATGAAGTAGCGGTCGTCGAGCTCCTCCGGCTCCAGGATCGCGGTCTTGCCGCCGTCGATCCCGGGCTTGCGCTGCGTGTACAGCCCGAACCAGCGGAACCTGCCGCGCAGGTCGGCGGGGTCGATCGAGTCGAAGCCCCGCTTGGAGTAGACGTCGATGATCCGCTGACGGACGTTGAGCCCGTCGTCGTTCTTCTTGTTCTCCTCGTTCTTGTTCAGCGGCTCACGGTAACCGAGAGCCCACTGGCCTTCGCCGCGCGGGCGTTTGTGGTGGCGGTTCGCCGGGCGGGCCGGGGTGCTCATGGGCACGTCCTTCTCCGAGGATCGGTCTGAGGATCGGTCGTCGGGCGCCCGGCGCAGGCGGCCTCTCACCTCGCCGTCGAGTGTGAGGGCACAAAAAAGACGCCAGGCCGCGCGCCCGAGGTGAACAGCGGAGGGCGACGGTCAGCCGGCGTCAGTACAGATCGCGCTGCGGACACGCAGGAGATCGACGTGGCGTCGCACGACGAGCAACGGGTCCGCTGGCATGTCCCAAACGATACCCCGGAGATCCTGGATGTCCAAGTTCGTGTCCACGATGCGGGACTGTAACGAGGCTTTAACCGGACAAACTACGTCACCCTTGCCTGACCCAGTTCTCCGGAGGTTCGGCCTCGCCCGTCTCCCGCGGCTGCTGGTGCTGGCAGTCGCACCAGGAGCCGCCGCGGCACTCCTCGTGCCGGCGGCCGGCGCACGCTTCGCAGATCATGTCTCCATGCTCCCCCCGGTCACGGCCGGATGTGCGGCGCGTCACCCGGAGATGTCACCGGCGTTACGTTCTCCGGACCCGTCGGCGACATCCGGTTTGACGGCTTCCGACAGCTTGGCGCGGGACCTCGCGAGCACGCTCCGCACACCCCTATCCTGGGCAGCGACGATCCGCCCCGCAGGTCCGTACTATCCGCCGCGGCAGCGGGTAGTGCACTGTTCTCATGACCGGTTGGGTGCCATGACCTCCACGGACGCGCCGACGCGCCGATCGCGGCACATCTCGCGCCGTGGGATGGAGCTTGCCCGCGCGCGACTGAACCGCATCGGCGAGACCGGCCTGTGGGCGCTGGCGAAGGCCACCACGATGGCGGGGATCAACTACCGCGTGACGGGCCTCGCGGGCGAGGCCGCGTTCTTCGCGCTGCTGTCGCTGCCGCCGTTCGTGCTCGGGCTCCTCGGCGTCATGGGCCACCTCAGCGGGCTGCTGGGGCAGGGCACGGTCGGCGAGATCAAGCAGTGGGTCATCGAGCAGTCGGAGCTGCTGTTCACCGACAACACGGTCGAGCGGGTGGTGCGGCCGCTGCTGGCCGACGTCCTGAGCGGCGGCCAGGTGTCGCTGATCTCCGTCGGCTTCCTGCTCTCGCTGTGGTCAGGCTCGCGCGCCCTGTTCGTGTACGTCGACCTGATCTCCATCGCGTACGGCCTGGGGGAGACCCGGGGGATCATCCGCACCCGGGTGCTGTCGTTCGCGCTCTACGTGGCCGCCCTGCTGATCGGCCTGGTGGTCATGCCGATCCTGGTCGTCGGGCCCACCCTGCTGTCGAACGCGCTGCCGCGCTACGCCGTGTTCGTGACCGTCTTCTACTGGCCGGTGGTCGTGGTGGGCTCGGTGCTGATGCTCACGCTGCTGTACCACGTCAGCGTGCCGCGCCGCACCCGCTGGTGGCGGGAGATCCCGGGAGCCGCGCTGGCGCTGGTCATCTGGATCCTGTGCGCCGCCGTGCTGCGCGAGGTGCTGGCCGCCTGGTTCACGCCGCTGTCGATCTACGGGTCGCTCGCCGCCCCGATCGCCGTGCTGCTGTGGCTGTACATCACCGCCCTCGCCGTGCTCATCGGGGCGACGCTGAACGCCGAGATCGACCGGCTCTGGCCGCTGAACGGCGTCGGCCGCCACCACCATCGGCACCCGCACGGCGGATCGTGATCCAAGCCCCCGGGGAGCGGCGCCGCTCGGATAAAGTGAGACGTCGCGACTGGCGCTGACGTGCTCTCGGGCGCGTCGCTAGGTGGGGCACCACCGGGGAGCGAAAACGCGGAGGCCGTGCGCCTGGGTCGCCGCCGCCGTCGATGGAGAAGGAAGGCGCCATGGCCGAGAAATCGCTGACCGACGTCGATCCCCAGATCGCCGCGCTGATCAGGGCGGAGGAGCGGCGCCAGGCCGACACCGTCAAGCTGATCGCCTCGGAGAACTACGTCTCCCGCGCCGTTCTGGAGGCGACCGGGACGGTCCTGACGAACAAGTACTCCGAGGGCTACCCGGGCAAGCGCTACTACGAGGGCCAGCAGGTCATCGACCAGATCGAGACCCTCGCGATCGAGCGGGCCAAGTCCGTGTTCGGGGTAGGCCACGCCAACGTCCAGCCGTACTCGGGCTCGCCCGCGAACCTCGCCGTCTACCTGGCGTTCCTCAGCCCCGGCGACACCGTGCTCGGCATGGGCCTGCCGTTCGGCGGCCACCTCACCCACGGCTGGTCGGTCTCGGCCACCGGCAAGTGGTTCAACGCCGTCCGGTACGGCGTGCGCAGGGACACCGGCCGCATCGACATGGACGAGGTCCGCTCGCTGGCCCTGGAGCACCGGCCCAAGCTGATCTTCTGCGGCGGCACGGCGATCCCGCGGACCATCGACTTCCCGGCGTTCGCGGAGATCGCCCGCGAGGTGGGGGCCGTGCTCGCGGCCGACATCGCCCACATCGCCGGCCTCGTCGCGGGCGGCGCGCACCCGTCGCCCGTGGGCCACGCCGACGTGATCTCCACGACGACCCACAAGACGCTGCGCGGTCCTCGTGGCGCCATGCTCATGGCCACGTCCGACGAGCACGCGACGGCACTCAACAAGGCCGTCTTCCCGGGCCTGCAGGGCGGGCCGCACAACCACACCACGGCCGCGATCGCGGTGGCGCTGCACGAGGCCGCCCAGCCGGAGTTCCGGGAGTACGCCGCCCAGATCGTGAAGAACGCCCGGGCGCTCGCCGAGGAGCTGCTGGCCCGCGGCTTCGACCTGGTCTCCGGGGGCACCGACAACCACCTGATCCTGATGGACCTGACGTCCAAGGGCGTCGGGGGCAAGCCGGCCGCCCAGGCACTCGACCGGGCGGGCCTGGAGACCAACTACAACGCCGTGCCGTTCGACCCGCGCAAGCCGTTCGACCCCTCGGGCATCCGGATCGGCACCCCGTCGGTCACCTCGCGCGGGATGGGCGAGGCCGAGATGCGGCAGATCGGCGCCTGGATCGACGAGGTCGTCACCGCTGTCGCGAAGGGCGACGCGGAGGACGTGATCGGCCGCGTGCACCAGGAGGTCACCGAGCTGACCGGGAAGTTCCCGGCGCCCGGCCTGTCCTGACCCGGCTCACCCCGGCCCCGCGGCGGACGTCTCCGGCGCGGGGCCGGCGCATGTCGCGGGCACACCGCTGGAGGCCGGCCGTGAATCGATGGTTAATTGGGTTGCGCTGACCGGCGCCGGACACGGTACGGTTTCGCCATCGCCGCCGCGAGGGCGGCTCACGGGATGGGGAGGTGACGACTATGCGGGTCTTTCTGACGACCATTCCGTCCGTCCACCTCCGGGTGCCCGCCTAGACGATCTCGCGGGACACCCGGTCTCCGAAGGGTGTCCAACTCAGCGATGTATCCGTCAAACGATCTTTCTCTTCTCGGCTGGAACGACGGCCTCGCCGCCGCGCTCCCCGGCGCCACGGTCCCCGCCCGCGTGGCGCGGGTCGACAGGGGCGCCGCCGAGGTGGTCGCCGCCGACGGCCGCCACCAGGCGAGGTACGGCGCGCGCGTCCGGCGGGCCGCCGCGTCCGACCCCGTGGCCCTGCCCTGCGTGGGCGACTGGGCGGCGCTCGCCCCGCTCGACGAGGGGCGCTACGAACTGGCCGAGGTCCTGCCGCGCCGTACGGCGTTCGTCCGGGGCGGCGTCAGCCGCGACTCCCGCGGCGGCCTGTCGGGCGACGGCCAGGGCCAGGTCCTCGCGGCCAACGTGGACGTCGTGTTCGTCGCCGAGCCGTCCATGCACGCCACGGACTTCGCCGACCTCGGCAGGATCGAGCGGCTCGTGGCGCTGGCCTGGGAGAGCGGCGCGACGCCCGTCGTCCTCGTCACGAAGGCCGACCTGTTCGAGGCGTCCGCGGGCGCCGCCCTGGCCGGCCTGCTGGCCGACGTCGCGGACGCCGTGCCGGGGGTCGGCGTGCACCCGGTCAGCGCGGCCGCGGGGGAGGGGGTGGACCTCGTCCGCTCCTACCTCGGCGGCGCGAGGACCGCCGTCGTCCTCGGCCCGTCCGGCGCCGGCAAGTCCACGCTCGTCAACGCCCTCGCCGGCGCGGAGGTCATGGAGACCCAGCAGGTGCGGGCGGCCGACGGGCGCGGCCGGCACACCACGGTCCACCGGCAGCTCATCCCGCTCCCCGGGGGCGGGATCGTCATCGACACCCCCGGCATCCGCCGGGTCGGGCTGTACGACATGAGCGACGGCGTGGACCTCGTCTTCGCCGACATCGAGGAACTGGCCGCGGACTGCCGGTTCTCCGACTGCGGCCACGCCGACGAGCCGGGGTGCGCCGTGCTCGCCGCGGTCGCGTCCGGCGACCTGCCCGAACGGCGGCTGGAGAGCTGGAACCGCCTCCAGCGGGAGGCCGCCTGGATGGCCCGGCGGAGCGACGCGCGCCTGGCCAGCGAGGAACGGCGCAAGTGGAAGATCATCCACAAGGAGATGCGCGGCCGGTCCCGCCCGTGACCGGGTGAAGGCTAGAAGGCGAATGATGCCGGGTATGCCGGGTTCATGAGCCCCACCCGGGTGCGGCTGCCGTTCCTCGACCGCGCGGAGGCGGGGGCGCTGCTCGCCGAGGCCCTCCGGGAGACGAACCCGGAGGACCCGGTGGTGCTGGCGCTCCCGCGCGGCGGCGTGGCGGTGGCCGCCCCGGTGGCCGGCCTGCTCGGCGCCCCCCTCGACGTCCTGGTCACCCGGAAGATCGGGTTCCCGGGGCAGCCCGAGCTCGGGGTGGGGGCGATCGCCGAGGGCGGCGAGCCGGTGTTCGACACGAGGATGCTCGGCCGGGTCCACATGGGGCCGGAGGACCTGGAGACCGTCGTCCGGCGGGAGCGGCGCGAGCTCGCCCGGCGGGTGCGGGTGTACCGCGGGGAGCGGCCGCTGCCGGACCTCGCCGGCCGCACGGTGATCGTGGTGGACGACGGCCTGGCCACGGGCGGGACCGCCCGGGCGGCGCTGCGGGCCGTACGTGCCCTGCAGGGCGGGCGCGGCCGGGTCACGCTGGCCGTGCCGGTGGCCGCCGCGGACACGGCCGCGGACATGCGCGGCGAGGCCGACGAGGTCGTGGTGCTGGCGACGCCCGGAGGCTTCCGGGCGGTGGGTCAGTGGTACGAGCTGTTCGACCAGCTCACGGATGCGGACGTGCTCGCGCTGCTGGCCGCGCCGCCTCCCAGCGGGATGTCTGGGAGTTGACGGACGACCGCGCCGCCGGCCTGGGAACGCCGGACGGGGACATCCCTCGGGGACGTGGTCGCGGGGGTCCGGGGACGCCGAAAGGGTGCCCCGCTGAGCGGGACACCCTCGGCTGAAGCGCGTGTCGGGGAAGGGGGAAGCGGCTCAGGCGACGGCGCTGATGCCGGCGCTCGCCGCGCGGCGCATGCGGCGACGACGCTCGGAGGCGCGCTCGTCCTCGTTCAGACCACCCCAGGTGCCGTACTTCTCCGGCCGCGAGAGGGCGTAGTCGAGGCATTCGGCGCGCACGGGACACTGAGCGCAGATGGCCTTGGCCTTGCGCTCACGGATGTCCCGCTCCGGCTGACGCTCACCGTCAGGACCGAAGAACAGCACAAGGTCCTCTCCCCGGCACGCGGCATCATCCTGCCATCCCCAACTGGGGCGCGGGCGGGCGAGCTGCCGACGTACCTGAGACATGAGAAACCACCTTTGGTGAGAGGTATTTCGTGTTTGTGCCGCTTTGGACGCTTGTGGCGTCCCTTGTGCCAACGCAGGGAAGGGCCGTGGTGTTCCCGTCCCGGACGGCTCAGGTCAACGCCGGCGTGAGCTGCCTCAGCTCGGCCAACCTGTAGGTCGTGATCTCGTCGGCGCAGACCGTCCCGCACGGTGCCGTGACCACCGCGGGTTCGACCACAACCCGAAATCGCGACGTCCCACGCCACGTCGTGCAGCGCACGACGCAAACCGTGGCGTCGCCTTCCGACCGGGAGGATTCCACGGCCACCCCGCCGACCGAGAGCTCCCCGGTCTGGGACCGGACGAAGTGCTCGGCGGCTTGCAGTGGCTCAGGGATGCCCGCGCGTCCCCGGAAACGGTCGAGGACGACCTCGCCGTGCCGGTACGCGTTTGCCGCCGCGATCGCAGCAGCCTGAGACATGCTGCCGTAGTAAAGCCCGTGTGGCAAGCACACCAGGTTGGCGGCGTATCGATCGCCGCCGACATGTGTGGTTTCCCACACCTCGCCGGGCAGGTTCTCACCAAGGAACCGGGCCAGCGGAAGGCCGATCCGGGCGCAGCACGCGTTGCGCTTGCCGTGCGTGCAGACCAGGAACATCGGCTCCTTCACCAGTATGCAGGACTCCGGAACCACTCCGTCCACGAGAGAGCCCAGGTCAAGATCGTCGGGGTGCCCGACGACGGCCTCTGCCAGCCACGGCGCGTCCCCGGTGGAGGAGGCCACGAAGACGTGCAGCGCCCCCGCCCCTCCCGCCCTGCGGCTGCCGGGACGGCGGATCAGCTGCGGCCTGATCCCGAGCGAGGCGGCCCGGTCGACGAGCGCGCGGATCCCGTCCGGCAGGCGGGACTCGCCGACGGAGGCGGCCCAGGGCCCGTCGTGCTCGACGAGCAGCCAGAAGCGCGCGCCGACGGTCGCGCTCGCCAGGATCGGCGCCTCGCCGGTGTGGCAGGAGCGCGGATGCTCGCAGCCGTTGGCCATCCGGTCCCGCCCTCCCTGTGCCGTTAGGTAAGTCTTACCTTAGCAACTACGTCAAGCGCCCCGCAGGGATCAGGCGTCCCGATGCCCCCGGGAGGCCGCCTCGAACGCCTCCCGTGCGGCGGGCAGGGCCCTCTCGCGGTCCTCGGGCACCAGGCCGACGCGGGTCCTGCGGTCGAGCAGGTCGTCCGCGTCGAGGGCGCCCTCGTGCAGCACCCCCCAGACCAGCTCGGCCCTGGTCACCCCGAGGACGACCGGCTCTGCCAGGGCCGGGTCCTCCCGGGCCAGCGCCTGGACGGCCGCCGCCTCGGCGCCGTACCGCTCCAGGAGCCGCCTGGGCGCCCCGTCGGCGGTCCCCGCGCCGACCAGCGGGAGCCGGGCCGTACGGCTCGCCGGGGCGCCGGGGCACGCGGCGTCGACGGCGTCCTCGGCCATCCGCCGGTAGGTGGTGAGCTTGCCGCCCACGACGGTGACGACCCCGCCGGGGGAGCGGAGCACGGAGTGGCGGCGCGAGAGATCGGCTGTACGGCCCCCAGGGGCGTCGATCAGGGGCCGCAGGCCCGCGAACGCCCCGGCGACCTCCGCGCGCTCCAGGGGCCGTTCCAGGACCGTCCCGAGCACCTCCAGGAGGAACGCCACGTCGCTCTCCGGCGCCTCGGGGACGTCGGGGACGGGACCGTCCACCGGCTCGTCGGTCAGCCCGACGTAGACCCGCCCGTCGGCCTGCGGGAGCACGAGGGCGTAGCGGTTGCGCTCGCCGGGGATCGGCACGTGCAGCCCCGCCCGTAGCCCGCCGAGGGCGCCCGGCCGCAGCACCAGGTGGGTGCCGCGGGAGGGCCGCAGCGCCACGGACGGCACCAGCCCTCCGGCCCACACCCCGGTCGCGTTGACCACCGCCCGCGCCCGCAGGCCGAACTCCTCCCCGGTCAGCTCGTCGCGCACCTGGGCGCCGTCCCCCGACAGGGCGAGCGCCCGGCAGCGCGTGAGGATCCGCGCGCCGTGGCCCGCGGCCGTGCGGGCGAGCGCGACCACGAGCCGGGCGTCGTCCACCACCCGCCCGTCCCATGACAGCAGCGCGCCGCGCAGGCCCTCCGCCCGCAGGGCCGGGGCCAGCGCGAGGGCGCGCGCGGCGGGC
>NZ_KI866525.1:526014-532177 GCF_000511135.2 Microbispora sp. ATCC PTA-5024 | reverse complement strand
GCCCGGCAGCGTCCGCCGCGGCGTCCCGGACGCGGCGCGGAGCGCGTCGCCGAGCCGGTAGCCGGCCATGACGGTGGCCGCCTGCGCCCGGCCCACCCCGGGCGTGAGCGGCAGCAGGTACGGCTGGGCCGTGACGAGATGGGGGGCGGTGCGGCCGAGCAGCAGGCCCCGTTCGGCCGCGCTCTCGCGGGCCACGCCGACCTGGCCCTTGGCGAGGTAGCGCAGCCCGCCGTGGATGAGCTTCGAGCTCCACCGGGACGTGCCGAAGGCCAGGTCGTGGGCGTCGATCGCGGCCACCGACAGGCCGCGGGAGGCCGCGTCGAGCGCGGCGCCGGCGCCGGTCGCCCCGAGCCCGACGACCAGGACGTCCAGGACGGCGTCGCGCGCCTCCTGGAGCTCACGGGCGCGCCGCGCCGCGTTGAGGGAGGAGTTCATGCTCTCTCCAGACTTCCGCATTACTCTTGGGTAACCTATCTGGAGGCGTGCACGACGTGGAAACCCCGTTGACCCCCGCGGAACCCATGCTCTGGTCCGGCTGGGGAGACCCGGCCAAGGCGGTGGACCTGCCCGACCCGGTCCGCAAGCTGCTGCACGAGCTGCTCGGCGTCCGGGAGCCCGCCGCGCCGGCCGCCACCTTCGGCGAGGTGCGCCTGCCGGCGTCCGCGCTGCCGCCCTCCGTGCTGTCCGCCCTGGCCGGCGTCGTCGGCGCCCCGCACGTGCGGTCCGACGACGACGCCCGTATCCGGCACACCCGCGGCAAGTCCACCCCCGACCTGCTGCTCATGCGGGCGGGCGACGGCTCGGACGCGCCCGACGCCGTCGTGCTCCCCGGCTCGCACGAGGAGGTGGCCGAGGTGCTGCGGCTCTGCGCGGCGCACCGGGTGGCCGTCGTGCCGTTCGGCGGGGGGACCTCCGTGGTCGGCGGGCTCGTCGCCTCCCGGCGGGGCTTCTCCGGGGTCGTGGCCCTGGACCTCGCCCGGCTGAACCGCCTGGTGTCGGTCGACCGCGTGTCGATGGTGGCCGAGCTCGAGCCCGGGCTGCGCGCCCCCCAGGCCGAGCAGCTCCTCACCGGGCACGGGCTGACCCTCGGCCACTTCCCGCAGTCCTTCGAGTACGCGACGCTCGGGGGGTTCGCCGCGGCCAGGTCGAGCGGCCAGGCGTCGGCGGGGTACGGCCGCTTCGACGACATGGTGGTCGGGATGACGGTCGCCACCCCGCGCGGGACGCTCGACCTCGGCCGGGCGCCCAAGTCCGCCGCCGGCCCCGACCTGCGGCAGGTGATCCTGGGCTCGGAGGGCGCCTTCGGCGTGATCACGTCGCTGCGGCTGCGCGTCCGCGAGGCCCCGGCCGTCCGCGTCCACGAGGGCTGGCGGTTCGACGGCTTCGCCGCGGGGGTGGACGCCGTGCGGCGGCTCGCCCAGGAGGGTCCGCCGCCGACCGTCCTGCGGCTGTCGGACGAGGCCGAGACCATGGTGGGCCTGGCCAGGCCCACCGAGCTGGGCGGCGGCCTGTCCTCCGACTCCGGCTGCCTGGTCGTGGCGGGCTACGAGGGCGGGCCCGGAGACGTCGCCCACCGCCGCGACCGGGCCGCCGCCGTGCTGGCCGCGGCCGGCGGCGTCTTCCTCGGCCCGGAGCCGGGCGAGTCCTGGGCCCACGGCCGCTACTCCGCGCCCTACCTGCGCGACGCGCTGCTCGCCGCCGGGGCCACGGTCGAGACGCTGGAGACCGCCTGCTTCTGGTCGGGGCTGCCCCGCCTCTACGACGCCGTACGGCTGGCCCTCGCGGGCGCGCTCGGGTCGCCGCTGGTCATGTGCCACGTCTCCCACGTGTACGCCACGGGGGCCTCGCTGTACTTCACCGTCGTCACCGCCCAGACCGGCGATCCGCTCGGGCAGTGGGCGGCCGCCAAGCGGGCCGCGACCGAGGCGATCGTGCGGGCGGGCGGGACCGTCTCCCACCACCACGGGGTGGGCCGCGACCACCGGCCGGCGTACGCGCTGGAGATCGGCGAGCTGGGCGGCGAGATCCTGCGGGGGATCAAGGAGCGGCTCGACCCGGCCGGGATCCTCAACCCGGGTGTGCTGATCCCCTAGAAACGCCAAGATTGTCCCCATGGTGGATGTGGGCGCGGCGGCCGCGCGGGGGAAGCAGGTCTCGTCCCGGGTCTCGGAGGAGGGCGCGGGGTGGAACTGCCAGGAGATCGGGACGTTCGAACGCCTCCGGCCGAACCGCGACTCCTTCACCTGGCTGTCCCCCCGGACGCTGTGGCGCTCCCGCAACGAGATCCTCTCCCAGCTGTTCGGCGACCCGTCCAAGGAGGTGCGCCGCCGGTGGGTGGCGGCCCAGCGGGAGCACGGCGCCGACCCCGACCTCCGCATCCGGATCGAGCCCGGGGACGACTTCTCGTTCCTGGTCCTCGGCGACACCGGCGAGGGCGACGCCTCGCAGTACGCCGTGGTGCCCGGCCTGCTCAAGATCGGGGAGGGGACGGCGTTCGCGGTCGTCGCCAGCGACGTGATCTACCCGACCGGGTCGGGCAACGAGTACGGCGACAAGTTCTTCCGCCCCTACAAGGACTACCGGGCGCCCATCTACGCCGTCCCCGGCAACCACGACTGGTACGACGGCCTGGGCGGCTTCATGCGCGTCTTCTGCGAGGCCCACGCGCTCAAGATCGAGCGGCAGGGGTTCCGGCTGTCGCCGTCCGGGCTGCGCGGCCTGCTCTGGAAGAAGCCCGACGTCGTGGACGAGGCGGCGCTGGCCGAGGCGCGCACGCTCAGGTCGCTGCCCGAGCAGCAGGCGACGCTGCCTTCGCCGTACTGGGTGATCGACGCGGGACGGCTGCTGCTGGTCGGCATCGACACCGGCATCGCGGGCGACATCGACCGCGAGCAGGGCGAGTGGCTGCGCCGCGTGTCCGCCGACCCCCGGCCCAAGATCCTCATCACCGGGAAGCCGATCTACGTGCGCAACGAGTACCACCCCTGCGCCATCGAGGGCGGGGGGACGGTGGACGAGATCGTCCGCGACCCGGCGAACAACTACGTGGCCGCGATCGGCGGCGACGTGCACAACTACGAGCGCTACCCGGTCCGGGTGGACGGCCGCGTGATCCAGTACATCGTGTCCGGCGGGGGCGGCGCGTTCATGCACGCGACCCACACGATCCCGCGGGTGGACGTGGCCGGGGTGCGGGAGGACGACTTCCGCTGCTACCCGCTGCGCGGCGACTCGCTGTCGTTCTACAGCCTGCTCTACAGCCGCCGGCTGCGCATGCGGTGGCTCTACATCACGCCCGAGGAGGGCCTGGCGCTGATGTCGCGGCAGATCGGCAACACCCCGCCGCGGCCCACGCCCGGCGCGCCGATCACGGCCAGGACCAAGTGGGCCGCCCGGCTGCTCGGCGGCTGGCCCATGCCGTTCCACCTGCCGGTCGGGCGGACCTTCCACCGGTGGATCTCGGAGCTGTCCGACTGGGACACCCCGCCGTTCTTCAAGAGCTTCCTCCACCTGTCGGTGACCGGCGGCCTGCTCAAGGTGCGGTGCTTCGCGGCCACCGGCTGCCTGCCGCAGGAGATCGACCCGCCGCTGGAGGACGAGGTCGAGATCCCGCTCTGACCCGGCCCGCTCTGACCGGCCTGTTCCGGCGGCTTCGGTCGGCGGCCTGCGCCGGCGGGTCTGCTCGGCGGTTGCCAGCCGGCCCTGCTCGGCCGGGCACGGTGTTGTCGGTGCGGGCTGGCAGGCTGGGGACGTGCACGTTGTGGTGGCGGCCGATCCGGAGGGGGGCGGGACGATCCGCCCCCTCGGCGGCCGCGCGACCCGGGTGCCCGACCTCGCGGCCGCCGTGCGGGACCTGGAAACCGGGCGGGATTTGGAGGCCGGGCGGGACCTGGAGGGCGGGCACGTCCCCGGCCGGTGGCCGGACGCCGAGCGGCCGCGGTGGGTGTGGGCCGACGCGCGGCGCGTCTACCCCTCGCTCCTCGCCCGGGGAGTCCGGGTGTCGCGCTGCCACGACCTCGCGCTCACGGAGGGGCTGCTGCTGGCCGCGGAGGGCCGCTACGGCGAGCCCAGACTGGCCGGTGCGGCCTACGCCCGCCTCCACGGCCTCCCGGTGCCCGAGGACGCGCAGGAGCGCCCTCAGGGCGCACAGGAGAGTCTCTTCGAGCCCGTGCGGCCCGGCCCGGACGTGCCGGAGGCCGACCTCGTGGCCGAGGTCTTCGAGGACCAGCGGCGCCGGATCGCCCGCACGGCCGACCCGGCGCGGTTCCGGCTCCTGGTGGCCGCCGAGTCGGCCGGGGCCCTCATCGCCGGCGAGATGGGCCACGACGGCATGCCCTGGCGGGAGGACGTGCACGACACGCTGCTGACCGAGCTGCTCGGGCCGCGCCCGGCCCACGGCCTGCGCCCGGCCCGGCTCCAGGCGCTGGCCGACGAGGTCTCCGCCGCCCTCGGCCAGGCGGTGAACCCCGACTCCCCGCAGCAGATCGTGCGGGCGTTCAAGGCGGTGGGCATCGAGATCCCGTCCACCCGGTCCCACGTCGTCAAGAAGGTCGAACATCCGGCGGCGGCGCCGCTGCTCGCGTACAAGGAGCTGGCCCGCCTGTACAGCTCTCACGGCTGGGCCTGGGCAGACCAGTGGGTCAGGGGCCACCGCCTCCGGCCGGAGTACGTCGTGGGCGGCGTGGTGAGCGGCCGGTGGGCCACCAGCGGCGGGGGAGCGCTGCAGATCCCGAAGGTCATGCGCAGGGTCGTGGTCGCCGACGACGGCTGGGCGCTGGTCGTGGCCGACGCCGCCCAGCTGGAGCCGCGCGTGCTGGCCGCCATGTCCGGCGACCGGGGGCTCGCGCGGGCCGCCGGCGAGATCGACCTGTACGCCGCCCTCGCCCAGGCGTTCGGCGGCGCCAGGGACGCCGCCAAGATCGCCATGCTCTCCGCCATGTACGGCGGCACCAGCGGCGACGCCCCGCGGCTGCTGGCCGTGATGCGGCAGCGCTTCCCGCAGGCGTACGCGTTCGTGGAGGACGCGGCCCGGGCGGGGGAGGAGGGGCGGCTGGTCAGGTCGTGGCTGGGCCGCACCAGTCCGCCGCCGTCGGAGCGCTGGCGGCGGCTGGTGTCGGGGCCGGAGGGGGCGCGGGCGGCCCGCGACCGCGGCCGTTTCACCCGCAACTTCGTGGTGCAGGCGACCGCCGCCGAGTGGGCGACGACGCTGATGGCCGTGCTGCGCGGCCTGCTGCCCGGCCCGGCGCGGCTGGTGTTCTTCCAGCACGACGAGGTGATGGTGCACTGCCCGCTCGACCTGGCCGGGCAGGTGCGGGCGGACGTCGCCCGGGCGGCCGAGGAGGCCACCCGGCTGCTGTTCGGCGCGACCCCGGTCCGGTTCCCGATGGAGGCGGTCGCCGTCCGCTGCTACGCCGACGCCAAGTGACCGTCGTGGGGTGACTTGGGTTCAAGGCCCGTGTTCAGGCCCGGGTTCAGGCCGGGGCGAACGTGGCGAACAGGGTCTGCCGGACCGCCGCGGCCGACTCGCTCCAGTCGTAGTCGGGGGAGGTGAACGTGACGGCGTAGGCCTGGCCGTCCGCCTCGACGTACCGGGTCACGCTGTGGATCGTGACCTGGCTGGAGTTGGTGTAGGTGTACTCCCAGTCGGCTGCGGGCCACCTGTAGCTCGCCTGGCGCAGCTGGATCTGGGTGTAGTCCGGGTAGTCCTTGATGTTCAGGCTCTGCTCGGCCGCCTGGAGCGCCGAGAGGCTGCCGTCGGCGATCTTCTCGATCTTGATGTGCTGGGCGCTGTCCTTGGGCCCTGAGTAGAGCACGGCGCCGTTCTGGCTCGAGACCGTCCACTCCTTGGGCACGGCGACCGACACGCCGCCCTCGGACCGTACGCGGTAGCCGCGGGGCGCCTCCGCGGCGGCCAGCGGCTGGGCGGACGGCGCGGCGACCTTGGGCGTGGTGGTCACCGGACGGCCCGAGGCGGCCACCGGCTCCTGGGACTCGTCCCCGCCGCCGGGCAGCAGCACGAGCAGGACGGTCACGAGCACGCCGATGACGCCGACGGCCGCGACGGCCAGGAGGATCGTCGACCGGGAGTCCCGCTCGCGCGGCGGGTCGAGGTGCGCCCGCCGGCTCCGCCCGCCCAGCCGCGCCGCCTCCGGCGGCTCGGGGG
>NZ_KI866525.1:498124-525904 GCF_000511135.2 Microbispora sp. ATCC PTA-5024 | reverse complement strand
CTGCGCCCGGCGCGCCGGCGCCGAGGTCGCCGGGCAGGTCCGCGGGCGCGGGGGCCGGCCACATGCCGTCGCGGCGCTCCGGCGCGTGCGACGAGCCGGACGGCGAGGCGAGGGCGTCGAAGGCGGCCGGCACGGCCTGGGGCCCGGTGACCACGGAAGGGGCCGGCAGCGGGTGCGGGCCGGAGACGGTCTGCGGGCCGGAGAGCGGGTGCGCCGCGGCCCGGTCGTCCGGCGCGTACGGCACCCGGACCGGCCCGGAGGGCGTCTCGATGATGCGCGAGGGCAGCGGCCCCGAGGGGATGTCCAGGGGCGGGAGCAGCCCGGCCGGGGTGGAGTCGTGCGGCGTGGGCATCGAGGAGGGCGCGCCGCGGCCCGGCACGCCGGCGCCGTGGGTGTGCAGGAGCCGCTCCAGCATGTCGGCCACCTGGGCGGCCGGGAGCCGGTCCGCCGGGTTCTTGCGGAGCAGGCCCTCGATGACCGGCAGCAGGGCGCCGGCCCGCTGCGGCCGGTTGGGCTCCTGCGTGAGCACCGCGCCGAGCACGGCCACCGCGTCCGGCCCCTCGTACGGCGGGCGGCCCTCCACGGCGGCGTACAGGGTCGCCCCGAACGACCACAGGTCGGCCGCGTGCGTGATCGGGCGGCCCTGCAGCCGCTCCGGCGGGATGTACGCCGGGGAGCCCATCAGCAGCCCGGTCTGGGTGATCGTGACGTCGCCCTCGATGGCGGCGATGCCGAAGTCGGTGAGCACGACCCGGTCGGCCGTGAGCAGCACGTTGCCGGGCTTCACGTCGCGGTGCAGGATGCCGGCGGCGTGGGCGTGGCGCAGCGCGTCGAGCACCCGGATGCCGATCTCGGCGGCCTGCACGACGGGCAGCGGCCCGCTCTGCCGCACGGCCTGCTCCAGCGACCAGGCGCGGACGAGCTCCATGACGATCCAGGGACGGCCGTCCTCCTCGACCACGTCGTGGACGGTCACGATGCCCGGGTGGCTGAGCCTGGCCGCCGAGCGCGCCTCGCGGAGCATCCGCCGGTGCGCCGCCTGGGCGCCGGCGTTGTCGAGGCCGAACGGCAGCAGCAGTTCCTTGACCGCGACGTCCCGGTCGAGCAGCACGTCGTGCGCGTGCCAGACCATCCCCATGCCCCCGCGGCCGACGGGTGACAGCAGCCGGTACCGGCGGCCCACCAGCCGTCCCTGCCCCTCGGGAGCCGCTCCGCCCGGTACGCCTCCCATGGGGCCCTGACCCTCCGGCATAGGGGGGACCATACCGAGCAGGCGATCGGTCGTCATAGAAAGGTCCCCAATTCGCGCGCGATCCGCATGATCCCCCGAACGGATCGTGCGAATTCCATCGGATATCTGAGGTCGGCCACCGATATTAGGGTCAAACGGCGGTCAAAGGGAATTCATCCGGCAGCCAAGGCCTCCAGCGCGGCGGTGAACGCCTCGGCCGGCGGGCTCACCAGACCCGCTCCGACCTGGCCGGTTCCGGCGACGCGGCCGGCGATGCCGGTGTTGACGACCGGCAGCAGCCCGGTGCGCGCCACGAGCGTCACATCGATCCCCACGGGCGTGCCGCGGAACCCGAGACCCGGGATCTGGTACGCCGGGTGCTCGGCCAGCGTGATCTCGTACATCGAGGTGGTGGCCGCCACGGCGTCCGACACGTCGCCGCCGACGAACCGCACGATGGCCGGCGAGGCCGCCATGGCGAAGCCGCCGAGCCCCGTCGTCTCGGTGATCGTGGAGTCCCCGATGTCCGGATTGGCGTCGTCCGGGCCGTACCCCCCGAGGTAGAGGCCGTCGGGCACCCCGGCGGGCCCGGTGAACCAGCGGTCCCCCAGGCCGGACACCTGGATTCCGAATTCCGTTCCATTGCGCGCCATCGCCACCACGAGGCTCGATCCCGGAACGTTCCGCGCGGCGTCGGCGCTGACTTTCGCCGCCGCCATTCCCGCGTTCAGGAAGAAATGATCATTTCCGTTGACGAAACGCAGGACCTCGGCCGCCCGGTCCGGCGCGGCCTCGACCACGGCCGGGGCGATCTCGCGCAGCAGCAGCGAGGTGGCCGCCCGGTTCCGGTTGTGCAGCTCGTCGCCCATCTGCAGGGCCTGGGCGATCAGGTTGCGCAGGTCCACCGGACCGGTGCGCTCCAGCGCCGCCGCCAGTACCGGCCCCAGCACCTCGCCCATCCAGCGCAGGCGGTCGACCACCTCGGGGCCGTACGCGCCGTACCGCAGGACCTTGCCGAGGCCCTCGTTGAGCGAGCAGTACGCGGTGCCGCCGTGCTCGGCGTCGGCGACCTCCAGCATCCACATGGACGGGCTCACCACGCCCGCCATCGGCCCGACCGTCCGGTGGTGGTGGCACGGGTCGAGCGTGATGCCGTCGCCGGACGCGAGCCGGGCCTCCGCCTCCTCGGGGGAGGTCGCCAGGCCCTCGACCAGCATGGCCCCGATGAGCGCCCCCCGCATCGGGCCGGACGCCCGCTCCCAGTCGATCGGCGGTCCCGCGTGGAAGAACGTGCCCTTCTCCAGGCCGAGGGCCTCACTGGCCGGCCGTACGCCGACGAGCCTGGGGCGGGCGGAGGTGAGCCGTCCCACGGCGACCTCGTTGGCCCGCGCGCGGCGCGGGTCGGCCAGCACGGCCGCGAGGGCCGAGGAGGCGCCGGGAAGCGGCGGGCGCCAGTCGACGGCCCGGCGCGGCACGGCCTGGCGGTCCAGGGCCTCGCCGAGGAGCTCGGCGCCGACCGTGATCACGCGCGGCTCGCCGTTCAGCATCGAGAGGGTCATCGGGCTCCTTGGGTCGGACGGTGGGTCGGCGGGGGACCGATCGGCGGCGGTCCCCGGCGGGTGGTCCGCGGCCGGGCCGCTCGTGGTCGGCGGCGGCGCGGGTGCGGGTGGCGGTTCGATGACGGTGGCCGGCGGTTCGGTGGCGGGTGGCCCGTGGCGAGTGGTTCGGTGGGGGCCGGCCCGCTGGTCAGCCCGTGGCGAGCGACCGCGCGTGGCGGGCGGCAGCCGCGTTCGAGGTGAACACGGCCGCCCCGGCGGCGCTGAGCCGTTCCGCCTGGCCGCGCAGGCCCTGCGGGTCGCCCTCGGTCCCGACGAGCGCCACGACCACCGCCACCCCGCGGGCGCGGGCCTCCTCGACGGCGGGCGCGAGCCTGGCCGCCGGGTCCGGGTCGGCGCCGTGGCCGAGGACGACGTCGAGCAGCGCGACCCCTTCGCGGACCCCCGCCAGCGCCTCCAGGCGCAGGGCGGGGTCGATCATCGGGTGCGCCCGGCCGCGCGTGTACTCGTCGTCGCCGTAGTCGGTGAACTCGCCCGTGCCGGCGATCAGCGCCGCCTCGGTGCACAGGGTGCCGCCGGAGTAGAGCCCGCGCAGCGGGCCGCGGCCGGGTTCCCGGCCACCCTCGGCCGGCCACGAGGGCCACTCGGGCACGTCCCGGCCGAGCGCGCGCAGCGTCTTCTCCGCGGCCGCCGTCAGGTCGTCCTGGCCGGGGCCGAGGAGCGCGGCGACGACCGGCGTGCCGAGGTCCAGAGCCTGGACGGCCCGGGCCACCTCGGGCGCGGGCGGCTTGGAGACCAGCACGATCAGCTCGGTGGCCGGGTCGGCGTCGAGGGCCCGCAGCGCCTGGACGGCGGAGCGGCCGCCCACGGCGGCGGACAGGTCGCGCCCGCCGACGCCGAGCAGGTGGCTGACGCCCACCCCGGCGAGGTCGAGCAGGCTCGTCACCTGCTGGGCGCCGGTGCCGGACGCGGCGACCACGCCCACCGGGCCGGGCCGCAGCACGTTGGCGAAGCCGAGCCCGGCCCCGCCGACCACGGCCGTGCCGCAGTCGGGGCCCATCACGAGCACGCCCTTCTCCAGCGCCCGGTCCTTCAGCAGGATCTCCTGCTCGACCGGCACGTTGTCGCTGAAGACCATGACCGACAGCCCGGCCTCCACGGCGTCCATCGCCTCGGCGAAGGCGTGCTCGCCCGGCACGCTGACGAGCACCACGTCGGCGTCCCAGCCGCGGGCCGCGGACCTCGTGGTGCGCGGGGCCGCCTCGCGCGTCCCGGAGCCGCCCGCCGGCTCGCGCGCCGCGAGCTGCCGTTCCAGCTCGGCGAGTGCCTCGGCGAGCTCGGCCTCCGACGACGCCCGGACCGCCACGAGCAGGTCGCCCGGGGTTGCCGCGGGGACGTCGAAGCCGAGGTCGCGCGCCAGCCCGGCGTTGAGCTCGGTCGCCATGGCGACGACGGCGACGGCCACGCCCGGCCGGGCGGCGAGTGCCTGGCTCACCCGCATCAGGCTCACCGAGTCGCGGTAGACCCCGGCGCGTACGTCGACCAGATCGTTCACGGGCGCTCCCTCAGGGACAGGACGGCGGACAGGCCGATGTGGACGCCCCACACCATGTCGGCGCCCGACGTGTGGCCGAGGTGGAGCAGCCGGGTGACGGCCGCCTCCAGCGGCTGATGCCCGGCGACGCCCCTCAGGACGCCGGTCACCTCGGGGCTGGCCTCGCCCCGGGCCGCGCAGTGCAGCAGGGTCGCCGAGATCGGCGTGGTGCGGGTGCGGGCGTCGTAGGTCACGGTGGCGGCCAGCCAGTCGGCCAGCCACACGGCGCGGGGGGCGCCGGCCGCCCGCCCGAGGTGCCGCAGCGCGACGAGCAGGCCCGCCAGCATGTCGTCCCCGCTCGGGGTCAGCCCGGGCCCGAGCCCGATCAGCCGTTCGGCCGCGGTGACGGCGTCGACCAGGCGGCCCGACAGGCAGCCCTGCGCGAGCAGCGCCGGGGCGCCCCCGGGGACGAGGCCGGGCTGCCGCGGCGACGCCTCGCGGAGCGCGGCGAGCCGGTCGGCGGCCTCGGCCGTGCGGTCCGGGTCGGCGGGAGCGAGCGGCGGCGCCGGGTCCCACCAGCGGCGGACGGTGATGCCGAGCCCGCCGATCTCGATCCCGCCGTCGCCCACCCAGCCGTCGTCGCCGGCCGAGAAGCCGTCCAGCGGCTCGCCCAGCACGACGGCGTTGGGCAGCCGGGTGCCCTCTCCGGTCACCAGCGCGATGACGTGGGGCTCGGTCTCGCTCCTGACCTCCAGGTAGACGGCGAGCGGGAAGGCCGCCAGCACGCGGGCCGGGCGGCGGGGAGACTCCAGAGCGGTGCGCAGCGCGACGCTGGCGGCTCCGCTGACGAACGCGGGGCTCGGCGGGACCCGGGACGCCGGCTCCCGCCGTGCTCTGGGGGCTCTCGGACGCGTGCCAACAGTCACCGGACCTCCTGAAGCCAGTCCTTGCCGACGCTAGAGCGCGGCCCGGACCCTCCGTACGGAGAAAGCTGCCAACAGTCGGCCCAAAGCTTGGCTCTTCCTGACAGGAAGGTCGTTCGGGCACAATCTTCCTGATACGTCCTGAACCTCGGGACCACCGGAGCACATCATGACGAACGACCCGGCACCCCCGGCCATGCGGCTGGCCAGCACTGGAACGATCCTCCACGGGGTGTCGGTCGGCGAGGTGCTGGGCGTGTCGACGCTGGCCGACGCCCGGCTCATCGCCGGCAAGAGCGGCCTCGACCGCATCGTCCAACGGCTCAACGTCATGGAGGTGCCGGACATCCTGGCGTGGGTCAAGCCCCACGAGCTGCTGCTGACCACGGGCTACCCGCTGCGCAACACGCCGCAGTCGCTCGACCGGCTGGTGGCCGACCTCGACGAGCGCGGCCTGGCCGCCCTGGCGATCAAGCTCGGGCGCTACCTGGACGAGCTGCCGGGGGAGATGGTCGAGCAGGCCGACCGGCTGGGGTTCCCGCTGATCCTGCTCCCGAACGACGTCGGCTTCGACGACATCCTCAACCAGGTGCTCACCGACATCCTGAACCGGCAGGCCGCCATCCTCGCCCGTACGGAGGAGGCCCACCGGGCGCTGGTGCAGATCGTGCTCGCCGGGGGAGGGATGCGGGAGGTGACGGCCGAGGTCGCCGGGCTGCTCCACGTCGCGGTCGCCGCGGTCGACGCGTCCGGGGCGGTGCTGGCCGCGGCCGGCGAGGCCGAGCAGGTCGCCATGCTCCGCGAGGTCCACACCACGGCGGGCCGGACGCCGGCCACCTCCCTCACCCCGGTGACCGGCGCGGACGGGCACTACGTCGCCGTCCCGGTCGTCGCGGGCGGCCACCACCACGGCAGGATCGTCGCGTTCGGCGCCCACGCCACCCTCAACCCCAGCGACGTGGGCATCCTGGAGCGCGCGGCCACGGTGGCGGCCCTGGTGATCACCCGCCAGGAGGCCGTCACCGCCGTCGAGAGCAAGTACCGGGCCGACTTCCTGCGCGACGTCCTCACCGGCCGGGGCGGCCTGCGGGTCGCCGAGCGCGCCCGGGCCTTCGGCTGGGACCTCGAACGGCCGGTCGCCGTGCTGGTCGCCGAGATCGACCCCGACGTCGAGGAGCGGTCGGTCCAGGACCGCATGCTCGCCGCGTGGCAGGGGTCGGTGCGCAAGCACGACCCGAAGGGCGCGGTGGCCGGGTTCTCCCACGAGGTGGTCGCCGTCGTGGGAGCCGGCGCCGACGCCCCGCGGGTGGCCAGGGACGCGCTGGCCGCGATCTCCGACGGCTCGTTCTCCACGGGCCTCAGCCGGGTCGCCACCGGCGTCGACGCGCTCCCCGGCGCGTACGGCCAGGCCCTGAAGGCCGCCAGGGTGGGGCGGCAGCTCCACGGCGCGGGGGCCGTCGCCCACTTCGACGAGCTGGGGGTCTACCGGCTGCTGTCGCTCGTCAACGACACCGACGAACTGCACGCGTTCGTCCGGGAGACGCTCGGCTCGCTGGCGGGCGACGACGACGCCGAGAACGCCGACCTGCGGCGCACCCTCCAGGTGCTGCTGGAGACCAACCTCAACGTGGCGGAGACGGCCCGGCGCCTGCACTTCCACTACAACACCCTGCGCTACCGCATCGGGAAGCTGGAGCGCCTGCTCGGCAACTTCACGGAGGACGCCCACCTGCGGCTGAACCTCACGCTCGCGCTGCATGTACTGCGGATGCGGGGCATCTGACCCCGCGTGCCTATGCTGGCGCGGTGAAGGAAGAATTCGAGCTGGAGAGCGAGCACATCCCCTTGTGCGACCTGCTCAAGTACTGCCAGATAGCCGAGAGCGGCGGCGCCGCCAAGCACTTCATCGCCGAGGGCAACGTTCGGGTGGACGGCGAGGTGGAGCTGCGCAAGGCCCGGAAGATACGCGCCGGGCAGGTCGTCAGCGGAGACGGGTTCGAGATCCACGTGGTCTGACGCCCCGGCCCGCGCCGCTTTGGCAGATCATGCCCATGTCTCGCGGCGGCGCCAGTCCTAAAGTGCCCCAAACGGTCAGGCTCGACCGCTTGAGGAAGCGCCGCGGAGGGACGCCTGCGGGGTGGCTACCGGCCCACGGCCCGTTAGCAAAAGGGGCTCAAATGGCTTTCAGATGGACGGTGCACGGCGACGGCGCGGGTCTGGCGCCCGGCGAGGTGGTGAAGCCGGACGAGCGGCTGAGCTGGCCGCGGACGATCGGGATCGGCGCCCAGCACGTGATCGCCATGTTCGGGGCCACGTTCGTGTTCCCCCTGGTGATGGGGCTCGACCCGAACACGGCCGTGATGATGTCCGGCGTGGCGACCATCCTGTTCCTGCTGATCACTCAGGGCCGCATCCCGAGCTACCTCGGCACCAGCGCCTCGTTCGTGGGCGGCGTCGTCGCGATCCGGGCGGCGTTCGGCGGTGACACCCCGGCCGCCGACAAGGTGGTCACCGGCGCCATCCTGGTCGCCGGCCTGGTGCTCGCCCTGTGCGGCGTGGCCGTCCACGTGCTCGGCGTGCAGATCATCCACCGGATCTTCCCGCCGGTGGTGACGGGCGCGGTCGTGATGCTGATCGGCTTCGGCCTCGCCTACGTGGTGGCCGACGTCTACTGGCCGCAGGACCCGTGGATCGCCCTGATCACGATGGTCGCGACGTTCGTGTTCATCGTGCTGTTCCGCGGCTTCCTCGGCCGCATCGGGATCCTCCTGGGACTGATCTTCGGGTTCGTCGTGTCCTGGCTGGCCGACAAGGTCTTCGGGAACATCACGGCCTTCAACGCGGCCACCTCGAAGGTCGACACCCATCCCCGGGTGAGCTTCCAGAGCGTGGGGGACGCCGCCTGGATCGGGCTTCCCCACTTCCACGCGCCGTCCTTCCAGGCGTCGGCGGTCGTGCTCGTGCTGCCCGCCGTGATCGCCCTCATCGCGGAGAACGTCGGCCACGTCAAGGCGGTCGGCCAGATGACCGGCGCCGACGTCGACCCCCTGATGGGCCGCGCCGTCCTGGCCGACGGCGTGGGCACCGCGGTCGCCACGGCCGTCGGCGGCTCGCCCACCACGACGTACGCCGAGAACATCGGCGTCATGGCGGCGACCCGCGTGTACTCGACCGCCGCCTACTACGTCGCCGCCGTCATCGCGATCCTGTTCGGGCTGTGCCCGAAGTTCGGCGCGCTCGTCGCCGCCACGCCCGGCGGCGTCCTCGGCGGCGTGACGGTCATCCTGTACGGCATGATCGGTCTGCTCGGCGCGAAGATCTGGGTGGAGAGCCGGGTGGACTTCTCCGACCCGGTCAACATGGTGCCGATCGGGGCCGGGATCATCCTGGCCATCGGCCCGGTGACCCACCAGATCACCCACGACTTCTCGCTCGCGGGCATCGCGCTCGGCACGATCGTGGTACTTGCTGGATATCACCTGCTCCGCGCGATCGCGGGCAGACCCGCGAAGGAGGTCTCCGGTGGCGAGATCGGATACGAGCGCGACGCGACGGGCTGACCGGCGGGTCCCGCGCTCGTGAAACCGCCCCCGTTCGACTACCACGGCCCGGCCACCCTGGACGAGGCGCTCGGTGTCCTCGCCGAGACCGGGCCGGACGGCAAGGTGCTGGCGGGCGGGCAGAGCCTCATCCCCCTGCTCAACATGCGGCTGGCGGCTCCCGCCCACATCGTCGACATCAACCGTCTGCCCGGCCTCGACGTGATCGAGGCCGGGCCCGGCGGCGTGCGGGTGGGCGCGCTGGCCCGGCACGCCGCCGTGGAGCGCTCCGCGGCGGCGGCCGCCGTCCAGCCCCTCCTCGGGCAGGCGCTGCGGCTCGTCGCCCACCCGGTCATCCGCAACCGGGGCACGGTGGTCGGCAGCCTCGTGCACGCCGACCCCTCGGCCGAGATGCCGGCCGTCCTCGCCCTCCTCGGCGGGTCCGTGCGGCTCGCGCGGCGCGGCGGCGAGCGCGAGGTGCCGGCGGAGGAGTTCTTCACCGGGCCCATGGAGTCGGCGCTGCTGCCGGGGGAGATGGCGGTGTCCGCGTTCTTCCCCGCCCTGCCCGGACGGTCGGGCACGGCGTTCCGCGAGCTGGCCCGGCGGCACGGCGACTACGCGATGGCCGGGGTGGCCGCCGCGGTCACCCTCGACGACGACTTCCGCATCGCGGCGGCCAGGGTCGCGTGCGTCAGCGTGGGCCCGGTCCCCGTGGTGGTGGACGTGACCGCCGCCTGCGGGCCCCGCCCGGCCGCCTCGGTCGACTGGGACGCGGTCGCCGCCGCCGTCCTCGACCGGATCGAGCCCGAGGCGGACATCCACGCGACGGCGGAGTACCGGCGGCACCTCACCGGCGTCCTCGCCGTGCGGGCGCTGCGCGACGCGGCGCGCGAGGCGTCCGAGGACCCCGAGGCGTCCGACGCGTCCGAGGCCTCCGGGGCGTCCGATGGAGAGGAGGGGGCGTGAACCACGACATCACGCTCACGGTCAACGGCGTGGTCCGGGAGGTGACGGTCCCGGGGCGGCGGCTGCTGTCCGACTGCCTGCGTCACGACCTGGGCCTCACCGGCACCCACGTGGGCTGCGAGCACGGCGTCTGCGGGGCCTGCACCGTGCTGCTCGACGGCGAGCCCGTCCGCTCGTGCCTGACGTTCGCGGTCACCGTCGACGGCCACGAGATCACCACGGTCGAGGGGCTGGCGTCCGGCGGCGGGCTGTCGCCGGTCCAGCGGGCCTTCTCCGAGTGCCACGGCCTGCAGTGCGGCTTCTGCACCCCCGGCTTCCTGTGCACGGTCACCGCGTTCCTCCGGGAGAACCCGGCGCCTGATCACGAGGAGGTCGTGGAGGCTATCTCGGGAAACCTCTGCCGCTGCACGGGCTACCAGAACATCGTCAAGGCGGTCCACCGCGCCGCCGAGATCCAGGCGGAAGAGGCCGGGTGAGCGCATGACGACCAAGCTCTTCGGGGAGCCCGTCCGGCGGAGGGAGGACGCCAGGCTCGTCACCGGCCAGGGCCGCTACCTCGACGACCACGGCCGCGACGCCCTGGCCGCCGCGTTCGTCAGGTCCCCGCACGCCCACGCCCGGATCCTCGACATCGACGTCTCCGACGCCGTCGACGTGGACGGCCTGGTCGCGATCTACACCTGGGAGGACCTGCCGGGCGCCCTCGCCGAGCCGCTGCCGCTGCTGATCCCCCACCCCGCGCTCACCCACGGCCGCACGGCGTACCCGCTCGCCCGGGAGGTCGTGCGCCACGTCGGCGAGCCGGTCGTCATGGTCGTGGCCCGCGACCGCTACCTGGCCGAGGACGCCTGCGCGCTCATCCGCGTCGACTACGAGATCCTCAAGCCGGTCGTGGGGGTGGAGGAGGCCGCCCAGGGCGTCCACCTGGTCCACGAGGACGTGCCGGGCAACGTCGGCGCCAACCTCGTGCAGGAGGTGCCCTCGCCGGCCGGCCTGTCGGCCAGGGAGGCCATCGAGGCGGCGCCGCACACGCTCGCGTTCCGGCTCGACATCGAGCGCAGCGCCAGCACGCCCCTGGAGGGGAGGGGCGTGTACGCGCGCTGGGACGCCGACGACGAATCGCTGCGGGTGTACTCCTCGACGCAGACCTCGACCAGCGTGCGGATGGCCATCGCGGCCAAGCTGGGCCTGCCGCTGCCGAAGGTCGAGGTGATCGCGCCCGACGTGGGCGGCGGGTTCGGCGTGAAGATCGTCCACCCCTGGCCGGAGGAGATCCTCGTGCCGTGGGCCGCCCGCCTGCTCGGCCGCGAGGTCAAGTGGACCGAGGACCGGCGCGAGCACTTCGTCTCCTCGGCCCACGAGCGCGGCCAGGTGCAGTACGTGCGGGTCGGCTTCGACGACGACGGCCGGCTCCTCGGCCTCGACGTGACGATCCTGCACGACCACGGCGCCTACACGCCGTACGGGATCATCGTGCCGATCATCACCTCGACCCAGCTCCTCGGGCCGTACAAGGTGGGCGCCTACCGGGTGGAGTTCTCCTCCATCTACACCAACACGGTGCAGGTCACGCCGTACCGCGGGGCCGGGCGGCCGCAGGGCGTGTTCTGCATGGAGCGCACGATCGACCGGATCGCGGCCTTCCTGGGCAGGGACCGCACCGAGGTCAGGGCCCTCAACTTCATCCAGCCCGGCGAGTTCCCCTACGACCAGGGGCTGACGTTCCAGGACGGCCGGCCGCTGATCTACGACAGCGGCGACTACCCCGAGTCGCTGAGGATGCTCAAGGAGCTGATCGGCTGGGACGCCTTCCCCGAGGCCAGGGCGCGGGCGGCGGCCGAGGGCCGCAGAATCGGCATCGGGATCGGCTGCTACGTCGAGGGCACGGGAGTCGGGCCGTACGAGGGCGGCCACGTGCAGATCACCTCCGACGGCCGGGTGCACGTGTCCACCGGCCTCACCTCGCAGGGGCAGGGCCACGAGACCGTGTTCGCCCAGATCGCGGCCACGGAGCTGGGCGTGCCGATCGAGAAGGTGTCCGTCGTCACCGGCGACACCCGGCGGTTCGGGTACGCCGTGGGCACGTTCGCCTCGCGGGCGGCCGTCATGAGCGGCAGCGCCATCGCCCTGGCCTGCCGCAAGGTCAGGGAGAAGGCCCTCAGGATCGCCGCGGACGCCCTGGAGGCCGACCCGCGCGACCTGGAGATCACCGACGGCCTCGTCCACGTCGTCGGGACGCCCTCGGCGTCGATCCCGCTGGCCACGGTCGCCGTCCTGTCGAACCCCCTGCGGTACGCCTTCGACGAGGAGACGCAGCGGGCCACCCAGTTCGCCGGGTCGTCCTCCCCGGACCGGCCGCCGGTGAGCGAGGGGGACGAGCCCGGCCTGGAGGGCAGGGACTACTACTCGCCCGTCCGGTCGACGTTCGCCTCCGGCATGCACGCCGCCGTCGTCGAGACCGACCCCGAGACGGCCGAGATCACGATCCTGCGGTACGCCGTCGTCCACGACTGCGGGCGGCTGATCAACCCCATGATCGTCGAGGGGCAGATCCACGGCGGGGTGGCGCAGGGCGTCGGCGGCGCGCTCTACGAGAAGATGGTCTACGACGAGCACGGCCAGCTGCTCAACGCCTCGTTCATGGACTTCCTGATGCCCTACGCGACCGAGGTCCCCCGAATCGAGACGGCCCACCTGGAGACGCCCTCGCCGCTGAACCCTCTCGGCATCAAGGGCGCGGGCGAGGCAGGCGTGATCCCCGTCTCCGCCGTCATCGCCGCCGCCGTGGAGGACGCCGAGGGCATCGTCGTCGACCGGATGCCCATCTCGCCGTCCGACCTCCACGCCCTGCGTCAGGCCCGCGACGCCGGGATCACGCCTGGCGCCCCGTGAGGACCTGCCGCGGGCTCTCGGGCGCGGGCTGCGCCGGCGCGGACACGCGCCGGCGGAAGACCCAGTAGGTCCAGGCCTGGTAGGCGATCACGCCGGGCAGCGCGACCAGGCCGATCCAGGTGAGCACCCGCAGCGTGTACGGCGCGGAGGCCGCCTCGGCGAGCGTCAGCCCGGGGAGCGGCGCCGCCCACAGTGCGCCGAACAGGGCGGCCGTGGTCGCCGCGATCGCCGTGGCGGTGGCGACGAAGGCCCAGCCCTCGCGGCGCCGCCAGGACAGGGCCGCCCCGGCCGACAGCGCGGCCATGGCGAGCAGGGCCACTCCCCACGTCCAGGGCCGGCCGTGGTCGCCCGCGATCGACGGCAGCGCGACGACCGCGGCGGGGACCGCGCCGGCCGCGGCCAGCGCGGCGGCCCGGCGCGCCCGGTCCCGGACCGGCCCGGTCGTCTTGAGCGCGACGAACACCGCGCCGTGCAGGACGGCGACCGACAGTGAGAGCGCGCCGCCGAGCACGGTCGCCGCAGGCGTGCCGTACAGGAGGTTCCCGAAGACGGCGCCCCACAGGAACGCGGGGAGCACGCTGCCGGTCACGATGCCGGCGTCGCACAGGGCGACCTCCCGGCGGGAGCGGACCTTGCCCCGCCACTCCAGGCCGACGCCGCGCACCACGAGGCCGGCGATGACGAGGAAGAGGGGCAGGTAGTAGCCGCTCAGCAGGCCCGAGTACCACGCGGGGAAGGCGGCGAACATCGCGCCGATCGCCGTGATCAGCCAGACCTCGTTGCCGTCCCACACGGGCCCGATCGTGCCGAGCACCTGCCTGCGGTCGGCCTGCGACCGCGACAGCAGCGGCAGCAGGGCGCCCACCCCGAAGTCGAAGCCCTCCAGCACGAAGTAGCCCGTCCAGAGGAAGGCGATCACCAGGAACCAGAACGTCGTCATCGCGAAGCTCCTCAGTACATGAGGGTGGGGGCGAGCCGGGCCTCGTCCGGCTCGGCGGGGGCGGGCCCGGCCGGGGCGGGCGCCTCGGGACCGGCCTTGACGTGGCGCAGCAGCAGCGCGCCCTCGGCCAGGGCCAGCACGCCGTACAGGACCGTGAAGACGGCCAGGGTGATTCCCACCTCGGCGAGGCTCACGCCGGGGGAGACGCTCGCGGCCGTCATGAGCTCGCCCTGCACGGTCCACGGCTGGCGGCCGATCTCGCTGAGCAGCCACCCCGCCACGATCGCCGCGGTGGGCAGCGGCAGCGCCAGCACGCAGGCCCGCGCGAACCACGCCGGCACCGGACGCCCGGCGCGGGCGCCGCGACGGCTACCGCGACGGCTCCCGCGGCGGCTCGCGCCGCCCCGGGTCAGCCAGAGGCCGAGCACCGACAGCCCGACCGTCGCCATCCCGAAGCCGATCATCACGCGGAACGACCAGAAGACCACGGGCAGGTCGGGCCGGTAGTCCGCCGGCCCGAACGTCTTCTCGTACCGGGCCTGGATGTCGTCGATGCCCTGCACGGTCGCGCCCGGGTCGTGCGCCGACAGGAGGCTGAGCAGGCGGGGCACCTCGACGCCGGGGACGATCGAGAACGCCGCGCCCGCCGTGTCGTGGCGCAGGCCCTCGGCCGCGGCCAGCTTCATCGGCTGCTGCTCGGCGAGGAGCCGGCCCGACGTGTCGCCGGTCCCCGCGACGACGACGCCCGCGAGCGCGGTCATGACGAGGGCCGCCCGCAGGCTGGTGCGCCACATGCCGGTCCGGTGCGGCGTCGGCGTCGCGGCGTCCGGGCCGGGCTTGCGTCCGCGCCCCCGGCCGGGGACCAGGGCGAGACCGCGCTCGCGCAGGATCCGGTAGCCGCTGACCGCGATCACGAAGCCGCCCGCGACCACGAACGCCCCGGCCACGACGTGGGGCACCTGGGCGAGCGCGGTGGAGTTGGTCAGCACGGCCCACAGGTCGGTCATCCGGGCCCGGCCGTCCACCACCTCGTACCCGACCGGGTGCTTCATCCAGGCGTTGGCCGCGAGGATGAAGTACGCCGACAGGTTCGAGCCGATGACGGCGGCCCACAGGCAGGCGAGATGGACCCGCTTCGGCAGCCGGTCCCAGCCGAAGATCCACAGGCCGAGGAAGGTGGACTCCAGGAAGAACGCGAGCAGCGCCTCCAGCGCCAGCGGCGCCCCGAAGACGTCGCCGACGAAGGTCGAGTACTCGCTCCAGTTCATCCCGAACTGGAACTCCTGCACGAGACCGGTCACCACGCCCATCGCGAAGTTGATCAGGAAGAGCTTCCCGAAGAACTTCGTGAGCGTGAGGTAGTGCTCCTCGCCGGTCCGGTTCCAGGCGGTCTGGAGCCCGGCCACGAAGACCCCGAGGCCGATCGTCAGGGGTACGAAGAGAAAGTGGTACACGGTGGTGACCCCGAACTGCCACCGTGCCAGGTCCAGCGCGTCCATGTCCCCCTCGCGGGTGCCGGAGCTCTACAGCCTGTAGTTCTATCTCCAGTAGTACTACGGCTTGTAGAGCAATGGGAGCGTGCGGGGCCGCGACGAGGTGCGATCTTCGTCACACCGGGACGAGGCCCCCCGATCCCGGTTCGCGGCGCCCTTTCCGAGCGTCGTCCTGCCGTCGACTGCCGTGACGCCGCCCAGGCGGGACCGCCCGGGCGGCGCCGCCCTCCGCGGCGGCATGACACCAATGGTGGGCGAAACGGGGGCAATGGGCGTCCGCCGCGCGGCTGATCCGGCCGTACGCCGCCGGGGTGACGCCGGTCGCCCCCAAGGGGAGCGCCGCCGATGTAACTTGTGCACCATCACCGGCATGCCGAAGGGCAGATGTTGCCGTTCTCCCCGCCGTGGTGATTCTCTAAGGTGCTCGGCATCGGAGGTGGCCCATGAAGGTCGTCGGGAACGCGCTGGTGGCAGCGGAGCGCAAGCGGGTGTGGGACGCCCTGCAGGACCCGGCCGTCCTGGTGCGCACGATCCCCGGATGCGAGCGCCTGGAAGCGGTCGGTCCTGACGTCTACAAGATGACGGTGACCGCCGGGGTGGCCTCGATCAAGGGCCTTTACCTGGGTGAGGTCGCCCTGTCCGACCCGGAGGAGCCGGATCGGTTCGTGCTCAGGGCGAGCGGCCAGGGCGCTCCCGGCACGGTCGACGCGACCGTGCGGGTGCGCCTCAGCGACGCCGAGGGCGGCACCCGCGTCGACTACGACGCCGACGCCGTCGTGGGCGGCATGATCGGCGGCGTGGGCCAGCGGATGCTCGGCTCGGTCGCCAAGAAGACGGCGGGAGAGTTCTTCGCGGCGGTCGAGCGGCACCTGCTGTCCGTCCCCGCCGCCGCGGCCGCCCAGGGTCAGGCCGCCCAGGGCCAGGCCGTACAGGGTCAGCCGGCGCAGGCCCAGGGCGTACCGGGCCAGGCGGCGCAGGAGCCCGCCGCGCCCGCGGTCTACACCCGCGGCCCCGAGCCGGCCGCCGCCGCCCGCCAGGGCGTGCCCGCGTGGACCATGCTCGCGGCCTTCGGCATGGGCTCCGCCGTCGCCCTCGGGAGCGCGGCCATCGGCTGGCTCCTCGGCCGCGCCACCCGCCGGCGCTGACCCGGCCCGCCGCGCGGTCGCCACTGTGGGCAGGGTCTGACGACGGCATGCCGATTCTTCGGCAGAGTGCGCCGGTTCGGCCCCTCGGCCGCCCTCGGTAAACAGGAGCATGCCTAGCGTCCGCATCGGGGTCGACACGGGGGGCACGTTCACCGACGTCGTCCTCGTCGACGAGGAGACCGGTCAGATCGTCACGACCAAGACCCCCTCGACTCCTGCCAACCCGGCAGACGGGTTCATGGCAGGCGTTCACAAGGTGCTGGAGGCCCACGGCGGCTCGCTCGGCGTGGACGCGGTGTCCGCGATCGTCCACGGCACCACGGTCGCGACCAACCAGCTGCTGGAGGACCGGCCCGGCGGCACCGCCCATCTCGGGTTCGTCACGACCGAGGGCTTCGAGTTCGTGCTCGAGATCGCCCGGCAGAGCGTCCCCGACGGGTACGGCAACTCGTACTTCTGGGTGAAGCCGCCGCGGATCGTGCCGGTCGGCAGGGTGCGGACGGTGGGCGGGCGCCTCGACCACCTGGGCCGCGAGGTCCGGCCGTTCGACGAGGAGGGGGCCGTGGAGGTGGCCCGCTGGTTCGCCGAGCGTGGGATCACCGCCGTAGGGGTCTGCTTCCTCCACTCCTACGCCAACCCGGAGCACGAGCGGCGCATGCGCGACGTGCTGGCCCGCGAGCACCCCGGCGCCGTCGTCTCGCTGTCGAGCGACGTCCTGCGGGAGTACCGGGAGTACGAGCGGTCGGTCACCACCCTCGTCGACGCCGCGGTCAAGCCGGTCATGCGCCGCTACATCGCCAACCTGTCGGAGCGGCTCGGCCGCGGGTTCTCGGTCATGAAGAGCAACGGCGGCGTGCTGTCGGCCGCCGAGGTGGTCAACCAGCCGATCACCACCGTGCTGTCCGGCCCGGCGGCGGGCGCCCTGGGCGCCGCCATGATCGCCGGTACGGCCGGACGGCCGAGCGCGATCACACTCGACGGCGGCGGCACCTCGACCGACGTGGCCGTGGTGGTGGACGGCGAGCCGTCCCTGACCACCGAGGGCAGCATCGGCCGCTACCCGTGCAAGATCCCCATGATCGACATCGTGACCGTGGGGGCCGGCGGCGGCTCGGTCGCCTGGATCTCCCCCGAGGGCACGCTCAAGGTCGGCCCCCGCTCGGCCGGCGCCGACCCCGGCCCGATCTGCTACGCCAGGGGCGGCACCGAGGTCACGGTGACCGACGCCCACGTCTTCCTCGGCCGGGTGCCCCCGCACCTGCTGGGCGGCGAGATCCCCCTCGACGTCGCCGCGGCCCGGGCCGGCGTCGAGGCGCTGGCCGGCAGGCTCGGCCTCACGCCCGAGCGGTGCGCGACCGGCATCCTGGAGATCAGCGCGTTCAACCAGTCGAACGCGATCCGCCAGATCACGGTCAAGCGCGGCCTCGACGTGCGGGACTTCCCGCTCGTCGCGTTCGGCGGGTCGGGGCCGCTGCTCGCCTGCCGGCTCATCGACATCCTCGGGCTGCCGGCGGCGATCGTGCCGCCCGACCCCGGCAACGTCTCGGCGTTCGGCCTGCTCACGGTCGACGTCAAGAACGACTACGTGCGCACGCACGTCTCCCGGGACCCCTCGCCCGGCCTGCTGGCCGAGATCTTCGCCGACCTGGAGGCCCAGGCCGCCGCGGCGCTCGACCGGGAGGGCTTCGCCCGCCACGTGTACGTCCGCAGCGCCGACCTGCGCTACTACGGCCAGGCTTACGAGGTGCGGGTCCCCGCCCCGGACGGCCCGCCGGACGCGGAGTGGCGCGGCGTCGTGGAGGAGCGGTTCCACCGGGAGCACGAGCGGCTCTACGGGTACGGCTACCGCGGCGACCCCCGGCACGCCGTCGAGTGGGTCAACCTCCGGGTGTCGGGCGTCGGGCCCATCAGCCGGCCGAAGATCGCACGGAGGACGCCGCAGACCGACGAGCCCAGCCCGGTCGCCACCCGCGGCGTGTACTACGAGCAGTGGGGCCGCACCGTCGTCTACCGCCGGGGCGACCTCGGCGCGGGCGCGGTCGTCCGCGGCCCGGCGGTCGTCGAGGAGTACGGCTCCACCCTCCCCGTCCATCCCGGCTTCACCGCGACCATGGACGACTACGGCAACCTCGTGGTGGTGAGCGACCGATGAGCACCGTCGACCCGATCCTGGTGGAGATCGTCGAGGGCACCCTCGCCTCCGTCGAGATGGAGGTGGAGACCGCCATCGCCCGCACCGCCCGGTCGCCCATGATCCGGGACGCGCACGACTTCCGGGCGGGCATCCACGACGTCCGGCTGCGCAAGCTGACCGGCCGGTCGTACTCGGCCCTGGTGCAGCCCGTCGTCCGCGACTTCCCGATCGGCACGATGCGGCCCGGCGACGTCTTCTTCCACAACGACGTCTACCTGTCGGAGGGCGGCATCGGGCACCTGCCCGACCTGTGCGTCACCGTGCCCGTGTTCCACGATGGGCAGGTCGTGGCGTTCGTGCAGGCGTTCGGCCACCACGACGACATCGGCGGCGCCGTCCCCGGGTCGATGCCGTCCCACGCGCGCAGCGCGTTCGAGGAGGGCCTCATGGTCCCCCCGATCAGGCTGTGGGACCAGGGCGTGCCCAACCGGGCCGCCTTGACGATCATGACGCGCAACTCCCGGATGCCCGACTCGCTGGCCGGCGACCTCGACGCCGAGTGCTCGGCCTGCCTGATGGGCGCCCGCAGGCTCGGCGAGCTCTTCGACCGGTACGGCCGCGGGGCGGTCGAGGCCTGCTTCGACGCGATCATCGCCAAGACCACCGAGACGTTCCGCCGGGAGCTGCTGTCGAAGATCCCCGAGGGGGTGCACGTCTGGGAGGACTACGCCGAGCACGACGGCGTCGACGATCCCCGCCTGCACGCCCAGCGGATCACGCTCACGGTCGACCACGCGGCCGACCCGCCGCTGACCATCGACTTCACCGGAACCTCACCGCAGGCCAAGGGGCCCATCAACCACGCGGGCGACTACGCCGACGGGGTCTTCCTGAAGAAGTGGCTCGCCCCGATCCTGCGCAACCTGGCCGACACCCCGGAGCGGATGGCGGAGCTCGACGTCAACGAGGGCGTCGTGCCGCTGATCAAGATGGTGTTCCCGGAGAAGGGCACGCTGCTCACCCCGATCTTCCCGGCCCCCACCAACGCCCGGACGTTCGTGATCCTCCGCCTCCTCGGCGTCCTGGCCGGGGTGCTGGCCAAGGCCACCGGCGGCCGCATGCCCGCCGACCAGGAGACGATCCGCTACACCGGCGTGTACGGCGAGTCGGACGACGGGCCGTACCTCATGCGGGAGGTCCTCGGCGGCGGCTCCGGCGGACGCTGGTACGCCGACGGCGAGGACACCATCCACATCGTCCCCGACTCCCGCAACATCCCGGTCGAGTTCGCCGAGGCCCGCTGGCCGTTCCGGGTCGAGCGGCTCGGACTCGCCGTCGACAGCGGCGGGCCGGGGGAGTTCCGCGGCGGGCTCGGGTACGACAAGCACATCCGCATGCTGCGGGACGCGTCCTTCATGTCCATCGCCGACCGGTCGATCCTGTCGTGCTGGGGCGTGAACGGCGGCCGGGCCGGCCGTCCCTTCCAGGTGACCGTGAACGGCGAGGAGATGGAGGGCCTCGTCGACGACTTCCCCGTGCGGGCAGGCGAGATCATCAGGGTCCGGACGACCGGGGGCGGCGGCTGGGGCTCCCCGTACGACCGGCCGGCCGAGAAGGTCGCCGCCGACGTCCGGGACGGCAAGGTCTCGCCCGAGGGGGCGCGTGAGGACTACGGAGTCGTCCTGACCGGCCCCGCGGGCGACCCCCAGGTGGACGCCGAGGCGACCGGGAAGCTGCGGGCGGAGCTGCGCGCGGGCCGTCCGGCCGCCTTCTTCGACCGCGGCGCCGGTTATCCCACCCTTTCCGGCGGCGCCCCCCACGCGGACGTCGACCTGCTTTAGAGGCCGCCGCCCTCCTGCGGCCGGGAGATTGCGGTAACGGCCTCCGGACCAGGAGCTCCTACGTCATGCTTGAGCCGCTGCCCGACTCGAGAAGGGGCCGATGGGATGGCGGCGGCTAAGTACTGTGCCCGGACTCAGGACGGGTACCGGGTCGCGGACCCCTCGCGGGTGGCCCTCGCGGTGCTGGTCGAGGAACTGCACCCGGCGGACAACACCTACATGATCGTCCGGCCTCGTGGCGAGGAGGCGCAGTGGCACGCCTCCGTGTCGCTGTGGGGCGAGAACCGGTACGCCGTGGTCTTCCGGGACCCGCCTGAACTCGAGTTCCGGCGCGAGATCCACACCGACCCGCGCAGGGCGGCCCGATCGCTCTTCCGGTGGCTGCGCGCACGCCCCCAGCCCGCCGACCCTCCCCGCCCCGCCGGCTGGTGAGGCGGCCCAGCCTCGGCGTGCCCAGCTTCGCGGGGACGCATCTGGCCGCCATATGGCGGGGAGCGGCCCTGGCTCGGTTTCGGTGTGCGCCCATGGGGGACTTGCCGGCTCGGCCGCTCCGTTGTGTAATGCGGCTCCCGAGCGGCTTGGGGCTTGATGTGCAGGCCCTCGTCGGGAGGTGATTAGGCCCAGCCGGTTGTGGCGGCGGCTGCCGTTCTGGGCACGTGGCTGGGAGTGGTGCGAAGCTCTGCCTCCAGCTCGGAGAGCACCTGCCGTGCCGCGGCCCTGAGCCGGGCGCGCCTGCCCTGCAGCTCGTCGCCGAACGCCCGGGCGGCCGGCCCCACCCACACCGCTTCGCCGCCGAACTGAGCGCAGGCGGCGTCGAGGGCCGTCTCCAGGACGTGGAGGTGCTCCCGTACCGCCGCCAGCGCCGCCTCCAGCTCCCGATGCCGTGGATTCGGCACCAGGTCGTCGTGCGTGGCCAAGCCGGTACTCCTCCATTGCGGCGGCGAATACATGGTGGCGCGCGGGTTCTCCTTGAGATTATGTGTGCTCGAGATGATCCCGGCCAGACATGGAGGCGAAGACGATGCCCGGCCTGCCCGTTTCCATGCGCCTTCGCCGTATCGCCGTCGTAGTGGCATTGGTGTCTTTCGCGCCGATCGCCTGTACCGAAGACGACACCCCGACCGCCGCCCAAGCCGGCCAAACTTTGAAAAATCACATTCTCCGACTGCTCAAAGAGCGCAATGCGCAGAAGGTGACCATCACCGACCCCGGCGGCAAGGACATCCCTTGCGGCGACGGCAGAGCCAAGCAGACCTTCGCGGCCACCGGTGGCGATCTCCCGAATCGGCGTCCCGATACGCTGCGTTCCATGCTGCTGGGTACGGTGCAGCATGTCGCTCCCTATGAAGTCGTGAGCCTGCGATCGATGAATGAGCCGATCAGGGTGAGCGACAGTTCTGCAAAAACCCTGCTGACGCTGGACTCGTCCGGCGACGGTGTGTATGTGGTCAGCGGCGAGACCGAATGTCTGTGACGGCCTCAGTTCTGATCGTTGAATTGGAGAGAATGAACTCGACCGTAACTTTTCTGTCCGTCGAAGTGCGCCGCAAGGTCCTGGGACAGGTCTCCAAGTGACTTCTTGTCGCTGCCCATGCCGTTGGTGATGAACCATTGGTCGAGGGCACGGAGGGAGCGGGGGCCGGACTGGAGAATGTCGGCGAAGGGGCGCAGGCGGCCGTCCGAGCCGGCGACGGACACGCCGGGCGGAAGGAAGGCCTGGAACTCCGGGGGCGGCACCTTCGCCGGGAAGCCGGCGTCCATGAGCATCTGGGCGACGGCGTGCCGGCGGCCGAGGGTCTCCCGGTCGTCCAGGTCCCGGAGCTTGCCGACCACGCCGGGCGGGTCGTCCTGGTAGGTGTCGAGGAGCGACCATCCCATGCTGAGGGCGGTCCACGCGATGGCGCCGTACATGCCTCCCGGCACGGCCAGCCCGGCCATGCCCAGCGTGCTGCCGTAGCCGAAGCTCCAGTCGCTCCGGGCGGCCTCGGCGCGGTCGTCGATCGGCCGGCCGAGCTTCTCCGCGGCGCCGAGCTCGAAGCCGCGGACGTTGCCCAGCGCCGCGAAGAGGTCGTCCAGCCGGGTGGGGCTCCCGGCCGCGCGCATCGCCGGGACGCCCTCCTTCACGAGGCGCAGCGTCAGCTCGCCCATGCCGGCGTCGAACGGCGCCCTGGCCGCGGCGTCGCCGGCGAAGGTCAGCAGGAAGCGGAACGTGTCCTCTGGGCTGAGCCGGAACGCGGGACGCAGGCCGGGGATGCGCGAGCGCACGGGCCCGTACGCGCTCGGCAGCAACTGGTTGTCGTCGCCCAGGTCGGCGCCCTCGGTCATCTCGGTGGCGTACGATCCGGCGATCTCGGCCAGGTGGACGCGGGCCGGCGGCGCGAACGGGAAGCGGGCCGCGCCGGTGATGACCGTGAACGCGAACCGGGCGGCGACGTCGCTGTGCGCGCCGTCCCTCTCGTCGTACGCGCCGGACGCCGCGGCGAGCAGCCGTCCGAACGCGGCGGCGGAGGCGTCGTCCCGCACGGTCCGGGCGTTGAGCTCCCGCAGGAACGTCACCAGGTCGGGCCGGCGGTCGACGCCGGCGAGCGCGGGGACGGGGGACAGCAGCCGTCCCAGGGCGTCGGGCGGCCGTGGGGCGTCGCGGGTGACGCTCCAGATCGCCAGCCGCGCGGCCGAGGGGTGGCGGGCCAGCGCGTCGAGATACGGGGCTAGGGTCGCGCCGGAGGGGCCGCCGTGCGGGAGGAACGCCTGCGCCGCCACGACCCCGGCGAGCCACTCGGTGGGGAAGCGGCCGCCGGACAGCAGATCGCCCACGCCCCGGCGGTCGTCGTCTCCCTCGGCGGTGACCTGGAGGGCCCGCGTGACGGCCGCGAAGCCGGGGACCGCCGCCCCGCCGCTCACCGCCGAGCCCAGGGCGCGGCTCACAGTGGCGACCGCCTCCTCGACGCCCTCCTCCAGCCCCCGGCGCAGCCGCCCCGGCAGCTCGACGCTCCGGCGGGCGCCGATGCCGGCGAAGAAGGCCGCGGTGAACTCGGGGTCGTCGACGTATGCGGCCAGGGCCCGCACGATCCGCGCGTATTTCTCGTCGAGCCCGGGGTCGAACAGCGCGTCCGGGTCGACGGCCCGGTACGCCTCGGCGAGCTCGCCGCCGAGGCGCCGCGCCTCCGCGGGGGAGGGCAGGTCCCCCTCCTCGTACGGCAGGAGGGCGCCGGGAGACCAGGACGGCAGGCGGGCCATGCCGGCGGCGAGCTCCCGCCGCCTGCGCAGGTCGGGCAGCCGCTCGTCGAGCCACCGCTCGGCCTCGCCGATCGGGCCGAGCGAGGCGGCCGGGAGTCCCCGGGCGGCGAGGACTCGGCGCACGGCCTCGGCGTGCTCCCCGATGACGCCCCGGGCGTGCTCCATCTCGGCGACGAAGCGGCTCATCGGCTCGGGGGAGATGCCGGAGAAACCGGGCGAGAGCGGTCCGGTGCCCGGTGCCACTGCTCCCACGCCCGTGTCCCCTCCGATCGCCGCCGCGGCTCCCAAGGTAACCGCCACGCACCGCACACGTCCGGATACGCCGATGATTGGCCGTCCCGCAGGCGGGTAGCCGGATTACATAACCGGCGAAAAGGGACGGTGAAGGACAGATGGCGTCGATAGTCCAGCGCATCAAGGAGTATTTCCAGAGCCAGAAGGGCCGTGAAGGCGTCGAACGCGTCAAGACGGCGGCGCGGGACCCGCGCAACCGGGAGCGGGTCCACCGGCTGATGGACCAGTGGCGCGGGCGGCGCGCGGGGACCCGTCACCGTGACGTGTGACGGAGGGCGTACGGGGTTCCGGCGGTGATCGGAACCCCGTACCAAGGGTGCCGTCCGGCGGCCTGACCTGGCAGGCTTGCCGTGAAGAGCGAAGGGCGCTCGTTCACGGACCCCGGGAGGCCGGCAGTGCAGGGACCCCTCAGCGGAATCGTCGTCCTCGACCTGTCCAGGGCGCTGGCCGGGCCGCACTGCGCGCAGATGCTCGGCGACCTCGGCGCTCACGTGATCAAGGTGGAGCATCCGGAGGGGGACGAGTCCCGGGGGTGGGGGCCGCCGTTCGTCGGCCCCGGCCACGACATCTCCACCTACTTCCTGGCGGCCAACCGCAACAAGCGGTCGATCACGGTGGACATGAAGTCCGATGAGGGCCGTCACCTGGTCGAGCGGCTCGTCAGGCAGAGCGACGTGCTCGTCGAGAACTTCCGCACCGGCGTGCTCGACCGGCTGGGCTTCCCCGTCGAGCGCCTCCACGAGCTGAACCCCCGGCTGGTGATCCTGTCGATCACCGGCTTCGGCCACGACGGTCCCGAGGGCGGCCGGCCGGGGTACGACCAGATCGCTCAGGGGGAGGCGGGCCTGATGTCGCTGACCGGGCCCTCGCCCGACGAGCCGTACCGGGTGGGCGCCTCGATCGCGGACCTCCTCGCGGGCATCCACGGCGCGTACGGCGTGGCGGCGGCCCTCTACGAGCGCGAGCGCACCGGCCGCGGCACGGTGGTGCGGACCTCGCTGCTCGCCTCGGTCGTCGGCGTGCACTCCTACCATGGGACGGCCTGGACGGTCGGCGGCAAGGTGCCCGAGGCCGGCGGCAACCACCACGCATCGATCGCGCCGTACGGGGCCTTCCGCTGCGCGGACGGGATGATCCAGCTCGCGGTGGCCAATGAGGGGCAGTGGCGCAAGGCGGCCGGGCTGCTCGGCATCGACGCGGAGCAGCCCCGGTACGCGACGAACCGGGACAGGTTCGCCCACCGGGACGAGCTGATCGCGGACATCGAGAAGGCGCTGGCCGTCCACGACCGGGGCCACTGGCTGGCCGCGCTGGCCGAGCTCGGCGTGCCGGCGGGGGCCATCCGGTCGATCGACGAGGTCTACGCCTGGGACCAGGTGCGGTCGCAGGGCCTGGTCGTGACCGTCGACCACCCCGTCCTCGGGCCCATCGAGCTTCCCGGCCCCCCGCTGCGGTTCGAGGGGAGCGACAGCGGCGAGGGCCTCACGAGCGGCGACGGCGGTGAGGGCCACACGCCGCCTCCGGGCCTCGGCCAGGACACCGCCGCCGTCCTCGCCTGGCTGGCCGAGCGGGAGCGGCGGGCGTGAGGGCGGCCGCCGGCGCGCCGGAGCACCCGCGATGAGCAGGCCGGACGCCCGCGGCCTGATCGCGACGGTGCTCGACCCCGGATCCTGGCTGTCGTGGGACGAGCCGCCGGCGGACCGGGCGGAACCCGGCTCCGCGTACGCCGCCGACCTGGCGGCCGCTCGCGCCCGGACCGGCTACGACGAGTCCGTCGTCACCGGGGAGGGGCTGCTCGACGGCCGCCGGGTGGCCGTGGTGGCCTGCGAGTTCTCGTTCCTCGCCGGGTCGATCGGGGTCGCCGCGGCCGAGCGGCTCGTGCGGGCCGTGGAGCGGGCGACGGCGGAACGGCTCCCGCTGCTCGCGGCCCCCGCGAGTGGAGGCACCCGGATGCAGGAGGGCGCGCTCGCCTTCACCCAGATGGTGAAGATCACCGCCGCCGTCGGGGCGCACCGGGCCGCCGGCCTGCCGTACGTCGTCTACCTGCGCCACCCGACGACGGGCGGGGTGTTCGCGTCCTGGGGGTCGCTCGGCCACGTCACCGCGGCCGAGCCGGGCGCGCTCATCGGCTTCCTCGGCCCCCGGGTGTTCGAGGCGCTGTACGGCCATCCGTTCCCGCGCGGCGTCCAGGTGTCGGAGAACCTGTTCGCCCACGGCCTGGTGGACGCCGTGGTGTCGGCCGAGGACGCCCGCGAGATCGCCATCCGGGCGCTGTCGGTGCTCTGCGCCCCGCGGCGGGGCCTGGAGCGCGGGCCGGAGCCCGAGGAGTCCGCCGACGACGTCCCGGCCTGGGAGGCCGTCTCCCGCTCGCGCCGCGACGACCGGCCCGGCGTGCGGAGCCTGCTCAAGCTCGGCGCGGCCGATGTAACCCCGCTGCACGGCACCGGGACCGGGGAGGACGACCCGGGGCTCCTGCTGGCCCTGGCGCGGTTCGGCGCGGCGCCCGCCGTGGTCCTCGGTCAGGATCGGCGGCGGCAGCGGGCGGGGAACGCGCTCGGCCCGGCGGGGCTGCGGGTGGCCCGCCGCGGCATGCGGCTGGCGTCCGAGCTCGGCCTGCCCCTCGTCACGGTTATCGACACGGCGGGCGCGGCGCTGTCGAGGGCCGCCGAGGAGGGCGGGCTCGCCGCGGAGATCGCCCGATGCCTGGCCGACCTCGTGATGCTCGACGCGCCGACGGTGTGCCTGCTGCTCGGCGAGGGCGCCGGGGGCGCCGCCCTCGCGCTGCTGCCGGCCGACCGGGTGGTCTGCGCGCAGCACGCCTGGCTGTCGCCGCTGCCGCCGGAGGGCGCGTCGGCCATCCTCTACCGGACCGTCGACTTCGCCTCGGAGATCGCGGCGGCCCAGGGCGTCAGGGCCGTGGACCTGCGGCGCGACGGCATCGTGGACCGGGTCGTTCCCGAGTGCCCCGACGCGGCGTACGAGCCGGAGGAGTTCTGCGCCCGGGTGGCCAGGACGCTCGAGTACGAGATCATCGGCCTGCTCGACCGGGACCCGGCGGAGCGGCTGGCCGCCCGGTTCGCCCGTTACAGGTCGCTGGGGTCCTGATCCCGCGACGTGGGCACCGGGATCCGCTCCACCCGTATGGAGTGGACCTCCTCGCGGGGGACGACGACCTCGTACGCCCCGTGGTCGACCAGCCAGTAGCCGAGGGCCTCGGCCTTCATGCCGCTGTGGCCGGTGTAGGCGATGTGCAGGCCGTCGGCGTCGTCCTCGTCGAGCACGAGGCACGGCTCTCCGCCGAACGCCCCGACGGTGCGCAGCAGCGTCAGCCCCTCCAGGTCGGTCCGGCGCACCCGGAGCCGCCAGTAGCCGCCGGCCTTGGCGAAGCCCGCCTCCGGCGCCTCGCTGAACAGCACCACGTCGTCGCTGTCGGGGCCGACGGCCGCGGCGTACGTCTGCTCGCGGTAGCGGGCGATGAACCCCAGCCCCACGGGCTCGACCTCGCTCATGACGCGCGCCGCCAGGTCAGGCCGTCGTACCCGGCGAAGGGCCGCTCACCCGCCCCGGTGAGGTGCACGATCCGCGCGCCCGCCGGGATCGGCATCGGCATCGTGTGGAACTGCGGGACCACCTGGTCGCGCGACGCCGTGAACCCGTTCCCGGTGAACGGCGGTGAATCGCTCCAATCCCCGCCCATGTGCGGGCCGTAGGGGACGACGTACGTGTCGATGTCCCGGGCGAACCACCGCAGGACGTACAGTTCGGGCACTTCGGGGGTCAGCTCCGATCCTTCGAAGCACAGGTCGAGGGCCTCGACGAGCGCGGCCGGCGAGGCGAGGCCGCCGCAGTCCTGCACCCGGTACACGTACCCGGAGATGATCGTCCGCTTGCCCGACAGGTACGGCACGAGCAGCCGCGGCGGGATCACCTTCTGCATCTCGGTCCTGTGCCCCGGCTCGCTCATGCCGCCTCCCGGCCCGGCGGCCCGAAGCGGGGCCGCGCCGACGGGGCGGGGGCGGACGCGGCGCGGCACCCGCCGTGCGCGCCGCCTCGCT
>NZ_KI866525.1:472420-497994 GCF_000511135.2 Microbispora sp. ATCC PTA-5024 | reverse complement strand
CCCGCCGTGCGCGCCGCCTCGCTCGCCTCGCTCGTTCATGGGGCCAAGTTTACGATCTGCGGACTCCGAGCCGGCGGTGTTCGAGAGACGGGAGGGTCCGCCGCACGCTCTCGGTCACCGCCGGGTCGATCTCGCCCACGTGCACGGCCGGGCCGGGGCCCAGGTCGTGGCGCACGACGCCCATCGGGTCGACGAGCATGCTGCGTCCGATGCCGAACCCGTCCGGAGCCTCGGGGTTGGGTGCCTGGCCGACGGCGACCGTCCACGTCGTGTTCTCGATGGCCCTGGCGCGCACCAGCGTCGTCCAGTGCTCCTCCTTCATCGGGCCGGAGCCCCAGGCCGCGATGACGGCGAACGCGTCGGCCCCCTGGTCGACCAGCGCGCGGGCGAGCTCGGGGAACCGCACGTCGTAGCAGGTGATGAGCCCGAGCCGCAGGCCTGCGAGCGCGACGACGACCGGGGTGTCCCCGGCGGTGACCAGCGCCGACTCCGCGGCGCCGAAGGAGTCGAACAGGTGGATCTTCCGGTAGGCCGCGGCGAGGGACCCGTCCGCGTCCAGGGCGACCGCCGTGTTGACGACTCTGCCGTCTCCGGCGGGCTCGAACACGCCCGCGACGACCGCGATCCGGTTCTCGCGCGCCGCCTCGGCCAGCCCGGTCACGAACGGCCCGTCGAGCGGCTCGGCCACCTCCGCGACGGCCCGGCCGAACCTCGTGAGCGTCGCCTCGGGGAAGACGGCGAGGTCGGCGCCGCGGGCCCGGGCGAGCGCCTCACGTGCCGCCTCGAGGTTCGCCTTCGGGTCGTGGGCCACCGGGATCTGGCAGAGCGCTACGCGTGTCACGGTTCCCAGTGTGCCGGTTGGGGACGGGGCGCCACCAGGTGAGGCGGCGCCACACCCACTCCACGGGCCCGTAGCGGTAGCGGGCCAGCCACCAGCGGCTGAAGACCGCCTGCGCCGCGAGCGTCACCGCGGTCACGGCCACGACGGCCGCCCCCGACGAGTCGGCCAGCAGCAGCGGCATGGCCGCCAGGATCACGAACGTGCTGGTCAGGTAGTGGGTCAGCGCCATCCGGCCGAGCGCCTCCAGCACCGCGGCCCGGCGGGCGAGCAGCAGGAGGCCGGTCGCGTAGGCGGCCGCCCCGCACAGCGCCGCCGCCTGGTAGACGCCCCCGCCGGGCGGGTCGTGGTTCCACCACCAGGTGAAGGCGACGGCGCCCGCCGCGGCGGCCGCGAACACCCCGCGGCCGGCCGGCCGCCCGGCCCTGCCGTATCCGACGACGGCCAGGCCGAGCAGGAACAGGGCCGCGATCAGCGCGTACGGCTCCCCGCCGAGCAGGGCGGCGACGGTGGCCCCCGCCGCGAGCAGCAGGACGACCGGCGCGGGCAGCAGGCTCGCCGGGAGCAGGAGCACCGCCCCGAGGACCGCGTACGGCAGCAGCACCTCGCCGGGGTCGAGCAACCGGTGGGCGAGGCCGATGACGGCCAGCACCGCGAGCCGCCGCAGCAGCACCAGCCGGGGCCGGTCGGAGCGCCGCCCGGCGGACTGGAGGAACAGCGCGAAGCCCACCCCGAACAGGAACGAGAAGATCGGGTAGAAGCGGCTCTGGGCGAGGTTGTCCATCGCCCAGTCGATGGACGTGCGCCCGCCGGCCTGGACGGTGTGCTGCCAGGTGTTCACCAGCATGATCCCGCACACCGCGAAGCCGCGCAGCGCGTCGAGCGAGCGGATGCGGCCGGGCGGCGGGGGTCCGTCCATGCGGGCAAGTCCACCACGATCACGGGCGGCCGGTCCATTGACGGGGAGCCCGCCTGGGGGGCGGATAAGGTGACGGACGTGAGCGAGCTGAGCGAGGCGACCGGGGCGGACGCGGGCGGCGGGCCGCTGGTGCGGCGGATGCGGGAGTTCGGCACGACGGTGTTCGCCACCATGACGAAGCTGGCCGTGGACACCGGGTCCATCAACCTCGGCCAGGGCTTCCCCGACACCGACGGGCCCGAGCGCATGCTGGAGCGCGCCGTCGAGGCCGTCAGGGGCGGCCTGAACCAGTACCCGCCCGGCCCCGGCCTGCCCGAGCTGCGGCAGGCCGTCTCCGACCACCGCAAGCAGTGGTACGGCCTGGCCTACGACCCGGACGGGGAGGTGCTGGTCACCGTCGGCGCCACCGAGGCGATCTCGGCGGCGGTCCTCGCCCTGTGCGAGCCGGGCGACGAGGTGGTCCTGTTCGAGCCGTACTACGACTCGTACGCGGCGGCGGTCTCGCTCGCCGGGGCCGTGCGGAGGCCCGTCACGCTGCGGGTGGACGCCGGCCGCTTCACGTTCGACCCGGCCGAGCTGGAGGCCGCGATCGGGCCCCGCACCAGGGCGATCCTCGTCAACTCCCCGCACAACCCCACCGGGACGGTCTTCACCCGCGAGGAGCTGGAGGCCGTGGCCCGGGTCTGCCGGGAGCGCGACCTGATCGCCATCACCGACGAGGTCTACGAGCACCTCACGTTCGACGGGGTGGAGCACATTCCGCTGGCCACGCTGCCCGGGATGCGCGAGCGGACCGTGATGATCTCCTCGGCGGGCAAGACGTTCAGCGTCACCGGGTGGAAGACCGGCTGGGTCTGCGGGCCGGCGCCGCTGGTCGCCGCCGTGCAGGCGGTGAAGCAGTTCCTCACGTTCACCTCGAGCGCGCCCTGGCAGACGGCCGTGGCGTACGCGCTGCGCGAGGAGATGGAGTGGGTCGCCCGGCAGCGGGCGGCGCTGGAGGCCAAGCGCGACCGGCTCGTCGCGGGGCTGGAGGAGGCCGGGTTCGGCGTGCTGCGCCCGGCCGGCACCTACTTCGTGCAGACCGACATCCGGCCGCTCGGCTTCGAGGACGGGCTCGACCTGGCCGGGAGGCTGCCCGGGCTGGCCGGGGTGGTCGCCATCCCGACGCAGGTCTTCTACGACCGTCCCTCCCGCGGCCGCGCGTACGTGCGGTTCGCCTTCTGCAAGCGGGACGAGGTCATCGACGAGGCGGCCGCCCGCCTGCGCGCCCTGCGCGGCTGAGGCCTCCGGCCGTCAGCGAGCCGGCGCAGGACGACGACGACGCGGGCGACGGCGAAGGCGATCAGCGGGGTCGCCAGCCACAGGAACGGCACGTACTCGGCCGCCCGCCCGCTCACGGCGGCCGTCAGCAACCAGTACACGCCGCCGACCCAGTCGATCCAGCCCTCGGTCCGCAGGCGGCTGATGTTCGCGTCCGGCCGCTGGAGGCCCTGCCGCAGCACCACGGCGATCATCGCGCCCTGGCACAGCATGAGGATCGCCTCGTTGGCGGCGAACAGCGCGATGGCGAGGGCGCGGCCCCCCGCCGCCTCGTCCGGCAGCCCCGTCGCCTCCCCGAACACCGACGTCGTGTACGGCAGGAACGCCACGAAGAACAGCAGCGGCACGTGGAGCGCGAGCACCCGCTGCGACACCCGGGTGATCTGGTCGAACAGGCTGTGGTGGGCCCTCCAGGTGAACCACAGCATCAGGAACGCGATGGCGAACGCCACGAACGAGTTGACGTGGTCGCCGAGGAACGCCCCCAGCCGCGCGTAGTCCTCGCGCTCCGGCCGGGGCAGCTCCAGCGCGAGCAGTGTGATGGCGATGGCGAAGATGGCGTCGGCGAACACCCCGACGCGTTCGTGGGTGAGCCCGGGGCGCACCCGCGGCTCGGGCGCGCCGACGTCCTGGACGGCGGGAGGGTCGATCACGCGGCGGGCCCGCGGTTGCTGGAGCGGCGAATCATGGCGGCGCGGTCAGTCCCGCCGGTGCAGCGCGCGGGTCAGGACGTAGGCGAGGTTGACGAAGGCGACCACGCCGAAGACCATCATGAACCCGATCGTGCCGCCGCCCTGGGTGGCCAGGATCGCGACCAGGGGCACCGACAGCGCCAGCGAGCCCAGGCCGAGGGTCATCTGGGCCCAGTCGAGCGGCGGGCGGCGCGTCCTCCGCTCGGCGAGCCGCGCGTCGATCACCGCGTTGACGCGCTCGACCAGCGACTCGGCGAGCTCCAGCTCGTACTGCGGGCCGAGCTCACGCCGGGCGGCGAAGGCGGCGCCCATCTCGTCGGGTTCCAGCTTCTCGGGGGGCACGCGGAGATTGTGCCGCCTTCGGGGGGCCGGGCGATATACCCGGGCGGGAAAAGGTCCACATCGGTGATCTCGCCCGGTTCGCGCGGCCTTGGTGATTGTTGCCGACGAAACGGGACGGGGTGGGCGACAGTCGCCAATGTACGCGCCGTGGCGGCTGGATAGCTTCGCGGTGTGGGCGGACGCGTACTGATCGCACTGGGCGGCAACGCCATGACGGCTCCCGATGGGAGTGCGTCCCCCGCCGACCAGCATCGGGCGATCGGCCGGGCGATGGAGCACGTCGCGAGCCTGATCAGGGCCGGCCACGAGGTCGTGCTGACGCACGGCAACGGCCCCCAGGTCGGCAACATCCTGCTGAAGAACCAGCTCGCGGCCCATGTCGTGCCGCCGGTGCCGTTGGACTGGTGCGTCGCGCAGACGCAGGGGACGCTCGGCACGCTCATGATGAACGCCCTGGAGCGCGCGCTCGCGCCCGAGCCCGTACGGGTCGCGGCCGTCGTCACCCGCACCCTGGTGGACGCGGACGACCCCGCCTTCCAGGACCCCGTGAAGCCGATCGGGCAGTACTTCGGCGAGGACGAGGCGCGCCGGTCCGAACGGCAGGGGCAGACCTGGCGGCGGTTCGAGCGCGGCTGGCGCCGCGTGGTCCCGTCCCCGGCCCCGGTCGAGATCCTGGACGCCTCCGCCGCGATCGTCCTCATGGAGGCCGGGTACACCGTCGTCGCGGCGGGCGGCGGGGGAGTGCCGGTCGTCCGCGGGGCGGACGGCGCCCTGGAGGGGGTGGAGGCGGTCGTCGACAAGGACCTGGCGGCCGCCGCGCTGGCGAGAGCCGTACAGGCGACCGACCTCGTGATCGCGACCGACGTGCCGAACGCGGTCGCCGGCTTCGGGACGCCCGGCGCGCGGCCGATCGAGGCGGTCACGGTCGCGGAACTGCGGGCCCTGCAGGCGGCCGGGCACTTCGCGAGCGGGAGCATGGGCCCGAAGGTGGAGGCCGCGCTGCGCTTCGCCGAGGACGGCGGGGAGCGGGCCGTGATCACCTCGCTGGAGCACATCGGCGAGGCGCTATCAGGAAATATCGGGACAAGGGTATTCAGAGGGGTGGAGAACTAGATGCCGGATCCGATCGAGGTGCGGAAGGTCGCCATCGAGAGCGTGACCGACGCCTCCGGGCTCGCGAAGCTCATCGACGACGGCGTGATCGAGGCCGACCGCGTTCTCGCGGTGATCGGCAAGACCGAGGGCAACGGCGGCGTGAACGACTACACGCGGATCCTGGCCGACCGGGCCTTCCGCGAGGTGCTCCTGGCCAAGGGCACGCGCACGCCCGAGGAGGTCAAGCAGGTGCCCCTCGTCTGGTCGGGCGGCACCGACGGCGTCCTCAGCCCGCACGCCACGATCTTCGCGACCGTCGACCCGGCCCAGGCCGTGCGCACCGACGAGCCCCGGCTGAGCGTCGGCGTCGCGATGAGCGAGGTCATCCTCCCCGAGGACATCGGCCGTCCCGCGATGGTGGAGAAGGTGGCCGCGGGGGTGCGGGAGGCCATGAAGATCGCCGGGATCGACGACCCCGCCGACGTCCACTACGTGCAGACGAAGACCCCGCTGCTCACGCTCTCGACCATCACGGACGCCAAGGAGCGCGGCCGGACCGTGGTCACCGAGGACACGCTGAAGTCGATGGACATCTCCAACTCGACCACCGCCCTCGGCATCGCGGTCGCGCTCGGCGAGATCGAGATGCCGGCGGCCGAGCAGATCCACAAGGACCTGTCCCTCTACTCGTCGGTCGCCTCGTGCTCCAGCGGCGTCGAGCTCGACCGCGCCCAGATCGTGGTCGTGGGCAACGTCCGCGGCATCGGCGGCCGCTACCGCGCCGGGCACTCCGTCATGAAGGACGCCCTGGACGCCGACGGCATCTGGGAGGCCGTCCGGGACTCCGGCATCGAGCTGCCCGAGCGCCCGCACCCGAGCGACCTCGGCGGCCGGCTCGTCAACCTGTTCATGAAGTGCGAAGCCGACCCGTCAGGCCGGGTGCGCGGCCGCCGCAACATCATGCTCGACGACTCCGACGTCCACTGGCACCGCCAGATCAAGGCGACGGTCGGCGGCGTCGCGGCGTCCGTGACGGGCGACCCTGCCGTGTTCGTCTCGGTGGCCGCCGTGCACCAGGGGCCGTCCGGCGGCGGCCCGGTCATCGCCATCGCCGACCTGGGCTGACGCCGCGGGCGGGCCCGCCGTCCTCAGAGGGTAGGCTCGCGGAACGTGCCGGCCATACCGCAGCCCCTGCGACCCGACGACGACGGCGCCGCCGACGCGGCGGTCGCGGCGGCCCTGTCCGCCTTCCAGGCCGGTACGGCGGGGGCCGCCGACGTCCTGGCCGCCCTCGCGGGGACCCGGCTGCTCGTGCCGGTGGTCGCGCTCCTCACCGAGTCCGAGGTGGGGGAGCACGGCCTGCGGCAGGAGAAGGAGAGCGAGATGGCCCTCCCCAAGCTCGTCGGCAGGGACGGGCGGGAGGCGGTGATCGCCTTCACGGGGGCCGGTGCCATGGCGCGGTGGCGTCCCGACGCCCGTCCCGTGCAGGCCACCACGCCGCAGGTGTGCCAGGCCGCCCGGCACGAGAACGCCGCGGCGGTCGTGATCGACGTCGCCGGGCCCGTGCCGTTCGTCGTCGAGGGCGGCATGCTGGAGGCCCTCGCGGCCGTCGAGGAGGCCAGGCGCGACCCCGCGGCCCTCGACCGGCTCGTGGCCTCGGCCCCCGGCGTGACCGTGGCCCGTATCGGCGAGACCCTGGCGGAGGCAGAGGATGCGGGGGCGGGCGATGCGGGGGCGGGAGGGCGCCGGCGCGCCTGGTGGCCGCGCCGCCGCGCCTGACGGTCCTCCGCCCCGGGCAGCGAAGGACCGGCCCCGGGAAGTTGTCCACAGGCGGAAGCGGGCCCGGTTCCGCTCGCCGGGAGGGCGGCTAGGGTCGGGCGGGTGGCCTTCCTCATCGTCGCCGCCGTCGTCCTCGGTCTCGTGGCCGGGTCGTACGCCCGGGCGTTCGCGGCCGGGTTCGGGGCCGACCCCGGCGACCACCGGCGCGAGGCCGCCGACGCCCTGCGCGCGGCGGCCGCGACCGTGCCGCTGCCCCGCCCGCCCTACCTGGTGGAGGGGGCGACCGCCGCGGCCGCGGGGCTGGTCGTGTGGCGCGTGCCCGGCGGATGGGTCCTCGCGGCCTGGCTCTGCGCCGTGGCGGCGGGGGCGGCGCTCGCCGTCATCGACGTGCGGACCTGGCGGCTGCCCGACGCGATCACGCTCCCGGCCTATCCCGTCGTGCTGGCCCTGCTGGCGCCGTCGGGCCGGTTCCTCACCGCCCTGGCCTGCGGATGCGTGCTCGGCGCGCTCTACGCGGTGCTGTGGTTCATCAGGCCGACCGGCCTCGGCCTCGGCGACGTGAAGCTCGCGGGCCTCATCGGGCTGCTCACCGGGGCGGTCGGGGTCCAGGCCGCCGTCGTCGCCGGGATCGGAGGCTACGTCCTCGGCGCCGTCTACGCCGTCGGGCTGCTGCTGACCGGGCGGGGCACCCGGACCAGCGAGTTCCCGTTCGGCCCGTTCATGCTCGCGGGCGCCCTCGCGGGTGTGCTGCTGCCCGTTCAGGGGTGATGACGGGAGTGTCAGGGGGACACCGCACTGGGGGACGCATGGAAGACTTGTCACCATGTTGCGCTGGTTGACGGCCGGGGAGTCGCACGGCCCCGAGCTCCTCGCGATCCTGGAAGGCCTGCCCGCCGGGGTGGAGGTGACGACCGCCCAGCTCGACGAGGCGCTGCGCCGCCGCCGGCTCGGTTACGGCCGCGGGGCGCGGATGAAGTTCGAGCAGGACGCGGTGACGATCTCCGGGGGCGTCCGGCACGGCCGCACGCTCGGCTCGCCCGTGGCGATCCGCGTGGGCAACACCGAGTGGCCCAAGTGGGAGACCGTGATGGCGGCCGACCCGGTCGACCCCGCGCTGCTGGAGGGCGTGGCGCGCAACGCGCCGCGGTCCCGCCCCCGTCCCGGCCACGCCGACCTCGCCGGCATGCAGAAGTACGGCTTCGACGACGCGCGACCGGTGCTCGACCGGGCCAGCGCCCGCGAGACGGCCGCCCGGGTGGCGCTGGGGCAGGTCGCGCGGAGCTTCCTCAAGCAGGCGCTCGAGGTCGACATCGTCAGCCACGTGGTCGCCATAGGCGAGGCGACGGCCCCGCGCGACGTGCTGCCCGGCCCCGGCGACATGGCCGCCGTCGACGCCGACCCGGTGCGCTGCGTCGACCCGGAGGCGAGCGCCGCGATGGTCGCCGAGATCGACAAGGCGCACAAGGACGGCGACACGCTCGGCGGCGTCGTCGAGGTGGTCGTCTACGGCCTCCCGCCCGGCCTGGGCAGCTACACCCACTGGGACCGGCGGCTCGACGCGCGCCTCGCGGCCGCGCTCATGGGCATCCAGGCCATCAAGGGCGTCGCGGTGGGCGACGGCTTCGAGACCGCCCGCCGCCCCGGGTCCCGGGCACACGACGAGATCGAGAACACGCCGGAGGGCGTGCGCCGCATCACCAACCGCGCCGGCGGCATCGAGGGCGGCATGACCAACGGCGAGCCGCTGCGCGTCAGCGCCGCGATGAAGCCGATCTCGACCGTGCCCCGCGCGCTGTCCACCGTGGACGTGCTGACGGGGGAGGCCGCCAAGGCCCACCACGAGCGGTCCGACGTGTGCGCCGTGCCCGCAGCGGCGATCGTCGCCGAGGCCATGGTGGCCCTGGTGCTGGCCGACGCGGCGGTGGAGAAGTTCGGCGGCGACTCCGTCGAGGAGGTGGCGCGCAACCTGGCGGGCTACCTCTCGTCCCTGGTCATCAAGTAATAAGGTCTGTGATCATGCAATCGGCGTCTCAAGGCCCGGCCGCGGTGCTCATCGGCCCGCCCGGCTCGGGCAAGTCCACGGTCGGGCGGCTCCTCGCGGAGCGCCTCGGCGTGCCGTTCCGCGACACGGACGGCGACGTCGAGGCCGTCGCCGGCAAGCCGGTGAGCGACGTGTTCGTGGAGGACGGCGAGGCCAGGTTCCGCGAACTGGAGGCGGAGGCCGTGCGGACCGCGCTCGACACCCACGAGGGCGTGCTGTCGCTGGGCGGCGGGGCGATCCTGCACGAGCCCACCCGCGACCTCCTCGCCGGGCGCCGGGTCGTCTACCTCCAGGTCGGGCTCGACCAGGCGGTCAAGCGTGTCGGCCTCGCCTCAGCCCGGCCGCTGCTCGTGCTCAACCCGCGCAGTCAGCTGCGCAGGCTCATGGAGGAGCGCCGCCCCATCTACGAGCGCCTGGCGGCGATCACCGTCGCGACCGACGACCGCGACCCCGCGGACGTCGCCTCAGAGATAGCGGCCGCGCTGTGACCGCCACGCGCATCCCCGTACGCGGCGACAACCCCTACGACGTGGTCGTCGGCACCGGCGTGCTGTCGGAGCTGCCCGGCCTGCTGGGCCCGGGGGTGCGGACCGTCGCCGTCGTCCACCCGGCCGGGCTGCCCGAGATCAGCCGCCCGGTGTGCGGGGCGCTGGAGGCCGCCGGCTACGAGGTCGTCTCCCTGCCCGTGCCCGACGGTGAGGCGGCCAAGACCGTCCAGGTGGCCGCCGAGCTCTGGTCCGCCTTCGGGCGGTACGGCGTGACCAGGTCGGACGCCGTGGTCGGCGTCGGGGGAGGGGCGACCACCGACCTGGCCGGCTTCGCCGCCGCCACCTGGCTGCGCGGCGTCAAGGTCGTCCACGTGCCGACCACGCTGCTGGCCATGGTGGACGCCGCGGTCGGCGGCAAGGCCGGCATCAACACCCCCGAGGGCAAGAACCTCGTCGGGTCGTTCCACCCGCCCGCGGGCGTGCTGTGCGACCTCGCCACGCTGGTGAGCGTGCCCCGCCCCGACTACGTGGCCGGGCTCGCGGAGATCATCAAGGGCGGCTTCATCGCCGACCCCACCATCCTCATGCTGATCGAGGACGACCCGGCCGGGGCCTGCACGCCGGAGGGCGAGCACACCCGGCAGCTCATCGAGCGGAAGATCCAGGTCAAGGCCGACGTCGTCGGCGCCGACCTGCGCGAGAGCGGGCTGCGCGAGATCCTCAACTACGGCCACACGCTGGCCCATGCGATCGAACGGGTCGAGGACTACCACATCCGGCACGGCGAGGCCGTGGCCATCGGCCTCGTCTACGCCGCCGAGCTGTCGCGGCTGGACGGCCGGGTCGGCAGGGACGTCGTCGACCGCACCCGCTGGATCCTTGAGGCCGTCGGCCTGCCCACGGCGTACCGCAAGGAGTCCTGGCCCGAGCTGCGCGAGCACATGCGGGTCGACAAGAAGGCGAGGGGATCGGTGCTGCGGTTCGTGGTGCTGGACGGCGTCGGGAAGCCGGGCCGCCTGGAGAACCCGTCCGAGGAGCTGCTCGAGGCCGCCTTCCGAGAGGTGGCCCGATGAGGCCCGTGCTCGTGCTGAACGGCCCCAATCTGGGCCGGCTCGGCAGCCGGGAGCCCGACGTGTACGGCGCGCAGACCTTCGAGGACCTGTCCGCGCTGTGCCGCGAGGCCGGGCGCGAGCTCGGACTGTCCGTCGAGGTCCGGCAGACCGACGACGAGGCCGAGCTGGTCGGCTGGATCCACGAGGCGGCCGACACCCGCACGCCGGTCGTGCTCAACCCCGCCGCGTTCACGCACTACTCGTACGCCCTCAGGGACGCGATCGCGCAGCGCACGGCGCCGCTGGTCGAGGTGCACATCTCGAACCCGAACGCCAGGGAGACCTTCCGCCACACCTCGGTCGTGGCCGCGGTGGCGACCGGGACGATCGCGGGCTTCGGGCTGCGGTCCTATGAGCTGGCGCTCAGGGCCATCGCGGATACTGGGGAGTAACAGAGCGTCGTTCGAGGCAAGGCGGGGTCGATGGGTTACACGTCGTTCGTGGCGGTCGGGGACAGCTTCACCGAGGGTCTCAACGACCCGCCCCTGGACGGGCCGGTGGGGGGCCTGGGTGAGGTTCAGCGGTTCAGGGGGTGGGCCGACCGGGTGGCCGAGCGCCTCGCCTTAATGGAGCCCGGCTTCCGCTACGCCAACCTGGCCGTCCGGGGCAAGCTCATCGACCAGATCGTGCAGGACCAGGTGCCCCTGGCCGTCGAGATGAAGCCCGACCTCATCAGCTTCTGCGCGGGCGGCAACGACCTCATCCGGCCGGGCAGCGACCCCGACCGGATGGCGAAGAAGGTCGCCGCCGCCGTGCGCGAGCTGCGTGCGAGCGGTGCGGAGGTCGTCCTCTTCACCGGCACCGACCCCCGCGACACCCCCATCATGCGGCGGGCCCGCGGCAAGTTCGCCGTCTTCTTCATGCACGTCCGGTCCATCGCCGACCTGTACGGCTGCCACCTGGTGGACATGTGGTCGATGCAGGGTCTGCGCGACTGGCGGGCGTGGAGCGGCGACCGGCTGCACATGAACGAGGTCGGCCACCGTCTGGTCGCCGCCAAGGTCCTCCACGTCCTCGGCGTGCCGGGCGACGACGACTGGCGGATGACCTGGCCGCCGCGCGAGCGGGTCGACCCCCGCGCCAAGCTGCGCGAGGACGCCCAGTGGTTCAGGGAGCACTTCGGCCCCTGGATCGGCCGCCGCATCCGCGGCACCTCCTCCGGCGACGGCCTCGACCCCAAGCGTCCCCACCTCACGCCCTGGGAGCGGGCCACCCGCGAGCGCGGCTGAGTCAGCCGGGCGTCCCCCACCTCACGCCGTGGGGTTGTGGTGACGCCGCCATCGGTGTGAGAGCGCTCTCTTGGGACGGCTCCGCGGCGTATCCTTGGATCATGCAGCTCACCGATATCCGGATTTATCCGCTCAAGTCGGCTGCTGGTCTACCGGCGGACCGGGTCCGTGTCGAGCCGTGGGGGCTCGACGGCGACCGGCGATGGGCGGTGATCGGTGAGGACGGCGAGAACCTGTGGCTGGGCGAGTACCCGCGCATGGTCACCGTGACGGCCCGCAACCTCGACGACGGCGGCCTGTCGCTCACCGCGCCCGGGATGCCCGGCCTGACCGTTCCGCCGGCCGCGGGGGACACGGTGCCGGTCGGCTTCTCCGGGCTCGACCGGGCCGTGAGCGCGGATCCGGCGGCCGGCGACTGGTTCACCCGGTTGCTCGGCGTGCCCGCCCGGCTCGTATGGCTGGACGACCCCCGCCGCCGGTCGATCGACCCGGCCCACGGCGGCCTTCCCGGCGAGATCGTCAGCTTCGCCTGGGATGCCCCGCTGCTGCTGACCACACGGGCCTCGCTGCGCCTGCTGAACGACTGGATCGCCGAGGGTGCCGTCGAACGGGGAGAGGAGGTTCCCGAGCCGCTGCCCATGGCCAGGTTCCGCCCCAACGTCGTGATCGACGGCGACGAGCCGTACCGGGAGGACGAGTGGAAGGAGGTGCGCATCGGCGAGGTGGAGTTCCGCGTGTCGGAGATCTGCGACCGATGCGCCGTCACCACCATCGACCCGGACACCGCGCTGAAGGGCAAGGAGCCGATCCGCACCCTGGCCCGGCATCGCCGGTGGGACGGCAAGACCTGGTTCGGCATCCGGCTCGTCCCGCGCGCCCCCGGCGTGGTGGCCGTCGGCGATCCCGTGACCGCCCTTCCCTGACCGCTCAGGCGTCGGTGCCGAGACGGCGGAGGGCGTCGCGGACCTTGGCCGGGTCGGTGGTCCGCCAGAAGGGCGGCAGGGAGCTCAGCAGGAAGCCGCTGTATCGGGCCGTGGCGAGGCGCGGGTCGAGCACGGCGACCACCCCCCGGTCGTCCATAGAGCGCAGGAGCCGGCCGGCGCCCTGGGCCAGCAGCAGGGCCGCGTGCGTCGCGGCCACCGACATGAAGCCGTTGCCGCCGGTCGCCGCCACGTGGCGCTGCCGGGCCGAGGCCAGCGGATCGTCGGGCCGCGGGAACGGGATCCTGTCGATGATGACGAGGGTCAGCGACGGCCCGGGCACGTCGACGCCCTGCCACAGCGACAGCGTGCCGAACAGGCAGGTCGCCGGGTCGGCGGCGAACTGCTTGACCAGCAGCGACGTCGAGTCGTCGCCCTGGCACAGCAGCGGCACGTCGAGCCGCTCCCGCAGAGCCTCCGTCGCCGCCTTGGCGGCCCGCATCGACGAGAACAGCCCGAGCGCCCGCCCCCCGGCCGCCTCGATGAGCTCGGCGATCTCGTTGACGTACGCCTCCGGGAGCCCGTCCCGGCCGGGCTGCGGCAGGTGCGAGGCCACGTAGAGGATGCCCCGCCGGGGATGGTCGAACGGCGACCCGACGTCGAGGCCGGTCCAGCCGTCCTTGCCGAGACCCCACTGGCGGGCCATGCCGTCGAAGGTGCCGCCGAGCGCGAGCGTGGCGCTGGTAAGGATCACGGTCCGGTCGCCGAAGAGCCGGTCGCGCAGCATGCCGCCGACCGACAGCGGCGCCACCCGCAGCGTGGGGGGGACGCGGACGCGGCCCTGCTGATGAGCCGCCTCCAGCCACACCACCTCGGCCCGGTCCACCTCGGACTCCGCGCCGAAGGCGTCGAGCATCCGCTGCGCGGTGTCGTGGACCTCGTCGAGGGCGGTGAAGGCGGCCTTGCGCAGGCCGGCGTTCTCCACGTCGTCGGCGCCCGATCCCCGGTCCTTGTTGCGCGGGCCGAGCGCGGTGATGCACGCGAAGGCCGCGTCGCGGACGAGCGCGAGCGTCAGCCCCAGCGACTGGGGGAGCTCGTCGACACGGCCGGCCGGGGCCACCGCCAGCAGCGCCTGGAGGTCCTCGCCCGCCTCCTGGAGCCGGTCGGCGAGGCCCTGCTCGATGAGCCGCCCGGCCCGCCGCACCGCGAGCCCCACGGTGGACTCCGACAGCTCGTCGGTGACCACGGACGTCACCCGGTCGGTCAGCTCGTGGGCCTCGTCGACCACCACGACGTCGTGCTCGGGCAGGACGAGCAGGTCCTCCATGGCGTCGATCGCGAGCAGCGCGTGGTTGGTGACCACGACGTCGGCCTCACCGGCGCGCTCGCGGGCCAGCTCGGCGAAGCACTCGGCGCCGCTGGGACACCGCTGGGCGCCCAGGCACTCCTTGGCCGTCACCGAGAACTGACGCCACGCCTGGTCGCTCACCCCGGGCACCAGCTCGTCGCGGTCGCCGGTCTCGGTGTCGTTGGCCCACTCCTGGATCCGCTGCACCATCCGCCCGGTCGCGCTCACCTCGCGGGGGTCGAAGAGCTGGTCGTCCTCGTCCTCCGGCATGCCCGCGCTCATCTTGTGCCGGCACAGGTAGTTGCGCCGGCCCTTGAGGATGGCGAACTCCGGCCGGTGCGGCAGCAGCCCCTCCAGCGTGTCGGCCAGCCGGGGCAGGTCGCGGTCGACGAGCTGGCGCTGCAGCGCGATCGTCGCGGTCGACACCACCACGGCCTTGCCGCGATCCGCGGCGTGCCGGATCGCCGGGACCAGGTAGGCCAGGGACTTGCCGGTGCCGGTGCCGGCCTGGACGGCCAGATGCTCCTCGGACTCGATGGCGTCGCGCACGGCCTGGGCCATCTTCACCTGCCCGGGGCGCTCGGCCCCCCCGAGCCCGGTCACCGCGGCGGTGAGCAGTTCTTCGACGGGCGGAAGCTCCGGACGGTCCTTGGGCACGGAAGAACGCTACCCGCTGGCACCGACAACCTGTGCGTGACCGTCCCACCACATCCTGGCGTTCCAAGAACCCCCGCCTGCCGCACATGGCACACTGAATGTCACGCGCATTAGGTCAACGGCGATCCGCGGATAAAACGGCAAAGAGGTACGAAACGGACTTTCGCAAGGGTTTCCCCGAGGTCGAGTGGACGGATAAGGGCAGGTAAAGGCACTATGTCTGCCATGTCGGAAGTTGTCCCATTGCCATCGTTCGGTGAGGTGTTCTTCGACGCGCGCGGGCAAGACCGCGTGCTCCGCGTCACCTGGCACGACGGCACGCTGGTGCTGAGCCTGTGGCGGGGCGAGATGTGCACGGCGAGTTTCCGTATGCCCATGAGCGATGTGGGACGCCTGATCGACACCCTGGACGAGGGATTCCACGAGGCCGGCGGCCACCTCCAGGACGAGGACGCCGGGACCGGCCCGTTCCCCGCTCCCGAGGGCGTCTACCAGGCGCGCGAGGGGCACGACGGGTACGCCGCGCAGGACGACTACCCGGCGGCCCAGGCCCCCGAGGAGTACGCGACGCAGGTCCACGACCCGTACGCGCAGGAGCGGGAGGGCTACGCCCGTCCGGCCCACGCCGACTATCAGGACTACCCCGACTATCCGGACTATCCGGGGACCGGGCAGTACGCCCGGCCGCCCGTCCCGGCTCCGGCGCCGTCGATGGAGTCCTATCCCCAGGAGCCGTACGCCGAGCCGTACCCGTCCGCGGCCGCCACGCTCGGCCCGAACGACGTCCTCGTCGCCCGCGGGGCCCCCGCGCAGGACCGTCTCGTCGCGTCCTCGGCGGCTCAGCAGGTCCCGCAGCACGCGCAGTACGGCCCGATGGACGGCCAGGGCGTCCCCCAGGCCGGGCCGCGGAGCGCGCCGCAGCCGGGACGGCCCATGGCGCCGCCGCAGCAGGCTCCCCAGGGGCAGTGGGCCCCCCAGCACCCGCCGGCGGGCGGGGCCGAGGTCGACCCCAGCGACCCCCTCGGCCTGGGACAGGTCAGGCCGTACGTCCAGGAGCCGATGTACAGCACCGGCGAGCGGCTCCGGCCGGAGCCCCGCAGGGAGCACCGGGTCGAGCCGCCCGTGGACCAGCCCGTCGAGCAGTGGGCGGACCATCGCGCGGAGACGTGGGAGGACGCGCGCGGCTGGTGACCCGGGACCGGACACCGCCGGCTGGATCCACGGCGGGCCGGTCGCGCGGGCAGGCCCGCCGGATCGCGCGGTCCGTCGCGCCGCCGAGCCGGATGGACCGCGTCGCCCGGCGTGCCGGGGACCCGGCCGGGGACATCTGGGGTCTCAGCTGTAAGTAATCTCGTCGATTGATGGACACGTCAACGGCGTTACAGCTCCTCCTGCTCCCGGCCGGCGCGCTGGCGGTCGCGGGCGTCGCACGATGGCGGGGCTGGTCGGCTCCGCTCCTCCTCGTCCTGGCCGGCCTGGTCGCGTCCTACGTCCCGGGCGTCCCCAGCTACCGGCTGGACCCGCACATCGTCCTGTCGGTTTTCCTGCCGCCGATGCTCTACTCGGCCGCGCTGGACAGCTCCTATCTGCGGCTGCGCGACGCGCGGCGGCCGGTCGGGCTGCTCGCGGTCGGGCTCGTCCTGTTCACCACGGTGGCCATGGGCTTCGCGGCGCACGCCCTGATCCCGCAGCTGCCGCTGGCGGCGGCGTTCGCGCTCGGGGCGATCGTGGCCCCGACCGACGCCGTGTCGGCCGTGGCCGTGGGCCGCAAACTCGGGCTTCCGCGCCGCGCGTTGACCGTCCTCGTCGGCGAGGGCCTGTTCAACGACGCAACCGCGCTCACCGCCTACCGGGTGGCCGTCGGGGCCCTCCTCGGCAGCGCGGTCGACCTGCTGGACGCGAGCAGGCAGTTCGTCGTCGCGGCCGGCGCCGGCGTCGCGATCGGCCTCGCCGTCGCGTACGTCACGGGGGCCGTGCTGCGCCGCCTGACCGATCCGCTGATCGCGAACGGCGTCTCGCTGCTCGTGCCGTACGCCGCCTATCTCGGGGCGGAGGCGGCCGGCGCCTCGGGCGTGATCTCGGTCGTGATCGTCGGGATCTACCTCGGCCACGAGCTGAGCCGCACGTCGTACGGCACGCGGCTGCTGTCGGGGGCGGTCTGGCAGGTGGTCGACCTGGTGCTGGAGTCGATCGTCTTCGCGCTCATCGGGCTCCAGGTGCGCCCGGTCATCGGCGGGCTCACGGCCGAGCCGCTGGGGACCGTCGTGACCTACGCGGTCGTGCTGTTCCTCCTGGTGGTCCTGCTGCGGATCGTCTGGGTGCCTCCCGCGATCTACTTCCCCCGGATGCTGTCCAAACGGGTCCGGGCGCGGGAGCCGAAGACGCCGCCCTGGCAGAACGTGGTCCTGACGAGCTGGGCGGGGATGCGCGGCGTGGTGTCGCTCGCCGCGGCCTTCGGCCTCCCGGAGAACTTCCCCAAGCGCGACCTGCTGCTGTTCCTGACGTTCGCGATAGTCATCGGCACGCTGATCGTCCAGGGGCTGTCGTTCCCCTGGCTCATCCGCAAGGTCGGGGTGTCGACGGCCCGGGAACGGTACGCCGACGACCTGGCCGAGGCCGGCGCGCAGCAGGCCGCGGCGGCCGCCGCGCTGGCCCGCCTCGACGAGCTGACCGCCGACGGCGTCCACGAGGTGCACGAGGAGGTCGTGGACCAGCTGCGCACCCGCGCCGAGCGCCGGGCGATGCACGCCTGGGAGCGGCTGGGGGGCGGCACCGGCCCTGAAGGGGAGGAGACGCCCGCCAGCCTCTACCGGCGGCTCCGCAGGGAGATGCTGGCGGCCGAGCGCGAGGTGTTCGTCCGCCTGCGCGACGAGCGGCGCATCGACGACGAGGTGCTCCACCGGGTGATGCAGGAGCTCGACTTCGAGGAGGCCACGCTCGAACGCGGCTGACTGCCGCCCGGCGAAAACGGGTCGGTGATCGGCCCCCGCGCGGGCCGGTGGACCAGGCCCGCGCGGGCTGTTGGATCAAACCTGTGCGGGCCGGTGGATCAGCCGAGGCGCTGGTCCACGAAGCACCAGCGCCACTCCTCGCCCGGCTCGTACGAGCGGATCACCGGGTGCCCCTCCTCCTTGAAGTGGGCGGTGGCGTGGCGGCCCGGAGAGGAGTCGCAGCAGCCGATGTGCCCGCAGTCGAGACACTTGCGCAGGTGGACCCAGCGCGTGCCGGCCCGCAGGCACTCCTCGCAGCCCTCCGGCGTGCGCGGCTCCGGTTCGGCGGTGTTGACCATGTGTTCGCAGATCCCCATGTCGCCGATGCTACGGCCTGCGAGCACCGCTCCGGCCTGCCGCGGGTTGGGTAGGGTTTCGGCCATGCGACTCCTCCCGCTCGCCGCCGTCGCCGCCACCGCCGCGCTGCTCGTCTCCGGCTGCGCCACCGCCGACAAGGCCCAGACCTGCGCCGAGGCGACGAAGGCCGTCACCCAGACGATCAAGGACATCGGCGCGACGGTGAACGACCCGGAGGCGATGCGCCAGAAGCTCAAGGACGGCGCGGCCAAGCTGGACGACATCGCCGCCAAGGCCGCCGACACCTCGCTGAAGGAGGCGCTCCAGGGCCTGTCCGACCGGCTCGGCAAGCTCGACGTGCGCGACGCGGAGTCGGCCGCCCAGGCCGCCGAACGCGTGGCCACGGACGGCGCCCGCTATCTCAAGCAGGTGAGCGACGCCTGCATCTGATCCGCCCGCGCGTTCCGGCAACCCGACAAATCTAGGGGTAAAGGGGCGAATTTAACCTTCCGCTATGGAAGGCAACGAGCCGGACCCTCGGTTCACGCTGGCCAACGAACGCACGTTCCTCACCTGGATCAGCACCTCCCTCGCGCTGAGCGCGGGCGGCATCGCGATGGCGGTGGTCCCCGCGACCGTCTTCGTCCCCTGGGTGCGCACGCTGCTGGCCGTCGTGCTCGTGCTGCTGGCCGCCGTCGCCGCGGCCACGGCGTACCCCCGCTGGCGGCACATCCAGCGCGCCCTGCGCCGGGACGAGCCGCTCCCTCCGCCTGCCCTCGCGCCCATGGTCGGGTACGGCGTGGCGGCGGTGGCCGTCCTCGCGCTCGTCCTGATCCTGCTGTCCCGATGACCGGTCCGCGGGCGCGTCCCGGAACCCCTGGCGGCCCGGGCCTGCACAGCGAGCGGACCCGCCTGGCCTGGGTGCGCGCGGCCGCCGCGCTGGCGGCGTGCGGGCTGGGGGCGGCCGGAGCGGCGCTCCGTCACGGGGTCGCGGGCGCGGTGACCGTGCCCTTCGTGCTGGCGGCCCTGTCCGGGGCCGTCCTTCTGGTGCGCACGGGTGTCCGCCACCACCACGTCGAGCGGGCGCTCGCCGAGGGGAGGACGCTCGACCCGGGGCTCGACGTCCGGCTCGCCTGGCTGGGCGCGCTCTGCGTGGCGGCCGGCGCCCTCGTGCTCGTGATCACGCTGGCGTCCTGAAGCCCCGCGTCGTCGGGACGCGGCAGCGAGTTCAGGAGGAGGCCGCGTCCTGCGCCGCGGCGATCGTCTCGGCGACCTCCTCGCGGCGCTCCCGCTCCTCCTGGGCGAAGCGCTCGGCGTCGATCGTCTCGGCGATCTCCTCGTCCTGCCTCATCAGCGCGTCGAGGCTCTGCCCGGCCATGTCGAGCACGCCCATGTCGGCGTACGCCTTCTGCAGCCGGGGGCTCCACAGCCCGATGTCCTTGACGCACGGCACGATGCGGCTGAACAGCAGCGACCGGAACAGCCGCAGGTACTCCGACCGGTCGACGCACTCCATGGCCTCGTCGACCTCGGGGCGGGACAGGCCGAGGTTCTCCCAGGTCTCCCGCCCGCGCAGCCGGTCGCGCATGAGGTAGCAGCCCTCGATGACGAAGTCCTCGCGCTCGCGCAGCTCGGCCTCGGACAGGTTCCGGTAGTAGTCGCGCAGCGCCATGCGCCCGAAGGCGACGTGCCGCGCCTCGTCCTGCATCACGTACGCGAGGATCTGCTTGGGCAGCGGCTTGGTGGTGATGTCGCGCATCACGCCGAACGCGGCCAGGGCGAGGCCCTCGATGAGCACCTGCATGCCGAGGTAGGGCATGTCCCAGCGCGAGTCGCCGAGCGTGCTGTCGAGCAGCGCCTTGAGGTGCTCGTTGATCGGGTAGGCCAGCCCGACCTTCTCCTGCAGGAACCGGGCGTACGTCTCCGCGTGCCGCGCCTCGTCCATCGTCTGGGTGGCGGCGTAGAACTTCGCGTCGAGGTCGGGCACCGACTCGACGATGCGGGCCGAGCAGATCATCGCGCCCTGCTCGCCGTGCAGGAACTGGGAGAACTGCCAGGCCGCGCCGTGCCTGCGCACGTCTTTCCGCTGCCGCTCGTCCATCCGGTCCCACAGTGGGGTGCCGTAGATCGCGATGGTGGTGTCGGGGATGCCGAGCACGTCGTACGGGTCGACCTCGAGGCCCCAGTCGATCCGCTTGACGGAGTCCCACTGCTTGTCCTTGCCCTTCTGGTACAGGGCGAGCATGCGGTCCCGGCCGTCGTCGTACTCCCAGGTGAAGCGGGCCGCGCCGGTCATCGACACGTCCCACGTGGACAGCTCGGCAGGGATCGTGTAGAGCTCGTGCGTCGACACCGGGACCTCCTAGACGTACACCGTACGTTCACCTGCGAGCGTGGCACGTACGCTGTACGTGCGTCAACAGGTGGGGGAGAATCTCGTCATGCTCAGCCGGAACCGGATCGTCGACGCGGCCATCGACCTGATCGAGCGGGAGGGCGCCGACGCGGTCTCCATGCGCAGGATCGCGGCCGACCTGGGCGTCGGGGTGATGTCGCTCTACAACCACGTCCCGAACAAGTCGGCCCTGCTGGACGCGGTCGCCGAGTCCGTGCTGTCCCAGGTGGAGTTCACCGACGACCCGGCGGCCCACTGGACCGAACGGGTGCGGATCCAGGCCCGGGCCTTCCGGCAGATCGCCCACCACTACCCGCGCTCCACGATGGTCGTCGTCAGCCGGCAGCTGCGGTCGACGGCCGGGCTGCTTCCCGTCGAGCGGGCGCTGTCGACGCTGCTCGACGCCGGGTTCGACGGCAGGGAGGCGGTCCAGATGCTGCGCATGTTCATCGCGTACGTCGTCGGGTCGCTGCTGCGCGAGGTGGGGGTGACGCCGACGTTCGCCCCGGTGCGGCCCGACGTCCCGGTGGCGGAGGTGGACCCCGCGCTGTTCCCGGTGGTCGGGGAGCTCTCGCCGTACCTGGTGGAGTGCGACCACGACGAGGAGTTCGAGTTCGGGCTCGAGCTGCTGGTGCAGGCGATGTCCGTGCGGGCGGCGAAGCGTGCCGGCAGGGGAGACGCCCGGGCCTGAGCGCCGGGCGCCTCCCGCGTCAGTACCAGTTGTGGGACCTGAAGTGGCCCCAGGCGCCGCACGGCGAGCCGTAGCGGCCTCTGATGTACCGCAGCCCCCACCTGATCTGGGTCTGCGGGTTGAAGCGCCAGTCCCGGGCCACGAACCCCATCTTGCTGCCCGGCAGCGCCTGCGGGATCCCGTAGGCGCCTGAGCCCTCGTTGAAGGCCCGGTGGTCCCAGTTGCTCTCCCTGGTCCACAGGCTGTCCAGGCACTGGAACTGGTCGCCCGACCACGCCCGCCTGGTCACCATCCGGAAGGCGTAGGCCTTGTTGCGGACCTTCGTAGGGGCCCGCCGGATCTTCTGGGTCACCGGCGTGACGCGCATCTTCCACACGCCGAGGTGCGTGGCCGGTCCGGCCGACGCCCCGGCCCACGCCGCGACGCTCCCGGCGCCGCCGAGGGCGCAGGCGATGGCGGTCGCGACGGTGCCGCGTAGAACGCTTCTGCTGTCCAAATCGGTCCTTGTCGTCGGGTCGCGTGCGGGGGCGGGCGCGCGCACGCGCCCGCCGCGGCGGTGACGCGTCCATGGCATGGACGCGGCCGCCCGCTCGGCCTGCACCGGATCACATGAACTTCCGGAAGGCACCGCGACGGGTCCTCTGGCCGGATTGAAATACGCCGGGACGGCTCCGGCGCCGCAACGGCGACGCCTCCCGGACAGTTCTTTGCCGTCGGCGCCCCGGGGGCGGCCCTTGTGGCGACCCTCCGTTTACCGATGGGTAGAGTCGCGCCATGAGCGCTCTGGAGATCCCGGTGACCACCCTGGACGGCGAGCGGACCACTCTCGGCACGCTTCTCGGCGGCCGGGCGGCCCTGATCGTCAACGTCGCGTCCAAGTGCGGCCTCACCCCTCAGTACGCCGGCCTCGTCCGGCTGCAGCAGACGTACGCCGACCGCGGGTTCACCGTCGTCGGCGTCCCGTGCAACCAGTTCCTCGGTCAGGAGCCCGGATCCGCTGAGGAGATCCAGCAGTTCTGCTCCACGACGTACGGCGTGGACTTCCCGCTGCTGGAGAAGACCGAGGTGAACGGCGAGGGCCGCCATCCCCTCTACGCCGAGCTGACAGCAGTCCCCGACGCCTCGGGCGAGGCGGGCGACGTGCAGTGGAACTTCGAGAAGTTCCTGCTGTCGGGCGGGGGCGACGTCGTGGCCCGGTTCCGCCCGCGGACCGAGCCGGAGAACCCCGACGTCGTCGAGGCCGTCGAGAAGGTCATCTCCTAGGCCCGCAGCTCGCCCGCACGACGAGCTCGGTGGGCAGCGTGACCGTCGGCGGCCGGCGTCCCTGCCGGAAGACCAGCTCGGCGGCGCGGTAGCCGATGTCCTGGGCGGGCTGCGCGATCACCGTCAGCGGCGGGGAGCACAGCTCGGCCCAGGGCACGTCGTCGAACATCACGAGGGACACGTCCCGCGGGATCCGCACGTCCAGCTCGCGGGCCGCGAGCACGGCCGCCTCGCCGAGGACGTTGCCGCCGGCGAGCACCGCGGTGACGTCCGGGCGGTGCTGCAGCAGGCCCGCCGCCGCCGCGTAGGCCGAGTCGCGGCTGGCCCGCGCGTGCACGACCAGCTCCGGGTCGGCCGGCAGCCCGAGCGCCGCGATGGCGCCCGTGAACGCCGCCACCCGCTGCGACTGGCCGTGCCGGGCCAGGAACGCGATCTTCCGGTGTCCCAGGCCCACGAGGTACTCCACCGCGGTCAGGACCCCGGACCGGTCGTCGGCGACCACGCTCGGCACGTCGGCCCGAACCCGGCGGTCGGCGAAGACCAGGTTGAGCCCCGACCGCAGGGCGGGCGCCCACGTCTCTCCGTCGCCGGAGGGGACTGCGATCACCCGGTCCATGCTGTGCTCGATGAGCGTGCCGATCAGCTCGGCCTCCCGCTCGGGGTCGTCCCCGGTCACCCCCACCGTCACCGGTTCGCCGTACGAGCGGGCGCACGACAGCACGCCGTCGACGAGGCGGGCGTAGAACGTGTCGGTGACGTCGGGGACCAGCAGGCCGATGCCGCCCGTCCGCTGCCGGCGCAGGTTGCGCCCGAGCGCGCTCGGATGGTAGTCGAGCCGGGCCGCGGCGGCCAGCACCCGCTCACGCGTCTCCGCGCTCGCCGAGCCCCCGGACAGCACCCGGGACACGGTCGCCACACCCACGCCCGCCGCCTCCGCCACGTCCTTGATGGTGACCCTGCGTGAGATCGGACCGCTCATGGAAACGATTCCAGCAGAGTTCCATCGCTCGCGCCACCGGAATCTTGACAGTAGATGGCACTTGGGGGGAAAGTTCTGAAAACGTATCCACCTTCCCCCTGTTCCGGAAGTGCGAAGGACTGGCATGGCTTCTATCGTTCTGAACAACGTCGACAAGATCTACGCGGGTGGGGTGAAGGCCGTGAACGGCCTGAACCTGGAGATCAAGGACGGCGAGTTCATGGTGCTGGTCGGCCCGTCGGGGTGTGGCAAGTCCACCGCCCTGCGGATGATCGCCGGCCTGGAGGACATCAGCGGCGGCGAGATCCTCATCGGTGACCGGGTGGTCAACCACCTGCCGCCCAAGGACCGCGACATCGCGATGGTCTTCCAGAACTACGCGCTGTACCCCCACATGACGGTCGAGGAGAACCTCGCGTTCGGCCTCAAGCTCCGCAAGATGCCCAAGGCCGAGATCCAGAAGCGGGTCAACGACGCCGCCCGGATGCTGGGCCTGGAGCAGTACCTCAAGCGCAAGCCGGCCGCCCTGTCCGGTGGTCAGCGCCAGCGTGTCGCGATGGGCCGTGCCATCGTCCGCGAGCCTCAGGCGTTCCTCATGGACGAGCCGCTGTCGAACCTCGACGCCAAGCTCCGCGTCTCCATGCGCGCCTCCCTCAACCAGCTGCACGAGCGCCTCGGCGTCACCACGGTGTACGTCACCCACGACCAGGTCGAGGCCATGACCCTCGGCGACCGCGTCTGCGTCCTGCGCGACGGCGTGCTCCAGCAGGTGGACACCCCGCAGAACCTCTTCGACGACCCGGTCAACCTGTTCGTCGCCGGCTTCATGGGCTCCCCGGCCATGAACTTCACCTACGCCGAGCTGGTCCGCGACAACGGCGGCGCCGCCGTCGCCTTCGCCGGCTACAAGCTGCCCGTGCCGGACTCGACCTTCGCCGAGAAGCCGGGTCTCGACCGCTACGTCGGCCGCAAGATCATCCTGGGCATCCGCCCGTCCGACTTCGAGGACTCCACCTCCGCCAACGGCAACTCCGGCGGCTGGGTGCGCATCCCGGTCCGCGCCAACGTCACCGAGGAGCTGGGCTCGGAGATCAACGTCCTGTTCACGATCGACGCCCCGCCGGTCGAGCACAAGGACACCGTGGCCGCCGCGCACGACGGAGACGAGGAGGAGGCGACGCTGCCGCTGACCGGCGACAAGTCGCTGTGGACCGCGCGCGTGAACGCGCGCAGCCACGTGCGTCCCGGCCAGGACATCGAGCTGGTCGTGGACACCCACAACCTGCACTTCTTCGACGTCGACTCGGGCCTGTCGATCGGCCACGAGGCCAACGTCGGCCGCTGATTCACGACGGGACGCGGGCCCGCCCGGAGCTCACCCCCTCCTCACGAGCGTGGGAACGGGGCTCCCGGCGGGCCCTCGCCGTGCTCCCGCCGCCCGCCACGTCGCCACCAGGGCCGCCCCGCCGAGCGCGCAGGCCGCCGTGGCCGCCCCCGCGGGAAGGACGCCCAGCGCGACCGCGAGGCCGGCCGTCCCCGTGACCGCCGACAGAGCGGTCAGCACGGCCGCCACCGTCCGCGGTCCCAGCCCCGCCCGGCTCAGCCGGCGGGTGCCGTACGCGCCCGCGCCGACGATCGCCACGAACGCGGGGAGCAGCAGCCCGGCGGCGATCGTGCCGGCGTCGCGGCCCGCGGTCAGCGCCGTCGCCCCCGCGGCCAGGACGAACCCGGAGAACAGCGCCCCCGGCGCGCCCATGCGCGCCCCAGTGCCCCGTTGGACGGCGAACCCGAGACACCCCCCGCACAGGGCCGCGAGCAGCGCGGCCGGGCCGGGGTCGCCCAGCACGAGCGCCGTCCCGGCGAGGAAGGCGGCCGTCACCGCGGCCACCGGCGTGAGCGCGCCCCTGACCCGGTCGAGCAGGCAGAAGGCGTTCGTCGCCCCCACCAGCCACATCACGGTCACCGGCCCGTCCCACCAGTCGCCGGTGAACGTGACCTGCACGCCGCACAGCACGACGCCGCCCGCCGCCACCGACTCGACGATGACCCGCGCGGCGAGCGGCAGCCCGCCCACCTCGCAGATGACGCCGAGCGCGGCCACGGCGCCCGCGGCCAGCGCGATCGCGGTCACCCTCCGGTCGGCCTGGCCCGCCGCGGCGAGGACGGCCGTCGCGGCCAG
>NZ_KI866525.1:457607-472400 GCF_000511135.2 Microbispora sp. ATCC PTA-5024 | reverse complement strand
CCCCGCGAGATAGGGCGCCCGGCGGCGCGCGGCGCCCGCGAACCGGGCGGCCAGCAGGCAGGCGACGGCCGCCGCGGCGAGGACCGTCATCGGCTGCCCACCCCGGCCCGGGCGGCCCCCCGCAGCGAGCGGTAGAGCGCCTCGGTGTCGGCCACCAGCCGGTCCACCCCGAACGCCCGGGTGGTCCACCGCCGGGCGGCCTCGCCCATCCGCCGGGCGAGGCCGGGGTCGAGCAGCACCTGGACGGTGTGCCCGGCCAGTTCATCGACGTCGGGACCGGCGAGCAGCCCGGTGCGCCGGTCCTGGACGATCTCCGCGACGCTCCCGACCCGGGTGGCGACGACCGGCACCCCGGCCATGCCGGCCTCCACCAGCGACACGGCGGTCCCCTCGTTGTCGCTGGTCAGCAGCACCACATCGGCCGCCGCGTACACGGTCTCGACGTCCCTGCGCCACCCGAGGAGGCGGAAGGAGTCCCACATCGGCATTACGGCGCGCTCCACGTCCTCCTTCAGCGCGCCGCTGCCGCACACGACGAACCGGCAGCCGGGGACGCGCTCCAGCACCTCGGCGGCCACCTCGGCGAACCGGTCCGGCCGCTTCATCTTCTTCAGCCGCCCGACGTACGCGACGACGGGCGCGTCCAGCGGAAGGCCGAGCGCCTCCCGCGCGGCCGCGCGGGTGGGAAGGGGGCCGAGCCGCACGCCCGGCGGGATCACGACGTACTGCTCGGGACGGCCGATGCCGGCCGCGAGCAGGTCGTCGCGGACCTGCGCCCCGACGGTGACGAGCCGGTCGGTCATGGGCGCGAGAAGCCGCTCGGCGCGGACGTAGACCCGCCGCCGCAGCCCCGGGACATGCGCGTGCAACTGGTGGCCGTGGAACGCGTGGATGCGGGCCGCGCCGACGCCGGACGCGCGCGCCGCGACACGGCCGAGGGCCCCGGCCTTGGTGGTCCAGGTGTGGATGATGTGGGGCCGGAACGCCCGCATGGCCCTGACCAGGCGCAGGAGGGCGCGGTAGTCGTCGATCGGCCGGATCGACCGGCCGAGGCCCGGTATGTGGTGGACCGGGATGGCCGTGTCGCGCAGCCGCAGATGGTCGCCCTCGCCGCCGTCCACGTGCCCGGTGTACAGGCGGTGGTCGAACTCGTCCGGGTTGAGTCGCTCACAGAGCCCGGCGACCTGGGTGGCGGAGCCTCCGACGTTCATCCGGGCGATTATCTCCATGACACGAATCCGGTCGTCCGGTTTCATGCCGGCTCTTCCCTGATCATGTGGCAGAAGCTAGCCCGCCGTACGACCCGCGACCGGGCGGCCGGACCCCGTCGGGGAAGATTTTCCCTATCCGTGCCCAAGTCTTACACCCGGCGAGTCGGGCAATGAGGGCCGTGCCGCCGCCGCGTCCCTACAGTCGTCCCCATGTCGGAGAAGCTGGTGGTCGTCGGCCAGGGCGCGGCCGGGCTGCCCCTGGCGATGCGGGCCGTCGAGGCCGGGTTCCGGGTCGTGGGCGTCGACACGGACGAGTGGCTCGTCAAACGGCTGAACGCCGGAGAGCCCTGCGACGGCGCCGACGAGTCGGCCCTGGCCGCCGCCCACGCCTCGGGCCGCTACACCGCCACCGCCGGCTACGCCGACGCCGCGGACTTCGACGTGTGCGCGGTGACCGTCCCGGTGCGGATGCGCGGCGGCGCGCCCGACCTGGGCGCGCTGACCGACGTGGGGGAGCGGATCGCGCCGCTGCTGCGCCCCGGCGCCACCGTCGTCCTGGAGTCCACCGCGTACCCCGGCACCACCGAGGAGTGGCTGGGGCCGCTGCTGGAGGACGGGTCGGGCCTGGCGCCGGGGGAGGACTTCCACCTCGGCTACAGCCCCGCGCGCCGTGAGCCGGGCAACCCGCGCTGGCGCCTGGCCAACATCCCCCGGCTCGTCTCCGGGGTCGGCCCGGCCGCGCTGGAGCGGGTGACCGCCTTCTACGGACGGCTGGTGCGGGAGGTCGTCCCGGTCTCCTCGCCCCGGACGGCCGAGCTCGCCGCCCTCCTGGAGACGGCGTTCACCCACGTCAACACGGCTCTCGCCAACGAGGTGTCGCTGTTCGCGGCCCAGCTCGGGGTCGACGCCTGGGAGGCGGTGGAGGCGGCCGCGACCCGTCCGTTCGGCTACCTGCGGTTCACGCCCTCGCCCGGACTCGACGCCCCCTGCCTGCCGCTGGACGCCTCCCTGCTGCCCTGGCGGGTGCGCCGCGGCGGCGACCGGACCTTCCGCCTGGTGGAGCTGGCCAACGACGTCAACGAGCACATGGCCGACGAGGTCGTGGCCCGGCTCGGCCGGGCGCTCAACCGCCGCTGCCGCTCGATCCGGGGCAGCAGGATCCTCCTGCTCGGGCTGACGCCGATCGAGGTGCCGAAGGCGCTGTGCCGCCTCGGCGCCCGGGTGCGGGCGGCCGACCCCCGCGCCTCCGACCTGCTGCTGCCGGCGGGGATCGAGCTGGTCGAGCCCGCCAACGCCGAGCTCGCCCGGGCGGACGCCGTCGTCGTCCTCAGCGGGGACGACTGCTTCGACTACGACCGGGTCCAGCGGGCGAGCCGCTTCGTCTTCGACACCCGCGACCGCTGCCGCGGCGCCAACGTGGAGAGGCTGTGAGGGCGGCCGCCGCGGTCACGACCGTCAGCGGCGGCCGATCCGGCGGGACACCGCGCCGGCGATCCGGCGGGGGACGTACCTGCCGACGCCGGTGATCAGCTTGTAGCGCGCCGACGGCACGCTCACCCACCGGCCGAGGGCGAGGTCGCGCACCGCCTCGTCCACCACCTGGTCGGCCCGCAGCCACAGGAAGCGCGGGATGCCCGACACGTCCATGCCGGCCCGCTCGTGGAACTCGGTCCGGACGAACCCCGGGCACAGCGCCATCACCCGTACGCCGGTGCCGGTGAGCTCCGCCGCGGCGGACTCGCTGAAGTTCACCGCCCAGGCCTTCGAGGCGCTGTAGGTGCCGCGGGTGAAGAACGCGGCGACCGAGGCGACGTTCACGACGTAGCCGCGCCCCTTCGCGATCATGGACGGCAGCGCGGCCCGGGTCAGGCGCAGCACGGCCTCGCAGTGCAGCCGCAGCATCCGCAGCTCGTCGGCCACGGGGACGTCGAGGAAGCCGGCGCGGTGACCGAAGCCCGCGTTGTTCACCAGCAGATCCACGCCGGAGCGCAGCCGCTCCTCGACGGCCGCCAGGCCCTCGTCCAGCGTGAGGTCGGCCGGCAGGGTCTCGACCTCGACGCCGTAGCGCTTGTGCAGCGCCTCCGCGGAGGAGGCGAGCCGCTCCCGGTCGCGGGCGACGAGGACGAGCGAGACGCCGTCGGCGGCCAGGCGCCGGGCGAAGGCGGCGCCGATCCCGGCCGTGGCGCCGGTGACGAGTGCGGTGGGCATGCCGGGAGCGTACCGATCCGCGCCGCCGCGACGGTGCGCGACCCGCGGTCGGGCGGGGCGCGCTGCTAGGTGCGGGCGGTGCGCGCGATCAGCTCCTCGACCTGGGCGTTGAGCCTGGCGGCCCGGGGCCAGCCGGTGTAGAGCGTGAGGAAGACCACGGCCTCCCGCAGCTCGTCCGGGGTGAGCTCCCCGTTGCGCAGCGCGGTGTCGAGGTGCAGTTCGATCACGTCGTCGAGGCCCTCGCCGACCAGCAGGCCGAGCAGCAGCAGCCGCCGTTCCCGCATCGACAGCACGGTTCGTGACCAGACCTCGGAGAACATGCGCTCCATCGTCATTCCGAAGAAGCCGTCCGGTCGCTCGCCGGTGCCGTCTCCCCCGAAGACCTGCTTCATGCTCTCCTGCCCTCCGCGTCGGTCGATCGCGATGTTCCTGACGAGTTGCATCAAGATGTCGTGTTCCACGCAGCAACTCGTTACAGACGCGACAGCCGGCCCGAGGGGCGACGACCCCGGAACGGGCCCTCGATTCTCTTCATACGTGCTGGATGCGGCGCGAACGCTTTTCCCCGCCGCAGGGATGGGTATCGGCATCGGTGACGAGGTCACCACCTCGCGGGGGCGCGTACTTTGTAGGGACGGAACGGCGGACAGGGAGGCCACCTCTGGTACTTCTGGCGGCGCGCCCGCGCCGCAGCCGCCGGGGCGTGCGGACGTCCGGGCCGCGCGGCGCGCCGGACGCGGGTCGCTGTGCTCCGGGCGGGACCCGGTTTATGATCAACCTGTCATTTCTTGAGAAGTCAAGCATTCCGGTGCCAAACTTGACGGCGATTCCGTGATCGTGTAACAAAACGAGCCAGTATTCGGGCAAGATTTGGTCAAGTTTTCCAAGATGGCGTCGGGTTGCCGTGAGATGGATACTTGGAAAACGGGCACTACTACCTCGTAGACCCGCAAAGCGGAGGTTGCGCCCTAGTGGAAAGACCGCGGGTAAGGTCCGGGGTGGTGGGAGCCGCCATGGGTACGGTCGTGGCCGCCCTTGTGCTCTCCGGCTGCGCCGGCCCTCAATACACATACGTGCGTGACGACGACGGGGAGACCTACTTCAAGGTGCCCGCGGCGTGGCGCGAGATCGACCGCAAGACGCTCGACTCGAAGCTCTTCGGCGATCCGGACTCCGCGACGGCGCAGGCGCAGAAACAGTCGAACTGGATCGTCGCCTTCGACGCGCACGCGCAGCCGTCGGTCGACCACCTCCTGAGCGGGCCGTCGGGCACCGAGGACCAGCCGTTCGTGTTCGCCAAGGTGCACAAGCTGAGCGAGAGCGAGCAGAACCAGGTCTCGCTGAACGTGCTGCGCAACTCGATCGGGCTTCCGGTGGCGATGTCGGACACCGACCGCCAGCAGCTGGAGGAGAACCCGGAGAACCCGTTCAAGAACTTCGAACTGCTCGCCGACCAGGTTCTCCCGGCACAGGAGGGGGTTCGCGGCGTCCGGAGCGTCTTCAACTTCCAGCTCCTCGACGGCCCGGTGCAGACGTTCGACGAGACCGCCTACCTGTCCGCGGACGGCACCCAGATCTCCACACTGCTGATCCGCTGCTCGGCGACGTGTTACCGCCAGCGAGCCACCGAAATAGACAACATCGCGCAGTCCTTCAAGGTCAAGCGCCTTCTTAACCAATGAAGGAGCCCCTTATATGAGCACGGCCCTCCCACCGCAGTACCACCCTGAGGGGCTTCGTGAGCCGGGGTCCGGACCTGAGGACCGCGATTCCTTCACCAGAAAGCGACTGGCGCTGTGGGACAGGACCAAGTTCCTGATCCTGCTCGCCGTCGCTTTCGGCGTGCTGGTGTGGAACACCACGGCCACCTATCAGGGGATCATCCCGCTGTCGGACGCCTTCCTGCTGACCGTGCGGGACTCGTCCTGGATCCTCTGGCTAGCCGGCCTCGAGGTCGTCCGCCAGATCCACTTCCTGATCAGCGAGCGCTCCGCGGGCTACCACCGCTTCTGGACCCACGGGGTCTTCGGCGGCTGGAACCGCTGGACGCACCGCCGCTTCAACGACTGGAACCGGTACCGCATCGCGCGGGCCATCAAGTGGGCCGTCGCGATCGTCGTCATCGCGCTCGTCCTCGGCAAGGTGCAGAGCGTCTCGCCTCTCGAGGCGCTGTTCAACGTGCCGGCCACGGTCTGGGGCTTCCTCCCGACCCTCCTGCAGGTCGTGCTGCTCATGCTGCTGGCCGTGGGCCAGTTCGTCGCGATCTTCTGGTTCCTCTCGCGGGGCGGCGTCGACGTCTACTTCCCCGACGACATCAAGACCCGCTTCTCCGACGTGTGGGGCCAGGACCACGTGGTCGAGCGGGTCAAGGAGAACATCGTCTTCCTGGAGAAGCCCGACGAGATCGAGGCCAAGGGCGGCTACGTGCCGAGCGGCATCCTGCTGTGGGGCCCGCCCGGTACCGGCAAGACCCTGATGGCCGAGGCCGTCGCCGGGTCCACCGGCAAGCCGTACGTGTTCGTCGACCCGGGCGCGTTCATCAACATGTTCTTCGGCGTCGGCGTGCTCAAGGTCAAGTCGCTGTTCCGCAAGCTGCGCAAGCTGGCCCTGCGGTACGGCGGCGTGATCGTGTTCTTCGACGAGGCCGACTCGCTCGGCAACCGCGGCGCCCTCGCGCAGGGCGGTCCCGGCGGCTGGGGGCGCTCCGTCCCCGCGCCGTTCGAGGACGCGGGCTGCAACGGCTTCGCCTACCTCGACCCGCACACCCGGCGGGTCCTCGGGCAGCGGGCCACGGCGGCCGCAGCCCCGGCGTCGCCCGGGGTCTCCCGCACCGGCGCGTTCGTCAACCGGCTCGTGTACGGCGGCGGGATGGGCGGCGGCGGTGGCGGCATGGGCACGCTGGAGGCCCTGCTCACCGAGATCTCCGGTCTGAAGAAGCCCCGCGGGTTCGTCAACCGGTACGTGCGGCGACTGCTCGGCATGCGGCCCAAGCCGCCGCCGAAGTACCGCATCCTGATCATGATGGCCACCAACCTGCCGGAGGCCCTCGACGAGGCGCTGCTGCGCCCCGGCCGCATCGACCGCATCTACAAGGTCGGCTACCCGTCGAAGGCGGGCCGGATCCGGACGTACAAGGGGTACTTCGACAAGGTCCGGCACGATCTCACCGACGAGCAGATCGACAAGCTCGCCACCATCACGCCGTACGCCACCGGTGCGACGATCAAGGACCTCGTCAACGAGTCGCTGATCACCGCGATCCGCGACGGCCGGGACGTCATCACCTGGTCGGACGTCATGCGGGCGAAGCGGCTCAAGCAGCTCGGGCCGCCGGAGGACGTCGAGTACATCGAGCGCGAGCGGCACGCGGTGGCCGTGCACGAGGCATGCCACGCGGTGGTCGCCTACCGGACGCGGCAGCACCTGGAGATCGACCTCGCGACGATCGAGAAGGGCGCCGACTACCTCGGCATGGTCGCCAGCATCAAGCCGGAGGACCAGTTCACCCGGTGGAAGTCGGAGTACGAGTCGGACATCATGGTGTCCCTCGCCTCACTCGCCGGCGAGCGGATGTTCTTCGGTGAGGACAACTCCTCGGGCGTCTCCGGCGACCTGCAGTCCGCCACCATGATCACCGGCCTGATGGAGGCCGTCTGGGGCATGGGCATCGGCGTGGCGTCGCTGCCCGCGCTGCAGGAGCTCGGGCTGCGTGAGGGCAAGGCGTCCCAGCCGCAGCCGGGCGGCGGCGGGACCGGCTTCACCGGCAGCCCCGCGGCCCGCCGCGACGAGATGGTGCCGGACATGCTCCCCGAGCGCATCGAGTTCAACCTCGCCCAGCTGCTGGAGAAGACGGCCGAGCTGATCAGGGAGAACCGGCGGTCCGTTCTGACGGTCGCGCACGCCCTCGAACAGCACAAGACGCTGAACGGCGACGACGTGGTGGCCGTGATCGAGGGCCGCGTCGGCCCGCTCATCGACGGCACGGTCTACAACTCCGACGATTTCTACGAGGAGATCGAGGCCTACCACAACGCCGCGGTCGAGGCGCACCGCAGCCACAGCACGGTCCCGATCGAGCTGCCGCTGCCCGCGCAGCGCGCCGTCGAGGCGGCGGTCGTGGTGGCGCCGGTCGGCGGCCCGCCCGTCTTCGCCCCGGCCCAGCCGAACGGCTCGTACAACGGCGGCGGCCACGTCATCCAGCCGATGCAGCCGGTCCAGCCGGACTTCATCCCCTGGAGCGGCGCGGGAGCCCCGCCGCCTCCGCCGCCGCTGCTCGGGCCGCCTCCCGCGCGCCCGCGCCGCAGGTCGCGCGGCGTTCTGTGGACCGTGATCGGGGTCGTCGTGGCGGTCGTGGCACTGGTGCTGGTCGGGCTGGCGATCCTGGGCGGCGCCGACGGCTCGTCCGCCGCGGGCGCGGCACAGGGCGTGCCCACCGGCCCGGCGGTCCTCCTGACGCTCGCGCTGGTCGCGGTCGTCGGCGGCATCGTGGTTGCCGTGCTGCTGGTCCGGGCCCACCAGTCCGGGCGCCGGCAGGCCGAGGAGGCCAGGGACCGGGCGGCGGAGCGGGCACAGCTGCTGGCGGCGGCGATGGACCCGGAGGTCGCGATGCGGCTGCTCGGGTACGACGGCCGGCGAGGGCCCGACCCCTCCTGACCCAGGTAGTAGCGGACGGGGCGGCGCGGCGGATCAGGCCGCGCCGCCCCGTCCGCCGTTGATCGCCGTCTTCGCGGGCCGGCCCCGTCGCGGTGGGTCGTCAGAGCCGGAAGCCGAGGTCGGGGGTGATGTCGGCCACGTCCATCTGGGCCTTCTGCAACCGCCCGGAGTAGTCCCAGTTCATGGCCTGCCAACGGGTGAACTGGTCGAGCACCCACATCCCGCTCTGCCGGCTCCCGTTGCCCGACTTGCCGTTCCCGCCGAACGGCAGATGGGCCTCGGCGCCGGACGTCGAGTTGTTCACGCTGACCATGCCGGCCGACACGCCCTCCCGGAACCGGAACACGGCCTTGGGGTCGGAGGTGTAGATCGACGACGACAGGCCGTACCCGGGACGGTTGGCCAGTTCGATCGCCTCGTCGAGCTCGCGGAACGTCGTCACGCCCACGATCGGGCCGAACGTCTCCTCCAGGAACAGCCGGTCGTCCGGGCGCAGGCCGTCGACGATCACCGGGTGGTAGTAGAGGCCGTCGCCGTCCATCCGGCCCGTGGGCCCCGGCAGGACGGTGTGGTGCGGCTGGATCCAGCCCAGGTACTCCTCGTAGCGCTCGGCGAACTTGTGGTCGAGCAGCGGGCCGTAGAGCACGTCGCCGTTGGGGTCGCCGATCTTCGCGTCGCGGACGGCCTCGGCGAACCGGGTGAGGAACGCGTCGTGGACGTCCTCGTGGACGACGACGGTGCCGAGCGACGTGCACCGCTGGCCGGCCGTGCCGAACCCGGCGAACAGGGCGCCCTCGACCGCGAGGTCGAGATCGGCGTCGGGCATGACGACCATGGGGTTCTTGCCGCCGAGCTCCAGGCAGGGCGACTGCAGGTGCCGCCCGCACAGCTCGCCGACGGCCCGGCCGACCGCGCTGGAGCCGGTGAAGCCCACCTTCTGCACAGTGCCCTCGCCGAGCGCGCGGTCCAGCCCCTCGTACGTGGCGGGGCCGTCGGCGAACACGATGTTCAGCACGCCGTCGGGCAGCCCGGCCGCCGCGAACAGCCGGTAGAGGGCGTGGGCGGAGGCCGCGGCGTACTCGGCGGGCTTCCACACCACGGCGTTCCCGCATAGCAGGGCCGGCACCAGGTACCACGAGGGGACCGCGACCGGGAAGTTGCCGGCCGTCACGATCGCCGCGACGCCCACCGGCACCCGGAACGTGAACAGGCTCTTGTCCGGCATCTCCGACGGCACCGTCTGCCCGTACAGGCGGCGGCCCTCGCCGAGGAAGACGTCGCAGGTGTCGACGATCTCCCGCACCTCGCCCAGCGCCTCGGCGTACGGCTTGCCGATCTCCTCGGTGACCAGCCGGGCCAGCGCCTCCGTGTTGGCCTCGACGAGCCGCCCGATGGACGCGACCACCCGGCCGCGCACCGGCGCCGGCACGCGCGCCCACTCCCGCTGCGCCGCGGCGGCGGTCCGGCACGCGGACGCGAAGGTCTCGGCGTCGGCGAGCAGGACGGTCGCGACGGTCTCCGCGGGCCGTGCCGGGTTGATCGACGGGTAGGGCGCGCCGGAGGCGGCGTCCGCGCCCCCGACGACGGAAACGATCTGCCGAGTCACCGTTGACCTCCGCAATGTTTTCTGTCTGGCGTCTCGATTACACAGCATTTTCCCCCGCGGCGCCCGGCGGCGTGAGCGCCGGTCATCGCGGCGGGCGGCGGCGGGACCCCGCGTGGGCCTGGCCGTCCGGGGGCGTGGCGGTGAGGCCCTCCTGGTGGGCGACGGCCGCCGCCTGGCCCCGGCTGGTGACGCCGAGCTTGGCCAGGATGTTCGAGACGTGCACGCTGACCGTCTTCTGCGAGATGAACAGCCGTTCGCCGATCTCCCGGTTGGGCAGGCCGGCCGCGACGTGCGCCAGCACCTCCCGTTCCCGGCCCGTCAGGGCGGCCAGCGGCCCGGGGGACGCGTCGTCGCCCGGCTCCGTGAAGCGGGCCCGGCGCCCCAGTTCGGTGAGGGCCCCGCGCAGCGGCTCGGCGCCCAGCGTGTCGGCCACCGCGAGGGCCCGCCGCCACTCGCCGTGCGCCTCGTCGCGGTCGCCGGCCTCCAGCAGGGCCTGCGCCAGCCGCCACCGCGACCGGGCCTCCTCGTAGACGAAGCCGGACCCGAAGGCCTCGACGCACCTGCGCCAGACGTCCGGCACGGCAGTGCCGGCGGCGCGGTGCCATTCGGCCTCGGCCCGGGCCAGCCATGCCCTGCCCTCCGGGCCCAGCTCCGCACGGGGGCCGCTGAGGCCGTTCGCCGCCGCCCAGCGGGCCCGTCGCAGCAGGTCGTCGGCGCGTTCGCCGGACCGTCCCGCGTCGGCCAGCGCCCACAGCCCGGTCGCCGCGATCCGGATCACCCCCGGGTCGAACGGCTCCAGCACCGAGATGATCGCGTCGACGTGCTCCAGCGCGGTGTCCGGGTCGCCCCGCCACAGGGCCAGCTCGGCCGCCATCGCACGGGCCATGTAGGTGACCAGGTCGTCTGACCAGAACCGGGAGATCCAGCGCAGCCTCTCGTCGGCGCCGGGGCGGCCTCGCCCGACCTCGACGAACAGGGCGAAGGACGACAAGGTGGCCTCGGCACGGGTGCCGACGCGCACCCCGAAACCGGCGGCCAGCCGCTCGGCCGCGTCCCAGTCGCCGTCGGCGTAGTGAATGAGGTACTGCAGGAACCGCATGTCGGTCCCGTAGGTGCTCCACGTGAGCCCGGTCTCGCGTGCGAGCTCGACCCCCGCCTCCACGATCTCCGCCGCGGCCCGCAGCTCTCCCCGCTCGTACTGCACGCGGGCGTGGTTGAAGCGGGCACGCAGGTCGATCGACAGGTCTCCGGACAGGCGGACCGTCGCGCGGGCCAGCAGCTCCTCGGCGCGGGCGGCGCTGCCGGTCTCCTCCTCGATCAGCCCGAGCGACACCAGCGCGCTCGTCTCGGCGTCGGGGGCGCCCGTCGCCCTGGCGACTTCCAGCGCACGGGCGGCGGTGGCCCGGGCCTCGCCGACCTCGTACAGGTAGTACAGCGTGCGGGCATAGGTCGCGAGAGCCCGGGCGAGCAGGGGGCTCTCCGACGCGAGCCCGACCGCGTCCCGCGCGGCCCGGGTCATCTCCTCTCGGTCGCCGTCGGCGTCCGCCAGGTAGTAGGCCAGCCGTTCGTTGGTGCGGGCGAGCAGGGCCGGGTCGTCGAGGTGCTCGCGCAGGCGGCGGAGCTGGGCGACGGCCCGATGGTAGTCGCCGCTGTCGGCCGCGGCGGCGGCGCTGGCCAGGGCGATCCGCGGCCTGGTGTCGCGGGCGAGGGACTCGGCGTCCGGGACCTTGTCCCACAGCTCCAGGGCGCGTTCGAAGTGCCGATGGGCCTCCGCCGGCGCGCCGAGCTCCACGGCCAGCCGGCCCGCCTCCACCGACGCCCGCAGCGCGGCGGGCAGGTCGTGGCTCGCGAGGTAGTGGTGGGCCAGCTCGGCCGGCGAGCCGCCCTCGGCCGCGAGCAGCTCGGCGAACGCGGTGTGCAGGCGGGTGCGCTCTCCGGGCAGCAGGTCGTCGTAGACAGCCTCCTGCAGCAGCGCGTGGCGGAAGGCGTAGCCGTCGCGGCCCGTCGTGAGCAGGCGGCGCGAGACGATCTCGCGCAGCGCCTCCTCCAGAGGGAGGTCGGCCAGACCGCTTGCGGCGCGCAGCAGGTCGTGGTCGACCCGGCGGCCCGCTACGGCGGCCACCCTGAGCACCTGGCGGGCCGTGTCGGAGAGCGTCTCGACCCGGGCGAGCAGCAGGTCGGCGAGCGTGCCGGGCAGTCGCGTGTGGTCCTCGGCGGCGGCCAGGAGCTCCTCGGCGAAGAACGGGTTGCCGCCCGCCCGCTCGACCAGCCCGCCGACCGCGATCCCGTCGGTCTCCTCGGTCGCGAAGGTGTCGCTGAGGACGGACAGGTACTCCGTCATCTCGTCGTCGCCCAGTGGCCGCAGCTCGATGCCGGTGACCAGCGGCAGCCGCTGCAGCTCCGCCAGGACCTGGCGTAACGGGTGGCGCCGGTGGAGGTCGTCGGTGCGGTAGGTGCCGACCAGGCAGACCCGCTCCCGCTGCAGCATGCGCGTGAGGAAGACGAGCAGGTCGCGGGTGGAGCGGTCGGCCCAGTGCAGGTCCTCGAACACGAACAGCACCGGACGGTCGGCGGCGACCTCGGCGAGCATGTCGAGCACCGTGCCGAACAGCCGCTGCTGCGCGAGGGCGCCCGCCGTCGCGTCTGCGTGCCCGGGGTCGCCCCCGGGCAGCAGGCGCTGGAGCACAGGCCGCGCCTCGACCGCCCGGCCGACCGGATTGCCCGGATCGGCCGCCGCGCCGCGCAGGGCGTCCGCGAGCGGCAGGTACGGCAAAGCGTCGCCCAGCTCCGCGCACTGGCCGATCAGCGTGACGATCCCCCGCCTCTGGGCGAGGTCGCACAGCTCGCCCACGAGGCGGGTCTTGCCGATCCCCGCGTCGCCGCCGACCAGCGCCACACCGGCGAGGCCGCCGGCCGCGGCGTCGAGCACGCCCAGCAACTGGTCGAGCTCACCAGACCGCCCGATCAGCACCTTCTGCGCGCTTCGCGCCATCACGCTGGTGAGTATGTCACGCGGCACCGATACGGCCTCCCGGCTTTCCCGCGCCCCCGAGACCCTCCGTCACTGGCCCGTCTTCCCGTCGACGCGCTCGCGGAGGAGGTCGGCGTGGCCGTTGTGCCGGGCGTACTCGGCGATCATGGCGACGAGGATGCGCCGCAGGGAGATAGGCCGTCCGGTCGCCCGCTGGATCCCCGTGGCGTCGAGGGACGGCGTCGCGGCGACGATCTCCCGTGACCTTTCGCACTCGGCCCGCCACACGGCGAAGGCCTCGTCGACGTCGCCCCCGAGGTCGTCGAAGTCCTGGTCGGGATCGTCGTCGGAGTAATAGAGGAGGGGCAGGTCCTCTCCCGCGAACTGGATGCGGAACCACCACCGCTCCACACCCGCCAGATGGCGGACCAAACCGTGCAGGCTCAGGCCCGACGGGGGCACGCTCTTGTCGGACAGCCGCTCCGGCTGGACTCCCGCGCACTTGCCGGCGAACGTCTCTCTGTGCCAGTCGAGGAAGGCGGTGAGGATCTCACGCTCGTCGCCGACGAGCGGAAGCTCCAGCCGGGAGCCGCCCTGCCATTGCGGGGAGTAGTTGTCGGAGGGGATCTCAGTCATGGGACAAGCATGTCAGCAGGCACCGACAATACCGCTCGTCATGGCGCCGACCTGGGGGAAACGGTTTTGTCGGAGCGCCTGGCTAGTGTGCGGAGCGTGATCGAACGGTGGAGCCGGGACCAGGTCCTCGCGCTGGCGCCCGACGCGGCGTCGCAGCAGGCGGCCGCCGGTGTGAGCGCGCCCGGGAAGTGGTCGGGCGCGGGCGCCCTTCCGGGCGTCGTCTGGGGGGAGTGCAAGGGCAGCGGGGCCACGCCGTACCGGGCCTGCGTCGACCTGGGCGAGCCCGCCTACCGGTGCAGCTGCCCCAGCCGCAAGTTCCCGTGCAAGCACGCGCTCGGGCTGCTGCTCCTGTGGTCGGCGGACGGCGTCCCCCCGGCGGACGAGCCCGCCGCGTGGGTCGCCGAGTGGCTGGACCAGCGCCGCGCCCGGGCGGAGAAGAAGCCCGCGCCCCCGGACCCCGGGGCATCCACGGACGCCGCGGAGACGGCGGAGGCCGTCGGGCCGTCCACGCCGGGTGCGCGCGAGGCCCGGGGCGGCGGCGCGGCGAGACGGGGCGCGGCCGAGCAGCGTGAGAGCAGGGTCGCGGCCGGGCTGTCGGAGCTGGAGCGGTGGCTGCGCGACCAGATCGCCCAGGGCGTCGCGCAGACCCTTCAGACGGGGCTCGCGGAGTGGGACGGCCTGGCCCGGCGGCTCGTCGACGCACAGGCGCCCGGCGCGGCCGGCGTCGTCGCCCGCCTGTCACGGGTGCTCGCGCGGGAGGAGTGGCCGGGGCTGCTCCTGCAGGAGTACGCGCTGCTCCACCTGCTCGCCGTGGCGCACCGCCGCGCGGAGGCGCTGCCCGGTGGGCTGCGGGACACGGTGCGCTCCCGCGTCGGGTTCCCGGTGTCCCGGGAGAGCGTGCTGGCGTCGCCGCCCGTCCGCGACCACTGGGACGTCGTCGGAAGCCGTGACGAGGAGCAGGACCGCCTCGTCGCCCGCAGGGTCTGGCTCGCCGGGCGGGCGACCGGCCGGATGGCGCTGGTCCTGTCGTTCGCGCCGGTCGGGCAGGCGCTCGACGCCTCGCTCGTCCCCGGCACGACGATCGACGCCGACCTCACGTTCTACCCCGGGTCGTCCCCGCTGCGGGCCCTCGTGGCGGAGCGGTACGGGCGGGTGGCGGCCGGGCCGCCGCCAGGGACCAAGGTCGCCGGGATACCGGCGCTGATCGCCGAAGTGCTCGCGGGCGACCCGTGGGCCGACTCCTGGCCGGTGGTGCTGGCCGACGTCGTCCCGTCCGCCGAGGGCTTCGTGGGCGACGAGGGCGACCTGCTGCCGCTGCACCCCTCTGCCGGGGCCCCCTGGCGGCTGATGGCCGTCTCCGGCGGCCACCCGCTGACGGTGGCGGCCGAATGGACGCCGCGAGGGCTGCGGCCGCTCGCGACATGGGACGACGAGGGCCAGGTGGTGCGGTTATGACGACCTCACAGCAGGGATCGGCGCCCCCGGCCGCCGCCGGCGCGCTCGGGGCG
>NZ_KI866525.1:442482-457103 GCF_000511135.2 Microbispora sp. ATCC PTA-5024 | reverse complement strand
TGCTGGCGGGGGAGCAGGCCCGGCTGCTGCCGGAATGGCTGGAGGTCGCGGCCTCGCGCCGCGTCCGGGTCCCGGCACGGCTCATCCCCGGGCTGCTCGACCTCGGCGCCCGCGACCGATCCGTCAGGTCCCACCTCGCGGCTGTGACCGGCGCCCGCGGCCGGTGGCTGGCCGGGCTCAACGACGCGTGGGCCTACCTGCTGGAGGAGGCGGCCCACGTGCCGCCCGCGGAGGTGTGGGAGTTCGGCACGAGCGGCGACCGCCGGGCGTTCCTGGCCGCGCTGCGCGAGCGGGACCCCGGCGCCGCCAGGGAACTGCTCGGACGCGGCTGGCCCGCCGAGACGCCCGAGGACCGCGCCGCGTTCGTGGCCATCCTCGCCTCTGGACTGACGATGGACGACGAGCCGTTCCTGGAGGCGGCGCTCGACGACCGCCGCCGGGAGGTGAGGCAGGCCGCCGCCGACCTGCTCACCCGGCTCCCCGGCTCGCGTCTCGGACGGCGCATGTCCGAGCGGGCCGGCCGCCTCGTACGGCCGGAAGGGCGGGGCCTGCGCGCCGAGCCGCCGAAGGCGTGCGACAGCACAATGGAGCGCGACGGCGTCCGGGCCCGGCCGCCGGCGGGGATGGCGCAGCGCGGGTGGTGGCTCCAGCAGGTGGTTGCGCACACCCCGCTGTCCTTCTGGAGGACCCACGTCGGCCTCGCCCCCGCCGCGGTCGTTCGGCTCCCGCTCGGTGACTGGGCGCGTGAGGTCAGGATGGGCTGGACCAGGGCGGCCATCCTCCAGCGCGACGCCGAGTGGGCCCGGGCCCTGTTCGAGGCCGAGCCGCTCACCGACCTGCTGGCCGTCCTGCCGCCCGACGAGCAGTCGAACCGTGCCGCGGAGCTGGTGCGCGGGCAGCAGGTCGACGGCCAGATGATCATGATGCTGGGCGGCGTGGCCCGGCCCTGGGGGCCTCAGCTGACCAAGGCCGTGCTGAAGAAGATCGTGGATACGGCCGAGACGCAGCCGTGGAACGCCGGGGAGCTGATCCGGCTGGCCGGGGAGCGGCTCGACCCCGCTGTGCACGCCCACGCCCACGAGGTCCCCGAGCTGGCCGCGATCCTGCGGTTCCGCTTCGACATGACGAAGGAGCTTTCGTGACCACCGTTCTGCGCCCGCACGCGGAAGACCAGTACGCGGACGAGCTGGCGATCCTGGCCAAGACCGACGACCGGCCGCGCCCGCCCGGCTGGCGCCTGTCGCCCTGGGCGGTGACCACGTACGTCCTCGGTGACGGCGGCCAGATCACCCCCAAGTACATCGGCCCGCGGCGCGTCGTCGAGGTGGCGGTGGCGACGCTCGCCACCGACCGGGCCCTGCTCCTGCTCGGTGTGCCGGGGACCGCCAAGACCTGGCTGTCGGAGCACCTCGCGGCGGCCGTCAGCGGCGACTCGACCCTCCTCGTCCAGGGCACGGCCGGCACGGCGGAGGAAGCCGTCCGCTACGGGTGGAACTACGCCCGCCTCCTCGCGGAGGGCCCTTCCCGGGAGGCGCTGACCCCCAGTCCGGTGATGCGCGCCATGGCCGAGGGACGGCTGGCCCGGGTGGAGGAGCTGACCCGGATGCCGTCCGACGTGCAGGACGCGCTCATCACCGTGTTGTCGGAGAAGACGCTGCCGATTCCCGAGCTTGGCGAGGAGGTCCAGGCGGCCAAGGGGTTCAACGTCATCGCGACGGCCAACGACCGCGACCGCGGCGTCAACGACCTGTCGAGCGCGCTGCGCCGGCGCTTCAACACCGTCGTCCTGCCGGTCCCGGCCAGCGCCGAGGAGGAGGTCGAGATCGTCGCCCGCCGGGTGGCCCAGCTCGGCCGGTCGCTCGAGCTCCCCGACGCCGTCGCGGGGCTGGAGGAGATCCGCCGGGTGGTGACCGTCTTCAGGGAGCTGCGCTCCGGCGTCACCGCCGACGGCCGGACCAAGGTCAAGTCGCCGAGTGGCACGCTCAGCACCGCCGAGGCGATCTCGGTGGTGACCAGCGGCGTCGTGCTCGCCACGCACTTCGGGGACGGCGTGCTGCGGCCGGCCGACGTCGCGGGCGGCATCCTCGGCGCCGTCGTGCAGGACCCGGTGTCCGACCGGGTGGTCTGGCAGGAGTACCTGGAGACCGTCGTCCGCGACCGGGAGGACTGGCGCGACTTCTACCGGGCCTGCCGCGATGCGAGCTGACGCCGCCGTCCCCGACCGATCCGGCGCACCGGCTGGGACGGACGCCGCCACCTCCGCTGATGCCGTCGACGCGGTGGGCGGCGGACGGGTGCGGGGCGTCGCGGGGACGGGGCGGACGGGCGGCGCGGAGCCCGCGATCGCGGTCCTGGGCGTGCGCCACCACGGTCCGGGCTCGGCCCGGGCGGTCCGTGCCGAGCTCGAACGGCTGCGGCCGGACGTCGTGCTCATCGAGGGGCCGCCGGAGGCGGACGCCCTCGTGCCGCTGGCCGCCGACCCCGAGATGCGGCCGCCGGTCGCACTCCTCGCCCACGTGCCGGGAGACCCGTCGAAGGCCGCCTTCTGGCCGTTCGCCGTCTTCTCCCCGGAATGGCAGGCGATCGCGTACGCGGCGGAGGCCGGGGTCGAGGTCCGCTTCTGCGACCTGCCCGCCGCCCACACTCTCGCGCTCGACGCCGACCCCGTCCTCCGCGACCCCATCGGCGAGCTCGCGGAGGCCGCGGGGTACGACGACCCGGAGCGGTGGTGGGAGGACCTGGTCGAGCACCGTGGGGAGGCCGGCACGCTCGACGTCGTCGCCGAGGCGATGACGGCCGTGCGCGAGGGCCACGAGCCGGAGGGCACCGAGGCGCTCCGCGAGGCGTACATGCGCTCCGTCCTGAGGAAGGCCGTGCGGGACGGCCACCGGAACGTCGCCGTGGTCTGCGGCGCCTGGCACCTGCCGGCGCTCACCGAGCTGCCGCCCGCAGCGCGGGACGAGCGGCTGCTGCGCGGCCTGCCCAAGGTGAAGGTCGCGATGACCTGGGTGCCGTGGACGCACGGGAGGCTGGCCGCCGCCGGCGGCTACGGCGCGGGCGTCGCCTCCCCGGGCTGGTACGACCACCTGTTCGCCAGCCCGCGCCGCCCGATCGAACGGTGGCTGACCCGGGCCGCGCACGTTCTGCGGGAGGAGGGTCTGCCGGTCTCGTCCGCCCACGTCATCGAGGCGGTGCGGCTGGCCGTCAGCCTCGCCGCGCTGCGCGGCCGGCCGCTCGCCGGTCTCTCGGAGGTCACCGAGGCGGCCAGGGCCGTGCTGTGCGAGGGCGACGACCTGGCCGTGGAGCTGATCGGGCGCCGGATGGTGGTGGGCGAGCGGCTCGGGCACGTGCCCGACTCGACGCCCATGGTCCCGCTGCAGCGGCATCTCAGGGAGGAGCAGCGGCGGGTGCGGCTCAAGCCCGAGGCGCTGTCCCGCGAGCACGACCTCGACCTGCGCAAGCCCCTCGACCTCGAACGGAGCCGCCTGCTGCACCGCCTCGGCATGCTCGGCGTCCCGTGGGGGACGACCCGGCAGGCGCGGGGCAAGGGCACGTTCCGGGAGTCGTGGACGCTGGAGTGGCGTCCCGAGTTCGACGTGGCGCTGATCGAGGCGGCCGCCTGGGGGACCACGGTCGAGGGCGCGGCGTCGGCACGCGCCCGCGACCTGTCGGCCTCGCCCCACCTGAGTGACCTCACCGCGCTGGTCGAGCGCTGCCTGCTCGCGCACCTGCCCGACGCGCTGCCCCGGGTCCTGCGGGCCATCGAGGACAGGGCCGCGCTCGACAGCGAGGTGCGCCACCTGATGGCGGCGCTGCCCGCGCTCGTGCGGGCCCACCGGTACGGCGACGTTCGCGGCACCGAGGGGCTGGGCCCGATCGCCGAGTCGCTGCTCGCCCGGATCTGCGCGGGACTGTCCCCGGCCCTGACCGGGCTCGACGACGACTCGGCGCGGGAGATGCTCGCGCTGATCGACGGGGTCCACGGCGCTGTGGCGCTCATGGAGACCGACCGATGGCTGCCGACCCTGACGGGGATCGCGGGCCGGGCCGGCCTGCCGGGCCTCGTCGAAGGCCGCGTCGTGCGGATCCTGTTCGACGCCGGCGCGCTCCCGGAGGGCGACGACGTGGCCACGCGGATGGCGCGGGCGATGTCGTCGGGCAACCCGCCCGCGCGGGTGGCGTCGTGGATGGAGGGCTTCCTGTCGGGCGGCGGCCTGCTGCTCGTGCACGACGCCCGGCTGCTGGCCACGGTGGACGGGTGGCTCACCGGCCTCTCGCCGGAGGCGTTCGTCGACGTGCTGCCCCTGCTGCGGCGGACGTTCGGGGCCTTCGCGCCGCCCGAGAGGCGCATGATCGGCGACCGCGTCCGGTCCGGCCCGGTCGCGCCGGACCCGGAGGCCGCCGCGTACGACGACGACCTGGCCGCGGGCGCCGTGCGGACGGTCCTCGAGATCCTGGGGAAGGCATGACGACGGGCACGGGCGGACGCGCGTGGACAACGGGCGGCGACGGAGGAGGGCGTGATGGGCGAGCCGGAGCGTGACGAGAGGGCCCGGCGGTGGCGGCTGGTGCTCGGCGGTGCCGCCGCGGGCGGGCTGGAGGGGGCCGACGCGCGGATGGACGCGGCGCTCGCCGCCCTGTACGACGGCGGGGGCGAGCGCGGCGCCGGGCTCGGCGGGTCGGCCCCGAGGGTGGCCCGGTGGCTGGGGGACATCCGGGAGTTCTTCCCCTCGACCGTCGTCCAGGTCATGCAGCAGGACGCCATCGAACGGCTCGACCTGACCCGGCTGCTGCTCGAACCGGAGATGCTGGAGGCCGTCGAGCCCGACGTCCACCTCGTGGGCACGCTGCTGTCGCTGAACCGCCTCATGCCCGATCGTGCCCGCGAGTCCGCGCGGGCCGTGGTCCGCAGGGTCGTCGCCCAACTGGAGGCGCGGCTCGCCCGGCGCACCCGGGCGGCCGTGACGGGCGCGCTCGACCGGTCGGCCAGGACGCACCGGCCCCGGCGGCCGGCCGACATCGACTGGCACCGCACGATCCGCGCCAACCTCAAGAACTACCTGCCCGATCGCGGAACGCTCGTGCCTTCCCGGCTCGTCGGCTACGGACGGCGGCGGCAGGCCGTGCAGCGCGAGGTGGTGCTCTGCGTCGACCAGAGCGGCTCGATGGCGGCCTCCGTCGTCTATTCGAGCGTGTTCGGGGCGGTGCTCGCGTCCATGCGCTCGCTGCGGACCTCGCTCGTCGTCTTCGACACGGCCGTCGTCGACCTCACCGAGCAGCTGACCGACCCGGTGGACGTGCTGTTCGGCACCCAGCTCGGCGGCGGGACCGACATCAACCGGGCGATCGCGTACTGCCAGGGCCTGATCACGCGGCCGGCCGACACGATCTTCCTGCTCATCAGCGACCTGTACGAGGGGGGCGTGCGGGAGGAGATGCTGCGCCGGGTCGCGGCGATGACGGCGGCGGGCGTCCAGGTGATCGTGCTGCTGGCCCTGTCCGACGAGGGGACGCCGCAGTACGACCACGACAACGCCGCTGCGCTGGCGGCGATGGGCGTCCCGGCGTTCGCCTGCACGCCGGACGCGTTCCCCGACCTGATGGCGGCGGCGATCGAACGGAGGTCCTACGACCAAATTCCGATGGCCTCGCGCGGGTCCTGATCCGTAAGGTCCGAAACGTGACTTCGGTAGTGACCGCTCCTCCGGTCTTCGCCAGCCGGTACCGCGCCATGAGCGTCGGCATCGTCGCCTTCGTCATGCTCGTCGCGTTCGAGTACCTGGCGGTGGCCACGGCCATGCCCCTCGTCGGCCGGGAGCTGCACGGATACCACCTGTACGGCCTCGCCTTCAGCGGCGGCCTGGCGGCCAACGTGATCGCCACCGTCGTCGGCGGCCGCTGGAGCGACGCGCGGGGCCCGGCCGCGTCCCTGTGGACGGGGGTCGGCGGCTTCATCGCCGGGCTGGCCGTGTCCGGGCTCGCGCCGACGATGGAGGTGTTCCTGGCGGGCCGGTTCCTCCAGGGCCTCGGCGGCGGCCTGTTCAACGTCGCCCTGTACGTCCTGGTCGCCCAGGTCTACCCGGCGGCGATGCACCCTCGGGTGTTCTCCCTGCTGGCGGCCGCGTGGGTGCTGCCGTCCGTCGTCGGCCCGGCGATCACCGGGATCGTGGCCGAGCGGTGGACCTGGCGGCTGATCTTCCTCGGCGTCGCCGTCCTCGCCGCGCCGGCGGCCCTGATCATGTGGCGCGGCATGCCCTCGGGCGGGTCGCCGTCCCGGGAGGGCATGGGCAGGGCATTCCTGCCCCGCCTCGCCTGGGGCGCGCTGGCCGCCGTCGGCGCCGCCCTGCTCCAGTACGGCAGTGGCACTCCGGCGACCGGGCTTCCCCTCGTGGTCACCGGGCTGGCCGTGCTCGCGCTGGCGCTGCCGAGGCTGCTGCCAGGCGGCGCGCTCCGGATCGCGCGCGGGCTGCCCGCCGTGGTGGCCCTGCGCGGCCTGGCGGCGGGGGCGTTCTTCGCCGCCGAGGTGTTCGTGCCGCTGACACTCACCCAGCAGCGCGGCCTCACCACGGCGCAGTCGGGCCTCGCGCTCACCGGCGGCGCGATCGCGTGGTCGCTCGGCTCCTGGATCCAGGGGCGCCGCCCCGACGCCCGCGTGCTCACCCTGCGCCTCGGCACCGCGCTGATCGCAGCGGGCATCGCGGTCACCGCGACGACCGTGTTCCACCAGGTGCCGGTCCTCGTGGCGTTCGGGGGATGGATGGTGGCCGGCCTCGGCATCGGGATGGTCTTCCCGACGCTGTCGGTGCTGGTCCTGGAGCTGTCGGCCCCCGGCGAGGAGGGCAGGAACAGCGCCTCGCTGAGCATCGGCGACTCGGTGTTCTCCATCGTGGCGGTCGCGCTGACGGGCGCGCTGTACGCCGCCTTCGGCGGCACCCCCGTGGTCTATCTGACCTGTTTCGGCCTCCTCGTCCTCATAGCCGTGACCGGCACGGTCGCCGCCGGGCGTTTTGAGCATCGCCGGGCACCGGGCACCATGGAGGTCTAGCCACGAGGGGGATCCATTGCCGCGCGTCCGGGAGCTCGAGGTCTTCAGGATGACCCTGCCGTACGGCAGGCGTCCGGAGACCGTCCTGGTCAAGATCACTGACTACGGCGGCATGGTGGGCTGGGGCGAGGTCGTCGGGCCGGGACACGGGGAGCCGCTGGAGGGCGAGCTGCCCGCCCTGGTGGGCGTCGACTGGGAGCACCCGTCCGAGCTGGGGGAGATCCCCGGCGGCGCCGCGGGCGACATGGCCTGCTGGGACCTGTGGGGCCGGATGAACGGCGTCCCGCTCTCCCACGCCCTCGGCGGGACCCGCACGTCGCTGATCGCCACGGTCCGGCTGAGCGCCGACCGCTCGCTGGAGAGCATGGTCGCCCGGGTGAACCGGCACGTCTGCGCGGGGTACGGCCACGTCACGCTCGACGTGCACCCCGGGTGGGACGTCGAGCCGCTGCGGGCCGTCCGGGCCGCCTACCCCGGCCTGGTCATCGCCGTGGACGGGCGCGGCGCCTACACGGACATCGACCAGCTCGAGGCCCTGGACGCGTACGGCGTCGTGGCCATCGAGCGCCCGTTCAAGGACCTGCTGACCAGCGCCGACCTGCAGGACCGGGTCTCGGCCGCCGTCGCCGTGGAGGTCGGCACGGTCGGCGAGCTCGACGAGGCGGTCGGCCTCAAGGCGGGCCGCGCCCTGCTGCTGCGCCCGGCCGTGTTCGGCTCGCTCGGCGAGGTGCGCCGGGCCCACGACCGGGCCGTGGACGCGGGCTGGGACATCGTCTGCGCCGGAGGCCTCGGCGCGGGCCTGGCCAGGGCCGCCACGGTGGCCGTGGCGAGCCTGCCGGGATGCACGCTGCCGAGCGACGTGGCCGAGCCGCCCCGCAGCGCCCAGGTCGTCCTCCCGCCCGTGGACGCCTCGGGGGGCGTGGTCGCCGTGCCGCTCACCCAGCCGGGCCTCGGCCACACGGTCGACGAGACGCGGGTGCGCCGCCTGGCCCGCGAGTCCTTCCGCGTCTGACCCTCGACCGCGTCAAACACGTCCTCCGAAACCATGTCTCGACGGCCCCGGACCGTGCCGACGCGCGCCGGGCCTTGAGAGGCGCGTCAGACCGCGCCGCAGCCCTCGTCCACCGGGGTGGCGGTCGGCTCGGCCTGCTCGGTGCCCGGGTCGAGGTGGCGCCGCCGCTGGCCGGGCCGTTCCGACTGCCGGATGGCCCGGGCGGTCAGCAGGCGGATGCGGTCCCAGTCGGGGTACGCCGTGTTGATCACCGGCGGGATGAACTGGAGGCTCGTCACCCCCGCCTGCTTGACCTTGGCCGCGAGCGGCACCAGGGCCTCCAGCATCGGGCGGGGGATGTCGGTGTGCACGATGGTCCGGGTCGCGGCGGCGAGCTGCGTGAATCGGCTCAGGACGGTCCCGGGGTCGGCCTGCCGGACGAGCGCCCCGAGCACGCAGCGCTGCCGCCGCATGCGGGAGAAGTCGTCGCTGTAGGTGCGGGAGCGGGCGTACCAGAGCGCTTCGGCTCCGGTCAGCCTGCGGGTGCCCGCGGGCACGACGCCCTCGTCGTACTTGCCGTACACGATGTTCCGGTCGACCGTGAGGACCAGCCCGCCCAGCGCGTCGACGATCTTGGCGAAGCCCCCGATGTTGACCAGCGCGTACCAGTCGATCCGCATGCCCAGGATGTAGCCGATCGTCTCCTTGAGGGTCTCGGCGCCCATGTGCTCGCGTCCGCCGAACAGCTCGGGGTGGTCCTCGGCGTACTGCCAGACGGAGAACAGCAGGTCCTCCCGCCAGCCGGGCTTGTACTCCGGCAGCGTGAACCCGTACGGGAAGCGCAGGGCCATCGGGCTGCCCGGCGGGAACGGCACGTGCTCCAGGTTGCGGGGCAGCCCGAGCAGCACGGTGCGCCCGGTGTGGACGTCGACGCTGGCGACGTTGATGCTGTCGGTGCGCATCCCGACCCGGTCGGCGCCCGAGTCGCCGCCGAGCAGCAGCACGTTGACGCGGTCGCGTCCGTCCCAGGGGTCCCCCGTCCCGCCGGCGGCGGGGTCCCGCCCCGCGAAGACCGTGTCGAGGGTGCGCTGGGAGACGGCGAGGTACTGCGCCGCGAACGCGAACGGCGTCGCCACGGCGACGGCCAGGACGCCCGCGACGGCGCCCGTGAGCACCTGGCCGATCCGCGGCAGCCTCCCCGGACGCAGCACCGCGTACGAGTGGACGACCAGGCAGAACCAGGCCAGGGCACAGGCCAGGGCGGCCACGGCGAGCTGGGTCAGCCAGCCGAGCACGCGTCCCGCGAGGCCGGCGTCGGCCCCCGCGGACACCGCGACCAGGCAGACGAGGACGGTCAGGTACGAGCCCATCAGGACGAGCCCGGTGCGCCGCCATCCCGCCCGCAGGTGCGCGGCGCCCGGCAGCACCACGGACAGCCCCACCCAGCCGAGCAGGGCGGCCGCCCTTCTCGTCGACACGGTCACCATGTCGCAATTGAAGAGGGCGGCCGCCCATCGGGGCCGCGCACCGGAGGGACCGGGGGGAGTCCATACCGGCATTTGACCCGCCGATCGCCGTAGCGGGGCAGCGTGCGCCCGGCGTGCGCCGGATCACGCCGCCGCAGCGTTCTCCGTCCCCGGGGCGCGCGGCCGGGACGGCGTCACCAGGGGATGCCGAACAGGCCGTAGTAGGCGGCGGTCACCAGCAGCAGCCCGGTCCCGCCGAGGACGCCGGTGAGCACGGTCTTCTCCCAGCGGCTGGGCTGCCACCCGTCCCGCAGCCCGGCCAGCACGGCCGCCACGGTCGTCACCTCCTGCACGAGCATCACGACCGCGAGCATCCGCACGACGAGCCACCCGGCCTGTACGGCGGGCCACGCGCCGGCCTGGTTGACCGAGAACAGCACGATCAGCGTGATGAAGGCCATCACGGCGGCGAACTCGCCGAGGCCCGTCCACGCCATACGGCGCAGCCGCCGCCGGATCGCGGGCCACAGGTGGGCGTTCGTCTGCAGCCGCAGGTCGCGCCCGCGCAGGCGGACGACCATCTCGGTCACCGGCGCCGCCACGTAGCCGACCGCGGCCAGGCAGAGCGTCAGCCACAGGAACGTGCTCTCGCCCCACCACGGCGCGGCGGGCACGTCGGCAGCCTCGAACCGCTGCACCGGCGTCTCGCCCGCCAGGTGCAGGGACGGGGCGGCGGTGCCCGGCAGGCCCCCGATCCAGTTGGCCAGCGTCGGCAGGTAGCCGGGCGCGAACGCCCCGCCGTTCAGGCGCATGGCGTGGTTGGCGCCGGCGAGGAACCGGATCGTGTAGTCGGGGTTGCCGCCCTTGTCGAGCGCGCCGGTCAGGGTCTCGGTGCTCTCGACGAACGGGATGCTCGGGTCCATCGTCCCGTACAGCGCGAGCACAGGCTGGGTGATCCCGCGCAGCGCCGGGCCCCCGTCGTACCGCAGGAAGTCGAAGCCCACGCCGCCCATGGCCCGGGTCAGCAGGTCGCGCACGCCGGTCGGGGCGTGGAGCCGCAGCAACTGCTCGTTGAGCGCCCAGGCCACCTGCCGCATGGGGGAGACGTTGGGCGAGGAGACGAGGACGACGAACCGGACGTCCTTGTCCTCGGCGGCGGCGATGGGGACGACCCAGCCGCCCTCGCTCACCCCCCACAGGCCCGTCCGGGAGGGGTCGACGTCGGGCCGCCGCCGCAGCACGTCCAGCATCCGCAACGCGTCGTCGGCGAGCAGCGAGAAGTCGCGGTTGCGGAAGTTGTAGCCCACCGTGCGCTTGTCGTACGCGATGGTCGCGATGCCCGCCCTGGCCAGCCACTCGGCCTGCTGCGTGAACTCCGCCCCGTCGCCGGAGCCCGACCCCTGCACGAAGACCATCGCGGGATGCCGGCCCGGCGTGAGCGGCGTGCGCACCGTGGCCTTGAGCGTCTCGTCGCGCGCCGGAACCGTCAGCGTCTCGGTGCGGAACCGCGCCGAGGCGTCGACGTGCCGCACCTCGGCGGGCGGCTGGGCCGGCAGGGACCGGAACGCCGGCGAGGCCGACAGCGGAGGCGGGTCGAAGGCCGGAGGCGACAGCAGGTGGCCGAGCGCGGCAAGGGTCACCATCAGCACACCGGCGATCACGCCGAGAGCGCCCCGGCCGACGTTCATGAGGCCGCCCCCCATGGCTCATCCGTTTACCGAATCCAGGCTAAGTCATTACTCGATCGGGATCGCGACCGCCACTGGGATCATTGGGACCACTTTTGTCGGAGGGACCTGTTAGCTTCCTGCGACATGCGAGTCCTGCACAGCTCCGACTGGCACCTCGGCCGGTCGTTCCACCGGGAGAGCCTCCTGAGCGCCCAGGCCGCGTTCGTCGACCACCTCGTGGAGACGGCGCGGGAGGAGCGGGTCGACGTCGTCGTGGTCGCCGGCGACGTCTACGACCGCGCGCTGCCGCCCGTCGACGCGGTCGCACTGTGCAACGAGGCGCTGGCCCGGCTCAAGGCGCTCGGCGTGCACACCGTGCTCATCAGCGGCAACCACGACTCCGCCGTACGGCTCGGCTTCGGGGCCGACCTCATGGAGCGGGTGCACCTGCGCACCGACCCCGGCCGCGCGTGGGTGCCCGTCGTCGTCGGCGACGTCGCGTTCTTCGGCATCCCCTACCTCGAGCCCGAGATCGTCAAGGGCCCGTGGGAGCTCGCCGAGCGCAGCCACACCGCCGCCCTGACGTACGCCATGGACCGCGTCAGAGCCCATCCCGCCCGGCGGAAGGTCGTGCTGGCCCACGCGTTCGTGACCGGCGGCGAGGCCAGCGACAGCGAGCGGGACATCAGCGTCGGAGGCGTCGCCCACGTGCCGCTCGCCGCGTTCTCCGGCGTCGACTACGCGGCCCTCGGCCACCTCCACGGGCGGCAGACGATGAGCGAGACCGTGCGTTATTCGGGGTCCCCGATCGCGTACTCCTTCTCCGAGGCCGGCCAGCGCAAGGGGTCGTGGCTCGTCGACCTCGGCGCGAACGGCGTCGAGTTCGTCCCCGCGCCCGTGCCCCGGCCGGTGAGCAGGCTGCGGGGCCGCATCGACGACCTGCTGTCCGACCCCCGCCACGCGGGGGTGGAGGACCACTGGCTCCAGGTGACGCTCACCGATCCCATACGGCCCCGGGAGGCGATGGAGCGGTTGCGCGGGCGCTTTCCCCATACGCTGGCGCTCGCGTTCGAGCCCGAGGGCGCGACGGCGCAGACGGCGCGCCTCGTCCCGATCGCCGGGCGCGCCGAGATCGACGTGGCCGTCGACTTCGTCCGCGAGGTCCGCGGCGAGGAGGCCGACGAGGCCGAGACGCGCCTGCTCAGGCAGGCCGTCGAGGCGTGCAGGATCAGGGAGGGCGTGTGAGCGCGGCGAGGGAGGCCACGTGAGGTTGCACCGGCTGCGGCTGACCGCGTTCGGGTCCTTCCCCGGCACCGAGGAGGTCGACTTCGACGCGCTCGGCGAGGCGGGCCTGTTCCTCATCCACGGCCCGACCGGCGCCGGCAAGACCACGGTTCTCGACGCCGTCTGCTACGCCCTGTACGGCCAGGTGCCGGGGCAGCGCGACAGCGCCCGGTCGCTGCGGTGCGACCACGCGCCCGCCGACCGGGGGCCGTCCGTGGTCCTGGAGGTGACGATCCGCGAGCGGCGCTTCCGCGTCACCCGCTCGCCCGCCTGGATGCGCCCGAAGCTGAGGGGCGAGGGCCTGGTCGAGGAGAAGGCCAAGGTCCTGCTGGAGGAGTTCACCGGCGCCTGGACGGCCCGCAGCACGCGCAGCGACGAGGCCGGGCACCTGATCGGCGACCTCATGGGCATGAACGCCGACCAGTTCTGCCAGGTGGCGATGCTGCCGCAGGGCGAGTTCGCCCGTTTTCTGCGCGCCGACGGCGATGACCGGCGAAAGCTCCTGGAGAAGCTGTTCTCCGTGAAGATCTTCACGGATGTGGAGAAGTGGCTCGCCGAGCACCGCACCCAGACCGGGCGCGAGCGCCAGGAGCTCGGTCAGCGCGTCGGCTCCGTCCTCGACCGGATGCGCGGCGCGGCCGGGGGCGGCCTGCCGCTGCCCGAGGACGCCGCCGACCCCGCCGACTGGGCGGACGCCGTGCTCGACCTCGCGCAGGGAGAGCTCGCCCGGGCCGCCGAGGCGTCCGCGGCCAGCCAGACGGCGTTGCTCGTCGCCCGCGCCCGCCTCGCCGACGGTCAGGCCCTGGCCGATCGGCGCAGACGCCACGCCGCCGCCCTCGCCCGGCGTCAGGAGCTCGACGCCGCCGCCGACGAACGCTCCGACCTGGAGACGATCCTCGACGAGGCGGTCCGGGCCGATCGCGTGCTCCCGCTGATCCGCCAGGCCGAGCAGCGCGCCGAGGCCGCGGCCAAGGCGAGGAGCCTCGCCGCCGACGCCGCGCAGCGTGCCCTCCCCGCCGACCAGCACCCGGGCCCCGCCGGTGCGGGCGCCGGGGGTGCGGGATCCGAGCGGTACGGACGCGGGCTCGGCGTCGCCGGGCCGGACGTCGCCTCCTCGGCGAGCGGATGGCCGTACGATGGCGGCGCGGCGACAGGACACGGGCCGGGTGTCGCAGGCGCCGGTGTGGACGGCGCGGGCGATTCGGGGGTTTCAGGCGGCCCCAATGCCTCTGGTGCCTCCGATGCCTCCGGTGCCCTCGGTGGCCCGGGTGGCCCCGCCGACCTCGGCGGCCAGGACGGCCAGCGCGACGCGGCGCGGCCGGAGGGCGAACGGCTGGCCGGGCTGCTGGCGGAGCTTGAGCGGCAGCGGCGCGACGAGATCGGCCGGGTGCGGCAGGTCCTCCCCGAGGAGTCCCGGCTGCGGGAGATGCGCGAGGAGCTCGACGCCTCGGCGACCGCGCTGACCGGTCTGGTCGAGCAGGAGGCGCGCCTGGCCGAGCGCCTCGCCGTCCTGCCGGAGGAGCGCCGCCGGGCCGAGGAACGGCTGGAGGAGGCCCGGCTCGCCGCGGCGGCCGTCCCCGGCCTGACGGCCGCACGCGAGGCAGCCGTCCGCCTGCGCGACGCCGCCGAGCAGGCGGCGGCCCTTCAGGCGGAGCTGGAGCGGCTGGCCGTAGCGGAGGCGGAGGCGCTCGCGGCCCAGGCCGAGCTGCCCGCCCTGCTGGCCGCGGCCGAGGAGCGGGTGAGAGGCGCGCGGGACAGCGCGGCCCGGATCCCCGCGCTGGAGGCGGCGTGCCGGTCCGCGGGGGAGCGGCTGGCGGCCGCCGAGCTGCGCGACGCGCTGGCGGCCGAGCTGGAGGAGGCGGAGCAGGCCCGCCGGACGGCCGTCGACCTGGCCCAGGAGCGTCGCGACGGGCTCCAGGCGGTCCGGCAGAGCCGGATCGAGGGCATGGCGGCCGAGCTGGCGGCGCGGCTCGCGGAGGGCCGGCCCTGCGCCGTGTGCGGCTCGGTCGACCACCCTGCCCCGGCCGAGCCCGCCGACAGCGCCCCCACGGCCGACGACGAGCAGGCCGCCGAGGCCGCCTTCGAGGCCGCCCAGCGAGCCCGCGAGGAGGCGGAGACGAGGGTCGCCGGCTTGTCGTCGCGGCTCGACGGCGTCGCCGGTCAGG
>NZ_KI866525.1:441333-442192 GCF_000511135.2 Microbispora sp. ATCC PTA-5024 | reverse complement strand
CGAGGAGCCGGCGCTCGCCGCGGACGCGGGCCGCCTGGCGGCCGACCTGGAGGCGGCACGCGAGCGGGCCTTGGAGACCTCCGGCCGGATCGCCGAGACCCGCGCCCACGTCGAGGCCCTGGACGCGGAGCGTGCCCGCCTCGCCGCGGCCCTGCGGGGCGCCGGCCCCGAAGCGGGCGCCCTCGCCGACGGCCCGGACGCCGGCCGCGACCATGGCGAGGCAGGGTCGGAGCACATGGACGGCACGGCCGACAGCGACGGTCCGGGCATCTGCGGCGACGCGGGCGGCGCGGGTGGCGCCGGTGGTGCGGGTATCTGGGGCGGCGCGGACGGTGTGGGCGGCGCCGGCGATGCGGGTGGCGCGGGTGGTGCGGGTATCTGCGGCGGCGCTGACGGTGTGGGCGGCGCCGGCGATGCGGGTGGCGCGGGTGGTGCGGGTATCTGCGGCGGCGCGGGTGGCGCCGGTGGTGCGGGTGACTGGGGCAGCGTAGGCCGCGCGGGCGGTTCAGGCAGCGTGGGCGACGCGGGGGATGGCGGCGGCTGGGAGGAGGCGCTGGTCGTCCGGGCGGAGCGGCGTCTCGCGGCGGCTCGGGCCCTGGCGGCGCGGGAGGAGTCGCTGGTCGCCGAGCGCGGCCGGCTGGCGGCCGAGCTGGAGGAGCTGACGTCCCGCGGCGGCCGGGTCGCGCTCGACCTGGCCGAGGTGCGCGCCCGCCGGGAGCGTCTCGTGGCCGACGAGCGGCGGCTGGCCGCGATCGTGGACGAGGCGCGCGGCCGGGACGCCACGCTGGCCGCCAGGCTCGACCGGCTGCTCGACGAGGTCGCGCTGATCCGGGAGGCCGCGGACGCCGCCCGGGCCGCC